>NZ_JAGIKV010000017.1 GCF_017874615.1 Paenibacillus xylanexedens
CTGCTTCTGCTTCTGCTTCTGCTTCTGCTTCTGCTTCTGCTTCTGCTTCTGCTTCTGCTTCTGCTTCTGCTTCTGCTTCTGCTTCTGCTTCTGCTGGCAATTGTGCCTCACACTCTATTTCCACTCAACCCTTATTTTCACTGATCCGCACTATCGCATCCTACCAGCAACGAATTAGTTTTTATTGTTATTTCACTTCTACTTCAATCTATTTCCCCTATTTCCTAATCCCGCTTCAAACCCTTCTGTCCTCATCTGTCCCAGTTCGTCTCCCTACTTACGCGGTGACACTTCACCACGTTCTTCCCGCTCCTTCATCTCCTTGCGTACCACAACTTCGAGCTTCTGGCGATTGGCAAGCAACCCGGGATCGTTGGGCAAATAATCACGGGCTTTGGTGTTATGCATGAGTGCCTGCTCCCAGTTGCCCAGATGGGCATAACAAAGGGATAAACGGGCATGTGGCAGCCATGTACGGCAAGCCATAGGCACCGGGCGCAGACCCGGATCGCGGCTGCTCACGTCCACCGCCTGCATATACCAGTAGATCGCCGAGACGGGTTCCTGCCGTTCATGAAAACAGGCCGCAATGGCACAGCAGAAATCGGCATGTGGCAGATCATACTGGAACGACTGCAGCAATGCTCCGAGCTTACGGCCCGGCTCACCCAGTCGTTCATAACATTCCGCTAACCGCGCGCAGGCAATCAGGCGATCCTCGCGGTAACCGCTTGGCTGCTCCAGCAGCTTCGCGTACCCGCGTGCCGCCGCCGCATAACGCTGGCGGTCATAACATTCGCCTGCATAATAAAACAGTAGGCGACCTTGGGCTACGCCCTCTTCGGCGATCCATTTGCGCAGAATGCGCACGTTTCGCGCCGAATGATGTCCCGCTTCGCGGCGATGCGTGACGGCAATGTCTGCCGTAATAACCTCGCCCCGCGGGAAGCTGAGCTGCTCGTGCAGCCGGCCATGCCAGCGGCACCCGGCATCCCGCTTGACCAGGCGAAGGCGTCGGTCCGTCACAAGTGGACTTCCCTCCGCTCCCTCGGCCAGCGTGTAGTTCAAGATCACAGCTTCCGTCTTCCCCCCGGACGGAAACTGCTGCTTCAACACCTCCAGCTTCGCCCGTTCCGCGGGCAGCAGCACATCATCCGCATCCAGCCACAGGATATACTCCTGCGTGGCCTTGGCGAATGACTCATTCCGCGCTGCGGCAAAGTCTTCCTTCCATTCATATGTGTAGACATGGTTGGTATACTGCGCAGCGATGTCCATCGTGCGATCCGATGAACCGGTATCCACAATGACGATCTCGTCCGCGATGCCGGCAACCGAGTCCAGACAGCGCGCCAGCGTGCGTTCCTCGTTCTTCACAATCATGCACAGACTGATGGTGATCACGTTTTGAGCCCCTTCCTGTCGTACGCGTATTGCGAAATGTCATAACGGGTTTGTTCTTTCATTGACCAGGTACTGGTACTAAGCCACTCCAATTTTCTCTTCAAACTTACGATTAACTTGTAAACCAAGAATCAGCGCTACCAGGCTGCTTTCACACTCATTCTCCCAAATCTCAAAGTTCAATAAAGAATTCATTTCATTTTCACTGTGGCTAACGAACTGAGGTGACGCTATTTGGTGTATTTCAGCCACTTGGAAAATGTAACGAATCTGAGACCCGCTATTCTCGCGTTATAGGCATCTTTTCGTCGTTTATCGCAGCTTTTAGATTAAATAGCGTCGCTGAGATTCGTTACATTTCTCATCTCTCCAAAATCATCTAAATAAGGCGTCTGCGATTCGTTAGAATCCCCCTGCCCTTTTCCCCGTCCCCACCTTCACTGCTACCCTTCCCCGCTCTCCTGACGGCGAAGCCGTTTCACCTGCTCCACGGCACTGTCCAGTGCCTTCTTGCGCTGTTTCATTACGCGGAGATGATTTTGTTCCACCTCGGCAAAATGGACATGATCCAGCTCCATCCACTCCAGCAGTTGATCCAAAGCCGGCGACATATGCAGTTGTGTACTCGGCCGTTTGCGGGCCACGCAACATAGATATTTATGATGAACTTCGAGTTTCAAGACTTCGAAATACGGCATTAGGCACATCGCCAGGCTTCCCGCATAGAACGTTTGCTTGTGATCATAAAACGGGTGATACCCATACGGCACGGTTACAACCAGCGTCCCATTTTCTTGCAACAGCCGATAAATCTGGATCAACAACTTCTCAGGATGAGCAAAATGCTCCAGCACTTCTCCAAGCAGCACAGTATCAAAGATAGTCCTTACTTTCCATTGCGTAATATCCAGCATCCGAAAATCCACATTGTTTCGAACCGGCCGGGATTCTTTCGCAAGCTCGCCTTGGGCATACCGGATACTCTCTTCCTCCAGATCAATGCCAGTGACACGAAATCCTTCACGTGCCAGCAGAATGGACGTAATGCCCTGACTGCACCCAACATCCAGGATGCGTTTGCCTGTCGCCTCACGGCACATCCAGTGGATACGCGTTCTCGTCGCTTCATGAGAATCTTCCGAATTAATCTCGCCGTAATAGCGTTCACTCACTCGATCATGATTCGCCATAGGTTTCTCCCGTTTTCACTCGGCGCATGGGCTGACCCAGTACCACAATATTTCCCCCGTGGCATCCGGCCGTTGCATTGCGTGTATCAAAAATCAGCTTTGCATGATCCGCCATGTCCTGATAATTGAATCCCGAATGATCCGTGGTGATGATCACCAGATCAGCTCCTGTCCACAATTCCGGCACAGCAGGCCGAGACTGGAGCATCGTACCGTCATCCTTACGGAAGACAGGCACCATTGGATCGGTGAAAACCACATCTGCGCCCGCTACGCTCAGCAGCCGAAAAACGTCCAGCGCTGGTGATTCACGCAGGTCATCAATGTCTTTTTTGTAAGCCATACCCGCGAGTACAACACGAGCTCCCCGCACAGATACACCCTTCTGCTCCAGCAGCTCCGCGGCACGCTTCACTACTCTCTCTGGCATTTGCCGATTGGTTGCATCCGCCAGCTGAATGAATTGCAGCTCCGATCCATGACGGTTTGCAGCCCAGGACAGATAGATCGGATCGATTGGGATACAGTGTCCACCGATGCCGGGACCGGGATAGAATGGCATATAACCAAACGGCTTGGTTGCCGCCGCATTCAGTACTTCCCAGATGTTTACCCCCATCTGTTCACAGGCCGGGGTCAGCTCATTCACAAGTGCAATGTTGACACTGCGAAATGTATTTTCGAACAGCTTTGCCGTCTCCGCTACCGTTGTTGAACTAACCGGAACAACTTCGTTGAGGAACGAGCCGTAGAACTGTTTACCATAATTCAGACAGGCGGGTGTGGAGCCGCCAATAATCTTCGGGGTATTTTTCACACCATAATGCACACTGCCCGGATCTACCCGCTCTGGAGAATAACAAACGTAGAACTGTTCTCCAGCTCGCCAGCCGTTTGCCGCTTCAATCGGTTGTTTTACGCGTTCCTCTGTTGTGCCCGGATAGGTCGTGCTTTCCAATATAACAAGACTGCCTTCCTGTAAATACGGAGTCATGCCATCCACCGCAGCCGAGATATACGAGATATCCGGTTGATGCTCGGCAGTCAGCGGAGTGGGCACACAGATCACAATGACATTAGAATGCGCAACTGCTGCATAATCAGTGCTTGACGTGAATAACCCAGCCTGCATAAGCGACTGCACAACATCATCTTCTATACCTATGACATACGAATTCCCGGCGTTCAGCTTGGCTACCTTGGAAGTATCGATGTCAATCCCGTGGACTTGATAACCTGCCTGTGCCATCTCTACGGCCATGGGTAAACCCACATAACCTAGACCAATGACAACAGCTTTCAGGGAGCGATCATTAATATGTTGTATTAGGCTACTTTGCTTTAACTCTTCATTTCCTTCGTGCTGCTCATGCTGATGATTCTCTTCCATTCCTTCCACCTCCAAACGCTCCGCCTCCCTTCGGTGGGCGTGTCTGTAAACTCCGAACGAGTTTTGAGACACACCCTAATCGATATAGCCGCCTGCACGCAAAAACCGGGCAATCGCTGGTTTGTTCATCATGGCACTGTCCGAGCGATACTCGGAGAAGTTTACACGAAGCAGACTGCTGTACTGATCCGTCAGGCTCTTGTCCTTGTGCTCCGGCAGGATCACATAATACTGCGCATCGTATTGGTACGTGCGCGGCGCTTCAAAGGGCGAGATTAATACTTCATGCAATTTCTCGCCTGGACGTATTCCCGTCACCTTATAATCGAAGGATGGACGACCTGCCTGCTCCAACATGACGGATGCAAGTTCCGTCATCTTGCAAGCTTTCATTTTCATCACAAAAGTCTCTCCGCCCACGGCCGCCTCAGCCGCCTTAAGCAGTAGATGTATGGCTTCGGTACGTGTCAGGAAAAAACGGGTCATGCCTTTGTCCGTAATGGTCGGGCTTTTGCCCTCATCGATCTGACGACGGAACAGGGGCACGACACTGCCGCTGGTTCCAAGCACATTGCCCCCACGGATACAGACAAACCGAGTACCTTCACTCAGCCAATTGGCACGAATCATCATTTTTTCACCCAAAGCCTTTGTCATGCCATATACGTTAATCGGATCTACCGCCTTATCCGTGGACACATCGATGACTTTGGCAACCTGCATGCGTATCGCAGCCCGAATAATATTCTGGGTACCGATCACATTGGTCTTGAACGCTTCATCAGGTTGGTCCTCGCAGACCGGAACGTGCTTCAGCGCAGCCAGATGGAAGAGCACATCCACACCTCTGCATGCATCTTCCACTGCCCGATAATCCCGGATATCCCCAATGATGAATCGCAGACGCGGATCATGGTTGAACTCTCGCTGCATCGCAATCTGGGCGTATTCATTACGTGACAGAAGGCGAATCTCAGCCGGGTCCTGCTCCAGCAGCACCTCAGTCAGCTTTTGACCCCAGGAGCCCGTTCCTCCGGTGATCAGAATCGTTTGTCCTTGAATCATGGATGAATCCCTCCCTGCTCAGATCATGAATTCGCGTAGTACCTGTGCCATCTCATCCCGGCTTAGCCGGTCTTTGGGCGGTACTTTTTTGACTGAAGTATTATTGGAGTGCACGATATTAACGTAATTGCGCGGAGCCAGCAGCTCATGCGGCAGATCAATGACATTGCCATGCGTACCTCGGCCCGGCAGCTTCACCCGGTATCCTGTTGCGTATTCGGCTGTCTTATATAAGTAGACATAGAATTGCGGAGAACGGTGAAACGCTGGGGCCATCTCGTTATTCACACTGTCCCACAGATATCCGTTCTGGTTAATCAGTGCCATCGTCTGCGGCTGTGGTTGTACGTCATATAGCTGCTGTACAAAGGTCCGGTGATACAGATCATCCGAATCCAGACGGGCAATATAGAGTTGCTCCGAACCATTGGCAAACGCCAAAATGGCACGCACACTCTCGATATTGGTTCCAAAACGAATATTGGAAGGAAGCGGCTCCTGATCTGCCAGAATCTCCTGCATTAATTCCCCGGATTCCTTGGACAACTTCACCACTGTGAGGAAATCCTGATTCGTCTGCGCCTTCAGGCAATGCAATGTGAACGTGCGGAAGATGCTCATCCGACGCTCCAGCCATTCCCGCGTTAATCGCTGCGGGTCCATCCCATAATTGTTAAAGTTAATCTCAATCACAACTTTCCTGGACATAACATTCCTCCTCATGAACGCTGCAAGTTCCGTTTGTCGGATACAGACTGTTTTCATAGTTTTGATGCCGTCTTCCTACCAAGACCAACTTCTATCTATCTGATCGCTTACAAGCCACATCTCGCTTGTGAATCCAGCACTCTATAACGTATGAAACGTTGATAGAAGCGGTACCGACAGATGTACTAACTTTCATATAAATAGATTGATATACAACCAAAGATGGCGCCCTTCGGGTCGAACGTACATATCGTTACGGTAGTCGCAACATAGAATAGAACAGTTCAATTTTCAAAGGAGGCCACCCATCGAATGAATTCGATCTATCTTGAAATGGAAGGTGTGCTTGATCAGCTCGAAGCGGCACTTCTGGAACACCGACCGCTGTCTCTTGTAAGAGTCGGTGATGGCGAGAATATCGTCATGTCTCAAGAAACCGTATGGCCCACGGAACAGGTCCTTCAGGAGCGTTGGGCCAAGAAAGCCAACTTAGGGCAAAAGGGACTTCGTCTGCCCAACCCGAAACTACGGGATGAAGTTGCCGCTTCCTTGCAACGTGCCGATATCGTCGGTATTCTTCCTCGTGGTGACAGCACCATTAATGCTCCGGATTATCTCAAAAGACCCCTGACCGACATGGTATTTGCACACTTTGGCATCTCTCCTCCACTGACTTGTCACGCCTGTGTCAATCGGGAACTGGCGCAGAACCCGCGTTTCTGGCAGATGCTTGCAGACAAGCGTGTGCTACTCGTTACCCGTGAGATTGAGGCTCTGCATGTCATGCTTGAACGTGAGCCGTACAATCTGAACATTGTGACTGCCCTGCCCTTCGACAGCTATGACCAAATGGATGAAACGCTACACTGGATTCAGAATAATCAAACTACCTTCGATGTCGCTCTCTTCTCCTGTGGCGTCAATGCGGTTATCCTTGCGGAGCGAACAGCTGCACTCGCAGGCAAAGTTGCCATCGACTTTGGCAAAGCCAACAACATCATTCTGAAAGGCCGTGCCAACTGATCTTGGACAGCTCCAAACTTTAGATTCGTGAGTTGTATTGAGATGTACAGATGCTTGTACGGCAAAAACCCCCGACTTCTTGAGCCGGGGGTTTCTTGCTGAGCGCTAGTCGAAACCTATCGCTGCAATGTCTTGTATTTCTGGGATATGAAGCGAAATCTGCCGTCAACAGAAGCGATGATGAAGCACTCTGCTTATTCACATTTACGTCCTTCATAACTAGCTGGTAGCTGCAATACCGTATAACATCTCCGGTCCGGTTCTTACTGCTGTGGACACGCCCGAGATGAACGAAGTATACACACTTTCCAATGCTGGTGGTGCAGACATATCCTGGGCAGTGAACGAATGAAATTCGGCACCGCCATTCTGTCCAATCGTACCTTCAGCACGGTAGATGACATAGAAAGGATCATATAGGAATCCCCGTACTAGCTCCACAACAAAGGTATCTCCCAGTTCTCCCGTAACACCTACTGTCCCGTTCAACGTAATAATAGGATTCGCCACACCCTGGGTCTGAAGACCAATTGCGCCGAATGCTTCCGGGGATGGACCTAGAGATAAACCAGGCTGTCCTACGGTTGCCGAGTTCATCGAAGTTCTCATATCGAGAAACACGCCCATGAGTAACACCTCCAATGCTATGGGATAACATATCCTATGAATCTCACAATTCATCGGATTGGATGTATAGCAGATTCCATGAACCTATTTTTATTTGTCGACTGTTAGTGGTATATTGAACTGCATAACGAAATGAACGGATCGTATGCACACTAGCGGTACAGGCTGTTCAGAAGGAGATTACTATTCATGAATAAACGCAAACGTCCAACAGGCAAAACATCGGCATCGGCCAAGGGAAAAACATACGCAGGTTCATCTACAGCACGTTCCGGCAAGTCTAACTTCTCATCTGCAAAATCATCAGGAGCTTCCGCATCACGCAATACGGAGGAGAATAAAAAACCACTAGCTGCCAAATCCTCGGCCGCACCGAAGAAAGCTGGAGGCAACAAACCCAAAAATGCCAGCGCATCCAAACGACCAGGCAATTCCTACTATCGCAAGCAGGAACCACCACGCCAGTACAAAGTAACTGAACCGGATGAACTGTTGAACTTCCTGTTGCAGCATTTGAAATCAGGACGGAACGCAGTGAAGTCCATTCTGGGTCGTGGACAGGTATCTGTGGATCAGAAGGTTGTAACTAAGTTTAATGAAGCGCTGACGCCAGGTCAGATTGTCTACATTCGAAAAGAAGGTGCAGTCGCTGCTCCATCCTTGACGGGTATTAACATTTTGCATGAAGACGATGATATCATTGTGATCCGCAAGGAAGCCGGACTATTGTCCATTGCCGCTGACAAGACAGATGACCTGACGGCTTATCGTCAACTGACAGAGCATGTGCGCCGCACCAATCCGCTCAACCGGATCTTTGTTGTACATCGTCTGGATCGGGATACGTCAGGTGTGATGATGTTTGCCAAAAGTGAAGAGGTACAGCAGAAGCTGCAAAACAACTGGAAAGAAAATGTGCAGGACCGCGTCTATGTTGCCCTTGTTGAAGGTTCGGTAGCCAAAGAAGAAGGCACCATCTCTTCCTGGCTGAAGGAAACCAAAACGCTGAAAATGTACTCCAGCTCTCGTCCGAATGATGGACAACATGCCATTACACATTACAAACGTCTGAAGTCGAACCGCGAGTTCTCCCTGCTGGAAGTGCGTCTGGAGACAGGGCGTAAAAATCAGATTCGTGTGCATATGGAAGATCTCGGACATCCGATTGCCGGTGACAGGAAATATGGCGCACGCACAAGAGACCTTGGCCGTCTCGGACTTCATGCACGTATACTCTCGTTTATCCATCCCACGACGGATGAGTTAATGTCATTCGAAACGGATATTCCGAAGCCATTCCTGTATCCGTTCCGTGCAGAAACTCCACCTGCGAAATAACTGCATCGTTATATAGAATCGACTGATCGATTGATCATGCCTGAAAGGAGGAACGGACACTGAAAAACCTGTTGATCACCGGTTACCGGGCACATGAATTGCAGATTTTTGGACAGAAACATGAAGGTATTCCTTTTATCAAAAAAGCCATCTCCTCCCGTCTCACTCCCCTTGTCGAGGATGGTCTGGAATGGGTGCTGACCCCGGGACAGTACGGTGTGGACCTGTGGGCCTGCGAAGTGGTGATTGATCTGAAGAAGACGTATCCACATCTGAAACTGTCGATCATCACCGCCTTTCAGAACCCGGAGGAGCAATGGAAAGAAGACAAGCAGGAGTATTACCGTTCCATCCTCTCGGGTGTGGACTATTACGGTGCGATTAGCAATCAACCTTATATCGGGCCGTGGCAGTTCACTGCACGGGATGACCTGTTGCTGCGTAAAAGCGACGGTCTTCTGCTCGTCTATGACGAAGATGCTGGAGAAGGCAGTCCCCGTTTTGTGAAGGAAAAAGCCGTGAAGAAACAGCAGAACGAGGACTATACAATCATCAGTGTCACTTCGGAGGATATCCAATCAGTAGCTGAGGATGAGCGCATGAATGATATTGCAGATTTCGACGATTCTTCATTCTGAAAAAATGTAGATCATCTGAAGTCCATTCATGCATAGCTGTCATCAGAGGGGAATCGTATTTTGAATGACGTACATATGTTTTTTTTCGAGGCAGGTTGGGTATAAGTAGTATTATAACTGCGATGATATGTCGTATGGGATAAGGGGAACTGCAGCCATGACAATTACGCCAGAGCAGCGCATTCAACTGCATGGATTCAACAACCTGACCAAGTCGCTCAGCTTTAATATGTACGATATCTGTTATACCAAAACCAAAGATGAACGCGAAGCTTACATTGAATATATTGATGAACAGTATAACGCCGACCGGTTGAGTAAAATTCTGAACAACGTCTCCGATATCATCGGAGCCCACGTTCTTAATGTTGCGCAGCAGGATTACGTGCCTCAAGGTGCGAGTGTGACGATGCTTGTCTCCGAAGGTCCAATCGTGGAGATCCCCGAAGAATCACTCGATGAATCTCCCGGCCCTCTGCCCGATAACGTTGTCATGCAGCTGGATAAAAGCCATATCACTGTGCACACCTACCCTGAATTTCATCCTAGTGAAGGTATCAGTACCTTCCGTGCGGACATTGATGTCTCCACCTGTGGTGAGATCTCACCGCTTAAGGCGCTGAATTATCTGATCCACTCATTTGATACGGACATTATGACGATGGATTACAGGGTGCGTGGTTTTACGCGGGATACGAGCGGACGCAAGCTGTTCATTGACCATGAGATTGGCTCGATTCAGAATTATATTCCGGATGAGATCAAGAGCAGCTTTGACATGATTGACGTGAACGTCTATCAGGAGAATATTTTTCACACCAAATGTAAACTGAGGGAATTTGATCTCGACAATTATCTGTTTGGGTACACCAAGGATAAGCTCAGCAAAAAGGAACAACAGGAGATTACGGAGTGGCTGAAGCTGGAGATGGACGAGATCTATTACGGCAAAAATATTAATCGTCCCTCTTAAAGAGGTTGTTCAACGCTGATCCATTAGGGCAAAATCTAAGACATGATTTCATGAAGGCAGGGTTCTTCTATTCAGGAGACCTCCGGCATGTGCTTGTCTTTTTCTTTGTTTTGTTGACAGTGTGCAACTTTATTTCTTATTATAGAAGTAACTGTACAATCTACAGTGAAGGAGACTGAGCCCGTGATCGAAACGAATACGACAAGACGTAACGAATCACTGTTACAAGCGCTTACTGCACAACACAATGCCATTACCAACAACATAGCCAATGCAGACACGCCCAACTACAAAAAGAAAACGGTAGAGTTTCAGGAAGAGTTGAGACGTATCGTTGAAAATGGCAAAACAGATCAGCTCACCATGAAGCGGACTCATGACAAACACTTTCCTATCAGTGATCCCAATTCTTCCATCGTACAGTACCGAATTGTCGAGAACAACGAAACAGCCATGAACAATAACAACAATAACGTTGACATTGACAAGGAAATGGCGAATCTTTCGGAGAATCAGCTCATGTATAACTACATGGTTGATCGGGTCAGTGGACATTACAAAAAAATGAAGAATTTATTGAATGATCTGAAATAATGAATGTACAAGCAGCCCGAAACGGCTGCTTTTTTTTATGATCTTTTTCCCTGAGTGTAGCTCGTTTGGTGCCATTTTTCGGTATCCTCTCCTGTTCGTAGTATAATGGGAAGAAACGAATGATTTCATATCGTATAAAAGAGGTGCAACATGTCTCCACGTCATTTAATTGGTTTTCTAGGTTCCAAAGTCAGATTAGCGGCCCCATGCCCGGAAGATTGCATGCGTCTCTCCCGCTTCACAGACGATTATGAATATTTACGCAACATGGATACCGATATCGCGATCCCGTTAACGCCGGATGAAACAGGGTCCTCCTCTGTCCGCCGAGACAACGGATTTGAATTTGCATTACGTACACTGGAGGGTAACCGATTCATTGGTTTCACAGCCCTCTACCGAATTGAATGGAACAATCGGTCTGCTCGTCTGGCTATTGGCATCGGCGAAGAGAATGATCGGGGTAAAGGATACGGCAGTGATGCCCTTACCCTGATCCTTCGGTATGGATTCCACGAATTGAACCTGAACCGGATTGCGCTCGAAGTCATCGAATACAATGAAGCTGCTAGACGCGCGTACCTAAAAGCCGGATTCCGGGAAGAGGGTCGCCAGCGTTCTGCAGTTTTGCGGGATGGCATGCATTATGACCTGATCTCAATGAGTATTCTTGCCGAAGAATGGTCGGCGCAGTCTGGGCTTCCATTGTCATTCCAATCTACTCACACTCCTCAATCTGGGGATATGGTAGCCGGTGGTTTTTCACAACGTAATGGGAACGAACAAGCTGCGCTGTCCCTGTCGGAATTAAGTTCTGTTCCAAAAGGTGAATCTGAAATTTCACCTCGCATCGGCGTAGGTGCGGTCATCCTGAATGAACGGGGCGAAGTGCTTCTCGCTTGGCGGAATCGTCAGCCTGAGCAGCACACTTGGAGTATTCCCGGCGGGAAAGTAGATCCCTATGAATCATTGGAAACTGCCGTCATCCGTGAAATCAAGGAGGAAGTGAATCTGGATATCGCTATCGACAGTCTGCTCTGCACGGCGGAGACGATCCAGCCACAACAGAAGGAACATTGGATATCCGTGCTCTATTCCACCAAGGTGATTGGCGGTCATGCTCGTAATCTGGAAGAAGGCGGAGCCATCGGTGAGATCGGCTGGTTCCCATTGAATGATCTGCCCTCTCCACTCGCCTGCTTTGCGGTACCGGGGCTGGAAGCTGTGAAGAAGATGTATAACCAGAATTAAGCTTGGAGGTGCTTGCAAGTGTTGGAGATTCCTCTTCCTCGACCTGTACCCTTCATTCTGCATGAATCGAGTTCTCAATTCGATTGGAAAGGCAGCGGCTCGCTATCACTGAAAACATTCCGTAACGGAAAAACGCTCTATGAAGCGGGACGCGGTCACTTCGCAGTCAATAATGAGAACTATCTGCTTCTGAATGAGGGCCAGGAATATAGTCTTCACATTGATTCACCTACTCCAGTTGAATCCTTCTGTATCTTCTTCCCTCCCGGTTATGTGGAAGAGATCGGTCGGAATCTAATTACCAGTGATCTTCGGCTACTTGATGAGCCGTATAGTTATTCACCCTCAAGCAAGATGGAATGGGTAGAACGTACATACGCGATGGATAATCGGCTTGGCGCAGCCCTGAATCATTTGCGTAATTTCTACAGTCAAGACAGGCTGGATTCCTGGGCAATAGCGGAGCAGCTTCATCAGCTTGCTGTTCACATGCTGGATCTACACCGTAACGTTCAGCAAGAGATCAACGAACTGGATATGATCAGACGTTCAACCCGAGAAGAGTTGTACCGAAGAGTCTATATCGGGCATGAGTATATCTCCGCCTATTATGATCAGCCGTTAACGCTAGAACAGACAGCATCGGCTGCACAACTATCCGTGAATCATTTTCTACGCAGTTATAAAAAGTTGTTTGGTACTTCACCCCATCGTTATCTGACTGAATGTAGACTATTGGCTGCGAAGCGGCTTTTGCTATATTCGGACAGGTCTGTCACCACTATCTGTTATGAAGTGGGCTTCGAAAGCCTCGGTTCGTTCAGTTCATTATTCACTAGACGCTTCCATAGCTCTCCTTCCCAGCTGCGGGCAAAAAGGTGATTATGAAGAAGAACCTCTGAAGAGGAACATCTATAATTACATTATCTCATCAGATGGAGGTATTCCTTTATGAATCATGCAGAACAGATTAATCAATTATTTCAGGCTGCACAGTCTGGAGATTTGGCCAACCTGCAATTATTGCTCGCTTCTCACCCGGAACTCACCAATACTGAAAATCAGGATGGGTTAACCCCGCTGGGATATGCCTCTCATTATGGACAAGCAGGAGCAGTTCGTCTTCTTCTGGAGCATGGAGCGGATATTAACGCCCTTTCTCATTCCAAGATTTCCTTTATCCCTTCCAATACTGCACTGCATGCCGCACTTGCCGGAGAACGTTCGTCAGAAGTTATCCAACTTTTACTCGAATATGGGGCATCCACAAGTATTCTGGACAGCGATGGACAATATGCGTTGCACTCCGCAGCATTTCATACGGATCAGATCGAACTTATCGAGATGTTACTTCAGCATGGAGCTGATCCAAACGTGCTAAATTCAGCGGGCCAGACCGCACTGGATATTTCACTTGAACGTGGTAACACGTCTACAGCTTCATGTCTGCGAGCAGCAGTTACAGCGCATCAGCAATAATGATTAGATAACGTGAGTAATACGCGAATAACCGTCAGGACTCTTTTTGGAGTACAAAGAGAAGGTCTGACGGTTATTTGTTGTCCTCTACGTTCTCGTATACATACGTAGTTCAACTATTATAGAAATCAGGTACATACATATTTTTCTAAGAAAATAAGAACCGTTTGACGCCTTACACGGTCTAATATTCAACATATCCATGAAAGGAGGAGCCATGTGACCCCTATTCAGCTCACCATCGCCGCACAAAAAGGGGATGCCGAGGCTTTTGCAGCCTTAATGGAATTACATCAGAGCCAACTGTACCGTATCGCCTATGCCTACCTGCATAACGAAGGTGATGCGCTCGAAGCGATTCAGGAATCAACGTTCAGGGCATTCCGTAAACTCAAAAAATTAAAAGAACCATCCTACTTCGGCACTTGGCTCATCCGCATTCTGCTCAACTACTGTGCGGACGAACGCAAACGCAAAAGTCGGTTCAGTCCCGTCACCGAGATTCATGAATCCAGCAGCTGGGATCGTCCTGCGGACCCCGATCTTGCCGCCGCTGTATCCACCCTTGACCGGGATTGCAAACAGATTATTATTCTGAGTTATTTCGAAGGTTTCTCCTTAACTGAAGTTGCCGATATTCTCGAAATCCCGACCGGAACCGTAAAATCCCGATTACATCGGGCACTCGGACAGCTCCGTGATCAACTTGAAACGAAGGGAGATGTATCCTCATGACGGATGAACAAAACTCATTCGACACATTGGAAGAACGTCTGAATGCTCGAAAGACGGAGTACGAAACAATGCCTGTGCCCGATTCCGCCGCCTATCAGGCTGTGCAGTCCGGAATCCGCCAGGCTGCCCGTAAGCGAAAGTCCCGGCTGCGCTGGTACATGAGTTCAATCTCGGCAGCGGCCCTCATCCTGCTGTTTACCGGATGTATCCGTGTCTCTCCCGCTTTTGCATCCTTCGTGGAGCAATTGCCCGGAATGGAAGGCATTGTGAGCATGATTCGCCAGGACAAAGGATTAATGATGGCGATTGATCAGTCCCTCTTACAGAAGGTCGGTGTCACCGACGAGCATGATGGTACTTCCTTGACCGTTGAAGGCATTATCACAGACGAGTCACGTATGGTCATTTTTTACACGATGAAAGGCATGAAAGATCCCGAGAAATTCAACTATGACATTGATCTGCTCGATGAGAACGGTAAAGATCTTCCAGTTGCGTTTACTCACGCTTATCCAACACCTTCACCAGACGAGAATGTGAATGAGAATATGATAGACGTGATCTTCACGGATGGAACCTCTCCTCCTGAAGAGCTGAGCGTCGTGTTTAAGGCCAGAGATACAACGCATGCAGAAAAGTGGAAAATAACGTTCCCGGTAGACAAGAATCTTACCAAAGGCATGAAAAAGGTCATTCCTGTGAATCAGACGTTAACGGTGGATGGACAGCGTATTGATGTGAAACAGGCTACTATGTATCCAACACGTCTTGTGCTTGATGTGAATTTTGATCCTAAAAATACCAAGAAGGTATTTGGCCTCAGCGATCTTCAACTGGTTGATGAGCAAGGCCGCGCGTGGAGAACAGATACCTCAACCGGTGAGGATGAACGTTCCATTTACTTCGAAAGCATGTACTTCTCCATACCGAAAAAGCTGACGTTACAGGGATCTGGCTTCTCCGGATTGGATAAAGATGAGTTGGATCTTACCCTTGATCTGAAGTCACACCGGATTACAGGTGGACCACCTGGATTGAAGATGGTAGGCAGCAAGGTCGAAGGCAAAGATCTAATTATTGACTTCTCCGTTGCTGGCAGGATGGACGGTGGGTTCGTTCTAACTTTCAGGAAAGTTACAGACAGTACAGGGAAGTCATATGAAGTCCCTGGCTCCAGTTGGAGTAGTGGAGAGGGAACGGATGACAGTCATACGATTGTTTCTTCTACTATTGGAAATGGAGCCAAGTTAAAAGGTGAAGTGAAGATGAACATCTCCACCTATCCGATGAAAATCAAGTCACCATTCTCATTGGAGATTCCTGTGAATCCTTAATCTAAACTCAACAAGCTTTCAATAATCGGATTAATCTATATAATGGAAATATTCATGAAGATGAGCAATGTTCACAGGAAAGGGTGTTTCCACAATGAATAATCGTTCTATCCGTTATCCGCAACCCCTCGCGCAAGGGGACATGATCGGTGTGGCAGCCCCCTCCAGCGGTGTAGGCGAATCCCTGTACCATTATCTTGAGGAGAGCAAACGTAATATGGAGCGCCTTGGTTTTGACGTGCTGGAAAGCCCATCGCTCCGCCACAATATCAAATGTGTGAGTGCCTCCAAAGAGGAACGCGCCGAAGAGATGAATGAGTTTTTCCGCAATCCAAATATTCAAGCCATTATCCCTCCATGGGGCGGGGAATTTCTGATGGATATCCTCCCCCTGTTGGATTGGGAAGCTTTGAAAACATTACCGCCCAAATGGGTCATGGGATATTCGGATATCAGTACGTTCCTCTTCGCCTATACCCTGATCACCGGAACAGCATCAGCACATGGCACCAACTATGTTGATCTAAGATCAAACGCCCTCGATCCCGTGACTGCGCGCTGGATTGATGTGTTACAGACCAAATACGGCGGACAGATCACACAATCGTCTTCCACACATTATCAATCGGCATGGAAACCGGAATCTCCTGGATTTAACCTGGATACACCTTCGCGCTGGAAACAGCTCGGCCACTCGGAAGATGCAGACACCGCTGTGTCGTTCTCCGGTCGGCTGATCGGTGGCTGTATGGATACGATCTCCAGTCTGATTGGTACGCCGTATGCACCCGTCCAATCGTATTTGGATCAGTACTGTGCAGACGAAGGAACGATCTGGTATCTGGAAAGCTGTGAGATGAATGCGGGGGATATCTACCGTCATCTGTGGCAGATGAAACAGGCTGGCTGGTTTGCAGGTGTGAAAGGCTTCATGTTCGGTCGACCTGCGGGTTATTCCGATACAGCGGATTTTAATTTCACCGATGCCCTATCCTCTGCACTTGGGGATTTGGATGTCCCTGTACTGTACGATGTGGATCTCGGCCATGTTCCACCCCAGCTCACCTTTGTGAATGGAGCATTGGGCAAAGTCGCCTATGAAAACGGACGCGGGAGCCTTGAGATGGCGTTTGTGTAATCACCTTTTATAGGCAGATGCATACCTTGAAGTAAGAACTTATTTTGAGGAAGGGTTGTGCATCATGTCTGAATCCACATCCACGCCATCCACGCGTGTCGTGTATCAAGCCAATCAACCGACGCTTCAATCCGTGCAAAGTGTGCGGAATATGCTTCATCATACAGCCCGGCAGCATGTAGGCAAGAAGGTACAAGTCCAGAATATCGATGGGCAAGTGTGGGAAGGTGTCATCATCAGTGCAGACCGGGGGATTTTGTATCTCCAGGTTACCCCGATGCATGGATATCCTGAACCGCGCGCTTTGTTTGGACCAACGATTTTGCCGCTTGTGCTGTATGAATTGTTGGTTATCACACTGTTGATGTAGTGGTATTGTACTGCTATATCCGAACCTGTTCCAAGAAGCTTCGCTCCTGAGATCTTCAAGTCTTGGGAACGAAGCTTTTTTTTATCGTCTTGGCGATGGTGCGGTATGATTCCTTGCGAGCGTGTGAAATATGATACAATGGTGTCGCACCATCCCATATCTCATATGAAACGGAGCTTGATCCGGTTGGATTACATACGTCATGATTCATCACCCGTATCACAAGCGGATACGGGTATGATTGGCAGCAACCCTACTGAACAATCCCGCGTGATTGCAATCTGTCTGCTCGCAGGCAAAATCATGCTGCAAAGCGGTGGTGAAACCTACCGTGTGGAAGATACAATGAAACGTATGGCGGCTGCGCTAGGTTTACCCCATTCGCACAGTTACGTTGTTCCGACAGGCATCTTCTTCTCTGTTGATGCAACCGAACCTGCCAAGCTGATTCGTATCTCCGAACGTACGACGGATCTGGACAAGGTGTCTGAGGTGAATGCGGTCTCCCGCCGCATCGGACAAGGTGAGCTATCCGCTCAGGAAGCCCATGATCTGTTGGTACAGATCGAAGGCAAGCCCTCCTCCTATTCAACGGCTGTGCAGCTTACGGCCGCAGCGTTATCCAGTGGTTGTTTTACCATTATGTTTGGCGGGGGCTGGAGCGACTTTCTTCCAGCGCTGATCTGCGGGGGAATAGGTTATGCAGCCGTTATTGCCTTTCACCGGTTGGTGCGGGTCAAATTCTTTGCCGAGCTTACGGCATCCTTCGTTATTGGCTTACTCGCTTTTCTCCTGATCTATATGGGAGTAGGTCATGAACGGGACAAAATCATCATTGGTTCGGTTATGCCGCTGGTTCCGGGGCTGCTGATTACCAATGCTGTACGCGACCTGATGGCCGGACATCTCGTATCCGGATTATCCAAGGGAGCCGAGGCATTTCTGACTGCTTTTGCTATAGGTACAGGCATTGCAGTTGTATTTTCACTTTTTATGTAAGACGGAGGAATGCAGGATATGCTCCATTTTATTGAACAAGCCTTGACCAGTTTTGTCGCCTCAGCCGCGTTTGGGATCATCTTCAACGCACCACGGCGCATGCTGCTCCACGGTGGATTTGTCGGCATGATCGGCTGGATTATCTATATCGTGCTTGAATATGCAGCGGATGCGGTTCCTGCTACACTTGCAGCGACCATAGCCGTAGGTGTGATCAGCCAGCTATTCTCTCGCATGTTTCGCGCACCCGTTATCATCTTTAGCGTCGCAGGCATCATCCCTCTGGTTCCTGGTGGACTGGCGTATAATGCGATGCGAAGTTTTGTGCAAAATGACTACAGTGCCGCTATGGAGATGGCCGCCAAGGCACTCATGTTATCCGGCGCTATTGCCGTAGGCCTGGTGTTATCCGAGGTATTAAACCAGATGATACGCCGAATTCCCACCTCACTGCGGACAAAATCATCATCGAAATGATTATTCTTTTCACATATTCAGCATACGTAAGGCCCGTTGGCATACAGGATAAAATCTTGTATGCCAACGGGCCTTACGTATCGCTTTTTATAGAGCACTATAGTGCAGTGAGACAATCAAAGAAGTCTATTTACTTCACAAACGTATTTTTCACACGTACCGACCTTAGGAAATACGGGATAAAGATACAACATGTCAGAAGCGATCGGATTGTTAAGTTAAATGCTGATGTTGGATCGAGCACATGTTGCTCTCTCGGAATCTCAATTCGTGCGATCATGATCCATGTCATGACTCCAATCAATACATTTGCAATGTAAAGAATAATCATCATGCGCGGAAATTGCCTTTTTTTCTTATACAAGAATACGAGATTCACGATAACAATTGTTAGTAAAATGACGCTGCTTATGACCCCGAACCAAAGGAGCGGGCGTATCCCTTCAGTATAAAGTTCCGGATCAACACCACGGACACCCTCCCATCTTACCGGATCCATAATGACATTTACCTGCGACATATCCGCGATCAGAAGCACCAGTGAGACCCATAGGCCAATCTGAATTAAAATAAGCCATCCGCCCAATCCGGAAATGCCAGGCCGTTCCGGTCTGATACCACTTTTAGGCTGCAGCGAGCTTGTATCCAGTTCCGAGTTCCTATATTTATAGTTCATTTCATCCTCCTTTTACGATAGATAAGACACATATTATACATTAGAAGCTATATTCTGTGTTATCCAAGAGAAGGAAAGAACCGTCTGGACTATGGTCTCTCTCTTGCATTCTATTGGGTAGCACTTCTCATAACTGTTGCAAACAACTCCGCTGCAACACCACTTCCCGACTTCATATAATGTTCGGCATCCGTATGATCAAATCCCATCCAAACCGCCGCAGTCCAGTTACTCGTATAGCCCACAAACCACAGATCCCGATTGGCCTCTCTACTCACACCAGGTATTGCAGCCTGTGTTGTTCCCGTTTTCCCTGCTACCTTGTGCTGACCTAACTGTGCACGGCTTCCTGTTCCCTGACTGACTACATTTTGCAGCATTCTGGTCATGGCATTCGCCGTGCTAGAGGAGATTACCTGCTTGTTTTCCGACTTATGAGCATATATTGTTCGTCCACGGGAATCTGTAATCTTGCGTATCAGATGGGCTGTATTCAATTTGCCATGATTCGCAAACACCGTGTAGGCCTGGGCCATCTTCATTGGCGATACCCCCTGATGCACACCGCCCAAGGCAATTGAGAGGTTTAGATCTTCTTTCCCCAGTTCAATACCGAGCCGTGCCGCAAATTGATGTGCATACTTCAGTCCGGTCTCATGAAGCAGCCATACGGCTGGGGCATTGATAGACTTTTGCAAGGCTTGGGACATGGCAATTGAACCACTGTAACGCCCACCGAGATTGGAAGGCTGATAGCTGCCATATTGCATGCGTTTATCCGGTAGTATACTCTCTGGCTTGAACTTCCCCGACTCCAACGCAGGACCATATGCAATAATCGGTTTAAAAGAAGAGCCTGGCTGCCGTGCATCCATAATCGCCCGGTTGATGCCCCCTTTTAAAGGATTACGTCCACCCATCATCGCTTTCACTTCACCGTTGTGCTGGTCGATAATAACCATACTTGCCTGGACCTGCTCGTCTTGGCGATCATCGGGGAATCGGGTAGCGTCTGCAAATGTTTCTGCCATCGCCAGTTGTGCCTGTTCGTCTAGCCCAGTTTGAATAACCCAACCTGCCGATTGAGTCTCTGCTTCACTTTTACCTGTGAGCCGAGAAGCCTCCTGAATCACAGCATCCACGGCAGATACATATGCGGGCTCGCTCAAGCCCGGTGTAGTTGTTGCATTCAATACGGTTTCAGGCGGCGTGTAATCGACGCCACGGGCTTGGAGCATTTGCTTTCGTGTAATGAGTCCCTGTTCATGCATTAGTCCAAGGATAACGGCACGTCTTTGTTTGGAAAGTTCAGGATGATCTACTGGATTGTATATGGATGGACCTTTGGGCATTCCAGCTAATGTAGCAATCTGCCATAGTTTCAATTGGTGCATATCCTTCATTCCGAAATACCGCCAGGCTGCAGCTTTTACACCATACTCCTGGCGTCCCATGTAGATCTGATTCAGATACATTTCCAGAATTTCATCCTTGCTATACTTCTTCTCCAGGGCCATCGCAATCGATATCTCATTCATCTTTCGACTCAACGTTTTATCCCCATTCAAATACAGATTTCTTGCCAGTTGCTGCGTAATGGAGCTTCCTCCCTGACTCAGATTCATATGTAAGATGTCTTGCATAATGGCTCTGCCAAGTCCGATGAAATCCAGTCCATCATGGTTGTAGAAACGTCGATCTTCTGTAGCCAAAAAAGCCATCTTTAATAAATCTGGCATAGCGTTCAGTTCAGCATATTCGGAATACCCTTTGGTCTGCGTATGCAACCTCGAAATTTCGGTCCCCTCTGCATTCGTAATAATGGTTGAAGAGGCCACCTGCATGGCCTCTGGACGATTGCGAAGCATTCCTTCGCCATAAGTAATTAGATAGAGATAGAAAAGGGTCAATATCAAAACTACAACCACTGCAACATCAAAAACGTAATACATCCATCGCTTGCTCCCGTGTTTCAACATTCAGGCTCCTTGTGTACCCGTTCAATTGAAACTTCGTGTTCCTGTCTATCTCGTTGTGTAATCTCCAGAGCATGATGAAGCAGCAATGTCTGTTCATACGCCAACTTGACCCAATGCTGAACTTCCACCTCGTCCTGGCACCGCCCTTGGATAATCTCATCCAGAGAAGATTGAATACCGTAGAGAGTAAGTTTTATCGGTAGGCCAACCTGTATAGAAATAGTTTGAGTATTCTCCTTGTCTTCTTCATTATGTTGCTGAAGGCCGGGTTGCTCATGCTGAATAGACGCTCCCTCTGCCTCTCTGCTCTCATGTTTCGGTTCTGATCTGCTCAGTCCTTCCTCATGCTGGAGAATAGCAATCCTATTCAGATTTGCAGCAATTTGTCGTAGTTCACCACCACTTAGAACATCAATTCTTCCAGGATTGTGGCCCAATGCAAGTTCGGCTGTTCCGCGTGCAAGTTGACTGAGATCTTCCGCAATCTTCTGGGATCGAATCCAGAAAAAGATAGCAAACACGGCTCCTCCAATGAAGATAAAGAGCGGCTTTGTTC
The DNA here is from genome assembly GCF_017874615.1 of Paenibacillus xylanexedens. GTDB lineage: Bacteria > Bacillota > Bacilli > Paenibacillales > Paenibacillaceae > Paenibacillus > Paenibacillus xylanexedens. The sequence continues at coordinate 21,945 of NZ_JAGIKV010000017.1, forward strand.
CGATATGGTTGATTCCCCAGTTCATCATACGCGTTATCCATGCTGCATCTGGAAGGATGTGATTGTGGGCAAACCGTAGCACGTGATAAACGACAAAAAGGAGCGCTGCGCTCAGTAACGCGCTTGCTCCTCCAATGTATATGTATCTTAGTCTTACTGTACTAAATTGAGACTTCATATTCGGTATCCTCCTCTATACAATAATATGGTAATAGAGGTAGAATACCGAATATTTCTTAATGAGATAGTGGCTAACTTCTTACCAAATTCTTAATTTTTATTCCTCTGAGTAATTACTTGGTGAAGCAGCGGTTACAGGGAAACGGGTAACAAAATCCGTTCTGCCATTTTCACTGTAAGCAACGATACTTCCTCGATGTAATTCAATCATCGATTTGGCAATCGCCAGGCCGAGACCGGTACCTCCCGTATCGCGGGAACGGGATTTATCTACCCGATAGAATCGATCAAATAGATGTGGCAGATCTTGTGCCGGAATCGGATCACCATAATTACTGATGCGGACTACAGCCTCTTTACCTTCAAGGGCCAGCCCAATCTCCATTAGTTTACCTTGCGAACCATACCGAATGGCATTGCTGAACAGATTCTCATATGCTCTTACAAGCTCCCCCGGAGCAGCCTGTATCCATAGTGGGTCTTGCCCGCCGATGATCTTGTAGGTCATGCCAGCATCCTCCAGCATGGGAGCAAACTCTTCAGCCAGCTGCATCAGAAACGAATTCAGGTTCAACGCTTGCAGAGATAACGGAAGGCTCCCGCCACTCACACGCGTATATTCGAACAAGTCATCGATTAACTTACGAAGGGTCAAGGATTTCTCATAGGCAATGCTAACGTAATAGCGCATCTCAATCTCATCCTGGTAGCGATCCTTCTCGATGTACTCCAGAAATCCCAGAATAGAAGTGAGTGGTGTTCTCAGATCATGTGATATCCCCGTAATCAGATCGTTTTTGGCAGCAACTGCATTACGCTCTTCCTGAAGCGATAACTGCAATTGTTCAGCCATCTGATTAATGCTTGCAGCAACCACTCCGAATTCATCCGAGGTTTTCACTTCGATACGATGGGATAACTCTCCTTTGGCAACCTCCTGAATCCCCGCCGTAATTTCATCCAGGACCCGCATCACCTTGCGTGAGAACAGGAAAAAAAACAGCACAAAACCAAGCACGCCTACCACAATCATCAAAGGCACCGAACCGATATTATTCACCAACCACCTGATCCCTTGGGCTGGAATGGAATAATCCGGATACGCCTGAGCTTCCAGGATGGTCTGCCCCACCTTACTACCCCCGTACAAAATAACTGCAGTTAATATACCGCTCAGCAGAAATGCATAGATAAATTTCCATCGGACTGTATTAATCAACTTTGAATTCATAGTAGGAACTCCCTGAATGTGTTCATGTTACACGACATCCTGTGAATGTACATGTTTATTGCGGTTTGATCATCTTATAACCAACACCCCATACGGTCTGAATAAACTTGGGGTGTTTGCTGTCGAGTTCAATCTTCTCACGAATCTTGCGAATATGTACCATGACTGTATTATTCGACTCCATGAATTCTTCTTTCCAGACTTGACGATAGATCTGTTCCATACTAAGTACTGAACCTTGGTGACGAGCCAGTAATTCAAGAACAGCAAATTCACGCGGAGTCAGACGAACCGGCTGCTCATCCACCCAAACTTCATGTGTATCGGTATTAATGACCAGATCATCAATAACCCACTCGTGCTCTTTGTTCTCCCGACCTTCATTGAAGGTATGATACCTGCGCAGCTGGGATTTCGCCCGTGCGACAAGTTCAAGCGGGTTAAACGGCTTGGTCACATAATCATCGGCACCGATGCTTAACCCTGTGATTTTATCCATATCCATACTTTTGGCGGACAGCATAATAATCGGCATTTTCTGCTCTTCCCGAATTTTCATACAAGCTTCGATTCCGTCCATATTCGGCATCATGACATCCAGAATAATGAGATCGATCGACTCTTTTTTCAATTGTTCCAGCGCTTCAAGCCCATCATTCGCGGTGAGAATCCGATAACCCTCGTTGCCAAAATAGATTTCCATCAGTTTAATAATCTCCTGCTCATCATCCACAAGCAGAATGGTTGCTGGCTGTGCCACGGCATTATTCCTTTCCCTTCCATAATTCCTTACCTGTTCAAAGTATACCACCGAGGGATGAAACTGCGAAAATCATCGTGATCTTCACGGACACGCTCGATCTTGGCCATCATTTCAAGCGTCTCTTCCGGCTTCACCTGCCGGATCCACACCACACCCGAATCCTCCGTTATTTCACGTATAGCGTGTAGTATCGTCGGTCTATTCCTACTTTAACCCATGATGTTTCCTATAACATGCTTATATGTATTCTATCCGTTTCTATTTAAAAAGTACTGACTCGGGTTCTTTGCCCGTCAGGGTCAGCATCGTATACAATTGTCCTCTGTGATGGTATACATGCCCCATAATCTCAAGTAACCACTCCAGCCGACTATAGGAAGCACCCCAGTAAGAATCCGTCACATGCAGTAACTCTTCCGTGTTAAACTGCCTGTACCGTTGGTATAGATACATCTGGTTATCAATCAGAGCCTGCTTGATCTCACCGAGCGAATGCACCTGATTCTCTGCATAGAATTGAGCCATCTCTTCCTCCGAGGCACCTTCGGAAATATAAACATCCGCTCGGCAGATCACAGACAGATGGGCTAGTAATTCTCCAACAGGCCGTTTACCTTCAATTGGAGTCAAAGCCAAATCTTCTTCCGACAACTGATCACATATATCAATCAACGATGTTACGGCCACGTCAATATGTTTAAACGCAGATTGAATCAACAGGTACACTTCCTTTTTATCCCATTATACAGAACATATGATCTGTTATCAACCAAGATATCCCTCCTTAATATATACCCCAAATCTATATAAATTGAACAAAACATTTACACAAAACGGAGAAGACAGAAAGGACCTGAAGAAGCGGAGCGTTCGCCTTTATCCCCGGATTTCCCCTTTATAAAAGGAATCAAAAAAATCTGGGGATAACAGCGATCGGAAGGTTGTTCTGTCATCGGAGTGTGCAGTGTAAATATTCTTTAGTTCAATTTATATAACAATCTACGAACAAAAAAAGTCCTTCCTCCTTCTTATAGACGGGATTCAGGACATTTTGTTGCCTATATGAGTTCAAATCTTTGCTCAACTTGAGTATAACGAACAATACGTTTGCTCGAATCGTCCAGCCTCCAAGTCAGACTTGCGAATGAAAAATTGCAGTTCCCCGCAATCCCACCATTGGAAACCAATAGCATCATGCGTATCTATCTTCAACAGCAGCAGCGTATCGGATAGTTCCTGCCATGTCCGATCCTCATCACCGCCGTAATATTGGGTCAGTTTCTTCTCACACTCCTGCTCATTATAATCGTACCCTTCTCCCAGTGCGATCTGTAACAAGGCACGATGCTCGGCATCCGGATGCTGCCCGTCAGGATATCCAAACATACCACCCCAATTCAGCGTACTTGGATGATTCCAACTCGACTCGAATTCAAGGTAACGGTCATACAGACTCACGTCCGCTTCGGCCTCATCGTTCTCAAGCCTCGGCGGCGAGAGCTCATTCAGCGCGTTGGCGTCAATATATGCATATGTAGGAAACTCAAGATTAGGCAGCACGGTCACCGAATGTGCAACAAACGGGGCTCCATCCAGTGCGGTATCACCTTCAGGCTCTCGCCTTATCAGGTTATGAGAACTCGGCTCAAAGATCACACGATGTTCAATGGGACAAGCAGATTCATCCGTGCCAACGAAAAAGTATAACATTCCACGTTCAGGCAAAGTTCCGCGCCCATCATTCGGCGTATACGGCGACAAATCCACCAGGTTCAACTGGGCCAGGAAAGTCATCGGAACCCCTTCTTGTGTTACGGGCCATTCCATGCGACTTGGCAAATCCGGATGTCCACCCACACGTGAGTTTCCTGTTCTGCGATATTCGTCCAGTGTGGATACATCGAGGCGAATTCCCCAACGGCTTGAAGATAACAACAGATCTGCAGCAACTCCCAAACCATATTCCTCAAGTGTTTTGCGGGCTTTTCTGGTCAGACGTTCACATTGTTCTGGCTTAATCATATAGATCCTCCCCTTTTGACAATACACCTATGCTGAGACATATTCAGGTTCACACCTGTATATTCTTCCGCCCGGACGTCTTTCCCTGCTTCTATATAAATTGAACTTAAGAATATTTTACACTTACCACTCCGATGACAGAACAACCTTCCGATCGCTGTTATCCCCAGAATTTTTTAGATTCACCTTTGCAAAGGTAAAAATCCGGGGATAAAGGCGAAGTGTATGCTTCCGAAGTAGCTTTCTTGCAGAAAGCTTTAGCTTCGCTTCTTCAGGTTCTTTCTGTCCTCTACGTTCTCGTGTAAATATGTAGTTCAATTTATATAGAAAAAAGAGACTGACACTCCACTGTCAGTCTACTTCTTTATCCTATATTCCATTTAACGATTTGGATCAGAAGACTTTTCCTGGTAAGCACGCATATGCTCCTCACCGTCCAGGAATTCATGGGCCTGATGGGCTGCCATCACACCATGATAGCTGATATCCAGACCCAGATCTTCCTCTTCTTCTGTCGAACGTACAGGCACTATTTTGCCAATCAACTTTAACCCGATCCAGGTCATGGCGAATCCCCAGATGACCAGCGCTGTAAGGCCAAGTGCCTGAACACCCAGCAACCTCCAGCCGCCGCCCATGAATAGTCCACCATCCGTGGCAAACAGACCTACAGCAATCGTGCCCCACATCCCTGATGCGGCATGCACCGGGAAAGCACCAACTGGATCATCAATCTGCCGACGGTCCAGCCAGTTGGTGGCAGCCATCATCAACAAGCCGGATACTGCCCCAATGAATATTGCTGCTACATCGCCAACAAAAGCACAGCCTGCCGTAATACCGACCAGTCCAGCAAGCGAACCGTTAATGACCGATGGTGCATCTGAACGATTGAAGCGGAATAACGTATACAGCAACGTAACCGCACCACCCGAAGCCGCAGATAACATCGTGACAATCGCAATGTGACCAATTCTTACATCCGTCGCGCTGAGTGTACTCCCAGCATTGAAGCCAAACCAGCCGAACCATAACAGAAATGCACCTACAGATGCCAGTGGCAGATTGCTCGGGAGTGCAATGGCACTTACGCCAAGTGGCGTGTATTTGCCTTTACGCGGGCCAATGATAATCGCAGCCGCCAGTGCCGAGAATCCGCCGAGTGCATGGATGACAGCCGAACCGGCAAAGTCCTGCATCCCCAGCTGACTAAGCCAGCCGCCGCCCCATGCCCAGTGTCCACCAATTGGATAGATGATCGCCGTCATCAATATGATATACAGAAGATAAGCACGGAAGTTGATCCTCTCGGCTACCGCTCCTGAAACGATGGAAATAACGGCAATGGTAAAGGCAGCCTGGAACAACCAGAATGTCTCCAGGGATACCGGTACGTCCAGGTGAGACAAATCCCCATTCAGGAAAAATCCCGTTACTCCCACAAAACCGCCAACGTCCGAACCATACATCAGTCCAAAACCGATGGCATAGAACAGCAACGTCCCAATCGTAATGTCAGCAAAAACCTTCATAATAATGTTTACACTATTTTTATAACGCACAAAGCCAGCCTCGAGCAGGGCGAATCCACCCTCCATCAATAAAATCATCGCTGCACTCAGTACGACCCAGACCGTATCAATCCCGGTGCTTAACGTCTCCAAAGTCATGCTTGTACATCCTCCGTTTCACTAAGCTGTCTGAGCTCACGGATTGTATCGGGCGCAAGCTCAATCTCGTCCCGCTCAATGCTGTCCGGATGCTTAATTCGTTCTGCGATCTGATCCAATTCACGTATGCGCCTGCGAATCTGTTCCATCTTGCGAAAACGTTCCTTTACCTGAACCATATATTCCACCGCCTGATGATGGGATGCGGGGCGTCCCGCAAACCACTTGCGTACGGGCGACAACGATTGATAAGCAACCTCTTCCGCTCGACGCTTCTGTTCGAACTGTTCAATCTTCTTCTTGAGCGTTTCGATCTCGTTTTCTTTTTTGACCTTCAGCCGTTCGATAAGGTACAATAAATCGGACGATGATATTTGCAATGCTGTATGGTGATACACCTCGTCGATTACTAACATATCATGTCAGGACTCCTTACATATCAAGTTACTTGTACCGATTATAGTTTGCTGGGGTCTGCCCGTCAATCTTTTTTTGGACTTGGTATGGATGGAAATGAACCCGTTCACAGAGAACGGCTTTTTTTATTTGGCACAGATTACATCTAACAAGGCTAATCTTGCCTAGGATTCGCATTCAATCTTTCCATTCTTTATGCTTATAGAATAAGCATCCACATTTGGGGTAATGAACATACACAGGCTACCCGCATCACAGAACCCGTATATAAGGAGAGGATTACACGATGTTTACTCGTAATGACGATATACGCAACCAAATCTGGGAAACCGTCTCGGGACTCGAAGAAGAACAATTGAACCGAAAACCTTCACCCGAGCAATGGAGTATTATGCAAGTACTACGTCATCTGAATCTGATGGAAAATGTAATTGGAAAACAAGCCAGCCTGGCCCTCGAGAAGGAACAGACCGTGTCTGTGGACAAAAAACCATATGAATTATCGTTGGACCGCAGCCGCTCCGTCGAGGCACCACCCCATCTTCAGCCTCCAGCAGCGCCTGAAGCACTCGCAGACGTACGCAGTGATCTGGACGAATCTCACCAAGCGTTAAACAACTTTGCATTGGATCATGATCCTGACCTGCTGCGCAGCAAGTCCTTTCCTCATCCCGTATTCGGAGAGATGGATCTTACCCAATGGATTGACTTTGCAAGTTATCATGAGGAACGTCATCTGGGACAGATTCAAGATATTAAACATCAGCTTGGCGTATAAGCACAACTCCCACTTTCACATAGCAAAGAATATACATGTACGACAAAAAACCTCCAATCCTATTAATTTAGGTTGGAGGTTTTCAGTGTTCTTATGTTACGAACAAGAACGACACTTATATTTTTTTGCCCAAAATCGCCAGATCTCTATTCACACCATCCAACACGGCCACTTCAGGATAATATCCCCACTGTTCAAAACCATGCTTGCGTAATAACCCCAGACTCGGTTCGTTATGCCCAAAGACAAATCCAAGAATGGTCTTAATTCCAAGTGCAGGACATGCCGCAAATACCGTTTCGAGCAAACGTCCACCAGCCCCAATTCCGCGACATTGCTGATCCACGTATACACTGACTTCCACCGTTCCATTATACGCAGGGCGTCCATAGAACGAGCTGAGACTCGCCCAAGCTACCACCTGTCCTGCCTGCTTCATCACCCAAAGAGGACGATGATCCGGTGAATGTTCCTCGAACCACGGAACACGTTGCTCCACCGTCACTGGCTCCAAATCCGCTGTTGCCATACGGCCCTCAATGGTAGAATTATAAATTTCCACAATCCTCGGCAAGTCCTCCAGGCGCGCATATTCAATCTGCACATCTTCCAGTTTCATCCCTATTCCTCCATCATTTCAGATCGTTCTCTTATCATAGAGGATATTATAATGGAAAATAGAAGCCTTCGTCATCCCTAACATTGTGACAGAGAGTTACTCTGGAAGTCCCTGAATTGTGTTACCACGAGTTAACTGCTGACTCTGGTCTGCCCAACGAATGTTAATTGAGCGAGATGTGAACAGATCCTGGCCGTCCGATACCTGGAAATGCAGATGAGCTTCACTGGAGTTCCCCGAATTACCAAGCTCACCGATAGGGTCTCCCTGCTTGAGCTTATCTCCTTTTTTGACCGAAACACTGCCTTCCTTGATGTGTCCTGTGATGCTGTATTCACTGTTGCCATGGTCGATCACCACATAGTTACCGGCTGGTTCTTCCGGATTCATGACACCCGGTACATTGTCCGGAATATCATTTTTGATCTCGACAACGGTTCCATCCGCAGCTGCATAAAGTGGTTCACCAAAAGCATAGTAGTTTTCGTTTGCCGTTGCATCACCTTGATAACTGGATTGTTCTTTGGTCCGAACGATATCCAGTGCATAACGCTGCGTTTCGTGCTCATAATGATAGTTTGACAAGGCATCATTGCCTCCCCAGAATACGTACCATTCCCCCTTCATCGGCAATTGAAACTCCGTTTTGGTGAATTTGGCATCCGTGTCCTCATGAGCTTGCAGCGGTTGGATCGAGAGACCTTCAATTTGATTTTCTTCGGAAAAATAGGCTCGAATTCCTTTCGTCCCAGTCTGATCCTTCCAGGCCACCTCAGATATTTGATTCATTTTGGCGTCTACCACTTGCTCCCATGATTCAACACCCTCCAAAAAAGGATCGGCCGTCGTTTTGAACTGTTCAAGCGTTAACGTCCCCTTCAATTCGGGAGAGAATTGATTATAGATTGCATCCTTTGAACCGTTCATCAGCGTATCTATGAAATTGTCCGGTGTAACCACCGCGCTCACCCCTGAACTTGAGTTTTGCTCCTCATTGGAGTTCTCGTTCGCTTCATTATTGGACGCCTGTTCGGCTGACTGCTGCTCCGCCTGGTCGGAAGTAATGGAGTTACTGTTGCCGCAAGCAGACAATATCACGCAAGCTCCAAGGGTAATCGCAAGCACCTTCCAGCCTTTTCTATTCTGTGATTTCGAATGTGTATTTTGTTCTGATTTCAGATGACCTTCTCTGTTCATTCTCAACATCCCTTCAGTTAATCGTTATACTTTCCAGTTAAGTGTACAGAATGAGTCTTACCCTTCGTCTAACCCCATCTTACATGTAGTTAAACTTGCAACGCCCTCTAACGCTGCATAATTAAGATTCCGTTAAGATAGCTTGTAAGCTATACAGCCCTCTTGGATGGTATGATTAGCAATACACACAACGGAAGGATCAGGAGGTCATTTTTAAACTATGGATAACGTCTCATTACTGCTTGTGGATGATGAACAGGCTATTCTGCATATGCTCAAAACCGTTCTGCTCAAAGAGCAGTTTCTCGATATTGATACCGTTACAACAGGCGAAGCTGCCATTGAGGCATGCAACAACAAGACGTATCATTGCATCGTGCTCGACATCATGCTTCCTGGCAAAAGCGGACTGGAAATCTGTCCTTTTCTACGGCAGGTCACCGATGCGCCCATCCTGTTTCTGACGGCCAAAACAACCGATTACGACAAATTAACCGGATTCGCCGTCGGTGGCGACGATTATGTCGCCAAACCCTTTAATCCGCTGGAAGTCGTTGCTCGAATTAAATCATTACTCAAGCGTTATTTACCTTCTAAAACCGCAGCGATCTCGGATCACGTCCCATCTAACGTAAATACGTCATCTCCCAGCACATCGGAAGGCGTGTACGACTTTGGAAGGTTTCAAGTGCTGGAGTGGGCTGGTGAGCTTCGGGTTGAAGGAGAATCCGTATCCTGTCCGGCACTTGTGTTTCAACTGTTACTCTTTTTCTGCAAACATCCCAATCGAATCTTCACCAAATCAGATCTATATGAGCGAGTCTGGGGCTCTGAAGCCATTAGTGATGACAATACCGTGATGGTTCATATTCATCGCATTCGGGAGCGCATTGAAGCCGATCCTTCCAATCCGGTGTTTCTCGTCAACGTCCGGGGTCTGGGTTACAAACTGATTCAGCCGGAACATGTGTCACGCCCATGAGTATTCGTCGCAGGTTAATGACCCGGTTTATCGGGATGCTTGCCGGTGCAGTCGTTCTTATCATCCTGCTTGGGTCTGTAGCCACCTACTGGGTCGTGCAAAAGGTGAATGAAGTGAATCTGGTAGATGATTTTGCTGCCAACGGTCTGGACCAATTAATTAATACAGCAGAGATCATGCCGAATGATACGATCCGATATGACCCCGAATTGCTAAAGCAAGTGGATAAATATCAAGGCTGGCTCCAAGTTTTGGATGAACAAGGTTACGCCATTGATGAATACCACACACCCGCCGATGTTCCTACTCACTATAAACCGGGGGAATTGATTGCATACTGGGAAGGCCAGAAGCCTTTTCCTTATCAGATCGTCATGCTGATCCGGGAGAAAAACGGGAAGAACTTCACCTTGTTATATGGCGAGAGTAACCCGGCCAAGTCCTTAATGAATAACATTCGTTCAGACCTTGCTTTCACCAACGGGAAGCTTGATCTTCAGCCCGACCAACAGGAGGCCCTCCGTGCCGCCAATGCTTATCTTCAAGTATTGGACGCATCAGGAAGCGAACTCTCCTCCTATAACAAACCAGCCATAGGCGTACCAAGCGAATACACCATGCAAATTCGCTATCCGAGTCGATCAGGTATGTCTGTTGCAACGTGGTACGACGAACAGAATGAAACCACCTGGCTGATTAGTATACCTGGTGATCCATTGGCAACGGGAACTCAAAACCCCTACAGTTTTATTCTGGAACCGGCATTGGTTATATTGATCGTGTCTATCATCATGCTGCTCATTTTGCTTGCCTTCTGGTATGCCAACCGATTTGGCTCACCCATGCTGCATATGCTCCAATGGTTACAGCGTCTGGAGAGGGGGCACTACGAGGAACCTACTGGAGCCTTCGGAATCCCTCGCAGTCAGCGTCGTAACGGAAAGTGGAAGCGAAAATACAAGGTATATGCTGAAGTGCTTCACTCCATGCAGGCCCTGTCTCACACATTGAAGCAAGATGAAGAACTTCGGAAACAGACCGAGTCTCTACGGGAGGAATGGATCGCTGGCATAACACATGACCTGAAGACGCCCCTCTCCTCCATTCAGGGTTATGCGCATATGCTTGAGGCAGATAAATATAGCTGGACCACGGAGGAAGTCAGGGAATTCGCAGGCATAATGCTCGATAAGTCCATGTATATGGACAGGCTTGTCAACGACCTTGCCATGACCTATCGATTACGCAGTGGAGGATATCAACCTGTGGCGGAAGAGACTGACGTAAATACGTTACTTCGTGATCTGATCCAGCGCGCTGAACGGAACCCGGCATATGGGGAAGGACGCATCCTATTCCAACCTTCCGAAGTACCAGTGTATGGACTTGTCCATATTCCGTCGTTTGAACGAATTGTGGATAATCTGACTGCCAATGCCCTTCTTCATAATCCGCCCGAGTCCATCCTGGTTGTCAGTGTGCATTCTGGTGAACACGCAGATGCATTCAGCATTCAGTTTGCCGATAATGGACGCGGCATGGACTCCGAGACGGTATGGAAGTTATTTGAACGATACTATCGCGGTACAGATACAGGTACATCGGACGTTGGATCAGGGCTGGGCATGGCGGTAACCAAAGGTTTGATCGAAGCCATGAATGGTCGTATTGAGGTACAGTCCACCCCTGGTGAAGGAACGATCATTCGCTTAATATGGGATGGGCCGTCCGAAACCAATTAAAATGTTCCGCTTGACCTTTCCATTTTCAGTCTATATAATCGACACTCAATAACACCTGTTCCAATATATTAATATTAAATGCAACACATTTCAGAATAATTTGAATGAGTTGATCTAACATATTTGGCGATGACCAGAGACAAGATTTCGTTTGCGTGCTGCCCAGAGAGAGAGGGGATTGGTGAAACCTTCTTCAGCGAACGGACCGGAATTACCCCTCTGCAGCCGTGACCTCGAACCTCAGCATTTTGGACCTCCTTCGGATGTTCGACATGCTGCCAGTAGAGTTCACCGCCTGATCCCCGATAACGGATTCCAATGAGGGTTATGATGTTTTCTGTTCCGGCGGCTGGCCGAGAGCAGGGTGCACCATAACCAAAATTAGGGTGGAACCACGAGCCAAGCGCACTCGTCCCTTTTCCGGGACGGGTGTTTTTTGCGCTTTCATTTTAAGAAATGGAGAGTGGTTCACATGAGCAAACAAGAAAACAGTAACTTAGCAAGCAACAAAAAAGGTAACGAAATAAACAGCCAAGCAAATGATCTGCAACCATCTAGTCATTCCATTGAGGTCCGTCTGCAAGGTGGCTCGATACGTTCTTACGAAGCAGGCATCACTGTAGGTGCGGTTGCCTCATCTATCAGCACAAGTCTTGGGAAACAGGCTATCGGCGGTATTGTAGATGGTCAAAATGTCGATCTCGATTGGGTGCTCCAGCAAGATTGCGAACTTTTTATCGTTACTTTAGAAAGTGCGGAAGGTCTGTATCGTTATCGTCACAGCGCAGCACATGTGCTCGCACAAGCACTCAAACGCATCTACGGTGCAGAACAAGTGAAACTGGGTATCGGCCCAGTCATTGAAGATGGATTCTATTACGATGTTGATCTGGAGCATGCCTTGTCCATCAGTGATTTGGCTGCCATTGAACGGGAAATGAACAAAATTATTCAGGAAAATGAAAAGATCAGTCGGCGGGTCGTTAGCCGGGAAGAAGCCCTCCGTATCTTCGGAGAAATCCAGGACCCTTACAAGCTTGAACTCATTCAGGATTTGCCAGAGGACGCCGAGCTTTCGATCTATGATCAAGGAGAGTTCTTCGATCTGTGTCGCGGCCCCCATCTTCCATCCACTGGTCGGATCAAAGCGTTCAAGCTGTTGAATGTAGCTGGTGCGTACTGGCGGGGTAACTCGGATAATAAGATGCTGCAACGCATCTACGGTACTGCTTTCCCGAACAAAGCCCAACTGGATGAACATCTGCACATGCTCGAAGAAGCGAAGAAACGAGATCACCGTAAACTTGGCAAAGAGCTTGAACTGTTCATGTTCTCCGAAGAAGCTCCCGGCATGCCCTTCTATCTGCCCAAAGGCATGACTGTTCGCACTGAACTGGAGCAATTCTCCCGTGAGCTGCAATTACAGGAAGGTTATCAGGAAGTTCGGACTCCTCTCATGATGAACAACCGGCTGTGGGAGCAATCCGGCCACTGGGAGCATTACAAGGACAACATGTATTTCTCCGAAGTGGACGATGCCACTTTTGCACTGAAACCGATGAACTGTCCTGGGCACATGCTGATCTTCAAAAACACACTCCATTCCTATCGCGAATTACCGATTCGCATGATGGAATTTGGTCAGGTTCACCGTCATGAATTCTCAGGTGCCCTGAACGGCATGATGCGTGTGCGGACATTCTGCCAGGATGATGCCCATCTCTACGTCATGCCAGAGCAGATCGAGGACGAGATCAATCAGGCGATCTCACTGATCGGACGTATGTACGATATCTTTGGGTTCGAATATAAGATTGAATTGTCCACTCGTCCGGAAGATTCCATGGGATCGGAAGAGCTGTGGGATCAAGCGGAACGCGCATTGCAAAATGTACTAGATCGTCGGGGCGTGGAGTATCGCATTAACGAAGGGGACGGTGCCTTTTATGGACCGAAAATTGACTTTCATATCCTTGATGCGCTGAAGCGAAGCTGGCAGTGCGGAACAATCCAGCTTGATTTTCAAATGCCGGAGAAGTTCGACCTCACTTACATTGGCGAGGATAGCCTGAAACACCGTCCGGTCGTGATCCATCGTGCCATCTATGGTTCCATCGATCGTTTCATCGGCATCCTGACTGAGCACTATGCAGGAGCGTTCCCACTCTGGCTCGCACCTGTACAAGTGAAGCTCCTACCTGTATCAGATCATTACGCAGACTATGCACTCCAAGTACAGAGCGAGCTCCGAGCTGCGGGCATTCGGGTAGAAACAGATCTGCGCAGCGAGAAGCTCGGGTACAAGATCCGTGAAGCCCAGATGGAAAAAGTGCCTTATTCGCTCGTACTTGGTGAGAATGAGAAAAATGCCTCATCTGCCTCTGTCCGTGCATACGGTCAGGGAGATCAAGGCATTCAACGTATTGAAGCTGTTATTGAAATGATCCAACAAGCTGTAAAAGCAAAAGTATAAAAGATGTAACGACTCTATTCATGGGTCACTCATCAGCTTGTGCTGAATTACAACTTCTCGTCATCTCTTAGCCCCACCTGTTCTTCGCTCCACGTCCAGAAACGCTCAGCTGAAGCATCGTCAACGGCATGTGCCTTCAGCTGCTGCTCTTTCTGTTGATAGAAGTAACGACCGGTGAGCCCGACAACTTCAGGGCTTGTGGCCAGATAAACAGCCGTTCGCGCCCCTTCTTCAGGGGACAGAAAGAATGGAAGTTTACCTGCAAACGCCATAATACGTGTGCCAAATCCGGTATTACGATCTACGCCAATACTCGTTCCCACCGCACCAGGGTGTAGACAGTTCACTGTGACAGACGTACCTGACAGTTTGCTAGCCAGTGCACGAGTGAACAGCACGTTCGCCAGTTTGGATTGAGCATAACTTTTGATCGGATTATAACCTTTGTGCAGATGTGGATCTTCGAAGTGGATTTTGCCGGCCTTGTAGGCACCTGACGAAACGTTCACAACCCGTCCCTGCTTCGCAGCTTTCAGAGGTTCTATCAAAAGTAAGGTCAGCAGGAAATGTCCCAGATGGTTAATACCGATACTTTGTTCGAACCCGTCTGAGGTTTCCTTCCGCTTAACCATCACTACCCCCGCATTATTAACCAGAACGTCAAGGCGATCATGACGCTCGCGGAATGTGCGGGCAAACTGGCGTATACTTTCGAGTGAACCCAGGTCACACAGCATCAATTCAATCGCAGAAGAGCCGGACTGACGCACAGCTTCCTGAAGAGCCTCCTGTCCGCGCTTCTCACTGCGGCATGCCATGATTACGCGATATCCTTGTCTTGCAAGTTCAATGGTGGTTGCCAACCCCATACCTGAGTTAGCTCCTGTTACAATTGCTGTCTGATTGGACATGAGGTACTTCCCTTCTGAACCTGAGGTTCCGAAATTAGAGGCGCGACGACGGACAATATGAGATAATGATAGGATCACATCTCGGTTTCCATGGGAGGACAAGTATGCTGACCAAAGAAGATTTTAAAAAAGTTAAACGACAAGCCAAACTTGAAATCGCACTACTCGAACAGGAATATCAGGAAATCTTGCAGAACGTTGATTCTACGCTGTATGAAAAATACGGTATTTGGGATAAAGAAGAAACATGTGAGCTCACCCGAAAACGTAAAAACCGAAGATATGCTTCACTAGTCATCGAATTATGCGCCATTATTGAACAAATGTTACATCAACTGTACAGAGACGTATATCAGAAAAAGTTTAATTCGACCCAGCTGATGAAAACTCCTGCCTACCGTGCACGCTCCAATATGGAGATTATTCAGGCCGAACTCAGTAAAGAGTTCATTGCTCTGGAATCCGAAAAAGAACACTTTGCTGAAGCCCTTAGTCTGGTGTTTCAGACGAGGAACAAACTTGTTCATGAACACTTCTCGTTTGTCACCATCGTTAAGGACGGCAGTAATGAAGAAGAAACGTTCGAAGCACTGCTCCATACGGTAAAAAAATATAGAAAACACTTGAAATATAATCGCCCTGAATAACAACAATCATCGCTAAAAAATATAAGGAGGTGTACCGGACTACGGTCCGGATCATCATGAGCCATCCAACAACTTCGATTACTGTGCTAAATCTCCAGATTCCCACACCTTCCGGGAACAGCCCCATATTCCCCGTCATGCTTAGTGATGTAGATGGCGTTACCTTGGTGGATACAGGCATGATTGGACAATTCGCTGAACTTCAATCCGCATTGGAACAAGAGGGCGTACAGCTCTCGGACGTCAAACGTGTGATTATTACTCATCAGGACATCGATCATATCGGTAACGTGGGTGCTCTGCTGGATGCCATCCCTGATCTGGAAATCTGGGCACATGCCGATGAGATTCCATATCTAACCGGTGAGAAGCCTTTGATCAAATTCACACCTGAACGTCGTGCTCTGCTGCCCGCGCCCGTTTTGGCACTGGCAGATCAACTGCTCTTGCAGCTACCTGAAGTGAACATTAGCAGAACGCTGGCAGACGGGGACATATTACCCCTTCAAGGTGGTACACAGGTCATTCATACACCGGGACATACACCAGGTCATATCTGCCTGTATTTCGGGGAGCAACAGTTCCTGCTCGCTGCCGATGAACTTCGTGTGGTCGATGATGAACTGGTTGGCCCTGCACCACAAGCGACACCGGACATGCCTGAAGCGTTGCGAAGCCTGAAGAAACTGACCGACCTTAAGCTCAATAAGGTTCTCTGTTATCACGGTGGAGAGTACATGAATGATCCGGCTCAGCGTATTGCCACACTTGCGGAGAGCGCAGAGTAAGTAAAGAACGCGGACTTGTGAGTATTTTTGGAATGACACAAGCATCCTGTTAACGTTGTTTCTCTTCGTGCAGCATTGTGCGTTGTAGCTCATTCAAGATTAGGATGACACATACATTACAATCAAGGAGCTGTCCCATAAGTCATGAATTTGACGGGGACAGCTCCTTTAATTAATTAACAACGCACTTCTACTACTCTACTGCACTGGTGTTGACCGTATGGTAGCACCTATTGCGCACGCTATTCATACAGTATGCACGCAGTATCTTATATTGAACTACGACATGTGCACAGTATCTTTCCCCTGCCCGTTTGGCAAAACAATTCACCGGAAAACCGTAACGTAAGTGTCTACTTATTGACTGAGGTCCGTCTCTAACGAATTGGGCACAGTCTAAACGTTATACTTGTTTTGTAACGAGTCTCAGACACCCTATACGCAGTAATTTGAGTATCAAGATTTTCTAACGAACTCCAGACACCTTAGTTACTCATTTCGTTGGTTTTTCTGCAGGTTTCGAGTGAATTTTGGCTATATAAACGTGGCTGAGGTTCGTTAAATTCTACGAACGCCACCAAACCTCTATTTAAGGTGCGTCAGGTTCTTTAGAAAAATTTTATTTAGAGCGATTCAGATTCAGGGCACTTCAGGGCTTTGGCTTACGTTAAGCGGCAACCGTTCATTTTAAACTCACTCCATCCACTACCTTACGGGGAGACGAGTTCGGTTCGACGTTGTCCTACAACACTGATTTTCTTTCCCCTGACCCCGACTCAACTCTCCGGAGTAAGTACAATCAGCTTGTCATCCCCATCTCGTGGTGATCCCCGTCCATCCCGATTGTTCGTAAGCACATACAACTTCCCGTCCTCACCAGCACTCACATTGCGAATCCGGCCCCATTCATCTTCGAAGATGGGTTCCACCTTCTCCACCTGTGTGCCATCTTCCGAAAAAGTGACCTTCAGCAGCTGCTCTCCACGCAGATTTGCAGCAATCAGTGATCCAGCCCAAGGTCCTTCTTCTACAAAAGCTACACCAGACGGCGCCCATGTATCGTTCCCACTATGTGCAAGCGGAGCCTGATATGCGCCATTGTCATCGTCGTCTCCCTCCACCTCAGGCCAGCCATAATTCTCACCGGCCACAATCCGGTTAATCTCATCATGATTACGCTGACCATGTTCGGTAGAATAGAGGTAACCGTTGTCCGGATTCCATGCCAGTCCCTGTGCGTTGCGGTGTCCCATACTGTATACAGGTGAATTCGGCCATGGGTTGTCTGCCGGGATCGATCCGTCGAGACCTATCCGCAATATTTTACCTCCAAGGCTATCTTTGTTCTGTGACAGTTCCGGTTCATAACGCTCACCTGTCGTGATATAGAGCAACTTGTCCGGGCCAATTTTAATCCGCCCACCGTTATGATTCGTTCCGCCTGGAATGTTACCAAGCAACTCTTGATCTATGACCGCTTTACCATCATTCACCTTGAGACGTAACACTCGATTGGCAATGTCGTCGCCTTCCAGATAGGAGTGATATGCATACAAGTAACCGTTATCCTCGAAGTCCGGATCAGCTGCAAGACCCAACAGACCTCCTTCACCTTCTTCATTAAACGGGGCTGAGAATTCAATCAGTGGTTCAGGGGCTAGTTTTCCATCCTCAATGACCCGAATCGCACCAGGGCGTTCCGTTACAAACATCCGACCATCAGGCACACTCACAATCTCCCATGGTGCATTCAGTCCTTCAACCAGAACAGATGGCTGATACGGAATAACCGTCTCTCCCTGCGCTCCACTCTCATTTCCACTTGCACCGGTATTGCCTCCGTTGGCCGTCTGTCCCTGACCTGTTCCCTGTCCCTGAGACGTCTGCTCTGTTCCTCCCGTAGAAGGTTCGCCTGAAGAACATGACGTGGTTAACAGTGCCACACTTAATAATGAAGCATACAGCGGAACGGTTACTCGATTATTCATGATTACATCTCCCTTCGTATTTTGTTCTTCTGTATAAAATAAATAAGTCAAGCTTCAACGTATTATTAATGGATTGCTCTCTATTGTTGTGGTGTTATTATTCATCTGTTAAGCGGTTTCGCCCTGTATTACCCTTCATACCAGCCGCTTAAACCGAGAATTCAAGGTATTCCGAGGATATGAAATCACCGCAGTTTGGAATTCCATCATAATCTTTTATAATAGAAGGATAGTATGAATGGAAAGGTGGACAACTACACTTATGAATCAAAACCCTTTATCTCGTCTTGAAGCCGATCTGTCCGGGCAAGGATTGGACGCCATGCTGATCACAGATCCAAAACATATCTACTATTTAACTGGATTTGCGAGCAATCCGCATGAACGCTTCCTCGGTCTGGTTCTCGCACGTGGCGAAGAGCCCCTGTTGATTGTACCTGCGCTTGATGCTGAAGCTGCCGCAGCCGCTTCCTCGGTATCCAATATTGCCGCTCACACGGATACGGATAATCCATACGCTTTGTTTGATCGTTATCAGGGGCGCTTGGGCCGGGTTGGTCTCGAAAAAGAATACGTAACGGTCGCACGTTATGAACAACTGACGGCCGCTCTTGGTGCTACCAGCTTTGAAGATGTTGGCCCCCTGCTTCGCACATTACGTGTAAAAAAAACACCGGATGAGGTAGCCCGCATTCGCCACGCCATTTATCTGATTGAAGAAACATTGCGTCAAGGCCTCTCTCATGTTCGCACAGGTGTAACCGAGATCGAGCTTGTCGCCGAGATGGAGTATCAGATGAAAAAGCTGGGTGCCGATGGTCCTTCCTTTGACACCATGGTGCTCACGGGACCCAAAACAGGTCTGCCACACGGTACACCGGGTGAACGGAAACTGCAACATGGTGACCTGTTGATGTTTGACATGGGTGTGTATGCTGGAGGATATGCCTCGGATATCACACGTACATTCGCCTTTGGTGACATCTCTCCTGAACTCAAAACCATCTATAACACTGTGCTCGCAGCGAACGAAGCTGCTATCCAAATCGTGAAACCAGGCATTACCTGCGCCGAAGTGGATCGTGCAGCACGCCAGGTCACGGAAGAAGCGGGATACGGCGAGCGCTTTATGCATAGAGTAGGCCATGGATTGGGTATCGACGTACATGAGTATCCTTCTCTCCATGGAGAGAATATGGACATCCTGAATGAAGGTACCGTATTCACGATTGAACCGGGCATCTATACCGCAGCAGGCGGCGTCCGTATCGAAGATGATGTAATTGTGACCGAGACGGGTATCGAAGTTCTGACGACATATCCAAAAGAACTGCAAATCCTTAGCGACTAATTCAATTGGATCTATGTCAAAAATAGCCCAGATACATCAATGCTCAGCTGATATTATGCATCATGAACTTAACTGCACGAAACTGCGCTGAACTGTTTTCAAAATAATATACTCTTTTCGCGTACGCCTCAGGCCTGTATACAGAAAAAGTAGCAAGTACACACGCGAACGCAAAAATCCCGCAAATCCATGAATATCATGGGTTGCGGGATTTTAATTAATACAAAGCATATCCTAAATTACTCCGTCTGCATTCTACGTAATTTTATTCCTGCTCACTCATTTACCGTTAGTCAAACTCATGTGTGATATCCTGCCAAGACTCCAGCTGTGGCAGCTGTTGCTTCCCCCAGTAATCCAGAAACCATTGAATAATCCCAGTCGTATCTGTTGTGCTGCAGCTGTAATGCCGGAAACCGTCCTCGCCTTCCTGCAAACGAATCTCCGCCACCACCTGCCCTGGTTCCTCAAGCGCAGCAGCCTGCATATACATACTTCCCTCCACCAGCTCCGAAGGTACAAGTACTACGAATTCCTGCAATTCCAGATTGGAGATCAACTCCACCAATAACGAGGCATTAATGCTATCATTCTCGTAGGTTGTGCCATTGCTTTCCAGTGTATAACGCAGTGTAGAGTACATGTGCGATTCCCCTTTGTATGAAAATCATCGTTCCTAATGATACACGCTTATAACGACAGGTCGTTTATATTATAACTTTTTCATAAAAATGTAAAAAGGATTTTTCTTGTTTCGGGTCTTTTCTATGAAAAAAACCCTTGCAGAGTCCGAATTACAATTGACTGCGCAGAGGGGTTTTTTAAGTGATACTCTTTGAATATTGTCTAAGCCTCATCCTTAAACTTAAAGCTGCGTGCAGCATACAGAAACGGCGTTCCGACCGCAGTTAATACAAATTTGATAATATACGTCGTCAGGAAGATTTCCAGCCAAACATCCCAAGGGTAGATGAACGCAAACGCGATCGTACAGAACACCAGTGTATCCACAAATGAACTGATGATCGAACTACCGTTGGTGCGAATCCACAACTGATTGCGCCCTGGAGCCACCTTGCGTAGCCAAGAGTACAATCGAACATCCAGGAACTGACTGATGAAGTACGCCGTCAGACTTCCGAGAGCCAGGCGTGGCAGCAGACCAAACAGCTTCGCCATAGATTCCTGTGCAAAGTCCGTGGGTGCCGGGTCAAAGTACAACACCATCTGCATCAGAACCGTTGTCATGATGAGCGTGAAAAACCCGAACCATACGGCTTTGCGTGCCTCACCTGGTCCATACTTCTCATTGAGCAGATCACTGGTCAGGTACATGCTGACATACATCGTGTTGCCTAACGTCAGTACAATTCCCATAATATCTATCGTTTTGGTCACCTGAATGTTGGCTATAACCGTAGCCACACCAATCCAGGCATAGAGACCTTTTTTACCGAACAAGCGGTAACACAACAGGAAAAATCCATAAGTTACGAGAACAAAAACTGCTCCCCACCCTAAGTTAAACATAAATACATACACTGCCTTCCTAGTTTTGATTACGCGGGATGGTTACGAACCGCGGTTTGGCTCAGGGCCAAAACATGAATACTCTATCACATTTCTCGTTCCATGAACAGAACTAAATAACTCCAAGCGTGCCCGAGTGACTACGACCCCTTCTATATTCCTCCCGCTTCCCTCTCGACCATACTAGATTTTCCTACCTCTATTCCCCTTGCACCGTGTATAGAAAAAGAAGACTGCTTCACCACCGTGCACAGCATAGTTTGATTGCCGCAAAAAAACCGCCCTCCGGATTCCTCCGAAGGACGGCTTTTCTCACTTGATTTGTAGACGGCTCTAGCTATCTTAATGTGAGCTTCTATCTAATCCATTCTGTATTAAGCCTGAGCCGCAGAATCCAGCTCGCGGCTCTGATCGTTAAACGTGTCCCGATCGTTTTCCTTCAAAATTCTGCTCGTCACGAGTCCTGATGTCATCGACCCGTTCACGTTAAGCGCTGTACGACCCATGTCGATCAGCGGCTCCACGGAAATGAGCAGTCCAACCAGAGCCACAGGCAGATTCATGGTGGACAATACGATCAGGGAAGCGAAGGTTGCCCCGCCGCCAACGCCAGCCACACCAAACGAACTGATCATGACTACGAGGATCAAAGTCACAATGAAGTCCCAGCTCAGCGGGTCGATGCCGACCGTCGGAGCAATCATCACCGCCAGCATGGCCGGATAGATCCCGGCGCAGCCGTTTTGCCCAATCGTAGCCCCAAAGCTTGCAGACAGGTTCGCAATGCCGTCCGATACGCCGAGTTTCTTCGTCTGTGTCTCCACATTCAGCGGGATTGCCGCTGCACTTGAACGGGACGTAAAGGCAAATACCAGTGTTGGCAGCACCTTCTTCAAATACGTAACCGGGTTGAAGCCGGACAGAGAGATAATGATCAGATGAATAATAAACATGATCGCCAGCGCGATATAAGATGCAATCACGAATTTGATGAGCTTTAATATCTCTTCCGCATTGGTTGTCGCCGTTACCTTTGTAATCAGTGCTAGAATCCCGTAAGGCGTAAGCCTCAGCACCAGCGTAACAATTCGCATAACCACCGCATATACCGCATTAACCATACCGCGGAACGTCTCCGCCTGCTGAGGTTTTTTGCGATCCAGTCCAAGTACGGCTACACCGATGAACGCGGAGAAGATAACCACCGCCAGTGTGGATGTACGACGTTCTCCTGTCATATCTGCAAATGGATTCGAAGGAATGAATTCCAGCACTTGTTGCGGGATGGTCTGATCCTTCACATCAACAAGCCGTTCCTCCACCTTCTGAATCTGCGCATTCTCCCGGTCTCC
This sequence comes from Paenibacillus xylanexedens, assembly GCF_017874615.1. Classification (GTDB taxonomy): domain Bacteria; phylum Bacillota; class Bacilli; order Paenibacillales; family Paenibacillaceae; genus Paenibacillus; species Paenibacillus xylanexedens. Next base: position 44,586 of record NZ_JAGIKV010000017.1, read on the forward strand.
TCCTTGTATCTCAATGGAAGTCAGGTTGAAGCCCAGACTGGTCACAATGCTGACCCCTGCGGCAATCGCTGTGGTGATCAACAGAATGGCAATAATGGAAACACTCATCTTGCCAAGATTTTGCTTGCCCTTCAGATTCATAATGGCCGAGATGATGGACACCATGATCAATGGGATCACGACCATTTGTAACAAACGAACATATCCTGAACCGACCAGATTGAACCAATCGACTGATTTCGTAACTACATCAGAACCTGATGTGTACACCAATTGGAGAATAACCCCGTAAACAACTCCCAGTCCCAGACCCGCAAATACGCGTTTTGTAAAGGAGATATGCTTTTTCTGCATCCAGTAGAGGATGCCAAGTAAGGCAAGCATGACCACTACATTCAATATGACTAGAAAAGTATCCATTTCTTTAAATCCTCCTCAGGCATGTGTGTAACCGGAAAATATCCGGTTTTCTCTTCTATCTTTTGTACTTCCGACAAAGACATTTTACAATATAACATATAACAAACTATTCTGGTAGGTATTAATTGATATTATGTAATATGCATGTAACAGATTCATCTATTTCTGAAAAAAATACACCAAATCGTGAAAATTGTTCTATTCAACCTCCGGTTAATTTTGTAATATAGGTATATCCGCTTATTCCCAACTTTTCTCAATGTTCAATTTAGGTCTTTCTTCATTGGTAGATAGGTCTTAGGATTACGGAAAAGCGACAATGTTAATGAACTTGACGTGAAAGGATGATCATATGTTTCGTAATCGCACCGTCGCCGGTAAAATCAGAGGCACCTTGTTCCTCGTTCTGCTGGTTGCTTCCCTGTTGTTCAGTATTAGTTTTTATGCCGTATCGATGAATATTATTCAAAGCTACGTGCTTCCGCAGTTTGACAAAGTCCTAAACACGTCCATTCAGGATATATACAAGAATACTTCAGCATCCAAAATCCTACAGGTACAGAGTGGCGGAGCCGGTTCTGAAGGTGCTGCCATGACCGTGGAATCGTACCTGGCAGATAAAGCAAAAGAACATAATTTGGATGCGGCTTACGTTGTTGCTATTCAAGATGGCTCAGCCAAAGTCGTTGTGGCCAACCCTTCTTCAAACATGAAAGCCCAGGATGAGATTAGTGTAGAACCCGCAATGAATGCAGCTATTGAGAACAAAGAAATGGTAATCAGCGAGGTCTACTCCGATTCCTTTGGTGTACATAAAGCAGCCTTCATCCCCATTGCAGGAAGTAACATGATTATGGCTGTGAGCATGGATGCCCAGTTTATTCAAGACAAGATTACCCAGATTTTCTGGTTGTGTCTTGGAATTACAGCATTAGTGTTTGTGCTCGGCTGGCTTATCTCCACTAGTATGATCAAAAGAGTGACCAAACCGATCATCAAGCTTGTCCAACATAGTAAACAAATTTCCCAAGGCGATCTGACCGCTGAGCTAGAGATCAAAGGCAAAGATGAAATTGCCCAGCTTGCCGCAAGCTTCCAGACGATGACGCATAACCTGAAAGAAATGATTAGCCGTGCCTTGTCTACATCCAATGAAGTTGTGTCAGGTTCCAATGACCTGCTTCAGCGAGTTGAATCGATGTCCGGTATGGTTCGAAACTCCAGCCGCTCCGCAGAAGATGCAGAAAAAGGTAGTATCAGCATTGCGTCAAGCGCATCCGAGAACGCGAGAGCTATGGAAGAAATTACGCAAGGTATCATGCATATTGCTTCTTCTTCCGCTGAAGTGTCTGACCAGATTGGTGAAGCAGCCAACGAGGCAGTTAACGGTAACCGACTGGCTCAGAATGCCATTGAGCAGATGGAGCGTGTAGGCCAGACAGCAAGCGAATCGTTGCGTTATGTCGAAACTATGAATGAACGTTCGGTAGCTATCGGCACCATTGTTGCTTCCATTTTTGAAATCACCAAACAGATTAACATGCTGTCACTCAACGCCTCCATTGAAGCAGCACGTGCCGGAGAACATGGCCGCGGATTCGCTGTTGTTGCTGGAGAAGTTCGCAAACTTGCCGAGCAATCCAAGACAGCCACCGAAGAAATTTCGGATTATCTGGGTACCATTCGTGAAGACGCTGAACGCTCGGTTGACGCCATGAACCGTGTAACCCAGGAGATTGGTTCAGGTACAACTGTTGTTCAACAAGCAGGCTCAGCCTTCCAGCAGCTGAATGAATTGATCCAGAACGTGAATCTGACCATTCAGACCGTCTCTGCTTCTACACAACAAGTATCTGCTGGTGCTGAAGAAGTGAGTGCGTCCGTTGAAGAAACGGCACAGATTACGACCAAATCCCGTGAAAGTATGCTACAGATTGCTTCAACAGCAGATCTTCAGCTCAGCGAGATGGATTCACATTCGAATACGGTTCGTCATCTGCATGAACAAGCTGTAGAGCTGCAATCCGCTATGAAGAATTTCAAAATAAACTAACAGGTTAACCATTAACCTATCATCACCTGTTTTAAACCTCATTTAATCATAGGATATACAATACCCCCATGCCGCTAACATTCCGTTTCTAGAGAACGGTTTGCCGGACATGGGGGTATTGTTGTTTCACTCAGGTGCCTGAACACCCATAATCTCGTACACACGCTTCATATCCAATGCCGAACGCAACGATTCAGCTACCCGATCGAACTCCATCTCCTTACGCTCATGCGTACTATATGTCTCCTGAAGTGGAGCCAGTCCCTTTCCTGCACGCAAGGCATTCAGCCAAGAACGTCGGAATTGATCACTTTCAAACAAACCATGCAGGTAGGTTCCCCACACCCTGCCATCTACTGAGCCCCAGCCTTCTTGGAAAGGTTGACCACCTGGATGCGAGATTTCAAACAACGCGGTTACACGTTCAGGCTCGTGGCACTCCGTAACGCCCATATGAATCTCATATCCGTTAATGGGTAATGAAGCATCTGCTACATCTTGCTCACCATACAGACGAAGCGGGTGATCAGGCTGCACCCGTCCGGAAGCTCTGACGGTCTGCTTTTCCTGAAGAAATGTTGTCGATAGCGGGAGCCAGCCAAGTCCTTTTGCTTCCTGGATCTGATTCGCCTCCACAGCAAACGGGTCCTTCAGATGACGTCCCAGCATCTGGTATCCGCCACATATTCCTACGAGCTGAACATGCTCACGCTCGGTCTGGCTCGCAATCGCCTGTTCTAGTCCAGACTCACGCAGAAATGCCAGGTCACCTATGGTATCCTTCGTACCCGGTAGAAGAATGGCATCCGGACTGCCCAATTCCTCTGGCGAGGTCACGTAACGCACATTCACATCCGGTTCACGGGAAAGTGCGTCAAAGTCTGTAAAGTTGGAAATTCGCGGATATCGGATCACCGCCAGATCCAGCTCTGTTTTGCCGGATTTACCATGACGCATGGAGTCCAGCACCACCGAATCCTCTGCTTCAATCTGAATATCTCTTATGTAAGGCAAAACACCTAATACTGGAATGCCTGTCCGTTCTTCGAGCCAGTCGAGTCCTGGTTGCAACAGGGACAGATCACCGCGGAACTTGTTGATAATGAACCCTTTGACTCGCGCCACCTCATGGGGTTCCAGCAGCTCCAGCGTACCTACAATGGAAGCAAACACTCCGCCCCGATCAATATCGGAGATCAGAATCACCGGCGCATCGGCCCAGCCTGCCAGATTCATGTTGACGATATCCCGATCCTTCAGATTGATCTCGGCCGGACTGCCCGCTCCTTCCATCAGCACAATATCATAGGTATCCCGTAGCCGATTCAACGCATCCATCACCGTCTGCTTTGCTTCAGGCAGGAAATGCTGACGGTAGTCCGATGCACTCATCTGGGCAAATGGTACACCATGTACCACGATCTGCGAATGCATGTCCCGCACCGGCTTGATCAGGATTGGATTCATGTCGGTTGTCGCCTCAATACCGCAGGCTTCAGCTTGTGCCCCCTGAGCCCGACCAATCTCCTTGCCATCTTCCGTCACATAGGAATTCAGTGCCATATTCTGTGACTTGAACGGAGCAGGCTTGAAGCCATCCTGCTTAAAAATCCGGCACAATGCCGTTGTGATGACACTTTTGCCTACATCGGAAGCCGTTCCTTGCAGCATCAGTACCGCCGCTGGTTGTGATGGCCTATCTTCCACGCTCTCTCCCCCTGTCTCCGTGTTATATCCAGATCACCTTGCTCCCAACCTCATGCGTAACACTTTCCATACTGCTTCTTACTTCAAAAGTTACAGCCAGAACAGTCCTTGAAGCGCGCTCAGCACGGTCAACAAAGCCGCCTCCAGCAGCTCATTCATGGCACCATACGTATCCCCGGTTAAACCACCGAGCCGTTCACTGATCCGGGCAGCCACGAATCGTCCGATATAATAACACGCCACAGGCAGTATAATAACTGCCGTCACCGGGTATAGCCACCATGGCAGTGTTCCCAGACCACTCACCATCGCATCTGCAATCCCCATATCCGGCTTGAAAAGCCACACCGCGGCAAACGTAATTGCCCCTGCGATTAAGGTCAGGCCCACAGCTGAACTTCGTGCACGCTGGACCTCCTTCCGCTCCCCGAGACCTTTAAACAATACAGCAAGTCCATCATCTTCGCGCGCATTCGGCCAGGCCGACATCGCATACACCATGAACCAGCGGCTCCAGATCATGGGCAGGATCAGCAACGCACCGTACACCCAGTGGCCCCGGGCAATAAAATCAGCGATCAGCGCAGCCTTCATCATCAGAAGCAACACGCAGGCGATCACGCCCATTGCCCCGACACGGCTGTCCTTCATAATCTCCAGCATCCGTTCACGGGTACGATAACTGAGCAAGCCATCCGCCGTATCCATCCATCCGTCAAGATGGAGCCCTCCGGTAAGCCATACCCATAACGTCAAGGTCAGGACGGCAGCCGGAAAGGCCGGAAGCACTGCACCGCTTAAGGCTCCCGCGAGCCAGACACACAGACCGATTGCAGCACCGACCAGCGGATAAAAGACAACACTTTCCCGCAGCAACGGCGGGACAAAATCGATTTGCATTTTGACAGGGAAACGGGACAAAAATTGAAAAGCGGCTGCCGCCGCATGTTTACGCTGAGGAGCAGGCGTGCCATCCTTCATAAGCGGTACTCCTTGCTTTTTAGTTCAATCGCAATGCCTACGGTCACCAGAAACACTTCACCGCATATCGCCGCAATACGCTGATTCAGTACACCGGCCAAATCCCGATATTTCCTGCCAAGGGCATATTCCGGTACGATCCCATCTCCCACTTCATTTGTAACCAGAACAAGCAAACCGGGATAGGTTCGAATCGCTTCAACCAACGCGTCCAAATGTCCCTGTAACACCTGTTTCTCGTCATGCTCATGTGCTAACAAAACATTTGTCAGCCACAGCGTCAGGCAATCCACCAGAATGGTGGGTGCAGAAGTCCCTGTATGCCCTTCACCCATGCGGCTTATCAAAGCAGGCAGATGTATCGGCTCTTCCATCGTGTGCCACAGATACCCTGATGCCTCGCGCTGATGCTGATGCATGGTGATACGCTCACGCATTTCATCATCGTACGCCTGAGCTGTCGCCACATACCAAGCCTCCGAGGAACGCTGCATGCAGAGACGCTCGGCAAAGGAGCTTTTGCCACTGCGTGCGCCACCTGTCACCAGTACGCTCATCGGGAACTCTCTCCTTGCACGGATGAATCACCCGACGGAGCGGAGTCCGAAGCAGGGCTTGTCCCGTCCGAGACACCTGCGCTTGCAAAGGTCGCCATCTCGTTCAGAATGAGACATGCTGCGTCAATCAGATGAAGACTAAGCACGCCGCCTGTGCCTTCACCCAGACGCATGTCCAGATCCAGCATCGCTTTCAGGTCCAGTTCACGCAACAGCGCTTCATGTCCATTTTCGTGTGAGGTATGAGAAGCGATCATATAAGCTGTACTCCGAGGTGCAAGTTGTCTCGCCACCAGCGCTGCGGCGGTAGAGATGAACCCGTCTACAACGACCGGGCAATGATGAGCAGCTGCTGCTAGGATAACCCCTGTGAGTCCGGCAATCTCCAGTCCACCCACCTTGCACAGAACATCCAGTGCATCTTCCGGGTTAGGTGCGTTTACGCTAAGCGCCCGGCTGACTACAGCAGCCTTGCGCTGCAAGCCTGCATCATCAATGCCGGTGCCTCGCCCCACGGCGGCAGCTGGTGCAACTCCGGTTAACGCGCTCATTACCGCAGCACTTGCGGTAGTGTTGCCAATTCCCATCTCCCCGGTGACAAACAGTTGTGTTCCCTTCGCCACCTCTGCCGATACAACTTCGGCTCCTGCAAGGATAGCGCTGACTGCCTCATCCCGGGTCATCGCTGCACCTCGGGCCATGTTGGCCGTGCCTTTGCGAATTTTACGGGAAAGCAGGTCCGGATGTTCAAGATCGGCATTCACACCGATATCCACACAGATCACACCAGCTCCGGCGTGCCGGGCAAGCACATTCACCGCAGCGCCTCCAGCGAGGAAATTCAGGACCATCTGCGGGGTCACTTCGGCAGGAAAAGCACTGATGCCTTCTTCCACTACGCCGTGATCCGCGGCCATGACAATGACCGACCTGTGATCAAAACGCGGACGTGCATTGCCCGTCATGCCTGCCAGGCGGATCACCAGCTCTTCCAATTTGCCCAAACTCCCCGGCGGCTTCGTCAACGAATCCACATGTGCAGAGGTTTCTGCCGCCACTTTCTGGTCAGGAGCGACAATCTTTTTCGTTAATTGCTCCAACACCTGTTCATTATTCATACAACCAGCACTTCCTTCATCAAAATATGGGTTGCCCCGCTTCATTTAATCGATGTCCCGCCGCAGCAGCAGTTGAGGTATGGCATGGTCGGGATGGGAGACAATCGCGGGTTTGACGCGGAATATATCCTGAATATTCTCATCGTTGATTAACGTATGAGGCGTGCCCTTTCGAACCGCCATGCCCTCACGCAGCGCGAGAATGTGATCGCAAAATAACGCGGCCAGATTCAGATCATGCAACACAGCCACAATTGTAATGTTAGTCCTCTGTCGCCATGCCGATAACAATTCCATGAATTGCAATTGATATTTAATATCCAGAAACGTGGTTGGTTCGTCCAGCAGCAGCAACCGCGGCTCCTGAGCCATAACTTTGGCTAGTGCGACCCGTTGCCGTTGCCCGCCGCTGAGTGCATCCAGCGGTCTGTCCGCCAGCTCTGTCAATCCCAGGTCTTCGAGCACCCTGTCCACTACAAGTGCCCCATCGCCCACTTCCCGCCCCAACCAGTTCTGGTATGGATATCGCCCCATCTCCACCACGTCTCGCACAGGATAGGAGATGGCTGGCAAGCCATCCTGCTGCAATACAGCGATCATGCGCGACAGGTCCTTACGGCTGTAAGAGCCGATGTCTCGACCATCGATACGAATCTGACCTTCGTTTAACTGTTCCGTTCCGGCAATAAGCTGGATCAGGGTGGACTTGCCACTGCCGTTTGGTCCGACAACTCCCCACCAGTCACCTTCGCCAACATGCCAGTCTACATTGTGCAGTGCCTGATGATTGCCATATGACTTCCCTGCTCCCTTAATGGAGATAAGTGAAGTCGAGTTGGAACGGGTACTGGAATTCATGGCATCATCCCCTTCTGCAACTTTTTGTTCCGGTTCAGCAGGTAAGCAAAGAACGGCGCACCAACAAAGGCGGTGACAACACCGAGCGGAATTTCAGTTGGCGCCAGCAACGACCTTGCGATGGTATCGGCCCATACCATGAAGATCGCTCCACCAATGGCAGACAAAGGTACCAGCAGTCGGTAATCTGGTCCCACCAGCAGCCGCAACATATGCGGGATCACTAATCCAACGAATCCGATGACACCCGATACCGAGACAGCACCTGCGGTCAGCAGTGTGCCAACTGCCAGCACGGACAGCTTAAGCCTGTCCACTCCGATCCCGATATGTGCCGCTTGACGTTCTCCCAGTGCAAGCACATTCAACGAGCGTGCGCGGCTCCAGAGAAAGACCAGTCCTAATAGAAAATACGGGAAAAGGATGGCCGTATACGACCACCCACGCAGAGCCAGACTTCCCATCGTCCAGTATATAATTTCATTAATCGTCTGTTTCGACATGGTCGACAGGAAGGAAACAACTGCGCCCAGGAAACTTTGCATGACCACACCAGCCAGGATGAGGCTGTGTGTAGGTATTTTACGTCCTTCACGAGCCAGTGCCATAACAAACCATAACGTGATTACACCCGTCAAAAACGCCACCAGTGGCAACGTCCAGATTCCGATAAGTGCATACTGCAATCCGAAGAAAATCAGAAAGGCTGCACCCACCGAAGCACCGGATGATACGCCCAGGGTGAACGGGTCTGCCAGCGGGTTCCGAAGAACCCCCTGGAATCCCGTACCGGCAATCGCCAACGATGCGCCCACGAGCACGGCAAGCAGTACACGTGGAAAACGGACTTTCCAGATAATCTGTTCGGCTGCCTTATTCCAATCCGGTGTAATCCAATCGCCCACCCAAGGAATTTTGTGAATCAGGATGCCTGCAATATCCCGGATCGGCAAAGTTACTGAACCAATGCCCGTGCAGATGAGCACGGTGAGCACCAGCAGCACCATGCCCGTCGTTCCGAACAGGATCAGCTTTTTACTCATTGGAACAAGTCAGGGTAGATCGCTTTGGCTACTTCTTTCAACCCTTGAGTTACCCGTGGACCCGGACGGCTCAGCAGGTTGGCATCCAGGCCAATAACCGCGTCATTTTTCACAGCCGTAATTTGATCCCAGCCGCTGCGCGCCTTGATGATCTGATCCAGTGTTTTGGAGTTTTCGTCAATTACATCGTTGGCATACAGGATCACATCCGGGTTGGAGGCAATCACGTTCTCTTCATTAATTTCGTACCAGCCCTCTTTGTCGGAAGCAATATTGCTACCACCGGCTACAGTGATGAGTTCATCCATGAATTCGCCTTTACCCACAGTCCAGCCTGGGGAGAATTCAACGTATACTTTTTTCTTCTCTTCCGGTTTAACTGCCTTCACCGCTTCGGTTACATCCGTCACGTCCTGTTTCATCTGGGTGATGATTTCTTGTGCTTTTTCCTGATGATCGGTGATTTTACCGAAGGTTTCGATATTGTTCATCACATCGTCAATGGATTTAGGATCCGTTTTGAAAATGGTAATGCCCAGTTCACGCAGTTTCTTCACTGCATCTTCGCTCATGGAGATACCTGTGAAGACAATGTCGGCTTCAGCTGCAATAATAGACTCTTCATTGGGCTTGGTGATACCGCCCATTTTAGCTTTGGTTGTTGCTGCTTCCGGATAATCATCATAGTCGGATACACCAACGATTTGATCGTCCAATCCAAGGGCAAACAGGGATTCTGTCTCAGCTGGAGACACGGATACGATTTTGGCTGGTGCCTTTTCAAAGGTGAATGATTCACCCGTTGCATCCGTAACGGTAAGTGGATATTGTGTTTTGAGGTCAGTCTGCGCCTGGCCTTGGGACTGCTCCTGTGCCGGTTGCTGTGAAGTACCTGTGCCCTCGTTTGTTGCTGCATTGCCACATCCGGCCAAAGCCAGTGCGAGTGCCGCTGCACTTAGCAGGGACGCTACGTTTTTCCAATTTTTGAAATTCATTCTGTTATTCTCCCCTTCTCTATTTGTGCTATTTTCTTGCATCGTGCTCAAACTCCTACTCCCATGCCTTGGTGTTCCTGTACAAGGTTTGAACTGCAACATTTACACGTTAACGGAGAGTGCAGAACCGATCTGAAGAAACGAAGTGTTCACTTAAAGCTTTCTACAAGAAAGCTACATCGGAAGCATACGCTTATCACCGGATTTTCCCTTTCAAAAAAGGGCATCAAAAAATCTGGGGATAACAGCGATCGGAAGATGGTACTGCAATCGTAGTGACCTCGTGTAAAATTGGTCTCGTTCAGCTTACATGAACAATAAAAAATCCCTAATCCTTACGTCTAGGATCAGGGATGACGTCTCGCATATGGCGATCTGTACATGTTCAACCAAGGGTTGTCCATGCGCATAGAATAGCCCGAAACGCTGTCCTTTCCTCGAAGGAACACCGGTTTGTACGTCCAGGGCAGGTAACCTGACTTACAGGAATCATCCTGTTTTACAGTGGCGGGACCGTGCCGGATTTGCACCGGCTTCCCCATTTCACCCTTGTGTGTTTTCAGGACTCGTACTAATTGCCGTGAAAAACAGCCTTCACACGCGGGACCCTTGGTCGCTGATATGGTAAACCATTGCCGTGTAATTTCTGCATGCTACATACTCGTTCAGGCTTCACACCTGCAGCGTATCTGTATCCATGCTGAAGTCACACTTCTGTTGTGATTATAGGGTATATTGTACATCCTTACAACCCGATCGGCGGAAAAGTCACTCTGCTGCCAAACCACTGATTCCCCTGTTGATCAAGCTGAACCTGGATCACCTGTCCCGGTACGACATGTGTATCCCAGAACCCAAGCCCGGCTATCAGACGGGACAAGGCATACCGGATGACACCACCATGCGTAACCACAACTATGGTTGACTCGCGCCCCTCATCAACGTGCATCGAAGGACGACCCTCCAACAACATCTCTTGGAGAAAGGAATCCAACCGTCCGGTAAACTCCTGCCACGATTCCCCTCCGGGCGGAGTGACCTCCTGCGGCGCATCAATCCAGCTTCGGTACACAGGGTTATCCTTGAGCTGATCATACGTCAGCCCTTCCCACTGTCCAAAATCATTCTCGCGCAGGCGCGAGTCGAACTTCACCTTTCCGCTGGCATCAGGAAGAATCTGTTCCAGCGTCTGTCGGCAGCGAAGCAGATCACTGCAATATACCTCGTGCCACGAAACACCGCTCAATTGTTCATGAAGCGGAGCCAGTTCTTCTTTGGCATTTGGCAGCAGACCGATGTCGGTATGCCCCAGATATTTTTTTTCCACATTCCACAACGTTGTCCCATGACGGACCCACAGAATGTTTCGTTTCAGCGGCCCAGGCTGATTCGTATGTACTTCATTGCCTGCTTTTATGACCATAACAGCGTCCCTCCTGCCAGCCACACACCCAGCGTTATGAACACGCATAGTACCACAAAAGCACCTGCCGACCAGAACATCAGACGTGACGTTTGCACAATATCCTCGGCTTCCATCGGCCGTGTGGCTTCACCCATGTAGGCACGAAATGAAGCAACGCCGTGATACACGTTATGTCCGCCAAGCCGGATGCCCAGTGCTCCAGCCACCGCTGATTCGGGAAAACCGCTATTCGGACTTGGATGTAGTCTTGCATCCCGTGCAACCATGCGTGCTGCTCCTTTGGCGTCCAGCTTCATGACCCAGGCACCCACAATTAACAGAATCGCGGTCAGCCGGGCAGGTATCCAGTTCGCCACATCATCCAGACGGGCCGAGGCCCAGCCAAGATGCAGATACTTGTCATTTTTATATCCGACCATGGAATCCAGCGTGTTGACGGCGCGATAAGCCATGGCAAGCGGAGCGCCTCCAATGAGCGCATAGAATAACGGCGAGACAATGGCATCCACGATATTTTCAGCAACCGTCTCTACCGTTCCCCGCACAACCTCGGGTTCATCCAGATGCGCCGTATCACGTCCAACAATCATGCCCAGTGAACGTCTGGCCGCCGGCCAATCCTGCTGCTTCAGATGACGATACACTTCCATACCTGCATTCTTCAGCCCTTTTGAAGCAATGGTTGTTGCAATGAGCACCACTTCAGCTACCGCTGCAATGACAGGGTGGATTAGCCCAAGCAGATATACGAGTCCCCACGTGATGGAAAAAGAACCCCCTGCGATCACCATCGGGAGCAACAGCCCGGCTCTCTTCAGCCCCGAATCTGTGCGCACACGCGAGCGAATGACACGCTCCAACGCCGAGATGCCTTTTCCCATGCCAATCACCGGGTGGGGAATCCAGCGCGGATCTCCGATACATCGGTCCAACAGGTACGCCAGTATAATAATCCAGGCTCCCGCCATGCCTGTCCAGAACGGCCAGGTCCATAGATGCTCCACCTCAAAAGTCATTTGTCCCTGACCCTCTCTTTCCATAACAGTCCGGCCCGAAGGCTTTCCGTCACCGTGTCGTATACCAATCTGCCAATCGCCGCCCCTGCCGTAGTCGCAGTCCCGGCATAAGTGATCATCGGATGAGGTTCCTCCACTGCCTGACGTACCGCCAACACAATGGCATCGGTTGTGGTACCGGTGGCGGGCAACCCGTTCTCCGAATCCAGAACACCCGCATCCGCCAGCGCGGCCGCTTTGGCTTCCACCGCCGTCTGTACTGCATTCACCATCGCCCCGCTGGTCATGCGTCCATTCAACCAGAGCATGATGTTAATTGTACCCGGGACATAGGGTGACTTCGTCAGATTCCGTGCTGAAGGAGCAGAGCGATCCCTGCCGGAAGACATCGTCTTATTTCCCGCCGTATCAAATACCGTTCTCTCCGACCCCGCTCGTGCGGCATTTGATACACCCGCAGTGGTGCAGCACAGAAGGCCAAATTCATCACTTGTATATTCCTGAATGGAGGTATGCTCCAGCCTTACGGCCGTCAATAATCCGGCACATTGATCGCGTGGCTCATGCCATTCATTCAGCGCTTGTTCGATATCACGCGGCGGATCATCACAGCGGTAATGCCTGTCCACATAGATGTTAAATATGCGATCCAGTTCAAGCATCCCGCCGCCATATACCGCACTCGACAGCGCTTGGGCAGACCTTGGGCTCTGAGCTTTGATATGTCGTTCATGTGCGGATATCTTCAGTCCCGGCCAGGAAGAGGAAGCATATTCATTCTCTTCTGTTTCTCCATTTGTAAAGTAGTTATAAAACGGGAGTGTCATTGCCGCTTCCCTCCCTGTTCCTCATCTTTCGTCTGATCGACATTCGGATATCCCCTGGTTTCCAGCACGCTGCCCAGTACTTCCAGTAACGTAGCATTGGCATCTGCATCCTTGACCGCGAAACGTACATGCCCTTTGTCAAGCCCCGGATACATGGCACAGCTGCGAATCAGAATACCTCTTCGGCCCAGCTCCTCTTGCATTGCTGCCGCTGTCCAAGGGTCCGGCACACGTGCCAAAATAAAGTTCGCCTCTCCCGGTGTCACCGCACATCCGTACGCCTTCAGCCCTTCGATGAGATGACCCCGTTCCCGCGTGATCTGTGATATGGTCTCCTGTTCGTACCGTTCTCCGCTGCGCAGACAGGCTTCACCTGCCATGAGTGCCAGACCGTTGACACTCCAGGTCACCTGTTTCTTTGTCATCGCCTGAATGTATTCGGCACGGCCCAAAGCATATCCGAGACGCAAACCCGGAATGGCATAAAACTTCGTCATCGAGCGAATGATGATCACATTAGGATAGTCATTCAGTTGTGCTGCCAGGGACTGACGCCGGTCTACCGGAATAAAATCCATAAAGGCCTCGTCAATGACAAGTACGGTTCCCGTTTCTTCCGCTTTGCGGGCAAGCCTTTGTAATACCTCAAGTGGATATTGTACACCGTTTGGATTGTTGGGCTGGCCGAGGAAGAGCAGGTCTACCTTTTCCATGAGCTGCTCGATGTCCTCGGGTTCCGCTCGCCACGCCAGTTCTTCTCTTCCCTCCGTATGCACAACCTCGGCACCGAATTGTCGTGCCAACGACCGGTACTCCGAAAATCCCGGTTCCACCGTACCCACCTTGCGCGGGGCAAGCCCCAGCAGAATGAGCGCCATGCTTTCGGCTGCGCCGTTGCCCACGGAAATCTGCTCCTGCATCACACCAAGACGCTCGCTCAGCAGTGCTTTGAATCCCCGATGCGCCGGATCGGGATACCGAATCACCGACTGCAATCCTTGCTGTATAGCCTCCAGTACCCCTCTGGGCGGACCGAGTGGATTAATGTTGGCACTGAAATCCAGAAAATCAGCGGCTTCCCTCCCAAATCGTGACGCAGCCGTCTCCACGTCCCCGCCATGTCCGAACACTTCGATATAACCGGTCATTCTCCCGTCATCCTTTCTGTATGTCCTTTTTATTATGGATGGCACGGGAGGTGTGGGTCAATCCTGTTTTCTTTGTGTCCCAACCATAATTCGTTTACAATAGAAGAGGAATTTCGGTTCCTTTTGATATACAAGGTTCACTACATAAGGGACTAGCAATCCCTCACATACATTAATGGAGGAATGACCATGCTGTTTGTAGACAACCAGGGCATTACAGATCCTTCTGTAAACCTTGCGATTGAGGAGTACATTCTGAAACATCTGCCGATGGAGGATGACAGCTATCTGCTGTTCTACATCAACCGTCCGTCGATCATCATCGGAAAACATCAAAATACGATTGAAGAAATTAATATCGAGTACGTTCAGGATAACGGTGTGCAGGTGGTTCGTCGTCTTTCGGGAGGCGGAGCGGTATATCATGATCTGGGCAACCTGAATTTCAGTTTTATTACAGCGGATGACGGTCAATCCTTCCATAACTTCCGCAAGTTCACCCAGCCTGTGGTTGAAGCTTTGCACGAGCTTGGTGTAAATGCCGAGTTGACCGGGCGTAATGATCTGCAAGTCGGCGAAAAGAAAATTTCGGGCAACGCCCAGTTTTCCACACGTGGGCGCATGTTCAGTCATGGCACATTGATGTTTGATCTGAACCTGGAGCATGTTCAGGCTTCCCTGAACGTCAATCCAGAGAAATTCAAATCCAAGAGCACCAAGTCCGTGCGCAGCCGGGTCGCCAACATCCGGGATCTGATTGACACCAACCTGACGATTGAGCAGTTCCGCGATGAGCTGTTACGTCACATTTTCCGTATGGAGCCTAAGGACGTTCCACAGTACACGCTCACTGACAAGGACTGGGACAAAATTAAGGAAATCTCCGCTGAGCGTTATAATAACTGGGACTGGAACTATGGCTTGTCTCCGGAGAGCAATGTGAAGCACACTCGCAAATTCCCTGTCGGCATCATCGATCTGCGCATGAACATCAAGGATGGACGCATCGAAGATATCAAAATCTTTGGCGACTTCTTCGGTGTAGGCGATGTGGCGGATATCGAAAATATGCTGCGCGGCAAGCGGTATGAGGAATCCGAGGTGCGTACTGCACTTGAGGGCCTGGATGTAAAACATTACTTCGGCAACCTTGAGCTGGAAGACTTTATCGGCCTTGTTTTCCTGGAAGAGTAAAATTTAGATGTAAGTATAGTTTTAGAACGAAGTCTAATTACACGTTAACGGAGAAGACAGAATTCATCGGGAGAAGCGAAGCGTTCGCTTAAAACTTTTTGAAAAAAAGCTACATCGGAAGCATACGCTTATCAACGGATTTCCCCTTAGGGGAATGGAATCAAAAAATCCGGGGATAACAGCGATCGAAAGATGAATCTGTATTCGGAGTGGCCTCGTGTAAAACTTATTTTTTCGTTCGTTAGTATAGATACAGATAAAAAAAGGAGAGAAACACAGATGACCTACAAATTAATCGCAATCGACATTGATGACACACTGATCAACGACAACAAGGAAGTAACCCCTGCTACACAGACTGCACTGGAACAAGCAGTTGCCCATGGTGTAACTGTAACGCTGGCGACTGGACGTGCTTATGCTTCCGCACAAGCACTTGCTCGTCAAACCGGACTTAACGTGCCGATCATTACGTATCAGGGCGCATTGGTGAAAAACCTGCTGGACGAAAAAGTACTTTATGAGCGCTACGTTCCACAGGAAGCTTCCCGCAAATTGTATGAATACTGTCTGGAGAACAATCTCCACCTTCAAACATACATTGACGACAAGTTGTATGCCCGTGAGGAAAACGACAAACTGCGTGATTATGCCAAATTAAACGGCACCCAATATTATATCGAATCTGATTTCATCAAAGTCATCGAACAAAAAACACCGAAGTTGCTTATTATCGATGAGCCTGACTACTTGGATAAGGTTGCCGTTGACCTGCGTGAATTGCTCGGACCTCAAGTGCATATCACGAAGTCCAAACCTTACTTCCTGGAAATCATGCACAATGAAGGAACTAAAGGCCACGCCCTGACCTTCCTGGCTGACCATTTCGGTCACCAGCTCAGCGAGTGTATTGCCATCGGCGACTCCTGGAATGACCATGAGATGCTCGAAGTTGCTGGTCTTGGTGTAGCGATGGGGAATGCCATCCCTGCGCTGAAAGAGCTGGCGGACTACATTACGGCAAGTAATAACGAAGACGGCGTTAAAGAGGTTATCGAGAAGTTTGTGCTGAACGCAGAGTAAATAAGATCAACGAACAGCCCTGTCGGCGAATTTCGCTGTACAGGGCTGTTTTTTTGATTTTATAAATATGTTCATTATCCTGTTTAAACGATTATATTACGTATATTTCTCTGTTATTTTTTATGTTTTGAGAGCAATAATGCGCTGACTTTCACGCACCACGAATTATTATCTTACTTGCTCATGGCATGCTGGAAAGTCTCCAACAGTTTCTTGATTTGCCCATCAAATTCCAGTTGAAATGACGGAATGATCTCATCTATTCTTTGCTGGAACAGCTCCGGATCTTGGACACCAAGCTCCGCTCTTAACTCCATTTCTTCTTCGGAACCATTGTCGTTCAGGATCATGTTCAGGATTTCACCTTTAAAGTATTCACTCGGAGGAAGGATTAGAGCATTCATCAGGAACTGGGTAAAAAAGAGATGTTTATTATTTTCCTGACTCGCCTTTTTCATCGCCTGCTTCGTAAACAAGTTTATATACTTCTGAGCAAACGCAACCCCTTTCATTCGGGAAGGCCCAACATGTTCGACCCCTTTCCAACGCAGATCGGCCACAGAACTGAGCCACCAGGCTGGTTCAATCGCCTGCTGCATACGAAGCAACACTTGGCGCTCAAACTGCGGCTCAGGATGCATTCGCTGCTCATTCAAACATTTCGCTATGGTCTCGGCTTCAATTGCAGCGACCGTCATACCTTGGCCATGGATCGGATCGAAGCTGCAAAATGCATCGCCAAGGACAAGTAATCCAGAGGGCCAATTCTCCATGAGTTCAAAATGTTGACGGACAGACTCGGAAATACGGTATCCACGTGGCCCTTGAAAAGGCTCCAGCTGGTCTGCCAACGCTACGATTTCATCCGAAGCAAACAGATGTTTGATTTGCTCTTGGAACTCATCGGGTTGAGTTGAAGGATATTCATCTCCTCCTGCGTTGAACAGTAACAGTCCAGCGATATCATTCTCAATGCGCCACAACATGCCTGCACGAATTCCTTGCACAGGATCGGACTCTGTTATCACCGTGCCCCAGTCATTTTGAATAGAGGATGGTATCTTATAATAGCGGGTGCTATAACCAAGCGACACCTTCAGCACTTCCGGCTCAGGCACGGACAACCCTATCTTATCGAGCCATCTGATCAATTTGCAAGAACGCCCCGCGGCATCTATAACCATATCTGCTGTAAGCATTGCTTCCCGATTATCCCGGCCTCTTTCTTTGGTATACACGCCTGTAATCGAACGCTGATCTTCTGATGTCATTAACCCGGTAACTTCCGTACTCGTTAAGAAGCTTATATGATCTATGCTCTGGACTCGCTGACGCAATACCCATTCCAGCAGAGCTCTGCTGCTCGATGCAATTTTGAATGAGGAATCAGCATTCGCCATATTAACTAATGTACCGTAGCGATTGGCAATCATAAACTTCTCTTCATGTGAAGGAATGGCACCAAGCGCGACCAATTCGTCATTATATCCGGGAAAGTAATGTTCCAGAATGAGTCCGCCGCGCGGTAATACACGATGTGGATGAAAGGATTGAGGCACACCCTGCCGATTCGCCGGCTCAGAAGGCAATTCATCTCGCTCAATGATACATACCTCATCATAATAATCAGATAACATCCTTGCAGTGATTAATCCTGCAATACCTGCCCCGATCACCACAGCTTTTTTCAATTCGGACATCGCCACTTCATCCTCTCTAATCCATCATATTTCATCTACACTTGTAGCCTTATCAAAAAATTACTTATAATACCAATATACACTTGGAATCTCGTATCATGTAAGAATCAATGTGTTGATACTATATAGCTAAACTACAATAAGGAACTGATGTAGATGAAAATGATTGATAAAAAGGTGGATTTGAGAGTTATCCGAACTCATAAATTGTTAACGATGGCACTACTCGATCTGTTATGTGAGAAAGGCCAGCTATTCAGCAACATCACAATTAATGAAATATGTGACAAAGCTATGGTTCACCGAACAACGTTTTACAAACATTTCAAGGATAAATTTGCTCTGCTGTCCTCCACCTTAACATGGGTCCTTCAGGATTATTTACACATGAATGTAGAAGATCGATTACAGCAGCCTTTGCAAAGCATATCTAAAATGCTGTTCGGAAATGTACTGGAGACCATCGTGCAAAACCAACAGAATGATGAGGGGTTTAACAACTTTTTCATACATTATATCGGAGAGATATTCAGACAGGATTTTCTGGAATTGAAGAGAAGAGGTAAACAATTTTCACTTCCCATAGAACTTGTAGCGGAGTTTCACTCGGGGGTGATTCGTTTGCTTGTGACGTGGTGGATACAACATTTCGAAGAAAATGTTACGGCAGAACAGATGGATGAATATTACTACCTACTGGTTAACGAGAATATCATGTTGAAATAACAAACAGCTCAACCTAAAATCAATGGCTGATTTTGAGATTGAGCTGTATACCTTCAAACTTTACCTATTTTAAAACAGATTCGGAAGCCTGCACTGTCATCCTCGCACGCTTTCCTTTCTTCAACCAGCTGCTCACCTTCTCATTCATCGCCAGTAGACCTGAAACGACCAGCACCACACCGATCCACGTAACCCAGCTGACATGTTCACCGTAGACAACAGCACCAAGCCCTACGGCAATGGGTGGTGAAATGTATAACCATGTTGCTGGAAACAACGGGTTGGTACGCGACATAATCCAGTAGAACAGACTATGCCCCACCATGGAACCGATGACAGTCAGATAGATCACCGACGAGACGGCAGGCACCCAGTCCAGAGCAGACATATTCCACGATTCCGTTCCGACCGAGAGCAGGGATAACAGCAGTCCCCCATACATCATCTGCACCGCATTAATCGCTACAGGACTAGCCTCCTTGAACTGATGAATAACCTTTTTGGAGTACAATGCACCTGCTGAATAACAGACTTCCCCTACCAGTACCGCGATACAGCCCCACATAAACAGGGAACCTGCACCAAGCGATACACCTGGCAACACAACCAAAACCACACCGGTGAACCCGATCAGGCAGCCCACAATCATACGGGCAGATGTTTTTTGCCGTAACAGCGCCGTCTGCATCAACATAATCATCAGCGGCCCTGTCGCTGACAAAATGGCACCCACACCCGAGCTCACATGCTGTTCAGCCCAATATAATGTGGCAAAGGTGCCGAAGGTCAGCCCCGCTCCCGTTAACAACATCTCCTTGCGGAACAGGAGCGACCAGCTCACTTTGCCCTTCATCCTCATCCATGCAAACATCAGCGCTCCCGCGATTACAAATCGCAATCCGGCTGACAGAAAAGGCGGCATGCTTGCCTCTACTCCAATTTTAATAGCCAGAAATGTTGTACCGAAAATAAGACACATAACCGTAAATGCAATCCCTACCATGATAACCACTCCTTTATCTGTTCTCCATCATATCTCATGGTCTACAGAACAGAATGAACAAAACAGAACAGTTTTCTCCCATTAGCTGTTACAATAGAGTTCAAAAGGAGTGTGAGCCGGGTGGGCAGAACCATGATGATGACAGATAACAGCCTGAAATTATATGAGCAAGTAATCCATTATCTCGTTGTACGTATAGAAGCGGGAGAGTGGGCCGAACATGAAAAACTGCCATCTGTACGAAGCCTGTCCGAGCTACTCGGCGTACATCGTCTGACCGTATTCAAAGCCTATCAGGAGTTAAAGGAACGTGGGAGTGTTTATGTTAAGGACAAGTCCGGCTATTATGTCAGTCCAGCAACTCCATTCTCAGTAACGGATCAGGCGGATGATCCCGCTGTGTCTGCCTGGCTGCATTGGGATTCACTTGCACGGGTACAATCTCTAGAAGCAGAATACCAATTTTCCAAATCGTTAATCGATCCCTCTCTGTTGCCCAACCGTTATTGGGGTGAACTGATGCGTGATCTGCTAGATCAATATCCCCGTTTGCTCGGAACGTATTCCACAATTCAGGGTGATCTGGAATTGCGAAGTGCGCTGGCAAGCCATCTAACGAAAAAAGAACGCTTCTATCTCTCCGCAGACGAGGTGTTAATTACATCGGGTGCCCAGCAAGCGATCGATGTGATCTCCCGCAGCTTGGTCAAACCCGGTGATCGTGTTCTGATGGATAGGCCCACGTATGGACCGGCAATGGAGATTTTCCGCAAACAAGGTGCTCGTCTGATCTTTACGGATATTCACTCGGACGGGTATGATCTGGAGCAGATCGAACATCTGATGAAAAGTGAGAAGCCGCGTCTCTTTTATATGACACCGACCTTTCAGAATCCAACCGGCATTAATGTTCCAGTAGAACAGCGCAAGCAATTACCCGAACTTGCAGAACAGTATGGTTGTTTTCTACTCGAAGACGACAGCACCTATGATATCTATTTTAAGGAGAAACCTCCTGCACCGATTTTCACCTATGACACCACCGGACACACTCTGTACATTCGCAGTTACAGCAAGTATGTTGCACCCGGGCTACGGATTGCAGCAATAATATGCCGTCAGCGTTTCATGCCAGGACTACAGGCTGTAAAATCACTGACAGATAACGGATCGCCCCTTCTGAACCAGAAGCTTTTTCTCCGTTATTTTCAGTCAGAACGCATGCATCAGCATCTATCCAAGCTGCGGACCGCCATCCAGCTACGGATGGAAGGGATGGAACAATCTCTGCTGGAAACGGACTGGACGTGGACCCGGCCGGAGGGTGGACTCAACTTTTGGGTAGAGCTTCCTGAGGGTGTGGATACAGGGAGACTGCTTCACCGATGCATGGAACAATCCGTTGCCTTTGTACCCGGAACCGTATTTGATCCTTCGGATCATTCAGCCAGTCGCAAGCTGCGCCTGTCCTTCTCTTATGCACATGAGCAGCAGATTCGGGAAGGCATGAGCAGGCTTATTACACTGGCTAAAGAAATGTAAGGTTTGGTTATAAATCGAAAAAAAGCCTGAAAGGTCACATGACCTTCCGGGCTACTGTTATGAGCTGGATATGACCTTATCTACCAATCCATATTCGACTGCTTCCGCAGCGGTCAGGAAATAATCTCGATCCGAGTCCTTCTCAATTCGCTCAATTGACTGTCCTGTATGGTCGGCTAACAGCTTGTTAAGACGCTGACGATGCTGAATGATGCGGTTAGCA
This sequence comes from Paenibacillus xylanexedens, assembly GCF_017874615.1. GTDB lineage: Bacteria > Bacillota > Bacilli > Paenibacillales > Paenibacillaceae > Paenibacillus > Paenibacillus xylanexedens. The sequence continues at coordinate 66,206 of NZ_JAGIKV010000017.1, forward strand.
TGAATCAGCATATCCGACGCCTGCCCCCGCGTACCGCCATGTGGCTGATGGATCATGATCTCACTGTTTGGCAATGCCATACGCTTGCCTTTTGTTCCACCTACCAGCAATATCGTGCCAAAGCTTGCCGCCATACCTGTACAGATTGTGGAGATATCCGGCTTCACAAATTGCATCGTGTCATAGATCGAGAATCCCGCAGTCACCGACCCACCAGGGCTGTTGATGTACATCTGAATGTCCTTTTCCGGGTCCTCTGCAGTCAAAAACAACAACTGGGCCACGATGGCATTTGCCATCTGATCCTCAATTTCTCCTGACACCATAATGATCCGGTCTTTGAGCAAACGTGAATAAATATCATAACTCCGCTCACCGCGAGCGGTCTGTTCCACTACATAGGGTACTACATTCATGTGTGTCGCCTCCTCGGTTTAGGCAACCATGTTGACCGTGTATCCTCCTCCATACGACATCGAGTTCATGCCAGAAGTGGAGTACCCGTACATCATTGGCTGCATGGATGGAGACGGCAAAGTCTGCTGCAAAATCGTGCCCGCCACAGCCATCGGATCATCGGTCCGGTTCAGGCACAGATCAATGATTCGGGCTGTATCTCCATTACGAAATGCCAGCAGATAGCTGCGCAGTTCCTCCCGATTGTCCTCCACTGCGCCTTCCTCATACTGCAATTCAGCGTCCGATTGTTCCAACCTGTGCCTCACTTCAGCTATGGCAGAGCGGGCACGACTTAACGCCGCTTTCACAGCACCTTCTGTCGTATCCAGCATTTCCGCAGTCTCTGCCGCCTTATAACCCATTAATTCACGTAATACATATATCACTCGCTGCCACGGTGGTAGCTTATCTACAAGAAGTTGAACGGCAGACTCCAATTCTTCGAATCGCCTTTCCTCCTCCATCTCGTGCAGGAGCGGCTTCAAGCTATCCAGTTTATATGCCAATCTCTCCCGCTGACGTAAGATATCAATCCAGCTGTTGCGTGCAATACGAATCAGATAAGCTTCCCAGTTTATATCTTTATTCATCCCGGAAGATTCAACCGCTCTCGACGACAATACTTTGAGACAGGTCTCCTGAACCAGATCTTCCGTGTCTGGAACTGATTTCGTCAGAGATAAACAATACGCATACAACGAACCCATCAGATCGGGTAGTACGGTATGGAAGCTTGGGTTCAATTGAATTTTTCTGTCGTTGCAATTAGATTCAATATCGAATTTATCTTGTTTACCATCATCATGTGGTCTGTTGATTCTGCAATCCACGGACTTCACAAAGGCCATCTTGGGGGCCCCCCTTTGCTGGTTCCTGATTGATTTTGACTTACACTATGTAAACGAAGAACCCCTTGTAAAGGATACGCTCTTCTGAATTTATTTTTATTACGCTAGTTAAATTGGGTTACGCATTCATTTCCAGCTTTAATGTTCCAAGCGGCACCTTCATCCCGGTAAGGGCAATCGTAATACCTTGATCCAGATTATAATTCTGCCGTACATCGACGTCATGAGACATATGTGTAAAATAAGTATGACCCAGCTTCAGTTCCCGCAGCAGCTCCTGCGCCTCACGCATATCGTACACGGAACGTGTTGAGAATTCCGCAAGCTCATGCACAAAGCTTGTTCCAAGCACCAGCATATCCAGTCCGTGCAACGGCTCTTTTTCGGATGTCTTCAGGTCAATGGCATCTGAACAATACGCCCAGCTATACCCACCCTGATCCAATCGATAGGCGTAAGAATACCCGTTATGTCCATGGCAGACTTTCCAGGAATGTACCTTCCAGCCGCCTAGTTCAATACCGCCATCTGTTTCCAGAAAGTCCACATGACGCCCCAACCAGGGAAACTGTCCCTGAATGGTAGCAATCACTTCACGCGGTGCATACAGCCGTCCCTTTACACCCAACCAGCGGCACGCATCCGCCCATTCGGGCAATCCGCCAATATGGTCAAAATGGGCATGAGTGATGAGCAGCGTATGCACCATACGCAATCCCTGATCCTCCATCTGTGATCTCCAGTCTGGTCCGCAGTCAATCATGAACTGTTCACTCGTACCATCCCCATCACCACCGTCAATCAGAACAGAAGAGCGTTTCCGTTTATTCTCTCCCATAAGCCTCGCCTCTGTACATACGTCGCAATCACAATACACACGTGGAACGCCCATCGCATCCCCAGTGCCCAGAAATGTTAGCTGATTCAATCCGCATTCCCCCTGAATTAATGATATGTAGATTGTAATGTTCCACCTCTGTTTTTGCAAAAAAAAGACCATCCCGCTGCAGTTCTCCACTGCAATTCGGGACAGTCTGTGGTCTGACCGTTCACCGTCAGACTTCAATTCCATGCTTCGCTCCATTCGGGAGCTTACGCTTCGTCAGCATGTGATTCAACCTTATAAGCGGGTCGCCCGCATGAAGAGCAGGCCTTTTACCTTTTTCACAGGCCATGACCTACTGATTCGAGTCACATTAACCCAACGCTAGAATTAAACCAGTGCCCGCAGCTTCAAGGTCAGTTCCTGACCCGCAGGTACATCCTTCGATTCTGTAATGACCCAGTTCGATGCAAGCCGTTTCGCCAGCACCTCTGCCTGCTCTGGTTTCAACTGCAATCCAGTGACGATCCCTTCACCCACCGTGAAGTCTTTCTCCGGCTGCACCTTAAAGGCCTTTTCCAACCAGATTCCGAGTCCACCACGCGTGTTAAAGGTAATCCGGTAGCCGTCTTTCACTGCTTCCTCCAGATTTTCACCATGCTCATCCGCATACGAGAAAAATTCGTTATATCGGTATTCCTCTTCAGACACGGCGTCAAAAGCGGAAACGTCTTTCGCTTGAATAGCTTTTAAAAGTTCTTCCTCAGGCATCCCCTTACCGCGGGCCTGCTCCAGTCGAATTGCTGTACTTTGGGATAATTTGATCTCTGCACTCATCCAACTCACACCTTCCCTACTACTATGTAACAATCATGATTCAGTATACCTCTATTATAACCTTTTGGCAGTAAAAAACCTCCATCTCTACTTCCATTGAAATGAAGGTTTAGTATCCACACGCTCGGTTACCTATTCGATTACATCAGCAATACTCATAATCCAGCGAGCACCTGATACCACACGCCGCGTTTGGAGTACAACGTACTTCGTACCTCGTCCCATCCACCCAGATAGTTGATATCAAACAGTCCTTCGGGCGTTGAGAATGTCGATTCCGTCTGTGCAAATACATCCGGATCTACTGAACGAAAACCATGCTTGGCAAAAATGCGCTGTGCTTCTGGTGTACGCAAATATGCGACAAAAGCTTCTGCCAGTTCACGGTTCCCATGTTTATCAGCATACTTATTCACCACAACTGCCGGGTTCTCAATCAGGATCGTATTTTTTGGAATGACGATGTCATAATCTACACCTTTGGCGATCCGGGCAAGCAATTCATTTTCATACGTGACGATTACATCACCGACACCATACTCGAATGCCGCCATCGAAGAACGCCCGCTCTTGTCCAATGATTCAACGTTGCGGTGTACCTGTTCGAGAAAAGCCTTGGCTGCGGCAGGATCTTTCTTCCCCTCTTGCTCCTCCGACAGTTTCAATCCGGCACCGTAGATGGCATTAATGTCCCATTGTGCGCCCCCAGATGTCTTTGGATTGGGGTACAGTACCTTCACTCCTGGCTTGGTTAAGTCCTGAAAATCACGAATACCGAGCGGGTTGCCCGCTCTTGTGCCCAGAACAACAATTGAACGGGTGATCATGCCCTCATTAGGGGTCTGTTTCCAATCAGAGCTAACCAGATCGGCTTTGACCAACTTCTCGATATCACTCTCCATTGCGAGCAAGGCCACATCAGCCTCGAATCCACCAACGATGGCTCTTGCCTGTGTACCCGAAGCTTCATAGGACTCTTGAAAGTTAATCGTCTGTCCGGTTTTTGCCTTCCACTCCTCCTGGAACTTGGGCAGCAATTCGCCTACAGCATCTTTCGCTACACTATAGGCACCAATCACCAGCGTATTGGATGAATCGTTACCAGAGGGCTCGTTCTGTTCGCTTGACTCCTCCTGCTTGCTGCATCCAGCGGTCATGCAGACGAGCAGAAGCATGAGGGCAATGTATAAAAGTATGGATTTCTTCTTCCTCGTCTGCATGGGCAGCCCCTTTCTTCCACTTGATCTAAATCATCACCGGCATCGGATCTTCCTTCAGTCGGTTCTCAACCACCCAACTGTTGGAGTCATTGAACAGGTATGCACGGTGTACAAGGACGCGAATTTGTTGACCGATTTCCAATGTCGTTTTCTCCAGGGAACGATAGGTGATTAACTTGTGACCCTGTACTTCCACCTCTACCATCCATTCACTGCCGCGGAAATGAAGATGTTTGACTGTACCTTTTTCCGTAGCAGACAGCATGGTGAACTCGTTTTTCAAACCGATCTCAATGTACTCCGGTCGGATCAGCGCTCGTGTACCTTCACCCTCAACCGCATGTTCGAATCCTTTCAACTGTGAAGCATCCTCCACAACCGTAGACTCCCCGATAAATGTAGCGACAAACGGTGTCTGCGGGTTTTTGTAGATATCCCAAGGTGTGCCCTTCTGTTCCAGACGTCCTTGGCTGATAATCATAATCTCGTCCGCGACTTCAATCGCTTCATCCTGGTCATGCGTTACAAAGATCGAAGTGATTCCCACTCGTTCGATTAGCTCACGTAGCCATGAACGCAGTTCCTGACGAATCTTCGCATCAATAGCCGCGAATGGTTCATCCAGCAATAACAGCTGCGGCTCCGGGGCGAGTGCTCTGGCAAAAGCAACACGCTGACGCTGCCCACCAGACAACTGATGTGGATAACGCTGTTCGAAACCTTTTAACCCGGTCAGTTCAACCAGTTCCATCACCCGATCACGGATCTGGGCTTTCGGCGTCTTCTTAACCTTGAGTCCAAAGGCGATATTCTCAAATACCGTCATATGTTTGAACAGGGCATAGTTCTGGAATACAAATCCGATGCCCCGCTCCTGTGGAGGCAGATGGTTCACCACTTTTCCGTGAAAGCGAATCTCTCCGGAACCCGGATTCTCCAGACCCGCAAGCATACGCAGAATGGACGTTTTCCCGCCTCCGCTGGGTCCAAGCAGACCGATCAAATGGCCTTTGGCAATATCGAATGAGACATCTTTTACCGCATGAAAATCACCGAAATGTTTGTTCAGATCACGGACTTCTACATGCATATCAATGCACTTCCTTTCGCTTCTTGGCCCATTCCATCATGAGCAGCAGCCCGACGGAGAAGGTGACCAGCACCAATGCCACACCATTTGCCGCAGCCACATTAAAATTCTCAACATCCTGATACACCAGGGTTGTTGCGGTCTGCGTTTTGTTCATAATATTCCCGGATACCACCAGCACTGCACCGAATTCCCCAAGCGAGCGCGCCACCGTCAAGACTAGACCATACACTACCGCCCAGCGGATCGAAGGCCATGTCACACTCCAGAATGTTCTCCAGCCGTAGGCGCCAAGTGTAGATGCGGCCTCCTCTTGCTGAGAACCGAGTTCCTGCAGGACAGGCATAACCTCTCTGACCATCAGTGGAAAGGTAACAAATAACGTTGCGATCACCATACCTGGGAAGGCATAGACCACATTGAATCCAATCCCCTCAAAAAAAGCGCCCATAATGCTGTTAGGTCCCAACATCAACACAATCATCAAACCGCCAATGACAGGAGATACGGCATAAGGCAGGTCTACAATGCTGTTCAGCAGCCCTTTTATCCGTTCACTCATCCATCCAGCACGAACCAGATACAGAGCCATCATGATGCCAAACAATGTATTTAACAGGGTGACCACCAGAACCACCAGTCCGGTCATCATCAAGGCGTGTAACGCCTCAGGGCGCATCAGCCCTTTCAGGAATCCACCTGCCCCGTCTTCAAATGCACCAATAAAAATGCGTCCAAGCGGGATGATCAGCAGTACAATAAATACCGCAAACGTCAGTCCGATTAACAGTCGTCTCATCGTCTTCTCCCCCGCATCTGCACCAGATTGATCAGCCAGAGGATCAGGAAGGAGAGCGTCAGGAGCAACACGGATACAGCAGCAGCCCCCGTTGGATTATCACTTTCAATCTCCCCGTAGATAAATACGGAAGCAGTCAGTGTTCTTCCCGGAATGTTACCAGCCACCAGCACAACAGCCCCGAATTCAGCCAGTCCTCTCGAGAAAGCCAGCATCCCCCCACTGATCATACCAGGTGCCATGGATGGCAGAATAACCTGCATGAACGTGCGAGCCTTGGATGCCCCCATCGTGTACGAGGCTTCTTCCTCCGAAGGATCAATTTCTTCCAGCAAAGGCTGCACTGCACGGATAACAAACGGAAACGTGACAAAAGTCATCGCGATAACAATGGCGGGCTGGTGAAATACAATCTCAAATCCCATGGATTCTGCCAGTTTCCCGATGGCACTGACCGGGCCCAAAAGTAGCATAATCATCAAGCCGCCCACCGCTGTTGGCAGTGCAAACGGGAGATCAACCAGACTATTAAGAAACGATCGGCCCACAAAGCGATATCTTGTCAACACCCAGGCGATCATCGTGCCCAAAACCACATTAATCAGCGTGGCAATGACGGCCAGCCGAATGGTCAGCAGTACGGCTTTCCACGCGATGGGGTCCATAATGCTCTGAACAAAGTTGCTCCATCCTTCGGAGAAGGAATTGACGTACACACCGATGATTGGAAGTACAATAAGTACGATAAAATATAACAATACGGTACTGCGGAATCCCCAAGTCCATCCCTTATGACGAAGAACGGTATTCATTGCTGCGTTCCCTCCCAGCCTCCGGCTTTAGCTCCGGTCGGCAGTCTTCCTGGCTTTAATACGACATTTTTCCTAAGTTGGATGATATTACTTTAATATTATTCCCATTAGTCTACTTGGTTTTGCTTTTCTGATACTTTACCAGTTTGCAGTGCTAATCGTCAATGCTTTTATTGAATATAATTAGGCCACATATAAGAACGATTAATAAAAATCGCACTGTACACTGCGCGGCCAGAACAACCTTCCGATCACTGTTATCCCCAGATTTCTTTGATCCCCTTTTTTAAGGGGAAATCCGGTGATAAAGGCGAAGCTTATGCTTCCGAAGCAGCTTTCCTACAGAAAGCTTTGAGCTTCCGCTTCTTCAGGTTATTTCTGACCTCTCCGTTACTGTGCGATTCACATATCCGTCTTCATATGTGGTTTGTTTGGTATGTAGTGGTTAAGGTACAATCAAGGGTAAGAAATGAGATCCTAAGGAGTGATTTAACATGTTATACAAGAAGAATATATCCACTGCCACACGAGATGAAATCAAAGATATCACATGGGACGTAAAGCAGGTTGTCCAGACTAGCGGGGTGCAGAATGGGACGGTGCTCATCTACTGTCCACATACGACGGCAGGTATTGCCATCAACGAAAATGCAGACCCGGATGTGAAACACGATGTCTTGCTGCGCCTTGACGAAGTGTACCCTTGGGAGCACCCCGAGTATCGACATGCCGAAGGCAATACAGCCTCTCACCTGAAATCGATCACAATAGGGCCATCACAGACGGTGATTATTCACGAAGGCAGGCTGCTGCTCGGCCGCTGGCAAGGCATTTACTTTTGCGAATTCGATGGACCACGTGAGCGGGAGTACTTTCTCAAAATCATGGAAGGTTAGTTGGGTCCAATAGAACTGCCACCAACTCGTTCATTTTTTGCAAACACAAACAGGCGGTCCACCCTCATTCCGGGTCGGAGCCGCCTGACTTGGTCTACTGCGCATATTAACTTTCGCGAGACAACGTTATAAAGAATTAAAGTTATGACAAATCACCGCCCTGAAGTGTAGGGGTGCAACAACAGCGCCATTATTGGTCGCCAGGCTACTGACCCAGATTGCGGCACAGCACTTTGACATGAGACAGCGCAGACGATTCAATCTCCACAAACGTTAAACGGTCCTGAATGTAATAAGAAATGAATCCGTGCATAGCCAAAAATAGCGTACGCGGTACCCTTTGAATATCCTCTTCCGTACAGTTCTCTTCATTCATATACTGCCTTATAATCGATGCAAACAATTCAAAGCAACGTCCCTGTTCGGTACGACAATAAGACAACAGTTCTTCATCCCTGATCATAAACATAATTTCGTATTGGTATGGATTCTCCAGACCAAAGCGAATAAACTCCATCATAATGTGCTCTACCTTGCTCACATCATCACGAACCGGCCTGACCATGGCTTGCAGCAGCAAATGCCCCAGATGATTAAAATCTTCAACCACGATGGCATAGAACAGCTCTGCCTTTTCCTTAAAGTGATAATACAGCGACCCATGACTATAGCCCAGATGCTGGCCGATGCTTCGCATCGAAATGGCGCGGTATCCTTTGGTAATAAAAAGGTGCCTCGCCGCCTCCAGTATCCGCTCCCTCGACAACTCCTGTTCGACTGCTCTTCTAGCCATATATTTTATTCCCCTTCAATAAAATAAAGCCGCTGTCCCTCCGTGATCCGGGATTGCCCTTGCGTCAAATCCGTGATCCAGGCTATAAAAGCCTCGGTTTCACTATCCGGCGGAAGACAAGTCAACGTAACCTTATCGGTGAATCCAGTTTCACCTGTACGGACTTCCCGGCTTCTTAACTCATTTTCCACTTTACCCAGCCACGTATAATCCAGTTCAACAAACACTTCACGATGCAGCACGTTGGTAATGGCTTCTCCGGCTTCAATGGCTGCTACAGCTCCATCCGTATAAGCACGAATTAACCCGCCAGCTCCAAGCATAATTCCCCCGAAGTATCGCGTAACCACAATTGCCACATTTTTTAATTTCTGATTTTTGATCACTTCAAGAATGGGTTTCCCTGCTGTTCCACTGGGTTCACCGTCATCGGATTGCTTCTGGATCTCGTCCCGCTCCCCAATCATGTATGCAGAGCAGTTATGAGTTGCATTCCAATGTTTTTTCTTGATCTCATCGATGAAGGCAACAGCCTCTTCCTCTGTCGTGACCGGCATAATATGACCGATAAATCGCGACTTCTTGATTACAATTTCCAGATTGCCCGGTCCTCGAACCGTGCGATAACGTTCAATCATTCCTATCCAACTTTCTAATTTGATCCATTTTACAAGAAAGCAGTTCACCGCGCGAACGCGGACGAACTGCCCTGGTTATCTACATCCGGGAACCCTGCATCTTACACGAACAGTGATTCCCGGTTAGTTTTACATTACCTTATTCAACTATATGAGCAGACCGATGAATTATTCGGAAAGTCTCGCTTCGAGCGCTGCTTTCTCTTCTTCAAAGCCTGGTTTGCCCAGCAATGCGAACATATTTTTCTTGTAAGCTTCCACGCCTGGTTGGTCAAATGGATTGACGCCCAGCAGGTAGCCACTGATACCGCATGCTTTTTCAAAGAAGTATACCAGATATCCGAAAGAATATGGAGTCATATCTGGAATGTTCACAATCAGGTTTGGTACTTGACCATCCGTATGTGCAAGCAGTGTTCCTTGGAACGCTTTTTTGTTAACAAAGTCCATAGTTTTTCCTTCAAGGAAGTTCAAACCATCCAGATCGTCCGGATCGGATTTGATTGAGATATGCTCAGCAACTTCAGTAACCTGGATAACAGTTTCGAAGATATTCCGGCTACCTTCCTGGATGAATTGACCCATGGAGTGCAAGTCTGTAGAGAAATCAACAGATGCAGGATAGATCCCTTTGTAGTCTTTACCTTCACTCTCTCCAAACAGTTGTTTCCACCATTCGGATACGAAGTGCAGGGATGGCTCATAGTTTACAAGGATCTCAGTGCCTTTGCCTTTGCGATACAATGCGTTACGAACTGCAGCATATTGATATGCTTCATTCTCAGCTACGTTCGGGTTGCTGTATTCTTTGGATGCATCAGCCGCACCTTGCATCATTTCTTCGATGCTGATACCCGCTGCTGCGATTGGCAGCAAACCTACAGCTGTCAGAACGGAGTAACGTCCACCTACATCATCCGGGATAATGAAAGATTCGTATCCTTCTGCATTTGCCAGTTCTTTCAATGCACCGCGCGCTTTGTCTGTTGTAGCATAGATGCGTTTGCGAGCTTCTTCTTTACCATATTTCTCTTCCAGCGCTGCACGGAAGATACGGAATGCAATAGCCGGCTCTGTTGTTGTACCGGATTTGGAGATAACGTTGACGGAGAAATCTTTGCCTTCTACCAGATCCAGCAAATGAGTTACATATGTGGAACTGATATTGTTTCCTGCAAAATAGATTTCAGGCGTTTTGCGTTTGTCTTTTGGCAGATTGTTATAGAAAGAGTGAGTCAGCATTTCGATCGCTGCACGTGCACCCAGGTATGATCCACCGATACCGATAACGATCAGTACTTCGGAGTCGCTTTGAATTTTGGCAGCTGCTTTTTGAATGCGGGCGAACTCTTCTTTGTCATAAGCCGTTGGCAGGTCAATCCAGCCCAGGTAATCGGAACCTGTTCCTGTTCCGTTGTGAAGCTGCTCGTGAGCCAGACGAATCGGTTCTGCGAAATAATCCACTTCGTGCTGATTTACAAATTGCAATGCCGTGCTATAGTCAAATGTCACTTTTTTTGCCATGATCTCAAAAACCTCCTGATTTCGATTATAGTGCGTGTTCAAACTTTGTAATCAAAAGCGGACTTTTTGAACAACCTCTTATATTATGTCCGTATTCCATTCTATACAACTTGCCTTAAGGATACTTCAAATCCACGGGGCTGACAAGCTTGCAGCTCGAACTTTGTCGTTAGAATTCAAGAAGCAAAAAGGGTAAACCGAATCCGCGGGTTGCGGTTCTGCTTACCCTTCTTATGTTATTCCGCCGGGTACGAGCAGACGTAGTCAGTAACGCTGCGTATCTCCAGTTTAAATTTGGATTCGGCAGGCACGTGGAACGTAGCTTGACCTTGAATCTCTTGCCACTCTTCTTCTCCGGGAAGCAATACTTTCAGATCTCCGGACAGAATCTCCATAATTTCACGGGAATCCGTACCGAACTCATAACTGCCTGGAAGCATGATGCCCAGAGTCACTTTGCTGCCATCCCCCAAAATAACCGTTCTGCTGGTTACCTGACCATCATAATAAATGTTGGCCTCTTTCACTACACTGACTTGATCGAATTGTGACATGCGTACCCGCTCCCCTGAAGTTAATGAAAACAAAAGGCAAAACAGATTAGGGCGATAACGAATCACCGCCCATCTCTGCCGAAATAACTTACTGCCATGGATCAGGACAGCATGGTGCTCTCCCAACCATAGCAGCGCTTATGAAGCTATAAGTGCGTGTTCAAAAAGTCAGGTTTTCAGTGCCGAGAAGATGGGATGAAGCTAGAAATGGAGTAGCGGAGCGTAGGAGAAAACTACGTGAGCAACGGACATTTCGGCTGAATCCCATATTCGACGCTGATGATGCCGTGAGGCATCCTTCGTAATCAAAAGCAGACTTTTTAAACAACCTCTATTACAGCAATGCTTTTACGCGGCTAACCACGTTATCCACTGTAAAGCCATACTCTTGGATAACACGGTCGCCAGGCGCGGATGCACCAAATGTGCTGATTCCGAGAATGTCACCTTGATCTCCAACATATTTCTCCCAGCCCATTGGATAAGCCATTTCAATTGCAAGACGAGCTTTAACATCCGGAAGAAGAACGGACTCTTTGTAAGCTTTGTCTTGTTTCTCGAACAGATCCCAGCTTGGCATGCTGATTACGCGAACTTGGATGCCTTGTTCTGCAAGTGCTGCTTGAGCTTTAACAGCCAATTGCACTTCAGAACCTGTAGCGATGATTTGTGCTACCGCTTTGCCATCTTTTGCATCAGAGACAACATAAGCACCACGTTTCACGTTCTCACGTGAACCTTCAACGGTACCTTCCAGGATCGGCAGGTTTTGACGAGTGAGTACCAGTGCAACCGGGTTGCTCTTGTTCTCAAGCGCGTAAGCCCAAGCAGCCGAAGTTTCATTACCGTCAGCCGGACGAATAACCGTCAGGTTAGGAATGATACGCAGGGATGCCAATTGCTCGATCGGTTCGTGCGTGGGACCGTCTTCACCAACAGCGATACTGTCGTGAGTCAGAACATACGTTACAGGCAATCCCATCAGGGCAGCCAGACGAACAGCCGGACGCAGGTAATCGGTAAATACGAAGAACGTACCTCCGAATACTTTCACACCGCTGTGCAGTGCCATACCGTTCATTGCTCCAGCCATACCGAATTCACGGATACCGAAGTAGATGTTACGGCCGGAGTAATCTTCAGGTGTAAAGTTCTCCAGGTTGTTCAAGTGAGTCATTGTGGAGCTTTCCAAGTCAGCAGATCCACCTGTCAGTTGTGGCACGTTGTGCGCCAGACCGTTCAGAGCGTTACCGGATGCTACACGAGTGGAAAGAGCTTTGTCTGTTGCTGCATATTTAGGAAGATCACGGTCCCAACCTTCTGGAAGGTCGCCGTTAATCGCTGTTTCGAATTGAGCTGCCAGCTCAGGGAAAGCTTTTTTGTACTCGGCAAATTTCTGGTCCCAAGCTTTGTTAGCAGAGATACCACGATCTTTCACTTGTGCAAAGTGATCGCGAACTTCAGCTGGTACGTGGAAGTTTTCTTCGTAAACCCATTTGTAATACTCTTTAGTCAATTTGGCTTCGTCTGCACCCAGTGGAGATCCGTGAGTACCGCCGTGGCCGCCTTTACCTTGTTTGTTCGGGCTACCATAACCGATAACCGTTTTAACTTCGATCAGTGTAGGACGCAGTGTATCTGCTTGACCTTCCTGAATTGCTTTTTCGATTGCAGGCAGATCGTTACCATCTTCAACGCGCAGCACTTGCCAGCCATAAGCTTCAAAACGCTTCGCGATGCTTTCGGAAGAAGACAGATCCAATTTACCATCCAACGTGATGTCATTGGAGTCGAACAACATGATCAGTTTGCCCAGGTGCAAACGTCCAGCCAAAGAAGCTGATTCATGAGATACGCCTTCCATCAAGTCGCCATCACCACAGATTGCGTAAGTGTAGTGGTCAACTACGTTGAATTTGTCTTTATTGTATGTTGCGCCCAGTTGAGCTTCAGCCATCGCCATACCTACAGCCATTGCAATACCTTGACCCAGTGGGCCGGTAGTTGCATCAACACCTGCAGTATGTCCGAATTCCGGGTGACCCGGAGTTTTGCTTCCCCATTGACGGAACTGTTTCAGTTCTTCCATTGGAAGATCATATCCGCTCAGGTGCAGCAAGCTGTACAGCAACATGGAGCCATGTCCTGCAGACAGGACAAAACGGTCCCGGTTAACCCAAGTTGGGTGGTCCGGGTTATGAGTCATCGTTTTTGCAAAAAGTTGGTACCCCATTGGAGCGGAGCCCATAGGCATACCCGGGTGTCCGGAATTTGCCTTCTCAATTGCATCAATCGCCAAAGTACGTACGGTAGTAATCGACAGGTTGTCGATTGTAGTGTTCTCGTCCTTTTGAATCGCTTCGTTCTTGTCAGTCATGGTTTGTCCTCCTCATGTCTTTAGATAAGTCGGGTGCGCAAGCGAATCCCTCTCATCATACAAGCAAACCGAATTTCACAATAAGTGAATCCGCTTGAGTGTTTCATTTTGACTTATTCACTTTTGTATTGTATCACTTGGCGTGAAGCTTTTCCATAACCTTCTTTTAGAAGTTCGTGAAAAATCGGTGGTTTGTGATGAATAATCCTTGGCCTATCAAGCAAAAATCGTACTGTACAAGGTACTAAATTCCAAAAGCAGACTTAAGGAGCCTCGCAAATCCATCGCATGAAGTATAACCTTTTACCTGAAAACCATGCATTTTTTAGATATTCATCCTCAATTCACATATAATGTTCCTGAATATGGATTCGAAAGTATATAGGAGGTCGCGATCATGCCAGATCCTGCTGCTCACCCATCAACATCGGTAAAACACTCATTACCCTGGCTATCCGGTATTTTAACGGGAATTCTCTCGGGAGTTGTCCTTGGATTTTTCCTCAAAGTGATTCAGGCCATCACAGGTGAACAAGTATATACTCTGCTGCTGAATATTGATTTTGTGCCTGGTCTTCCGCCAACCTTACCCGAATTCATTGAATTTGCTTTGCATCTCATCGTGTCCGTTGTCATCGGTATCTTCTATCTGTGGTGGGTAAGACATTCAGGCAGCCCTATGATCAAAGGAATTTTACTTGGTGCAGTCTCGTCCTTGCTCTATATTCCACTTTCTCAATTGTCATCACGTGTGCCAGACCTGTACGATGTGTCCGCCATCCTCTACTGGATTGCAGGACATCTGCTGTTTGGTATTATGCTTGGCTTGTGCGGAAAGTATATCAACACAACAAAAAAAGCGAATCCCGCTTCGTAAACGAATTGGGGTCGCTTTTTTGTTAGCCTGTAGTCTATTGCGTGGTTCCGAATCAACCTTGCACAGTGTTAAAGCGCGAGCTTAAAATACAACGGTTTTATTTTCGTGAACGAGAACACGGTCTTCGACATGCCATTTCACAGCACGTGCGAGCACAACACGCTCTATAGTACGTCCAATGCGCTTCAGTTCGGTTACATCGTCCCCGTGGCTTACACGCTGCACGTCCTGTTCAATAATCGGGCCGCCATCTAATTCTTCCGTAACATAGTGCGCTGTCGCACCGATAATTTTGACACCGCGGTTGTACGCCTGCGCATACGGTTTCCCCCCCACAAAGGCTGGCAGGAACGAATGGTGGATATTAATGATTCGATTACGGTAGTGCTCAATGAACATGGGAGAGATGATTTGCATGTAACGAGCCAAAATGATCACATCCACATCGTTGCCGATGACGTCCAGTTGGCGCTGTTCCGCTTCTTTCTTCGTATCTGCTGTAACTGGGATATGATGATATGGAATGCCAAATGATTCTACATAATCCTTCATGTCCAGATGGTTGCTGACCACAAGAGCAATATCTGCATCCAGATCGCCTGCCTGCCATTGCCACAATAATTCAACCAGACAGTGATCTTCTTTGGATACAAAGATAGCCAGTTTCTTCTTGCGGCTAACCGCAGATAACGTCCATTCCATCTGGAAACGGCTTGCTACTTCTGCAAAATCAGCTTCGAGTTTCGGTAAATTGACCAACAATTGCGGAAGATCAAACTCAATGCGCATAAAGAACATGCCGCCAGCAGGGTCCATTGTATATTGGTCCGATTGAACAATGTTTGCACCATGCTGGTGCAGGAAGTGAGAGACGGCAGCTACAATTCCTGGACCATCCGGACAGGAAATAAGCATGCGCGCACGATCAGCGCGGTTTTTAGAATCAGGGCGTACTTGTTTAGCGTGGATCTCCATCGGGTTATTCTTCCTCCTTCAATTAAGCCATGACCTGCGGGGTTAACCCGCAAGCCATGCAATCAAGCGATGATTCAGTTGTTCTTCATTCAAATGCGGGAACAAAGCAGCTTCAGTCACCATGTCATAGAGGCGTTCCAGCGGTTCGCGCGGATCTGCCTTTTTGGCTTTGGCATCATTTTTGAGCAATGTCCACACATCCAGAATATACGAACGAGACTCAATCTCTTTACCTTTGAAAAAGTGTTGCAACTGTTCTACTTCAGTCAGGAATTCCTGGCCGAATCGACCGGCAACATCCCCACGAAGCAGCGCAATCTCAACCTCATACATTGGACGCTGTGTCTTGGACTCTTTACCAATCCAAGGTGTCTCCAAAATAAATGGACGTCCTTGAAGCTTCTCATGGTTGACAATGCGGTTAATCGCCTCAAACCCGATCCAGCCAGAGCCAATTGGTGTATGACGGTCCTTGTGCGCACCCACAGCATTCTTACTATCATTAATATGCATTACGGCAATGCGGTCAAGTCCTACCGTACGATCGAATTGTTCCAGTACACCGTCAATATCGTTAACAATATCGTATCCGGCATCATGAATGTGGCATGTATCCATACACACAGTCAGGCGCTCGTTATACGTTACTTTCTCAATGATCTGGGCGATCTCTTCGAAACTGCGACCCATCTCCGTACCTTTGCCAGCCATGGTCTCCAGAGCGATGTTCACATCCGTGTCTTTCACACCCTCCAGCACTTCATTCAACCCTTCTGCGATCCGTCCGATCCCATAGTGGGCATCTTTGTCTGTAAATGCGCCGGGATGTAATACGATGTTTTTCACACCAATGGCATGTGTACGACGAATCTCCTCCTGAAGGAAATCTACAGCCAGTCTAAACGTGTTATCTTTGTATGAGCCAAGATTAACAATGTACGGTGCATGGACAACGATATCTTCCATTCCACCCTCTTGCATGGCAACCTTGCCTTCTTCAATATACATGGACTCAATTGGCTTGCGACGCGTATTCTGTGGTGCACCCGTATATATCATAAACGAACTGGAACCGTACGAGGACGCTTCCTTCGTTGCACTCAATAATCCCTTGTCCGAAAAGGACACGTGGGAGCCGATTTTCAGCATTATTGATCCCCCTTATTCTGAATTATCCCTTATTCTAACGCGATTATCGAAATAAATCTAGAAATGCGCTATAATTCGGGATAGAGGCTATTTTTGACAGCTAATATGTGGAACATGGGTAGGCGGAATCCGTCTTTCCGTGAAAATCAATGAACCGAGGTGACTCCGCAATGATTTTCGACTCCTACGCGATAATACTGAACAGCTATTCCCCCAGCAATTGGTTTATGAATACGATCGCATTCTGGACTTTTTTATTGCTAGGCAGCATGTGTATCGGTGGATTTTTCATGATGCGCAAGTTTTTGAAAGTGCTACCAAAAGCAGACGGAAAGTC
Organism: Paenibacillus xylanexedens; assembly: GCF_017874615.1. GTDB lineage: Bacteria > Bacillota > Bacilli > Paenibacillales > Paenibacillaceae > Paenibacillus > Paenibacillus xylanexedens. Next base: position 83,214 of record NZ_JAGIKV010000017.1, read on the forward strand.
CAAACTGGATTGGCAGAATTATTGGGTTGAAGCCAGCCGTCACTTATGGACAGATGAAGCCAAAGCTTTTTTGGATCAACTAGTGGAGCCTGTGCCCGGGCCATTTCGTGACATCGCCAAACATTCCATTGCTGCAGAGATCGGTAAGATTGCAGTTGAAGACAATGCCACGGAAGTATCGAGAGATCATTGCATCAAAGGATACATTATTGCCACACCAAAGCGGGATAATAAGTTTTTGGTAAAATTTTTGGAGAAAAACAAAATCGATTATTCCCCTTATCAACATTTGATTAAATAAAATAAAAGATGAGTTAAGTGGCATATAGATTTGGTTAATGAGATACAGATATGCTCCGTCAGGTAAGTTGTTCCCAACAGGCAGTGCTTACCGTACGGGGCTGTTTGTCGATCCAACGGTATATCTCAGCGCAGTGAAAATACAGAGAGGATGTTTGATATGAAAATCGCCATTTGTGGAGGTACCGGATTTGTGGGAGGAGCACTTGTAGATTACTGGCTGCAAGCCGGGCACCATGTGAAAGTTATTACACGAAAACTGCCTGACTTGCATACTCCAAGTAAAAATCTTACATATATATCGTGGGAACAAGTCGAAGAACAACCTCACTTGCTTGAAGGTATGGACGCTCTCGTTAACCTTGCCGGAGAAACGCTGAATCAACGTTGGACAACCAAGGCGAAGCTGGAGATTGTTGAATCCAGAGTCACGACCGTAGCGCGGGTAGCCCGATTGGTAGAATCCCTGGAACAAAAGCCGGAAGTGGTCGTTCAGGCTTCTGCCATGGCCATCTATGGAACCTCTCCTACCGAAACCTTTGACGAGAGCAGTCCGCAAAAATCAATAAATTTCCCGTCCCGGGTCTCGGAACAATGGGAAGTTGCAGCAGATGCAATCAAAAATGTAAGACTCGTTAAAATCCGGGTAAGTCTGGTTCTTGGACATAAAAGAGGTGCGTTTCCATTGATGAAACTTCCTTATATGTTGGGTGTTGGTGGCAAGATCGGCAGTGGCAAGCAATGGACTAGCTGGATTCACATTATGGATATCGTAAGACTCATTGATTTTAGCATTCAAAATAAACAAGTGTCAGGTCCGGTCAATGCTTCCTCACCAAATCCTGTTACCAATGATGAATTCGGTCGTACGGTCGGTAAAGTGTATCATCGCCCTCACTGGTTCCCCGTACCCAGCTTCCTGATTAAAACCTTGGTCGGAGAACTATCCGTTGTCGTGCTTCAAGGGCAAAGAGTCATTCCGCAAAAAGCTCTCGACCACGGATTCCAGTTCACCTTCCCAACCTTAACCCAGGCACTGGAAGATCTGAAACACCGCGGCTTATCTGACTGATTGAACTATGTCTTATCCAACCGACCGATAAGTGTAGACTGATTCCGCAAGTGTAAATGTGTCTCCATCCGCCAATGGATACTCCTTATACGGAGCAAGAATATTACCCTGAAGAATGGTGCCATTGACGGAACCCAGATCCTTAATCACATAGCCCGATTTGTTCCGGCTCAATTCCACATGAGCACGGGACACGCCGGTCGCTGTGTCCACCCACTGAACCATGTCTGCTGATCTTCCGATGACAAAAGATGCTCCTTGCACATCCATCCGTTCATGTTGGTCACCGGTGCCAGATCTTCGTTCAAGATAATAAGACGCCATCGCCGGGCCTGCCCCTGTAACATTACCTCCACTCAGATTCTGCAAATTCACGGTTGCCTCCGCAACTGCATCCTGTCGAATTAGCTCTGAGGTTGAAGCTACCGTTTCCACATGGTGCTGAACGAACGGTGGTTCGGAGTGTTCAGGTGTCATATGCAGACTTTGATAACGGGAATGCTCGCTACCACCTTCTGAGGCAGATGCAATCGTTTGGTTTATGCGTTCCGCTGGCCTTTCAGCTGTATTCCAGCGCCAACTTTCCTGAAATTGTTCCTCATCCTCTTCCATTTGCTTACCTTTGTTCTTACCTAAATTGAATGAAAAAGAACGCTTATTCTCTGCGTCATTCTGAGGGTTTGCCTTGCGTTTCCATGTCCATCCTGCTACACCAAGCAAACCAAGGCTTAGTACCATGCACAGGATCATCTGCGTCTGTCCTGGTTGCTCCATGTATATAAATCTCCATACCAATGCCATGGCAACCATGCAGCCCAATATGATATAGGTTACTTTGGAAGATCCGGGCTTCTCCTCCACTTCCATATCAACACGATCTAACGAATCGTACGGGTTACTTCCTCTATTATCCATGCTGTCTGAGCTCTCTAATGAAGATTGCTCAGGTGAGCGCCTGCCTGGAAAGGTTCGAGATCTCAGCGGAATGTCTTCAACCTCAGATTCACTCTTATTGTGCGGCTGACGGAAATTTAGTTGCGGCCCCACAGGAGCATTTTGAACGGGAGCACCGGATTGATATGGCCGAGAAATACCTGTGGCTAGCCTGCTATCTCGCTCAGAAATCGAAGAATGAAGATCACCTCTTGAATCATTGGTTGTTTCCGAAGTTCTGGACGAGAGAAATGCTGCGCCTCCTCCATTCGCTTGCTCGTCAGCGTATAATTCCAGCAGAAGCTCTCGCAACTGTCTGATATCCCAGCGTTCGTTGTCACATAACTGCAGAACACGCTGAATGCCTTCTCCCTGCAGTTCCTGTACATGTGCCATCAGCCTGATCACCAGCTCACGGAATTGCTGAGGTGTTGGATCAACTTCAACTGTATCCATGATTGGTACATATACCATCCCAAGTTCACCCTGTTCGAATGAACCGTTAATGAATAAGTACTCTTCCTGGATCAATAATTTACGAGGCTCCAGCATATATTGTCGGCATTCCGTGAAGGCATCAGCTAGTTGGAACAACAAACCATACAGAACACGCAATTTGATTTTGCTTGACTTTAACATCTGCGATAACATCTTGTACCCTGATATGTCGTACTGCAAAGTTACATTTCGATCGACTTCCCGAATATGAACAGGAAGAAGTCGCGGAATCTGATTGGAGGACAACATCCCCATCTGTACCCGGCTCAATTCCTCCATTCGTAATCCGTCCTCTTTCTCCAAAACCATGAACGCTCCGCCGTTACGAATAAAATCTCTCGTTAGTCCATACATGCCAATCCTCTCTTTCCATTGTTATTCTCAACTTTTTCTACTTCTTCACTTAAGGGAAAAGTCCCGGGATAAAGACCGTGATAAACCCGGGCAATACCGCCAGCATAAACGGAAACTTCAATGTCTTCTCTTTGTTTACCAGCTTGAGCGAACCGAGCATAAAAAAACCTGCAAGACTACCTGCCATGCCTCGAATTCTCTTCGCTGAATCTTTACGGAATAGAAGTATCACTAGACCAATTGCGCCCGCGTACAAAACGGAGTAAATAATGACATGCATGCCAAAAGTAAGTCCCGTCCATGCGCCAATCCCACCAAACAATTTCACATCTCCTGCCCCTACGGCTCCAATCGCGTACATCAGAAACAAAATGCCAAAACCTGCTGCAAATCCAGCGACTGAAAACAAGAAACCATCCCAACCTCCCCATATGATATGGGCCAATACGCCAGCAACAGTCACGGGTAAAGTCAATCGATTTGGAATTTTCATTGAACGAATATCTGTAATAAAAGCTGCAATGACGTATATGCCACAGGCAATGTAAAACCATTCCACCTCCATCATTCCCTTCGTTATTTTCTGGAGGCCACGGTAAACGTAGTCTCCGTCTTGGCACCGTCCCCTGTCTCGACAACAAAACTCCATGTTCCTTCTGTTGTCCGAGTACCAACAAACCAGTTCCATTCAATAATTCCATTCTCATCTGCGGTGGCCCAGCCGATGTGCTTCGCAGAACTTTCACCTGACTTGTAAAATATCGTTAAGTTGGCTGTCGCTCCTGGTTCTACCTTCACCTTGATCGTTGCATTGTTGCCTATGTATGCCGGGTCAGGCTTCGACAGTACCGTTGCTGAACCCGCAGTATCCCCGTCTCCTGCGCTGCCATCTGATCCTTCTCCGGTATCTCCAATCCATACCCGTTCTGCCGCAGCAGCCTGAATCCGAATTGGTTTACTGAGAAAGGGGACTTTTATAGGCAATTCATAACTCAGTTCAAGTCGGAAATATGGATTTGTTTTGTTTTTGAGATCTGGTATCGAAATACCATTCACATGAACACGTTCCATATTAAGCAGCGTTGGCTCGATAAAAGGTTGAAGCAGCGGTTTTACCGTGGGATCAAGTACGGTTTCCAAGACGGATGTTTTGATCTCCTGTAGTGGCTGTTCACCACTGGCCGCCGCTGAACGTACCCAATCACTTAAAGGCTCGGGTAGAGAAGAAGCATAACCTTCTGCCCATTCCGTCAGCGATAACTCTGGTATCTTCCAGCCCCCTCCTGAACCTTCTCCGCCGGCAGAATCAGAAGGTGTGAATGCAAGGGAAACGGGATATATTTTCGTTGACAATTGCTTCACCGCTTCACCCGCCGTGCTCTGTAACGCTGTGGAGATTAGAGTCATTTGCACTATGAAGATGAGAAACATGATAAAGAATAGAAAGACAGGTAACACCAGTGAAGCTTCCAGAACCATGCTACCCTGTTCCTTTTTTGGAGAACATATCTGCTTTTTGAGAGACTTCAAACGCTGCAATCTGATTATTCGTGTTAAACGAATCTGCTTTTGTGCGCTTTCTTTTTCATAATGTTGCTGCTTATCCATAATCCCTCCACCGAAACGATCCTAATTATTCAATAGGAATAATCCGCCTTCCGCTCAATGAAAAATCGCCCATCTTCAACCTGATCCTCACTACCCATAACTGCACCTATGCTTCTAACCACCCCTGGTAAAAACCAAAGTTTGATGCTACTACGCATGTTACTCGAAGCATACGTCTGTTTCTCATCTGGATTCACACCCGTATTCAATCGAATTAGCGCCAGCATTCTGGACATTTTGCGTTCATTGTTACTATGCATCAATAGGAACAATCGGAGATGGTCCCTGTACGTCAGTTTGACTTTGATATACTTGGACAATTCCACACTGCCCTCTTTTGCTAGTTTCATCATATCCGCGATGGCGTTTGTAATCCCGTATAAGATTGCCGCCGATAATACCAGAAGTGGGTTCCCAAGCTTGCTGTGCTCAATTAACCCTTCTGCCGTCCGAATAGCCAGCCGCATCCCAAATATCTCCGCATATGCCGCAGCGATATTACCCGAAGGATTATGAAACCCGTAGACGATATACTCCAGTTCCTGATTCTCCAGTTTGAAAACATCACCAGCATCTCCATCACCTTCAGTCCAGGTAAATAACTGACCAAAATCCATGGAATTGAAATAGGCTAAAGCATATTCATTCTGAAATAATTCGTCGCCAAGACTGTCCAGCAGATCGGACATCCCGCCAAACAAACTATCCATTCCCTTCATGGCATCGCCACCAGAGTCGTAGGGGTCACCCGCAATCTCTGTCTTTTGGGCTTCCTCACGACTAGCCTCATTAAAAGAAATATTAGCGTTGTAATATTCCTCCAACTGTTTGAAAGCGTCCATGGAACCCGAACTTCCATTCTTAATCTGCGACAAGATTCGTTTGACTTCCTTCAATTTCCCTTTGGATTCTTTGTCATTCGCTTTGCGCTGGGCATCCGACCCACGACCACTCTCCAGCTGCTGCTTACTTTGGAGGATGAGATTGGCAGGACCGCTACGTACATAGGTGTCCATATATCGTTCCGTAACCTGACTTGCCTGTCTGACCGCCGGTTTAATCGGAACACCGCTCATGGCCGTGACACTGCGAAGCTGTGTATTCAATTCCATGTTGTCTCTTCTGACGTTAGAGAAGTCTGAATTCTGGGAAACAACCCGCGCCTTCAATTGATCAAATAGGCTATCTGCCCTCACAAGCTCCGAAGCAAGAGAACGTGTACTTTTAGCTTCAGTGCCTGATCCAGTAGATGCAGGACTCGTCCCAGGCAAATTCGAGTTGCCGACGTTGTCATAGCTCGCATTCTGCGAACGGTTCTCCCCCTCCGCGATCACACGTTTCATTACCTCATTAATCTTGCGTGCTTCTTCGATTTTGGACTGCGCTTCCTCCAGCTTTGTTTGATGGGCCTGTAACGCGGGCTGTATGATCATGCTGATGCCTGTCACCACATTACCAACACCAGTCCGATAACGAGCAAGTTCCAATATGTATTGTTGCTCTCTGAACGGCAGTCCCTCATCCGCCTGTTTCTTGTTCAGATAATCTGCATAACGTGCTGCTGCCTCGGCAGCTGTCTCTGGTGTATCTTCCAGCATCTCTTCATAGATGGCTTGTGAAGGCGGGTCCATGATCAACTTCGGAAGATTCTTCAGTTTCTCCGCGGATTCCGTCTGATTGGCAATGGCTTCATCCAGTAATTCTTCACGTTTGTCATATAACTTCTGTAATTTTTTCAGCAAGTCTACCGTGTGTGCAGCTTCCTTCATCTCGTCTGATATCGGTTTGAACCGATTGATCACTTCAAGGGTAAAATCAACCGGAGCCCGATACTTCATATCCTCCTGAATCTGGCGATTAAATATATCGTATCTGCCCAGTTCACGCTCCATGCTCAGCGAAGTTGTATCCCACTGGATATCCAGAATGGGAAATCCATCTTTTACAGCTGAAGGCTTCACGCTATCATTCAACACTTTAGCCATAATTGCATCCCCACTGCTGTCCCCATACCCGAATAAACCATACTCACGGAGTGATGTGTCATAGGCTGACATGACGGATCTCATCGCAGCATGAGTCATGCGTTCGGTCTGCACCTTGAATGCCGCTATACGAGCGTAATCAATAAATATTGCGACAAACATATAAACTCCGGCCAATATTAATATTAAAAAAAGGGTTACGGCTCCCGACTCACCGTCTTTTTTTCTAAACAGCTCCGCCCTCCTCCTTTTCTCACTTTTTGCTTTTGCCAAAATGCTGCACAACCTGTCCGGCTTCTGCCGCTGTACTGGTCGCCGCACCGCCTTTCCCTTTAAACTTGGCTGCATAATACCGGATTAAATCTACCGTTCGAATGAATTCAACCGGTTCAACCACTGCGGACGATCCTTGAGTGAGGACACGGTTACCTGAATCGAACAAAAAAGAAGGAAGAGGCAAAGATATTACTTGTTCCAGCTTGGTTGTTACTTTCCGCTGAATCAGAGAATTCTGATACTCAATCGTTCCTTTCATAGCTGAGGGCATATGTTGCACCGCTTGTGCTAATTTCTGTTCCGAGAGATTGCCACCTTCACCACCAGGTATAGAGACGCTAACCTGATTATCCGCTCCCGCCCAGCCAAACAGTGCTCCAAGCATACGATCGTCCGTCAGTCTCCAGTACAGATTGTCATGTTCTCCAACACCATATTCACCTGTCATCGCCTGTTTGTGGCTGTTGTCCCAGCTATAGGCTGAACGTTCGGAAGCCGCATAAGCATGTTGATTCAGGAATGTCTTTTGATACATGTACATGGTAAAGAAGAGCAACAACACAAGAATAAACAGCACGACAGGGAAGATCAGGGAGGCTTCAACGGTGAAGCTCCCTTCTTCCTTTTTGAACTTGTTATTCGAAGAATTCATTACTTTTATTACTCACATTAGTTAACAGTCTTTCTACCAATTTTTTAATTTGGTCTTTAAAAATCAAAGCAATAATGATAATAACCCCGATAATCAGAATCAGCTCCAACGTGCCGAGCCCGTCCTCTTCCTTCCAAAATGCGTTTACCTTGTTCTTCAATACTTCCATCATCCCAATTCCTCCTACATATTCATCATCATAAAAGCAGGTGCCCCGATCATGACCACAATCGTAAAAAAGATCAGTACCATCGGAAACACCAGTTTGGAAGAAGCCTGTTCTCCCTTCGCCCGACTGACAGCCTTGCGTTTCTCCCACAACACATGTGACAGATCCCGCAGCGCCAATACAAAGTCACCTCCCCCACGCCGGAAATTCAGCAGCACCGTTGTCGTAAAAATCGTCACTTCCTGCACACCGCAACGGCGGCTGAACTGTTCAAATGATTGTTGAAACGAGTAACCATTATTCCAGTCTCCCACCGTCTTTCTGAGTTCGTTGTACAACGGATGATTCCGTTCCCCCTGGCTTGTCACACAGTGAACGATGGCACGTTGCACGGTCTCCCCAGCCCCCACCAATAGAACAATTCGGTTCAGCAGCTCGGGCAGCTCCATAAGAATATCCTGGTCTCTTCGCTGCACTTTCGTATTGAGGTCTTTGTAGAGCGCAAAAGGCAACGCTGCACCGAGCGCGAGCCCACCCACCATACCTCCGATGCCCATATCTCCAACGAGCGATAACAGGCAGCCCACCAGCAGCATGAGCCACGTGTAGGTCAACATTTCGGCGCAATACAGCATCGTTTTCTCTCCACTGTGCTGTATGCCATACATTTTCTGAATGGCATGTTGCATTCGAAACATGAGCACTGGCAATCTGCGTCCAATCTCAAACTTGTCCAATATAAACAGGAAGGGGCCATGCAATTTTTTCAGTCGTAATCCTTCCATATCCAGCTTGCGCAAATGCCGGTAGGTCTGCCCCCTGGTTCGATCCAGCACCAGCCATCCCGCTCCGAGCATACCTGCGACTATAACGGGAAGCAGCATCGTTTCAGCTCCTTATACTTTGATATCCATAATGCGATTAATCCACAGATAACAGCAGGCGAGTACTACCAATGCTCCACTAGAGATGAGGTACCCCATCCCGCTATATAATGGCTCCATAAAGTCCTTGGCGGTCAGATTGAGGAATATCAGAAAAATAAATGGAGCGGCAAACATCACCTTTGATTCGAACTTTTTCTGCGATACCGCGACCATAATATCCTGCTGAATGTCCAGCTTCTCACCAATCACCGCAGAGGTACGACGCACAACCTCAACCAGATCCCCGCCAGTTCGTTTGCACGTAATGAACACATCTGCAAAGTTCGTAATATCTTCAATCTGCGCCCGATCCGAAAAATCCTGTAGTGCCTCTTCAATTGGTTGTCCATACTCCATCCGTGTCCGCAATATCGTGAACTCACGAATCAGATCGGTATCCGCTTCCGGGTTCAACATCCGCAGATCCTCCACGGATTCCTTGAATCCATTTTCCACTGATTTTCCTGCGGCCAGTGCCGAAGATAATGCATATAATGCTTGCTTAAAATGTAAACTGAGTGTCATTCTTTTTCGTTCCAACAGCACTTTAGTCCAATGTTTTGGTACCCATATGCAACCCGCAGCCAGGATCGCTCCAGCCAACCAGTGATGGTAGAACAGAATTCCGATGCCAAAAAACAGCAGACCACTAATCAGCATACAGACCATTCGTTGTCTCCGGGAAAGCGCATATACGGTGTAATCCGTCAACATCTGTCTGGCTTCACCCAACAGTAATCACCTTCCAATGGCTTTAATTCACGTTGTTATCTGATGAATCTATTCCAACACTATATTGTTCTATGTATTCATCCAGCCATTTCCCGAGCCCAGCCATCTGAATTTTATCCACCTGATTCAACTTTCCAACCTGTACTAACCCGCCAATAATTTTGCCTTCACGCTCTTCTTGTTCCTGGAAACGAAACAGTGGATTCAGCATAACCTCACCGTCCTGCATGCCAATCACTTCACTAATCTCCGTCACCCGCCGTGAGCGGTCTCGTAGCCGGGACAGATGTACAAAAATATCGATTGCTGAACTAATCTGCTGCCTTACAACCGCAATAGGAAGATCCGCACCACTAAGCACCATCGTTTCGAGTCTGCTAATCATGTCCGAGATGGTATTCGCGTGCCCAGTTGATAAGCTTCCATCATGGCCGGTGTTCATGGCCTGTAACATATCCAGCGCTTCTGCGCCCCTGACTTCCCCAATCACAATCCGGTTTGGACGCATCCGTAAGGAAGATTTGATCAGATCCCGAATAGATATCTGTCCCTTGCCTTCGGTGTTTGCATTCCGCGTTTCCAGTGATACCAGATTCGGTACCGTAACAATCTGTAACTCAGCTGAATCCTCAATGGTAATAATCCGCTCATCGGCAGGGATGAACTGTGATAATGCGTTCAGAAAGGTCGTTTTTCCCGACCCGGTCCCTCCTCCAATGAAGATGTTATATTTGCTCCTTACCAACTGCTGCAATAATTCTGCCGCTTCTTCATGCAGGGCTCCCTTTTCAATCAGATCGGACATCTTCATCGGTTCACTGGGGAATTTACGAATCGTCATCGTGGGGCCTTTCAAGGCAATAGGAGGCAACACGATATTGACCCGCGAACCATCCTTTAAACGGGCATCTACGATTGGAGAAGACTCATTCACAATCCGGTTTACCCCGGACACAATCATCTGGATGATATCCTCGAGCCGTTCCCTGGACTCAAATTCAAGGGTGATCTGGCTGACTTCACCTTCCTGCTCCACAAAAATCTCCTTGTGACTATTGATCATAATTTCCGTAATATCGGGATGATCCACAAGCGGCTGCAAAATATCCAATCCTCGAAAGGAGTCAAACAATCGCTGTACCAGCGTATGACGCTCTCCTGAGGTCAGATCATCCAGCTTCGGGTCGGTGAGAACTTTGCGTTCTATCCCCTGCCATAGTTCATCATCTCCTGCGGAAGAGGTTAGATCGAGGCCAGCCCTGACTTCCCTTCGCATCATCTGAAACTGTTCTTCACGATCCAGTATTCTATTGGATGAATCCGTCATAACGCCCACCGATCCTGCTTCTGAATTCGTCCCGTCTGCTTCAATTCTTCTTCGCCATCTTGTACCAGCATGGCACATAATCTCTTCACTTCACGTTGGAAGATCGGAGAACTAAGCATGACTTCCTCCTGACTGAGTTGCTTCCAAGAAGGGATATAGGGTAACACTGCATCCAGATGCAGATCAGGGCGTGGAAGTGCATTGACGACATTGTCCCGATATTTGTTAACCACAAAGCGTGAACGATCCAACATACTTTCGTATAGATCTGGCTTCGTACGCTCAGCATGCTGTAACCATTGTCCCCATCGATGCATGGCAGATATATCATCCTCAACCAACCAGACAAATGCATCTGCTGCATCCAGCACCCCTTCACTGCGCCCATCCCAACCGGAATCCCCATCCAGAATCAACACGTCATACTGTCCACAATCCGTTAAATAACGAAGCAGATTCGACGTATCCTCACGAGTCATTTGCAACAGTTCTTTCCGATTCGATAATGGCCAGAACACATCGGATTTCAGCGCTTCATGCCGGACCACATATCCATCTACGCCCTTCGATTGTACCTGTAACTGCTTACCGGATTCCTTCCTGCCCACCTTCAGATCGTATAACAAGCGGGACAATCCCGTCTCCGCATCCGGGTGGCGCTGCCCACTTCTAGTTAGTCCCTTTTCCAGAAACGGGAGCGTGCTGTCCAGCGTCTCCAGATTAAGATAAAGAACAGCATATCCTGCAAGTCCCAATTGCTTCGCCATATGCAAGGCCACTGCCGTTTTGCCACTTCCACCAGAAGCGGATACTACACCGATGGAGAGAGTCTCTTGCCCTGGATGGTGAACCTTCTTACGGCGTGGCTGCCGGCAAGCATGCATCACAGCATCCAGCAAAGCAGGCAAGGGTTGATATTTCATCAGCTGCTTGGCCTCATCCACCTCTTCCATCCCTTCACTAAGCATTAGCCAAGGTACACCTGATACTTCTCCCCCGTTATTCAGCCAGTCATTCAGAAACTCCGGTTCCGCAATAACCAGATCCGGTAATTCTCTACCTTCTTGCTCTTTCATGTGATCCCTGAACGAATCCTCTTGGGAGAATGCCGTGAAACGCACATGAAGACCAGACGGATTTCCCTGTACATAATCAAGCCAGGCGCTAATGTAATCTCTATCCTTTGAAACCAGAACAACCTTCAGTACAATCAATTTTTCCTTCCCTCCCTGTCAAAAAGCACAAAAAAGCACCGTCCAATAACCGCATGAATATGCAGTATATGGACGGTGCTTCCGTCACGTGCTATGAATGTATGGATAATATAGCATACAATTTCTGGGGGAGCAAGGGATTTATTCTAACCCTTTTTCCCTTAAGAGTTGTACGATGAATCGAACTCAATAATATTACGGTCCGGATCAAGTACAAAAATCTGCGCGAATCCAGCCACACTGTCAGGTCTTGCTTCATACTCAATTCCCTGCTGCTCCAGCCAGGCTATAGTCCCTGAATAACTGGTGACCCAGATCGCAAAGTGACCGTCTGTAGTATCAATCCCAGCCTCACGTAACGTGTGACCCTCCGGGTGCTGAAGCAGATGAAGCTGCTGGCTGCCGATAGCGTACCATGTACCCGTGGAGCGGAAGGCTGGACGTTCAATCTCTTGCATTCCCAGTAACCCCGAATAGAATTTCTTCGCGATTTCCAGATCACGTACAGCCAGACTAACATGGTGAATGTGTGCGTATTCAATCATCTTTTATCTCCCCTCTCTACTTCAATATGACTATACTATAACACCTTGAACCCTGAACATATTCTCCTCCAAAAAGAAAAACACCCCTGTTTGAATCCGGTAAACCTCTCGGCTCACACAGATCTAGTTCAGAGGTGCATGTTTTATTTCGCGCTATCTAATGCTTCTTGTGGAATCTTGATCTCTTCCACTTGATCGTGGTTAGAAAATGTACTGTTCATCTTCATGTCCATCGTCATTTTCTGTCCATTCTGTTCCATCTCCATGACCATGGTTACGTCCGTACTTGCAGGTAGGTATGTTTCTTTGTTGATCATATATTTCATCTTCATGCTGGTGATATTCATCTGATCAAGCATGGCTTGCATCTGGGCATCCGATCCGTTCTGCTCCATCACGGCTTTGGCCAGTTCCTTCACGTTATCACCGGATACGTCAGCGTTAATCACATAATTGTCGCCTTCTTCGGTCACTTCAGTATCTTCTTCGATCTTTTTGAATTGCTCCAATTCACCTTCGGGATTCATGCTTGCTTTCATCTGCTCAATCAGTTCCTTGGTTTGAGCTTCAGGAATCGCAACCCATTGATCCCCAACTTGAGAGTAGATTTTATCCGAAGTGATATACTGCTTCACGTTCTGAGCTTCCTGTCCCGACATTTCCATTTTCATCTCTTGATAGATCATCATTGGATCTTTGATAATATCCATCTTGAGCGATGTTTTAACCTGTTGATCCTGGGACTGTTCACCAGCATCCAGTTTCAGATTCTGATCAATGTTTGCTTCAGTTGTGAAGCTTTTCATTTCTTTGGTTGCTGCATTGGTTTTGGTAATCAATTCGTCCAAGGTAGGGATCTTTGTTTCCTGCTCTGCAGGTGTATTACCCTCGTTAGATGTTTCATTGTTAGTCGCTGGCGGCGTTGCCGTATTATCTGTGTCGTTACTGCATGCTGCCAAGCTCACTGCTAATAATGCCCCGATAAATAATGTAGTCCACTTCTTCAAGTTGTTGTCCTCCCAAAATAGATATGATCTGTACTCATTACCCAATTATTTCCGTTATTAATCACACTCACAAAAATCGATCTTTGATCTCCGGTGTAGGCAACATGCACGCTTCATCCTTGCCAAACCAGCGATAACGGTTGCGAGCAACCCAGTTATAGACTGCATTGCGAATAAATTTCGGCACAATAATGAACACATATAACAATGGATAAGGAAACTTCAGACCTTTAGCCAATCGCAGTGCGGCGGTTGAACGTGTAAAGTATTTTCCATTTTCAATCAGAACAAAGGTGTCCATACTGTCTGTCGACAAATTGCCCTTCGCCAGCAGTTCCTTGGCTACATCCGATTGAAGCGATGCAAAATGATATTTCCCTTCCGGGTCACGCTTGATAATCCATTTGGTTAAGCCCTGACAGAAGTGACAGACACCATCCACCAGTACGATCGGATGTCCCTGATGCACATCTGTTTGATTTGCTGTCATATTGGTTGCCTCCTATTGTTGCGGTTAGAGTAACTTACCCAATCCGGGCCATATTGTTCACTAATTCTAATACTATTTCTAAAGGTAGTTCAAAAAGACTGAACACCGCTCTTTTTGAACACGCCTTAATGGGGAATATAAAGAAAAAGAGCGCAGGCATTGTGCCCACGCTCGTATCTGTCCGACAATTACTCCGTAACTGCCTTTTCCATCCATTGGTCATCGATCATCTGTTGATGCAGGTCACTTGCCCACTGGTCCATACATTTGCAAATGAAATCTTTGCGACATACTGGACAAGGGGTTTTCTGCAGACGGCTAATATTGGTCATCTTCCATTCCGGGGAACGGGTGTAGAATACACGGCATTTTGTACCGTCTACCAAATTCATTTTGAATTCATACAATCCGTCTTCCTTGTTACCATAAGCTAATTCTAAATCTGCAATACGCGGTCTATAAGACATGGATATCACCTGTTTAATTCAAATTTGGTTCATGCAATGACACTACTCAGTACTAAGTTATATTAAAGAAAATTCAGATCAATGTCAACTCGCGCATGTCTACCCGCCAAAGAGAATATCCAGAATCGTCCCTACCTGCCCCTGTTTTTTCCCTTTCAAGACATCTGGATCAAATACTTCAACATACCCGCATGAAGTACAAGCCACGAACAAGTAGTGATTATGCTGTATATCGAACATCTTGCTCAGGCCTGCTCCTGACATGGAAACTTCCTTAATGTTACAATCCGTGCTCCTGCATTTTGTATACATAAATCGCCGCTCGATCATCTCTTCAATACTCATCTTCGTTCCCCCTTTGTGGAATGTGTAGCATGAAGTGGGAGTGCAATTATGTAAAATAGTACGCGATCTGGCATCCAATCTCCTGCATCATGTCCTTATATTATGATCAACACAAAACCCTGCCGATTGCCAGCAGGGCTTTGTAGTCGAACATCAGGTATCTGGGATACCCTGCTCTATATGTTCCCTTTACTTGCCGGGAGTCAAATCTTAGACTACGTTTAATACAACATCAATGTTGCCACGTGTTGCTTTGGAATATGGACAGAAATCATGTGCCTTGCGGGCCAGATCTTCTGCTTGACTGTGATCCACACCAGGCATACTCACGTCCAGACGAACAGACAGCTGGAAACCGTCATCCGCAGGGTCTTTACCAATGGATACGTTACTTGTAACGACCACATCCTCCAATTTCACACCTGCTTTACGTGCTACATTGGCAAGGGCACTTTCATAGCATGCTCCATATCCAGCGGCAAAAAGCTGCTCAGGGTTAGTACCCTCACCACCGGAACCTCCAAGCTCTTTTGGCATTTTCAGATCATGCTTAAGCACGCCATCCGAAGAAGTCACCGAACCTGTACGTCCACCTTTAACTGTCGCTACTGCTGTATATAAAGCTTCCATTAAGAATCTCTCCCTTATCCATATAGTTTTTACTGCCTTCCTTTCAATTTAAACTTCTGGCTCATTTTGAAACGCAATTTTATATCTTTATCAGCTTTTACAACTTTATTATTTTCATGCATTTCATCGCCATGGCTGTATTTTCCTAAGGTTGGGTTATATACGAAGGGGATCTTCAAATTAGAACCGAAAATTTTGTGTTAATACATAAAAGTTGCACTAGACAAAAATTATTGAAGGAGTACAATGTAACAATAAACATAAAATTTTAGATATATCATGAGCGGTTTGTCCCGCATCAATATTCCAAAGTCAGGTGATAATCGTATGAGTAAAAAAAATCCGTTCAACGCTCCTTCAAGAGAATCATTGTCTACTGCGGGCACGGCTCCTTCCCTTGGAGAAGCACATAGTTCCATGAAAGTTCCGCAGAATGCTGCATGGTGGAAGAAATTCCTCGCCTTTGTAGGCCCAGGATACCTCGTTGCCGTAGGTTATATGGACCCCGGGAACTGGGCAACAGATATCGCAGGCGGCTCGCAGTTCGGGTATACCTTGTTATCCGTTATCCTGTTATCGAACCTGATGGCCGTTGTCCTTCAGTCGCTGGCTGGCAAGCTCGGCATCGTCACTGGACGGGATCTGGCTCAAGCCTGTCGTGAACGATTCAGCATGCCTGTTGTCATGATGTTATGGATTCTGTGTGAGCTTGCCATTGCAGCCACCGATCTGGCTGAAGTCATTGGTTCTGCCATCGCGTTAAAGCTTTTATTTAACATCCCCATGTTATACGGCGTTATCATCACCGCAGTTGATGTACTTCTGATTCTTGTACTGCAAAACAAAGGCTTCCGCGCTCTGGAAACACTTGTCATTGTGCTGATGGCAACCATCGCCCTCTGCTTCGGGATTGACCTCTTCCTGGCGAAACCCGATATGGGCGGTGTTCTCCATGGTTTTGTACCAAATGTTGAGATTCTGCAAAACCCGGCCATGCTCTATATCGCCATTGGTATTATCGGTGCAACCGTGATGCCGCATAATCTGTACCTTCATTCTTCCATTGTGCAGACCCGTCAGATCGAACAGACACCACAGGGCAAAAAAGAAGCCATTCGGTACTCGACCATGGATTCTACAATCGCGTTGACACTGGCCCTGTTCATCAATGCGGCCATCCTGATTGTATCTGCTGCTGTATTCCACAGTGCTGGTATGACGCAGGTTGCCGAGATCGCAGATGCCTATCATCTACTGACACCTCTATTGGGTACTACGGTTGCAAGTATTCTGTTCGGTGTGGCGCTGTTAGCATCAGGTCAGAATTCTACCCTTACAGGTACACTCGCTGGGCAGATCGTTATGGAAGGTTTCCTGAACATTCGAATTCCCGCTTGGCTGCGCAGACTGGTCACACGTCTGATCGCCATCATCCCGGCGGTAATTGTGACAGCCATTGCAGGAGAACATGGAACAGAAGAACTGCTCATTTTGAGCCAGGTCGTGCTGTCTCTTCAATTACCTTTTGCTGTAATCCCTTTGGTGATGTTCACGAGTGATAAAAAAAGCATGGGTGCATTCGCCAACAAATTGTGGCTCAAAATCATCTCATGGGTCATTACAGCTGTTATCGTTATGCTAAATGTATATCTGATCATTCAGACGATCCGCTTGTTCTAATCTCATTCTAATCGACTAAATATCAAAAAGGCTGATCAACTCCGGTATGCTATACCTAAGTTGATCAGCCTTTATTGCAATAGAGCAACATGTTTCCTTTTATAGTAAAACTCTAATAAACAATCATCTATTCCTGATTTGGTATCAGTAACGGCAGGAGTTCTTCCAATGAATCAACAGTCCAATCCGCACGTTGGTCTTCCGATAGTTCTGTCTGGAATCTTCCGTAACCCTGCATAATTCGAACCGTACGCATGCCCAGCTTCCGAGCTGGAATGATATCGTTATCAATCCGATCGCCGATCATGACGGCTTCCTCCGGTTCACAACCGGCCTGTTTCAAGGCCACAGCGTATAGCTCAGGGTCTGGCTTGGACACCCCTTCTTCAGCCGAACAGGCCAGAACGTCAACATACTTCCGCAATCCGTAACTCTCCAGTCTCTCTTCCGTTCCAGGACTCTGATTGGCAATAATGCCAATGTGATAATGCCGTGACAACTGCTGAAGAACAGAATCCGCTGAAGGAAAAGGACGTTCAAGATCTTTTTGAAACTTCAGCTTGTCCTGAATCTGTTTCTGGTGTTCCTCGTCTTTAACGAATGTGCGAATTGCCACTCTCATAGGCCATTGTTCATATTTTCGGTAACAGCTCGCGAACAGTTCGCGTACCGCCTCAATCTTCACCGGATACCCCAAAGCACAAGCTTCACGGACGAACTGTCCGATAATATCATCAACCGGCTCCCATTCATCCACCAGCGTATCTCCAACATCAAAAAACAACCATTTCAATCCACCTACATCCGGCACGCCAATTCCTCCTTGTAAGCCACAGGTGATTCCTGATCCTAATCGAGTTCAAAAAGTCTGGTTTTCAGTACCAAGAAGATGGAATGAAGCTAGAAATGGAGTAGCGTAGCGTAGGGAAAACTACGTGAGCCACGGACATTTCGGCTGAATTTCATATTCGATGCTGATGATGCCGTTAGGCATCCTTCGTAATCAAAAGCGGACTTTTTGAACAACCTATAGAAACCATAAAAAAGAAGACTCACCATCCTGCATGAGTCTCCTCAAACTTCCGTTTATCGATACATTCAATTATAACAGGCACCTTACACCTGAGCAATCACAAGCTATGGCATTAACCATTGAGGAGAAAACCAACTTCCCCATTGAGCGAATATACAATCCGGTCTGCGCCCATGCCCCGATAGATGCCCTTTGGATGACTCTGCTCCGTAATGACGCACAGGGATTTCGATGTCCATGAACGGCAGATCTGTAAATAACGACAGGTCAGATTCAGGCTGTTTTCGAAAATAAACACGTTGCCTACGCTGCCCTGCGGCAAAAACCATTTTTGAGCTGCAGCCGTATTCATGCGAATGACATGTTCTACTCCGATTCTACGGAGTCTGCGCTCTTCCCCTGCACTGTTGGTTAGAACGGCAAACGGCATTTTTTTATACATCAGCAATTTGATAAATTTGCGTCCTGCTTCATTTGGAGCAGTCACTAAGATCATCTCAGTATCCATCATTCGTTCCTCCCTTGGCGTGAAAAGACAACAAAAAAGAAGCGTGGGGGACCAAGGCCTCCCGAACGCTTCTTAAATAACCCATGGCGAAAAAACCATGAACCAGCGTACGGCTTGTTGCCTCTCCCTTTAACGCTTACGAGGTTAGCTGACGGATTCGGGCGCGAGAGTCGCCCTATTTCCGGCTGTCACCGGAAAATTCACCCCATGAATGCCCACTGTCCTGGACAGCGCATTCCGTTGGTTCCCCCGTTTCCCATTCATCAATGAATGGAAACTCAGCGATTAAAACATCGTTCGTATATCTTAAAGTAAGATCGAGCGATATTATCGTTTGTTTCGTTTTTCAAGTACAATTTAGTTTAAATTGAAATTACGTTATGAATCATACACCCGCGCCATGACGGTGTAAAGTCCTTACAGATCACCGAATCGGCAGATTTTTGCCAATACTCGTCCATAATAACGCTTACAATAAGGTTATACTCTATCCATCTCTTCAAGGCTATCTAATTCTCACTCTGACGAAAATCACTTCGCAATTCATTCACGTATTCAGCACAACTTGCCTGTTTTGATTCTTTTAACACCATATTAGTTTTGCAATATTTAATTGTAACCAATATAATAGAAGATATAAGAGTAAATAAATGGAGGCGATTTAGATGACAGTCTACGATTACAAAGTGAATACCCTTCGCGGTCAAGAAGTTGAAATGTCCGACTACCGTGACAAAGTGCTCCTGATTGTGAATACGGCAAGCTCATGCGGCCTCACCCCTCAATTCAAAGGTCTGCAAGAATTGCAAGACAAATTTCAAGATGCTCCATTTGAAGTTCTTGGTTTCCCAAGCAACCAGTTTGCACAGGAAAAAGGATCTTCCGACGATATTGCCGAGTTCTGTCAGATGAATTATGGCGTGAGTTTCCCCATGTTTGAGAAAATTGATGTGAACGGCTCAAGCGCTCACCCTCTTTTCCAACACCTTAGCACAGAGGCTCCTGGCCTGCTCGGCTCCAAAGCAATCAAATGGAATTTTACTAAATTCCTTGTGGATCAGAACGGACAGGTACTGAAACGTTATGCTCCCAAAACAACACCTGACAAGATTGAAGAAGATATCAAGAACTTGCTGCAAAAATAATACATTGGTCACCCGTAACCGGAAGGTAGAGCACCAGTGCTCCCGGTAATGGATGGCCTTTTTTTTCTCAACAAAACTTGATGTCATACTGTTCGAAAAAGGCAAAAAAAAAGAAGCTTTCCAATAACGGAAAGCTTCTTCTTAATCGTTCATATGATGCGGTCGAGAGGACTCGAACCTCCACGGGCATACGCCCACTACCCCCTCAAGATAGCGTGTCTGCCATTCCACCACGACCGCATGTCGTAAATAATCGGCAACAGAGTTGATTATACCGGGTTCAGAACTAAAAGTAAAGTATTTTTTAATACTTCTTTTTCAGCTAGGCATTTTCATCAAAAATCGCATAATCTCGTCATCTTTACCCATGAACTGCATATGATTAGATTTGATCCCCTCTTTTTCGGTAAGAGCCGATCTTGTTGATTCATTTATATATAGTCCTTTCTTATATATAGTCCTCCCTGCACTTCGCCACAATAATAACACAATAAGTTATCTAAAGTAACACAATTATTGAGTTAAAGATTTAATTCATTGATTTTAAATCACACTATTGACAAAAAGCGGATATTTGTGGGAAGATAACTATCATATAATTCGGATTTACAAACAAAAAGCAAACAAAAAGCAAACAAAAAGGAATATAATTGTTATTTAAAGTGACATTTAACGAACATAGGAGGCGAATGATTGTGAACCGTGGGAATAAGCTGCTCGATTATGTCAAACTGCTTGATTCCTCTATTCAGGTTGGAGGGTTCACCCATTCCTTCGGCATGGATATCCATATCAGAGAGGGTACCATTCGTAATGCTGAAGATCTCGAATCATTCATGCGTTGTCAGTTGCATCCCAGCATCGTTCGTCTTGAAGGCATGGCCATCAAAGGCATCTATACTGCAGTAGATCACAAGGATACATGGCGGATAGCTCTGATCGACAAGCTCGTCCATGTTCAGCGAACCCCTGGAGATCTCAGAGAACAAGCTGCCGCCATGGGTAAACGATTGATCAGACTCGCACGTGCTCTGCACCCCTGGATTGATTTCAGCCAGCTCGAACAAATTTCTGCCAAATACGATTCGGTTGGCTACCTCTCCACTGTTCACGCCTGGATTAACCACCACCTCGACATCCCGGTCGAGGAGGCGGTCCTTGGTTACCTGCATTCAGCCATGAATGCCTGCATAACCGAAGCCTCCAAAGTCATTCCCCTGAACAACGATACAACCAAGGAACTGATGGTCCGCCTGGCCACAGATCTGGAGAATGAATGGAAGACCGTCAGCGCCTCGGCTGCGGATGGACTGGCACAGCCAACCTCGATGTCCATGAAATCGTTTTTCCCCAGCTTCCATATGCTTGGAGCTGGACTTCATGCCTACAGGGCCTAATCCTCTTCCTCCTCATACCCGCTCCCCTTCATTCAGACAAACTAAAAAACACGCGGCAACCTCCTTGCCGACGTGTTTTTTGTCATTTTATTTGTTTTATTTACGTATTTACGCCATTTATAATCACAAAATACACTTTTTTCCGTCTTTTTTAATTGTTAGATGACGAATTTACGTATATAATAAAACATACAGCTCGCATTTCTATATATTCTACATGAAGAAAGGGCGGCTGAATACTACATTCTAACCAGGGGTGAACCCTTTTGAACAAGAAAAAACCAGTTACTCCGTTCGGATGGGCCATCAAACGACGGCTAACCGAACTTCAAGTGGACCAGAAGACCTTTTGTGAACAGCATGGCATCCCACCCTATCGTTTATCCAATCTTATTCACGGCACACGCAAAGCAACCCGATTCAGGCACCTGGTCGCTGATATTTTGGATATTCCAGATGAACTGAGATAAGATTTCTGCCAAAGGAGGGTCTCATCCATGAGACATGTTACATCCGATCTGGAGAGGCTGTCGTTCCAGTCCATACGTCACCAGCTCATCATCGTTGATCACAATTGGATTATCCAAAGTTGTAACCGTGCCTGGCAACAGGGACTCGGTCAATGCTCACCAAACCCGGATACACACAGTAGTCATAGACACTACCTGCACCTGACGGAAGCCTGGGCAAAACGAGGCAAGAACGCTAACATGGCACTTGTCGCACAGAATTTGAAAGAACGCGGAATACCCTTTAATCGAAATCATACATATGACATCTGCGTGTATACTGTATACAACGAAAAGAGGTGGTTTCGTGTAGAACTCACCCCTCTATCTTATGCAAATTCAATTCTGGATACTGATCTCGCTTTGATTGCACACATGGATATTACCGAACAGAGAAAGACAGAACACCAATTGAAGAAGGCATTGTCTGAAGTGCGCACATTGCGCGGATTGCTGCCTATTTGCGCCGTCTGCAAACAAATCAAGGACGAAGAGGAACACTGGAACTCCGTTGAGAGTTATTTGGAAAAGCATACCCACGCCGAATTTACCCATGACATCTGTCCGGAATGCATCCGGCAGTTATATCCGAAATACTCGAATATCCTGGACAAGCGTTCCTGAAACCTTTCTCCACTCGCCGACTAACTACAACTATACGGAGAGATGATGTTCAAACTGCGACATATCCAGTTCTTGCGGTGTCCCATGCAGGGTTATGGTTCCTTTGTCCATGATATAGATGTAATCTGCGGCACTTCGTACAAAATCGATACTCTGCTCTACCAGCAGAACCGAGAGGTTCCCCTTTGCCTTGAGCTGCAAAATAACCTGCCGAATGTCCTCCACGATAGAAGGCTGAATGCCTTCTGTCGGCTCATCAAGTAGCAACAACCCCGGACGCGAAGCCAATGCCCGGGCGAATGCCAACTGTTGCTGCTGTCCACCACTCAGATCCCCGCCCTGCCGTCCATACATCGTAGCAAGCACTGGGAACATCGCCAGTACATCCTCCGGGAACGTTTTTACTCCCGGCGCACTTGTCTCCAGACCGAGCAATAAGTTTTCTTTCACCGTAAGCTGCGGGAAAATCTCCCGCCCCTGCGGTACATAACCAATCCCTGCCCTTGCCCGCTTGGCTGTGTCCAAGGTGGATAACTCCTGATTTTGCCACTGAATACTGCCCTTGCGTGTTTTGAGCAGCCCCATTAATGTTTTCATCAACGTTGTTTTCCCTACACCGTTACGGCCCATCAGACACACCACCTGTCCAGGCTGTACATCCAGGTTCACACCACGAAGCACATTGCTTTCCCCGTAGCCGGATTCAATTCGTTGCAGCGACAGCATGGTCATCCCTCCTTTTGCCCAGATACACTTCGGCCACTTTCGGGTCTGCCTGTACCTCCGCCATCGTACCTTCCTTCAGCAGTTTCCCTTCATGCATCACCGTTACCTTGGCTGCGAACTCTCGCACAAACTCCATATCATGCTCCACCACCACAACCGAGCGTTCACGCGCAATCTCTTGCAGAAGTCGCCCGGTCTTGTGTGTTTCTTCATCCGTCATGCCTGCGGCTGGTTCGTCCAGCAACAACACACGTGGCTCCTGCAGAAGCAACATGCCAATCTCCAGCCACTGCTTCTCCCCATGTGATAACGCTCCTGCACGAGCATCAACGCGATCTTGCAGACCAATCTGGAGGGTAACATGCTCCATAGCAGCACTCATTTTCCCATATCGACGAATACCGATGGCTTGCAAAGGGGAACGGCGAGTCTCCGCCGCCAGCGTCAGATTCTCCTGCACCGTCAGACCTGCAAAGATCGATGGCGCCTGGAATTTGCGTCCCACACCTTTGCGAACAATCTGGTGCTCCTTCAATCGTGTTAATTCCGTGCCATCCGCCATCTTCACCGAGCCGGACATGGGTTTTGTTTTGCCGCATATCACATCCAGCATCGTTGTTTTCCCAGCACCATTGGGTCCGATTAGAAAATGCAAGTCATGTTCATGCAACTTCAGATTCATGCCTTTGACAGCAACGAACCCACCAAAAGCCACCGTAATATCCTCGGCTACCAACACCGCTGATTCCTCAGTAGACTTTAGGTTTTTCCCGAGTGACTTGGACATGCGCACTCTCTCCTCTCCGCTTCAGCAAGCGAACGACATGACGATACACACCTATAATTCCGTTTGGCATGAACAAAACGACCGTTACAAAGAGCCCACCCATGACGAACAGCCACCCTTCGGGATAAGCCTCGCTTATGCCTGTTTTGGCTGCATTCAGCACCACCGCTCCGATGACCGCTCCAATAAGCGTACCGCGACCACCCAATGCAACCCACAAGACCATCTCAATGGAGGGCACAATCCCCATCATCGATGGCGAGATAATACCCACCTGAAGAACAAACAACATGCCCGCGATGCCTGCAAGCGCACCGGAAAAAGCAAAAGCCAGCGTTTTATATCCTGCCGGATCATATCCGAGGAATCGCACCCGATTCTCTCCATCACGCGCAGCTTCGAGCACTTGACCGAACCGACTGTTCACCATTCGACGACAGAGCATATAAGCGATCACCAGAACAGCAAGCGTTATATAGTAGAGAGCAATCGTCGTTCCAGCGGAATGAAGTGTAAAACCAAAGATTGAATTATATCCGGTGATGCCATTTGTTCCACCCGTCCATTCCTGTTTACCAACAAAGAGTGTTACCGTAATAAGAACCAAGGCCTGAGTCAGGATGGTAAAATAAACACCGGTGATCCGGTTACGGAACGTAAACCACCCCAGGGCAAAGGCAAGCAATGCCGGAAGGGCTATCCCCAATAACAGCGCCACCGGGAAAGAGCGAAAGGGTTCCCAGAACCACGGCAGACCACTGAGACCACTCCATCCCATGAAGTCAGGAAGCGTTGCTCCACTGGCCTGAAGCTTCAGATACATCGCCATCGCGTACCCACCCAGACCAAAGAACACCCCATGCCCAAGACTCAACACACCCCCATATCCCCAGATCAGATCGAGACCGATGGCCAGGATTGCTAGCGCCAAAAACTTGGCTAACAGACTCAGACGAAACTCCGTGGAGATTAGTGGAGCAAGACACATCATGATCAGCACAACCGCCCAGATAATCCTCATTTTCAGACTGCCGGTCTTGAGTAAAGCGGACATGAACTAACCCCCTTTTTCACGTTAATCGAGACTCCGTGTACGCATCGCGACCAATCCGCGTGGTTTCCATTGCAGGAAAGCAACGATACATACAAACACAAGCACCTTGCCAATGGAGGCCGAGGTATAGGTTTCGAACAGCGTGTTGAACATACCAATCCCCAATGCACCACACACGGTTCCAACCAATTTTCCCACACCACCCAAAACAACCACCATGAACGCATCCACAATATAATACGTACCAAGCGAAGGACCAATCGGACCAATGAGCGTTAATGCACAGCCAGCAATTCCGGCAATGCCCGAACCAATCGCAAAGGTCATGCCATCCACCCGCCGGGTCGAAATCCCAAGACACCCCGCCATGCTCCGATTCTGCATTACAGCCCTCATTCGTCTTCCGGAAGATGTTCGATAGATATAGAGATACATACACAGCAGCACCACCGCAACCAGTGCGATAATGAAAATTCGTTTATACGGAAATACAATACCATCCGAGATCGCCAATCCCCCATTGAGCCAAGCCGGACTGGATACTCCCACATTGGGTGCTCCGAATATTGTACGGGCCAGTTGTTGCAGCATCATGCCTACACCCCATGTCGCCAGCAAACTGTCCAGCGGCCTGCCATATAGATGCCGGATCAGCACCACTTCAAGCAACCAGCCAATCAGAGCCGCTACAATGAACGCAATCGGTAGAGCCACAACAAAGTAGGCACCAAACCACGCCGCTGGAGCATAGGACATAAACAGATTTTGTGTTACATACGTTGCATATGCACCGATCATGATCAGTTCACCGTGAGCCATATTGATGACATTCATCAGCCCAAACGTTACTGCAAGCCCCAATGCAATCAACAACAGAATTGAACTGATACTCAGACCGTTGAACATCTGCAGGATAAACATATCCATCGCTATCCCCTCCTCCATACCGTGACTCTCGATATTTCACATGAATTCAATTAGCGGCAGTAACATTTTTGATATTACAGTAACGCTTTACCGCGATACGTTAAGAGGATGTGTTGTCACACCCTCGTTTATGTTTCGGCTGCTTTGAAGCGAGTTACCTGTTTTATTGCGAGGTTTCTATGTTATTTAGCGCTGAGGGAAGCTCCCCATTCATACGTTTTCAGATAAGGGTCCGGCTTGACAGGCTCACCAGAATTCCACAATTCCTTGAACTGCCCATCTTCCTGCACCTCACCGATCCGTACGGTTTTGTAGATATGCTGATTCTCTCCATCCACGGTTACCTTACCTTCCGGAGCATCAAACTCCAGACCCTTGGCAGCTGCCTTCACCTTCTCTACGTCGGTTGATCCTGCTTTTTCCACCGCCGCTTTCCAGAGATAAACCGCCACATATCCCGCTTCAATCGGATCAGCTGTCACTCGATCAGCACCGTATTTTTCTTTATACTTGGCAACAAATGTAGCATTTTCAGGTGTATCGGTTGTCTGATAATAATTCCACGAAGTCAGATGCCCCTTCAATACGTCTGCGCCAATACCACGGATTTCTTCCTCCGCCACACTTACCGAGAGGGTTGTCATCTGATCCGAGGAGATTCCGGCATCCTTCAATTGTTTGAAGAAAGCCACATTGCTATCTCCGTTCAGCGTATTGTATACAATATCCGGCTTCGCAGCCTTGATTTTGCTTATGATGGTACTGTAATCGGTATGGCCCAGCGGTGTGTATTCTTCACCCACCACTTCGCCGCCCTCTGCTGCGAGTTGTGCCTTAATGACCTGATTGGCCGTTTTTGGGAATACATAATCTGAACCGAGCAGATAAAACGTCTTGCCCCTGTTCTCCAGTAACCAGGTTACAGATGGAACGATCTGCTGATTCGTGGTTGCTCCTGTATAAAAAATGTTTGGCGATGATTCCAATCCTTCATATTGCACCGGATAAAACAATAGACCTTTGTTCTGTTCGAACACCGGGAGCATCGCCTTCCGACTCGCAGAGGTCCATCCTCCAAATACAGCAGCGACCTTATCCTGTTGCAGTAACTTCCCAGCCTTCTCCGCAAAAGTAGGCCAATCCGAAGCGCCATCCTCAATTACAGGCTCGATCTGTTTACCCAAAACTCCGCCCGCGGCGTTAATCTCTTCAATGGCAAGCATCTCCGCATCTTTAACAGATACCTCACTGATCGCCATCGTTCCACTGAGAGAGTGAAGAATGCCAACTTTAATCGGTTCACCGGATGCAGCCGGCTCTCCTGCACCACCTGAACCCGAAGCTTCAGGTGGCGCAACGCCCTCCACACATCCTGTCATCACAATGACCACACCGAGCAAAATACTCCATAACTTGACCGACCTCTTCTTCAATAGCCTACACTCCCTTTTTTTAGTCTATTGACGAACATTAAGGTCATTTGCGTCCGAAATGTTCGTTGATCCAAATTATGGAGGGTCACACTCTTCATGTCAATATAGCTTACATAATTTTATTTCATGCCTACTCGTTTCATGCATACTGCTAATAAGCCTTGAAGCTTATTGACAAAGAAATCACCCTGTGTGAGTATATTTAACATATAACTTGATTCATGAACATATCAGACACTATAAGCGAAAGGTCGGATTGCCTTGCACTGGACTGAGCAGGAAAAAGAAAAACTCCTGATTACCGTGGCCGCTAACCTCGCCCGTGAACGAAGAGCACGCGGACTCAAGTTGAATGTTCCCGAAGCCATCGCCTTGTTGACCTCCGAACTGATGGAACGAGCACGGGATGGAATGAGTGTTGCCGAATTAATGAGATACGGAGGCACCATCCTGACACGTGAAGACTGTATGGATGGTGTTCCCGATATGATTCCTGAAGTACAGATAGAAGCCACATTTCCTGACGGTACAAAACTGGTTACTGTACATGAACCTATACGCTGAGAAAGGCAGGAGAAAACATGATTCCTGGTGAATACCGTTTGAAGCCAGATGACGACATCATCTGTCATCCGGATCGTTTAACCCTACGACTCCTTGTCCTTAACCGCGGCGACCGCCCCGTCCAAGTCGGCTCTCACGTTCACTTCTATGAAGTTAATGCAGCACTGGACTTTGATCGCACGTCAGCTTTTGGACATCGCCTACACATTCCGGCAGGCACCGCAGTCCGCTTCGAACCCGGTGAAGAGAAACCAGTCGAACTCACGACCTTTGGCGGCAAACGCCAGATTCACGGATTCAACGGATTAACCGAAGGCTCTGCGGATCAAGCTCCTGATCCACTGAAACTGGAGGCATTCCTGAAGACGTTCTCTCCTCCCATACCAGATGGAGGTGAACCTTCATGAAACGAATGAGCCGCGAACAGTACGCTTCGATGTTTGGACCGACAACCGGCGATGCCGTAAGACTTGCAGATACCGAACTATGGGCAGAGATTGAACATGATTATGCCGTATACGGAGATGAGAGCAAGTTCGGGGGCGGCAAAGTTATCCGCGACGGAATGGGCCAGTCTACTACTGCTCTGCGAAGTGACGGCACTCCTGATACTGTTATCACCAACGCTATCATTATCGATCATTGGGGCATTGTAAAAGCGGATATCGGCATTCGAGATGGTCACATCTGCGCCATTGGCAAATCCGGTAACCCAGATACAATGGATGGTGTTCATCCCGCACTAGTTATCGGTGCTTCCACCGAAATCATCGCTGGTGAAGGCATGATTGTAACTGCTGGCGGCATTGATACCCATATTCATTTCATCTGCCCACAGCAGATTCAGACTGCGTTATCCTCCGGGGTCACAACCATGATCGGCGGCGGAACAGGACCTGCAACAGGAACCAAAGCCACCACCTGCACACCAGGAGCCTGGCACATCCACCGGATGCTGGAGTCCGCAGAAGCTTTTCCCATGAACATCGGTTACCTTGGCAAAGGCAACAGTTCCAGCACCGCACCTTTAATTGAACAGATTGAAGCGGGTGCAATCGGCCTGAAGCTGCATGAGGATTGGGGCACCACCCCTAGTGCTATCGATGCCTGCCTGACTGCCGCCGGGGAACATGATGTTCAAGTCGCTATCCATACCGATACATTGAACGAAACCGGATTTCTCGAAAACACCCTGGCTGCGATCAACGGCCGGACGATCCACACGTACCATACGGAAGGCGCTGGTGGCGGACACGCACCGGATATTATCCGGGCCGCTGGGGAGTCCTACGTTATCCCCTCATCAACCAACCCAACACGACCGTACACACGCAACACTGTAGAAGAGCATCTCGATATGTTGATGGTGTGTCACCATCTGGACCCTTCCATCCCGGAAGATGTAGCTTTTGCCGATTCGCGGATTCGTCCCGAAACAATCGCAGCCGAAGACATTTTGCATGATCTTGGCGTGTTCAGCATCATCAGTTCCGATTCACAGGCCATGGGCCGAGTGGGCGAAGTCATTATCCGCACCTGGCAGACAGCCGACAAAATGAAAAAACAGCGTGGCAAACTTGAGCTCAACCCGAATTCTCCCTCCGATAACGATCGGATCAAGCGATATGTCGCCAAGTACACTATCAATCCAGCTATCGCTCACGGAATCGGTCATCTCGTCGGTTCGGTGGGAGTTGGAAAGCTGGCAGATCTAATCATATGGAAACCGGCTTACTTCGGTGTTAAACCCGAGATTGTCATCAAGGGTGGCATGATTACATTTGCCCAGATGGGTGATCCCAATGCGTCCATCCCGACACCTCAGCCGGTATTTGGCAGACCGATGTTTGGAGCCTATGGTAGCGCCATTGCCAGCGGATCGATCACCTTTGTCTCCCAAGCCGCAGCAGATGCGGGGATCAAAGAGTCATTGGGCCTGAAAAAGCGGGTTGAACCCGTTAAAGGCTGCCGCTCGGTCAGCAAAAAAGACATGATTCACAACGACGTCACCCCCGTTATTGAAGTCGATCCCGAAACCTATGAGGTGCGCGCCGACGGCGAGCTTCTCACCTGTGAACCCGCAGACGAGCTGCCTATGGCACAGCGGTACTTTATGTTTTGATAGGAATACGGATTAGCTGATAAGGGGGCACTCATGATGAATAGTGGCACGAAGCTACTTCGTTATGTTCAGCTGCTGGATTCGGCCCTGCCCATCGGCGGCTTCTCCCATTCCTTCGGTCTGGAAGCTTACACGCATGATGGCACCGTGCGGAATACCGCGCAGCTTGAACAGTTTATTCGCAGCCAGCTTCATTCCAGTCTCGTGCGACTAGATGGTCTTGCCATCAAAGGCGTCTATCAAGCGATAAAACAGCAAGATGCCGCTCTACTTGCCCTGTATGACAAACGTGTGCACGCCCAGCGCTCCCCTCGGGAACTCAGGGAGAGCGGCCACAAAATGGGAAAGCGACTACTCAAGCTCGCCCGTTCACTCTATCCATGGATGGACTTTTCCCTAATTGATGAGGCCATACAGGAATACGGCGCGTATTGTGGCATCACGACCATTCACGGTTATATCAACTATCAATTGGAGATTGGATTGGATGAAGCCGTTACCGGGCATCTGTATACCTCAGTGAACGCTTATGTAAACAGCGCACTTCGCCTGCTGCCCATCGGACAAACGGAAGCGCAGATGTTGATTCAGAAACTGCTTGATGTTATCGAAGCGGAATGGGCTCTCATTCGGGAAAATGACCCGGAAGATATGCACAGCTTCGGAATCGCCCAGGAAATCTACGCCATGCGGCACGAGACCTTACCCGCGCGGCTGTTCATGTCTTAACTACAACTTTTATCTAACCAAGGAGGAATTGTTATGTGTGGAGGAGCTAATCATACGCATCATCCGGAGTGGGAACGTAAGACATTTGATCGGAGTCGTCCGATGCGAATTGGAATTGGTGGACCGGTAGGTTCAGGTAAAACAGCCCTTGTGGAGAAGCTGTCCAAGGCACTGCGTACACGTTATAGCCTTGCTGTCATCACGAATGACATTTATACCAAGGAAGATGCCGAGATTTTGCTGCGTCAGAACGCATTGGCACCAGAGCGTATTATCGGTGTAGAGACTGGCGGATGCCCACACACCGCTATTCGTGAGGATGCCTCCATGAATTTCGAAGCGGTTGACGAATTGATTGAACGCTTCCCGGATCTGCAACTGATCTTCATCGAGAGTGGCGGCGACAATCTCTCCGCTGCATTCAGTCCGGAACTCGCTGATGTGTTCATCTACATTATCGACGTTGCCCAAGGGGAGAAACTTCCTCGCAAAGGCGGTCCCGGCATCACGCGTTCAGATCTGCTGTTAATCAACAAAACCGACCTCGCCCCTTATGTTGGAGCAAGCCTGGAAGTTATGAAAAATGATACCGAACGGGTACGCGAAGGCCGCCCTTTTGTCATGTCTAATCTAATGAGCGGTGAAGGTGTATCCGAGATTGTCCACTGGCTTGAACATCAATACATGGATGACGATGCTTCCGCTGCACATCTGCATTCACACAGCCATGAACATGGCACTCACTCGCATTAATTCATCTTCTGTCCCCACGGGAACAGAGATAAATAGGAATGAAAGTGCAGGTGCACCCGTCACACGCCGCAGTGAGCTTCGGGCCACCTTTGCCTTTCAAGGCGACCGGACGGTCATGACTGATCGTTATTACAGCGCACCACTCCGGTTTAGCCGATCCTTTCGACCTCCCGGAGGCGGAACCGAATTATGTGTGTACACGTCAGACGTCTCGCCCGGAGTCCTTAACGGGGATCATTATCATTCCGAGTGGGAGTTAGGTGAAGGCACCCATGTCATGCTGAGCAGCACATCTGCTACCCGACTTCATCCTACACCTTCCATTCCTTCATCCGTTAATCATCACTTTCGGTTGGGGAAAGGGGCCACGCTGGAATACTTTCCTGAATGCGTCATTCCCTTCAAGGGAAGTTCTTCTTCGCTCGCTGTAACCTTCGAGCTGGAAGAACAGGCAATCCTGGCCTATGCAGATATCTGGTCTGCCGGACGGATTCATCGGGGAGAAGCGTTCCAATTCGAGCGTTACCGCAGCTTGACGGAGATATGGCAAGGTGAACAACTGGCTGTCTGGGATCGATTCGGACTCGAACCGGATACCGATGATCCCAGACACTCAGCGTCTCTCCTTCACTACACACATACCGCTGCGTTATGGATGATTGCCCCCGGGCTTGGTAATGCGGAGTTGGAGCAAGTCAGATCTGTGCTGCCACCAGATGGACGAATGCTCGCAGGTGCAAGTTTACTGGCATCCGGTGGCATCGGTGTTCGACTCCTTGGCATGGCAGCCTGGGAACTTCAGGAGCAGTGTCTTCATATCTGGAACACACTCCGCCCCCATCTGCTGGGCAAAGAAACTCTTGTCTTTCGTAAATAAGGGCATCAAGCATAGTTAACACCAAAAAACCTCTGAACTGTCTCCGAGTGTGTTCGGATTAGTCCAGAGGTTTTTGCACATTCAGTCCATGGATGCTGCTCATATCACTTACGCTTCGTTTTCCTCAGAATTGTTATCTGATTTGTTCTCAGGTTTATAGCGATAGTCGCCTGCATCCTTGCTTTCCTTGGATTTACGGTAACGGGTGAACTCAATATATTCGCTGATAAAAGACTGTTCCACAGTCGATAATTCACTTTCTTGGCAATTCAATTGCCGCAAAACGTCAAAAAAATAATCCTCCCGTTTTTCCCGAACCATCGCTTCCTTCGATGGACGCCCAATCATGAGCCAGTCAAGGCTCACATCAAAAAACGAAGCAATCTCAATTAACTTATTCGTACTCGGAATAGACTTGCCACGTTTCCAGTCACCCAGATTGCCTGTGCTAATCTTCAGCTGTTGACAGAAAGCCTTCTTGGTCATTCCTCGTTCGGCAATCAGGTGTTCAATTCGCTCATAGATCGACTGCATACAAGAACCGCCTTCCAACCGTAATAATCAACTCATCTGCTTGAATTATACCACATTATTCCTGAATGCTCAGCCTTTATATACCTGGAACAGGATGAGGTATATCGTATAACACAAAGATAGACTCCCATGAATGATCATAGAAGTCTATCTTATATTGTTGCTGTGATGCGGTCGAGAGGACTCGAACCTCCACGGGTATACACCCACTACCCCCTCAAGATAGCGTGTCTGCCATTCCACCACGACCGCATATTCAATTGTAAAAATGGTGAGCCATGAAGGGCTCGAACCTTCGACACCCTGATTAAAAGTCAGGTGCTCTACCAACTGAGCTAATGGCTCTTGCTGTAAACTTCACCGGATGTGCCATGCTTCATTCTTGTCTATAAGAGCAATGACTTTGAGGATTACTCATCGAAAATGTAGATCTCATGAGGTGGTGAAGATATGACCCGTAGGGGATTCGAACCCCTGTTACCTCCGTGAAAGGGAGGTGTCTTAACCCCTTGACCAACGGGCCTTAATAACAAGTTGTCTTTCTTGGCGACAAGAATGAGTATACCACAGGACAATTTGAACTTGCAATACTTTTTTTGAAATTTATTTTTCAAGCCTTTTTGTCCATTGCATACTGCTCTTTAGAGCCCCGTTATTAGCCACCTCCCGTTCATGCCAATGTCATCCCCGTGCAGGAATAATGTAAACCATCCATCAAAACACTTATAAAAACTTACGTTCACTTATAATATTGCAAATCACATTAAGAATACTTATAATTAAAGTATCAGTATAAGTACGGTCATCCATACACTCGGAGGTGACATGTTTGTTTCAAGAAGAACGAATGCAGCTCATTGTTGAACATCTACGCAAACACAATCGCATCTCAGCCGATGATATTGTCGCCTTGTTTGATGTATCACGGGATACTGCACGCAGGGATCTGATTAAGCTTGAGGAACAGGATGCCATTATCCGAACACGTGGCGGCGCGATTCTCCCCCCTCCTCCGCAAGAATTCAGATCCTACAAAGACCGTTTACTCGATGTATCTGAGGAAAAGAGGGCCATCGGCAAACTCGCTGCGGCCATTGTAAGACAAGGCGAGATCATTATTCTGGACTCTTCCACGACTGTGCAAGCCTGTGCCGAGAACTTAAACGGCAAATCCTGTACCATCATTACTAATTCGATTCATTCCGCTGATCTTCTCTCCAATCACACTGCTGTCCAGATTCGTTTGCTCGGAGGCAAAGTAGATAAGGAACAACGTTATGTCTACGGTACCTCTGTTATCGAGACCCTCTCCCACTATTATGTAGATAAAGCCTTTATCGGAATTGGCGGTATCACCATGGATGGCTTCAGTGCTTCCGAAGAGGAAGGGAAAATTAAACACCAAATGATGAAAGCTGCCAAGAAAGTTGTTGTTCTTGCAGATCAATCCAAGTTTGATAGACGTTATGGTTATCGTTTTGCCGACTGGTCGTTGGTGGATGTATTGATTACGGATCAATGGCCAACCAAAGAATGGCTTGTTTTTCTAGCCGAACAACAGGTTGAGATTCTCATTCCTGAACCTACAGATGATAAGGAGTTGTAAATATATGAAATTATTTGCCACAGATTTAGATGGAACTTTGTTGAACATAGATAGCCAGATTAGCCCGGAGAATGCCGCAGCCATCCAACAGGCCCAGCAATCCGGTATGAAAGTTACCATCGCAACAGGACGTGTCTATTCCGATGTTGTGACCATCAGCCGCGAAGGCGGAATCAAAACCCCAATCATCGGCTCCAACGGAGCGACAATTCATGATGCAGACGGTGAACGTTTA
The DNA here is from genome assembly GCF_017874615.1 of Paenibacillus xylanexedens. Taxonomy (GTDB): domain Bacteria; phylum Bacillota; class Bacilli; order Paenibacillales; family Paenibacillaceae; genus Paenibacillus; species Paenibacillus xylanexedens. The sequence goes on from NZ_JAGIKV010000017.1 coordinate 117,987, forward strand.
TTCCATCTTCCGCTCGAGCGTGACACAGCAGCTTCCGTCATGCAGTGGCTGGAAGATCATGATGTCTATTATGAGGCTTCAACGCAACAAGGCATCTATGCCCCGCGTAGCAGTCATGAGACCTTGCTCGCCGAGATGGAACGTGTTCTTGGTTCAAACCCTGGTGAGGACATTGCACGCATGATTCGCTCCATCAAGAAACACTATGACAAAAAAGACTACCACCGCGTAAACAGCCATCTCGAAATTCCGGCAGAAGCCTACATCTATAATATTATGGCCTTCTCCATGAATCCGGACAAAGTAAAGACAGGACGAGAATACTTCGCTTCCCGATCCGATGTCGCTATGGTTGTATCCTTTGAGCATAACTTCGAAATGCAGCACCCGGACGTATCCAAAGGTAATGCCCTCACCAAACTGGCGGCTCACCTGAACATCTCCATGGAAGATACAGTAGCGATCGGCGATAACTTCAACGATGTCTCCATGTTAAAAATGGCAGGACTCGGCATCGCCATGGGTAATGGCGAACCCGAAATCCAGGCATTAGCCAAAGCCATAACGCTGACCAATGTGGAGCATGGTGTTGCCCATGCCATCGAGTGCCTGCTCGAAGGTAAACCAGTGTCCCGTCCAGAAACGATTGTCGGAGAAGGTCAGTAATCGAACCCATACTGAATTAAGCACTGAACCTGCATGGTCACCTGTTGATCCATGCAGGTTCTCTTCATTTTAACTCCGCAGATCGAACGTGAGGCACGTCCTGTAACAAAATAATCAGTTGCTCGCCCCGGTATGAACCCGGTAGTTGCAACGTGAACTCAAGCATAGTCTCTTCCATGGAGTCTGTGCTTGTTTGCTGTTCAGTCTTAAATCCGATGACTGAGATCTTCTCCTGTCCCAGCAGTGCCAAAACAGTCTTCAGGGCCTCTCCCTCATTTTGCAGATGGATGGTTAACGTCTCTGTTCGGGCGGATACCAGCCAGCGTGTGGGTCTATGCAGTAACATCTGTGCCACGACAATAAGCAGTGTCACACCTGCACCCGTCCAATACAGACCTGAACCCACAGCAAGTCCCATGCCTGCCGTAGCCCATATGCCAGCCGCTGTGGTCAATCCCCTGACCGTGTGCCGCTGTGTGAAGATCATGCCCGCTCCAATGAACCCCACACCACTAACGACTTGTGCAGCGATCCTTGAAGGGTCAAGAGACAGATTGTCCCAGCCAGCCTGATCCTGGAATCCGTATTTCGATACAATCATCATCAGGGCAGCACCAACGGCGACCACAAAATGAGTACGGATTCCCGCTTCTTTCATTCGGTTCTTGCGCTCATATCCGATTAGCACACCACATATTCCAGCTATGAGTACACGCATCAAATATTCCACTTCCATGCACATCACCTCTTTCATTATGTATATGCTTACATGAGTCTATCTTTACTATTACCCAATCTTTACATGACTAATAAAGAACTTCTACTCAGGTCAATTCTCTGCCCGGAAATTTTCCCCTTGTCTCTTGCCCAATCCGAAATAATGTCTGAAATTATATATCAGCGGATGCCATTCCTCTGGATTAATTTTGTTCGGTCCAGATATTAGTCTTGTGTGCGCGTGCACCTTCAACGCTTTCACTTCAACAATCGCCATGAACGGTGTATGTTCGGGAATACGTATGTGTTGTACAGCCGCTTCAATCTGGAGCGGACATTCAACTATTTTATCTGGTGCCACCTGAACCGAGCATTCGGATGTCAGTCCAGCTACAGTGAATTTATTAGGACAATATTCATAGCCCATCTTCCTTTTCTCCTCAGGAACCGGGGTAACTCCCGTATAACGACCCAATGCCTCAACCTGTTTCCACATGGTCGCATCCGGCAGATTAATTACACACTCCGGGTGTCGACTCAGATTTTCATAGGCTTTGCCTTGTGTACCTAGACCGAGAACCAGACAATCCCCCAGTGCCCAAGACGAGGATAATGGTGACAGGTTGGTTGATCCATCCTCATTTAATGTGCTTAGCAGCACTACAGGCGTACCATAATATAAAATACTGGGATTAATCGTCTCATGTTGAATCACTTCTGGACTCGCGGACAACTGCTCTGTAGCAAAGTCCTGTTTCGTTATCTTTTTCATCCTGTACCTCTCCTGTTCCCATTCCAATAATTTATAAGCTCAATCTGACCCATATGGGACGATACAACTCGATTGTAATACAGTAATAGTTCAGGTATGATCGAAGTATGAATGTATATCCGAATATTACTGTTATTGCGTCGTTAATCGCTGATCCAAGCCGCGCTATTTTTCTGTCAGCCTTACTGGATGGCCGTGCGTTGCCCGCAGGAGAGCTTGCTCATATGGCAAGTGTCACTCCCCAGACGGCAAGCAGCCATCTAGCTAAACTCGTAGAGGGAGGATTACTCGAAGTTGAACAACAAGGACGCCATCGATACTACCGTCTTGCAAACAAAGAAATTGCTAATCTGATTGAAAGCATGGCCAGTATTGCCCCGCCTGTACAGATCCGCTCTCTCAAACAATCCGATCAGCTTCAACAACTGAGTCATGCACGGACCTGTTATGGTCATCTGGCCGGGAAATTGGGAATCTCGCTCTGTGAAGCCTTAGTACAGAAGGGTTATCTTGCAGAGCCCGAAGAGGCACACAGCAAGGATTATCAAGTTACAGAGGAAGGAAGGCAGTGGTTCACTACGTTTGGAATTGAACTTCAGATGAAGCCGGGATCACGCCGTGCCATCGCTCGCAAATGTCTGGATTGGAGCGAACGCCGTCATCATCTCTCAGGTATGCTTGGGGAACAACTCAGACATCGATTGTCGGAACTGGACTGGATTCGTCAAAAAACAGGAAGTCGCTCTGTCGAAGTAACGGAAGCAGGCAAGAAAGGTTTATACGAGATGTTGAGCATTTCACTTTAAGCATAAGCGTATACGAGGGATAACCAAAGATCAGTAAACGCAAAAAATCCCCTTCACACTGACCGTTAACCGGTCTAATGTGAAGGGGATTTTTTGTGCAATCAGAACGGAGAAAGAGGAGTACTCTCACTTCGTTCGAGACTGCGAAGTATTGCTAACGAAGCTTATGCTCCGACGAACCTTTAGGGTTCTCATCCCTTTGCAGAGAAGTTTAATTCAGAACGGAGAGAGAGGGATTCGAACCCTCGCACCGCTTACGCAGTCTAACCCCTTAGCAGAGGGTCCCCTTATAGCCACTTGGGTATCTCTCCAAGAAATGGCTCCCCGAACAGGGCTCGAACCTGTGACAACTCGATTAACAGTCGAGTGCTCTACCAACTGAGCTATCAGGGAAAATTAACTTGAATAAGATTAATCTATCATGATTAATAATCCAAGTCAACAGACCTGTCAATATTTCCTAATTGTATTGCTTTCTTCCTCTCAGAAGGAAGAGGTCATCGCCAGTTGGGTAGTATTTTGGATCATGTCCCTGTCTGCTCGTGGAAGGCAAACACTTACTTTGAATACGTCTCCGTCCACTTGTATTCCCATAGAACCTTCATGCAATTCTACAATGCTTCTGGCGATGGACAAGCCTAGACCTGAGCCCTCCGTTGAACGGGAACGGTCCCCACGCTTAAAACGTTCAAAAATCTCATCCGATGAGAACTCCATCTCGTATGCGGATACATTTTTGATCGTAAACTCCATTTGATTTCCTTGTTCGATCAGTTCAATATAGACCCTGGATTGGGGCAGACCATATTTCAAAACGTTTCCCAACATATTCTCCATAACACGCCACATCCGGCTGCCGTCCACCATTGCGTATATAGGCTCAGTCTCCTCTCGAATCCTTATCTGTAACTCTGCCTGCTCGAACGAATCACTATATTCTGCTACAGCCTGTCGAAGTAACTCCCCCATGTCTATCTGTTTTAAATGAAGTTCCACATCTCCGCTCGCCATTTTCGCTGCTTCAAATAAGTCCTCCACCAACAAACACAGACGCTGCGTTTTCCGCTCCAGAACTTGAATGTATCCAGCCTTCTCCTCCTCTGTGCCCTCATCGCGCTTAAGCAGATCGATATAACTAACCAAAGAGGTTACAGGTGTTTTCAGATCATGAGAAACGTTAGCGATCAACTCGGATTTCATACGCTGGCTCGTAACCTGTTCTTTCATTGCATTCTGGAGCCCTTGTCTCATTCCGCTCATCTGTGTCACCAATGGTTGCATTATGCCTGTTACATGCTCTGGGAACTGCACATTGAACCTGCCTTCTCCCATTTCCTTAGCCGCTTGCGTAAGTTGCTGCGCCACATGAATCAGTTGAAACATACTATATACCAAGAAAACACTAATCAGAACTGTCAAAAACACAAATGGAGTGACCATTGAAGACTTAATGGACGCGAGAGAAATAACCGCTAATTGCATAAGACATTGCACCATACATAATAAGATTAAACGCTGAATTCTTTTTTTGTCAGTCGCCTCGCCTTGCTCCAAAATCTTTTTCACCAAACTGTACCATTTCCATACCCATATCTCGTTTCGTATTGGCCTATGGCTGGATATATTCCCGATATACCGGACAGCCCCCCTTACATGCACACCAACAAACCACACTCCGAGACCAGCGATGAACATGCCTATAAAATAAACAAAAATATCATTTATCCATCGACGAGTGAAAAAGTAAGGAGTTATCCCATAATCTGAAGTCACCCCGTTTAGTACTTTTAACAGTAGAAAGGACCCTATACATAAGGTAATAAAATGTGCATCCAAGGAAAGTTTCTCACTCCACCAGATTGTCACCTTCCGATATTTGCTATTCTCAGGCAAAGGAATACGATTCGCAGTCACAAGTAACGCCGTACCAATGACTAAGAGCAGGATCAAAGGTATAACACCAGATACATTCCAATCTTTATAAATGAATCGCATCTCATACCTCAATGATGCAAGCTTCATAAACACCAGTGTAAAACAAATCATTGCTGCTATCCGAACTCCGTAAGCCAGCATATTATTCTTCCAGTTTGTAACCAATACCCCACACCACCTTTATATATTTGGGTTCTCTGGGATTAAATTCAATCTTCTCACGGATTCTGCGGATGTGAACAGCGACTGTATTCTCCGGCTGAAAGGCAGGCTCTTTCCATACACGTTCATAAATTTCATCAATAGCAAATATCCGGCCCTTATTCTCCATAAAAAGCCTAAGTATATGAAATTCGGTAGGCGTCAGCCTAACATCTTCTCCTTCCAAGGTCATTGTTTTCTTCTGTTTGTTATATACTAGGCCACGAACCTGAATCTCGTGTTCTGCGTCTTCGGAACTTTGATTTATCTGCGCACCCAGGCCGGTGAAGCGTCGTAACTGGGACTTTACCCTTGCCATAAGTTCCAATGGGTTGAATGGCTTGGCTATGTAATCATCCGCACCGATGTTCAAACCCACAATTTTATCATAATCCTCTGTTCTGGCAGATAACATAATGATCGGAACATTACAGGTTTCACGAATTTCAAGTGTCGTCTGCAGTCCATCCAATCCAGGCATCATAATATCCATAATAATGAGCTGAACAGAATGGGCTTGGAGCTTTTGCAATGCCTCTTCCCCATCCGACGCCTTGTAAACCCCGATTCCTTCACTACGCAAATATATTTCAATCGCATTGCTGATATCGGGATCATCATCAACAACCAATACACTGTGGGCCTTCAAAGGGGCACTCCTCCTTTTCTTTTAAACTGGATTATGTGGACTGATGAACAGTTTACATCAGATAAATGACAGGAAATCCAACAAAAGATTTACAAATTTCTTAAGATCCATCCGCACTATACTCCAAAAAAAAATTACTATATGTCGTGAAGGCTCAGCTTTCCCGAGCAACGACCACAACGGTAACGCTTCGGATCTATTTTCCGCTTGCGCAAATATTCCGTACCACAGCTCTTGCACACCAGCTTATAACGATATGGCAGCGGCTTTCTGCCTTTGCCGTCAGGAAGTGATTGGCAGTAACGCGAGCCGCCAACCTTCTGCAATAAAGCCTTGAATTCCGGATCACGATGCTGATAGCCGCGCCCACGAATATGCAGATGATAGTGACACAGCTCATGCTTGATGATTTTCTCAACCTCATCTCGCCCATAGGCTTCGAGTTGATGCGGATTGATCTCAATCCGGTGACTTTTCAGCATATAACGCCCCCCCGTCGTGGTCAGGCGACTGTTAAACAACGCTTCATGGGTGAACGGCACTCCGAAATGATCCAGTGATACCTGTTCAATCCATTGTTGCAATTCCTCATTTTCCATCGATATCCTCTCCTTGCACCCCCTCGGAGCATTTGTTTTTCCGGTATAATACTTGAATTTTAACCGTTTCGTAGGCTACACTGTCAAGTAGAATGTATGAGGGGAGATTATTACTCGTTATGCCTACAATGCGCTATGTCATCCTGCAGCAGGAACAACACTTGCAGTTCGTGGAAATGCCCGCAGATTACGCCTATCAACTCAGTGCGCTCAACCTGCGCCTGCACAAGGAAATTGATAAACTCACTGCAGCAGATGTCCCTGTCCTGCCTTGGGCGATCGCCGAATGTGACAGCCTCGATCTCCTAAACGAAAATCTTACTATCATCGGCGGCCTTGATTATATCAATGCGCTTGAAGAATCTTTTGCAGCACTACGTGAAAGCCATTATCCTTTGATTTCTCTGCTTACCGAAATCCGGGCTCTTCAGGCCCAATTGGAACAATGGTATGAAGAAGAGATGGAAGCTCTCTAATTCACCGCTGGTATCATTTTATAATGATGAGAACGAAAAGCACATTTCCCTGAATTGGGATTTGTGCTTTTTTTGAGTGAACCAGATTGATTTGCTGGAGGCCTCCACTTATCCCGCACAGTCCAGGCTATTGCCACATATGCTAACGTACAGATGAATTATGCAAGAGGAGGAGATACCCTTGCCTCAATGGCTTTGCAATCAACTGATGCGTGCATTTCACAAAAAGGACAGCCGGCAAATCAAGTTGCTGAACGAATGCTGGTTCTTTTATCGTAACAAACCAGCAAATGGCACACCACGCAGCGCGGAGAACGAACTTTAAGAGGTTGTTCATAAAAGTCTGCTTTGGATTACGAAAGATGGCCTTTTGAACACGCACTTTAGAAAATGCACATATTGCCCACCGTACTTACTAGAGGAATTAGAACGGACAACGGGACTATTACTGTCGACAACAAACAGCCTTCCTGGTTAGGGAAGGCTGTTCTCCAATCCTACTATTTAAGAAGGCTGTTGCGCAGAAGCAGGCTTCTTCATCGTAAGGCCAACACGGCCTTTTTTGGTATCCACACTCATAACCCAGACCGTTACATTATCCCCGACAGACACAACGTCCATCGGATGTTTAACATACCCGTTGCTGAGCTGTGAAATATGGACAAGCCCATCACTCTTAATCCCAATATCAACAAAGGCACCAAAATCAATAACGTTCCGAACCGTACCTTGCAGCTCCATGCCTTCCACCAGATCCTCAATTTTCAATACATCTGTACGGAAGATTGGCAACGGCATTTCTTCACGCGGGTCACGACCCGGGCGCTGCAAGCTGTCCAGAATGTCACGCAATGTAGGCACACCTACGTCCAGTTTCACGGCCAATTGTTCTGGCTGTTGCTCTGACAGTAATACCGACAGTTCCTTGCTGCCCAGCTTGTCCAGTGCAACCTGAAGCTCCTTGAACAGCTGATCCACTACCTTGTAAGACTCAGGGTGAATCGGTGTACGATCCAATGGATTCTCACCTTCACCAATACGCATAAATCCTACGCACTGCTCATAAGTCTTCGCACCCAGACGTGGCACCTTCTGAAGCTGACGGCGGTTCGTAAACCGGCCATTTTCTTCGCGGTACTTCACGATGTTTTTGGCAATCGTAGCATTAACTCCGGCAACGTATGACAGCAACGAAGGTGAAGCCGTATTCACGTCCACACCCACATGGTTAACTGCGGATTCCACGACAGCCTTCAGGCTTTCTTCCAGAATCTTCTGGGATACGTCATGCTGATATTGACCCACACCAATGGCTTTTGGATCAATCTTAACCAACTCCGCCAGCGGGTCTTGTACACGACGTGCAATGGAAGCTGCACTACGCTCGGCAACATCCAGATCCGGGAACTCTTCCTGGGCCAGTTTGGATGCAGAATATACACTCGCGCCTGCTTCGTTAACAATCAGATACACAAGACTTTCATCACCGTTCTCCTGAATGATCTCGGCAACAAACTGCTCCGTCTCACGTGATCCGGTACCATTACCAATGACGATCAGTCCGATATCATATTGCTTGATCATGCGATGGAATACTTCGGCAGCTTCACGTTTCTTGTTGTGTGGTGGCGTTGGGTAAGTCACAGCCACTTCCAGCAGTTTGCCCGTATCATCTACTACAGCCAGTTTACAACCGGTACGATAGGCCGGATCGACACCCAGCACACGTTTGCCATGAATCGGCGGTTGAAGCAACAGGTTACGCAGATTGGCCGAGAATACCGATATGGCCTGATTTTCACCTTTTTCCGTAAGTTCTCCACGAACTTCACGCTCGATGGAAGGCGCAATCAGCCGCTTGTATGCATCTTCAATCACATCACGCAGGATATCCTGCACGGCAGAAGCACCACGAATGATCTGTCCTTCCATATGGCGATGGGCCGGTTCTGCCTGTACGTCCAAGCCGACTTTCAGAATACTCTCACGTTCACCGCGATTAATTGCGAGAATACGGTGTGGAGGCATTTTTTTGGCTAATTCGCGGTAATCATAATAATTCTCGTACACGGACTCCTCTTGAGCATCCTTCGCTTCTGAAGTCAGCATCCCGTGATCCAAGGTGTACCGACGAATCCAGGCACGAATGGCAGCATCGTCTGCGATATTCTCCGCGAGAATGTCTTTGGCTCCCTGAAGCGCCGACTCCGCATCTTCTACACCCAGTTCAGCATTGATATATTTCGCAGCTTCCTGGAGTACATCTCCTTGTTTCGGTTGACCCCAGATCCATACAGCAAGGGGCTCAAGACCTTTTTCCTTGGCCACACTGGCACGCGTTTTCCGCTTCTGACGGTAGGGTCGATACAAGTCTTCCACTTCCTGCAGCTTCACAGCTTGCGTAATGGATTGCTTCAGTTCTCCGGTCAGTTTGCCCTGTTCCTCTATAATACGGATGACTTCCAATTTGCGATCCTCAAGATTGCGCAGATAAACAATGCGTTCTTCAATCGATCGCAGCTGGTTCTCATCCAGCTCTCCAGTCATTTCTTTACGGTAGCGGGCGATAAATGGAATCGTATTGCCTTCGTCCAGAAGCTCCGACGTTGTGCGGACCTGCTTCAAGGACAGTGACAGTTCCTTGGCTACCTGTTTGATGATTCGTTCATGGCGTTCTGCCTTTATTGTTTCTTCATTGGGTTCCAGAACCGTTTCCTGTTCAGACAAAATAAATCCCTCTTTCCTTCCTGAATCGTTCGTTACAATCATTTCAGGGCAGCTCTGCTGCTGTAATTACAGTATAGTTGAACCATTTGTTTCTTCCACTCTACCCTATATTATCACAGAATCACGTCCAGATTTCCATCAATCCGCAAGCATACAAGTTCTGACAGAATGATGTCATCCTCCAGCCTTCCCCTTTGCAGCAAAAAAAGACCGAAAAACGTCATCACGACGCTTCTCGGTCTTTCCGTTTAGAACTTTATATCCATTTGTAATCTATACGCGTTCAAAGCGGAACAGTTCGCTCAGATAGTCTCCTGATGTGCTGCCTACCGAAATACCGCCATACATTAAGGCATCGCCGGTAAAGGTCTCCGATCCGCCTTTCAGACGGTAATCCGCATTAGGGTCCAATCCTTTCAGCTTCAGGCGCTGAAGTGGCGCATTAGGCTCAGAGAGCACGCGGAAGTAAAATACAACCGCTTCGCTTCCATCTGGTGCAATAAACATCCACGCTGTCTCATTGCCTTCAAACGGACTGAGCAAACGACGGAATGTTCCATATTGAACCGTTCCACGAATCTCCTTGTACAGCTCAACCTGGGCTTTCACGATGTCGTTCTCTTCCTCCGTGAATTTTGTCAGGTCCAGCTCGTACCCGAAGTTGCCCGACATCGCAACATGTCCCCGAATCTCAAGCGAAGTGATCCGGTTGACCTGATGATTCGGTACCGCTGAGATATGCGATCCCATCGAACTTACCGGGTACACAAGACTCGTACCGTATTGAATCCGCAAGCGGGATATTGCATCCGTGTTATCACTTGTCCACGTCTGTGGCATGTAATACAGCATACCTGGATCGAAGCGGCCACCACCACCTGAACAACTCTCGAACAGAATGTTCGGGAACGCCGAAGTGATTCGTTCCATAACATCATACAGTCCGAGCATGTAACGATGCGCTGTCTCACGCTGTCTATCTGCCGGAAGCAATGCAGAACCCACTTCCGTCATATTGCGGTTCATGTCCCATTTCACATAAGTGATTGGTGCAGAACCAAGTACGTCTGTTAACATGCGCACAATCTCATCACGTACATCCTGACGAGAGAAGTCGAGTACCAGTTGTTGACGCCCTTCTGTCCGGCGACGATCAGGCACATGCAGACACCAGTCTGGATGCGCTCGGTAGAGCTCACTGTCTGGTGAGATCATCTCAGGCTCAAACCACAATCCGAACTGCATATCCAGACCTGTTACTCGGTTAGCCAGATCATCCAGTCCCTGTGGCAATTTGTTCTTATCTACAATCCAGTCGCCCAGCGAGGAGTTGTCACTGTCCCGGTGTCCAAACCAGCCATCATCCAAGACAAACAGCTCAATACCCAGCTTCTGTCCAGCGCGAGCGATCTGTTCAATCTTGTCTGCATCGAAACCAAAGTAAGTCGCTTCCCAGTTATTGACCAACACCGGACGCTCCGCATTGCGGAATTTGCCGCGTGCCAGACGCTCCCGATACAATTCGTGGTAGGACTGTGACATGCCGTCCAAACCTGCAGCCGAATATACCATAACCGTCTCAGGTGTCTGGAATGCTTCCTGTGGCTCCAACTTCCAGCTGAACTCAAACGGGTTGATCCCGAGCGATACACGGGTGGTGTGGAACTGATCCACTTCAGCCTGTGCGGTGAAGCTACCGCTATAGACGAGACTGAATCCGTAAACTTCACCTTGGTCTTCATCCGTGCCTGGTGTCATCAGCGCAATAAATGGATTCTGCTGGTGACTGCTTGAACCGCGACGACTCTCAATCCCTTGCAGGCCTGACGCAAGCGGTCTGCGAACGATATCACGTTCCCGTGTCCATGCACCTGACAATTGCAACAATTCATAATCCGCATGCGGGAAATCAACAGAAGAACTGAGCGCACGCGCCACATTCACTGAGGTAGCGCTCTCATTAACGATACGCATGGAGCGTGTAATTGCATTAAATGCCGTAAAGGCTGTATAAGAAAGCTCGATTTTGATGCCTGCAACGCGGTCTTCCAACTCAATAACCAGCGTCTCTGCTTCTTCATCGGATTCAACATACGTTGCTGGCAGTCCGGTAAGCGCTGCCTTTCCTTTGATCAATCGATGACCTGTATACGTAAACTCCGAAACCGTCGAGCCATTCTCAAGTTCCAGTTGGATAGCCGGATTACGGAAATCACTTGTGCCATACACGGGTAGTTCCACTGCCAATGTATCAAATGAAATTGTACGGTCCTCTGGTACCGGGTTCGGACTGAAAGATGCTCGTTCTGTACGAACATGCAACCAGCTCAGATCGGTGTCGCGTAATTTTTTGCCATAATACAAATGCACCAAATATCCTGAAGGCAGTACCTGAAATACGTAACTGGCCTCGCGGGTCTGTAAATGAAACTGAAGTTTCTCTTGATTGATGTAAATGCTCATATGTCTCCTCCAACTCTATATATAGGTCTTTCGGGTAAACGGTTTCTCAGGTTTCATTATAGCGAAAAGATCGCCAATGTTCTACGCTTTCATCAAGCTTTAATCAAAAGAGCGCATAACAGCCCGAAGGATGTCATACGCTCTTTTGGTTACAATCTGAATTCAGTGTGTTCCCTTACAGGAACATCCATTGCCAACGGACGGCAGGGCAGCGTACAAGACGCTGGTTGCTGCCTTAAAAATCGATTAAACCAAGGCTGATCTGTAAGGCTTCATTGACCAATTTCATGGTCTCCTCGTCCAGATGGGTAATCTTGTCAGTCAGCCTCTGTTTATCAATCGTCCGTATTTGTTCGAGCAAAATAACCGAGTCCCGGTCAAAGCCGTGTGCCGCCGCATCAATTTCAACATGCGTTGGCAGCTTTGCCTTCTGGATTTGGGCGGTGATAGCCGCCACAATACAAGTTGGACTGAACCGGTTGCCGATATCATTCTGGATCACCAGAACCGGCCTGACTCCACCTTGCTCGGAACCGACAACGGGAGAAAGATCCGCAAAAAAAACGTCACCACGTTTTACGATCAATGTCTACACCCCGCTAACTAAGCGGTCCAGAGTGCTGTCCGCATCTTCCTCCGCATGAAAGGCTTCGGATGCCATGGTCAGATTAATTTTCGCCATCTCCATGTACCCTCGCTGCATCGTTTCACGGATGTAACGTTTCTTACGCTCCGTTAAATACAGCTTCATAGCCTGCCTAATCAATTCGCTGCGGTTGGAATTCTCCAGCGCTACGATGCCATCCACTTCCTGCAAAAGATAATCAGGTAAACTGATCATGATCCGCTTGGTGTTCTGCAAGTTGGCCACCTTTCTTCCACCCCCACAAACCTTTCGCCATTGTGAACCAGTATTACGTTTTCCCAGAACTTTTATACAAAGGAATATATATGCCCCGAGTATATCAAGTATGCTGTACTCCATTATAAACACGGGGAACAATATTCGTACAGACCAAACATCTCAATTCAGGAATTAAATCCTTACTGTCATACATAATTCGAGATGCTCCGACAGTTTTCCTTCTGTTCTGAAAAAAAGTTTATTGGGAATGACGTCCAGTTTACCTGTCAGGATGTCAAAAGTGGATTGATTCTGGCGACTACTGCTCCCCCACGGGTATATACCCGTGGAATGCGGTGCGCCATCATGCAGATCACCTCATAAGCAATCGTACCGAGCTGGGATGCCACCTCGTCTGCGGTTATTACGCCACCAGACTGATGACCGATGAGGACAACCTCTTCGCCGACTTGAATTTCTTCCGCCTCTTCCGCGAAAGATTGTAACGACACCATACACTGATCCATGCAGATCGTACCGACAACAGGGACGCGACGGCCGCGTACAAGCACTTGTGCTTTACCTGTCAGCATTCTGGAGAATCCGTCTGCATATCCGAGCGGCAGTGTCGCTATTCGTTCGTAACCTTGCGTAAAATAACGGGTTCCGTAACTGATCCCCCAATGGGGTGGCAGTGTTTTGACCAGAACCGCTTTTGTCTTCAGCGTCAATACTGGGGACAGCTTCACCACCTGATGATTCACCTCAGCCGAAGGATACAGTCCGTACAGGCTTATTCCCACACGTACCATATCATAGGACAATTCCGGTGTATCAATGGCAGCGGCGCTGTTCGCCGTATGTATAATCGGGATGACACACCCCTGATCCCTGAGCGCATGAACCACGCTTTGGAACCGTCTATACTGCTCCAGTGTATAGGTTTTGTCTTCTTCATCTGCTCTGGCAAAATGGGTAAACATGCCTTCCAGCATCACCTGATTAAGCGAAGCTACTTCCTGAATGAAAGCCAATGCCTCATCGCTAGGCAACAGACCTAATCGGCCCATGCCGCTGTCCATTTTAATATGAACCTTCAGTTGGTTAGCGAATGTGCTCGCATCCAGATGTCGAATGGCGTCAAGCACTTCCCTGCTGAACAGTGTGACGGTCACATCATGTTGCCATGCAACAGCGATCCCTTCAGGCGGCGTATATCCCAGTACCAGGATTGGAATCGTAATCCCATGTTGTCGCAGTTCCAGAGCTTCGTCAAGAAAAGCCACACTTAAGTAATCCACACCCACTCGTTCCAGTTCTCTAGCCGTCTCCACCGCTCCGTGTCCATAGGCATTGGCCTTCACACAGGCGAGGAATTTCATGCCCTGAGGCAATGCCTCGCGGAAAGCTTCTACGTTAGTACACAAATGATCCAAATTGATCTCCGCTTGGGTCGGCCGATATTGTCCTTGCACGTTAAGTCACCTTCTCTAATCATCTTAATCCGGGTCACGTCAGACTCCATCGTAATGCTCCAGCATGTGACTGTCAAATGAACCGAAGTTTCGCATTCAAAAACAGATGTAAGGTGCGCCGTTTGAGGAACAAATGCGAACATAGAAGAAGACCGATAAGCGAGATTGGCAGGGCAAAATTCCACTTTCCACCCCAGCAAAATCTGCTTATATCGATTATTTACCCGGTTCCCTCTGCGTAGAAGCGCATTTTGCATTATTGGGTGTATCGGGTAAGAAAAACAGCGCTAAATGAACACCTTTCTTACATCAAAGCAAAGCACCGGAGAACAGGTCTCCGATGCTTCTTAGCATTCCTTATGTTTATGCTACTATTCGTTCATTTGTTCAAAAATCATTTGCCTGACTCTTCTTGCATTGATGTTGCAATACGTACCATTTCGTTCTGAGGCAGATCTGCACTGGTGATCCGATACTCTATACCATCTGTCATCCATGTCAGTGTTTTCAATGCATCTCCGCTGATCATTCCCAGTGTGAATCCAAGATCCACTACACTGGATGGAGCAAGCGACACAGCTCGATCCTGCGGTCTGGCTTCGAATATCGTGTAATTATACATTCCTTCATAACGAAGCATAACCGAATAGTCTCCCGCCTCTTCCAGAATCTGATCATCCTTGAGCTGCACACCTTCTGGCGCATAGGTCGGCTGAATTACGCCGAAGCTGTCTGAGCCTTCCGGTTCTGCGAGTGTTGGCTCTTCGCCTTCCTGACCTGTTGCAGCACCTTCTGTACCTTGCTGCTCTGTGTCCCCACCTACACCTGTCTGTCCATCAGTGACAGCTCCGTCAGGTTCAGGCGCAGTCTGAGGATTGGCAGGTTCTTTACCGCCCTCATTACCGGTTTGTTCCACAGGAGTTACACCAGAATCCGTTCCTGTTTGGCCACCCTCTTTTGTAGCTGCTGTCATGTTACGTTGCATGTCAAAGGCATCTTTCTCAAATTCAGTCCCGAATTTGAAGGAGTCAAACTTCACATCCACAACCACATTGGCATTGGAGTCGGATACCTCCACCTGTTTAGGTGCGTAATCACTTTTGTTCAGCCAGATTTTCTGTCTGACAAGTGCGTGAGTATTATAATTGGCAGCTACATCAAAAACATAGCTCTCCTTCTCATCCGCAAACTGGCGGGTTGTATCCCCCGTAATGCTCCGAATCAATGTTTCATAGAGGTATACCTGTCCCTGATTATCTGGCCAATTGCTCTGAAAACGGAAGCTTTTGTTCTGGCTCGGTGTCAAAACAAACACGCCTTCATCGTTACGCAGTACAATCTGTGTTACATCCTTTTTGGCATTCGTTAACGCAATACGATAATAGGAAGGCTTCTGATGCCATACCTCGACCTTGTACTGCTGCGGCGTATCTCCGGTATGCAGCGTCATCACGCCTGCCCCCTGGTAACTTTCCATCTCTCCTACGACTTCGTTCAGATCTTTGACCACAGCTGCCGCATCCTTCTTCCCGCAGGCGGCAAGCAAGACCGATAAGACCAATACCATGGCAAGCATCCATGATATTCGGCGCATGACATCATCCCCTTTAGCACATGTTTTCACTTCAGGATTGTGCTTGCAGCAGAACCCCTACTTGATTAGTACATGTTATGAGGGACTTGTTCGATATATGCGGACTAGTTTGACAAGCAATCGGCGAAGTCCGTTAATACGGCATTGCTACGCAAAATCAGTCTCGGGGAGGATGTTAACTTTATCCAGAAAAGGCATAGTGGATTGTAGGAAATTATTCGTTTATTGAATATTGGGAGGGGAAGGTATGACGACAACTAAGCTTCGTACATCACTGGAAGGACTGGATGAATTCATCGACGAGCAGCTTCAATTATGGAATGGTGTCGGCACAGCGGTGGCTGTGATCCATAAGGATGAAGTCATCTGGCAAAAGGGCTACGGTTATCGTGACATGGAGTCCAAACTTGAAGTTACCCCTAATACGTTGTTTGCCATCGGTTCAAGTACCAAAGCCTTTACCGCAGCAACCGCTGCTCTGCTTGTGGATCAGGGGATACTCGACTGGGATACCCCTGTGAAGTCGTATATGAAAGATTTTCAGATGTTCGATTCGGTCGCAACAGAACGTATAACTATTCGCGACATGCTCTGTCATCGTTCCGGTCTTCCAAGGCATGAGTTGGTATGGTACAACTCCCCACGTACAAGAGAAGAACTTGTTCGTACATTACAGTATCTGGAACCAAATCAGGAT
Organism: Paenibacillus xylanexedens; assembly: GCF_017874615.1. Lineage (GTDB taxonomy): Bacteria > Bacillota > Bacilli > Paenibacillales > Paenibacillaceae > Paenibacillus > Paenibacillus xylanexedens. The sequence continues at coordinate 134,608 of NZ_JAGIKV010000017.1, forward strand.
TTCCGAAACAAATGGCAGTATCAGAACCTGATGTACATGACGGCAGGTTATCTGGTTGGACAGCTCAATGAAACTTCGTGGGAGCAGATGGTTCAGAAGACCCTATTTAATCCGCTGGGTATGAACTCAAGTCTGTTCTCTGTTGAAGAAATGCAACTTCAGCCTGACTATGCTTACCCTTATATGGAGAAGGATGGTCAGAATACGAGAATACCTTTTCGAGCCATTGATGCCATAGGACCTGCTGGTTCCATTAACAGCAATCTAGCCGATATGATTGCATGGCTTCAATTCCAGTTGCATCAAGGTCAATGGGAAGGAACGTCATTGATATCTAAGGAACAGATGAAGATTATGCATAGTCCTCAGATGCCCAGTGATTCGCCGTTCATAAGCCAAGAACTGCCTATGAGTACGTATGGTCTGGGTTGGATGATTGAGACTTATCGTGGACATGCCATGATTCATCATGGTGGGGCTATTGATGGCTTTGCATCACAAGTTGCCTTTTTGCCAGAGGATCAGATTGGAATCGTGGTTCTGAGTAATACCAACGGAAGTATAATTCCGTATACGGTTGCTTTTCATATCATGGACCGACTGCTTGGATTGGAGCCCGTCAATTGGAGTTCCAAATTGAGCAAATTAATGGGGAAAGAATCAGCAGAAACGGAGGCTAATCCGGAGAATCCTCTGGAAGTACCTATTCAGCCAGACACTGCCGTTGAGGAAAAAATTGAAGAACCTAACATCATACCTTGTGATCGCCCTTACACCGCTTATGCGGGTATTTACACGCATCCTGGTTATGGCGAGATGTCGATTCAAGAGACAACGGACGGGTTGCAAGCAACCTTTAACGCCATCGAAATGCCCATGGAATACACCAGGAAAGATACGTTTTCCGTCGAACTGGTCACATTCGGGCTAAAGATTACATTTACGTTCACCCTGAATGAATCATCAGAAGTTGCTCAATCCATCTCCATTCCTTTGTTGCTTGAGCCTGGTACAAAGCCTATTGAATTTACCAGAGTTTCGTAAATGATCTGAACTGGTGAACACCTGATTCATTTCCGTTGATGGCTGGTCTGTATATCCTGATGGGGCTTGGAGCGCTCGTCTTTTTCCGAATGTTACTTCGGAGGGCAGAGGAACAGAATCAACATCTACCGTGTGCAGATGCATCTTGATTTCACTTTTCTGGCAACTTTTCCGACAACAAAATAATCATCCTTGGGAGCCCAACTGGCTCTCTTTTTCATGTCCATGATCAACGTTTAGAAGTAAATGATCTTTAACATTTTGTATATTATAGTTTACATTTAGTAAAATATCATGTACATTAGGTTCATGGAGGTGAGCAAGTGGAAGAATTACACAATCACGTTCGGGAGTTACGAGCCAGAGACCGGCTATCCCAAGCAGAACTGGCCAAACTCATTGGTGCATCCCGTCAAACCATTGCCCTGATTGAGCGCGGAGATTACTCTCCGTCGGTCGTTCTGGCACTAAAAATAGCACATGTCTTTCGTGAACCTGTCGAAAAAATCTTTGAACTGAAAGGTGGAGATTAAAATGAAAAATTCATCATCCTCGACCATTAAAAAGCGGTTGCGTCTTCCCTTGTATGCAGCCGGTGGCGCTGTAGTTGGTTTTCTCGGCGCTAGCGGAGTCAGTAAACTCCCTTCTGACTTGAACTGGACGCTGTCCGTGTATTATGACTATGATCTTTTATTCGCAATCCTGGCGGCTCTTGTGGTAGTTATGACGGTGTGGAACATCTTCAGTCTCTCCCGCACGCCATCTGTCCCTCCCATGGAAGATGACGCTTATGGAGATTCCGATTCACTCATCTCTCCCGCAGAGCGCTCCCTCGGAAAAGCGATGATCCTCAGCGGATTCAGCGTTATTCTTACGTTTACCTGGGCAGCACTTGCCTTATCCTTGTATGCATCCAACCGAACCATGCCGAATTCTCCAGAACTGTTCAACCTCTTGAATTTTGTTGCTTCGTGTATCTCTATTATCATCGTTGTGGTCGTGCAAACTCTGACTGTGAAGCGATACAACCGTTATTATCCTGAACGCACTCTGGATCTGAACTCGCGCAATATGAAGAAAGATCATTTTGAGAAGCTGGATGAAGGCGAGAAATGGATTGTCTATCGCGCAGCCTATCGTTCTTTTCAGATGATGAATGTACTTCTTGGTGTTGGAATGGTCTCTATGGTTCTATATTCGATGCTCTTTACCTTTGCTCCATTCCCGATTGTAATGCTCTCTGTGATCTGGATTGCCAACATCGGAATCTATTATCGTGAAACCTATCGTGCGAGTAATCAGTAATACATGGTTAGGTAACTATTTTGTAAATATTTTCATAAAGGAGTGTTTGCATGCATTTATCCAAACGAAAGACCCGTTTCAGGTTCACCTCCCTAACAGGAGCTTTTATGGCTGTGGTTCTGTCTCTCAGTCTGTGGGTACCCGCAGTTCAGGCGGAGACCGCAACTCCAGTAGCTGCTGAACAAGGAAAGACGAAAGCGCTGACAACCGAATCAGCTACAGCATTTCTGGATTCATTCTTCGATTCACCTGAGGCAAAAGCCCATTATGTGGGAGCCTCCGTTGTTGTTGTGAAGGATGGCAAAGTTCTGGCGGAAAAAGGATATGGCTTCTCCGATGTGGAGAGTAAAACTGCGATCGATCCCAAAAATACCGCTTTCCGTGTAGCCTCTGTCTCCAAAACGTTCACGTCAGCAGCTGTAATGCAGCTGGTAGAGCAAGGCAAGGTTGATCTGCAAGCTGACTTTCAGACCTATGTGAAAGGGCTCGAATTTGATAATCCTTTTGACAAACCTGTAACTGTGGAGAACCTGCTCACACACACGACCGGATTCGAGATCCGTGATCCGCAACAGGAAGACATCCATACTGATTTTGATAAGTACATAGCGATGGAGGATTACGCACAGCAACACATGCCTCCTGTCGTTCGCGAGCCTGGTAGCGCCTATATGTACGATAATTTCTCGTTTTTGCTGCTTGGCATGATTGTTGAAAATGTAAGCGGCGAACCCTTTGAATCCTACATGCAACAACATATCTTCAAACCGCTAGGAATGGATAACAGCAGTTTCATGCTGGACAAAAAGTTCCAAAAGCAGCTGGCCACAGGCTATGATGCGGCACACAATCCGCTTGATCTGTACACCATCTCTCCAACACCAATGCCTCAAGGTGGCATGTTGTCTACCGCTGAGGACATCGGGAAGTTCATGATTGCGTTCCTGAATGATGGCGTGAAGGACAACAAGCGAATTTTCAAGGAATCCACAGTGAAAAGCATGGAAAAGTACCGTTCTTCCATTCATCCACTGTTACCAAACACCACGTATGGATTCGAAGCTGCATTCCAGCTTCCCGGAGCAGGAAGTAGTCCAAGTATCATTACAAAAGGAGGCGACCTGACCGGATTCAGCTCTTATCTCTTCCTTATTCCCGAGCAAAATACAGGCGTTTTCCTGACGTATAATCAAAATGGAGCACTTCGTAATCTGTTCTACCCTGCATTCATTCAGAGCTTCTTCCCACAATATGCAGAGCCTGTACAGTTCAAGGATTACACGCCGCAATCCGCAGCTGAGCTGCAACGCTTCACCGGATTGTACGCCGATCTTCGACTTAGCACGATTGTAAGTTCCCTGAAAGGTGGCGGGGATAAGCCAGGACAACTGAGCATTAACGATGTATTCCTAGGTCAACGCAACCTGATTCAGGTGGAAGATAATCTCTTCAAAGATGAATTGACTGGTCAATTCACAGCATTCAAAGAATATGCAGATGGCACCACATACATGAAAGAACCTTACCTCAACCCTATGGGTTATGAGAAAAAAGGTCAAAAGCCTATGGGCTTCCGGGATGTTCGTGAGAACAGTCCTTATGCTGAAGCCATCTATGCCATACAATCTCTTGGATATTATGAGAATGATGCTAACAAGTCTTTCCAACCAAAAACAGCTGTGACACGAGCTGAATTTATTGAGAACACGCTTAAACTGAGTGGATTGAAGCCCAGCAAAACTACGCCTCCAGTTGGCACCGACTGGGCAGATCATGCAGCAGCCGGATATATTCAACTCGGATATGAATTGGGTATGATAACTGGCACGGACGAACAGCAGTTTAAGCCGGATCAAGTGATTATCCGACAGGAAGCCATGGTCATGATGTGGAGAATTATGCAACTACAATATCCTAGCGAACTGTTCAATGATGTGAAACTTGCGGGGCACACAGATGCTTGGGCTGTACCAGCCATTCAGATGATGGCGAAGCTTGGTATCCATGGACCCGAGGTGAAGGTAATGGAGGATGGTTCTGTTGATTTCCTTTCCCGCAAACCTCTGATTCGTCAGGAAGAGGCTGCGATCATGTATGCGCTGCTTACCCAACCAACAGATCAAATCGTCGCTGAACTGATGGCATCTCAACAACCACAAGCAGAACCTGCCGAAGGAGCTGAGCCTGCAGATGAGACATCTGAAACTGCGCCGGTTCCTGTACCAGTAACGGTCCCTTCTGCAACATCAGCACAATAAAAATAAAATATCTTCATATCGATTAGAATTATCATGCTTATGATGCAAGAAAAAACAGGCTTGTTCAGAAGGGTAATATCCTTCTTGAACAAGCCTGTTTCGTTACTTTTCATAACTTATTATTATAGCGATCTGTTACTGAGTTATATCCGTCTCTATTCGATCAACGAAGATACATGGTGGTTCCCGTTGCGCTGATCAAACTTGGCTGCAGCGGTCTGAGCATGCTCCGCAAAGTAATCGGCCAGCTTGAGCAGGTCGCCTGGATCACCTTCATACGGGAAGGATGCTGGCAGACGCAATCGGTATTCTGGAGATTCTTCCACCCAGCGGCGAAGCAACGATGCTGCTCTGGCATAAAACAACATTTTGGCGTAAGGATCTTCATGATCAGCAGCGAACACCAGTGTTTCCTCCAGCACATCAATGCCTTTTGCCGGATTCGTACGTGTGAGATAATCCATCTGCTCCGCAAAACTCTGCACAAAATCGTTCTGGCCTTTAATCAGGCGATATCCCTTGGTCTGATGTTTATCTGCTTCCGCAGTCCGTCCCAACCGATATAGCGGCATCAAAATTTCAGACAAAGTCAGATGCGGAATCTCCGCACAGCTCATACGCCCTTTCAGGATAGGCTGTGCCGCCTCCAACACCTTCTCATCGTCTCCTTTTAACAAGAAATATCGCATAATCTCATCCTGCTCACAGGCTTCGCAGTCACTCATAAAGTCACGATCCATCGTTCTGAATCGATCATAACTGCGTCCCGCTTCCTCCAGCTCCCCAAAATCCATAAAGATCCGGAACCGATAATACCAGTAGGAGCGTTCGCTGTAACCGTAGGACTTGAAACGCCGTCCGAAATCCTCCAACAGCTCCAGGATCTTCTCGCGTGATATTTCCGGGAAGTCGGGCATCTTGCCCAATATCCATTTGTACGACCACATTAACGTTTCTTCATCATATTCTTCGGGCTGTTGGTCGAACTTGCCCAGCTGCCAGGAAAAAGCAATCAGTGCTTTCATCGGATAACCGCAGAATGTTGCTGTCTCCACAATCTCCGATCTGGCTTCGTATGCCTCTTCCTCCATGCCGTTCACATCGGCAACTCTTGCCGCTTCCTCCAGCATACCAAGCTTCGCCGGACCATTCGGCAAGCCATAGGCCTCGTCCATCAGTTCTTCAAAATCCATCTCTGTCTTCATCAGGCATCCCCCTTACGGTCTGTATTTGCACGCAAACCCCAATCTATAAAACGAACAATGCCCTGATTTAACACCTCAAGCTCCTGCTTGCTCATGGCATAATGCCCCATCATCAGTGCATTGACGTATAACATCTCGATGGCAATCGGTGTCATCTGATCATCCGGTGATGTCAGTACCCGCTGTATGATCGGATTACTCACGTTCAAATACAAGGTTGAGTACCCTGCTGAACTCATGTTAGAAGACAATGAACCCAGAACAGAAGAGAACAATTCCGTGCTCTCCTCGCTTGCTTTTTCAAGCGCACGAAGTGTTGAGGATTCCTGAGACAGCGTGAACAACACCGGCAGATCCGATGGCTTAAAACCTTTCACCTCAGCCCGACAACGGAAGCGCTGTAAGGCAGAATCGGCCAGTCGCAAGGCATCATAATACTGATTACGCTCAGCGGGTGGCACATCGGTGAAACTCATCGAGACCTGATCCGGCTGTAGCCGCTCCGTGTGTACGTTGTGCACGGTCATCGGCAGTGTCGCCATCAACTCGCTGTCATAGATGTAACCACCGTTAATCACAAGCATCGATTGTGCGGATGCCACATGATGAATCTGACGGTACTCATCAACAGAGGACGTGAAATACAATGTCTCTCCTTCATCAATTAGCTCACCCAGTTCACGGTGCCCCCTCGTACTCTCAAATGGCAACCAGCGATGAATCATCGCGTAGAATGCTTGATCCTGCACAGCTAGTGCCTTCATGGACAGAGCATGCAGGCGAATCAGCTTCTGTAGCCGTTCCGTCTGGCTCTCAGCCATGTCGGCCAATCCCTTGCGAAGTGCGTCTCCGAGTTCGGAGCGAACTTCCTCCAGCTTTTCATTTTCATAGAAATGTTCCCGTGATGCTGTCGGTTGAAGCTCATCTGTCCAGATCAGACATTTCACGAAGAACGCCCACTCTGGCAAAATGTTCTCAGCCTTCTCCGAAATCAACATTCGTTTCAGGTAAACCCGGTGAGAACGCTTGGCATTCAGATTAACCGCGTGTGGCAGTACAAAAGCAATACCCCCGGTACGGCCTGAAGCCGTTGTCAACGGAATGAAGTCCTGGAATTGCTCGCCAAGCAGACGTTCACCAAAAGCCAATACCTCCGCTCTGCGTGAACGTGCTAGTGCAGGGTCCATCAGCCAGATCGGTGTCTCGCTATTCACCACATGTTGCACGCCGTCATGATGCAGCGTGACCGGATACGGCAATAACGCTCCGTAATAGAACAGAGCTTCTTTCACATAATCTGGTTCAAAGTAGTGCGCCGCGTCCGGAGTGCAACGCAGATATACTTTGGTCCCCGGGGACAGCTGTGTGTCTAATTGTCGAATCGTATAGGTGCCATCCGGCTTGCCCCGCCACTCCATCGAAGGGCCGCCCTTCGCGGATTGCGTCAGCATGACAATTTCGTGACTGACCATGAAACAGGATAACAACCCAATCCCGAAACGCCCGATAAACGAAGTCTCTCCATCCAGCAGCGCTTGCTGCCCCCTCTTCGAGGATTGTCCAATCATCGCCAGGAATTCATGGATGTCAGCTTCGGTCAAGCCGATGCCGTTGTCCTCCACCATCATGGTGAGTTGCTCACCTGCTCCCGTTAGTTCAACACGCACTTCACCCTGATACCCTGGCTCCGCCTCCGTTCGTGCGGTAATCGCATCGGTCGCATTCTGCATCAGTTCGCGCAAGAACACTTTCGGACTGCTATATAGATGGTTGGATAAAATCTGGATCATCCCGCTCAGGTTCACTTGAAAACGATATTCATTGGATGCTGTCATGACTCACTCACCTTCCTCTACGTCCAAACACAATATGTACCCATACGATGTATTCATATGGATGTGTTAGACGAATTCATTATGTAATCGTTAGAAACAGACGTTCCCCGTGACGGGCACGCCACAACATCACGTCAAGCCGGCCCTGGATAACCAAGACCGGCGTTATATGCATATTTCAGGCATTCATGAGACGCAAGGCCTTATCTTTCATTACCACGTTATGAATAGCAATGAAACGGATGTTCTACCCTAAAATAAGGATACATGTTACAAGCCATAGTGAAAACAAACCTGAGACCCGATTTCAGACAGACTTCAGGGTAATTGTGCACCCAACATTCGGGACTATTGACGGAGAAATACATCTTTTTTCGTCATGCATTTGAAGTTTAGTTCTTCTTCGTTTCGTCACCCTATGGAATAGTCGGGCTGTGCAGATTGAGAAATAAATATACGCAGGTTATGATGTGGAGATATATGCTATGGGATGATTATAGAGAGGAATGGAACAACTGTATGGAATCCAAACTACTTCAAAAATTAAAATATGCTTCACAATTAACGGCACAGGAGAAACATATTGTGGACTATATCCTGAGCAACCCCGAAGTTGTATTTGATTCTACAGCCCATGAACTGGCTCAGCAGACCTATACAAGCTCATCCACCATTGTTCGCCTATGCAAAAAGCTGGGTACCAAGGGGTACCCAGACTTTCAGCTCAAGCTTGCTCTTGAATATCAACAGATACCTTCCGTGATGCAAACGCAGGATCATGCAATTGCAGAACAAGGCAACGTGCTGGCTGCCATCGACTCGGTTCCTTACCTGTATCAGCAGGCGCTAGATGATACGCGCCGGATGTTAAATGCTCCTGTTTTGCTACGAATCGCGAACTGGGTCAAAGAATCCGTACGCATTGATGTCTATGGCAGTGATATGAATTATTATCTGGCTCAACAGGCTTGTGCCAAGTGGAATGAACTCGGCATATCTGCGATTGCTCACAATAGTCCGAACATGCATTATTTGAACACGATGAATCCCAATAGCCTGACGCTGTCTTTTGTTATCTCACACACAGGTGAGAACCAATCCATGATTGAAGCCGCCAAAGTGCTCAGCAACAAACAGATGAAAGTCATCGCGGTCACGGGCAACAACCATTCAACCCTCTCTAGACATTGTGATGAAACGCTGCTGGCTTATGGATACAATGAACAATTACGACTGTCCAAAATGTCTGCGATGGTCTCTGTACTCTACATTTTCGACATGTTATACATGGGAAGCATTAGCGACACGTATTAACGATTACCGTTGATCCGCTGCAAATACAATCCCGGCATCCTTACGCGCACTCATGAGTACACTCATTACAGAATGGCTGTGTTCGAGCAGTTCGTAACACCGTTTGTGATCCCCATTTGCATGGATGTCCCTGAACGCTTCCCACTCATAGTACAGCCAATTGGATTTGGTCTGCGCATTATACTCTTCAGCAGGCTCATTCCCGATCTGAAGCTTGATCTCCTGGCAACCGTTTGCTCCTCCCACAACCTGAAGATAACCTTTCTCGCCCTGAATGAGCACAAAGTTCATGCTGTTTGTGTCTTTGGCACCTACACATTCCGCAATAAACTCCGGATACTTAAGAACCACAACACCTGATGTATCAATGCCGTTTGCATGCTTGTTCGCGGTGTACGATACGGTATTCGGACTGCCAAACAGATTCATGACCAGATGCAGATTATAAATATTGATATCCATCAGCGCGCCACCAGAGAAATGTGGATTGAATACGTTCGGCGTTTCCCCTGCAAGCAGATCATTGTATTTGCGCGAGTATTGACTGTAATTACACTGGATGAGTTTGATCTGGCCAAGCTTTGGTAGTTGCTCCTGTATGACTTTAATATTGGGCAGATGAATGTTGGAGATGGCTTCAAACAACAACAGATTCTTTTCTTTTGCAAGTGCAATCAACGTCTCTGCTTCCTGAAGCGTGGACGTGAACGGTTTTTCGCAGACGACATGTTTGCCATGTTGAAGTGCCTGATAGGCCTGTTCGTAATGCATGCTGTTTGGTGAAGCAATATATATGAGATCTACATTTGCATCTGAAAATAGGGACTCCAGGTCCGTATAGATGGTACTTACCCCATATTTACTCGCAAGTTCCTGTGCTGTCTCTCTCTTCCGGGAATACATCGCTGTACAAGTGACATCTTCCAGTTCATTTATCGCGGATAAAATGGCATCCACAATGGACCCTGTACCAATCGTTGCTATATTCATCATATCGTTTCGCTCCTGTCGTTGGTTGTTTGTCAGTTGGCTCTCTTCGCTGCTCTGGTTGAGTGTAATGTTATCACGATCAAGTCAGGCGGAGAATGCTTTGGGACGGGATTGGCAGCATCATGCGCAATTCGATTTCAGGTTTGAATGACTATGAAATTCAATTTCATTCTCTTCTTTTTTTCATGTTTGAGATCTAACATATCTTCCATAGTTTACCGATATAACATAAGGAATTAACGACATACATATAGAAGAACGAAGGGGACGATGAACGAATGAAAACAAGGTATACATACGTACAACGCACTATCTGTACATTGCTGTTATTTACACTCATTGCAGCAGTGACATTGGGAGGTGGAACCGCGGCCCAGGCAGCTTCACTTGGCCAATCCACAGTGTATTATGAGTCCGACGGAGTTTTGTACAAAGTATCCGCGGATGGAAGCAATACAACAGAAGTATTAATTGATTTCCAAGGTGTGGACTTGCACGCGGCAGGCTCTTATCTCTACTACACGCAGACTGCTTCTTCCACAACCTTGCTTCGGGTTCCGAATGACGGGTCCAGCGATGCGGCAGAGACATTTGCTACAGATGTACTCAGCTATTATACGGATAACGGATTCATCTATTATCTGGATGCTACAGGTACCATTTATCGCGCGAATGGCAATAGTGACGCTTCAGCTGTCACCAAGATTGCTGATAAAGCAGATACCGACTTCCCATTCCTCCTGGTAACCAAAGGGCGTGCCTACTATAATGCGTTGGTTAATGGAAACACGTGGATCGTGTCCAAAACGTCCAACGGTGCTGGAGCTGTGCAGCGGATTGCCGCAGGCGCAGTGGAAGGACGTTATTTTACGAATCAAGCCAAAAACGAACTGCAACTGATGGTAAATACAGACCCCTACGAGGAGTTTTACTCCACCAATGCTGTTGTCATGTATAAGGTGAATTACACCACTGGTAAAGCGACCGCTGTTAATCCCAAAGCCAAACTGGATGTGAATGCTGTATATTCCGGTGGTTGGGGAAACAATCTTTACGTGTATAACAAAGGAATCGTTCTCGACAGCAATAAGGATTACAATTATGCCAAAGGCAAAGCGTTTGCGTTAACAACTTCAGCCAAAACACTTCAGCTTCATAACAAAAGCGTTCGTGAAGTAAGTGCCTTAGGCACAGACAAGGTTGTCCTTATTGATGCAGACAAAAAGGCTTATGCCAAAACGGTCTCGGGCAACAAAGTGACCAAGTCTGCCAACCTGAACCTGACAAATGTAACGTATGTGGCGAATCAATTGACCAATGGTACATCTACGGCAGCGTACATCTCGGGCAACAACGGACTCTATTCGGTCAATACAGCTCTTAAGGTAACGAAACTTACCGGGGACGAATGGGATACATTCCATATCAGAGATGATGTTGCGGGCCTCTTCTACATCAATGCCAAAGATCAATATCGCTTGTATCACGTGCAAACGGGTGGAACAGGGAAAAAAGTAATGAGTGACGTTTTCCTCGACAATATTCTATTGGTGACACCGTACTAACATATCATGTTGATGCAGGCGTATAGCCCATTCAACGGACTTGTCCATAACAAAAAGGATTACCTTATAGCCATAACGGCTCTTGGTAGTCCTTTTTTGGTTGACGAAAACTATTTTTCAAAAACATCTTCCATATGAGAATGATAATTGTTATCATTAAGAAAAATAAGACAAAAGGATGGTCCGTATGACTGAACAGTTTCCCTTCATTGCTGAAACCTCATCTCTACCGCTCCTCTCCTCCATGTGCCGTGTGCGTCGTGGGGAGAATTTCCGTGTGCAAGGCAAGACGGTGTCACGGCCCATGCTCTGTCTTATTTTGCAAGGAGACGGTGTTCTGGTCCTGAATGATACAGCCTATACGGCTCAAGCGGGCAGCTTGTTTGTACTGAATCCAGGAACAACCATCGAGGCTGCTGCACGCTCGAATGTGACCGAATGTATATTGCTAAGCATGGATACGGTTTGTTTGCAGCAAGTGCGCGGTGAATGGAAAATGACTTCATCACCCGCCTTCCCGCTGGATTGGGAGACAGGCAGGTTGCTGGTTCGTCATGAGCAGCAGGCTGTATTACGTTTGGAACAACTGTATGAAACCTATCGCGGTCTTCAACCGGATCACTTTATCAGCATACATAGCCAGCTGCATGAACTGCTACAGTTTCTCTCGGAGAACAGGCTGGAAGCCAATCATGAGAAAGTGGACCCTGCCTTGGAACGCAGTATTATGTATATGAGACGTTACATGAGTGAAGGAATCAGCATGGATCAGCTTGCCAAGATTGCTGGACTCACCCCCAGCTCTTATTCACGCAGTTTCAAGAAGGCCAAAGGCATGTCACCGACCGATTACCTGAATCGTTTACGTATAAACGAAGCCAAAAAACAGCTGACAGAGGAATCCTGTATCCTCAAAGACGTCGCGGTATCTGTCGGGTATGGCAATGAGTATTATTTTAGCCGCAAATTCAAACAAACCTTGGGGATTGCTCCCAGCGTATATATGAAAAGAGATCAACTTCGCGTAGCTACGGCATCCATTATGGGATTCCATGAGAATCTCGCCTCGCTTGGACTGCGCCCTGTAGCTGTACTGGAGGGAGTTCTTGACCGAGAATCGGATGAATATGAACAAGAACGCCGATTAACCAGACAATTCGATCAACTTCGGCAGGCGAAGCCAGACTTGATCATCGGTGACTTTTACCACAAGCCCTACTATGATCGCCTGAAAAGTATTGCACCCACCATCATCTTGGAGTCCACTGATGACTGGAAAGAGAACCATATTCGCATAGCCGAACTAGTCGGACGTGAGAAGCAAGCGTTGCTGAATTTCAAAGAACTTGAATTTCGCAAGCTTGAAGCAAGCCTGAACCTGCAACCCTATTTCGGACAAAAACGGTTGGCTCTGATGGAGGTTACGAATCAGTTCATTCGCTTACAAGGGACTGGCGAGCATCCATTAAATCACTTGTTGTATGCTGAATTGGGACTCCAGCCTGCTCAGCTTGTATCTCCCGAAAGTTCCAGAAATGAGTATGTAGCGGATAGTATTCCCGTGCTGGACACGGATTACCTGTTGATCCATCGTGCTTCGCTCCAGCCTGTCAGTGAAAAGGTGTTCCGACGCATGAAACAAACGGCATCATGGAATCGATCCCCTGCTGTATTGTATGGTAACGTTCACGATATTTCGAACTGGCAACGGTTATGCTGGACCCCAAGTGGCCGGTTGCAGATTCTGAACGAACTGGAACAGATTGCTCAGCAGTCTGTAGTCTTTCCTCAGGCGGGTCTGATCGGACATTAGATGTGAACATAGGTCGATACGATGGGCAAGATTATCTTTTAATTTTGTTCCTTCATTATATTTCAGTAAGATATTGCACAGGCCAAAGGGCCCTCTCCTATAACGGAAAGGGCCCTTTGCATGTAATTATGAATGTTCCTTGATCTCTTCCTTCGGAACCAGCTTGTATATCTCTTCATTTTCCATGGTATCAATCAACCGATCCAACCATTTGTAATATGCTTCCGCTTGCAAAACTTTGTGTTTGTCTTCCATCAGAATGTGGATAAGTTCAGCGTCTGCCTGCTCATCCAGACCTTCGACTAACCGATTCAGTTCTTCAATTGATTTGCGTAGAATCTGAAGGTTACTCTCCACGGCTTTTCTCCATTTAATTGCAAAATAATCCGTAAACGTCTGATGCCAGTCATATTCCACTTCATATAGGTCTTTTCTGGAGCCCTTGCTCCACACTTTATTTACCATTTTCAAATCCAGCAGTGTTCGTACACCTGTACTCATACTCGTTTTGCTCATTTCCATTTCCCGTCCCATATCGTCAAGGGTCATTGGTTTGTCTGCAAAAAATAGCAATCCATATAAGTGTCCCGTCGACAGCGTAACGCCGTAAAGATCCATATTACGTCCAATGGCTTCAATGACGCGCTTACGAATCTTCAGCACGGTTGCCTGCTGTTCCTCTTGTAAATGGTCCAAGCCCATGCTTGCAACCTCCATTCTGAACATTCCACAGTCTTTGGCGAAATCATTGCAACACTTTAAAAGTCCTGCTTACATGGGAAAGCACTCGGCCGGACATCATATATGCCAGAGGGCTTTCATTCACCCAATGTATGAAAATGGGAACTTTACCAGGCTACAATTGCCTATGACTATCTTTTAACCAAAAAATTCAGCTTCAATTCAGCTCATTTTCTATTGTAGGAAAAGCAATGTCAAATGTAAAGCTGCCTTATTAGCCAGAATAAGGAGAATGACGGAGTATTTGGACGAAAAACTTTGTACAGTTTTTACTGTACAAACATTATGTACTGTTTATTCGGTTGATATACTGGTTAAGTATTGTTAGACTTAAAAACGTTACCCAGAAAGACGGGAAGCGAAGCAACAATTACCGGATTTCGTGGCTGGGCGCATAAGTGTATGGGCTTATGGATGCTGAAAGCCGTTCGAAGTGCACAACACATCAGAAGGGGTGAAAACATGACCATACTTGAAGTGAAAAACGTAAGTAAATTGTTTGGACCCCAAACCGAGCAAGGTCTGCAATTACTGGAGCAAGGTTGGGGTAAAGAAAAGTTGGCCAAAGAAAAACAGATAACGGTTGGTGTCAACCGGGTCAACATGGACATTAAGGAAGGCGAGATTTTCGTTATTATGGGACTGTCCGGGAGTGGTAAATCCACACTGGTTCGGATGTTCAATCGTCTGATTGAACCAACATCCGGAGAAATTCTGGTCCATGGTAAGGATCTACGCAAGATGAACAAAGAACAATTGCGCGAAGTGCGCCGGAAAACAATTAGCATGGTCTTCCAAAAGTTTGCGTTGTTCCCGCACCGTACCGTTCTTGATAATGTGGAGTATGGATTGGAAATACAAAAAGTAGATAAGGAAGTACGCCGGGAGAAGGCGAAAACCTCACTTGAGCTGGTTGGCCTTAAAGGCTGGGAAGACAAAATGCCAGATGAACTTAGTGGCGGGATGCAGCAACGTGTCGGCTTGGCGCGTGCACTTGCCAATGACCCGGAAGTACTACTGATGGATGAAGCCTTCAGTGCACTTGATCCATTGATTCGCCGTGATATGCAAGATGAGTTGATCGAGCTTCAGGATAAAATGAAAAAGACCATTATTTTCATTACCCATGACTTGGACGAAGCGCTGCGCATCGGCGATCGTATTGCCCTCATGAAAGACGGCGCAGTTGTGCAGATCGGTACACCGGAAGAAATCATGATTCAACCGGCCAACTCATATGTGGCCCGCTTCGTCGAAGACGTGGATCTGTCCAAGGTCCTCACTGCCGCTCACGTCATGCGTCGCCCTGAGACAATCACACTTGACCGCGGTCCTCGGGTAGCCCTCGAACTCATGCGCGAAAATGGTGTCTCTAATCTGTTTGTCATTGACCGTTCGAAGAAGCTGCTTGGTGTCATTACTGCAGAAGATGCAACCCGTGCAATGCGCGAAAACAAATTATTGAATGACATTCTGATCACGGACGGGCCGACAGTGTCGCCTGAGACCTTGATTCATGAATTGTTCGAGATTGTAAGTTCAGCCCATGTGCCGCTCGCTGTTGTTGGTGAGAATGGCCGTCTGCAAGGTGTTATCGTCCGCGGTGCCCTGCTGGGTGCACTTAGCGGTGAAGTTGCAGTAAAGGAGGAACTTGAGAATGATTCCCAAAATACCACTAGCATCATGGATTGAATCCATCGTTGACTGGATGAGCTCCTCGCTCTCCGGATTGTTTAATGTAATCTCTATTGTTATTCAGGCAGTAGTTGGATTCTTCTCCGGGCTGTTCATGCTGCCCCATCCACTCCTGTTCATTGCCATATTGGGTGTTCTTGCGTTCCTCGTAGGACGACTCCCACTGACACTATTTACGGTTATCGGGTTCTTGCTCGTAGATAACTTGGGATACTGGTCCCAATCGATGGACACACTCGGCCTGGTTATCACTTCAGGATTGGTTTCGATCCTGCTTGGTGTACCTGTCGGAATCTGGCTCGCATACAGTAAAACTGCGGCGCGTATCATTACACCGCTGCTTGACTTCATGCAGACGATGCCTGCATTTGTCTACTTGCTGCCTGCAGTTACATTCTTTAGTCTAGGTGTCGTTCCAGGTGTTATCGCGTCCGTTATATTTGCGATCCCGCCAACGATTCGTCTGACTCACCTGGGAATCAGACAGGTATCTAGTGAATTGGTTGAAGCAGCTGATGCATTCGGCTCAACTTCCATGCAAAAGTTGTTCAAAGTACAGCTTCCACTCGCTTTGCCTACCGTGATGTCCGGTATTAACCAGACCATCATGCTATCACTGTCCATGGTTGTTATTGCATCCATGATCGGTGCTCAAGGTATTGGTGCGGAAGTCTATCGTGCCGTAACACAGCTTCAAATCGGTAAAGGTTTCGAAGCCGGTCTGGCCGTTGTTGTACTCGCGATTGTTCTGGACCGTTTTACACAAAATGTATTTATGCCAGGTCGCAAAAAGACCTCACGCATTACAGCCAAGCAAAAAGCATGGATCACTGCTGCGGCAACATTCCTTGTGCTTGTAGCTGGTTTCTCACAATACTTCGTTGGTGGCACAACTTCGGCTGGTGGCAACAATTCAGCAGCCAATGCTGTAGGTCAAGAAGTGAATTATCAGATTATTGGTATCGATCCAGGGGCTGGTATCATGAAGTCTGCTGCAAAAGCGATCGAAGACTATAAACTGACTGACTGGACTCTGATTGAAGGCTCTGGTGCAGCCATGACGGCCACGCTGGACAAAGCCATCAAAAATGAAGACCCAATCATTATTACAGGTTGGACTCCACACTGGATGTTCAACAAATATGATCTGAAATATCTGGAAGATCCAGAGAAATCTTTCGGTGATGCTGAAGAAATTCATACCATCGCACGTAAAGGTCTGAAAAAAGATCACCCTGTTGCGTTTGAATTCCTGTCCCGTTTCCAATGGACATCGGATGAAATGGGTGAAATGATGACTGCTATCCAAGATGGCACATCCGCAGAAGAAGCAGCTAAAGCTTATGCTGAGAAACATGCCGATCAGATTGCTGAGTGGACCAAAGGTCTGACTCCAGTGAACGGTGATGCATTCAAACTCAGCTATGTGGCTTGGGATTCCGAAATCGCAAGTACGAACTTACTGAAATATGTGATGGAAAACAAATTGGGTTATAAAGTTAACGCTCTGCAAGTCGAAGCCGGACCAATGTGGACGGGTGTTGCCTCAGGCGACGTAGATGCCTCTCCAGCAGCTTGGCTGCCATTGACACACGCAGACTACTGGGAACGTTACAAAGACCAGGTGGACGATCTGGGGGCTAATATGACAGGTGTACGTACAGGCCTCGTGGTTCCTAAGTACATGACTGAAGTAAACTCGATTGCAGATCTGGAGACAGGTGCCGCTTCTTCCACTCCATCGGCGAATGCCAATGTGGGAAATGAAGTGAATCATCAAATTATCGGTATTGATCCAGGTGCCGGAATTATGAAATCCACAGCAAGTGCCATTGAGAAATACGGTTTGTCTGACTGGAAACTGGTTGAAGGTTCAGGAGCCGCAATGACGGCTACGCTGGATAAAGCTGTTAAGAATAAGGAACCGATTATCGTTACCGGTTGGACACCACATTGGATGTTCAACGCATACGATCTGAAATACTTGGAGGACCCGGAAGGCGTCTACGGTGAAGCTGAACAGATTCATACCATTGCCCGCAAAGGGTTAAAGGAAGACAAACCTGTCGCTTATGAATTCCTTGATCGCTTCTCCTGGACAACTGAAGATATGGGTGAAATCATGATAGCCATACAAAATGGAGAAGATGCTCAACAAGCTGCTGCAGCTTATGCCGAAAAGCATAGTGACCAAGTAGCTGAGTGGACCAAAGGTCTGACCCCGGTGAATGGTGAACCCATCAAACTAAGTTATGTAGCTTGGGACTCCGAGATTGCAAGTACCAACTTGCTGGAGTATGTTCTGAAGGAAAAACTCGGTTACAATGTAACTTCCCTTCAAGTTGAAATCGGTCCTATGTGGACCGGGATCGCCAACGGTGATGTAGATGCTACACCAGCCGCATGGTTGCCACTTACTTCTGCAGATTATTACAACAAATACAAGGATCAGATCGATGATCTGGGTCCGAATATGGACGGTGCCAAAACAGGTCTGGTTGTACCAGCCTACATGGACATCAACTCCATTGCAGACTTAAAAGATAATTAAACCAGATTGAGTTGTATAAACCTGAATTTGGTAAAAAGACCACCGAAATTTTTCGGTGGTCTTTTTGCGTGTAACTTTTACTTGGGAATGCCTTCTAGCCTAATGAAAGCCTGAATGTACCTGAAGTGCCGTTAAAGTGGATTTTCTCCCTTTTAATGAAAAGCTTCGCTCTGGATAGGATCAGGAGTCAGCTACTCACACACACGGTTGGAGCAGAGCAAGTCCAAGCGCTAGCTATGATGAACGTAACCGCAAAAATAGCCCTCCATATTGCTGCACATCGTAGGTTAAAATGGAAAGTAAGAACCACCATTTCAGAGCTACA
>NZ_JAGIKV010000018.1 GCF_017874615.1 Paenibacillus xylanexedens
AGCCAGGATCAAACTCTCCAATAAAGTATTGAAAAGAGCGATAAGCTCATTTTGAATCTGACGAGATTAAAAATCTCATTTGTGCTCCAGCCGATTCAAGCCAAGGCTTGTCTCAAACTTTCGCGTTCATTCTGCAAGCAGAATGTTTACTCACTCGTTGTTCAGTTTTCAAAGATCAAACTTATTCCGTTACCGAATGTTGTTCTCTTCAGCAACTCTTATATAATATCATGTCCGAACCAACTTTGCAAGCTCTTTTTTTAAGTTTCTTTCGAAGCTTATTTCAATCGCTTGCCGTACCGTGTATCTCGTGTTTTTTTGGCCGGAAATAGAATATACCATGTAGAACACACACTTGTAAAGAGTTAATTTCAAAACTTATCAAATCCACGATCTAACCATATTAAGGACCTTCAATCTACCATGAACTCTTAGGTTCAATTTTATTATCCTGCAGCTTAATCTTCTTTATTTAAATCTGTCTTTCTTCTATATATAAGAAGGCAACCCTCTCAACTCTTATATTCGAGACGAAAGGGTTACCTTCTATAGTAATCTATATTTATTTACGTTCTACTTTATATCCCTTATCCTCAAGCAGTTTCACGATGCCGTGATCGCCCAAGTAGTGTGCCGCACCAACAACAATGAAATATTCCTCACCTTTGCCGTTTTTCAAGTAACCATCGATTTTGTCCGCCATACCCATGTTACGATCAACCAGCATTGCTTTGTTATATTCCTCGTTAGTGGAGAAACTGTTTGTCAGTTCAAGCAGTTGCTCGTCATTACCCGTTTTCCACATCTCAGCCATTTCTTTCACACTGTTATCCAACACGTCGAAGTTTTCGATTGTCGCTTTCAGTGTTTCCTCTTGTGTTTCTTTGGAAAAGTCGTTAAACATGCCAAGTTGAGATTGATAACTCTCCAACTCAATAACTGGAAGTTTGCGCTCGATCGCTTTCTGGATGAAATACAGATCCACTCCTGCTGACGCTTCGTATCCTGCCGTTGTGGACTTCAAACTTGCAAGTGTACTCTCTACTACCCAAGGCTTAAATGCATCCAAGGCGTTAGACTCCAGACCATTTTTCTTCAATACATCACCCAGCTTAGTATACGTTTCACTGGAAATGTGATCTTTCAGTGTTGTTCCATCTTGATACGAACCCAGACTTAGAACCAGCTTTTGCTGCTCTTCGTCAGCGGCTTTGCTAATATCAATCTCTACCCCGAGATAATCAGCTTCCGCAAAGGCTTCTTCAAACTCCGGACGCAATGGATAGAAGCTCTCATCCGCAATATGCATGGACCCTACCAGATAGATCGTGTTGCCATTGCTTTCTACTTCCCACATGAAGCCACGTCCACCGGTTTGCGCAGTTTCAGTTGCTCCCCCTTTGGATACCAACAGCACGGTGCGCGTTGCAGCATCCCAGCGAACTTCGTAACCTGCTGCATCACCAACGATACGGATTGGCGCATACGTTACACCGTTGATACGTGTAAGCTTGCTTTTGAGTGTAATCGTTTTGCCATCTACTACAGCAGTGATCGTATCATCTGTCGCAGTTGTTAGCTTCACATCCATAGCATCCAGCGTAGTCCGCAGTGGAACCAATGTTGTACCTTTCTCCAAGATCGGCGCTCCTGTAGCATATTTCACAGCTTGGTCATTAACCTTGACGGAAGTTCCTTGTGGAGCAGCCATAGCTGGTACTGCAGATGCGAGCAACCCTACCGAGATTGTAAGAGATAAGAGCATGTGTTTCCATTTCTTCATATTATGAATTCTCCTTTATTGAATATAGTTGCCAATCCAATTTTTAATAGAATAGACATACTTAGATACTACGGTTAAAGATGGGAATTGGTGCCACTCCACAAACGGAGCAGCACGTTCTCCCTTCATTATTACTCTCATTAGATAAGAAACAATAAATAGGAAACCATCATATAGGTTCAATGTTAGATATTCGCAAAGTCTAAGCTATGCCAAGATAAATAGATACTTATCAGCGCTAGGAAAAAAAGGCTATAGAAACCTTGGGATTGCCCCACAGCTTCACTCCATATGCGACGAAGAAAATAGCGATAGCTAATTTAGAGATGCTTTGGTAGTTGCCCTGCTCTGAAAAGGCTGAACTGCTAAATACAATTGAAAGTAGTAGTGTAGTCAGGATCGATCAATGCTTTAAACCACAGAGGTTCCCTCAAAAACTGTATATAGAACCCTTTTAACTGCTGCATGATCATCGACCCTCTCCTGAACTCGATTTAATATGACCACCGACATAGCACACCACTTGTCATAATTAGTGAGAAAAAGTCATCAATAAAGCTTATCTATCAGGACATATTTTCATGATAAGTAGGAAAAAGCGCAAAACTCATTTTGCATCTTCATGCATGCTAATATATACGGATTTTTGGGATATTTTATCTTAATTATACATAGCAAAAAGACCACTATCTAGTATTAGATAACAGTCTCATTTTAGAATACTTTATTCATTTAAATTAAAATCATTCCGTCTTCTATTCTTCTACAGAAAAATAAATACCTAATCGTATGCGAATTGCCGCTATCTCAAAACCAGTTAGAATCATAATCCAGTGATCTTTCCTCCCCTTCTTTCTCTAGTAATATGTTCAGGAAAACATCAAGCAGCTCCTATCAGCTTGAGTACAACTAAAAATATTGCTGGGATAATCGAATTGATGGAATTAAATATTCAGTGAACGATGATATTCGACCATATATTTCTGATAGCTCCTTTTAAAGTAAGTAGAAGCTGGATCCTTATTCTTGCCGCTTCATTCGGAAAAAATCTCACAAATTTTGTGCTTCGGCATGTAGTTGTCATGATTCATCCTCTGGTATAGAGTCTAACTAATCTTCTTGCACATTTCGGTACAGTTTATCTAATATCGTTTTTAACTGATTTAATTCATCGTGTTCCAAACCTCGTGTAACATAGTCATGCGCGTTTTTAACTGTTAACAACAGCTTTCCTTTAACTTCTTGACCTTTAGAGGACAAATATAAATAATGTGAGCGCTTATCTTGATCATGAACAATACGTCGAACCATGCCCTTGCGTTCTAAAGAATGTATCATTCTCACTACCGTTGTTTGATCCCTATCGATGGCCTCCGCCAGCTCTTTTTGAGTCATAGCTTTATCTATATCAAGACAGGAGATAATGCTCCACTGCTCCGGTGTGACCTTGTAGGGCTTTAATTGTTTCGTAAAATAGTTTGTAAGCTTGACATCTGTACGATGGATCAAGAAGCCGGTAATATTATATAAGTCCATTGCAGTACCCTCATTTATCATTTTCTTAAATCAAATATAGTCGATCTCTCAAAGGTTACACATGAAATCCGTCAAAAATTCGTTAATTTCGTTTAGAAAAAATGATACATGGATACAATCAAGCTAAGTATGAACAAAATGAGTGCTGGAATGGCCTTCTGAAACGGATCTTTAGCTAAGACTATTAAAGTAAACGCTCCAGCAAGCATTGTTCCGGCTAGAAGCAAACCAGCTAAAATTGCTGCGACAGGCATCCAGATGCCAACGATCATACCAGCTGCCCCCACAATCTCGAACGAACCAGTCAAAACATTAAAGAACGATGGCAGTCCAAAACGTTTAAACTCATTGGCCATTTTACCGGAAATAATTTTGCTTCCTGTAAAAAGGAAAAAACCACCTAATAGAACCTGTAAAACTGTGATAAAAATGAACATATCTACCCCTCTTTCATAAAGTTATGCATATGAATTTATTACATGCTATAGCATGTATTTTGTTTGAAATTTTATATATTGTCAACCCTAAAATAAAGCTTTATAGATTATAGCCCTTTTATGTCCTTTTAATTTTTCTAAGATTATCGTTCCAAAGGAAGCTTTCTTTTTCACATATCGTTAATATTTCTAGCATGGATAATTCAATTTCTGTTCTTTGTTGAACTGTGGTAAATTTCTCTGTAATCAGCCAATTAAAAGCCTATGCTTCTTACTTTCAATAAATTTAGTAACAAACAAAGGTAATTTACTTAACTTATTGTCAATTCGACCCACGGAATGTAATTTAGCTTGTTTATACAAAAATCAACATCCCAAATTAAATATAACTTCTAAGTAATTATTCGTTCTTGACTGTTTGTATCGAACACCATTAAACAACATGTAGCGCGTTCAACATTAAATTGGCCACCAATGGCTGCAAGCTAATTTCAAATAGAGATATGCACATTTATGTATAAATATGCATATCTCACTAATTATGACAACGCACACACACACATAGCACCATCTATATTAGATCTTATATGCCTTCATGGCTTTAAACAATTCCTTAAAGGTTGGGCGTTTACCGTACATCAGCACACCCGTGCGATAGATTTTGGCTGCAAGCCATCCGAAGATGATAATGGATACGATGAGAATCGCTAAGGACGTTAGAATCTCCCAAGTTGGCGCAACTCCTGCACCGATTCGTACCAGAATCGCGGTCGGCGACGTGAATGGAATGAAGCTTGCGATTTTCAACAATAGAATGTTCGGCGTAGAAATACTGAAGATCGCAATATAGAAGGAAACAAGCGACAACATCGTAATCGGCAGAACAGCCTGACCGAGTTCCTCAGTACGGCTTACCATTGAACCAATGGCAGCGAACAACACGGCATACAGGAAGTAACCCAGAATGTAGAATATAAGTCCGTACACAATAACTGCACTATTCACATCACTCAGACTCATATTGAAGTCACCTAATACTGCACGGTTATGCGGCAGCAAGATATTTCCGGCAACTACCGCTCCGAAGATCCCGATTTGCAGCATCCCCACCATGAATATACCGATGATTTTACCAAACATCTGACTGAGCGGTGATACACTCGTAATCAAAATCTCCATAATACGTGAGCTCTTCTCAGCTGTAATCTCGGAGGCAATCATGTTACCTGTCATCATCGTTGAGGTAAACAGCAGGATGATCAGCAAGTACACCACAATATAGTTAATCGGGCTCATTGCACCTTCAGACGCAGTACCTGCTCCGCTCTCATCTGTACTCAAACTTTGCTCGGTGAGCTTCACAGGTGTTGTAATCAGTTCCTTCTGCTCAGCTGTGAGTACATCCTTCACAACCACATCCAGCTTCACACTCTGTAATGCAGCTTCAATGGATGCAATGATCTGAGGTGATACGTCTTCTGCTGAATATAAAATGGGCTGCGGGAACTCTTGCCCGGAAACTGCTTCAAACTTCAGATAACCATCAGTAACTCCAGCTTCCGCATCGGCTTTGAGAGCCGCCTCATCTTTGTCACCACTGTTGATGAATCGATAAGCCTGATCTCCTTGAGCCGCAGAGAAGCTTTCCAGTTTCTCGGAAACTTCAGGCTGCCCCGTGCTCAAGAGACCAATATTTACAGGGTTACTGCTTGAAGCTCCGCCAATGGAGCCCCCATTGAATAAGGTAATGAAATACGGAACATTGAGTCCGATTGAAATTAAAAGTGCAAGTACAATGGTCGTTACCATGAATGATTTCGTTTTAACTTTGTTTTTAAATGTAAAACCCGTAATCGTTCCCATTTTATTCATTCGACTCACCTACCTCACGAATAAAGATTTGGTTAAGCGTTGGTTCCTTCAGTTCAAAGTGTTCCACTGTCGTCTGAGTCATGGCTGTTCTCAGAATCTCTTGAGCCGCTTCCACCTGACTAATATGTATCAGGTAACCACGCTCATTCCGCTCGACTTTCTTCACACCAGGCAACTGTTCAAGTCCTTCCACACTACCAATCGTACCCAGGAATACCTGTTCACGCGGATACCGGCCCTTGATCTCCTTGATCTCTCCTTGTACCACCGTGTTGGAACGATGCAGAATAGTGATCTGACGACACAACTCTTCAACGTGCTCCATACGGTGTGTTGAGAACAGAATGGCCGTGCCTTCGTCACGTAGCTCCTTGACGGTGGATTTGAGTAATTCCACGTTGACAGGATCCAGTCCACTGAACGCTTCATCCAGAATGAGAATCTGCGGTCTATGCACTACAGCCGCGATAAAGCCCATTTTCTGCTGATTACCTTTGGATAACTCCTCGATCTTCTTATCGTAATACTCAGGTACCTCAAACCGATTCAGCCAGTACTTGAGGCTCTGGTCTGCGTCCTTACCATTCATGCCACGAAGTCGTGCCAGATAATTAATCTGTTCGCTGACTTTCACCTTCGGGTACAATCCGCGCTCTTCCGGAAGATAACCCATAATCTGTTGCAGCTCCGTATTATAGGGCTTGCCGTTGTACAGGATATTCCCTCCGTCCGGGTGAATCAGTCCGAGCACCATGCGCATTGTTGTTGTTTTGCCTGCACCATTCGCTCCGAGCAGTCCGTAAATCTCCCCCTCTTTTACATTGAGCGTGACTCCATTAACGGCTGTTTTGTCTGCATATTGCTTAACGACTTGCTTCAATTCCAATCGGTTCATCATTTATCGTCTCCCTTCGGTTATTTCCACTGTACGGGTGCATACCCGGCAATCCAGAATGCCAGCACTTCATCCAATTCCAAGTTACGGATTTTCAATACTCGGTTATTCGACAGCTCCAGCCTTTCCTGCGCTTCGCTGACCCGGGTTGTAATTACGCGAACCAGACCTCCCTCTTCTATAGAAGATTCCACAACACCAGGAATACTTTCTGGCCTTAAATCTCCTTCATACCAGACTTCCTTCCACTGATCGAGCACCATATCTTTCTCGGCCATCCCCAGTGACTGACCACGGTGCATCAATACGATGTAATCCGCAAGCCTTTTGACTTCGTCTGCAATATGTGTGGCAATCAGAATCGTGGTGTCTCCCCCCGCCATGAAGGTACGGAACTGCTCAACCATCACTTTCCAGGCAAAGGGGTCCAATCCTGATGAAGGCTCATCCAAAAGCAATAGTCTTGGGCGAGCTGCAATTGCAGCTGCAATCTCAAATTTTCGCCTTTCTCCCTTGGACATCTTGTTCAGCTTCACATCAACAGGTACTTCCATATCCTGAATCAGTTGGTCGAACAACTTCATATCCCAACGTGGGTACCAGTACGCCCGGAAATGGGCCGCTTCTTGTGCTGTTATCCGGTTCTCTTCTGAACCAGCGTTATCTGCCACAAAACCAATCTGTTGTCTCAGTTCAATGGGAAGTGGCCCATCATGTTCCTGACCAAACCATATAATCTGCCCAGCATCTGGCAGCACCACTTGCTGTAACATGTTAAGAAGGGTGCTTTTGCCTGAACCGTTGTGACCGAGAATAGCCACTATATACCCTTCCGGGATGGTCAGATCAATTGGGCCAATAACTCTGCGTTTTCGCATTTTGGATACGCCGTTCAACTGGATTGCTATCGGTTCCACGTATGAATCACTCCCTTACTTCACGTAAATAGCCTTCAGGACTTCCCGGAATAGGCTCTCCATCTCTTCTTCCGTACAGCCTACCGATTTCCCGGACTGCACCGCTGCTTGCATCGCTTCCTGTGCGGCCTTTAATCTATAATTTTCTCTGTCACCGGCTTCTACCTGGGCCACAAATGTACCTGTCCCCTGCTTCGTACGAAGCAAGCCTTCATTCTCCAGATCCTGATAGACCCGTCTAACCGTAATAACACTGCAATTCAGTGCTCCGGCGAACTCACGAATGGACGGCAAATGTGTTCCCTCCCCCAACTGACCCGTAATAATTAACGATCTTAACTGATTTTCAATTTGGTGGTATAAAGGTTCAGCGCTATTTTCATTAATTTGAATGGGTATTTTCACATCTTGCACCTCGCCCTCCGGTACACTCCAGTCTGTTACCTGACCGTGCCGGTTTCATCCTGTATTCGTACATAAGCTCAATTCTCATTTTAATTCAAATCCCGATGAACCAGCTTCTTCAGCGTAAAACGACTAGACAGCCATAATCCCGCTACGCCAGCCACCAGAGAAATCCACATGATCGGGGAAAGCAGCCCCCATGATTTACTTCCATCCATTACAATCCGCAATCCGTAACTGCCTGATATTCGAATCAGTATGGATATGCCAATGGCGAATGGTATAAAAAGCGTACTGAGAAGCAAGTATTTCTTGCCACTGTTCAGAAACTCTCCGTAAATATAGAATCCTGTTACCAAAAGGCCATAACCTGTACAGGTAAGGCTAAAGGCCAGATACTGATCCCATCGGAATCCTTCGGCATGAAGGTTAACCACGTATAACGATCCGTAGAAAAAGATTCCATTGTACGTAAACGCCATCAGAGACTGCTGTAGCCTGGACCACATCACCACTTGTTCAGGGATGGGAATTCTGCGATAGTAGGCCAGCATCTGCGTATAAGAATCCTCCTGTATGTAACGGAAGGAGCGCCTGCAGAACATAAACCCTTGAAATGGCAACATGATTAAAAAGAAGGAATCCACTACTGGATTAATAATATCTGTCTGTTGTTGTCCTAAAAACATCACACCGCTCATGCCGCCAGTGTATATCATGAATAATGCAGACCATAGCCATTGGAGCCTATCCTTACTCATCTGGCTGCGGGTCAACCACCACGCCTGCTTCCATTCGTTCATATGCATGCCTGCCTTTCACCTGTCATTCACTCACTCATCTTGCTTACTGTGATTACTGTATATATCAATATACACAGTATACAGACCTATTTCTCATTCCGTCAACCCCTAATTTTCCTGAATCAGGAAGACGGGATGGGACACTTTTCACAGCGACAGTGGTGGGGGTAGTGGCGGCGGGGATTAGGGGATTAGGGGAATAAACGAAATTCCCCAAGCACAAAAGAAGGGCTGTACCCATTATTGTGTAAACACAATTCGGGTACAGCCCTTTGCCGTTCTCTAGCACCTGTTAGGAGAAGAGGTCTTACGATTAAACGAGGTTGTAGCCACTAGGCAGACTGCGATCCCTGCGAATTGCGCGAATCTCGGCCAGAGTCAGCCGCTGATTCGTAGAGATCAGGGATTCCACGTCATCGCCACGGATCAGATCATCCAAATCTCTCAAGTTGGTGTTGCCTCGGAAGACCCGGAATCCACCTTGGAAGTTAGGACGTGTAAACACAACCAGTGTTGCATTGGAACTTGTCGAGAAGAAACGCAGGCTCTCTACCCCACCCAGGATGTTGTCCAAATTACGGAGACCCGTGTTACCACGGTAGATGCGGCTTCTCCCTCTGTAGTTCTCTTCTGAATACACGGTAAGACGTGGATAAGTCTGACTGACGTTGACTGTTTTTTTCATTTTGTTTCCCCCTCTCGAACTCATTCTATGAATGAATAAGAGAGGAAGTGTGGACCAATCATCTGCTAGATTCGTCCATTTTCATATTTTCAGAATATCATAGTGACACATTCACAATTAGCCTGAGGTTGTGTCTCTACTTTTATACGCCGAGGATAACTTCCCATACCGGACGTGTATGACCACCAGGATATAAGATATATAGAAGAACATACACCACAACACCTGTTAGCGCTGACCCGAACCAGATCATGGACGTAAACTTGCCCCAGCGACGATGTTTTCCAAACTTCTTTTTGAACCCCAGTACCAATGTGGAAATGCCAAATATTGCTGCCACGGTAGCCAAGATAATATGAAAGATCAGAAATATCCGGTAAAAGATCTCCAGATCCGGGTCCCCGCCCCAAGCTGTATTACCCACGAACACCGTGCGTGACATATAGATTACAAAGAAGATTAGAGCTGCAATCGCACCTGCTACCATGGCGGACTGATGAGCCTCACGTTTACCCCGAATAATCAGTACCCATCCAATCCCCACCAGTACTGCACTAATCACAATGAAAGAAGTACTGATCGTTGGTAGCCAAAAATACATATCCATCGTGTGTTCCCCCTCTTGTCAGAACATTGACTTAATTATTTGGCAGCCGGATTGAGCGGCCCTCCTGCGCCCCCTGCAGGATACGAATCATCATCATCTTCCTGCTTCTCTTTCCGATACCATTGGAAAAAGACATAAGCCAGCATGGAGGCAAAGATTCCTTCCTGAATAAACTTCATTACAATGCCACCGACCTGCTGATCTTCTTTCGCAGAAGACAGGAAGTTGAAGAACGCAGGCCCACCGAATGAGCGAAGTAATGCCGTAGAATCTCCAGACACACAATACCGCATTGCTTCAGCCCATACTTCCGGGTTGCTGTACGTCTGATACAACGGCTCGGACGCAAAAATAATCAATCCACACGCAGGCGTGAGCAGTACCATATTCAGAAAAATAAAACCAATCTTGGATAACCCCGATGCTTGTCTGCCTTCTGGTAACGGATTCAGCAATGTCCACCACATGAGCATCGAGGTGATGAACAATGCAATATAATACAACCGGTGAACGGTAAAATTCAGCATGACGTAATCATGTACAATCGGTAGGTGATACAGCGAGAACAGCCCGTTAAAGAGCACTGCCGCAACGATCGGATGAGCCAGGAACGATAGCTGCCGTGTAGGCAACCAGCGTACGATTCTGCGCCATACCCAGATCGGCAAACCTTTCATCATCAGCGGCGGAGCTACCAGATAGGAGAACGCCATGCTCACCATGTGGAAGCTAAACATCACGTGACCAAGCAGATTAAAGGGTCCAGCTTGAGCCAGATACAGAACGAACAGCCCTGTAATAAACATGATTTTCTGTGCAGCAGTCGCAGGTTCTGCATCCTTTATTTGCTCGCTTAACGGTCCCACAAGCACCAGATACGCCGCAGCAATGATCAGAAATAAAGCCAATATAAGCGGACTCCATAAGTCGTTGAAGCTAAAATATTGCAACCCGAGCATACGGGAAACCTCCCCGTGACCTAATTTTAATAAATGCCTGAAATTCCTGTAAGAAGATTCACTGGCCTAAAAGGGGAAAAGACGGCGGCATTGCGCCGCCGCCATCTCTTTTACCACCAGACCCAATAGAGTGCCATAATGATGCCTGTAAAGGCTACGAAAAAGCCAAAGGCCATGAACAGAATTGGCATCAGATGCCCTTTGTCCTTCAAGTGCATCCAATAACCCAATTGAACGAATACTTGAAGAATAGCCATGACGAGCAAAATAATAATAGTGAACGTTGTGTTGACCCCTCCAGCAGAAGCAGCCGCAAACGCAATCAGCGTGAGAATAATGGAGAAGATAAACACCACGACGTGTTTCTGTGGCCCTTCCGTCCGGTGACGGTGTTTCACAGGCTGTTGATCTGTCTTATCCTGTGCCGACATGTGCTACCCCACCTTTCCGAGCAGGTACACGACCGTAAAGATGAACACCCAGACCACGTCAATAAAGTGCCAGTACATTGCGGAGACGTATACTTTAGGTGCAGTTACGACCGTCAATCCTTTTTTGAACAGCTGACCGATAATGATTCCGATCCACACAATACCAAAAGCAACGTGGGCTCCGTGGAACCCGACCAGTGTATAGAATGCTGAACTGAATGCACTCGTGGTCATGCCAAATCCTTTATGTTTCACATACTCATAGAACTCGTATATCTCCAGTCCGAGGAATCCGAGACCCAGAACTACCGTGATGCCAAGCCACAAGGCGAGTTTGTTCCGGTTACCCTTATGCATGGCCTGAATTGCAAATACACTCGTTAAACTACTGACCAGGAGAATGAACGTTGCAGCGGCCACGAGTGGCAGGTGGAACAGTTCATTCGCCGTAGGTCCATCATTGGTTTGGCCACGAAGAGCCAGGAAGGTAGCAAAGAGTGTACCGAACAGTACCGTCTCGCCGCCAAGGAACAACCAGAAGGCGATAAGCTTGTTACGGCCTTCCAGCGTTGCTTTCTCCGGTTCATGTGGCAATTTGTCGTTCACCGGTTCGGCATGTGAGGTTGTCATGTTCTAGCCCCCTTCTCATCCTGATCCTCCGGTTCAATATGCCAGCCATGATCATCATAAAGTGAACGCAGTGCCATTGATCCAAATGTAATCAGAAGACCGATGACAACTACAATATAATTGTTAAACAATCCATTCATAAACGCATTACCGAATTCATCCTTGCTGAACATCAGGCCAAGTCCGGCAATAAAAATCCCTACGGACATTACAAATGGCAACGGCGTTGCTGACGGCATATGAATCGAACCTACGGGTTCTGCCGGTGTCATCTCCGTATGTCCGGCCATCTTTTCCTTCCAGTACGCATCAATTCCACGTACCAGTGGAGTCTGCTTGAAGTTGTATTCCGGTGGCGGTGAAGGAATGGACCATTCCAGGGTACGACCGTCTTCCCACGGATCGTTTGGCGCGCCAGCCGGTTTTCTCATTGTGATTACGATGTTCACGAGGAATATAATAACCCCCACACCCATCAGAAATGCACCGACGGAGCTGACCAGATTAAGCAGGTCAAAGTCCTGATTCGGCAAATATGTAACGATCCGGCGCTGCATTCCCATTAGACCGAGGAAATGCTGTACAAAGAACGTTAATTGGAAACCGATCATAAATGTCCAGAATGTCCATTTGCCCAGTGTTTCGCTGAGAATACGTCCGAACATCTTAGGCCACCAGTAATGCAGTCCCGAGAACAAGCCAAGCACCAGTCCCCCTACAATAACGTAGTGAAAGTGGGCCACAACAAAGTACGTATCATGGAACTGGAAATCCGCTGGAGCAGATGCCAACATGACACCAGTAACGCCGCCCATAACGAAGGTTGGAATGAATCCAACTGCGAACAGGTTTGCCACCGTAAAGCGAATCTGTCCACCCCACATCGTAAAGAGCCAGTTAAATATTTTGATCCCTGTTGGTACAGCAATCAGCATGGTCGAGATAGAAAAGAGCGCATTAGCTACATTTCCCAGACCCGTTGTAAACATGTGATGCGCCCACACCATGAAGCCCAGGAAGGCAATCAGGATGGTTGCAAACACCATGGAGCTGTAACCAAACAATCGTTTGCGCGCAAAGGTTGGAATAACTTCCGAGATAATACCAAATGCCGGCAAAATGAGAATGTATACTTCAGGGTGCCCGAAGATCCAGAAGATATGTTGCCAGAGTACGGGGTTACCGCCACCTGCGACATCGAAGAAATTCGCTCCCAGTATACGGTCAAACGTTAACAGAACCAATCCTACCGTAACGGCAGGGAATGCAAAAAGAATGATAGCTGATGTAATAAATGTCGTCCATGTAAACATCGGCATCCGCATGTAGGACATTCCCGGAGCACGCATCGTAATGATGGTGGCGAGAAAGTTAATGCCCCCGATGAGTGTTCCCAGACCGGCGATCTGAAGACCGATCGTGTAGAAATCCACACCGTGCGTTCCACTGTACTCACTGCCCGAAAGCGGCGTATATGAGGTCCAGCCCGCATCCGGTGCCCCTCCCATAACCCAGCTCAGGTTCAGCAACAATCCACCAAACAGGAATGTCCAGAAACCCAGCGCGTTAAGAAACGGGAAAGCAACGTCCCGTGCCCCGATCTGCAAAGGCACGACTGCATTCATAATGGCAAAAATAAGTGGCATGACACCAAGGAAAATCATCGTTGTTCCATGCATTGTAATCAATTCGTTGAAGACCTGTGCCGATACAAAATTATTCATAGGCTTCATTAGTTGAATCCGAATCAAAATGGCTTCAATGCCGCCGATTCCAAAGAAAAATCCACCCGCAACCAAATAGAGAATGGCGATTTTTTTGTGATCGACGGTGGTGATCCAATCCATCAAGCCCCTGTACCTCTTGACGCTATGCGCATGAGCCAAGGTTGTGTACCCCCTTCTTCGTCCTTGCTGTTCTATTCATAGTCCAATTTGTAGTTGGCCAGATATTCGGCAATTCCGTCGATTTCTTCATCCGTCAACCCAAGATCTTTGGGATTCGGCATGGTATTGCCCGGCTTCACGGATTGTGGATCATGGAGCCATTCTTTCATGTTATCCAGTACCGGACTACCTTCTTCCTGTCCCTCACGAGAATTCAGCAAAATGCCTGCGACAGATTCCTTGCCGCCGATTCCCGTCAGGTTAGGTGCAACCGGTCCACCTTGATCACCAACAGCGTGGCAAGAAAGGCAGTTTGTTTTGAACTTTTCGGCCAATTGAGTGTCTTCAGGAAGGACTGCGGGTGCTTTCATCTGGTTCACCCATCTGTCAAAGGATTCCTGACTCACTGCTTTTACCTTAAACTCCATGAAAGCATGCGATCTGCCACATAACTCGGCACATTTACCGCGGTAAACGCCTTCATTCGGTGCAGAGAAACTGAATTTGTTAAGTGTTCCATCCGGGTTTGTGTCCATTTTGCCCGCAAGTGACGGCACCCAGAAGGAGTGAAGCACGTCAGCGGTTTTTAATTCGAATGCGATTTTTGTTCCGGTCGGGATGATGAGATCTTGAGCGGTGGTTACGTCATATTGAGGATAAGTGAATTCCCACCAGTACTGATGCGAGGTGACTTGGACCTTAAGTGCGTTTTTGTCATTCGACAAATCTTCGCCTTGGGCAAAAATCGTTTGGACCGTCGGTACTGCCAGCACAATAACCAACAATAACGGAATGGCTGTCCATATTACTTCCAGCTTGAAATTACCTTCAACCTGTTCGGGCATCTCAGTCTGCCCGGCTCGTCTACGAAACCGGATCAGAACATAGGCCGCTATGGCAAATACAATGATGAGCACCACGATCATAATCGCGATGGATAGCTTCATCAGATCATATTGGCCTTGCGCTACAGGACCCTGAGGTTTCATTACCGACAAGTCTTCCCGCCCGCATGCGGATAGCAGCAAAGAGAACACCGCCAGCAAGGGGAGAATTCGCTTTGCAACCTGCCACTGTTTCATCATTGATCTACCCCACTTTTTTACATTTTCGTAGATTACCGTTGTCGTTCGGTAGAAAGGCAACAAAAGGTACGTTTCAGCACGATACGCATAATCCTCTTCATCATACAGAACGCTTACAAAAATAACGCTTCCAGTACTCCCGTCATTTCCTGCACAGGGCATGTCTGCGCATTCTTCCAATTCATTCTATATGCTTCAATCACTTATTAAATATAAGTTGAGGGTATGATTTTGTCAATCTTTGGACACATGTTCACAAATTGTTCACTTTATGTAAAAAACCGCTCTACAACTTGATTTGCAAACGATTTCAGTTAAAAGTATTACACTCTACATTTGAAAATTTTTGCCAAATTTCGGTGATAAAACTCGATTTATTGGTGATTTTTCTCACATTGAAAACATGTGCTATTATGCAAAAGAAAGATCAGAATTTATGGAAACCCTCTTCCATATCCATTCAGAAGACATGCCTATCGCTCCATACCGCTATCTTCAAGCCCAAAACAGCATGGAGCATTTTGGAGAAAGGTCAACTCAAGTCCTCTTCTTCACTGACTTCATCTCACGTGCCATCGGTCAGAATTAAGGGGCCATTCCCAGTAATCGCAACCGTATGCTCATACTGGACCCCCCAGCTGCCATCTACCGTCCTTACCGTCCATCCATCTTCATCCCACACAACGGCCCCGGAACTGCCTTTTGTAAAGATTGGTTCAATCGTAATAACCATGCCCTCGGTGAGCATCGTGCCCGTTCTGCGTTTGCCGTAAGGCAGCACATTTGGGGGTTCATGAATATATTGACCAATCCCATGACCAATGAGAGGCTTCACAATTCCGTACCGATACAATCTGGCTGTTCGTTCAATGGCACTTCCAATATCTCCGAGTGTATTCCCTGGAACTGCCTGGGCAATCGCCCGCTCAAGTGCCTTCTCCGTGCGTCTCATCAGCTTGCGAATGGATCTGCTTGGTTCGCCAATTCCATATGTCCAGGCCGAGTCAGCAAGCCAGCCGTCTTTGTTCACCACCATATCGATGGTCACTACATCCCCGCTCGCCAGCTCCTCTTCCCCCGGAAATCCGTGGCAGACCACTTCATTAACAGAGGCACACGTCGCGTACGGATATCCTTTATATCCTTTTTGCTCTGGTGTGGCTCCTCGTGCTGCCAGAAACTCTTCCACCCGCTCATTAATCTCTGCGGTCGTGATACCGGGTATCATCCACTGCTCAATATGCTGGTGACAACTTCGCAAAATTCGTCCAGCTTCCCGCATGTAGCCAATCTCTTCTTTGGTTTTCAAAATAGGGTCCACATGCATTCATCCTTCCTGCTGTAGGTGTACTCCCATATATATGCAGCAGGAACGCAAAAAAAACCGCCTGCCGGAGCTTATCGCCCGGGAGACGGTTCTATTCATTATCGGAACAGTATAATTAGAGTTGTGTGTTGTTTCAGGACACGGAAGAATCCATCTTGACAAGCTCATGCTCAACCACAGAAGTCAATTCTTCCTCATATCCACCCGTAATCCGGTATTTTCTCACGTACTCCTTCACGAATTTTTTTGGATCTTTAGGACGGAAAATCCGAGTCATTTCCCTCAAACTTTCTTTGACCTCATTGTGACCTTTCGTTGCCATTGTAATTCCCTCCCAAAACGTTGAAAGTGAATGCTCCGTTTAGAGAATGCCGAATAAGTCTTAAATGCCATCCATGAAGTTGTGTGCGCGGCTTAAAGCAAGCTTTAGGTCGGGAACCTCGCTAGAAAGCAAGTACCTGACACTATAAATACCCGATATGATTCGGAATGAATCATAATCTTATTGTAGCATATTCGGAAGTATCTTACGACTTGACGATTTTCTCTAATAAATATAACGGTTTTCATGCCCAAAAAGTTTAATTCCGAATCATAAGTTATAAATGCCACCATTCTATACGGAATTAATATATCCAGCATAACACTGAACTATTCGGGGGATATTATCACAGACAACCCATACAGTTAAATTACTGGTATCCAAAGGAGGCGTCTTCTCATGGACCGCAACGAACAAGATATGCTGCCCCTTTCGCATGAAAAGGTGGAAGTAGACGGAGTTTACATCAATGAAGCCGGACGTGAGGAACATCTGCACCGGGGGCAGCATTTCCCGGCCGATCCCGTTCTTGGCAAGTCGGAATGGAAACTGACCGAATATGCATATGATAATCATCACGAAGGACGAACCGATGAGCGGTTGGTTCCCAAAGAAAACGACACCGATAAAATTGGCAAGATTACAAACCCTCGCAGACAGATCGAGGGAGGATAACGATTTCGTTTAAATCAACGTTTAATCGTAAACGATAACAGGGGCAGAGCAAGCTGTACAATGGCTTGCTCTGCCCCTGTTTACTTTTTCCTATGTGTTGTATCCCGATCCGTTCACAGGCAAATAAATTCATCGGTTCAGTTCTGTCCATCTCTCTCATAGCCTAGTTAAAAAGGTCAAAGGAGGCTGGACCGGATGTCCCCCATGAAATCGTCTAGCGGTCTGGATGAAAATATTGCCGGTATGCTTTGTTATCTGTTTACCTTTGTAGGTGGGATTGTCTTTCTCGCTGTGGAGAAGCGGAGTCGGTTCGTGTTATTTCATGCGCTGCAATCTGTAACGGTCTTTGGCATCATTATGGTCGGGCATGTATTATCGGCTTTCCTTCCGTTGTTCGGACCACTGGTGGCATCGCTGTTATCCCTGCTTGGTGTAGTGGTCTGGCTTATTATGGTCGTTACCAGCTTGCAGGGGAAATGGCTAAAACTGCCGTGGGTTGGCGATTTTGCAGAAAAACAGTTACGTCATCTGTAATCCCCGCTCATCATAGTTAAACAAAACAAAAAACACCGAAGACACGACTCTGTTGAGCCTGTATCTTCGGTGTTTCGCATCTAAAAGTGTCTCTTTCATTCGTTCATGCGATTGAACATTAATAGCATAAACGATGTATGTCATAAACCATTCATGCTGTATATCATCATGATTAACCTGATTCATTATTCATCTTGTGAATCGTCTATTCATAACAGTTAACATAACAATACTGCTGGATGATAATCCTGGCCTAATTCGACTAATTAAGCTGACTTGCCCGTCTCTCCAAGGATGGCATCTGCCTGTTGTTCAGCCATCTTGGCAGCCGTTTCCTTGGTGCCAAGACCATTAAACAGCAGGTTCATGAAGATCGCCGTGAAGCTGCCTGCAATGATACCATTACCGAGCATAATCTGAGCCCAGGCCGGTGCACCTGCGAACAACTCAGGCACAACGGTAACACCCAGGCCCATACCTACAGAACAAGCGATGACAAACAGATTCTCATGTCGGTTCAGATCAACCTGACTGCCGATAATTCGAATACCTGATGATACCACCATGCCGAATAAGGCCACCATGGCTCCGCCAAGTACTGCCCCTGGAACGAGCTGTGCGAGGGCTGCAATTTTTGGTACAAATCCAATGACCACCAGGATCCCACCAGCCACCACAATGACATCACGTGTCTTCACACGTGTCATCTGTACCAGTCCTACATTTTGGGAATACGTTGTATATGGGAACGAGTTGAAAATCCCGCCTAATACAATGGCTAGACCCTCTGCGCGATAACCGCGCGCCAGATCCTTGGACGACAGGTCCTTGTCCAGGATTTTGCCCAAAGCCATAAATACACCTGTGGACTCTGCCACGCTGACAATCGCCACCAGGATCATCGTCAGGATCGGTACAATCTCAAACGTAGGTCTGCCGAAGTAAAACGGCTGAACAACATGGAACCAACTTGCATCGCGAATAGGAGCAAAATTAACCTCGCCCATAAACCCTGCCGCAATCGTACCTACGAGCAGACCAATCAATACTGAGATAGAACGGATAAAACCTGTAGTAAATCGAGTCATTAGAATGATAAAGAGCAGCACGCCGAAGCCGAGCATTAGATTAACTCCGCTGCCAAAATCTTCTGATCCCTGACCGCCGCCCAGATCGTGGAAAGCAACGGGAATCAAGGTTAAACCGATGATCGTAACCACCGAACCCGTAACCACGGGTGGAAAGAGCCGAATAAGCTTCCCAAAGATTCCGGAGAAGATCAGTACGAACAGCCCTGAGGCAATAATCGCTCCGTAAATGGCAGATACCCCACTGTTCATGCCGATGAGAATCATCGGAGACACGGCTTGGAATGCACAGCCGAGCATGACAGGCAGCCCTACGCCGAAATATTTATTTCCCCATACCTGAAGCAGTGTAGCCACACCACATGCGAGCAAGTCAATGGCAATGAGATAGGTTAGTTGTTCCTGTGTAAAACCCAATGCGTTACTAACGATCAATGGGACAACGACGGCTCCTGCATACATCGCAAGCACATGCTGTAGTCCGAGGGAGAACGTTTTGATTGGATGCCGATGACGTTGAAAGATACGTTCGCGTGCCATATTAGTTCGTGCCCTCCTCGTCCGCAAATGTAACCTGTCCATCCGACAGTGCCCCGATGCGAACCAATGATTCCACACGGTATCCTGCTTCTTTCAGCAAGCGACCTCCCGGCTGGAATGCTTTTTCAATAACAATACCGATACCCACCACTTCGGCTCCAACCTGCTCCACAATGCGAGCTAGACCAAATGCTGCTTCACCATTCGCCAGAAAATCATCAATGATCAACACGCGATCACCAGGCTTCATGAACTTCTTGGCAACGGTAATTTCATTGGTCTCCTGCTTCGTGAAGGAGTAGACCTTCTCCACCAGAATGTCTTCCGTCAGTGTGAGCGACTTCTGCTTCCGTGCAAAGATCAGCGGCACGTTCAGCTCCAACGCAGTCATGATGCCTGGTGCGATCCCTGACGACTCAATCGTCAGCACTCGTGTGATATTCTCACCTTCAAAGCGGCGAATGAATTCTTTACCTACTTCCTTCATCAGAACCGGGTCCATCTGGTGGTTCAGGAATGAATCCACTTTGAGTACTTGCTCGGACAGGACAATGCCTTCCTGTCTTACCTTGTCTTTTAACAATTGCATTGTAATTCTTCCCCCTGAATGCCCTCCGCACAGAAGCTCACATGCTCTTCCAATCGCATGGTAAAAAAGCAAAAAGCCCGCCTTTTCACACGCTGCGGAATAACCGGAGACGGGAAAGACGGACTTGTACGTATATGGACAAGCCGTATGGATGCTGCAAGTGTACTGGATGGACAGAATGACAGGAGTTCAATCCTGTTGTGAGAAACTTCAAACAGTGTAATCGGAAACAGATAAAAGCTACTTGAACCTGCTCTTCAGTCAAACTGTCTGAGAATGATCTCATGCCAACCATACAAAACATTGCAACATCTTTCCCGTAGTCCGATCATTCCGGTGATCAGGTAGAGACATGCAGGCCTATTCCTGCACATATACGAGTAACGGCATATTTAATTTTTTGGCTCCATGATTCGTTACAATGTATGATCGCGAACCTGAATGTAAAAGGTTAAACATAACTGACAATGTTAGAAGTATACCGAATCGGCGGCGTGAAATAAAGAAGTATTTTCATGGAAGTTGCGGAAACTTGTCTTAATTTGCAAACAGGGGGTGATCGGAATCTATTTTTTATGTACAATATGAGAACGGAAGCGCGGATCTGAACGGAGAATGGATGGAAACGCGACCTATATTTTGAATTGAATGATCAAAGGAGATATGCAAACATGAAAGGCGTACTTAACGAATTCAAGGAATTTGCCGTCCGCGGCAACGTCATCGATCTGGCGGTCGGTGTCATTATTGGGGCTGCTTTTGGTAAAATCGTCACATCCCTTGTGAATGATATCATCATGCCCCCGGTTGGAAAACTGATGGGTGGAATCGACTTCAGTCAGAAAATCATCAACCTGGACGGGGATATCAAAACAGCAAACGGACAGGACATCACCACCCTCGCTCAAGCCAACGAAGCTGGCGCTACTGTAATTGCTTATGGTCAGTTCATCAACGTCATGATTGATTTTCTTATCGTTGCGTTCTGTATCTTCATGCTTGTGAAGGGCATCAACTATCTGAAAAGCAAAGAACACAAAAAGCCCGAGCCGCAAAAAACGACCAAGGCTTGCAAGTATTGCCTATCGGAAATTCCAGCCGCAGCTACCCGCTGCTCGCACTGTACTTCAGAACTGGAAGCAGAAGGAACCGGCGCTCTAGCATAATCACAATGAACGTTTAAAGACGCACCGAGTTGAATTACGGATATAAATCTTGATGCGGGGGACAACCTCTCACTTGCTAGGGTTTATGTATGAAAAGCTAGCCATATGGGCTTCATTAACTATGGTTGCGTAGCTTAAAGGTTTGAAGGTTCCACCGTAAAGGTGGGGCCTTTTTTGTGCCTATCATACATGTATTACATACGCTCCCCCATGAATTTCATTCGCGCTCATGCTCATGAATTAGAAACGGCGTGGCAGCAAATGCTCCAGGATCGACTTCAGATCTTTATCTTCTTTGTAAACTTCTTCCCCAGTATCAAGCTCTGTCACGCGAATATATTCAAAGTTTGCCGAAGCATCCACTGGCTTAAACAACAATTGGGACTCATCTTCCAAACGTACATTAAATCCCATATCCTTAAACATGCTGCTTAACTGACTGTTAGCCGGTTCCTGACCTTGCCCTACAAATATAAGTCCTCTAAGACTTTTACGTTCCTGAGGTTGCGGATAAATCACCTGAAAGTGTACAATGCATTCCATACGATGGTTCCCCTTTCGTTTAAAACATACTTTGTGAAATTTTGAACTTTAAAATCTGCTATATAAGGAGATACGTTTCATGACCCCAGAACGTTTCGACATTTATGACGATCAGCAAAATTGGATCGGCACTTCACTACGCAGCGAGGTCCATGCCAAAGGATATTGGCACCGTTCATTCCACTGCTGGATCGTGCGTGACGAAGGCGAGCAGCGACGGGTTCTTTTTCAGCGGCGGCGTGATATTAAGGATACCTTTCCCGGATGTTATGACATTACAGCAGCAGGCCATCTTACCGCAGGTGAACAACTGCAAGACGCCAGTCGTGAGCTGGAGGAAGAATTGGGTGTGCATGCATCTTTCGATGCACTAACCTATCTACTCACGGCTACACAGCAGCTCCAAGGAGAGGTGCGTGGTGTTCCATTCATTGATCGGGAATTCAGCGCGGTCTATGGATTATGTCTGAACCAGCCGCTCGAAGCCTACGTTCTGCAGCCTAGCGAGGTGGATAGCCTGTATGAAGTGCCGCTGGATGATCTACTCGCTTTGTTTCGTAATGAGATCGACGTGATCCAAGCTACCGGAGTTCAGACTCAGCCGTTGACATCACCGCCACATTCCATCGGTCATAAGGACCCGTCAAGCAGTGATCATGCAGCTGATGAACCGGAACGTATCGTTCGTGAGATTCGAGCAACGGAATTTGTACCCCATGGTACAGCTTATTATACGGATGTGCTCGAAGCTCTATTTCACGTGCCCAAAGAGTGATCATGTACGATCCTGTTCAACCCGATCCTGTTCAATCGAATGTTCATAGCTTCATTTTCTCAAAAATAGCATAACTTCATACCTTTACTATCGACTTGACTGGGAACAGATGCTGTGACGAACATCACTGTCATCTCTCAAACCAGCACAAACAGGCGTCTGCCTTCGGGCAGCGCCTGCTTTATGTACAAGCTATGTACATACGTATTCGTTTCATCAAGAAAGATACCTTGTGCTGGCTTCCCCACTCCAATTCGAAGTGAGTTAGTCGCCGATCCGCCTAGTTCTGGTTGCCCTCTGAAGGAGAAGACCAGTAACGCGCAGAGAGTCCTTCGTAACGGTGTCCATAGCGGGACTCCAGTTCCTCCCCCATATCCTGTTCCAATTCGTACAACACCAGCTCTTGAGCAAAATGATTCAGCAGCAGTCCGGTCATTACCGGATGCTCCGTAACTAGTGCC
Source organism: Paenibacillus xylanexedens (assembly GCF_017874615.1). Lineage (GTDB taxonomy): Bacteria > Bacillota > Bacilli > Paenibacillales > Paenibacillaceae > Paenibacillus > Paenibacillus xylanexedens. Next base: position 22,952 of record NZ_JAGIKV010000018.1, read on the forward strand.
TGTGTGGCGCATGATTCACCGCGCATGCCTAACATGCACCAGCGGCGATCGACCACCAGGGAAAATTTCCGACCATTACCTGTACCATACATAGGCAAACCCGGCCAAGGGACAGGCTGATCAAGCATGCCTTCGCCACCATCACACGACCATAACAGCCGCACACCCCGAGCTTCAGCCTGCTGTAAGTCATTACGTAGCAACTCTGCCTCTTCACGCCAAACGTCTACGACAATCTCATGCTGAGCCTCGGCCAATTCACGGCTCAGATTCTCAAACACATTCTTGTCCCCTTCGACGTTATAGAAGACAGGTTTCTCCGGTTCACTCTTGGGCATGCTGCTCTGAACATAATCCAGCGAGGTACGCATTTGATCGGAGATCATACGTGTCATCTCCTCTGGCTTCAGCACACTGTACTTCGCCGGTTCCCCTGGACTACACCGCAAGAACCCACGCTGTTCCAGTCGTTGCAGGGTCGCATATACATTGGAACGGGACACACCCAGCCGCTTCGCAACCTCATATCCTGAGGCTGATCCCTGACGAGCGAGTTCCACCATAATTTTAGATTCCATCTCGGTAAACCCGAGATGACGCAAATGATGCAGCAGTTGGTCCATATTCCCGTCCCCCCATGCTGTCAGCAACCCGCACTGCCTCACAATGATGCGGCAGAGCTTCTACTGCATCAGATCAGATCTGTTCGGCACCACAGCGCGGGCACCATTTCGACCCTTTGGGCAGCTCGGCTGCACAAATCTGACAATTCACCATTTCGCGTGACACTTCGGTCTGTACGTCCACCGTGTTGACAATCGGGTTATTTTCTTTCCAGTAGCGGATGCGTTCGTCCAGTTCCTGCTGACGCTCGCGTTCCCGTTGCATCTCTTCATCTCTGCGACGTTCCCACTCCGCATCGAATGCTTCCTTTTCTTCCTGGGTAAATTCCGTACTGTTATATTCGGATTCCGTCTCCAGATCCGCTATGGACGGAATGACTGTATGATACGGCTCGTCTTCCTCCAGTTCCAATTCAGGTGGCGCATCGTAGAAGTCCGGCTCCGGAGTTTGGGTCTGAGCTACAGCTGCCTCCTGTCTCGCGACTGTGGTCGCTTCTGCAACTCCTGCAGCTCCTACTTTAGGTACAGCTGTCTTGAGTTCACCCAACTTGCGTCCGCATTTAGGGCAGAAGTTGGCATCCAGGGAAGCGACGTGTCCACACTCGCACAACCGTTCATTCTTGAGCTGCGCAATCTTGTTGCGCATGCCATCAATCTCTTCCTGCAACTCGTCGCAGAGCTGCGACAGATCCACCATTTCTTTTTCCGCACGCGTCATATCCTGTGCCCGATAACCCTCATAGAAGATGCGACCCATATCTGTAAAGTGGACTTCCTGTTCCTGTTGCAAGCCCACAATCTGGTTGTTCAGTTTCCCAATCTCAACGGCGTGCTGGGCACGCTCTGTTGCTTTGTTCGCTCCGTCTTTGATGCGTTGAAGCAGTTTCATGACCATTCCTCCTCTGTCCCGTCAAAACCAATATTATCATTTCTATTTAGTAGTAAATTAGCATATTACATCTTTCATGCAAAATGCTCAGGCATATAACTTATACGATATCATGCCAAAAAGTTGCGTAATCTCGTGCAGGTGCCCGTTTTATACCGATACTGGATGAAATCGGGGGCTTTCGTCAAGACCATATGTTCGGGTATAATGAAGCTTTGACCATACTTAACCGCCTGATTAGGCGACTAACTCTATCATACCAATTTACAATGCGATTGTGAAAAGGGCAAATGGTTTACTTTTAACCGGGATAGTCCTATCCCTGAATGCATACAGAGGTGGATGAAACATGTTAAGTCCGAACTCAACGTTCTACCCCCGTCCGCTCGGGGTGACCCCGGCGGCGTCCCTGCCCCAGTCCCCGTCTGCTCCGCTGGAGACCAGTCGGCAACTTGTGGGCAATGATCAACAGGATGCCTTTTATTTTCGTTCTCTGGAAGAGGCAGGTATCAAGCTAAATGCACCACAAATCTCGGCAGTCCGTCACGGCAGAGGACCGATTCTGACGCTCGCCGGAGCCGGTTGTGGCAAAACAACTGTACTGGCGGCAAGAGCCGGCTACCTCATAGAGGTCAGTGGCGTACATGCAGCCAGTATCCTGCTGGTGACGTTCACCAACAAAGCCGCCACCGAGATGAAAGACCGGATCGCCGCATTGCCAGGTATACGCCCGGCAGCTGCGAGAGCCGTGCAGGCTCGTACCTTCCACTCTTTTGCCCTGACATTACTTCGTCATTACGGTGTGCAGGAAGAGATCTTTGGCGAGTCGCGGGCTCAGCATACGGTGCTAAAGATGCTTCTTCGCCAAAATGGCATGAGTGAAGCTTTCCAGCCTGAAAGTCTGCTGGCCATGCTGTCCGCATGGAAGATGCAAGGATCGGAAACAACCGATCTGCCTGAAAAATCACAGGAAGAACGCGATGCCAAGCGTGTCCTGCTTGGTTACGAAGCCTGGAAGCAGGATCGGGGCAAAATGGATTTTGATGATATTTTACTACGGGCAGCCGCGCTGCTTCGTGATCCTGCTGTTCTGGGGCCGCTTCAGAAGCGTTTCCAGTACATTATGGTGGATGAGTTCCAGGATACCAACCATCTGCAATATGAAATTGTGCAAAAACTGGCTTCCGCTCACCGCAATCTGATGGTTGTGGGAGACGATGACCAGACGATCTATACCTTTAATGGCGCACGCCAGGAATCGATTTTGGAATTCGATAAAGTATACCCCGGTGCGCGCATTGTGACGCTGGATATCAATTATCGTAGTGATGCACGCATTCTGGGACTCGGAAGTGAACTGGTCGCCCGCAATAAACGCAGACGTGACAAACGGCTGCGTGCCGCGGGAAACCGTGGAGATGCGCCTCGCTTCGCTACACCTTCCAATGCGGAGGAAGAAGCGGCGTGGGTCGTAAACCAGCTGTGCCAGCAGGTTGAAGAAGGACAACACACCTATCGTGATATTGCGATTCTTCACCGGACAGCAAGCAGCAGCCGGGCTGTATTTGAGCAGCTTGTGTTGAAAGACGTGCCTTTTGTACAGCATGGTGCTTCCCCGGTGTTCTACGACCAGTCTCTCATCAGACCCCTGATGGATCATTTGCGTCTGTCTCTTGATCCACGTGCCATGGATGCTCTCCCAAGTGCGCTGGGACCGCTCTATGTATCACGGGATGCAGGGCTGGAATGGATACAACGTTGTGAACAACAACAAGCGAAGAAATACCCACTCATCCATCTGGTGAAATGGGACAAGCTGAAACCGTTCCAGCAGGAACAGGTCAAGGAACGCATCAAGCTGATCAAATCGCTGCACAAACTAAAACCCATCATCGCCATTCAGGAGATGCGCAGGCAGTTCTACGACAAGTATATGGAAAGTGGTGATCCCAGCATCTTCACCCATTATAAGGAAACGATGCTGGAAACATTGGATGAATTCGAAGCTGCCGTCAAAAAATTCGAAACCGTGGAAGAGTTCATCCAATTCGCGGATGAGCTCTCCCGCAGACACCGTGAGATGGAATCTCTACGCCGCGCACAGGACAGTGATGCAGTGCAACTGATGACCATTCACCGGGCCAAAGGACTGGAGTTCCCTTGTGTGTACTGGATTGGAGCCAGTGAAGGCATTGTGCCCCACAGTACCGCACTACGCCAGGACATCCCCGAGGATCAGAAAGCTGCGCTTGCTGTGCAGCAGACAGACGCCGAACTGGACATGGCGTTGGAGGAAGAACGAAGACTCGCTTATGTTGCCATCACACGGGCCAAGCAGTACTTGTATGTCACCTCACCGGCAAGTCATCACGGAAAGCCCGCAGATGTGTCCCGTTTCCTGCTTGAAGCCTTCGGCATGGAAGTCCCGGACAAACGCAAACCGCGTGAGGAGAGCCGGACGAGCAGTCAGACTTCATATGGTAAAGGCAACGGGCAGTATGCCCGATCGTCCGGCTCGGGTGCCCGTTCCGAAGGTCGGGATGTGGCACAACGTCGTGCCATCAGCCACAATGACCGTCGTGACTACGAGGTCCACAACGAACGTGACGAGGATCGCCTTGGTGAACGGCGTGGCAGTGGGGAGATTCGCAACCATAAGGCATTCAGCACTCCGGGTGTGAGTCAGACAGCTACGAGTTCCTCCAGTTCGCAGTCGCACACTTCAGGTTCAGGTAATGCTGAGCGTACGGAGACCGTTGCGGTATGGAAGTGCAGTTCATCCACCTGTAAAGCGTGGCTAAGACAGAAGCCGGCTGTGCCTTCAAAAGCAACCAAGAAGGCATCCTCGGGCCCTCCCGCCTGTCCCCTGTGTTCTGGATCAATGGAGGCCGGTACCCGCCAGGTTCCCGTAACGGGAAGATTTGGGAAATAAAATAATACGAGCATAGTAGCTCGTTTCAGGGCGCCTTTTGCTGTTTATTAACAGTAGAAGCGTCTTTTTTCCATTTCAGAATGGGGGTTGGATTATGCAGGACGGCAAACAACATCTGTATGTATCGGTAACACATAACCTGATTGAACGAACAAAGAACGAATCTACACCCTTTGAAGTGTTGGTGGATGACGGGCAGTTGGGCCGATTGAAGGATCTGATGAAGGTGCTGGAGGATGACGATGCCTATACTTTGCAACGGGCCCCGGTACCCTACAAATCGGCAGACCATGATGAGGCAACAGAGCAATTTTCGGATGGCATGACCTTGCTGTATACCTTTCTGTATGACCATGGCACGCCGGATACCCGGCAGGCGATTGAGAGCATGAACGTGCTTCCAAGGCTGCAGGATACGGATTACGATGACCCTGGGTACGAGAATTCACCACTGAATAAATGACCTGATGCCAAAATTATGCGCATCTGCTTTGGACGTAAGCTCCCTCTTTATAAAGACAGATACAACAACATATTTAATGAGAAATAACCTCTTTCCTGAACATGCTCCTTGTTAGGAAAGAGGTTATTTCTTTGAGTATTTTTACTTGATGGCTTGAGTCCATTCTACAAATTTATTTGGTTCCTGCCAAGATCCAGAGTATGGTCCGTGAGGGTCTCCCGACAAATTCCCCTTACCAGTTGCACTCCATGTGCCACGGTTTACAAAAGGGGTTATCCAGAAAACATAGGAGGAAATACCACTTCCGACTTTAGGCCCTGAATATTTTGTGCTTATACTTTGAGTTATTTCACTAGCCAACCCTGCTTCTATTGAAGTTTTCAAACTAGCTGGAATTGTTACACTAGCAGAGACATTTGAACTAAGTTTAAATGTAGTATTAATCGTTCTTTCCTGGGACTGCCCAACACTTGTTATCTGCTGAGCTGCCAAAGGGGTATCTCTCTGGGTGACTTGCTTAGTAATATCCCAGATAATATACAGGTCATACCAAGCATTGGGCGTTACTATATTTTGTTGAGAAGATGTGGTTTGATTGGTACCTTCAATGACATTGGAAATAATAATATCTCCATTGCCGCCTGCTTGTTGTGAGATCGCTTTCAATTCTTCATCAGTTATTTTACCAGCTGCTTCAGGTGAAATTATAAAGCTTTGTCCATTAATAATTTTCTCTGTATTACCAGTAAACGGAACGATTACATCGTGATTTTGTTGAGCCATAGCAACTGAAGAAAACGTTCCTCCCACAAGCATAGAAGCCACAACAGCCGGAATTAAAATTTTTTTTGTAATATTCAACACAAATTACCTCTTTTCCTGTATAATTTGGTACATAATTCATAATAAAGGAAAATAATAAAATGTCAAATTTTGAATAAAAAGGAGATAATGATGAATTTACGAACAACAGGTATACTTCTTTTGATTATGGCTGGATTTTTCTATACTTTAGAGCGAGTTATTGCTTATTTATCCACTTATATTGTAACAATTGGAAAAACAGGGATATCTGTCGATTTAACAGTGCTATATCCTGGATTCTTCGATAATCTCTTCGTTCCAATTTTCGCTTTTTTAGGATCAGTTCTATTCATTGTCGATCTCATAATTAAAAACAAATAATACCCACTAAAAAAGAGTTCTGAGGGAACGCGCACCCACCAGAGCTCTTTTGTTAATAACATTTTCTTAATCGAATTAGAATATATCGAATTTAACTATTTTTCAAATGCTTTTTAACATGTCTAATTAATCAAGTCTGATCTCCTGCCCTTTCTCAGCGGATTCGTAGATTCCGCACAACATGCGCGTGGAAGCCACACCATCCGCAATTGGGCTGATCGGCTCTGTCCCGTTCAGGCAGCAATCCACAAAGTGGTCAATCTGGTTCTGGAATGCACTATGAATATGGAGACCCGTATTGTCCGTCTGGGGTTCAATATTCAGAATTGTGTTATTTTTCTCCGTGACGATCAGTGTCTCCGGCTCCAGTTCGAACCCACCACGCTCACCGTATAATTTCACCGATGACTCATCTCCGCGTGCATGCAGGGTAAAGCTCACATCCACCGCCAGCGAAGCCCCGTTTTCAAACCGAATAAGTGCATTCGCCATATCTTCCACGTCATTCACAGCTGCGCTGTAGTCGGCTGCTTTGTAAAAAGAAAGATGTTCGATATGGGCACGATTGCCCAGCTTCCGATACGTATTACCACTGACCGAAACAGGTTTCGGTCTGCCCATGAGGTACCAGCATTGGTCGATGATATGTACGCCCAGGTCAATCAGAGGACCACCGCCGGAACGGCTTTTGTCAGCAAACCAACCGCCTGGATTGCCGTGACGCCGCAGAATGGAGGCTTTGGCATAATACAGTTCACCAAACTCCCCGGCATCAATGAATCTGCGCATCATCTGCATATTGTTATCATAACGCCGCACAAATCCAACGATAAACGTACGTCCGCTCTTCTTCACCGCTTCTTCAATCCGCAGCGCATCCTCCACATTGGTTGCCACCGGTTTCTCCAGCAACACATGCTTGCCTGCCTCCAGTGCAGCAATGGCAAATTCGGCGTGTGTATTATTCCAGGTACAGATACTGACGGCATCCACATGCGGGTCCTCCAGCATCTCCCGATAATCGGTGTACACGGATTGAGCATCATACTTCTGTGCCGCAGCTTTAGCCCGTTCTTCGTTCAGATCGCAGATCGCATAGATGACGGCATCCTCGTTTTTGGCATAACACCTCATATGAAGATCCGAGATTGATCCTGTACCGATCATTCCGATGTGCAACATTTGTTTCGTGCTCATCATCGTCCTCCCTTCCTTTTCCACAGCTTCCACAACATCATTATCGTCTAGTCTGCCCGCAGCATACCTTCGTAAATACCCGGCGTTGAATTTTCAATCTTCACTGCACCCAGCGTCCGCGCATAGAAATCCACAGGTCCCGCTGATCCAATAATCGCATACCCGTAACCGTCCGCCTTCATCGCATGCATACAGGCCAGTAACAAGGCTGTGCCTACACCTTTGCCTCGTGCATCCTGGCTCACACCTGTCGGTCCAAAGAAGTTGCGACATGTCGCTTCGTAACAGGCAAATCCAATCATTTTCCCATGCTCAACCGCAATATAACAGGACACCGGCTGACGCGCAAAAGCGACCTCACATTCATCCACCCAAGCCTGACTAAAATGTGACCTCACCCAATCCAGTACATGCTGTTTCTCTGGGGCAATGGCTCTTCGAATCACAATGGAGGATTCCTCCAACGCTCTCAGTCCACTCTCTTGCTCCGGCAAACGATAGAGCGCTACCAACATATCACTCATCTAATCCGTTCCTCCTCGTACTTGAATGTGAAATAGGACAAAGGTTTGGCCACTTACCTGAAATTAACCTGATCCTGCTGCGGATAACCTGCAATACAAGCGATATTTCTAATTTAAGCTAACCTACCGCTTACATTCATTGCATTTCAACTGCAACACTTAGACGATTTGTCCCGTCTATTAACTTGAAGCGCGGCCCTAAGGAAGATTTTACCGCGTCAGTACACAGATTAGAAGGGATGAATATTGATGAACAACAACATGAAAAAAGTAAGTGCACTGATGGCCCTATCCATGGCATTGGGTGGTGGAGCCGCTTATGCAGCAACACTGGACAACACACAACCAGTCCATCAAACATCCGTTTCAGCAGATAGTAACGCAGCGAGTGTAGTAAACGTATCCGTGAATGGTGCAGCCATCTCTGATGGATATTGGAACAAGGATGGCAAAGTAGCCATGATCCCGCTGCGTGATCTTACCGACGCACTGGGTATTGAACTTGAATGGAATAAAGAAACTAAAACTGCAGAGCTGACTCGTGGTGCTCTCTGGACGCAGGTAATCACAGGCAAGGATCAATATTCCGTGAATAAAATGTCGCTCACGCTGGGTACAGCGCCCGAAATCACAGGCGGCAAATTGTATGTACCGGCTTCTTTTGCTGAGAAAGCACTGCATGGACAAGTGAACACAACAGGAAATCAGGTGACTATCTCCAGTGAAGAGGACGTGAAGACGGTTACTGAACGTGGTGTAATTACCAGAATCTCGAACCAAGATAAATATAAGTCCATCCAGATTGGCGGTGCAGGTACGGATGGTATTGTGCTCAATCTGAGCGATGAGACGAAATTCATCTCAGTTGAGGGGAAAGAGATTGCACTGACTGATCTGGCCATTGGCATGAACGTGGAAGCTGAGCATTCCCTGATCACCACCCGCAGTCTGCCACCACAAACGCCGACCTATACAGTCACTGTACTGGATGACGCTGCGGAATCACAATTAAAAGACGTTCTGGGGACAGCGGGTACGATTGAAAATGTAACATCAGCTGAAGGCAGCATCTCACAGATTGAGATTACAGGTACACGGTTAACTGAGACGGCTCCTGACCATGTCGTGCTGAACATCGCTAAAGACACGCTGATCGTGAACCACGAAGGAGAAACAGTGAAAGCTGAAGAACTGACCAAAGGCGCTAAAGTCATTGGGTTCTACAGCCCTATGCTGACACGCAGCCTGCCTCCAATCGGAACAGCTTGGAAAGTGGTTGTTGAAACACCTGCAGCAGAGCTGGAAGGGAAATAATACGGTTAGAAAAACGTCTGGCTGAAACACATGTTATATGTTGTTGCAGACGACCGCGTGCATCGCTTAGCACGGGGTCATGAGTGTGGAGCATCATAATGACCAGCCATCCGCATGTAGCTCCTGCCGCACGGTGTCATGAGTTTGGCGCATCAAGAGCTCAGCCGTGCGGCCAGGCGGCGAAGTCAATTCAAAAAAACCTTATCCGCTTGTCTTCTGACAAGCACGGGTAAGGTTTTTTTTGGAGGTTTTTAGTTTTTGGTTTGTTTTGGTTTTGGTTCTGGTTCTGGTTCTGGTTCTGGTTCTGGTTTTTTAGAGTGTGTCTACAAACTGCTTCAAACTGAAGCGTACCTGAAACTTGTCCGGAGCAGACACGTGCGATGTTCGCTGCATACGAAATACGTTGCATACTGAATGTAAGAGCAAGCGGAGTTAACGCTAAGGAATCTGAGGCATCTTATTCAAGGATTTGAAGCACCCGCAGAAATCTAAGGAATCTCAGGCACGCTAATTTGACTAAATAGCTGTTTATAGCATTTTTATCAGAGGAATTCGGGAAATAAAGTGTCTGATGTTCCTTACATTTTAAAAAGAGGACCTGAGGGCCAAATAAGACGTCCTGTGTTCCTTAGAAAATCCTCAGACCATTCGCCAGATCAACCAGCTTGGGTTTCATCTTCAACAATCGCTTCCACTTCAATCTCAACCATCAACAAGGGATCAATGAGTGCGCTAACTTCAACCATGGTGGCTACAGGCTGGATCTGTCCAAAAAATTCACCGTGCGCCTTGCCAACTTCCTCCCATCTGGAGATATCGGTCACAAACATCCGGGTTCTCACCACATGCGACATGTCAGCACCCAACTCTTTTAATGCATTTTCAATCGTCTGCAAAACGAACCTTGTCTGTGCATACGGATCACCTGCCCCAACAACTACACCATCTTGCATCGCGGTTGTACCCGCCACTTCAATTCGGTTCCCTACACGGATGGCACGGCAATATCCCACCAATGGTTCCCATGGGGAGCCCGTAAATACCTGCTGTCTGCTCATTCTCTCGTCCCTCGCTTTGGTTGTATTTGTCTCTTCAGATTAAACATGAATTATATCAGTCCCCCATCATCTCGGACAATGGAATCAAGTTTAATTCTATCTTAACTCCATTAACATTTTTGCACAGAAAAAAATCCCCTGAATGACTGCCCATTGGTTAGATCAAGGACGGTTCATTCGAGGATTTATGAGAATTAGTATCTTTTCTTTTTCTTTAAGGATGAAACATCCAAATTACAACTTGATATTAGCCTCATCAAAGTATTCTTCCAGAGTTAACCCACTCTTCGCCACATCCGGTGCCAAATCTGTACCGATGTACCGGATATGCCAAGGCTCATAGACGTAACCTGTGGTATCTTCTTCACCTTGCAGATAACGGATGACATATCCATATTCTGCAGCGTGTTCAGCCAACCACTGGCCTTCCTTCGATGTGCCAAATACCTCTTCCAGCACATTGCCCACACTCGGGCTGGATACATCAATGGCAAGACCCGTCTGATGTTCGCTTCGGCCCGGCACAGAGCTCACGCGATCTGTGTATTCTTGACCTTTGGTTTTGACATTATTGTTATAGATGGATACCTGACGCTGATATGAACGATAACCGGATACCGCACGAAGCTCAATGCCATCCGCCTTTGCACCTGCAAACAACTTCTCCAGTGCCTCCGCAGCTTCCTTGCGCATATGCCGCTTCTCGTGTGGTTCGTCGAAAGAAAACGGTACATTCGGCTCTACCAGATCGTCCGGCTCGTACCCGTCAGGCAGACTCCGTTGCTTGTTCACAATGACGGTCATAGACTCCTCATTGGTCACCACAGATTGTGCATCAATCGTCGTTTGCAGTGCGCTGATACTGCGTTTCTCCAGCAATGGATCTTCCGCTGTCGCGCCATTCCCATTGTCTGAAGAGCCCTGCCCTTCGCCCGCTGAAGCATTCCCAGACTCGCTATTCGTGCCTTCACCGCTGTTGCCAGAAGATGATGTGTCCTCCCCGCCAGCATTGTCGCCGTCCGTTCCTTTATCCTCCGTAAAATGAACCGTTGTGCCGTCCGTCTCCTGTTGTGTGTTACCTGTTCCATTCGGATTCTGGCTCTCCTCTGTGCCTGAACCGTTCTGGCACGCGGTAAGCAAAGCTCCGCATATCATCAATGAGGACAGCATAACCACCATACGGCGCTGTCTTCCTGTAGTTGATTTCATGTAAAAACTCCTATCGCAATAATATAAATGTTATATAGTTCTCTGCGTGCAATGTTCCCTGCGACAGTATACCTTAATTGGGAGCGAAGCTCCACCGGTAAAGACCTCCTTTAGAAGAGATCCGAATGAACATATACGGGCTGTACAGCCTGTATGAACGTTTTTTGGACTTTTAGAGCAACATGATGCAATAAAAACAAGCAGGGGTGATCTGAGATCTCCCCCGCTCTGATGGATGCATCATTTGGTTGCCGGGCTGTCCGTCTTCTTCTGGACAGCCTGCCACATCCGCGCGGCTACACGCTCGCGGATCAGATCCAGCCCTGCGGTGGCCGGCACGCCCGGCAGCAGCGCCGTCAGCTCCGGCAAGGCCGGCGGCTTGCCCGGCGGCGCGAGGCGCACCTCAACGGCGCCAAAGCCCGGCCCCGGCTGGTGCATGGCGCCGTCCGCGGCGGCCTCGGCGATCCACTCGCCGACGGCTGCGCCGCCTTCGCCGCCCCGCACCTGCGGGCGGCCAGCCGTTTCCGCTGCGCGGCCGGGGCCGCTGGGATCATGGGCGAGTTCCTCCGCCCATGCCCCCAGCACGCCGGCGAGCAGCGCTTCGCGCGGCAGGCCGGCGTGCGCCAGCTGCAGCAGCGGCTCGGCCGCGAGGCGCGCAGCTACGGCGCGCTCAGCGGCCGCGGCATGCGCGCAGCCCGGGTGGCCGCAGGTGCATGCCACGGCCGCGCTGGCCGTTGCTGCGCCTGGCGAACCCTCGGGCGCTTGCGTAGCCGGCAGCAGCCCGGCGAGCTCCTCGGGCGCCGGGCCGCCGCGCAGCAGGGCGTACAGCGTCAGCGGGCGCTTGCGCAGCTGAGCCAGTACAGCCTCGCGCTGGGCTTCGCTCAGTCGGGCGGGCGTTCCCGTGACCGTGAACATGCCTGCGGCCGATCCGGTCTTGCCCTCAACAGCGGAAGCGGAAACGGAAACTTCCTGGTCCGCATCCGCTGCTGTATTTACTTCTGCTGTCCATCCACCGGGGGACATATGCAGCTCGATCTTCCATTTTTCGCTCACAATAATCCCCCTTTCTCCACATCTATATTCCTCTGAAAGTTCAAGGTCACAGCCACGTCTCACCCTGAAGAGAAATCAGGCCACGCAGCTCATCATCCGACATCTCGGTAAGCCAATTCTCACCCGAACCAACGACCTGCTCGGAGAGTGCCTTCTTGCTCTCAATCAGTTCATCAATCCGTTCCTCCAGTGTTCCCTGACAGATCAGCTTGTGCACCTGCACGTTGCGATTCTGCCCAATTCGGAATACACGGTCCGTCGCCTGGTTCTCGACCGCGGGATTCCACCACCGATCATAGTGAACCACGTGACTCGCGCGTGTCAGATTCAGACCTACACCTCCAGCACGAAGAGATAGAACAAACATGGATGGTCCCTCTCCTTTTTGGAAAGTCTCCACCATATCGTCTCTTTGCGACTTCGATACACCGCCATGCAGGAAATAAGGTTCTTCCTCGTATCGCTGTTTCAACCTCGACACTAACAGATCTCCCATGGCAACATACTGCGTGAAGATCAGGGCAGATTCCCCGTTATCACGGATGGCGTCCAGCAGTTCAAGCAAACGCTCCATCTTACCGGATGCCTCAGCCTTGCCATGGTCTTTCCGAGTGCTGTCCGCCAGCACCGGATGGTCACAGATCTGCTTGAGCTTGGTCAGAGAGGACAGAACAATTCCCTTACGGGCGATGCCATTTCTGCCATCCAGACCACCCATCAGATCGTCCACCACACGTTGATACAACACCGTCTGCTCCGGGGTTAGAGAACAATACGATTTCAGTTCAAGCTTCTCTGGCAGATCCTTGCGAATATCCGGATCACTTTTCAGCCTGCGCAGCATGAATGGAGATACCAAACGATGAAGCTCACGCAATGATGCTGCATTTTCTTCAGATGGTCCCAGTCCCGTATAACGCTGACGGAACGATGAAGCGGTGCCCAGATACCCCGGATTGAGGAACTGAAAAATGGACCAGAGTTCGCTCAATCGGTTCTCTACAGGCGTTCCTGTCATCGCAATACGATGAAGTGTAGACAGACGCATCACACTTTGCGCTTGCTTGGTACGGTAGTTCTTAATATATTGTGCCTCATCCAGCACAATGGTGGACCAGTGCAACGAAGCCAGATCCGGTCCATCTCTGCCTGCCAGATGATAGGTCGTCAGTACAATGTCATGCGTCTGCGCTTCTGCCTGGAATTCGTTCCCGTGCAGCCGTTGTCCGCCATGATGAATATACAGCGACAGATCCGGGGCAAACCGCTTCAGCTCACGCTGCCAGTTTCCAAGCAGCGAGGTAGGACACACAATAAGTGCAGGCAGATGAACAGGCTGCTCATTCGTGTGCTGATCCGCCGGGAAAGAATGATCTGATCCATTCAACAGCTCATTCTCACGGGCTTCCTCTTCGGCTGCCTGGCGTTCCTCGTGTTTGCGGTCCAGCAGACAGGTAATTACCTGAATCGTCTTCCCAAGTCCCATATCGTCCGCGAGACATACGCCAAAGCCCAGCTCACGCATCGCGGATAACCATTGGTAACCTCGTTCCTGATAAGGTCTGAGTTCACCATGCAATTCTGCCGGAACCTGCCGAGGCTCAATGCTGCGAAGCACCTGTCCATCGAGCAGGAAAGCAAGCATCCCATCAGATTCGGCACCAAAGACGGAGAGGCCCTTCCATGCGGAATCCTCCCCTTCATCCGCTGCCAGATGCAGCCATTCGGAGAGAGGCATATATTGTTCTTCTTCTTTTTTCATATAACGCAGGACTTGGCGAATCTCTTTTGTATCCACTTCAATCCATTCACCACGGAACATAACATACGGAACTGTGGATTCAGCCAATGCTGCCAGTTCCTCCGCCGTGACCGGTTTACCATCCAGCATAGGCTCCGCTTTGAAAGCAACCAATTGTTCCATGCCCAGTGCCGATGTGGCTCCAGGCAACCGCTCTGTTCCCCGATTCAACATCTGCAGACGCAGTCCCGCACGACGTTTCCCGGCTCGACTCCACCTTGAAGGCATAAGAACGGTTATCCCGGCCTTCTGCAAACGTGGAACCGCATGCGTGAGAAACTCAAAGAAACCCTGCTGCTCCAGCTTAATTTCCTCCGGACGAGCGATAAGCAGCGCCGTCTCCAGTTCAGGTGCCATTTCTGCTGCTTGCCCGAGTGCCATCAATAATTGCTCTGCCGCCGAGGTATATAACACCTTCCCTCGGTCCAGATCTCGCTCTGGATGTGCCCAGACCGTCCGTGCAGGCAACCTCAAGCTTGGTTCCTGCTCACTGTCCGCCCAAAAGCTGATCCCCCAGATCGTTTCATGTTCGCCCAGCGGCGGCTCCAAGCGGAGCACCAGCTTCAATTGGCCTTCAGCAGGCGCCAACTCTTCTGCTCCCACGATCGGCATCGACGTTCCACCAACTTCTTGCAGCGTATGAATAAACGCTGTCATATCGTCCGTCGGCCCTTGCACCGTCACAGGACGGAACATTGAGATCAGACTATTCCACCAGAGTTCGGCTACTGGCGAAGATCCGCGTCGATATGGCGTGCGGTAACGGGACAGTTCACTGTCCATGCTCTCCAGTTCACTTGTCACTACAGCATGAATCATGCCACTCATGAATGAAAATAATACCGCAGCCCCTGCTTCTTCACGCGTTTCCGGTTCCAATGAAGCATAAGCTCCAGGAGCAGCCAATCCAATCGGAGGCATTGCTTCAGCAAGATCGCGGAAGCGTACAATGTCCTCCTCCTGCTGCAAACGTGGCCGCCATACGCCTGTTAATGTCTCTTGCCCGGTCCGTCGCCGTGCTCCGGTCTTTGCTGCGAATTCAGCCGATGGAGCAATTGCTCCCCGCAACAGCAGCTCCTGTGTGAACTGCGCCGCCTTGATCCAGTAACGCATCTCTTCTCCAACCTGAATTCCAGCTGCATTTAACAAACGGTCATCCCATTGCAGCAGCAGCCTGAAGGCATCCTTAGGCGAGACTGCCAATCCTTCCAATGTGCGTCCCAGCAGTTGACGCCGCTTCGTGTTCTTCGCTTCAGCCGTGTTCCTCAGCGGATTCGGCCAGCGCAACTCCGCAAGACGCAGAGCGGCAGGCTGAAACAGACGACCCCCGTCGCCAAAATTCAACCTTCTCACCACGTGGCTCCATGCATCCACACGTGGTTCCGATGTTTCACCGGAAAAACAAAAAAATACGTCACCAAGCCATACTCCATACAGCGATTGCATCATTAAAGTCTCCCGTCATCCCTTCGCATTGTTACTCTCCATCATATACGAAAATGACCGGATTTAAAAACCTTTGCCCATAAAAAGTGGTTATTCCGATGGTTAGGGCGTGTCTGAAAACGCCCTAGCGGCACAAAAAAATGTCCCTTCTCCCGAAAAGCGGATGAGGAACATTTGGGTCAACCGAAGGATAATACTGAATATTGAAAGAATTACGGATCGTTATACTCCTATGATCTGATCAAGCTGCCCAGTAATACATCGAGGTTCAAAATACCTGCACGATGATCTTCACAGAACCCGATTTTGTCAAAAACGCCAAGCATGAAACGACGGTGTTCCTCAGCTGGTTCCTCGAAACGATCGTAACTTACGACAGAATCGACCATATCTACGATCAGCGGTACAAATCCACCTTTGTAAGGCACCACAATAATACGTGTAGAAGAGGTATCCTCCTGGTCTGGCATGCCTAACAATACACGAAGACTCACCACCGAAACGACCTTACCGTACAGCGAAGCAAAACCTCGGATCTCCGGGCTTCCAAATGGAACTGTTGTTACCTGTATCATTCTGATGATCTCATGAACTTCATCAATTCGTAGTGCAAAGATCTGGTCTCCTACCGAAAAATTAATATATTGCATTCCCTCGTCCATAGTTATCCCCATATCCTCTCATTCCGTAAATTCAGATCATTATAAAATATAAAAACAAAACCACATGAAGAGCACTTTATTTGGCTAAATGACCTGCTTGTGGTTCGCATTCACCAAGTCACCACAGGTACTTTCGTCCCATTAGATGTTACTTTGGTGTATCGGTTATTTTTGATCAAATGTTTAGGCTTCAGATCAATTTTGCCAACTTCAACAGACGCTGCATTACGGTTGCTGTCTCTGCTCTGCTCATTTGCCCTGCTGTGGAGGGTGGTGGAAGTTAGTCGTTTTAATATTGAGCGTAAGTAACCTGACATCGGATTGAAAAATTATATTCAAAAAAAAGACCAAAGATCAGCTTTATGCCGATTTTTGGTCTTTTTTATCCCCATATATTATGGATCTGTTTCTATGTTTTCAAATACTTGGAACAAAAAAGCGTTATTCCTGTGGATAACTTGTTTAATTACTCCAAAACGACTGTTTTATCACATGAAAACACGAGTTATACCTGATTTGTGGATAAGTTGTGCACATATTGCACACATGCTGTGGATATCTTTGGCGTTTCATGTGGATATTCATTAATTTAATGTGGACATGTTGTGTATTTGTTTGTAAATCTGACGTAAAATCTTAATTTCCGCTCCAGTTATCCATTACTGTGGACACGTTGTGGACATGCCCAATTTCCTTCGCTGTAGTTATTCGACCAATTCACCCTGACGCATGATCAGCTTGTCATCGATGTACACGTCCGGCTTTTGTACAACTGCATCAATATGAACACCTGCGGCAATCGTTCCACCAAATGTGTTATTGCTGCCAAAGGCCACATGAATTGTGCCGTACACCTTCTCATCTTCCAGCACCACACCCGTGATTCGCGCCTTGTTATTGGTACCGATACCGAATTCGCCGAGAAAGCGACCATCGCCTTCGCCAAGTGTTGTGAGTAATTGAGCCCCATCTGGTCCTTCAGCTGACACCAATCGTCCTTCCTTAACGGTTAATAACATCGGTTCACGGAGTGCCCCAATTCCAGCTACGGATCCATCTACAACAATACTACCCTCGCCCGTGCCCTCAACCGGAGCAATATAAGCTTCTCCTGACGGCAAGTTGCCCGATTCACCGGGGTTCAAATACATACCTGTGCTTGGTACACCGTTACGATCTTCAATGGAAAAGGAAAGACTATGGCCCTGCTTCTCTATTCGCACATGGCGACCTGCGGTTAATAGAGCCGTTACCTTCTCGGTCAACGCCTTTACTTGCGAATATTCAGCTGTAATGGCTCCGTTCACAAACATATCCTCTGTCATACCAGGCATGGTTGCCACTCGGGTCCCTGAAGCAGCGGCTTGTTTGCGTGCCTGGGTATGTGTTAATGAATATTTCGTTACACACACGGCTACATCTGCTCGAATCATTGCTTCTGCAATCGGCGCCGGTGGCTCTTCTCCAGATCTGCTGCGTTTCTCCATGATTAACAGGACCGACTCAGCACCAAGTGCTTTTCCTGCCTCATAGATGGATTCAGCCAAATCCCGTTTCATATCGTCTGCAACAACCACCAGATTCTCTCCGCTGCGCAGTCCCAGACACTCGATTAGCACATTTTTACTGATTTCCACACGTTGCTTGCTCATACATTTATCTCTCCTGTCTTGGTTTCAGCTCTTCACAACTCGACTTGACCCTTTCGACAATTGGCACGGGATTCCTGCATGTCCAAACCTGAACTCACCTCAAGGTATCGGCCCATTCGGAGAGGATTGCAGCTGTTTCCTTATACTGAAACGTCGGAAAGTAATGTCCATAGGGTACATCTATCCGTTTGACCTGTGAGTTCATATCCTGGGGATAGTGATAT
This sequence comes from Paenibacillus xylanexedens, assembly GCF_017874615.1. Classification (GTDB taxonomy): domain Bacteria; phylum Bacillota; class Bacilli; order Paenibacillales; family Paenibacillaceae; genus Paenibacillus; species Paenibacillus xylanexedens. The sequence goes on from NZ_JAGIKV010000018.1 coordinate 41,184, forward strand.
TCCTGATCTTGATTGGCCCATACAACTAATACATTCTTGGCATAATGCTGACTTTCCATTTTCGCCCACAACGTTGATCTGGCGCCTTTCCTCTGACCCGAATGGATCCAGCGCAACAAGTCTGCATGTGCTCCTGCAATGCGAGGGGATTGTAGACTCGAGCGTATTCTCTTGCCCATGGTATCGGCCATAACACTGCTGTCGCCTACGCCGCTATGTGAGCTGAACATTTGATTCCAACTTTTCTCCGATCTGCCACGCAGCAGGGAGCGCATCACCCCTCTTGGCAAACGGGAAACCCATCTCAGCACATTCGGATTCGAATTGTTGGCAACTGGCTGGAGCAACCCCAGCCGAATGTCTGTCCGCCCGCTACGCATCTGTGCCGCAGCTGCAATAGCAGCCCCGATCGAATGACCAACAAGCTTCACCGGACCTTCAAACTCACCAAGAGCCGTAAGCAGTGCATCCACCTGACCTTCAAACGCTTCATCTCCCTGATGCACCGGGGACCGTCCGAATCCAGCTAGATCGATTAACCATACCGGGTTCCCGGTCCGGTCCCTAAGCTGTTTTCCTAACGGTAACATCTCATCTGCAGATTGAAGCAAACCATGTACAATAATCCAAGGCTCTCCCTCACCCTCCCAACCAAGCATAGCCATATTTCCGCTCCGCGACCGAATATAATCTGTCGGAAAACCCTCAGGTAACGGCGTATACCGAAGACGATAGTCCAGATCGGCTGTAACCAGCGGAAGCTGTTCCCGGATGTCCGGCCAGGATTGCCCCATACGAGTGAACAGAGCCTCCGTCTCTTCAACCGGGAATGACCTGTTGGTAATAAAAGCGACCGACTCCGCTGGAACACCACTGATGCGTGAACCACCTGATCTCATGATCCATTGAATCCATGGTAGTGGCACAGCCCCTTTGGGCTTGGGTACGTCCAATTGCTGCGCCAAGAGTTGCAGCAGTTCCTTCATATTGGGACTGTCTTCCTTCCGCGCCAACAGTGGATAAGTTCCTCCGACTGGAGCAGCTTCCCTGGATAGAAAAACAAGCGTCTGTGCAACAATGTCATTCTCCACAAGCGGTAACCAATAGGATGAACCTCCCGGTACTACCGGCATAAGTCCTTTCTGAATCGCCTGAATGAGCAGTCCAATCCCACCCGTTTGCTCAGTTTCACCGGTGGGACGTGGCCCAACCACTGTACTCGGATTTACAACGGATAAGGGATAGTGATGCTGTTCAGCATGCTCGCGAATATGAAGATCGGCATGGAACTTCATCTCTTCATACGCACTTTCATTGTTATCCACATGCTCAACCTGTAGATAATTCCCCTGTTCATTCCGTTCTCCATAAGGACTCATATAACCAACAACGTGGATAAAGTGTCTCAATCCATGAGTACGGTGGATTTCCTGCGCTAGCTGTGCCACTTCTCTGGCCCCGTTCATGAATATCTGCTCGGCTACTTTTCGTTCCAAAGTGACGTCCATCGTTCCACCCGCATGAATGATCACATTCGCTGCAAGAGCACGCTCCCGATCCGCTGCGGTAAGGCCAAGACCCGACATGGACAAATCACCTGTAATAAAGGTAATTCGGTCAAAATCCTTCACTCCATAAGCCTTCAGCACAGTTCTGGCTCGCTGTTCCGAACGAACCAGCAAGAGCAATGGTGCGTCTCCCTGCGTGAGTTGTTTGACCGTTTCTTTGCCGATAAAACCTGTGCTTCCTGTCATAAAAATGGTCGTGGCTGCAATATCAGACTTGCGTATTACCTGATTTATGTTTGTTGTATGTACATTCATTCTGTTACGGCTCCTTTTAGTACTATATAGTACTAGTTATATTCAAAAAAAGAGCTTCGATTAACGAAGCATCTGACAAAACGTGCGCGCCGATTGTTCTATAATCCCTACATCACGGGCAGTTCCCGCTAGGATTAGTGAACCTTCCAATGCTGCAATAAACAACAACGCAGCCGGCCCCGGTTCGATTTCTTTGCGAAATTCACCGCGATCCAAACCTTGCTGAAACAACTTCTCCACCATAGGTCTAAGCTCACGAAAGAATCTGGATATGCTTTCCTTCACTTGGGGTGCACTGTCCGGTGTCTGCATATATAACGTAACAAAAGGACAGCTCCCTTCGTAATTTCGGCCCTCAATGCCTGCCGACAACAATGCCATGAATGAGTAGATACGCTCCTCCACTCCTCGCTCACGCTGACTGAGCAGCAGATACAGCTCCGACTCATACTGGGCAATCCAGTATTGTACCACGGCCTGGAGCAGCTCCTCCTTGTTTTTAAAATGATAATAAATATTCGACTTGGATACCCCACTCACTCGCACGACTTCATCCATGCTGACGTAGCTGTACCCCTGACGCAGAAATAATTGTGCCGCCACTTCAACTGCCTTGGTCCGGTTCACCGGATTGGAACTCTTGGATTTGGCGGGTCCCGTATTCATTTTTGAATTTGTCATACTTAGTACTATACAGTACTAATCAGTTGAAAACAAGTATTTCTGTTAACAAAAGAGGACCTCCCACTCCAACTACTCCATACTTGTCCACATTTAGAGTGTTATACACACAGGATATCCACATATAGTATTAACTCTGTGTTAAATACGTCATGAGATCGTTAAACTACTTTTGGGTTATCCACATTTCAGGGATATTACCAACTTTGGAACTTTTCAGAGAGCGTTATTGGCTCCTCGGAAAAACAAAAACAGGCCCACCAGAATAAGATTTCTGGTTGGCCCGTTTCAATTAACTTATATATCCGATAGACTAATTTTTCTTTGGTAACCTGTGGATACTAGTTAATGTGGATAACCACCCTAAATTGAAGCTTCGGTCGGATCATCCTTTTTAATCAATATGACCAGATAGTATACCGTCCATGATCCGGTTTACTTTTTCAGACTATCCCAGTTCTGTTGCAATGCGTCGAGCAATCCGGCTTTATCCGATTTGCCTGCAACGTAAGCCTGAATTGTGCTGCCATACTCTTGTGGAACCCCTTCAGGGAAACGGTTGAAGTTCCAGCTGAGTGTTTTATTTTCCTGGCTATACTTCATGATCTCTGTGGCGAGGTCACCCAGATCCTCTTCGGATGCCGTGATGGAACTGAAAGCCGGGATGAATTTGAACTCTTTCGTCATGTATTGTTTCCCGATATCCGAAGTTACGAGCCACTCCAAAAACTCTTTTGCTTCCGGTTTCACTTGAGAGTTCTTGTTCACAACCCAATAGTTCGGCACGCCGACAAACAATTTGTCATTAGGTTCATTATTAATTGGCATCGGCAGGATACCCAGATTCAGATCCGGATCGATTCCATCGATCTGTACTTGAGTCCAGTTTCCTTGTTGCATCATCGCCGCTTCTCCACTCGCAAACAACGTAACTTGCGTGTTGTAGTCGGTTGTCAGCGGGTTTTTGTTGCTATATTTCAGCGTTAAGTCTAGCAAGTTGATCCAGTCGGCGAACACTTGGTTGCCAGGAATTTTCTCCGTGCTTTCGTTGAGTCCTTGGATGAATTTCACCGGATCTGCCTGATTTGCAAATGCCACGTTTACGTTATGATTGCCCAGCACCCACCACTCCTGATACCCGTTAGAGAATGGGGTAATGCCTGCGGCCTGAAGTTTCTGTGCCGCTTGATCCAATTGTTCCAGTGTTGTTGGAATTTCGGTAATACCTGCTTTTTGGAAGAGGTCTTTGTTATAAATGAAACCATAACCCTCCAGCGCGAGCGGCTGTCCGTAGAGCTTGCCGTCTTTGGTCATTGGCTCTTTGGCTACTTCGAGTGCATCCTTGGCCCATGATTCTCCAGACAGATCTTCCAGATATTCAAGCCATGTATCCAATTCACGATAACCACCTACGTTGAAAATGTCCGGTTGTTCGCCAGCGGCAAACTTGGCTTTCAGTGCAGCACCGTAGTCACTGCCGCCACCTACAGTTTGAATGTCCAGTTTGACGCCTGGATGGGAGGATTCATATTCCGCTTTGAGACGATTGAGCGCTTCTGCGATTTCGACTTTGAATTGGAAGATTTTAATGGTTTTATCTCCAGCAGCAGCCTCGCCACCACCTTGAGCATCCGTGTTGACCGGACTGCCACTCTTGTCTCCATTGCCACAACCCGCGAGCATTACCGAAAAAGCAATCAGCATAAGCAACGTCAACTTTGTCATTCTTTTCATACATACACTCTCCCTATAGTAGTTTCATTATAACAGTTCCACTAATGCATATTTACACTGGCACTCCGATGACAGGATAACCTTCCCTTGAAGTGTATTTTCATTCTAACGAACCGAGCCCACGTTATTCGCACCTATTTGCACAGGTTCCCATACTAACGAATCACAGCGACGTTATTTCGTCGATTTGGTCGAATTTTAAGCCTCTGACGCTGTTTTGTAACCGAATAACGTTGCAGAGATTCGTTACAATTTGTATTCCTTGATTATCCACCTATTAAGATGCGGTGGATTCGTTAGCTTTGATCCGAGTATATCTTTTCTCCTAGAAGGAATGTCCAGGCTATCGAACTTCCCTAGGAGTCATGCCCAAGCTATGCGGGCATGACTCCCTTTGCACACCTCCATGCGAGGTAGGAGCAAAGGGATCAAGGATGCGATGTAGGAGCGGAGCGTTCGCCTTTGAACCTCGGTGGCTTCCTTGCCCCAATACATTCAGGCCACCGAGGAGCAACAGCGACCGAAAGCGCAACTTGAGCCCGCCAGCGACCCTTCCCTCGCACTCGCACCACAGCGACCCTTCCCTCGCAACCCTTACCCTTTAACTGATCCAGCCGTAATCCCCTGAATGATGTACTTCTGCATCAGCAGGAAGAAGATAATTATCGGCATAATACCGAGCACAAGTGCCGGCAAAGCCAGATCCCATTGCTTCGTATATTGTCCGAAGAGTGCAAAGGTCGCAATCGGGATCGTACGCAGGTTGGAGCTTTGCAGGATCAGGGATGGGAGAAGATAATCATTCCAGATCCAGAGTGTGTTCAGAATGATGACGGTTACATACATCGGTTTCATGAGTGGAAATACGATCCGGAAGAACACCCCGTAGGCAGAGCTTCCATCCACTCGGGCCGCTTCCTCAATCTCCAGTGGGACGGATTTTACGAATCCGTGGAACAGGAAGACAGACATGGGTGCCCCGAAACCGAGATAACAGATGATGAGTCCGCCAAGGCTATCGATCAATCCCAGATTACTGGTTACAGTAACAAGTGGAATCATGATAGACTGGAACGGAATCACCATGGCGGCAATGAACATGCCGAACAAAATCCGGTTGAACCGGGTATTGCTACGGACCATTCGGTACGCGGCCATGGAACTGATCAGCACAAGCAACAGATTGCTGACTACCGTAACGATAAGCGAGTTCATCAGCGCAGACGGGAAGTTAATTTTCTCCCAGGCGTTCGCATAATTGCCCCACTGAAACACTTCCGGCCATGCAGCCGAATTGGTGAGCAGATCACCGAAGGTTTTGACCGAATTCACGAACAGGAAGTAGAACGGAACCAGGAATAAAAGTCCAAGGAGTACCATGACAATCTCGGTTAAAATGGTACTGAAGCGGTAATTTTTCGTCGTCTCCATTAGGCTTCTACCTCCTTGCTCTTCGTCAGACGTACCTGAATCATGGTGATGATGGCAACGATTACGAAGAACACGAGTGCTTTGGCGGTTCCGATGCCATATCTGTTATTCACAAAGGCTTCATTGTAAATATTAAGTGCAACCGACTCTGTTGATCCGAACGGTCCACCTTTGGTCAGTGACAGATTGAGATCGAACATTTTGAACGACCAGGAGATCGCCAGGAACAAACAGATCGTTACACCCGGCATAATGAGCGGAAGAATGATGCTCCGCAGTACCTGCCAGCGACTTGCGCCATCAATCTCGGCGGCTTCCAGCAAATCAGGGGATACATTTGTAAGAGATGAGATGTAGATGACCATCAGATATCCTGCGGTCTGCCATACAAACACAATCACGATTCCCCAGAAGGCGGTTGGTTCGTCTCCCAGCCAAGGAAGGTTGAAGAAGGACCAGCCGGTTACATCGCCTACTGCTGAAAACCCTTTCACAAATATGAACTGCCAGATAAAGCCGAGCAACAACCCACCGATCACGTTAGGCATAAAAAAGATCGTACGCAGAATGTTTCTCGTCTTGAGCGGTTTGGTCAGGAAATACGCCAGGAAAAAGCCAATCACATTGGTCAGTACTACACCAACCACGGTGAAGCGCACCGTAAACCAAAACGCCGTTTGGAACTTGGGATCATTCGCAAAAACATGCACGAAGTTATCAAACCCTACCCAATTAATATTCTCCGATACCCCGTTCCAATCCGTGAAGGAATACACCATGCCAAGCAGGAAAGGGACCACGATGATGAGAATAAAAAACACGATGGAGGGACCCACGAACACAAGCTGCTGTAACAGCTGTGAAGATTTGCGATGCTTCATATCGTTCTCCCCTTCTATAGATGGATGAAATTGGTCTCTTTTTCTATTAAACCCCATTATCACCGAGGGAAACACCGACCCTTGTGAACAGTTGGGGGTAAAATATTGTCCTCTCTTAACCTGCAACCAGAAGGGGTGTTCCGATGTCCAAATACTACAGTATACGTACCAAATTGATTGCCTTTATGCTCATCGCTACCACCCTTCCGCTGCTCGCATCGATCAGCATGACGTTTATCCAGACCAAGACGGCCTTGCGTGAACAGGCTGTTGAAGAAAACAAACGCCTGATCTACCAAGCGTCCACCAATCTCAACAATTATGTGGATAACGTGGCCAGAGCGTCGCTCGCTGTGTATAACGACCCGAACTTTCTGCGTAACTTAGCAAAAATTCCTGGTGATTATCGTGCGGTTGCCGAGGTGTATACCACTTTGCAGACCATCCGCGCGGCTGTGCCGGATGTATTCCAGCTGTATTTGCACTCTTTTGCCGCCAATCAATCCACCTTAATTACAAATCCCTTTCCGAAGCGGGAGGAACGCAAACAGGCCTATTCCGGCTCGCTCCATGGAAAAACAGGCGGTGACAGCCCGGACATCTGGGTGGAATCGGCACATATGAGTCACACGTACGGATTCAAGGCCGCCTCCCCCGATGACCCTGCCAGAACGGTCATTACCCTGCATCGGGTGATCAAGGATATTCCGTCCACCGAGCGTCTGGGTGTACTCGCCATTGACTTGAATATGAATACCATTGCAGCAATCTGTGGCAGGCTGTATGATCCGGCTAAGGAACAGATCTATGTGGTGGATGGTCAGAATCAGATCATTTACCAAGGACGTTCCGAGGTCAATCATACGGATGCACTACGAGAGGAAACCGCTAGTGAACTGAATATCGCGCGATCTAGCGAAGGTACAGCCCAGAATGTCGCAGGGCATTTTGAACAGGATCGATCCATGTATGTATACCAACAACTTGGCAGCACATACGCCGACTGGACCATCGTCAAACAGATCCCGAATGAGACGTTATATGCCAGAGCCACCACACTTACATGGAATAATGCGATGATTGCCATTGCGGCACTTGTATTGGTCATTGTTGCAACCTTGTTCATCTCCATCCGAATCACCGGTCCACTCAAGCAACTCATGCGGTATATGAACCAGATTCAAGCCGGGCGTCTGCATGTGGATATCCATCTATCCAGCCGAGATGAATTCGGGGTACTCGCTCGTCATTTCCGGGATATGATGGATACGGTAAATAACCTAATTTTGCGGGAATATCGACTCGAAATCGCCAATAAAACGAATCAACTCAAAGCGTTGCAAGCGCAGATTCATCCGCATTTTCTGTATAACACACTGCAGTCCATCGGTACACTTGCCCTTCAACAGCAAGGACAGCGGGCGTATACCCTACTCTCTTCCCTATCGAAAATGCTGCGCTACAGCATGCGGGATCAGACCTGCGTGACCTTACGCGAAGAGGCGGAGCATGCCCGCTTATATCTGGAACTGCAACAGGAGCGGTTCGGAGACCGCCTTGAGGTCGATTTGGATTTTGCCGAAGATACCCTGTCTGTCGAAATGCCAAGAATGACGTTACAACCTTTAATTGAGAACTATTTCAAACATGGAGCAGATATTCAGCCAGGCAAAGGCCACATCTCCCTATCCAGCCGCCGGATCGATGATTGTTGGATTGAAATAGAACTGAATAATAACGGACCTTCCATACCTGAAGATAAATTACTGGATATCCGGGGATGGCTGCACCAAAATCACACCTCAACCGGGTTAGCCACGCAAGAATCCGATGAGTCCGAGTCCATCGGTCTACGAAATGTGATGCGCAGACTTCAATTAAACTCACATCCCGGTCACTCTGCCAGACTTGAGATCAGCAATCGGGAACCCCATGGTGTGAAGATCACGGTTAAACTATACGCGGGAGAGTGAACAACATGAAGGCACTGCTTGTAGATGATGAAAAACATGTCCGCGATGCCATAAGGTTGCTTGGTCATTGGGAAGACTTTGGTATTGATACATTACTTGAAGCAGCAGACGGGGATGAAGCCATCGCCGCCATCACGGCACATCAACCTCAAATCATACTCAGTGACATGCGTATGCCGGGCAAGGACGGTATGGCATTACTTGAATGGATATCGGCTCATGCCCCCCACAGCAAGGTGCTGGTTATTAGTGGATATGACGATTTTGAACTCGTGAGGCATGCAATCAGGCATGGTGGCATGGACTACCTCCTGAAACCTGTGGAAGCAGATGAGCTGAATGCCTCTCTATTAAAGGCCGTTACAGCTTGGGAAGAGGAAGACGCCATTCGGATACAATCCACCAGACAATCCATTGTCGTTAATCGAATGCGCCCCCACTACCAGGATCGTCTGCTCACCGAACTTGCCGTCGGAAGAGGCAGCAGCCCATCACACATGCAGCGATTGCAGGATGAGTTAAATCTCCCCTGTCTAATCCCTGTCTGTAGTGTCGCTGTCACCAGCCTGTCCCATCTGGATGCAGATTGTCTGGCGAAATACCGCAGTCAACCGGACCTGCTTGTGTTCTCGGTGCTCAATATCTGTGCCGAGATGTTATCCACACCAGACGAAGGCGTAATGTTTCGCCAGTTGGATCAACCGGACGAGATTGTTCTGCTGCATTGGGGCCCATCCACTTCATTGGAACATATTCTGGACAAGGTCAATCATGGATTGGAGCAGACGATTCAGCGCCGGCTTCATTTTGGTATCTCCATCTGTGAGTCCTACCCTGGCGGAATCTCAGCGGCCTATCTGGAAGCAAGTTCAAGGTTGTGGCGACGTAATGCTGTGCAAATTAAACAGCGGACCCATGCTTCAGTGGAATCATCAAATGGGAATAAAATCAGGCGTTTAACCGCCCATGAAGAACCCCTGCGTATGGCAGCAATGAGTTGCCGGGCTTCCAGTGTAGCTGCTGCGGTCGCCGAGTGGCTTGACCCGATTACTGATCTTGAGGTTGTCAGTGCTGAGCAGATCCAGCAATGGATCGACGAGCTGGAATGGATGCTGAGCCACTGGCTTGATGATACGGCAGGTTCGTCATTCAATGAGGAAGAAGTGACGGAGGAACGGTCTATTCCATTTGCCGAGTTACCTTTGGACTATGAAGGACTGTTATCCTTCCCCCTCCTTCGTTCATTATTGGAACAACGACTGCTTGCCGCAGGAAAGGCGCTCACCGCTCATCACCACGCCAATCCTGATCCCATGAGTGAGATTGCGCGTTACATGGACGCCCATTATCAGGAGGACCTGTCCTTGCAGCAGATTGCCGCGCGTTTCTACCTGAGCCGGGAGTATATTTCACGCAAATTCAAACAGCAATTTGGTCTGAACTGGTCGGAATATCTGGGCAAACTGCGAATTAACAACGCCAAGCTACTACTCCAAAATCCTTCTCTGCGAGTCGCCAAAATCTCAGAGATGGTTGGATTCCAGGATGAGAAGTATTTCAGCAAAGTGTTCAAAAAGATGGAAGGCATCACGCCAGCGGAATATCGTAAAACAGTATTTCAGCCTGGTACGTAACAAGTACCTGATCCGAATTCAAAAGAGTACTCCTGGCATGGCCCATCGGAAGTACTCTTTTGAATTTTACTTTTACAGAAAATAGCCTATATCATGACGACTTGTTGGCTCTTTCTTTTCTAAGATAGAATACGATCCGAAAGATTGCGGCTACAGCTATCCCCAGGTAGAGATAATAAACTTTATTTCCCGTTGTATGAGCTGCTATGGGAAAAAAGACTACGATGAACAGAACCAGTGCAATATCCAGGTAGAACATGATCTTCCGATAAGTAAGAACTCTCATCTCCCCCTTTGATTTACCAAAAATGGTTTTATTAATTATATTAGATCATAACATAGATACGTCCTAGTCCGCTCAACGATCCCGCAAAATCACCTCAGGTACAAGTCGAATGTAGAGTAGCTCCCCTGCAAGCTCCACCATCGTCTGTGTAACGATGACTGCTGCAGCTATGGTTGCCCATTCTGGAGGGAGTGCCAGCGCCAGCGGCAAAACAACCAACGAATTCCGTGTGGCTGAACTGAAAATCAACGCCCGCCCTGCACTTGGATTCAATCGAAATCCATTGGCAATGATCCGAGATATCCAAGGCATAATGATTAGAAAAGCAACGTAGATCGGGATCACATTCACGATAATCGCCATATCATTGTAGACTTTGCCAATCTGGGAAGCGACAACCACGATCAGCGCAAGTGCCATCATCGGAACCTGTAGCCATGCCATCGCATTCATGACCCGCTCCCCGCTCGCTTTACCTCTGAAGAAAACTTGTGTAACAACAGCGAGCAGCAGTGGAATAACGATCAGGAACAGAAAAGCCTCTACAAACGGCCCTACCTGCATGATCTGTGCCATCTCGGTACCCAACAATAGCCATAAATAAAACGGCAACAGGATCATTTGTATAACAAATAAAAGAGGTGTTGCGGCGAGCATCAGTTTCTCATTGCCTCTGCCGAGTTGCGTGAACACAATGACGTAATCAATACAGGGCGTTAGCAATACCAGATAGACTCCGATCAGAACGCCTGGTGATTGCGGAAAGACAAGTGTGAGCAACCATACAACTACAGGTACAACGATAAAATTAGCTACCAGTAACGCGCCCATAAATCGCAGGTTGGACCAGGACTCTTTTAACTGTAGAAAGGGAATCTGTACGAACATGCTGTATAACAGAATGGCAAGTATCGGAGACACGGTGTAATGCAACATGTTTCCCCATGCCGGGCTGCTTAGTCCTATCGCTGCTCCTACGAACAGTGCAACTACATAGAACCAAGTCTGCTGTTGCTCCATCGTTTCTCTTGTGAGCATTCTCTTCCTCCTCTTCTAGTGGGACATCGTGGGCATGGACATATTTCTGCTTCGTTTCGCGTATATTGGGACAGAGTGCCGTTCCAACATAGCGGCTGAGCACAAGGATCTGAAAAATCAACTTGTGAATTTTTTGCGGCTGTTATTAGAATGTGCAAGAACTGGGTATATTCATTGTAGACTGACCCGTGGTTCATTCATTCGTTAAACCAAGGAGGAAACACAATGTCACGTAACAATCCGTACAAGTGGTTAAACGCCATTGGTTTTATCGCTGTAATTATCGTGAACTACCTCTCCAACGCTCTGCCGATCGGGGGCAAGACCAATAAAGAAGTATCGGATATGTATCCTGTGCTGCTCACACCTTCTGGATATGCCTTCTCTATATGGGGTCTGATCTACTTGCTGCTGGCAGGATTTGTGATCTATCAGTTCGTACCCGCTTCCTGGAAAAGGGATTCGATTACCCGTCTCGGGTATTGGTTTCTGGCAAGTTGTGCCTTCAACGTAGCCTGGATTTTTGCTTTTCAAAACTTGCAGACCGGTCTCGCTTTACTGATTATTGTACTGCTTCTGTTGTGCCTGATCATGCTGTATGTAAAAACACGTACCATTACTGTTCCAACCACTGCTGAGATCTGGCTTGTGAAGCTGCCATTCAGCATCTATCTTGGATGGATTAGCGTGGCAACGATTGTCAATGCAGCGGTACTATTATATAAAATAGGCTGGGATGGTTTTGGTATCAGCGAACCGACCTGGACGATCATTATGCTGATTGTCGGTATGGTGCTAGCTGTACTCGTTAGTTTCCGTTATCGGGATAGCATATACCCACTTGTATTCACATGGGCATATATCGCCATCGCACTTAAACAAAAGGATGTCACTTCCGTATATTATACGGCAATCATCATTGCAATCGTACTGGCCATCTATGCGGTATGGCTGTTCTTCGCCCGGAATCAGGATCGCGATTGAAATTCCCCCTTCTATATAGCGCTTAAATATTACGTAAAAATGCAAAAAGCCGATTCTGGTCATTCGACCTGAAATCGGCTTTTTATGTATACCCGAACGAATGAAGGTTGTCCTATTTCAGGGCAATAACTTCAATCTCCACCAGTGCATCTTTTGGCAAACGAGCAACTTCTACTGCACTTCGTGCAGGGTACGGCTGTTCAAAGAACGTGCTATACACTTCATTCACAGGAACAAAATCGTTCATGTCCTTCAGGAACACTGTCGTTTTCACGATTTTATCCATACTTGTACCTGCTGCTTCAAGAATAGCCTTCACATTGCTCAAGGACAGACGTGTCTGCTCTTGTACATCTGCACCGAATTCTCCCGTTTGAGGATTCAGGCCAAGCTGTCCGGAAGTGTAGATGAAATCGCCTGCATCAACGGCTTGACTGTATGGACCAATGGCGCCTGGCGCCTGATCGGTAGAGATTGGTTTTTTCATGGACGACTGCTCCTTCATGTTCGTTATCCTGCTGCCGCATGGAGTCAGGGTTCGAACTCATTTTTGTTGCCTATTATACCACGATCTACCTCAAGCGAGAAACGCTCATCACTAGCCACATGAAGCAAACAGCTCGTTCAAAGGTTTCTTAGCCCCCGTCCACACCAAGGACATGAATGACTTCATTTGAATACACATGGTTTCCCTCGGCTTGCACCAGTGCAATATTTGTCATGGCCTGTGCAATGGTTGCGGCGTGGACCGCCCGGTATTTGTCCGCTCTGCCTTTCATCCAGCGATCCAGAAACTTCATGGCATAGGCAGCCATCTGCTCACCGAACCGCTTCTCGTTTCGATCTCCCAGAATTAAGGAAGGGCGGAAGATATGCAATGACGGAAAACCGATATCGGACAATGCACCCTCCATTTCCCCTTTGGTCCGACTGTAAAAGACACGGGAACCTGCACTCGCTCCCATGGAGGAGATCACCAGCATCTGTGATACTCCATGCTGCTTCGCAATGGTAGCTGCACGAACCGGGTAATGGTAATCCACCTGACGGAAACTCTCCTGACTGCCTGCTTTTTTGATCGTTGTACCCAAACAACAGTACAGGTCATCGATTCCATCGAATAATTGATCTTGGCTCTCCAGCTGTTCCCAGTCCACTACATGCTGTTCCAGTTTGGGATGTTGCAGCTCAAGTGGACGTCTAACCAAAACGCGAACCAGGCTGTATGCCGAGTGCTCCAGCAGATGATGAACCAGTAATCCGCCTACAAGCCCCGTTGCTCCAATCACCATGGCTTTCCGTTCGAGACGATTCATATACATCCCTCCACTTCGCCATCGTTATATTAAGTCATGCGTCATAGTTTCTATTTTAACAGTACACGACGTCCAAGGGTAAATGTAAGAATCAGCATTACTACACCAACCCCCACCTGAAATCCGTAGGCAGAGACCCAGGCCAATGCATCGGACCAGGTTTCCATCTTTTCATACAACCAGCCACCCATCAGCGGCCCAAGAAATGAGGTCACTCCCGTCAGAGCCGAATACACCGCGACAAACATCGGTCTTTCACTTTTGGGTGTATCTCCGATCGTAAAGTTAAATGCCAGCTGATTGAATCCACCTACACCGATCCCAAGGAAGATATGAGATAGAAATAGTGCGATCAATACGGGCATGAACGACATTAACCCCCACGACAGACAGGAGAGTGCAATGACTGGCAATGTCCAAAATAGGAGGGTTTTGTTGCTGAATCTGGCATTCAGATTGCCCCAGACATAGAAACCGACCATCATAACCAGCGTCTGGACTACCGTGATCAGGGATACAGTCTGATAATTAATGTTCAATAAGTCCAGCATAACATAGGAATAGAGCGGAACAATCAAGGTCTGGATCAATAACCAGACAGCCAGGAACAGCGTTGCTTTCAGGAAAGAACGATCCTGGAACGGCTTGATGAACATCCGCCAGAAAACCTTTTCGGTAGAACGTTCAAAGGGAACGTCCGGATAGAAAAAATAGATGACTGTATTGGCAATCGCACATATCCACACCGGAATAAACAGGATTAGAAAACCCATGTCTCCGGGGTAACGGTCCAAAACAATACCGCCTGCGAATAAGCATACGCTTCCAAGAGCATTCAGAATCGTATTTCGAATACCGAAATAGCGTCCCCTGACCTTGGCAGGTACAATGTCTCCAATCAATGAAGTCCAGATCATACCGCCGATGGTATTCGATATAAAAGCAACCGTATATACAGCAATATATACGCTTACCCACCACTCTTTGGGAAAAATAAACGGGATCAGTCCCGTTGCACTCCATAAGATGCGATGAGTGCCCACAAATAACAGCAGCATGCGTTTTCGGCTGCGAATACGCTGCATCCAGTAAGCTGCTCCGATTTGGGCAATGTTTACGAACGTCGTAATCGCGAGCACAAAGCCGATATGTCTCGACCCGGCCCCAAGGTACAGCAGAAACCCGGTTAAGAACGGGCCTCCCAGCAATGTCTGTAAAATAATTGCCGGTACGCCCTCCCATGTTGCAATCGATAAGTTAGTGCGTTGTGTCGAACCCTTGCGCCGTGGTTTGCTATCTAACGGGAGAGGGTTAACGTTGACCGTCTTCTGTATGGGAATACACTCCTTAGACCGGGTTTCGAATGCCGGCCGATGCTAGTTGTCATCCCAAATTGTACTCACGGCGCGAAGGTTGTCAACTCATTTTTTCCCGGTTCAACGGGAGATAGAGATGGAAGGTGCTTCCTTTACCTTCAGTGCTCTCAAGTTCAATCGATCCCCCCAGTAGTCTCGCTAAATCCCGACTGATCGACAGGCCAAGTCCGGTACCGCCAAATTTTCGACTAATCGACCCGTCAGCCTGCTGAAATGCTTCAAATATGGAATGATGCTTGTCCTCAGAAATGCCAATGCCTGTGTCCTGAACGGAGAAAATAAGCCATCGATTCTGAATACCTGCATTCTTAGTCTGCTTGGTGCTTACGGTCAGCGTAACCTTCCCTCGGTGAGTGAACTTGATGGCATTGGACATCAGATTCCGCAAAATCTGTTGAACCCGCTGGGGATCAGACCAGAGCGTCTCGGGCAGTCCCTGTTTTTTGTCCAGAACCAACAGAATACCTTTTTTCTCGGCAACAAGCTGAAAGTGGCTCATGGCATCTTCTGTAAGTTGTGCGACACTGATATCCTCCAGTACAATATCCAGCCGCCCCGCTTCTACTTTGGAGAGATCCAGAATATCGTTAATGAGCGTAAGTAGTTCCTGCCCGGAGTGGTCGATCATATTGGCAAAACGTACAATATCCTCCTGATCCATCGTGTCGGTATTCTCGCTGATCATCTGGGCAAAGTTAATGACACTGTTCAGTGGTGTACGCAGTTCATGGGACATATTGGCGAGAAATTCGGATTTGTACTGTGAGGCAATCATCAATTGTTTCGCTCGATCCTCCAGTACAATCTGGGCTTTCTGTAACTCCTCCTTTTGCACAGACAATAGCCGGTTTGTACTCTGGATCAGCAAAATTCGATTCTGTTCATTCTGAAAATCACGTAAAATAAATGCAAAAATAAGGCTTAATACAATGCCTGTAGGGAGTGTATAAGGCATAATATGTGAAAAAAAGTATGTAGCCGGGATCACGCCAACGATAGCAATGTTTACACTATTGACCACATTGACGATAACTGTAACAAGGATTCCTTTAATAATCAGCCTGTAGTTGCTGCGTCTCATCCATATATTTAGACCTGCACATATCACGCCCAAAATAGACATGTTAAGTACTGCCGCCAATGTAGCATCCGTGATGCCAAAAGTCAGCCTCGATAGCCCAATTCCAATACCCACGATGATTATGCTATAGGGTTGTCTATACGTTAGAACGGCAACAATTAAAGGAACATATCGAAGATCAAAGACCACTTCATCGGTGAGTTGAAACCCAAAAACCGTACTGATCCAGCCTGCAAATATAAGGACAAGCACGGAACTGACCTGCTTCACTCGGGAAGAGGTACGTATTACGACATATTTATAGAACACACTAGCAAGATATGCAATGGTAATAAGCATCCCCATATTCAATACGAACATTTTTGAGAATTGCATTAACTCACTCCTGTTGTACCGACTTTACTGGCCAAATTACCTTCGTCCGTATGTGTCTCTATCATATCATGCCCATTGAAGCTTCGACATTCCTTCTTCGTCAAAAAAATACACAAAAATACACAAATCAGGATTCAATTTGTGCGCTGGTCGTAGTAGAATATATTGTTGTTTAAATTTGAATTAGTTATTTGCTGGGGTCATGTTCCTCTGGAACATGAATGAAAGGAGAAAGATGTTGTGCAATTGTTAAAAAGCAAATCCTATTGGCTGTCACTGAGTTTAATGCTGTCTTTGGCCGTCATGGGGCTCTTCTATGATATTCTTAATAGTCCAGAACGCGGGTTCGCAGTGCTTGATTCGCCGCTTGACCGGATCATTCCCTACGTGCCTGGCATGTCCATTCCATATTTGGGCTGGTACCCGTTTGTATTCGGTGTGCTCGCTTACCTGTGTGCCAAGGATCGCCTGACGTATTACCGCGTCTTGTTATCCATGAATATCTGTGTCTGGATATGTTATCTGATCTACTTCAACTTTCAGACCATGGTACCGCGCCCGGAACTGACGGGTACAGGCCTGGGAGCATCTGTTCTCGGATGGCTCTATAGCCAGGATCGTCCTTATAATTGTTTTCCAAGTATTCATTCTCTTCACTCTTATCTGGTTATGCGTGCCGTTCTCTCGGTTCCAAGCATTCGCAAACCCATCAAGATTTTGGTGGCCGCCGGGGCAGCAACTATTATAGTATCCACGCTAATGATCAAACAACATGTAATCTATGACGCCTTGGGTGCAGTCATACTCGGCGAATGTGTTCTCACCATCATAACTGGCCTCGCTCTACACCGGAGACGCAGAAAAGAATCGAAGTGGACAGAGGGAATCAGCTGATCCCTCACTTCGATGGTTTCTGAAGATGCTGTTGTCGTCTCCATTCATCAATAAACAAACCTGCAAAATAGGGGTCCCATTGGGTCCCTTTTCCTTCTTCCAAAATCGTTAGCGCTTTCTCGTGACTCATCCCATTCCGATATGGTCGATCAGACGTCATGGCATCAAAGGCATCCGCTACCGCAATGATGCGGCCAAATAGCGGAATCTCATCGCCTGCCATCCCATCCGGATATCCTTTGCCATCATATCTCTCATGGTGAGATCGTACACCTGGCAGAAAATCCGCCATGGCATCAATGGGTTCTATCTGAAGCAGAATGCTCTCTCCCTGTACGGGATGTGTCCGAATAATTGCGAATTCTTCATCGCTTAGTTTTCCATCCTTCAGCAGTACCTCATCAGGTATGCCGATTTTCCCGATATCATGAAGCAGGGCTGATTTGTACAATAAATCCGCCTGTTCCTCACTCATTCCGCTCAGCTTACCAATCATCAGCGAATACTCTGCCACACGCATGGAATGTCCTGCCGTGTACTTATCTCGGGCGTCCAAAGCAGCAGCCAGCGTAGAAAAATAACTTTGCAACAGCTGTCGATTGCGTTCCTGTCTCATCTCCAGCCGATTAATCATCATATTAAAACCGGAGATCAGTGCCGAAAACTCATCCGCATATAGATCCGGAGCTCGTCTGCCAAGATCTCCCCCCTGAATTCGGTTCATCTCATGCGTCAGTTCAGCAACTGGATCACGAACATCACGAATCAACAGCCAGCTTCCCACCAGCGCAAACCCCGCGCCCAGAACAACGATGAGAATTCCCCACAGTATGTACTCTTTCGCAAATTCACTGTCCATATACTGAAGTCTGATATATGTAGCCAGGAAAAATAGAAATAGAGGAAATAAGCCAATCAGTGCCGTACTTAGCTGAAATTTACGCTGGATCGATACCAGGATGCGCCCTCCCAGTGAAGGTTCCATCCCGTATTGGACTTTGCCTCGATGACGAATCTCAAGTAACAGGGGTCTAATCGCCCGCACCGTTAGGTAATACTCAATCAGCGCATGCATGATGGCAATCAGAAAGGCACACGCAGCGGCCACGACAGTATAGAAGTAAGGAAATTCAAGCCACCCTGTGGATATCATCCATAATGTTAATCCGGCTGCCGGAAGTGAGAAGCCAAGCATGTGCGGACCCATGATCCGATATATGGTCTGACCCGGGAAACGATGAATTTTCTCATACATGTGGTTCAATTCGTCTCTCTCGTGATGCTCGGAAGTGAAAAATTGTCTTATGGGGCCAAGCTGTACCCACAGCGTAATTAATTCTGCAACCAGCATGAACAAGAGTGAAATCAGTACAATGAAGATGAGTCGAACAAATTGAATATTGGGTATTTGCAGAGTAGATACCATAACTACTGTACCGACAACAAAAACAGCTGCCAGTGAACCGATCAGATAATTGCGTATTAGGCGAAAGATAAATGAACGGTATGCTTCCAACTGAACCCCTCACTCTCTATGTGCAACCAGTTCTCCCTTGAGACACAGGGAGATTAAGGGTATTGCCTTCTATTTGTTTATCGGTTGCTCCGACTAAAAAAATTAATAAAATCCAATGGGTGGGCATCAGAACTAAAAAACACAAAAAGGCTACTCCACGACGGAGCAGCCTTTGGTAATATGTCCTATATTTATCCTTTAATCTTGGCAGCCAGAATCATTGTGCCGCGCGGCTCATCTCCCATTGCATCCGGTTCTAGCGTGATGGCAACCGTATCATAGTCGTTGGCCGAATCCAATGTGTAGTATACTGCTCCCGTTCCGTCACGACTAAGGAAAGTACCCGCATTCTGAGGGGTATCTCCTTTGATCAACCAGACCTGAAAAGCCTCGTTGCCTTCCAGGTTCGGCAGGTTCTCAGCCTGCACAACCAGGTGAGTGCCTTTGCTGTCAATAACGATGGTTGCGAGACCCTGAGCTACAATGTCCTGCGTTGCAGGATTCAGCTTCACTGCCTCGCCAGTCTGCATGCCCTGTGCGGGCTTCAGTGCTGATGCCAGCTGCTCTTGCAGCTGTGCATTCTGCGCCTGTGCCTGCACCAGTTGCTCTTGCGTAGCCGACGAGCCCTCCGCTTGCTGCGTCAGCGAGTCGATCTTGCTCTGCAGCTGCGCCGTGTACACGCCCAGCAACAGTGCCGCGGCCGCAAGGCCGGCACTGGCTATGCGCCAGGCGCTGCTGCTGCGCGCACGCGCGCGCGCTTGTGGCTGCCATGGCTGTGCCTGGGCAGCCTCTTCCACCCGGGCCGCAGGCACCGCCGTTACCGGCGGCAAGCCTGGCCCGGGCTGCGCCGCACGTTCGTGCTGCGGCGCAAGGTCTTCCTGAAGCACCACGGGTGCTTCAGGCTCTGCAGGAGTAGCCGCTGGCTTCGCCTCGGCGCTCTCCTGCACATGTCCGAGCACGTTGCCCAGCACACGTGCTCGCATGCCTGGCGGCGGTGCTACAGGTTCCGCCGCAAGTGGCAGGAAGCCAGTCACTTCCTGCAATTCCCTCACCTCCTGGCGACAAGGTTCGCAAGTTGCCATATGCGCTTCAAACGCCGCCACTTCCTCTGCTTCCAGTCCGCCCAGCACATACATCGGTGCCAGATCAGACCACTCCTCATGTCGTTCTATCATGGATGTATGCCCTCCCTTCCCGCGTCCGGATGCAATTCAGCATCGGCCAGCAACTTTTGGAGCTGTCGCATGGCAAGCCTGACACGGCTCTTTACGGTACCCAGCGGAATCCCGAATCGGCTGGATACTTCCTGCTGGGTTAATCCCGCATAATAAATCGATTCTATAACTTGTTGCTGATCACCGTTCAATTGGGACAACGCCTCTTTAATCCGGGTACCTTCCCATTTTCGCTGCACTTCTTCTTCCGTGTTCGTATGCTCATCGGCATAGGCCGCCAGTGTCTCGTGTTCAACTGAAGTAGCCGCTGCCCCTTTTGATTTCCGCCTCAGCATATCCACTGCAATGTTACGCGTGATCGCAAACATCCATGTGGTCAGCTTCCCCTGTGAGGCATCGTAACGTTCAGCATTATTCCAGACCCGCAGGAAAAGTTCCTGAACGGTCTCTTCTGCCGTCATCGGATCGCCAACAATCCGGTAGGCAAAAGAATATACCGCTCGCTCATAACGGTCATATAAAAGCTCCAGTGCGGAAGCATCACGTTCCGCGATCTGCCGCATTAACCTGCTGTCCTCCATCGATTCAGTCATGCGAGGGCCCCTTTCTGTTTCTTCCCTCTTATTATAACCTACGCAGAAACTTTTGAAGAGGATTACCCCTATGAAGAAATAGTTTGAAATTTTTTCTGTATCTTTTCAAACTAACCTTTCACTTTTTAACATACAAACAGTCCGAAAACATGTTGCTTTGGTCGCGCTTTCCTTTTTATTGCAGAAAATTACAACCTGTGGTATACTATAAGAGTTGTATTAAACAACCTCATATGATTTCTGTCTTCTTTAAACCCCGGAATATTTTCTTCATGCTGCGACCGCAGCGAACTTTAAGCACAATTAACCTATGAAGATTGAAGAACCTGAATCACAATAACCCGGTAGTACAGAGTTTCACAAGATGTTCCCATTCACACTGGCGCGGTCATCGGAGCCGCAAGGACAAAAGAGAGGTAGGGCTTTTGTTGTTTTGGATATCACTTATTCTTGAGAAGATTGAAAACATACACAAAGCACCCGGAATTGGGTTCCGGGTGTTTATCCATGTCTACATATTCAATTTAGCAACATCTACAGACTGTCGGACACTGTTCCTTCATTGAGAAAAGTCTTCCTTTCATTATCAGACTAACCAGATAAATTCGGTTCTGCTTTTAAAACTTTTCCGTTCCCCCACTTCCTTACTTCCTTACTTCCTTACTTCCTTACTTCCTTACTTCCTTACTTCCTTACTTCCTTACTTCTCCAATTGTGCAAATAACGCCGGCTTATAAAGCAAATGTTTACGCTCACCAGGCGCTAACGAATCCTGTACACCTTATATTGAGGATTTCTATGTTATGTAAAATCTAACGAATCTCAGCCACGTTAATCCATGTCACTTCATGAATATAGGCTCTAAACATGCCCAGATACAGATAATAAGACGTCTACGATTCGTTAAACTTGTGAAATGGCAAAAATGCATGGCATAGCGTCTGTGGAGTTCGTTAAAGAAAGTAATCCCGACGCTCCTTCACTTAATTCTAATAAAAAGGGACACCGCAGGATGAAATCCTACGCTGTCCCTTTCTGAATCATAGGTACGTTATGCCCCAACATGGAACTCAAAGGAGTTTATTTAGAGCACCTATCGCAACGATCGACGATCAGCAAAGTCTCCTTGCACTCACAAATACTTAGATAAACATCGTTTTGGAGATGATGACCAGCAAGATGAACAGTACGAGGATCGTACCCATCGAACCCCAGCTTCCGCCGCCTTGACCATAGGATACTCCACAACCTTGTTGATAACCGTGCATCATTGGAGCCTGATTGGCATGGTGTCCGTATCCATAGCCATATCCCATTGGCATTGTTCCACAACCATATCCATACCCATGCATTTCATGACCTGTGTATTGGTATCCTTGCATATGCTCATAACCTCCCATATGTCCGTATACGTGTCCCTGTCCGTTCGGTGAATTCGGTTTTACTTCGCTCATTGTTCATTCCTCCTTAACATTTGCCTACACCCCTAAGCTATGTATTCAGCCTACCTCTGGACCGGGCTATTGCCCTCATTTTGATAAAATGGGCGTTTAGCCATTAGGTACCTTCCCCATTTTCGAAGCATACTCCGTCATTCCATTACTTGAATTCCACCATTTCTTCCGTTCAACCACACGCTATCTTATCTTCCTGGCTCTCAACCATGCTTGTCCTTTAGAAAAAAAACCCCACCGGTTGCCCGGCAGAGCTCGTCATATTATACCCAAAATGATTTAGTGATGATTACGAGAAGAATGAACAGAACCAGGATTGCTCCAGTCGATGTCCAGCCGCCGTATCCTACGCCTTCAACTACGTTGCTCATGCAGAACCCTCCTTTACGAATATATTAGGGTCCAAGCGGTTTATTAGATCAAGAATGCTTTAGAGATGATGACCAACAAGATAAAGAGAACCAAGATCGCGCCAGTCGATGTCCATGCGCCGCCGTATCCACCTACTACTCCACTCATGTAAACCCCTCCTTTGATTTGAGGTACAGTTCACTATATGCACTAATCACACATGGGACCGGGCTTTGGTCGAAAATGGGCAGTTCCTTTTGCCACAGATTATTCTCTAATTGCACCTACATAAAGGGTTAGTTCTTAAGTCGGAATGTTATGTTCAAATATGTTTAAGTCATAAATAAATCCCACGGTTATATCAACCAAATGTATGTACTATCGTTCAAAATGGATACCAATACGGTATATTATTAGCTTTTAACTTGTTAAATACAGATAAATTACCTTTTTAGTAATTATGAATACTGAAATCTTTATTTATACCGGTTGAGCTGGCCTCAATCGTCAGATTCATATTATCTGCAAATGTGACTGATGAAGATTGGTCTGAAAAAGCAGCTTTAATGGATGGAGCATTCATTTGAATTGTATCTACGCTTTTCCAGGATTCAGGATATGCAAAAGAAAATCCTTCTCCACTATATGTAATGTATTTCGTAGCTTTTGCTTCTGTTGAGACAGTTTCAGTTGCCTTGGATGCTTCGGACGCTTGGCTATTGGTTGTTGTGTTTGTTTCTGAATTACCACAAGCAGTAAGCAATGTGGCTAATGCCAAAATCGTAATAAGTTTCTTCATTATGTCTAATTTCTCCTAATGTGCCTCCCATCGGTTGGGATTTTTTCTTCTCTGGAGCAAACAGCACCAACTGCAACGACTGGAAATTCATCTGTTACGGCATCAGCTGCGGATTTCTTTAATGAGTTAACTCCGTACATTACAGAAGACACAGCCTTTATGGAGCAGGCATCTTATGATTTCTTTGGTAAACATAACGATGTATTCCCGGCCATTACGGCAGAACTAAGCAAAAAGGTACAGGGGCTCGTTGACTCCAATGTAACGACCCGTCATCTGAATAAAAATGTAGCCAACTATTACAATACTTTCGTACAAGTTAACGGGGAAGTCATTTCCGTTGAAGAAGATAGCTCTCTCGGAGCAACTTTCTCTATCGTTCATGTCATGGATGAGAACGGAAACGATATTATAGCGTTGTACCCTGCAACGACCGGAGATCTGCTTGATGGTGATTATGCCACGGTTATCGGTGCGCCAATTACTAACTTCTCTTTTGAAAATGTTGGGGGTGGTTACACCAACGCCACGTTGATTGGAGCCTCATTGGTAATTGCAGATTAATTGAAATGTTAAATGAGTATACAAAAAGACCAGCTTAATGAACGTTAAGCTGGTCTTTTTTGTCTTTCAGTTTTATAGATGTCAGAAATTCACGTTAATTACACAGACAGACACAATCTAACCTTTAATTAATGACTTATAACATACCGAATAACCGTATATACGGATGTTTATACTAAACCATTAGTTAGGTCTTGCCTGAAGTGACGTCAGTTTATCCTGAACCGATTGTAACTTCTGTATACTTGAGGCATCCGGTTTATCACGACGGTCGTCAATCTTGACGGATGTGGAAACACGCTGAGCTCCTGACAAAAACGGCGCTTCATGCAGAGCCGCAATTGCTGTAAAGATCTCGTTAAGCGGTCCCTCAATAATGGTGCTCATGGAAGTTAACTGATATGTAATGCCCCGTTGATGTTCCAATACCTTTTGCATGTCCGCCACATAACTGCTTAGACTGGTTGTACCCGTTCCGATTGGAATTACAGTCACTTCTGCTATTGCCATTTTGCTCCGCCTCCTCTGGGCCCCGTGAACAACCGCTGCCGCTAATTTTAGTCGATTTTTGACTATTTTTATTCTACCAGTTGAATGCGTTACAATTCAAACTGACGTGATGACGTCATTCAAATTAGTCAAAAATTTTTTTTGATAAATCTTCGAATCTTCCAGTCCTTTTCCTTTGCGGAATCCTGGCTTAAATGGTATACTCGGAATTACGTTTTACTGGTTCTGCCCACTTTACAAACACAATATGTTGGGTTACAGTATGTTGACAGCTACAAAATGTAGTAACACTAGATTTCTCCGCTTCTAATAGTCACCTTCTGCAATCTCGCGAAAAACAGGATGAAATCACCTCCAAAGGCACGTCCCTGTAGGTGTAAATCGCTTTCTCGAAACAGAGTTGACACGGAGGTTAACGGGGCTGTTTGGACTGCATCCGGTATCCTCAATCTACAGGCACATCTGCAATAGACCAAAGCTTACATAAGCACCCTTTTCTGTCGATATCCAGAACTTCTAAGACAGTAAGGAAGACAGAGCATCCATGGGCATTTTCAGCCGCGAGGCGGGAGAATGCTTTTTATATGAGCATGTTCTGAATTGTGCTATTTTGTGCTCCTCAAGTTGAGCGATTTAAGACATGAACTTGTCACCGCCGTTTCAGTCTGCCAAAATCAACCTTTACCTTTTTCTCACCGTAAGACAACACTCAATTCTTTATATAAAGAATTTCTCCAATTTATCTCTTAAACATGCGAAAGCGAGGAATATTCATGCCACAAGTTGTGACCAAGCCGAACAACCGCCAGCTTGCCTTTGATGATATGCGCATCTCGGTATATGCCGACCGTACTCTGGAAGGACTGGAAATGCTGGACAAGGAACGTCTGGTACGTGGGGTAAACAGCAAGCTCCGCCGTGATGAAGTTACCGGAGACGAAATCAGCAACGCTTTTATCATGAGCGCACTGGAACTGGTAACCAAAGAGGAGCCTAATTGGAAATTTGCAGCGGCACGCTCCCTGCTCACTTCCCTTTACAAAAAAGCGGCTACCAACCGCAGATACAAGTCTTACCCGGACGAGCCTTATGGCGCATTCCATCCCCTTCTTGTAGATCTCGTGAAGAAAGGTATCTACCGCGAAGAATTGCTGGAATGTTACACCAAAGAACAGATCGACGAACTTGCTGAGTGCATTGACTACCGCAACGATCTGCTCTTCGATTACATCGGCTTGCTCACACTGGCAGAACGTTACCTCGCTCACGATTTTGATGGAAAAGTAATGGAATTGCCGCAAGAGCGTTATATGGTTATCGCCATGTTCCTAATGCACCAAGAGCCTGCCGAGAGACGTATGGATCTCGTCAAAGAAGCATACTGGGCAATGAGCAATATGTACATGACCGCAGCTACCCCTACGATGTCCAATGCAGGTAAAAAAGTAGCTGGACAGCTCTCCAGCTGCTTCATTGATACGGTGGATGACTCACTCGAAGGTATCTTCGATTCCAACACGGATGTAGCTCGTCTGAGCAAAATGGGTGGCGGCATCGGCGTTTACCTCGGCAAAGTCAGAGCTCGTGGTTCGGATATCCGTGGTCACCAAAATACAAGTTCCGGTGTAATCCCTTGGATTCGCCAACTAAACAATACAGCGGTCAGCGTAGACCAGCTCGGTACGCGTAAAGGTGCCATTGCCGTGTACCTGGACGTTTTCCACAAAGATATTCTGGCTTTCCTCGATCTGAAGCTGAACAACGGTGACGAGCGTATGCGTGCACATGACGTATTCCACGGCATCTGTCTGCCTGACTTGTTCATGGAGCGGGTATCCACTCGCGGCGAATGGAGCCTGTTCTGTCCGCACGAAACAAAGAAAGTGATGGGCTGGAAGGACGAGAATGGTCGTGCACTCGGACTGGAAGATTTCTATGATGAGTCCTTTGGCGAAGGTGCGTTCCGTGATAAATACGAAGAAGCGGTGAATCACCCACTGCTGTCCCGGATTACAGTACAGGCGATTGACATCATGAAGCGCGTACTGAAATCCCAACTGGAGACAGGTACGCCATACATGTTCTACCGGGATACGGTTAACCGCTCGAATCCTAACCGTGCACACGGTATGGTATACTCCTCCAACCTGTGTACCGAAATTATGCAGAACCAGTCTGCCACTGTGATTGAAAAGGAAGAACTCGTAACCAAGGATGGACAAACTCGCATCGTGATTTCCAAAGTGCCTGGCGACTTTGTTGTCTGCAACCTGAACTCCATCCATCTGGCACGTGCTATACCTCATAATGTATTGGAGCGTCTCGTTCCAATTCAGGTGCGCATGCTGGACAACGTTATCGACATTAACAACATTGAAGTGTTGCAAGCCCAATATACCAACAGCCAATATCGCGCAGTCGGTCTGGGAACGTTTGGACTTCACCACCTGCTTGCTCTCGAAGGCATTCATTGGGAGTCTGACGAAGCGGTAACGTATAACGATAATCTGTATGAAAAAATTAACTACCTGCTCGTGAAATCCAGTATGGAGCTGTCCAAAGAAAAAGGACATTATCCGAAATTCAAAGGTTCCGATTGGGAAAGTGGTCATTACTTCGACCAACGCGAGTACACATCAGGTGAGCGTGTAGGTGAATTCGTGACAACCGAACAGTGGAAAGAACTGCAAGCCGAAGTACGACAAAACGGTGTACGTAATGCTTGGTTGTTCGCCATTGCACCTAACGGTTCCACGTCCATTATTGCCGGTTCAACGGCTAGTATTGATCCGCTCTATGAGCTGTTATCTTATGAAGAGAAAACAACTTACAAAATTGCCAATCCGGCTCCGGATCTGTCCGAAAAAACAAGCCCTTATTACCAAACGGCGTTCCAAGTGGACCAACATGCTTCCATTAATATGGCGGCTGCCCGTCAGCGCCACGTCGATCAGGGACAAAGTTTCAACTTCTACGTTCGACCAGATATTAAAGCAACAGAATTCCTGGAATTGCATCTGCACGCCTGGAGAGCCGGCATGAAATCAACTTATTATGTTCGTAGCCGTGCATTAACGATTGAAGAATCTTGATTTTTACGCAAGTTACGTTTTATCCATGGTAGAGAAGATTTACTAGATTCAAGGTGACCACCAGGGCATCCTGTTTTGATTGCAAAATGGCGTTGCCCTGGTTCTTTTTTGCCTAAAACACGATCACAGCATCGCAAGATGTTGATATAGATGATTTCCCAAAGTTCTGTCGGCAGAACATTATGAAATTTCAAGGAGTGAACGGAACAATGCAAGTACAGAAAATTTTTAACACCGAAGCCCCTAACCAATCGACCCGTATTATTGAAGGTGAATGCTCCGGTATCCTGAACTGGAACGACATTCGCATGCCTCATATGTACAAATTGTACAAAGTACTGCTGCTTAACCACTGGATCGCAGACGAGATTCCAATGTCCAAAGATGCTTCCCAGTTTGCTCAACTGGACGAGGAAGAGCAACGTACGTTTAAAATCAACATCTCTCTGCTCGCGGTACTTGATTCCATGCAAACGATGTTTGTTGGTGACGTAAAACGTTACTTTACCGATTCTTCACTCGAAGCGATCTCAGCCATTATCGGACAACAGGAAGTCGTTCATAACCAATCGTACTCCTACGTCCTGTCTTCGATCGTATCTGATCGGGAGCAAAAGGAAATTTTTGAATATTGGAAACATGATCCAGTCCTGCTTGACCGTAACCGTTTCATCGCAGACATCTACCAAACTTTCCGGGACGAGCCGTCTCCACAGACGTTCTTCCAGGCTATGGTAGCCGATCTGGTACTCGAAGGTATCTTCTTCTATAGTACGTTTGCCTTCTTCTACAATCTGGCCCGTGACCAGAAAATGATGGCAACCAGCCAGATGATCTCGTATATCCAGCGGGATGAAAACCAACACTGTTACTTCTTCGCTGAAGTGTACAAACAGTTACTGGTGGACTTCCCTGAACTGAACACACCTGAGAACATGGACTACGTATACACAACAATCCATCGTGCTGTTGAGCTTGAAACCAACTGGGCACATTACACACTTAGCAACGTGCGTGGTATTGACCTGAACGAGTTGGAAGATTACATCAAGTACATCGCTAACAAACGTCTGCGTCTGATGGGTATGGAAAAAGCATATGAAGGTGTAGATGTAAACTGCATGCCTTGGATCAAACCATTCTCCGATGATGCACTAAATGCAACCAAAACCGACTTCTTCGAAGCTAAATCCCGTAACTACGGTAAAGTTGGCGACGATAACGGATTTGACGATTTGTAAAATCTTCTGATCGGGTATCTACTACTTGAGTATATCCGGTATAAATAAACACAAATTAAAGCACTCCCTTTGATAGAATGCCTTCATGGCTATCTACATGCGGGAGTGTTTTTTTGTCTCTTAACCTTGTAAGATAGTTTTGAAAGAGATTCATATCCCTCCTACGGAAGTGAGGCCTATTCATGGAAAGAGAACTGCTGGAACAAATCAACTTGTGGCATGAGCAGGACCAATACAGTCTCATTATTGAACATATTGAACGAATCCCCGTCTCAGAGCGGGATTATGATCTGATTGGTCAACTCGCCAGAGCCTATAACAATGACGCACGTTACCGCGAAGCCGTTCAACATTTATTGTCTGTCCAGGAGCGTGGAGTAAACGACCCGCTCTGGCAATACCGTTTGGGTTATGCATACTGTCATATAGCGAGTTATGAACAGGCATTACTGGCTTTTGAGAGAGCTGATGAACTTCTGCCCCATGATGAATCTACCCTTGAATTCCTTCGCGAGATTCGTCCCGAAGCGGACAAGATGCGTCAAGATCGCCAGCGTCATGAAGAGGAGCTTGCCGCATTCGAGCAGAGCGGTATACAGAACCATCTAAGAGCTGCTTCAGGGACTTATGATCCCGCAACGTTCTGGGTACAGAGTGATTATGCGCAGGACAATCATGTATCAGAACCTTTTCATGAAGAAGAGATTGTGTCTATTGAGAAGGAATTGGGTTACAAGCTGCCCGCTTCCTATATTCAACTGATGAATACGCAAAACGGCGGTATCCCTGCGCTCACTGTATTTCCCACCAAAGAAGCGACTTCCTGGGCTGAGGATCACATTGCCGTTTCAAGCATTATGGGAATTGGACACGATAAAATATACGCACTCGGTGGTGAGCTGGGAAGCCGGTTCATGATTGAAGAGTGGGGATACCCCGACCTGGGGATTGTGATCTGTGATTGTCCATCCGCTGGTCATGATGTTGTTATGCTGGATTATCGTTTCTGTGGTCCTGAAGGCGAACCCTGTGTGGTTCATGTGGATCAGGAAAATGATTATGAGATTACATATCTTGCGCCGAATTTCGAAGCTTTCATCCGTGGCTTGGTCGATGAGGATACGTATGACCTGTCTGACGAAGAGAATGAGGACTAAACCCCAGGAGGGTCCGACCATATGACAACCCGTATATATTTTGGTTCCAATCAACTTAACGAAGTGGCCGCAGTTTCATTGCAGAATGCGCTGAATGAGCTTGACCTGGGAACCCTTGAAGATTATCGACGAACAGATAAAGGTGTTATGGGTCAGACACTGCTCATTCGCTCTTCCCGTGGAGAGTATATTCTGAAAGGTAATCCGTTATATGCAGGACAGTTACAGGAAGAAAAGTTCTTTGTAGAACAACTGGCGAAGCATACGTCCATCCCTGTCCCTGATCCATATTTGTTACATGAAGATACCCATCTGCTAGGCTGGAGTTATGCCATCATGCCGCGCCTGCCGGGGAATCACTTGTATGATCCATCATTCCAGGACTCACTGTCACAGCAAGATCAGGAAGAGATCGCCTGTATGTTTGCCCATACTTTGGCTGAACTGCACCGCTGGAAGGTACCTGATGCTGGGGAATATGATCCTGTTGCGAAGCAAATTGTTTCTTTTGCAGGCAATTATCTGGACTGGTTATACGGAACCATTCGCCACTGGTTACATGATGCTGAACAGTACTCGGTGATTACGGATGAAGATGTTCAGTGGATGGACGAGCAATTCAAGAATGCTGAACCGGCATTTCGGTCCAAAGCTGTTCCGTGTTTTGTCATGGGAGACTTCAAGGTCGAGAATATTCTGATTCAAAATCCGAATGACCGTTCTTCAGGGTGGCAGATTAGTGGTCTGTTCGATTTTACAACCGCCTATTTCGGAGACGGCACAGCCGACCTAACCAAAATATCCACCAGGTATGTTCGTGAGGGTCAACCAGAACTGGCCGCACAGTTCCTTCGCTGCTACCGGGATCTGGTCTGTGCAGCAGATGAGGAGAAATGCCAACACTTCCGCACACGTCTCCGCATGCATCTGCTCTATCAACGTATCTTGTGGTGGGGGGAAGCCAAAGCGACAGGACAAGTGACGTGGGCAGCCGACCTGCCTTTTACACAGTGGGCGCAACAGTCCATCGATTCGATTGTCGCATTGCTGGATTAGTAGATTAGTTAGTAGATTTGGACAGGTCGCTCAATGGATAGCGGCCTTCCAAACTAACGTATATATCGTTCCATATATGCCGCCCAATATCCGGGCGCACGTATAAAACCGCCAGAGATCATCCTTGATCTTTGGCGGTTTTCCTCATCTCACTATATTTCAGTCAACGCTGGAATCTCTCAACTTAAGCTTGTGCAACGGGTGACTCCTGATGTTTCTGCAAAAACTCCAGCATCCGGCGATACACGAGAATCTCGTTGGTCTTTCTGGAGAAGCCGTGGCCCTCATCGTCCAGAACGATGTATTCCACATCCAGTCCCTTCGACTGAAGCGCAGCCACGATCTGATCGGATTCGGCCTTCACGACTCTTGGATCATTAGCCCCCTGAATGACCAGCATTGGGTTCACCATCTGATCCAGATACGTAATCGGTGAATCCTTCGTTAAACGTTCGCGGTCACGGATCGGATCACCCAGCCAATTATCCATCATCGGCTTCCAGTCTTCCGGCACGGATTCCAGAAATGTGAACAAGTTGCTCGGCCCAAAAATATCAACCGCAGCCCTGAACAGCTCTGGATGGCGCCCTGCTAGTAGCAGGGTCATGTATCCACCGTAACTTCCACCCACCACAAACAACCGCTCTGGCGAGGTAATTCCTTGATCAAATAACCAGTTGATTCCGGCAACACAGTCCAGCCTTGGGCCTTCGCCCCAATCCCGCTCAACCAATTTGACGAATTCCGCACCATATCCGGTACTGCCACGGAAGTTCGGTGCAAAGATATGATAGCCCTGAGCGAGCATCATCTGGAACATCGGCCGGAAAAACTTTGCTTCCGATGCTTGCGGCCCGCCATGCGGCCAAAATACGGTGTAACCATTGGCCTGCTCTGGTTTTGCTTTGAACAAGAGAGCTTCGATCTCCAGTCCGTCGCAGGAGTTGTACCGAATAACGTCAGGGTACACGAGATCACTTGGGTCCAGTCCGGTTACCCGATTGGCAGTCAGCGGCTCCCAGGACTCAGCACCTGCTATTTTGCGATAAATGTTATGCGGCTGGATTGCTCCACGTCCGAGGATATACACATTGCCAGCCTTCGTAACGTTCACCTGCTCTATCGTATCCAGCGGCATATCTATGCGCCGAGGCTCATCGGCATTTTTTCCCAATACGTACATGCGATTCTCCGGCCCTGTAAGTGTCCAGAAATATAAGGTCTCGGAAGCCTGATGCCAGCGGATAAACTCCACATCTTCCCCTTCGATTCTGCACAATAAACGGAATTCGCGGGTATCGATACGGTACTCAGCCACATAGGCGTGTGCGGAGTCATCATTGGTAATGAACAGAAGGCGATTATCATCTGCAAAAATCAGATCAGATACCTGACTATAACGTTCTGAGACTGGCAGAATCACCATTTCTTCATTGTTACGATACAGATGTGCCGTCTGATACGTATTGGAGTACATTTTTAAAATGACATAACTTTTCTCGTCAGGACTTACAGCAAACAGGCTGCTCGTAACCTCTTCTCCACTGTATAACAGTTCATCTTCCCCTGTTTCCAGATCGATGCGGCGTGAATTCAGATAATTCGGATTACCCGCGCTGGTGACATAATAGAGACGCTGTCCATCCTCGGACAACTCAGCGAAATAACAGCGATCATTCGGTTCCGCCGGAACCACAGGCAGTGGGACACCACCCTCGGGTGGGAGTGCATATAGATGATAGTTCTCATCTCCATCCCGATCAAACGCGGTAAGCAGATGACGTCCTTGCGGGTCTGCTTTGATAAATTGACTGCTCTGATTCAAGTACGTTAAAGGATACGGGTATCCTCCAGGCAAATCCATCGCCCAAATATTCGGCTGACCGTTCAGATTGCTGTCCATGAACAAACGTTTCTCGTCTGCCGACACGGCAAAATGCGAAATACGGTACGTCTGAAAATATTGCTCGACATCCGGTTTAGGGAACTGAATCATGACAAACCTCCTTGGAATTGAACCAACGAATTTAACATTGGTAAATTAAGGTACCATTTGTCCATATTATAGGTAATGCCAATGTTTAGACAATAGATATGTAAGATTTAAATACTAACTCCCTCATAGCTTTGTATATTATTATCCATATTCATCCAGCGTATGAGCGGTATCTCCCTCCCTGTCACGCATAATGATGCGGAGTAGCTTTTGCCCATTTTCAGAGACTGCAGCACATAATTCTGTCCGGCCCATTCCAGCAATTGCTCATGATTACGTATCGCTTGTATCGTATTTAAATTTCTCCACTGTCCACATAAAGATTGACCGGAAGCCTTGATCCAGGCCTCCTTGCTTGTGAGGACTTTCCACAGCAGGGAAGAAGAATCCTCCCCGGAACATATGGCTTCCAGCACATGATCCCGCTCCTCTTCCGTCAGGAAACGTTGGATGATGGTCTGCTCTCGCAACAGCGGGCGTACCCATTCCACATCTACGCCAAGCTCGTTGTTACTGGATGCAATCGCTAGTACACACAGCCCATTTGTATGCGAAAGGCTGAATTGCGGACCTCCCACGAGATAAGGCTTTCCGGAAGTGCCGTATTCAAATCGAATATCCCTTGCCTGAAGCTGCATGTACTGTGCCAGTACTCTTCGCAAGAAAACCCTTGAAATCATCCAGCAATGAGCCTGTAGACGTGAGGTTCTGCTGATTCTGACCATACGTTCATGTTCTTCTGAAGTCATTGCATCGGAGTCCATGTCAGCCGCTGTCTGCAGTTGATCCTCCCTTATGGGCAAAGTCTGTGTCCAAATGTGGACCTCCGGTTCTCCTGACAATGGCGTGAACGCATCATTCCCTTGTTCCCTCATTGCTAGAAAGCTGTTGATTGTTCCGGTGCTGGAATCCATAAAGCCCTCCTCCCTATGCGGGGTTACATGCTAACGTATAACAACCATCCGCAGACGAGCAGACGTTGCAATAGTTCTGAGACCACTCCTAACCTCTTCTTCTGTCAATTCAAGTGCATACTTGCTGAGTTGCATATAATCCAATCCGATCACCTCATATTCGGAGACGTGCATGCATCGCTGTTTTAACGAATCCATGTCTGAATAATGCTTGCTTAACCACTTCATCCGTGCATAGTTCAAATTGGATAGGGACAGCGTTCCGTTCTGAATATGCTCACACATCTCCTCAACCCGGTTATATAAAGAAACGGGATCTGCTGAATACCCACAAGCGTTCGAAAAGGCAAATTCCTTACGATAATAGTGGTCCCATTCTGCACCCTTATGAAGCAGACCCAACTCCATACATTCCGCGTAGAAATCGGAAGTTTCACCCAGTAAAGCTTCAATGCCGATCATGCAAGCGACTTGCTCTTTTAACTGCATCCCATCTTCGGCACGGAACCCATACCTTACAAGCGGCAAGGACAATCCGCATTCAATCTCCCGATATTGCTTATTGGAGTCCTCGCCCAAATAGTGGAGTGTAACTTCTGGCAAGTAGGCACCATTCAGTGGTTCCATTGCAGGGAATTTTTCCAGCATATCCACAATGAACTCTGCTTCGAACGGACCGGCTACCGCTACTGCCATTCTCCCTGTGACATAGCGAGTATTGTATGCATGGTTCAGCTCATCCGTTGTCATTTGGTATATACTATCCGGTGTGCCTGCAACATCCATCGTGATGGGGTGATTGCTGCCATACATCATCTGAGTCAACTGCTGCAAAGCTCGCCAGGAGGGCTGGTCTGCATACATGGACAGCTCCTGATGAATGGCGGACCGTTCCTGTTCCATATGCATCGGGGTGAAATAGGGAGCAGCAAGCATGCCGGAGAACAACGCCAGACTTCGTTTCAAATCACCTGTGCAGGCCATTTGATAAGTCGTTACATCGTAACGCGTCAATGCAGATGTCGAAGCTCCCATAGTATGAAATAGCGGCTTGACGGGCCGTTGATCCGGATTGTAGAACATCATATGCTCAAGGAAATGTGCTCTGCCAGGCAGGGCTGCATCATGGATTGAGCCATAGGACACGGACCACGAAACAAAAGTATGATGGAACTGGGGTTCGGGGAAAATGTGGACCGACAGACCATTGGACAAGCGCCTGCGGACAGGTGCGATATTCACAATACTATTCATGAGTCACCTCCTGCACTGGTGCGGAATATTCACTCTCAGGATACAAAATCCAGGTGACAGCCTTTTTCATGCCAGAGGCTACCTCGGCCACTTGTTCCGCAGTAACGCAGGATATGGCTTCCAGGAATTGCGGAGTTGTCATCTGGACCCGGTTGAGCATTCGATCGATATGAAGGTTGACCACCTGCTCAGGCAGATCGTAGCCCACTTGCACATAATGCATCACATTCTGAATCGCTCTATTCAGCTCCACTTCCTGAATGTCTCCGCTGCATATCCTCAGCCATTCAGCATCTATCGCTTCAAGCACCTCTGTCACATATTCACTGCTTGTTCCCGTTGTCACATGAAGCGTCCCCCGATAATCATCCAGTGTGCTGTAGATCTGATACACCCATTGCTTTCGTTCACGAAGCTCGGATTGAAGCCTGGACGCAGGCGTAGCGCCAAACAGGGAATGAAACAGAAACAGCGTAGGATAATCCGACGATCCATACGTCAACCCGGTGGTGAAGGTCACATTAATCTTGCATTGCTGAACATCCATCAGTTCAAGCATCATCTCGCCTTCCTCCCGGTGCTTAGTAGGCTGACCATGCCCGATCACAGATGGAGTTTCTCCCCCCTCAGCCGTGACAACCGAAGGCAAAAAGGCCTCCATGACCTGAGCTATCATCACATCCGACTGGAAATCACCGATCACATGAATATGTAGTGGGCTGCAAAGCACCTCCCGGTACCATTGCTGCAATTCACCATCACGCACACAATGTTGCAGTTGCTCCACGTCGGCATCCCTGCTTCGTTCCGCATACCCAAGCCATTCCAGACTGCGCCCCTGTACCACCTTGTCCCAATTGGAAACATCATAGCCCGCATGATGTTCTGCCCAAACAAGTTCCTCCTGGATCTGCGCTTCATCAAAATCAAATCCGCCCTTAAGGCTCGGTTCGAACATCATGTCTGCGAGCAGCTTCAGCGCATCGAGCGTCCGTGCATCGGTCCCGGGCAGCAACCCTGCAGGGATACGCAACCGGATGGATGCAAGCTGATTCTCCCCCTTCTGCTCCAATTCGCACCTTAGCTCATCGGCATACATAGACCATAGTTGCTGCTGTAGCTTTCTTTTGCCGAGAGAATCCTGCCTGAAAAGCAGCCGCACAATGACTGCAAACACCGCTGATGGAATCCTTCCCTGCTCGTTAACGATACCCAGATGGAGATAACAGTTGGCGTATTGGCTTGTTGGCATCACATGGACCGATAGACGATTGTACTGCTCCGTAATGAAAGACTGCATCCTTGCCTCCCCCCTTATCTGACGGTTAACCCAAATTGTAGATCATGCCACTCGCGGTGTTCAGTCCAAGCTGACCGAATCCCTCCAGCGGCTTGGAGAACCAGTCCACCTGACTCTCAGCTTCCGCTGAATGAAGATTAGTCTCATCCTCTTTCCAGTGAATCACTTGCTGATGGTGACGGTCCCAGAATCTCCATAATGCAGGCTGCTTCAGCAGTTGATTGCGAAACGGCTCATATACACGTCCTGCTGATTCCTGAATATCCCCTTCTAATATGAAAGGCGGCAAGAAGACAATTTTGGAACGAAAATCTTCAGTCAATGTCATGAAATAGGGGCATACAGGCTTGCGTGTCTTGGCTAAAATACGAAAAATACCGCTCCTCGTCCGGATGCGTGAACTCAGGAAAGGAAGCTCCACTGCGCGATTATCCGCGTTGAACCCGGTCTGACCATCTACGAAAAGGTTGAATGAACCTCCCTTCCGCAAATGAGAATATAATCGTATGCCAATCATCTCATCCTCGGCATTCAACAGATCAGCACCTGCAAACTGACGTAGGGTATTCCAGGACGACAGCTTCTGTTCCTGCTCTACGGTGCCCTGCTCAGCCACCAGATAGAAGGGTAATCCGGACTTCATGTGGCCTGCGCGAATCTCCTGTCCGATGGTAATCATGTTATGCCGGACGAATCCGTAATGCCAGGTCAACAAGGCCCCACCTTCCTGCAGCGTCGCTTGCAGATGTTCAAGCCCCTCGAC
Organism: Paenibacillus xylanexedens; assembly: GCF_017874615.1. Classification (GTDB taxonomy): domain Bacteria; phylum Bacillota; class Bacilli; order Paenibacillales; family Paenibacillaceae; genus Paenibacillus; species Paenibacillus xylanexedens. The sequence goes on from NZ_JAGIKV010000018.1 coordinate 78,426, forward strand.
TTCATCCCAATCCATAAAGGAGTACGGGTTTTTTTTGTGTTCATCAACCGTCCGCAAAAAAGCCAGATAATCCATCCAGATCAACTCCGGTGACGTTTCCAATTGAAGAGGCGAAAGTTCCTTAACAATATTCATTAGCGCATAGAAGAATCCAAGTCGAATTCCGTCTGTCTTTTCCCGATACAGCTCCTCCCTGACCTGTTCCCGATGTAACGTATATAATGTACGAAAATCCTTCATCCTTACACCTCCTGTATACCCTGATTCATGGATACTCCCGCTCCCGACAGCATTCCTTCCCTGGCTGCGCCAGTTCTTGAAGACAATTCAAACTGCCGACGATTCCGGTCGATACCATCCATCATATAGACCAACATTCGAAGCGCCAGCTCATATTGTCCAGGAATGTGTCGATCCGATTGCACACCCTGTCCTTCAACCATATCCATCCCTTGATAAGCTATCGGTACTTCCAGTGCTGCAGTAACGCAGTCTCGAATGTTCTGCCACGTCGGCCCTGCAGCAATTGGAAAATCAACAAAGGGGAAGCTACCCGGATCAAGGGAATCCAAGTCAAAAGTTAAATAAGCCGAGTCGACATCGTACTTCTGCCTTACCTCGTTCAGAACACGGCTCACCCTCTCGGGTGTCATATGCTCTGCCGATATCTGAATCAAGCCAGGATGGCTATACATCTGATCTGCTGAGCGAAGACCACGCAGGCCGATCTGTACAACAGCAGCAACCGTACCCTGCTCTAGCAGATGTCTTACAAAATTGGAGTGACTGGGATGCTCCTGATGAATGGCATCGATACCGCAATCATGATGGGCATCGAACTGTACCAGCACCCTTCGACTGCCCGTGGCCTTTGCCATCATCTGAAGCACAGCATGCGTAATAGAATGGTCTCCGCCAATGCAGCATAATAGCGCCTGTTGATCCAGCGCATGATCCAGTGCGGCCGCAAGCCCCTTTTGATAAGGAACAGCTGTATCCGCCTCCGCTTCATTCATAAGACAAGTACCCCAATCCTGCATGGCTACACTCTCAAGCAATCGTCTCCCACTTCCAATATCGTACAAGCTCGAATTCCCTGACTCTTGCAACGATGGATAGATGACCTTTTTCCACGATTCTACACGTAACGCATGCGCAAGTCCGGCAACGGAGGAGTTTAACATGCTTGTCCCACCAGAATGAGGGATACCCAAGATCCCCAGTTGAGGAGCCCGATGACCGATGAGAGGCTCATACAAAAAAAAAGGCGCTTCCGCAGGTTCCACCCCCGGCAAATCCGGGGGGCGTTGTGGCTCCAGCTCTTTCGCAGGTTCCAGCTCATAAAACTGGCTGAACGTTTCATCCGCAGCGATCCACGTATCTGCAATGCGACGTACCAGATAAGCAGGTTCTGATGTTGTCATGCAAAAACCTCCTGTATGTAGTTAGAGTCAAGTCTGTGTGGAATAGCTCTTATTCGGCAACGTCGCTTCACCTTCTGTACTGATGTCCTTATCCGCAGACGATTCCACATATTCCCGCTTCAGCATTCGCATGAAAGGCAGCAAGAACGACGACATGCCGACCACATTCATGCCAGCAATCACCGCATAGAAGTAAGTAACCTCATTGAAGGCCCGAGTCAATCCCCAGCCAAGTGCGATAATAATCAGAAAATATACCGCATTCAGGATTATGGCCTGATATCCGCGCCCGCTCTGTTCCATCGTCAGCAGGGTTGTCATCATGGGACCCATGCCAATATAGGAAAGAGCTACGATGGACAGATACCGTGCTGCTTCTGCTCGGGTTGCCGCGTCTTCGATCAGGAATGCGATAAGTGGATCTCGCCAGATCCAGACGGCAACGGCAATGATTACGTATAGAGCAAAGGATTGCAGCAGACCTTGGCGATAGCTTGCATAGGCCCTTGGCCGGTGTGGTGACTGCAAATTATGATTGATGATAATGCCGATGGCCGATCCAATCACGATACCCGGCAGGATCGCCATCGTCTGAATTCGATAACCAACGCCAAAGCCAGCAACCGCCCCTTCGCCAAAGTGACTGACAATTTTATTGAAAAAAAATGTACTCAGAAAAATCATGCAGTACGAGATGAACACAGGAATACCGACATGTCTGAGGGCCATCAGATGTTTTTGGGCAAAAACAAAGCGTTCAAAGATCATTTCCCGACGAATGAACAGAATCAGCAGGGAGATGGCCAAGGACAAGACGGAAGTGATCAGGTTGGCATAGATGATGCCCTTCAGATCCAACCGGAAGACCGACACAAATGTATACACAAGAGCAATGTTTAGCATCGCCATCCCAACCGCGTTCCACGAAGCTGCCTGTGCCCGGCCCAGTCCTCGTAACGCCGCACTGGTCACCGCCGCCAGGACAGCCGGGATGCTCACTGCCATCATGCCCCCTACGTACAGCGTAAACATGGGCCCAATGTCGGCAGGCACACGGTAAAACCATGAGAGCACAGGGGTCAGTAACATCACCATGCCCCCGGTCAGAATGGCAAGCAGCATTGCACTGCCCATCATGTGCACGAACAGTTGGGTAAATGCACGAGAGCCCCCGGCACGACTGCGCGCCACCGCGACCTGAACAGACAGCTGCATCGCTTCGATGATGGCAATCATGACGAATGAGACAGGAATATACAATGAGAGCACATATAATACATTTTGACTCGTATGACCCAAGAAAAATACATTGGCCAGTTGTGTAATCACGTTAACCAGAGAAGCGAGCAGCATCGGAACGGCCGTACGGAATAACAAACGATGGATCGAGCCGGCCGTATAATCGATCCCCTGCATGAGGTTCACCTCCACAATTCATGAAGTCTTGATTTCTTGATTCATTGTAAGCCTGCTGAGGATCGGCAGACGTATCACATGCACGCAACAAGCCGATATCATCCGATCGTCATCCCATGAGACGAGCATGACTCGATCATCTGGCCTGATAATCCCCCGCTCTAGCTTATCTGCCAGCTGTATCCATACATCACCGCTCTGATAATCGGTTCGTGGTACGCAGATGGTCTTGGAAGGGGAAATATGCAAAACAGAACTGCCATTGAGACGTAATCCCAGTCTCGACTGAAGAATGACATGCACGGCTCCATGGCTATCCATCCATTCGCGGATCATGCCGAGTGCCTCGGATGAAAAAGCCGTGGCATCATCCGATCTGATGGTCCGTTTTCCCGCATAGTGTATCTGCAACGCTCCTTGACCAAGGCCTACCTCAAGCGCCACCGCCATGTCGCCCAAATCACCCTTAGGTTCAGATGGTTGACCATATGCAATCTGTCCATCGTCATGGAGAATTCGCTGCTCCACCAGAACAATCGCAGTCCGTTCGTTAGGAAGCATGCTCCAAAGAGCAGCCTGAATGGCCTCGGTGCCTGCGAGCGCACCCATATGGGTAATACCGAGTGGATGATCAACTCGCCACGGAGCCGTTTCAAGCATTCGGGCAAGTGGAGCATTCAATGCATGTCGTTCGGGACAGGTCTGGGCAAGGATCAACCAATCCCAATGCGGCTTTGTGGACAACTGCTCCAGCACCATAAGCGCAAGATCACCCGCTGTCACCCGTCTCCCGTCTGCCATAAGGGAGCGAGTCAGTGTTCCCACGCGACCATAGTAGTGATCCTCCATGTATATGTGCGGCGATACGTAAACATAATCATCCGGTGTTGGCCAATCCAGTGTATACAGATGATCCTCCGCAGTAAGCCAGCAAATATGATCCACATAGATTGGTGCGCCAATATCACCATGAAGTGAATCAGACATGCTGCATCTTCCCGTTGGCATACGCCTGAAAAACGCTAATCTTCTGAATGGACGTTGTGCCTTCCATGAACTCAAAGGCCCTTGCATCGCGATACCATTTGTTCAACAGAGGATGCTCCAGCATGGAACCTGGCCCCATCATCTCCAGTGCCCATTCCGTCGCTTCCTCGGCAACTGACGCAGCCCGTATTTTACTGAGGGAAGCCAGATATCCCTTATTCGCATCATGGTCAATCTCTGCTGCTGCATTCCGAATCATGCTGCGCAGCGCGTGCAGACGCATCTCCAATCGCTCCAATTCTGTCTTTTCACGTTCTGTGAAGATCGTTCTGTGCTCCACAACATAATCATAAGCAGCCTGTGCAACACCAAGCGCCAATGCCGCCACACTAGGGCGCATCCGGTGGAATGTACGCAGTGCTCCCCACAGTCCACGCTTGGTTGGGCTTAAATGACGACCCAGAATATCTTTCTCTTCCAGTGGGAAAGCCTCGAATTGCAGATGGCTGAGTTGCAGACCGCGAAGCCCCATCGTGTCCAGCGGCGTTGCTGTGAAACCCGGCAGAGAAGGATCAACTATAGCCACCTGAATGCCCAGAGGCGTACGATTGGTCTGAGCGAATACCAGTCCAATACTCGCCCGGTGTCCGTTCCCAATGTAGAATTTATGTCCGGTTAGCTCCATTCCCCCATCCGGATGTCGCGTAATCCGCGTGCTGATCTCGGTTGCATCTGAACCCTTCTCCGGCTCTGACAAGGCAAAAACAGCCCAGGCCGGACCTTTCAGAAAGTGGCTATAAAAGCGCTCCTTCTGTTCCTCATCGCCCAAGTCAATCATGACGATGCTGGACATGGAAGGCCCAGGTCCTCCCAGAAAAACGCCCGCATCTCCTGCGGACAACTGCTCGATCGTAATGACTCTTTCCAGCGAAGAGAGTCCATAATATCGATCCTGACCTATGGTTACAATTGGCTGGCCGCCATACTCCGGGGGAATCATCATATGATTGATGGCCTGCAGGGCAGACGTGTGCAAAAAATCGGTGAGTCGGTCTGGCTCCCGGTCAATCGTCTGGCCGATCTGACGAAGCTCCACAGCATACTGCTTCATCACATGCTCGAATATCGCAATCGTTGATGGAGTAATCATGAATATTCCTCCTTAGCTGGCAACAGCATGTTTTTCACCAGTTGGCCTGCATATGTATATGCAGATACGCCATGTCTCAAAAAACCGAAACCGCCGCCAAGACGTTGAATCTGTCTGAAAGCTTCGTCCAATTCCTGATGTATCCACGCATGAACCCGGACCGATGGAAGACCTGGATTTGCTGAGAGGAAGCGGTCCTCAGGCAACGTTTCCGCCATGTAGAGCGTTGTCAAGATGTCAGCGACCATGCCTTTCACGAGCTGGTGCTGAAACGTGGATTGTCCGCCCGATATTCGCACCGACAAATGCCTGCGAACCTGCTCCAATCCAGCCTTGCACAGCTCTACGCGGAACTCAAGCAGGCGTGTTCTCAGCTCATTCGAGGTCACTTTCTCGCCTGATATCTCAGCCTTCTCACCCTCATTCGGCTGTACCTTGTATAACAGTAGTCCAGAGGGCTCAAGCATCCGATCCTGCACATGAACGGCATGTAGTTGGTTCCAACGATACAGCCCTGCTGATTGTTCATGCCAAAGTAAAGCATCTTGTTCCATGAGATGAGCGGTTGCGAGCACGTAGGGACCTGTTGCCAAAAGCACTGGACGATTGTTCACCAGCAAGGTTTTTGCCTCCAACATTTCCGATATCGGAGCTACGGGGTTGCCTGCTGCCTTTGATCCGACGGGCTTAGCATCTGGGCCCTGGAATTCAATAACGTGCATTGTCATTCCTCCTGTTCATTCTTCTTCGCATCCTCCATGCTCCACCAGTGCAAAACCAAAAAAACTGCCGAGCCCGATACTGACCATGATGGAGCGTCCCTTCCTGCACACCCAGTCCTGCTCCAATCCCGAACTCAGGTTAATGAACGGGTCGGTGGAAAAGGTATGTCCGATTCGCTGAATGTTATCCAGATATATCCGTTCAAGTCCAACTCCCGTACGTCGCGAGAATTCCTTCCAGGTAGTCCAGTTCACATTATGGGGAAAAATATGATTCACATCTTCGAAACTCAGGCCTTGCGTTGACAGCAGCTCTTCCATCCCTTGAATGATATGGTCCACATACAATCGGTTAAATGCCGAGATCTCATCGGCGGTTGCATGATAACCAGTATGGAACCGGGTATCTCGCAGCACATGAGCCGCCTGAACGACATGCTGACAGCTCTCTCTGCTCAATAGAACAGCTACGGCAGAATCACCCAGAATGGCCGATTTGCGCAGATAGCGCCATTCGGGAGGCAAAAAATTGAATTGATCCGCACAGATCAACAACACATTCCGAATGTGAGGCTGCGTTTGCGAGATTCGCTCAAGCCATTGAAGAGCGGCTATCGACGATGCACAGTTCATTTGCGATATGCCATAGAACGGTACATGTTCCAGCCCGAAGCGCTGGAGGACACGCTGCACAAGCCTGTAATCGCCCGGTGTCTGCACCTGGAAGGAATGGACATAGAGAACAAGGTCGATTCCGGAAAGGGCAGGTCTGGTCTGGAGTCGTTCCACAGCCTGTGCGATCGTATCGTCAAGCATCTGGCCCGGTTCCGTTACAGGCACACCTTCCAGGCGGTGGTACTTGCGCAGAAACTGAAGCTCGCCTTTCCCAAGCTCCAGGGCAGCCAGCACCTCTTCCGGCTGCTGAATCTGTTCAGGCAAATAGACGCCAATATCCACAATACCGAACCCCAATGTTCTCCCTCCTTCTGCGATTAGTGTCCATTCATACTCCATTCACAAGTTCGGATCAGCAAGGCGTGAACAAACGAATCCGTCTGCTCCAGATGCATAAGACATATGTACTCGCCCCCGTCCTTCTCTTCCAGTAACTCCTGTAATGCGAAGAATGGCGCTGCACTCCAGCGCGATGGATCATAATTGCTCTTCGATCCACATTCGCTGTACCAGACAGCCTGATTGCACTGCTGCTCCAGATCAGGATGGATAAGCAGGTTAATCTGATTCCGGTGAATGGATGCCTGGGCACATAATCGATCCAGTACCATCTCCGCAGTATCGGCTATGGAATTCTCGGCATGTCGCATCTCTACCCCAAGCAGGGAAGGTCCTACGCCTGTCATCCGATCAAGGTATATGGCTGCGGCCGTGTCCGGTCCAGGCGGTGAAACAAGTTCCATCGTTTCATAGGGGAGAGCCGTCTGGTCCATAACCAGCAGCATGCCTTTCATGTAACCTTCTCTGCCCAGATAATGCTGAAGCATGTGGAGCGCCGCAAAAGGAGCACCAAAACCAAGATCATTTACAGCAAAACTGATAAAACGGGCCTGATAACGATCCATCAAATAATTCACAATTGATATATCCGGGCGGGTATTCGGAAAATTGTATGCCAGCAGCAACACATCCACATCTTGCATGACCCGATCAAGTCCCGTCTCCTCCAGCAATTCCACACTCATCTCGTGATAGGCATTGTTGTTACGCCCCTGCAAAAGTTGAACATCGTACTTGATCGGAGTACCCGCGAGCATGTCCTGATGAAATCGCAACAGTTCTGGATGATCAAACGGAGGCTTCTTCTCCGAGAAAAGCCTGACTCCCATCTCCCGTATGGCAACAGGCGAAGCCATCAGGCCGCAATGAGTTGCTTCTCAATATAGGCAGCCAGGGAACCTACCGTATCAAATACATCGGGCTCCAGATCATCCGGGTTAATCTCCAGACCTTCAATCCGGTCTTCCAGCGTCATAAGCAGTTCCAGAACCGAGGTCGAATCCAGATAGAGTTCGTCAAATAAAGATGTGCTTAATTGAATATCCTGCCTGGCTTCCGTATTCAACACTTCAGCAAGGGCACCTTTGATCTCTTCAAGCAATACTGCAGTTGTCATGATCATCATCTCTCCTCATCAATTGGTTATTGCCGTGTCGGACACTTGAATCAAACGTTGCTTGGACAGTAGATCCTGCGGAGTATCTCGCTCACGGATCAAGTGAGCCTCCCCAGCGACAATCAGCACTTCCGCCGGACTTCCATGACTCAAAAAGTGTGTGGGAGAAGCCGTTGGTCCATAGGCTCCCGAATGAAAAACACCGATTAGATCGCCCCGTTCAACAGGAGGAAGCAATACCCGTTTCCCAACAACATCATTCGGCGTACATAAGGGACCCGTAATATTGTATTCGGCTACAGGGGACTCACCATAACGCGTCAGGGAGGCAATCGGAAAGTTACGCTTCACGTAAGAACCTGTTCCCACCGCTGCCATATGGCAGTTCGTTCCACCATCGGTTACAACGAAGTGCTCTCCATACGATTGCTTGACGTATAGGGCTCGACTGACCAACATACCGCAGGTGCCTACCAGATACCGCCCAAGCTCCATGAACAGCCGGGTGTTGGCATGACTATTCCGAAACGATTCGAACATTGGATTCAACTGTTCTGTCAGTGTGGCTATGGATAGGGACTGCTCACCTTCATGGTAGGGCACGCCCAATCCCCCGCCTACATCGACCATACGCAGCGTGATATCCAGCTCGTTCTCGATTCGATCAGCCAATTCCAGAATATGACGGGTATTCTGAACGATCGGTTCTACATCCAACATGCGGGTTCCCATGTACACGTGAAGTCCCATGATCTCCACATGGGAGTAGCTCTCGAACTGCTCTTTCCCCTGGAGCACACTTTGCTCATCCATACCAAACTGACGTGGTTTTCCACCCATGGTCAGCCTGGAGCCTTTAACAGAAAAGGAAGGATTCACTCGCAGGGCCACCGGCACGATTCGCCCCTCACTTGCAGCGATGATCTCTATGCGCTCCAGCTCCTGGAACGATTCACATACAATCGCATATATCCCCAGACGTATGCATGCCGTAATCTCGTCATCGCTTTTTCCGGGTCCAAGGAAAATAATGCTTTCTGGCGCTACTCCAGCCTGTACGGCCGTATGTAATTCTGCCAGGGAACATACCTCTGCCTGCGCGCCCATCTCCTGCAACATGTGCACGATCGAAATATTCGGATTGGCCTTCAATGAATAGAACAGCTCCACTTGAGGCGTAAGCAATCCCCGAAGCTCCTGATACACCTGCTGCAACACATCCCCGTCATATATATACAGCGGAGTTCCGAATTTCTCAGCGATGTCCGAGACACGCAACTGCTGAATCTGATATTCCGTAGACACTCACATCACCTCGTTAATGGAAGATAGGACGGCTTCTATCGCTTCGTTGATCGCTCCCAGCCGTTCAGGGGAGGACGCAATAATCACGCCATACAGACGTCCGGAGAACAAGGTCCCCTCACTTCTGAATGCCGCATTGACTGTGGCAAAATTATTGATTAATAATCCTTCGCCGCGTTCCGGTTCGAACATCAACGCACCCAACCGGGAACGAAGTACTCCGTATTCCAGCAGGTGATTGAGCCGGAGCGTATATTTTTTTGCCAATCCACATTGATCTTCGGGCAGCCATTGATGCTGAATGTTGGTCTGATAGGTGGACATATTAAACCTGGCATTAATCTCAAGATTGGGCCAGATTGTACCGTCCTCGTCCAGAATGGCGTCCATGCCGGCAAGGCCGTAATATCCATCTCGATACAAGGCTGCTCCAATTCGCATGGCCGCTTCGCGAATGACCTCAAGTTGAACATCGTTGAGCCGAGAAGGCATGAGATGCCCCTGATGTACGCCTTGCTCTACCAACGATTCCTTTACGCCAAGAAACTCAACTCCGCCGGATCGATCGATGAGAATCTGGTAATTCAGGTCACAGATTTTATCAATCCATTGTTCAAGCACGTAGTTGATTTGTCGAATTCCTTTTTTGCTAGCCTGTTTCTCCAGCATGCTCATGCATTTGTGGAACCTGGCTTCATCGGCAATGACGGTAATTCCCTTACCTGACACACCCATGGAGTCCTTCAGCACAAGCCGTCCACCCTGCTCTAGCACAGACTTCAACTGATCGAAACCGGACACCAGTTCATCCAAAGACGTGCATTCAACGCCTGGGATCTGACGAATACCCAGCTCTGCGTTGAGACGGCGGGAATACCCCTTGTCATTGACCTTGCGGAAGATATCTGAAGATGGAACAGCCAGCGGAATGCCGGTCAGCCGTGAGAATTCCTCTTCCTGGTCCGAGGTACCAAAGGGAACCAGATAAGCATTTGTTCCAGCAGCCTGTGACAGCTCTCGCAGCTTGTCCACCGTTTTTGGACAATGCAGAAGATTCGCGGTAATATTCATCGCCGGATCATTGTGCTCCACCGTTATGCATCGGGAGCGACCAAACCCAAGCGCCTGTGCATCTGCCATGAATTCCTGATTCGGCGTATCCTTGAGCAGGATGATATCGTTCTCTCCAGCAAGGAAAACACCCAGTTCCTCCATCCGATTAACAACGTCCGCAGCCGAGCCTATGCTTAATGAGGGCAGCTTGAGAATGCCCGTTTCACTCCAGTACTCCTCTACCTCAAAATTGTTAAGATACACAAAAGTAACGTCATGCTGGCCCGTTAACGCCCACTTGAGCTTGCTCGAAAAATCCGTCAATACGGTGGTCACGGACATTCCCTCCTATTCCTGCATATTGCATCACTGCTACGCTGAATGTAACCCCAAGTCCGACCGTAACAAGCAGATAATACTCCTCTGGTCGCAACAACTTCTGCTCTAGAATGGCTTGCAGATTAATAAATGGGTCCGAACAGAAACAATGTCCGATTTCCTGTACGTTGGACGTATATATTCGTTCAAGGGGATAGGATAAACGGATAGCCACCTTCTTCCACGAGGATAGATTCACATTGTGTGGGACGATGTATCGAATATCCTGCAGTGTCAGACCCGCCTGCTCCACGGCTGCAACAATGGCTTCACATAACCGAGGCGTGTAGATTTCCTGAAACTCCCTTAGAATCTGCGGGGTTCCCGTTAGTACATTACAGAATTGGCCCAGGGTAACACTCGTGAGTCCAACGACACGACTTCCGTTGCCCTTGTTGCCCACCAGCACGGCGGCTGATGCCTCTCCCATCACGGTGGTATTGGGGATTAATTGCACAACTGGACTAAAGGTTTTTTCACCTGTCAAAATTAAAATATGATCATCCGCTTCCAATGAAGGCAGCAATGTCTCGGCAACATTCAGGGCGATCAAGCCCGATGCACAGTTCTGCTGCGTAAGCGAAAACGCGATGGCATGCTGCAACCCGTAAGTCCGTTTCAGGGCTTGCAAAACTTTCATAGGAAAGGGGAAATTTTCCTGAATTGTGTGGCAATAAATGATATACTTGATCGAGTTAGGAGCTACCTCAGGGTTATTCACCACCTGGGTTAATACACGTCCAAGCAACGAAGCCAGATCTCCATCCCTGTCTTGCCGAACCTGTTTTAAACCGTGAATTTTTTCCAGTACCTTCGTCTGGGCATTATTGAGTCCCAGCACCTCGTTCAGTTCCCTGATCGGCACAATGTGCTCCGGAATGTAAGACCATATTTGCTTGATATGCATCGGCTTCAGACACCTCGTTATCACTAACGTACGAATCTCACTGAAATATAGGGAGATAAAGAGCTTCCGCAGAAGCTCCCATCTATGAATCTAGCGTAATACGAAAAGTAAGTAGGAAAAATCAGGCACGAGCCGCCGCTGCACGAGCTGCTACAGCACGAGCCGCTACAGCACGGGCTTCAACTGCGCGAGCGGAAACCGCGCGTGCACTGACTTCACGTGCCTCGCCCAGTCCACTCGTTTCCAATTGTGCTGCTTCAACTTCTTTGCGCTTCAGTTGCTCCAGTGTAATGGGAGTCGCTTTAATGACCATTCATATCTCCTCCTTTCATCTTGGATACTCTGATTCTATAATCTCCCAAATTGGATTTAAACTGTAAATGGAGGTAAATGAACCTCTCACTCTCCTTACCCCTGCTTCTGCACGTTCGATGGACCCAACATACCAATCACATCTCCATTCCAATCAAACTATATTCAAGGGACGGTGAACGATCATGCTCGGACCCAAAATCCGGCAAATCCGGGAGCAGCTTGGACTGTCTCAGAAGCAACTGGCAGGTGAGGATATGACGCGTTCTTACATCAGCCTTATCGAAAAAGGCAGGGCCGTTCCCTCGCAGCGTATGTTGAAAATTATTGCCAGAAGGCTCAATACACCCATGGAGTTTTTTTTGGGAGGAAGTGCATCGACAGATTCGGATATTGGTGAGGCTGTATTGGAAAAGGCCAAAGCCTGTTACGCCGAGCAGAATGATTCTGCCTGCATCCGCATAGCTCATAAAGTGCTGACACTGACGGAGGATACATCGGATCAGTCTGAAGCCTACCTGCTCATTTTGCGAAGTCACAACAGACTTGGGGATTATCGACAAGCCTTGGATGAAGGGGAAAACGCAGCATTTACGGTCATTCGAACGGGGGACAGGGAACGTATTGTTGAATATTATCTGGAAATGGGGAGAGCGGCTTTTCATGCAGAGCTGTTTCATGCTGCCCGGAAACATTATGAACAGGCGTATACGTACAGCAGCAGACTCAAACATCTACAGGAAGAACACATCCAATCGCTGACCTTTCTTGGCACAACTCATTTAAGACTAGGCAATGTGAATGAGGGGTTGAACTACTATCTCAAAGCGGAGAAGGAAGCCCAGATGGCCGGACAACCGGAACTGTATGGCGAGATTACGCTGGGTTTGGGCAAAGCCTATTATATGTCCGAACAGGACGGACACATGCTGTTAAGTTATGACTGGACCAAGAGATCCGTACAGGCCTATAAACAGGCGAGCAGCGAATCCTACGTTCTGGCACTCCACAACCTCGCCGTGATCCAGCTTCATATGGGGCAAAAAAAAGAAGCCCTCCCCTTGCTGGATGAATGCGCACGAATTTACGATAAACGCAATCTTCCCCACAAGAAGGCTTCCATATTGGAGGAAATCAGTAAAATTTATCTGGAGCAACGCGAGCCAGAACAGGCAGAGGCCATCATCAAAGAAGCCCTTCAACTGCTGGATCAGCAAGATGAAGGGATGCTTCGTGCCAAACTGTATCGCTTGCTTGGTATTGTATTTCATGAGAAAAACAACAGCAATGAAGGTTATTATTTTCTAAGAATGAGTCACGATCTGCTTAAACGCATCTCTGCAAACCGCGAGGCTGACATCAGCCAACAACTTCTTCTGCTAAGCCTTCAGGATCGTAAAATGAACTACGACGACTATAAGTCATTGATCAAATAAAGCGGATGCGTTCTTCATCTAACAACTGAGGACACGGGAAAACAAAATGATGGAGTTCAGGGTCTCTTCAACTAGAGGCCTTAATTCCGGGAATACATGGTGACAAGGCATAGGATCATCTTAAACCGCTCATCGAGTAGGAACAGGATCATTCAGATCAAGCAGCGTTTCCGTAGATACGGCATGTTTTTGTCCCTGCTGACCACTAAACTTAGCCGATCCTGCATATGCCTCCGAAACATGAAGCTGTCCTGCAATAAAAGGTAGAAGCATGATAGTAACCATGCAGAGTTCACTTGCCGTTGTAACGAATTTGCTTCCTTTACTCTCCATGCTCATCTCTCCTCATGTTTATAATTGGGCAGCATAATCCACCATCGATTCCTGGCAACCTAAGACGTATTTTACGGATAATCGCAATGACTTTAAACACGTTAATCCCCATTTACCTCCACTTGCACAACCATTTCACGGATAAAAGGTCATATGAGCTTTGTCTTCGCGATAATAATCCAGCCTTTGCTTCATCGTACCTGTATGCAGTTCGAACAGATGACCATCCGGATCGGTAAAATATACAGATGCTGCATCCCGTGGATCTCTTGGCCTTCCGGGAAGAATGTCCGCCCCGGCTGCTCGCAGCTGTTGCACAGACGCATCGAACTCCTCTTCTGTAACGGTAAATGCAATATGGGTATAGGTTCGTTCCGTATAGTTGCGAATAACATCCTCCTGATTCAAGGCGATCCACAGACCGGCAAGCTCAAAATACGCCAGTTTGCGTCCTTTCACCTGAATCTGGGCACCGAGAGCCTGCTCATAAAAGGTAATGGACCGCTCCAGATTGGATACGGAAAAACACAAATGATTGATTCCCTGAATATTCATGTGGCTCCTGACACCTCCATCGATTTAAGGATCTATCCTTATTATGGTATATTCTCTGCAAAAAACAACCGCTCTACTGCCTCCTCTCGCACCTTCTTCTGGGCGAATGCATAGGTTATCCGTATCAATGAACGCTCGAGGAGGATGTAAAGCACATGAATCCTGTCTATCCTTTTTATGGTGAGAAAACGGTGTGCAAAGAGCAAAAGCTGGCATTCCCACCCCAGCATCAGGACCAGCAACCCGGTCTGGAAACCCTGATGGTGCCTGAACCGATCAGTGAAGATCCTGCCTATATCGGTAGCTGCAAACTCCAAGGTAAAGTTGCCATTATTACGGGTGGCGACAGTGGAATCGGCCGGGCGACCGCCATTGCTTTTGCCAAGGAAGGTGCGGATATTGTCATTGCTTATCTATATGAAGTGACAGATGCCGAAAGGACTCGCGAGCGGATCGAAGAACTCGGACAGCGCTGTCTCTTAATCGAGATTGATCTCCGCTTAAAGAAAAACTGTGAAGCCGTCATTCGCACAACCATGGAAACCTACGGGAAGATCGATATTCTGGTCAACAATCATGGCGTACAGTATGTGCAGCCAAGCATCGTTGATATTACAGAGGAACAGCTGTATCACACCTTTCAGACAAATGTGTTCGCCTATTTCTTTCTGATCCAGGCCGCGCTGCCGCATCTATGCAAAGGTGCCTCCATCATCAATACAGCTTCTATTACAGCATATAAAGGTAACATTCAGTTAATCGACTATTCCTCCACCAAAGGAGCTGTCGTGTCGCTGACACGTGTACTCTCCCAATCGCTCGCTGCACAGGGAGTCCGCGTGAATTCCGTTGCTCCTGGCCCCATCTGGACACCGCTCATTCCTGCCAGTTTCTCGGCGGAGGATGTGCAGGTATTTGGAACGGAAACGCCTATGGGTCGAGCTGGTCAGCCTTACGAACTGGCGGCAGCTTACGTCTATCTCGCCTCCCGCGATTCATCCTACGTCACAGGTGAATGCATTCATGTAAATGGCGGCGATATGGTAACGACCTAGGCTAGTGTGGAATATGGGTGATATCGTTGCTGATGTCAGGTTGGATTTGGCAGGTGTGGCAGGATATCGGTTGTCCGGTTGCGAAGAGGATTAGGAGTATGATCCGGTTATACCGGAGCCTGACATCTTGCGACAAGGAGCTGAACAACCTGATGAACTTCGATCCACTCTACCAACCGTACCCCTCTTACCGCGTGCCTGTGTATGCCAAGCAAGGCATGGTCGCCACGTCTCAGCCACTGGCTGCACAAGCAGGTCTCGATGTATTGAAAAAAGGCGGCAATGCCATCGATGCCGCCATTGCAACTGCGGCAGCACTCACCGTGCTGGAGCCAACGTCCAATGGCATTGGCGGCGATGCTTTTGCCCTCGTCTGGACCGAGGGCAAACTGCATGGCCTGAATGCCAGCGGCCCTGCGCCTCAGGGCATATCCATTGAGGCGCTTCAAGCGGCAGGCTATACGGAGATGCCGAAGCTCGGGGTTGTTCCGGTGACGGTGCCTGGCGCACCGGCGGGTTGGGCTGAGCTGAGCCGCCGTTTTGGGCGGCTCACGCTGTCGGAAGCGCTGGAACCGGCCATCCGCTATGCGGAGGAAGGTTACCCGCTTGCGCCTGGGCTGGCCCGCCACTGGGCAAGGGCAGCCGAGATCTATGCACGCCAGGGTGATGCGGAGGCAGGGCGTGCGTGGTTTGAGACATTTGCTCCAGGCGGGCGTGTTCCCGCAGCTGGAGAGATATGGCGCTCGCCGGATCATGCGGCGACTTTGCGCCAGATTGGCGAGAGCGAAGCGCGAGACTTTTACGAAGGAGAACTGGCAGAGCGCATTCATTCCTTTATGGCAGAGCACGGTGGTTATCTGACTCGCGAAGATCTGGCGGCATTCCAGCCCGAGTGGGTTGATCCCATCTCCGTCTCCTATCGTGGTTACGATGTATGGGAGATTCCGCCGAATGGACAAGGATTGATTGCTCTGGCGGCGCTTAATCTCCTGAAGGGATATGATTTTGACGAGAAAGAATCCGTTCTTGCATATCATCAGCAGCTCGAAGCCATGAAACTGGCATTTGCCGATGGGGAGAAATATATTACTGAAGAACGCAAAATGGGTGTGACGGTGGAGGAACTGCTGTCCGAGGCATACGCGGAAGAACGGCGCAAACTCATTGGGGATACCGCACGAGCACCTGAGGCAGGTGATCCACGTGCAAGTGGAACAGTGTATCTGGCTACGGCTGATGGTGAAGGCAACATGGTTTCGTTTATCCAGAGTAACTATATGGGCTTCGGGTCTGGATTGGTTGTTCCGGGGACAGGCATTGCTTTGCAAAACCGCGGACATAACTTCTCACTGGACCCGAATCATGCCAACGCCCTGGAGCCGGGCAAACGGACGTATCACACGATTATTCCGGGGTTCCTCACCCGTGGCAGTGAAGCGGTTGGGCCATTCGGTGTCATGGGTGGTTTCATGCAGCCGCAAGGTCATGTGCAGGTGGTCATGAATACGGTCGATTATCATCTGAACCCACAGGCCGCCTTGGATTCTCCGCGCTGGCAGTGGACGAAGGGCAAAACAATTCTCGTGGAACCGGGTTTCCCGCAGCATATCGCTCAGGCACTCGTCCGCAAGGGACATGATATTCAAGTGGCACTCGATCCATCCCAGTTTGGACGCGGTCAGATCATCTGGCGCAACCCGGACAATGGCGTATTATGCGGGGGTACGGAAACCCGAGCGGATGGCTCGATTGCGGCTTGGTAAAACTCGCTTAATTTTTATAATAGGATGATCACCTTATCATCCGTATAGGGTGAAATTTTAAGGCACAACAGAGATGATTCATGTCATCTCTGTTGTGCCTTTTTTCGACTTCTAACATCAGTAAACAACATACTGTAGATATTTATGTACCCTTTTAACCAAAGAAATGTAAAAATAATGTGTAATTCATGAAAAATATTTATTTTTTCGTAAATTTTCACTACATACCATAAATCACAGTGCCTTTCTGACCGATATAGATAAAGGGAAATCCTCACCATACGTGTCATCATGTACACGTCATTCCCTGGAGCTAAGGAACCATGCAAAACAGAAAAATGCGACTACAGAAATGAGGGTACCACACATGAAAACAAACAAGAACAGACGCGCAGGTCTAGGTCTCACCCTAATGATGATCCTGACGGTACTGATCCTGGGGGCTTGTTCAGCCAACAATACAACAACGGCAACAGACACAAGAACAAAGGTTGGGATCGTGCTTACGGAAGTGGGTCTGGGTGACCGTTCTTTTAATGATGCTGCTTTTGATGGACTGGTTCAGGCCAGAAATGAGAAAAGCATTGTCTTTGACTATCGTGAACCGGGCGACAATGCCGAAGCTGCATTTGAAGAGTTTGCGGAAGCCAAATTCGATCTGGTTATCGGCCTGAGTGATGCTGTCCAAGCGGATATGGAGAAAGTTGCAGCCAGATATCCTGACCAGCAGTTCCTCATGATTGACAGTCAGTCCGAACTGCCTAACATTGCCTCCATTTCATTCCGGGCGGAAGAAGGAAGTTATCTGGCAGGTGTTATTGCCGCTATGGCTTCAACGGAAGATCATGTTGGCTTCCTTGGTGGACTAGAGATACCGGTCCTTCGTAATTTCGAGCAGGGTTTTAAACAAGGTGTTCTGGCTGTCAAGCCGGATGCAACCGTTGATGTCGTCTACGCAGGGGACTTCGGTGATGCCGATCTCGGTGAACAATTGGCTGCACAGATGATTCAGGAAAAGGGCGCTGACGTGATCTACGTTGCTGCTGGTCTCACAGGCGTTGGCGCACTGACGGAGATTCAGAAATTAGGGAAATACGCCATCGGTGTAGATACCGATCAATTCTTTTTGGCGGAAAAATCCATTCTTACGTCCATGCTGAAAAATGTGGATGTCTCTATCTATAATGCCGTTAACACGTTTGTTCAAAACAATCATACCTTCCCTCAAAAGGAAATCGTGGAGGGGCTGGCGGAGAACGCCGTGGGTCTGACTGCTCTACATAATATCACGCTCAGTGACGAACAACAGCAAACCTTCGAAGATCTGAAGGCAAAGATCTCTTCCGGTCAAATCAAAATTACGCTTGATCAATAACCCATCGGATACGAGGAGGTACGCACATGAAACTACAGGGAAAACTGATACTTAATGCTCTAATTTCACTACTTCTATGCCTTGTGCTAGTCGCTTATATCATCATGCAATTGCTCAACATGAATGCCAAAAATCAAAATCTGGTACCAGCCATGCTCAAGGTGAGTGAACTGAACGCCAATCAGATTCAGACCCAGCAAGCGCTGGATGTCTACTCATTCTCCATGACAGCAGGAAACCAGGACGCCGTGCTTCGCTTGCTGGATGAAGGCCAAACGATGATTCAGGAGCTTACGGACGGATTGCTCGAAACAGATCAGCAGTTACAACTTATTCAGTCCATCGAGACAAAATTAGAAGCTCTCAACCAGGGAGCCACCGAAGCGATGAGTGCGATGAACAGTGCGGAAGCGAAACGTTACAGCACTCGGGTTCGGGGCATACAGAATGATATCTATTCGTTAGATGAGATGACTCGGGATCGTTATGATCAATATACCGTCGATTTGGAACGTGACATTCAGCAAACGTGGCAAACCGCTCTGGTAGGAGCCATCGTATTGCTCGTCGCCGTAATGCTGTTTAACATGTATACTTCACGTCAGATCGCCAAGCGTATTCGAACACTCAAAGACGCCGCGGGACAAATTGCGGACGGTGACCTGACCGGACAATTACCGGAAGCTCGGGGCAAAGATGAACTCGATGACCTGAGTCGCTCCTTCGGTATCATGACTCATAATATCCGCGGCATTATTCAATCGATTGGTGCGGCGGGTCATCGTGTCGATCTGATGGCGCAAGATATTGACCGCGGTAATGATACAGCCCAAGCGATTGTGCAGCAAGTATCCCGCACCACGGAGGAACTCTCGATTGGCAGTCAAAAGATTGCTGAGGATCTGAGTGAAACGGTGATGGTTGTGGACAAAATGCAGTCTACCTTCAATAGCAATCTGGAGGCCACTTCCCAATCGGTGATCGATGGTCGTGAAGTATTAACTACCGTTGAGGAAGGTAATAAGGCTGTAGCAGAGCAACTCCGCTTGGCCGAAGTGAATCGTATGGCGATGGCCGAGGTGGAACAAACGGTACGGGAACTGGAAGAAAGCGCGGTTCGAATCACTACGATGACGGCATATGTATCGGAGATTGCCAAACAAACGACCATGCTCTCGTTAAATGCCTCCATAGAGGCTGCTCGCGCTGGAGAAGCCGGACGTGGCTTCGCTGTTGTTGCGGGCGAGGTGAACAAACTCGCCGAACAATCTGCGCAATCGGTTAAACATATCTATGCGGCTGTGGGCGAGATCACAACCTCCATGGACAAGGTGAAGAACTCTGTAGCACAAAGCATGCAGTTATTCGGCGAACAGGAACAAGCCACTGGCCAGACTCGCGAATCCTTCTCTGCTATTCGTGAAAGTGTGGAGCGCATCAGTACGGGTATCCATCAGCTTGCTGAGGACATGCAACACTCCAATGAACTCAGTACACAGGTGCAACAGGCCATCGAAAATATCAGTGCCATCACCGAGCAGTCGGCTGCCAGCAGCGAAGAAATCACCGCCTCCACGTCGGAACAACAACGTTCCTTCGCTGATGCAAGTATCAAGGTGAAGTCATTGCGTGATATCAGTGCAGAGATGCATCAGGAACTGCTGCGATTCCGGCTGTAAGCAGGATGCCGGAGAATTCGGCCCGGACGTAATTCGGATGTCGTTTAGATGCAGATTATGGGCATGTTATGGGCAGGTTATAGCCGAGCCAGGATCAGGTAGCGTGAACATACAAACAAATAAAGGGGAGCCTCCGTCATGGATCATGACAGGGCTCCCCTTTTCAGTAACTAATCGTTGTCGTTTCATCTAAAAATTATTTGTTTCAGAGATATGAAAGTATTTAATTGAACTAAACATTTACTCAAAACAGAGAGGACAGAAAGAACCTGAAGTAGCGGAGGTAAAAGCTATCTGAGAGAAAGCTGACACGGAAGCATATACTTCGCCTAAAAGCTTTTTGAAGGAAAGCTGCTTCGGAAGCATACGCTTCGCCTAAAAGCTTCTTGAAAGAAAGCCGCTTTGGAAGCATACGCTTCGCCTAAAAGCTTCTTGAAAGAAAGCCGCCTCGGAAGCATACGCTTCGTCTAAGAGCTTTTTGAAAGAAAGCTGCTTCGGAAGCATACGCTATCCCGGATTTCCTAATTTATAAAAGAAAAAACTGGGGATAACAGCGATCGGAAGGTTGTTCTGTCAACAGAGTGTCTAGTGTAAATATTCTTTAGTTCAACTTATATAGATAAAAAGGCATCAGCGTTTCAGATCCAAACGTTTAACGAACTGAGCAAACCTTATTGGGCCATTAATTGCAGATTATAAAATCTAACGAATCTCAGGCATTCTATTCCCTAATTTAGTCCGGTTTTTCAGGTGTTTTATCTGAAATACACAGAAATAACGTGGATGAGGTTCGTTAGCTTTTGCTCCTCGATGTAAACCGTGGTATAAGGTGTATCAGGTTCGTTAGGGCACTGGGAATTGAGCAATGGGTATTGAGCAATGTTCATTGAGCAAATGAGTACTGAGCAATGAACAATGGACAATGGACAACGTTCACTCATTTACTTTTGGTGCCTGCTTCGTTGGATCACTTGCAGTCTGAAAACGAACCGTCATAGGTAGTAACCCAAAACCGCGAGTTTGTCCCACACCTGCCCCATCCTTACAGTGCGTCGATGATGTCTCCGGCCAGCAGGGACGATGGGTCACCGCGCAGCAGTGCTGCACGTTCAGCGGCCTGTCCGTGGAGATATACGCCGAACGTGGCGGCTTGCTCCGCGCTGAGCCCTTGGGCAAGCAGACCGGCGATGATGCCGGTCAATACGTCTCCGGCACCGCCAGTCGCCATGCCGGCGTGCCCGGTGGTGTTGATGTACGCCTCGCCGGACGGCGTTGCGATGACCGTTCGTGCTCCCTTGAGCACAAGGGTCACGCCCTGCTCGCGGGCGTATCTTGCAGCGTGTCCTATGCGGTCACGCTGCACCTCTGGGGTCGACATGCCCAGCAGTCGGCCCATCTCGCCAGGGTGCGGCGTCAGAATTGTCGCCGCACTTCGCTGGCCCCAGTCGCGAGGCCCATGTGGGCCAGCGTCTGCCAGCATGTTGAGGGCGTCCGCGTCGATGACGAGCGGACGATCCGTATGTTGCCACAGACGGCGCAGCCAGTCTGTGTCGCCCTTGAAGCGGCCGAGGCCGGGGCCGGTCGCGAGCACGTCGCGGCTCTCCGCGAGACGCAGCACGGCGTCGGCGGAAGCCGCGTTCCATTCGCCGCTGTCGCCATCGGCGGCGGCAGCAAGCATGAGCTCGGGCACGGTGCCGATGACATGCGGCAGCAGTGCCGCGGGCAGCGCCCATGTGGCGAGCCCGCAACCTGCGCGCAGCGCGGCCTTGGCCGAGAGCAGGCCAGCGCCGCTCATCGGCAGACTTCCTGCGGCCAACAGTACGTGGCCGTAGGTGCCCTTGTGGCCGTCCGGTGCCCGTAGACGGCCTGTATCCACGCGCAGCGCACCGCGCAACACCTCGTCCGTCAGCAGACGGACCGAGGGGCCATGCTCTGGCGCAAGCCGCGCGGGAATGCCGATGGCGCGCACCACAATGCGCCCCGCGGCAGAAGCGCCCGGGTACTGCACCAGCCCGCGCTTAAGCAGCGCGAGGCATACGGTCACCCGGGCTTGAATGCAGGGCTCGTACACCTCTCCGGTGTCGGCGTCCAGCCCGCTTGGCACATCGGCGGACACGACCGGCTTGCCGCTGTCGTTCGCCGTCTCAATCAGCGCCGCGTAAGCTCCGCGCGGCGCCCCCCGCGAGCCGGTGCCCAGCAGCGCATCCACGATGCCTGTGCACCGGCTGAAGTCCACGGCTTCGCGCCCGTGGACAAGAGCAGGGATGCCAAGCTTCGCGGCGGCATCCCGTTGCACTGCGGCTTCGCCCCGCAGTGCATCAGGGGCATCGGCGTAGACCAATGTCACGCCAAGCCCTGCTTCAACCAAATGGCGCGCGGCCACCAGCCCATCGCCGCCATTGTTGCCCTTGCCGATCAGCATGTACCACAGCTGATCTCCCGGGCGCTCCATCACCAGCGCCGGATCGGCGATGATGTCGCCACCATAACCTTGCCGATCACCGGGCCCGGTGTGTGCCCGCCTAGCATCGGTCTTGCTGCTATAGCCAAGCTGCCCTGAATCCGCAAGCCGGCCTTCTGCCTGCCCTTCCCGGCACAGCTTGATCACTTCCTCAGCAATGGCTCGGCCTGCATTCTCCATTAGACTGGCAGCAGGAATACCCAGCTTATGAATGGTATACTCGTCCACAGCTCTCATCTGTTCAGCGGTTACGATAAACAACGTTCATCCCTCCCCGTGACAAGCTCATCTCATACTTAAAAGTAGCAACTTTGCACCTAAACTCTGCATCTTATATGTGTATCGCTATCTTTCCTCTTACCTCATCCAGTTACCACAATCCACTCGATACATCATCGAAAACTCTATCGATCCGTGTACGAGACCTTCAGATTAAATCATCCATTCCAAAGCCTGTCTACGCTTAATAACCTACCGTAAACCGTGCTTGGATAAATTGCGGATCGTCCAGTTCATCCACCAAAGCCGCTGCAAAATCGCCAACGGAAATCGAGCTTTCCCCGATATCATCCGTAATCACCCGGTTCATGCCAACCCGGAACTGGCCTGTCCGACGTCCTGTTGTGATTGTCGCAGCAGGGCTCATGTAGGTCCAGTGAATACCTGATGCTTCAATCAGGTCATATGCTTCTGCATGGGCTTTTGCGAGTGGTTTGACTTCTTCCGGGAATCCCGGCGTATCCATCAGCATATCCCCGGAATCGGTTAGCAAGCTTCCCGCTCCACCAACTACAACCAGACGTCCTGCTTTTGCCCGGCGCACACCCTCGATCAACGAACGTGTCACTTCCAGCATCTCTTCTTCTCCACCAAACTTCGGTCCATATGCACTCACAACCACTTCCTGACCCGCTGCAAAATCAGCAACCTGATCCGGGTTAAGCAGATCTCCCTGTTCTACACGCAAACGCTCATGAACCATCTCAACCTTCGAAGGGTCACGCACCACCGCTGTCACTTCATGCCCACGATCCATCAGCTCCCACAGTATCATCTTGCCGATCGCTCCGGTTGCTCCAAAAATGGCTACTTTCATATGAATTCCCTCTTTTCTGTAGATATCATCTTGTCAACTTACCGTTATTTTAATACTTAATCCTATTGTTATATACCTTAAACGGCTCACGCCATCTTAAACCGGATGTGACATCTTGTAAACCTATCTCTTATAGCTTATATGTAGAAAAATAATCTTTACTTCAACTAGCGGAAGAAGCACCGACACTCTTAAGTATCCCCTCTCTCCGCAAGCACTCAACACGAATCATGAAAAAAGCCGCTAAATGCGGCTATAATAAGATAATTTCATACGACATAGAATCTATTCTTATCTCAAGATTTCAGTTTTCGTTCCGCTAGGTAGTCGGTCCTTCTTCTCCCTGCCTCCACCACATACCCTCCGATTTTGGGCTGGTGTATTCAAATCCAAATTGAGCATAAAGTTGATCTGCCGGAACATCCGCCAACAGGCTGACTAAACCACGGGCAGGTACTGCTTTACGCAGATAATTCATAATCTCGCTCATGATCAGTTTTCCATACCCCATTCCTTGAACATCCGGGTGTACAGCAATATCGACGACCTGAAAGAAACAACCTCCATCTCCAATCACTCGCCCCATGCCTATCAGCATATCCTCTTCACGCAGACATACGGCAAACAGGCTATTCGGTAATCCAATCTCCGCCCCTTCCCTGCTCATCGGGCTAAGACCCGAAACCTGCCGTAAGGCAAGATACTCCACCGCTGCGGGTGGTGTGTGTTCAATACTCACATGATCCATGAATTGTGCCCCTTTCTGCTTGAATTCATCTACTTCCTGTGTAATAGTGAGAGAAAGCTTACGTGAAGCGTGTTTCATGATACGTGAAGTTGGTGCAAAGGAGGAACAAGTGTGTTTCAACGTTGGATTGAAGATCTAACATCGCGCCCAGGCGCTGTGGCTGTGCTGTTTGGAGTCATGGCTTTGCTTCTGGGGATATACATATGGTCTGCCACTGAAGTTCGCCGCAGCCACGAAAGGCGAATGAGAAGGATACGAGATACATTATACATAAGTACAGCCCTCTTGGGACAACTTACCTTCCAGGAAAATCGGAATTATGAACGATCGGAACACGAACATGACGATCTGATAACAGCAATGTTAGCCTGCAAAGCTGCATCTTACCTATCCCCTCAGCTACAGGACCAGATCCGTGACTGTATTAAGGATCATGATCCTGCCAGAATCGGACTGATGCACAGAGCACTGGAACGGGAATGCACCGTATTATCGGATGAACTCAGCCGGGAGACTCATGCAGATCATTGGGGCACAGCGGTCTGGACCATCCTTCGGCCCGTAGCCGAACCAGCCGCACTGGCGGCTACAGGGTTTCTAGTTTCAGATCTGGTATTTCGTCAGTGGATGTTGGACGTCCATGTAGACTCATGGGACAGCATCTTGCCATGGATTCGCGCAATTTCCCTGATGATCACCATAATATATGGTTACCTGCTCTGGGCCAGCCCACGACGGGATAGGTCAAGTACAGTAACCAAAATGCTCTCCTTGCTGATCGCGCTATGCTCCTTGCTCCATCTGATTGGACCTGTTGCTGCACCCTATGCACTGGGACTACAGCTGATTATATTCACTTCGGGCTTCGGGTTGACTGGGACACGCTCTCGAAGTGATCGCCCCTACGCAGGACATACGGATATGGAACCAACGAAGCAAGTCTCTACGGAGATGGAAGGAAATACACGTCGTACATCTGGTACCAACACCGACGAATAACCTACGATTCAGCCGCTTCCGTATGATTAAACTTAGATACCCACATCGATGATACGAGACTTGGCCCTCCCTCGGCTGGATTTTCACCGATCAGGTCGTGTCTCCTTACTCGGCATGCTATACGATGATGGATGTCAGTGTCCCAAAATTATGGAACTCCCGTCTGGATGTTCCTATTGAGTAACCAGTCGATTCTCTAAGGAACACAGGACGTCTTATATTACCTCTACAGCCTCTTTCAAAATTGTAAAGAACCTCAGACACGTTATTTTCAAAAATCGCTCGATAAAAACGCTCTAAAACGCCGTACATTTCGATATAACGTGTCTCAGATTCGTTGCGCTCAATCCCTGCTCATACTCTGTTCCAAGCGCGCTGAGAGGACACGCTCTAAATTCTTCAAGTACGCAAAAAGGGCTGAAACTACATTGTAGCTTCAGCCCTTTTCTATATTACTAATCTTGTCTTGCGAAAAATTATCCGAAGGTTATTCTGTCATCCAAGTAGCATGTGTGACATTCTTTAGTTCAATTTATATCATGGATAATTACTTCACTTATTTGGCTACAACATGTGCAATGACGCGGCCCTTTTCGTACGTGACAGTCACGTCATAACCATCTGCCGTTACACTGTCGAATTCACCTGTAATTCCATTAGCCGTGATTAACGTAATATCTTTGGCACCTTCAATCTTATGCTTGGACAAGTCGAGTTTGAGACTTCCTCCATCAATATAGAGCTTTCTGCCGACATTCAGTTGACTGTTGTTGTCAGCCACTACCAATTCCAACGTACCGTTATCCATGGTAAAGTTTCTATTTAAGTTGAGTGCTCCGTCGACATCGACGACAACTGTTCCATTTTCTACATACAGATCACCTGTACCAAAAGCAGTTTCAGATTCAGCTACCAGCGTTCCTGCTTGCAGTAATGTTCCGCCAGTGTAGCTATTTTTCCCTGTCAATGTAAGGGTGCCTGTCCCCTTTTTCGTGAGCATTCCACTACCGGTGATATCATTTCTCCACCAGTCTTGTGCATTGAAGCGCCCTTTGGAAGCGTCCATATCCACAGTTACATTGTTCAAGAATGCGCCGTAGCCATCCGCAGCCGTGACCAGATCAATTCTACCCCAGCCCTTGGATTCATCCAGTACAGGATATCCAGAGTCAATGGATGTTGTATACAATACTTGTCTGCGTTGCTCATCTGTTAAATACGGTTGACGTGTTTCTAACAGGGCTTCTGCTCCTTGCGGTACAACTGGAGCCAAACCTTTGGTTCCGGTTTGTGGTAGACCGTAAGTCATCTTTTCTCTATAGAAGGCTTTATTGGCATCATGATCTTCCCATTTGTGTTCATCGTAAGCACTCTTGAACGTGTAATCCTCAGTTACGGTGTGTGCATACTCATACAGACTCAACTTTTTTTCCTTGGCTGCAGCTCCAAATACTTCTCCTGCATTCTCATAACCTTTCTCTAACACATCTTTGTTCTCAGCCTGATTAAGTGCATATGCAGCCATGGCTGTGGATTGTATTCTTCCTCCGATAACATCAAGCGGTGAGTGCATCCCCGTTACAATTCGATTCTCGCCCAACTGAGCTGCTCTCGTTAACAATTCAGTGAATCGTTCTGGTGTAGCGTATGCCAAAGGAAATACGGATAAGTAAGCTGCACTGGTATGTCCGCTCGGAAATGCGCCATCTTTCCCTCTTCCATCCTCAGCGATTCGTTTGACATAAGTTAACGCAGGAATAAGTTTAACGTTAGTTTCGTATTGCTGGTAATGTTTTTCTCCTGTTGATTTGGTGCCGCCTGAAGCCAAAGGTACTTCTTTTTTCTCACCTTCGCCCAAGGTTTCCCATACAGGCAGTCCTTTGCTGTCAACAACTTCTTTCACTTCTCCATTGGAATTCATTCTCCACGGTCTAGGGGAAGAGTAGAAATATTTAGAGGGATTAGATGAGGCAGGAATTTTGAATCGAACCAGATCAACTAAATGAACCAAGTCTGCAAGTTCCGTCTTTGCTTCCCAATCTCCAATGCCTTGGCTTTCATCTTCCACTGTTTCTTCGGTCAATACCACATTCATCTCGTCCACCGTTCGTTCAACGTTTGTCTTTGGCTTGATGATATCTACATACGTGTTAGCCAACGGACCAAAGCCCTCCATCACGCTATAGATCTTATCTCTTTGGTCATCATAATAGGCTGCCAATGTCTCTTCACCTGTGCGATTTTGCGTGACCTTTTCTACATATTTGATATTGGCTTCCCAAGTCGCTTTGTTTCGGATCTCTTCATTTGCATATGTTTTCTGATCAGCAACAGCTACGGTTGGATCATTCTTAAAGCCGTCATAATATGGAGTCGGTCCATCTCCATACTTTGCATTTTTCCCGTCAGCTCCAATTTTAGTTGCCGCTGTTCCATCTCTCCAATCCGCTAGGTTCATGGACCATACTTGATCAAAACCGTCCAAAATATCAATAAACGGATTGGTTTCCACAATATTTTTCAAGGTGTCGTCTCCGGCATTGGCTCCGTGCTTCACGGCGGACAACCGAGCTTCATCTGCCGGGGGATTAACATTCAGTGCGGTTGCCGTTCCTTTTGGCTTAGCTGGTTTGGCAGCTGTAGTAGCATCTGTTTCCACAGCTTTAACGAGCGCAGACACCACTTCGGCACGAGTAATGGAATGAAGCGGTTTGAAGGTTCCATCTGCATATCCGGAGATAATTTTCGCTGCTACCGCTCCACCTACAGCTCCCTTGCTCCACGCCGCTATAGACGATGAATCGCTAAATACATTCGCTGCTGTTTCATTTAACTCCAGATTCAAAATGCCAGCGATCACTTTAGCTGCTTCTTGACGGGTGATCGAATCTTGCGGCTTCATTGTGCCATCGGTGTATCCATCTATATATCCATTCGCATTTGCAATAGAAATTGCTTCGTAATACCATGCACTCTCAGACACATCGTTAAAAGTAATTTTAGCTTGTCCGGAATATCCAAAAGCACCGTTTACCAAATTCATAAATTCTGCTCTGGTAATATACGTATTCGGTTTGAATGAATGATCCAGGTAACCTCGAATTAATCCTTTATCACCCCATGCTTGAATATTCGCTTCCGCCCAGTGTCCCTTAATATCAGAGAACTGAATCTTCTGATCGGCTGCAAAACTCTTCTCTGCAAATGTCGGACCTACCATAGACAACATTAGAAGTAATGCCAGTGACTTTTTAAGTGGTTTTCTCATGGCTTGCAAATACACGCTCCCATTATGGTAAATTATTTTTTGCTTCTGCATCTGCAAATGAGTAAGAAAGACTCTATACAGATGTCTGATCTGCCGTTACTGTAGCATTAGGGAGCGTTTCGCATCTATAGAACAAATTCCGTTTTATATCAAAATCGTACGTTCCGGAGCTTATATGCCAAGAAAAATGGAGTTAGATACTACATTTATCAATTAAAATACCTGCTTTTGTAAACGCTTTATTAACTGAAAGTAAATTATGGAGTGGGAGTTTGTTAAATTTCGATCAACATGATTTCTAGTCCTCGGCCTGCTATATAATGATGAAGTTGTTTAGAAAAGAGACATGAAGGGGGAAAAAGAATTCATAAGCCATTTCAAACTGTAAGATCCAAGATGGTTCTTTCCTACCTTGCTGTTGTTCTTGTCATTGCGCTTCTTTTCGGCTCCATTCTATACCTCTTCTTCTCCCATCAATACAGCAAAGAGATTCGAATCAATAATCAGCTGTCACTGAAAAGCACTGTCAATTATATTGAGAGCTCCGTTATCCAGAAGGTGAATCAGGTCTATCTGTCCCTGGCACTCGGTAACGCCGCTAGTATCGATTTAGATAGCTTAAAAGGAAACCATAGCAAAATCCTGGACATCGAACAGTCCCTCAAAAATATGGTACAAAATTACTCCGATCTCATTGAAGCTATTCATGTGTACGATACGAAGAACCACTTCATCGTCTCATCTGTATATGGGCTATTGCTCTATGAGGACACGCCTTCGAGTGTGGATCATACGACGGATTGGATTACTGCGATGAAAGAGACTCCAGAAAGCTCCTTATGGATGAAGACCCGCATGGTGCCTCAGGATGTTTATATCGAATCACGGGAACAGGGCAAGATGAGTCCTCTAATTTCCTATGTCCATAGTTACCCGTTTCAATCGTCTGGACAAGACAGTAAGGCCATGATTGCGATTGATATCAAAGAATCAGCGATCAGTCAGATCATTAAAAATATGCTCCCTGCTGACTATGCGAATACATTGATCATCGATCAGGACGGAACTGTCATATCTGCCGCGGACAAAACGTTGATAGGCAGCTCCACGGAGGAGAATCTGACGCAGTCGCTGCTCACCTTTCATTCTTCAGATGAGCGCTTCACACCTGTATTTAACTATGACTCTCATGTGGTTACCCAAGATCAATTTAAAGGAAATGCATGGAGAATCTACACAACCACACCTAATGAAAGCTTCTATTATAAATTGGATAGCTTGAAGGAGATTTCGGTTCTTCTCGGTTTATTGGCTGTTGCGGTTGGAATAGCGATGTCGTCCATCTTTACCAGGGCCAACTATAGTCCTCTTAAACGAATCATGAATAACATCAAGAGCCGGATGGATAGCCCAACCAGCTTAAAGCAGGACGAATATCGTTTCATCGATACAACGTTTAACAGTCTGTCCAATAAAGTTGATAGTCTTGAAGAAACCTTACAGGCCAATCACAGAATGATTAAGCATAGTATCATGCTCAATATGTTAAATAATCGATTTACACCCGAGGAACTTACGGAACAGCTCCAGTCTGTTCACATTTCAATGGCCTACTCTCGCTTCCGTTGCATCGTCATTGACCCTGTCAATGAGAAGTGGAAGGATCTGCAGCCACGACAGTTGCAGCATACGTTGTATACGATGATCCAGCAACTGGAGATCGCAGAAATGGATGGAACTCAACTGCTGGCAGAGGAATTGCAGGATCACAAAATAGCAGTAATTATCTGTACCAACCAACCCGCAGAACCTCTCTCTGATCACATTGTAGACTTTATTCACGCTGAGGCGCGCAGCAGATTTGGTCTGGAATTTGTACTATCGTTAGGCGGATGGGTAGAACACTTCACGAAGATTCACACAAGCTATCATCAGGCGAATACCCTGATTCGATACAGCTACTTCTTCCCCGAGCAATCTGCTATTCAGGATCTTGATCTTCTGAACAGGGAAGCCAGCAGTTTGGAAATCCCGGAGTCATACCTCGTAAACTTTGAAAAGAAATTGCAGACTCGGGATGTGCAAGGTACGGTTCAGGCCATTCAGGAATTGGTCGCGACAATAAAGGAAGGCCCCTATTCCGCCGAATACAGTCGGATCATCTTATTAAAAACGGTATCTATTTACGCTGAGTGTATTAATCAGGTGCGCCTGCAACCCACCGAGGCGAGTTCATTGAATATGTACAAGCAATTTTCATTGTTCTACAATATCAACCGATACTCGGAATGGATGATTCATCTCGTGACCGAATTTGTGATGCAGATGGAGAAGCGAAGCGAGGTACGAAGTGTGGATACCATCTCGGCTGTCAAAGCCTATATTCACGAGCACTTATCAGGCGATCTCACGCTGGATCATGTCTCAGAGCAAGTATTCATCAGCCCTAAATATCTGAGTAAACTTTTCAAGGAAGAAACCGGGATTGTTTATTCCGAATATGTTACGAATCAGAGAATGGAACGCGCACGGGAACTCATGACACAGCGTGAAATTACGGTTGAGCAGGTCGCAAGTACGGTCGGTTACCGTACCCCTGCCTATTTCATTAAGAAGTTCAAAGAAATTCACGGCTGTACACCAAAAAACTTCATGCGCAATCTAATGGAGCAGGGATCTATATAGGATCAATTTAACATTTACACAAAAACGGAGAGGACAGAAAGAACCTGAAGAAGCGAAGCGTTCGCCTAAAAGCTTTCTGAAAGAAAGCTGCTTCGGAAGCATACGCTATTCCCGGATTTCTCCCTTTAGAGAAGGGATCAAAAGAAATCTGGGAATAACAGCGATCGGAAGGTTATTCTGTCATCGGAGTGTCCGTGTAAATATTCTTTGATTAAACCTATATAGAATTTAAAATTAGTAAAGGAGCTGCTATGAACCTTAACCTTTCAAGAAAGTTATGTCTATATTCCGCAATGCTCCTCCTTCTCGTATTTACAAGTGGGTGTACCTTTTTAGGGAGAGAAACAGCACAAGTGCAACAGCAGGACCATCTAGCAAGTGCTGAGAAGGAGACAGCACCGCAGTATACGATATCCTGGACCATGCATCAAAATATCCCTGTTCCTGAAGACGCCGAGATGATTGCATATATTGAGGATCGGTTTGATGTCGATCTGGAGGTGTGGAATCTTGAGAACAAGCGGTACGAGGAACTGCTGGACCTGGAGCTTGCTCAAGGGAAAATACCCGATCTGTTCCGAATCAGACAACCGCATGATCTGCTTAAGTATCAAATGCAAGGGGTCTTAGCGGAAATCTCCCCGGAAGTCCTTGAACAATATGCGCCAAATATCGTACAGCGAATTCGCGATTATGATTCACGTTATTTAGAGTATGGAAAAATAAACGGTGGCTTATATGGAATTCCGGCTATTAATCAGACCAACATCTATCGAACCCCTGTTGTATACCGAGAGGACTGGCTTAAGCAGCTTGGTCTGGAGGTGCCAAAAACATTAGATGAATTTGAAACGGTTATGTATGCTTTTGCCAAAGATGATCCAGACGGAAATGGTAAACAGGATACGTATGGCCTATCCAGAGAGGGCTTAAATGTCGTGTTTGGCGCTTTTGGACAGTCCGTTTTCACCGAGCAACTGTATTTTAATGAAAAAAAAAACCAACTTGTGATCGGTGCTTTGGAGCCTGAGATGAAAAAAGCATTGGCTTATATGCAAAAGTGGTATCGGGACGGAATTATCGACCCTGAGTTCATAACCGGCGAAAATAAAGGCGGCTATAAACATCTATCCCATGCTTTTATTAATGGAAAAATTGGGATGACCTCGATGGGCAACTATTATCATTGGAATCAAGAGGGAGACTACAGTGTCCTTAATGAAAATGGCCAAGAAACCCCTGTGGGAGCCTCGTTCAATGTTAATGAGCTGTTACAGAAAAACGCAACTGCAGAGGTTGTATTTGGTTCTCCTGTTATTGGTCCTGATGGACATAGCGGTTCAAAAGGGAACAATCTGCTGATGAATTTTATTGCTATAGGAGCTGAGGCTGCGAAGGAGCCGGGAAAACTGGAGAAAATTTTGGAGATACTCGATTATGTAAGTGCCAACCCCGATCCGGAGGAGCAGATCAAAATGGAGTATGGCCTTCCAGGAAAACACTGGAATTGGAGCGCTGAAGATTCAAACTCGTTCCATTTACTTTACCCATACAACAGAATGGAGAATTATATTAATATGATCGGCTCAAGTATCGGCATGACGGTTCCAGGTACACCCTCGGACAAACGTGAACAGTGGGCTGCATCTGCAGGGTTGACGGAGAATGGTATCTATAATCGCCTGGAGGTTGCAACCCCTGCCCTGATTCAATATTCATCTGAATTGATTCGCATGAGAGACAGAGCGTACATCTCCATCATCACTGGCGATCAGCCTGTGGGGTATTTCGATACCTTTGTGAAAGAATTCATGGATGCAGGTGGGCAACAGGTATTGCTTGAAGCGAATCATTGGTATAAGGAGCATATGGAGACAAGTCGCGCACAATAAGTAGGAAGATCTGGAACATGCACTTCCCATGAGTTTCTGAAAAGTATACATTTGTGTGTTTCTATGCACCTATCTTCGCTTCCCTCACGTCACTCTCTATCCCTTTGCACTCGCATTTGATCCGCGTAGTGAACGGGCTGAACTGCTTCGTGCCGTGCTTCCGGATTTGGAGGCGCTGCCTGAGGGCGTGTTTTCAAAACGCTTGCGTTCGGTCCGCTCCATCTGCACAATCTGACCTTCGTGCACCACGATATGCAAAGAACCAAACTCCATGTCATTCAGCTGTCCGGCAATTCGGTCCAACCATACCTCATCCACTTTTAACGGCTTAGCCATAGAGCCGCCTCCTCTTCTCGGGCTATTGCCCGCCATATTCCTAAGTACGCTGTCATCCAACGGATTTATAAATCATTCTTATCCAACCTATATACTTGGTTTATACATTAGCAGGGCTTCCAGTAGCTGTCAATCTGTATTTTCTTCTTCTCATCATCACTTTTCTGAAACGGCTTTGTGTCCAAGCCAGCTCTTGAGCAGCAACGTGGCGAGAGCCAGAATCAGGAGCAGGGATGCTACGGCAAACGAAGCCGAGAATTGATATTCGTTATACAAAATCTCCACATGAAGTGGTAACGTATTGGTCTCCCCGCGGATATGTCCGGACACCACAGATACGGCTCCGAACTCACCCATAGCACGAGCATTACACAGAATAATGCCGTACAGCAGCCCCCATTTGATGTTGGGCAAGGTTACACTCCAGAAGATTCGCCACCCGGAAGCACCCAGCGTAACCGCCGCTTCCTCTTCCCGGGTTCCCTGGTCCTCCATTAATGGAATCAACTCCCTGGCTACAAAGGGGAAGGTAATAAACAACGTTGCAATGACAATGCCTGGCAGCGCAAAAATGATTTTGATATCATGTTCGGACAGCCACGGCCCAAACCACCCATTTGAACCAAAGACCAATACAAAGATCAACCCGCCCACCACAGGCGAGATGGAAAAGGGAAGATCAATCAGGGTGATCATAAGTCCCTTGCCCTTGAACTGGAATTTGGTAATGACCCATGCAGCGGCCACACCAAATATCGTATTCAGCGGTACGGTAATCACCGCAACTAATAACGTGAGTTTCAGTGCAGACATGGCATCCGGCTCGGTAAGAGCCGCGATGTACACACCCCAGCCCTGCTTCAACGCCTCCATGAGCACAATGGCCAGTGGCAAAATAAGCAGCCATATGAGTACCAGGCTTGCCAGTCCAATCAACAACCATTTGACCCATGGAGCCTCCGTTGTTGCACGGTTAGTTCCACGCCCGGTCTTTACGGGTGGAACAGGGCTCAGTGGGATAGAACCCGCCATATGCTGCACCTCCTTTGGTTTCGGTGAGTGACGTCTTTTAATATCCTTATTCCACCATGCTTCATTGTCATGCTCTGCCCGCCTTTCGGCTCCAACGTTGCAAGGAATTAATGATCAGTAGCAGAATGAAAGAAACCAGAAGTAACAGCAAAGCTACAGCTGTAGCGCCTGCATAATCGAACTGCTCCAGCTTGGCCATGATCAGCAAGGGGGCAATCTCCGTTTTCATCGGCATATTACCTGAGATAAACACAACCGAGCCATATTCGCCAATGCCCCGGGCAAATGCCAGAGCAAAACCCGTCAGCAGCGGTGGAATCAGATCTGGCAACAGAATCGTGCGGAATATCCGCCATCTTCCTGCCCCCAGTGTAGCAGCCGCCTCTTCCACCTCTGCCTCCAGCTCCTCCAACACCGGTTGCACCGTGCGAACTACAAACGGAATTCCAATAAACATCAGCGCCAGCGTAATCCCGGCCTGTGAATAGGCGAGCTTGATGCCCAAAGGTTCTACAAACTGCCCAATCCAGCCATTGCCGGCATAGATCGCCGTAAGAGCAACCCCTGCTACCGCTGTCGGCAAGGCAAAAGGCAGATCAATGACCGCATCAAACAACCTTTTGCCCGGAAATTCATACCGAACAAGCACCCATGCCAGGAGTAACCCCAGCACGAGATCAATCAGCGCCGCTGCACCTGCGGTCAGGAAGCTGACCTGGAAGGAAGCCAGTACCCTGGGGTTGGTCGCAACCTCAATCATGGTTGCCCACGTCAACCCTGTGGAGTTAAACAACAGCGCAGCCAGTGGAATAAGTACAACCAGGCTCAGGTAGAACACACTGTAACCCATCGTTAATCCAAATCCCGGCAATGTGCGTCTCCGCGCCACAACCACCTTGCTCATGCACGTTCATCCTCTCTGCCTTCAGCCGGTAAGGCTGGTTGGCCGCTCACAGCGCGATTGATCGGGTGTTCATTGAACAGAGCAACCTTAGCTGCCTGGAACATAGATCTGGTCGAAGATACCACCGTCATTAAAATGTTTGGCCTGAGTATCCCGCCATGTGCCAAATACATCTTTCAATGTGAACAGCTCAAGTGCCGGGAACTGATCTTTGAATTTTTCCTCCACGCTGTCCAGCGTTGGGCGGTAATAATTTTCAGCGGCAATCGTCTGTCCCTCTTCACTGTACAAATATTTCAGATAGGCATCCGCCACGTCGCGGCTTCCTTTTTTGTCTGCATTTTTGTCCACAATCGCAACCGGTGGTTCGGCCAAGATACTAACCGATGGCACGACAATATCGAATTTGTCCGGACCCAACTCTTTTACCGATAGGAAAGCTTCATTTTCCCAGGCAAGCAACACATCACCAATGCCACGTTCAACAAACGTTGTCGTAGATCCGCGAGCACCCGAATCCAGCACAGGCGCATGTTTGAACAATTCACCAACAAATTCCTTCGCCTTCTCTTCATCATTGTTATTATGCTTAAGGGCATATCCCCATGCCGCCAAGTAATTCCAACGCGCCCCGCCGGACGTTTTAGGATTCGGGGTGATGACTTGCGTATCCCCTTTGATCAGATCATCCCAGTCCTTGATGCCCTTTGGATTACCCTTACGTACAAGGAAGACAATCGTAGAGGTATACGGAGAGCTGTTATGCTCGTATTTATCCTGCCAGCCTTCATTAATCAGACCTTTATCTTCAATCGCATCAATATCGTATCCCAATGCCAGCGTCACCACGTCTGCATCCAGTCCGTCAATAACAGAACGACTCTGTTTGCCCGATCCCCCATGGGATTGCTTGATGGTTACTTCCTGGCCCTTCTC
The DNA here is from genome assembly GCF_017874615.1 of Paenibacillus xylanexedens. Classification (GTDB taxonomy): domain Bacteria; phylum Bacillota; class Bacilli; order Paenibacillales; family Paenibacillaceae; genus Paenibacillus; species Paenibacillus xylanexedens. Next base: position 114,764 of record NZ_JAGIKV010000018.1, read on the forward strand.
TTTCAACCAATGCGCCGCAAACGCTTTGTTATATTGTTCATAGAGTTCCCGCGTTGGATCGTAAGAAACATTCAGCAGTTCAATGGCCTTGGCCCCTTCTGTGCCGCCTTCCGCTCCCCCCGATGTTCCTGCCGCACTGGACCCGCCGCTATCCGATCCGCATGCTGCCAGAACTCCTGTTAATACCAGTGCCAGACCAACCAAAATACCCTTGTGAATTCTCTTTTTCATAAATAACACTCCCCCGATATAGATCTGCATGACTACCTCAGGCCGGCTGAACAGGATCAAACGCCCCGTAAAAAACAAGAAGACGGAGGAACCCCCGCGCACTTCTCCCCATAAAGTCATGCCGGCTTAAGGCCGTGCATGCTCCATCTGAAAAGGATGCGCTGCGGTGTTCCTCCGTCTATACGGTGAGAACGTTATTCTGTTCAGGTTGCATGGTTGCATCTGTCTGTAAAATGACCGTTTTCACAATGAAAACAGATTCATTTTTATTATTCCTACCTGTTTAGTAAGTTATATACGTATAATAAAGGCAGTCTATATACCTGTCAAACGTTTTTTCCGATTTTTACCGTATTTCTGGGCTATTGGTAAAAAAAAGAGGAACAACGAACCATCGTCCGTTGTTCCCTTCAGCGAATCCCATGCTTCGCTGGCTATTGAAAACATGAACGGAATTGGACAGCCACACCTTGTCCATTCCTCATCTGCCCGCATACCGGATATTGGGTACCGGTGGTGTGCTCATGCCTTCTCCCAGATAAAAACCGGTGTGTGGCGGTTGGTTGTAGGCTACATTTTGCCAAGCGACGCCAAGACGGTACACCGGATCATGCATCAGCGTATAGATGCGTTTGTCCGTAACTGCTGTTGTGGTATAGATCCGCAGTGCTGAGCTGTCATTCGTCCGCCATACCACTTCCTCTCTCCAGTCCCCGAACAGATCGGCCTGCAGATTCGGCGTAGACTTGGTTCCGTTGTTGGAAGAAACGCCGGATGCGGTGAGTAGGTTCATCGTTGTGCTGTTGGCATAATTCCACTTGTCGATTCGGTTGCTGTCCAGCAGTTCACGGAGCAGATCCCCATCCCACCAGATGCCAAAATTCGTGGAGGATGGCAGGGTTGTCCCGAGCTTCTGCCCTTTGGCCGTATACAGACTGCCGTCTGCCCATACTTCAGCACCTTTATATCTTGGATCAATATCTGCCGCCATGCCGCGTCCAATATCCTTTGTTGTTTTGACTCCCCAGATTAACTGGCCTGTACCTGCATCCCGGAACTCTACTCCCGCATTGGACGGTGTCTCATGGACCTGAAATACCTCAAGTCCAGAGCGGTCCGGGTCCAGGTCACTCAGATGCATGGCATCGCCATGATGAAGTCCTGTCGTGTACAATCCTTTGCCGTTATCGTCCACCGCCATGGCGCCATAGACGATCTCGTCTTTCCCATCCCCATCCACGTCCGCCACACTCAGATTATGATTGCCCTGCCCGGCATAACCCGAATTGCCGGATGTATTGGAATCAAATGTCCATTGTTTGGTCAGCTGTCCATTCCGCCAGTTATAAGCTACCAGTACGGTACGGGTGTAGTATCCACGCGCCATGACCAGACTTGGGCGCTCTCCATCCAGATAAGCAATGGCGGCAAGGAATCGGTCCACCCGGTTTCCATAGTTATCTCCCCAGTCGGATACATTGCCACGCGCCGGTTCGTAGTTCACCGTGGAGAGCGCTTTGCCAGTCTGCCCATTGAAAACCGTCAGGAATTCGGGACCAGACAACACATAACCGCTAGAATTGCGGTAATCCTTGCTTGCATCCCCGATGACCACGCCAGTACCATCCTTGGTGCCATCGGCTGTTTTCATCGCAACCTCGGCTTTGCCGTCACCATCGAGATCATACACCATGAATTGGGTATAGTGAGCGCCGGCACGGATATTTTTGCCCAGACTAATCCGCCAGAGGCGTGTTCCGTTTAATTTGTAGGCATCGATAAACACTTCCCCGGTATAACCGCTCTGGGAGTTGTCCTTGGAGTTGGAAGGGTCCCACTTCACGATTAATTCATACTCACCATCACCATCCAGGTCACCTGCACTGGCATCGTTGGCACTGTAGTTGTAGGCTACTCCATCGGGCGTTGTCCCACCTGCGGGTACACTGAGCGGTACAGATAGATAGTTATTGCCCCACACGCTTGCTGCCGCTGAAGCAGCTTGCTCCGTTCCACTGACGACAGCGCGAACCGTGTATTTGGAACTGCTTGTCCCGCTTGCATCCTGAAGGTTGGTGCTGTTTGTTATGGGCGTAGCGTTCACCTTGGTTCCATCCCGATAGACGTTAAACGATACATTCGACCCTTCCGTTCCCAAAAGCCGCCAGCTGACAAACACACCTGTCCCGGTCTTCACAGCCACCACACCGCGGTCCAGATATTCCATCTGCCTTGCTCCCGCTGCATGTGTTACCGATGTGTTGCCAAGGCCAAGCGAAGTGACCAGTAACGCGGAACTCAACAACGATACTCCGGCTGTACGTAATGTGCGCTTCCACAATGATGACCGATTTCCCATAAACAATTGCCTCCCCAATTGGTTTGGTAAGCCCGATGCCCTTGTAGCGCCATCTTTTTATGTAAGCGCTTTAATATATTCATTTTAAATTAAACATATAATTCCATCTATAGGTCTAATTTAGTAATTGAATGGTGGTACATGAAAAAAGCCAAAGGATTTCTCCTTCGGTTAGCCGTTGCCCATTCTTCGAATTGCTTCAGTCGACTGGAATCACAATCAACTAACTCACGGATATGGGACGATTCCCATGTTCTCATAAAAAGACTAAAAAAAGCTGTAAAACCATGTGTTTCTCCATGATTTCACAGCTTATAGACGACCACTTTTTAGATGTAATATTCCACGTTTACTTCACCGTATTACAACTTTTATACCACAGGCGCAATACATACCGGACGAGGCAGTTCCAGCTTGAACCCGTTATGCGTCAGACGTCCGTCTTCTTCACTGATCTGGAAACCTACGAGGTTATTGCTGTCCTGATTCGCCACAACCAGAATCCCACCTGGCAAAATATTAAAGTTACGCGGTGTCTGCCCAATTGTGGACGTCCACTCTACGGCTTCCAACTCACCGCTCTCCTGATCAATATGATAGAGCACGATGCTGTCATCTCCCCGATTGGATGCATACAGGAAACGTCCACATGGAGATACACGGATGTCTGCAGCCGTACCCTCTCCTTTATGCCCTTCTGGAAGTGTGGAAATGTGCTGCACCGTAGTGAACTCCCCTCTGCGCTCATCGTACAGGAATGCCGTAACCGTGTTGTCCAATTCATTGATCACATAAGCCCACTTCGAGTTGGGATGGAACACAAGATGCCTCGGCCCTGCGCCTGGTGGCTGATCCATCTCACGATGGGTAACCAGGCGTCCCTCTTCCAAGCGATACACAATGATCTGATCCAGACCGAGGTCACATACGACCGCATACTGCCCGGACGGATCGGGTTGAATGGAGTGTGCATGCGGCCCTTCCTGCCGTTCTTCGTTAATTCCACTTCCCGTGTGCTCCACCCATGCACTCATCTCACCAAGCGTCCCCTGATCGCCAACCGGGAATACATTTACACTGCCGCTGCTATAGTTGGATGAGAACACCCACTGACCATTCTTGGAGACAGACACATAACATGGAGAAGCCCCTCTGGTCTGTTTTCGATCCATCAGGTGCAGCTCACTCGTTGCCGCATCTCTCCGATAGACCAACACCTCTCCCTCGTCCGTCTCACTCGCCACATAAAGAGAGTTTCCATCCGGGGATAGCGCCAGATAAGACGGATTATCCACACCATCCATGTGATTGACAATTCTCATCTCTCCTGTATCCGCATTCAACGCACATAGGAATATTCCGGGTTCATCCGCTGACGCATACGTACCTGTGTAGAAAAGCGTTTCCTGAGTTGTGACTGGTTCCATAACTAAATCTCTCCCTTATCCTGTATATTCACTGTTCTGATTCTTCCCACTGGTATGTACTTACCCAATTCACGGGCAACTGCTTCACTTCATGTAACGTGGCTTTCTAAATCGAGAACACCTCCGGTGAGCGCTCTCATATCTGGCATTGACTCCCTTATCGCCTCTCACCATAATACAAAGTATGAGACCTAACAACAGACCACCCCTACAGCGTAAATCTGACGGATTTCGTATGCAAAAACTCATTGTGCTTCCGGACTCCCTGCTACAAGAAACCGCAGCTTATCCGGTCACGTCCGGATTATACGTTACCGATATCGGTTACTTTCACGAAGCGGAGCATCATTACCGTGACCGTCCCGATGGTTGTGAATCACACATTCTGATGTACTGTGTCCAAGGCACAGGCTGGTATACGATGGATGGCAGCAAGACATATGATGTCAGCCCGGGAAACCTCGTTATATTACCTGCACATGTCTCTCATGTGTATGGTGCCAACGCAGCTGAACCATGGAGCATCTTCTGGATTCATCTGCGCGGGGAACACGCTTTATCCTACATAGAACCCTTGTTAACTCATCATATTACTACCATGCCACCGGCCAAGGCTCAAAAATGGCTTGAGCTGTTCCATGAATGTTACGGCGCACTTGAGACGGGTTACTCCATGCAGACGATGACATATGCCTCCCAGATTATTGGCTATATGCTTGGCATGCTCGCTTATGGACCGGAGACGACAGGGACAGATGGTGGGATCGTGAGCAGCAAACGTGCGGCCGAGCAATCCGTCCAATATATGCTGGAGCACCTGGAGAATGGAATCACCCTCAAGGAACTGGCAGCAAACGCGCGGCTGTCTGTCCCTCATTACTCTCAGTTATTCAAGCAAGCTACGGGGCATTCGCCCATCGATTATTTCCTGCGGCTGAAGATTCAGCATTCCTGCCGCTATCTGGATTTTACCGATTGGACCGTGAAGCAGATCAGTTCCGAGCTTGGATTCAAAGACCCGTACTACTTCTCCCGTCTGTTCAGCAAAATGATGGGACGTTCACCCACGGATTATCGAAATAAATCCAAAGGTTAGAGGCAGTGCCTTCACTTAGCCCTTTCTGAATTAATAGGAATTCAGTTGGAAAATTACAGCAACCTTTTGAACAGAAGGGTCGTCTATAGGGGCAAATAACTTTTATATAAAGGGATCATCCCTGGAAAAGTGAGGCGAACCTATCATGAAAAAAAATATACTTGCTACATTAACTGCGGGGGCTCTGCTCACGCTGTCTCTAAGTGCAGGCCCGATTAACGCTGCGCAGGCCCAATTCACGGATATTCAAGGTATCGCAGGAGCAGACAAAATCGAATCTCTCCATAAAGATGGATTCATCAAAGGTGTGAGTGACAGCTTGTTCAAACCTGAACTGGAGTTAAATACCGCTCAGGGCATTCAACTGATTGCGGACGGCCTGAATCTGAATCTGGACACGATTCGTTTTATCAAAATGCCGGTACCAAGTGACTACTTCTCTGCTGTAAAAGATGGCGTATGGTACAGTGATGCATTTATCCGCGCCCAATATAATGGCATTCAGATGTCACAGGATGTCGATCCGTCCAAACCGCTTACTCGTGAACAATTCACACTGTTCCTGATGCAAGGCATAGAGGCCAAAGGCGGTCTGCCGATGATTAATATCAAACCTGTGGACATTACCGACGAACAGGAACTTACGCCAGAGTATCAAGGTGCCATTCAGCGTTCACTCGTTCTCAAAATCAATGAACTGGATGCCGACGGAAACTTCAATCCCAAACAAACGATTACTCGTGCCGAAGCAGCAGTGATGATGTATAACGCAATTGAGTACATGGAATCGTTCCACGCACCACAAATCCCGGAGACACCTGAGAAGTAATCATTTCATGATGGAAGTCTGCTATTAGAGCCCCAGTGAACGGTCTTTTCATAAAACACCGATATGCCAAAAGCCCGCACCTTCCCTCAACAGGAAAGTGCGGCCTTTTGTATTATACCTATATCACTGATGCAATCATCAAATTTAACTTTCTAACTTAGAAAGAACCTTTAACAACAACCTCAGACAACGGTAAACGTCCTGACGGGCGAGCTGGCTGTGCAGCTTTACCTACAGTAATCAACAACGTTGGCAAAAATCGTGCAGGAATGTTGAATGTTTCCATCAGTTTTTGTGGATTATATCCACCGATTGGACATGTATCGTAACCCAGGGAGCGTGCAGCAAGCATAATATTTTGGGAAGCAAAAGATGCATTGCGGATCGCTTCATCGCGAGCGATTTGCGGGCTCTGGTAAGCACCGTTGATCTGTCCAACCAATGCGTCACGAACCTCAGCAGTCAGTGCGCCTGCTTCAACAGCTTGATCGTAGATTACGGTGTTACGGTTTGCTTCCAAATCTCCAAGAACAGCAATCGTAACTGAACTTTCCACGATCTGACTTTGACCGTAAGCAACTGGTAGCAATTTCGCTTTGTCTGCTTCGGATTCAATCACGAGGAATCTCCAGTGTTGCAGGTTCCATGAAGATGGTGCTTCCGCAGCTGCTGTCAGAATCGCATTGAGATCAGCTTCAGGCAATTCAAACCCTTTTTCATACTTTTTGACAGCATGGCGTTCGCTAATAACGCGAAGTGTTTCATTTTTTTCAATGCCTGACATGTGTTCCACTCCCCAGAATCTAGTTTGTTTATACTTCTTTACTTTCGCAAGGTGATCTTAAAGTATGCTCTACCAAGGATTTGCCTTCCGAAAATAACATCAGCGCAGACGATCTCTCCCCATCTGTGTTCACGTTATGCCCGGAATCGCCTGAGAACATCAATGGATCTTTCACCGGAGCACACGCCAATGCCATAACTTGCCCAACCATGCCTGACTAAACCAAGGCCATATCATGAAGGACCATTCGTTGTGGACTCCGTCAGGACTTCTCCTTTGCAGGCAATCCATTCAGCGACAAGGTTATCGCTTCCCCATGACCTATGCGCTCTTTCACATCTTGAATGGATATACGGTCAAAATAAGCGCTGAGCGCCTCTTCGCCTCCGTTATATATGTTCCCCATCACATCCTGCATATTGGAAGATACCACGCACGATGAACCGGACTCCCCTGAGCACCAGTTGGGACCGAGTGAACCACCAGCTACCAGTCTGTACAATTCTCCAAGCTTGATCTCTTCACTTGGACGGCTAAGCAAGTACCCACCATGAGCACCTTCCTTGGTCGTCAGGTAACCATGCTTGCGCAGAACACTAAGTACCTTACGGACTCTGGCCGGGTGTGTACCCACACTCTGGGACAAATCTTCACTATTGGCCATACACTCATCTCTCATCGACAGAAAAACAAGACAATGCACCGCTATGGTAAATTCGCTGTTCATAACTTACTCCCTTCCCGGCTTACAACACCGATGAACTCAACCCAAGGTAAGTATAACTGTCATTATATGAATAACAGTTATGTTTGTCAACTTTCACCCAGGATGGGGATCAAACGTGATTTTTCCTGTTATACCAATACTTACAGCTCTTCAACACAATTAAGCCAGGATTAACATCCCGTCTTCATTTTAATCCAAAAAGAACAAAAAAGTGAGCCTTCCGCTACGCGAAGGGCTCCAATAAGATAGACATATGAAAGGGCTTACGTGTTTATTATAATCGGTAATCTTCAATTTGAAAACGCTTTTTTTGTAAAGTGAATCATTATTTTAAATTTTTTTTATTTGAATAAATTGAACAACAGGTATTGCTAAAACTAATGCCATTACTTATTATACTAATATCATTAGTTTTAAGGAGGGTTTATCGATGCGCATTACCCGAGAATTTGATGTTGTTCAAGTTACGTTTTTTCCAAGACTCTTCCCTGTGAACGTATACCTGGTTGAAGAGGAAGACGGATTAACCCTGATTGATGCCGGAATACCGCTCAGTCTTAATGGGATTTTGGCAACTGCCCAGTCCCTTGGAAAGCCCATTACCAATATCATTCTGACTCACGCTCATAGCGACCATATTGGTGCATTGGATCGTCTCAAAGAGGCACTGCCCCAAGCCGAGGTCTTCATCTCCAGACGGGATGCCCGGCTATTGGGGGGTGATACTTCCCTTCTTCCCGGTGAATCGCAAACCCCGGTACGCGGCGGCGTACCTAAGCCCAAAGCGATGCGCACCCAGCCAAGCCACTTGCTGGATGACGGTGACCAGATTGGTTCACTGGTCGCCATTGCCTCACCAGGACATACGCCGGGGCATATGTCCTTCATGGATACGCGCAGCCGCGTGCTCATCGCTGGCGACGCGTACCAGCTGCACGGCGGCCTTGCCGTATCCGGCCGCATGCGCCCGCTCTTCCCGTTCCCCGCGCTGGCGACGTGGAACCGCGAAGCGGCTCTGGCCAGCGCGAAGCGCCTGGCGGAGCTGGAACCGTCCGTGCTGGCTGTAGGCCACGGACGGATGCTGCGCCAGCCCGCGGCCGCCATGCGCGCGGCAACCGCTGATGCACAGCAGCGGTTCGGTCTTGCCGGGGGGCAACTGTGAGCCCCCGGCAAGGGCTGGATCGCGGCGCTTTGCTCAGCGCCGCCACCCAGCTTGCTGACAGCGACGGCTTTCAGGCGCTGACACTCGCCGCGTTGGCACAGCGGCTGGATGTGCGCTCGCCGTCGCTCTATAACCACATCAGCGGACTTCCCGGGCTTCGCCAGGAAATGGCGCTGATGTCCGTACAACAGCTTAGCCGCGCATTAACCGCGGCTACGGCTGACCGCACAGGCGACGATGCCATCCAGGCCATCGCTGCGGCATACATTGGCTTCGTCCGCGAGCACCCCGGGCTGTACGAAGCCTCATTTCATGCCCCGGATCGCGAGGAGCCACGGCTCGCCGCGGCCAGCACAGCTACGCTGGAGTTGCTGCTGCACAGCTTGCAGCCCTACCCGCTCACCGAAGCGGAAGCATTGCATGCCGTTCGTGGTTTGCGCAGCCTCTGCCATGGATTTGCCTCCATTGAGGCACAAGGCGGCTTCGGCATGGACTTTGATCCGGACGAAAGTCTGCGTCTGACCGTATCCGCCTTCCTGCACGGACTCCGGCATCTTCACGAAAACTAGTACGCACGCATTGCATCATGAAAAAGGACTGCAGAGGAACTGCAGTCCTTTTTCATTGCCGTGTACTGGTACATCCCATAGATTTGGAAGTAATAATGTTATATTTGCGCCAATGACTTTTAACACATTAACATCCACTTTGAATTTATCTTTCATCGGCTTGTGTTCTTTATAATTTCTTTTAATACAGAAGTAATACAGTAGAAAAAGGGGCGCCTCGGTTGCGTGATGCTATGATCGGTGCCCTCTGACCAAAATCTAACGAACCGAGGACACGCTATAACGGCAATTAGAGCGAATAACAACAATTAACGAACTCCACACGTCCTATTTCGCAGAAAACTGGCTGCAGGACAGGAATATTGAGTATATTCCGTCATTTAACGTGTCTGTGATTCGTTACATTTACCAACGTACCAAATTAGGCCCAATAAGATGTGCTGAGTTCGTTAGAACGTGCTACGTACGGTGCTTCAGATCACGATGTCATAGATACTCGTCCACTCATCATATTGGCGCATAAGTCCAGACACACATTGTGTTATGGACTCTAAATATGGAGTGTTCATGCTCCAAATTGTATTGATCATGCGGATGCGGGTACATGACTAGACAAGGATTTTACCTTGCTCGTAATGCACATGGTAGTACATGCTTTATTTCTATTCATGTATAGATCACGCTATAGTTCAGTGCACACATTGGGGCGATTCTAGATACGGAGCTTACCCTGGTCGTGATGCACACTTTAGGACTTGTTTTAATACGTGTTTTAATACGAATCATTTTATAGATCACACTACATGTACGCCGCAGTGGGTTAATCATTGTTGAGGATCTAGCTACAACTCCCATTGTTCAGGGTGGAAAGGGTCTGAAACGTATTCAATCTACCCAGTCCCAGTCCCATTTCACCTGGCAATCTGATCCTTACTTGATACGCCCTGTCTCTCAACCACACTTTTGCCACTAACAACGACGCACTTCTCTAATATGTACATCTCCCGTTCCTCTCCAAAGGTGGAATGGACTTTCTCTTCCCTCTTTCCATCGAAACGGTTCTCGATAGCCTGTCTATGGCCATTGCTGTCGTCCATCCTGCACTTCATTCAAAATATGCTTCATCACGGGCACGTACACCTTCCAGTAGAACATGTCCGGAATATCTTTCTGATCGGGCGTAAGCTTGGATCGGACGACCTCCCATCCCCGGATTCGGCGCCAGAAGGAATAATGCTTCATCTCACCGAATGACCCTGCCATGTAATACGCCCGATTATAGTCGTCATATCGGACCAGTGCAGCAAATTCCGCAGGAATTCCTGCATCCACCAGCTTCTGCTCACCTGTCTCCGTCAGATCCGTCTTATACCAGGCCAGTATGGAATTCTTCTGTTGCGGCACAATGATATCGAACCAGCCATTGTAATGTATATCCTGGGTTATACCGCTCCAATCGCTGCCTTCCGGTGTAAAAGCAACCTGTATATTGCCTGTCTTCACATCCGGGCCTTTCTCCAGCACTATGACCTGCCCATCTACATGAACCAGCATAATACCAGCCCCGGAATATGGCCATTTTTTCTTCTTCCGCTGCTCATAATTCGCCCGAACCCACCGGGGGACTTCTTCCATACTTTGCAGATTAGATACCGATTTCCCTTGCCATCCACTGCTATTCACTCCCAAGATGGGATACAGCTGCTCCCTGGTCATCTTCGAAGCCGTATTTGCCAATGCACTGTATTCGGCAACAATCGTTACGCCTTTATAAGCAGCCTCCCGAATCTTCTGCACATCATATATCGTTAATCCTTCATAGATTCCGTCTTGTTTCCCTTCACTCTTCTGTGCAGACAGACTGCTGCGATTCGCCGTCAGATAGATCAGATCCGTGTCTGTCAACTCATCAGGCAGCAGTTGTTTCATCCGGGGAAGCCCCTTCTGAATATCATAGCCGTAATAGTCCTCTTCATACGAGTAGTATTCCCCTGTGTGCTGTACAATTTTCTGTTGATTCAGAAGCCAAACCAACCCCTTGTGCCCCTGATAGGACAAGTCCGGTCTGCTCTTGTCAATAATCATGATGTTCAGTGGAACCGCAGCCTGAGATTGCCACATAATCCAGGGGACAACCAGCACCACCGATACCACTGTACAACAAGCCAGCGTCCACATCGTGGCTGGCCTGTAACTTTTTTTCATGAAGCGTATTCCTCCTTGCTCTGTTCCAAGGTATTGCCAGGATCGGTTGGTAGATTACCCTAATCCATGTCTGCTGTCCTTTTCCTCTGCCTTCCGCAATCCCATAGCCTGCAACATGCCATATATACGGGATATGTTATTCAGCGGTCTGAACCAGAACGTCTCCGTACATGCATACAACAGCAGACGTGTCACCTCTCGGGACGTATATGCCTTGCGTGAACACCATATTTCGAACATCACCACACTTGCGGACAACAAGGAACCATAGAGGGTCAGTAGCAGAACGAGAATGATGCATAGGTTAATATCCACCCACTGTAGCCCTATGCCTGCAATGAACAGCACGATCGCTCCCAGTTCCAACACAGGCCCCAACAATTCGATCAAAATAAAATACGGGATGGATACCATCCCCATCCAGCCATAGGCCGGATTGAAGATCATGCTCCGCTGAGTCCATAAACTGCTTGCAAGCTGCATGTGCCAACCGATACGCTGTCTGCACAGCTGATGCCATGTACCGGGTACTTCTACCCTGCAGATCGGATCGGGAATATATATAATACGGCCACGTTCCCGAATCTGCTTCATATGTTTCTGTAACCGCATCACCAGTTCCATGTGAGCGACCTGGTCATCGCACTTGTAACCTCCAACTTCCAACACCCGGTTCTTTTTGAATATACCGAATACTTCAGACGTAAATAAAAGCACATTAATATTATAACGAACAAGTCCCACACCGCTAATCAGAAAAGCACGCACGTATTCAATGGTCTGCATTACATACAACGTACTGCCCATCCTTCTTGCGCCGTTGTTGGTTGAATCCGCATGATTCGTATTTCTGGGGGCCATGAGATCTACTCGTCCACTACAAGCAACGACCTCTTCTCCTGGGAGAGCATCCATAACGGGTTTCATAATCTTCACCAATGCATCCCGTTCCAGAACTGTCCTGGGTCCAACAGAGGCGATATAAGGATATTGCGAGATATTCAGACCTGCATTCAGGGAGTCCATTCGTCCTCCATATTCCTTGTCGATCACAACCAGACGATGATGCAACCTGGATTGATAGACACATTTAATCTGAGCTGTCTCCTGGCCGAGTCCCGAATAATGAACTTTACTCCGAATGGGCATGAGGTCATAGATTTCCTTTAACCGTGACATTGTTCCATCCTCTGCTCCATCATTAATGATAATAACCTCATAGCGTGCATATTGAATATCCAGCAGACAGCTAATTCGCTGTACGATCGTATCCTCGCTATTCCGCACCGGAACAAGCAGGGATACCGCAGGAGCCAGTTCTTCATCCAACATCTCATGATATTGCAGCGGGTCCAGATCCCTCCGGCGGATCAATGTGCGAGCGGCAGCAACTACCAGAACACTACACATCACAATCGCTAACACCAGATAGATAAATATCCCCTCGTAACATGCCAAAACAAAACTCCGCAGCATCTCAATCCATCTTTCGTCCATACTGCATCCTTTCCAGCGTTTCCTCCGCTATCTGCCTTGCATATTTATCCGGATGGTTTACAGCCGTATCCCGGAGCTCTTCAAGTCCCTGCTCGTACCGGGCAAGAGAGTTCGCCGCTTCCTGTCGGATCTGAAAAGAAGGATCACCCATCATTACCTTCAGTCTAGGAATAAAAGCATCCGCATGAACAGTACCCATAAGCTGGGTCACTGTTAGTCTTTCAGAGCGTTGCCTCTCCTCACCAGATTCGTTCCATACCAGCAATAGCCCCTTCAGCAACTCTTCGCGACCTCTGCTCACTTGAGCCAATGCCTGATAAGCGTGGGTACGCAGCAACGCATCCTCTCCAAGAATGAGCTTCTCCAGTAGAACAACGGCACCCTCCGTCTGGTCATCTCGAATACGAATGGCATGGACGATATTAGACTGGATCTGGTAAGGTACATCCTTAAAATGATCCTTCAGACGAGTCCAGGTTGAATCGGTAAGCAACAGCAGAATCCGCAGATACTGCGAATCGGACCATACATATTGCTCACGCAACAATTCCTTCACGATTCTGAAATAACCGGTTCTGGCATATATGCGCAATATGATGAAGCGTTCAAGCGGCGTACAGGAAGTAACCCGCAACATATCCTCTAACCTGGGCAGAAGCTCTATCATATGAAACTGTTCAATATATAACAACGTGTTGACCCGTTCACTCCACTTTCCCGACTTCAGAACCGACCGGTATGAACTTCCAAAGACTTGCCAGGATAACAGACGAATTCGCAGAGTCTCGTGCTCTACCGGACCTTGAGCAAGCCGTTGCAATAACAGCTGCTGCAAAACGCTCTGTTGATCTCCACTCATATTTAATAAGTCTACGCCGATTTCTCCCTCGTTCAGGTACCGTTGTAGAAATGAACCTTCTGCAAGCAATTCCTGCATCCGTACCGTCTTAACCTTTTCCCTGCGCCTACTGCTATATTTCATCCATAAGATGTAACTGTAGATAACCAGCAAAAAAGCTAGTACACTTGCACATATGAGGCTGACCACATGTACTAACCAATCTGTATTGCCTACAAGCCACCCTCTATGATGTGAGCCGATAAGTTTGATATACATCCATTGTTGTCCAATCATTGCATGATTTCCCCTTAATCGAATAAACAGCCTTACAACGGGCACAATAATACAAAATTTTCAAATACACCCTGTGAATACATATCGGGTATATGATACACTAAGCTTTCTATCGGCTTTCTGCGTTTGTGATATAATAGGAACTGAAAATTCCGGCAATTCGTACTGGGTTCCGGATCACCGGATAACATATTATTCCAGAAAGAGGGAGTTCTACGTGGCTCAAATCAGTCCGTACTACCTGCAAATCGGAGCAACCGTGGGCATGCTCGTCATGGCACTGCTTGCCATCTTCATCCGCATGAAAGCCAGTCACAGACCAGTGACCATTCGCAAAATCCTTATTCCTCCGCTCGGCATGAGCACAGGATTTCTAATGTTTGTTGTACCGGCAACACATGTTCCTCTACTCTGGGCATTCTTTGCGTTTCTGGTGGGCTGGTTCCTCTTCTCCTATCCCCTCATTCGCAGTACACGGTTTGAACGAGTAGGTGAAGAAATTTTTGCCACACGTTCTCGCAGCTTTGCTTTTATTTTGCTTGGATTGCTGGCCGTACGCCTGATTCTGCATGAAGTCATTCAGCGATATGTAAGTATTCCGCAAACAGGCGGATTGTTCTTCCTGCTGGCTTTTGGCATGATTGTACGCTGGCGTGTATATATGTACAAACACTACAAAGAAGTGCTGGTCGCCGAACACTAGTCACCCTACATAGACCACGCACAGATTTACAGATAAAAAAGACACGTTCTGCTGCACCCTCGGTGTGCAGAACGTGTCTTTTCGTTTTCAACCTCATTGTACATGTAAACCATTCGATATCTATTCAGGATCTGCAACCTTAACCAGTTGCTTGCCCAGATTATCTCCCGAGAAGAGGCCCATGAATGCTTCCGGCGTCTGTTCGAACCCGTCCACAATGTTTTCTTCATACTGTATATGACCTTCCTTGATCCATTTCGCCAACTTGGCGCGGCCTTCTTTGAAGGATTTGGTGTAGTCACCCAGCAGGAAACCTTTCATTAATGCTGTATTTGTTAACAGCAATGTCTGTGGTCGCATCCCGATATCCGGTTTCTCCAGATTATAAGACGAGATCTGACCGCATAACGGAATACGTGCATTCCGATTGATGTGGCGCAAGACTGCATCCGAGATGTCACCGCCCACATTGTCAAAGTAGACATCTACACCATCCGGGCAAGCCCGTTCAATGGCCGCTGACATATCCTGCTCCTTCTTGTAGTTCAACACCACGTCGAAGCCCAGCTTTTCTTTCAAATAAGTGCATTTCTCATCAGAGCCTGCAATACCAACCACGCGTGCTCCCACAATTTTACCAATCTGACCTGCAATCATGCCTACCGCTCCGGCTGCTCCCGATACAACAACCGTTTCGCCGTCCTTCGGTTTGCCGATGTCCTCCATACCAAAATAAGCCGTCAGACCCGTCAGGCCCAGCGCACCCAGGTAAGCCGTGATTGGTGCTTCTTCGGTATCAATTAGCGAAAGATCAGCCGTATTCACTGCGGCATATTGCTGCCAGCCCCACATACCGGATACGAGGTCACCTTTGCGCAGATTCGGTTCCGAAGATTCCACAACCTGTCCAATGGCTCCACCCTTAATCACTTCATTTAACGCGTACGGTGCAGCATAGGATTTTGTATCTTTCATGCGGCCCCTCATGTACGGATCGACCGACAAATATAATGTACGTACCAGAACTTGCCCAGCTTCCGGTTCGGGAAGAGGTGCATCAATGAAGTTGAAATTCTCTCTGGATGGGGCACCTTCGGGACGAGACGCAAGTACGATCTGTTTATTTAAAGACACCAAAATTACCTCCTTGTTGCCAAGTGGACGCAAGGTTAACCCTTGTCAGCTGAGATCACTTACCACTGGCTCTGTGTTATCACTTCTTAATAGTTTAAACCGAAACAGGCGGTTCACAAACGTGGGCCACCTTGAAATATGCAAATATCGTCACATTGTAGCTGCTTTTGGCTATTATTGTGCTGTCAAAATCACTGGACCATCCGCCGTAATCGCAATCGTATGTTCATACTGGGCAGACAGACTTCCATCCAAAGTACGAGCAGTCCATCCATCTGAATCCAGCTTACTTCGGAACGTACCAATATTCAGCATCGGTTCGATCGTAATAACCATGCCTTCCTTGAGACGAGGACCCCGATGAGGCGGACCGTAGTGAGGGACTTGTGGTTCCTCATGCATCTTCTCCCCAATGCCGTGTCCGATAAACTCACGCACAACCGATAGGCCTTCACCTTCTGCATACACTTGAATCGCATTGGAGATATCTCCGATCCGGTTGCCCACCACGGCAAGTTCAATGCCTTTGTACAGAGAGTTTTTGGTTACATCCAGCAGATGTTGTGCTTCCGGAGTCACTTCACCTACAGCATATGACCAAGCCGAATCCGCCAGCCAGCCATTCAGATTAACGACCATGTCGATTGTAACGATATCGCCGTCTTTCAGTGCATATTTCCCCGGAAACCCGTGACAGATCACATCATTAACCGACGCACATGTCGCATATTGGTATCCGTTATATCCCTTTTGTTCCGGCGTAGCGCCATTTTTCTTCATAAAAGCTTCTGCAAACTGGTCGATCTCCTGTGTCGTAATACCTGGACGAATCATCTTTGCAATTTCTCTATGGCATGCGGCGAGAATTTCTCCGGCTTTTTTCATATATTCAATCTGTTCTTTGGTCTTCAATGTAATCATAACAACTACTCCTGTCCGTTAAAATCTTATCCTGTCCTCTATTGTAACGCTAAACGCTCAAAATAAAAAATTCCGTGCAATCAGTAACATCCTATTATACGCCAAGCTCCTGTCCAATGAATACAATTTTCCATGAAAAAATCGAAACCCCTTCTGATCTGCCCACGTATATACTTAAAACAGTTGAAGTCGAAAGGGTGAAAGCTCATGTTCAAAAAGATTATCGGCAAACTTATCGATTCCAAATCCTCATCTCACCGCAAACGTCATAGCTCCTCCGACAGGCGCTCATATAAACGTCACAGCAGTTCCTCAGGCAAGCGCTCCTACAAGCGCTATTCTTCTTCGGATGTGAAATACCGGGATAGCCGTAGTGGCTCCGGGTATTACAAAAGCAGAAAATACAGCTCCAGCTAAGCGGCTTCCACGACTGCTTATAAAGAGCCGTGATCGCACCAGCTTACTGGACGCTACATTAAATGAATATGTAATAAAGGGGTGTTCGCCAGCCGTACTTACGGCCAGCAGAACACCCCTTTATTGTTTCTATATAGTAAAAAGGAAAAAGACCCCTACAGGTATCATACGAAGAGGTCACGGATAACTAGTATAGGTCCACCTACAGAGCTATTTCATTGTAATTTCAGCAACACCTTCTTAATCTCTGCCTGTAACTCCATCGCCCCGCCTTCATAACCCGGACGAAGTCCAAGGAGTCGCTCCAGCATCTGGTGCAATTCCGGCGTAAGCTTAAGTTCCTCCTGCCAGCTGGCGGGTTCACGGCCCTTCTCTGGCTCATAAGCCGAATACAGCATAAAGAGAAGAAAGTGGCCGATATCCTGCAAATCATGATCCGGTGTAGCCGGTTCATCTTCAGGCTCAGGGACTTCACGCATACGTCGCTTTAGCTCCGGCAACAACGGCTCCCCCAAGCGTCTCGCCAGGCCAAAGTCAATCAGATGCACCGTCCCTTCACGTAAAATAACATTGGGAATCCGCACATCTCCATGAATATATCCCTGCTCATGCACATGAGCCACCGGAGCCAGCAGTTGACCTGCCAATTCCACACATTCCCGCTCCGTATATCGAAGACCTTGCTCAAATATGCAATCTTCCAGCGTCTGTCCACGAATATACTCGGTAACGATATAACTTCGTCTCCCGGATGTGAACACATCCAATAGATCAGGGATCGCCGGATGATGCAGACGTCTCATCACGTCCGCCTCCCGCTCCAACAGATGCGCAGAGAGTCTGCCCTTGCTAGGCTTGGACTCCTTCAACGCCACTTCCCTGCCGTTCTGGTCATCTGTACACAGGTATGTCAGCCCATAGCTCCCCATACCCAGCAATTCCTGTATTGTATAACGCTCAGCAATGGTCGCGCCTTCCCGCCGAGGACGATCCGTCCATAGTCCGAGCACTCTTTGAAAGCTTCGTCGCAGCTCCACAGATCCTCCCACGCCAGCTTCCTGATCCACTCAGTCTTTATCTACACTGAGCAGTCCGTTGCCAGTCTTCATGTTGTATGGAGCTTATTATATCAGGCCGATACTGTAAAATCACGATGGGTAAATGCCTGTTGCTCAAGCTTCCTTATGCTTCTTGGGCAGGAACCCGAACAACATACGCAGGGATACTCCTTTGGGTTTGCGTTTTCTTCCCTGGAAACTGCGCAGATTGGTTACGAGTTCACGATCCCGCTCCTCTTCCAGCTTCTCGTTCATCCATAAACGCTGTTTTTCCATCTGTTCCTGAAGAGCCATATGTGTCTCCGCCAGATGCTGAAGGGTCAGCTCCAGTTCATCGACCCGCTGTTGCAGTAGCTGTACCCGATCATCCTGCTGTTGTTCCACGGCACCATAAGTCACCTCACTTACCAGTTGCCCCAGACCTTCATAGGATCTCAGATTACCCATTATTTCAGGTTCTTCAGGGAATACGGATGACATGACTGTCGCTGCACATTCCGTCTCTGACAGACCTTCAATTCCCACCACCGGGACATCTACTTCTACTACAGCTACAGGTACTTCTGGAGCCAATACAGTCACCACAGCATCAGCCAGGGGTAGATTATGCTCTCTGAGTTCAGTCATCAGCCGTTCAATGCACTCGATGTCGTCGGACTTGAATAGTCTGGATTTGTTGGCTGACCGTTCGAACCGGTATCCCTGTTCTTCCAGTGCCGCCGCATATTTACGAAGAGTACTGGCACCTATGCCCAGGCTCTTGGCCGTTTCCGTCGTTGCTCCTGCTTCTTCAATCATCATTAATTCCCTCCCGGAATGAAGTCTTTTGGGAATCAATTTCATAATACCTTTAGTGAGTTATGAAATTGATTCTTGGATAAAAACATTATGGCTTCAGCGTTCCTTTTTTTGGAACCGTCATCGGATCGGGGCAACCTGTCTCATGGATCAAGTATGCTTATCTTTTGCTTGTCCGTATGTATTCGTCAGCTTCTCGGCAGATCCCTTTGGCGGTTTTGTTCTGTTTCTGCGGATTCCTAAGAAGTTTTGTCAGGTATATGATCCGCACAAATAACCCCCAATCCGACAACTAACATGAATGCTGTCATGTCGAATACACAGGTGCAAACGCCGTCAAATCTTATGATTATGAATTATTCATGTCAATTTTGTTAACTCCGTTACTCCAATACGCTCCCGCGATAGCGGATATCATTGCTGCACAGCTTTTCCATGTGTTATCTTATGTAACGTAGAAGTGCATTCCAGCATAAAATAAAGGACTATACTTAACATAGGACGCTTTAGTAACGGATAAATATCAATCTAAATGGGGGCTGAACGGCAGTGTTAGGCAAATCAGGCAAAGTAGCGGTGATCGGGGCGGGTCTTGTCGGTTCGAGTTGTGCGTATTCCATGATTAATCAATCGATATGCAGGGAAATTATGATGGTGGACCGGACGTATGACCGTGCTGTAGCACAGGCACTGGATTTTTCCCATTGTATGGACTTCACACATAACCGCACCAAAGTATATGCAGGCATGTATGCCGATTGTGGCAATATGGATGTGATTATCTTAACCGCCGGGGCGAATCCCAAGCCAGGACAGACACGGCTGGATATTCTGGAGGAAGCGGAATCGATTGCCAAAGACATCGTGGTCCCGATCATGAACAGTGGATTTAACGGGATTTTTGTCGTCGCTGCCAATCCGGTTGACATAGTAACTTATATGGTATGGAAATTATCCGGCCTCCCCCGCGAACACGTCATCGGTACAGGCACGTCCATTGATTCTTCACGACTCAAAACGCTGCTGTCTGAAGTCTTCTCCATCGATCCACGCAGTGTGCATGGTTATGCTCTCGGGGAGCATGGAGAATCCCAGTTCGTAGCCTGGTCCCATGTGACCATCGGTGGCAAACCGATTATGCACATCATGGATCAGCACAAGGAGCGCTTCAAACATCTGGATCTGGAGGATATCGCACGCAAAACAAAGGATGCCGGCTGGGAGATCTTTACCCGTAAAGGTTCTACCCAATTCGGGATCGGCAACGCCCTCGCGCACATCACTCGTTCCATCCTCAATGACGAACACAAGATCATCGCCGTATCGGCCATTCTGGACGGAGAGTACGAGCAACACAACGTTTGCGTCGGTGTTCCTGCAATCATCGGTGGCAATGGCATTCAAGAGATTATCGAATTGAATCTGGATGCAACGGAACGTGAGAAATTCAACAGCTCCTGTGAAATCCTATCAGGTAACATCAATCGTCTGACACTGGTATAAGCCATTCGTGTACAACTCCACTTTGTATGCTTCAGCTCAACTTCAAAAGCCGGCCAACGCAAACATGCCAATAATACTCCATGCGAGGAGGATTATTGGCATGTTTGGGTTTATTATTTTTCACAGCCAGATGAATCAATTTCATAATTGATTTGAGTAGTTGTTCAATTCGGTGCAAGCTGAGGTTCGTCCCTTGGCCCCCATTGCTGTAACACCCGCTTCAACTCACTCAGCATAACCGGTTTGCTAATAAAGTCACGCATACCCATCTCCAGACAAGCTTCCTTATCTTCACGTTTGGCATTGGCTGTAACTGCGATGATTGGAGGTATGCGATCCTGTGGAATTAGGCGGTGTAACAGGTCTGTCGCCTTCAGTCCATCCATCACAGGCATATGAATATCCATCAGGACAATATCATAAGCATTCTGAGAGATGGCATCAATTGCTTCCACACCATTAGTACATACATCTGCGTGGTATCCGAGCTTCTCCAGATATTCTCGCAAAATCTTCCGGTTCACCGGATGATCCTCCGCCACCAGAATACGCATGGCCACTTTATCACTTTGACGTGTGCGATCATGATGGAACTGACTTGCTGTCTGTTCTGCTGAAGCTTCTACACTCGCCGCAGGAACAGCAAACCGGAAGGTTGAGCCTTCCCCTTCTGTACTCTCGACACTGATACTGCCTCCCATAATCTCCACCAGTCGCTTGGAAATGACCAGTCCCAGTCCGGTACCACCATACTTCCGGTTAATCACCGGATGCAGTTGAGAGAAGGACTGAAACAACTGATCCAGCTTGTCAGCCGGGATGCCAATTCCCGTATCTTGCACCGCAAAATCAAGAACACTGTCTTCAGGCTTTCTGCCCTTGATAATATCCACGGCAACCTCAATGCTTCCCTGATCTGTGAACTTGAGCGCATTGCCAACCAAGTTCACCAGAATCTGCCGGATACGCATGGCGTCACCGACCATGAACTCAGGGATGCTCGGATTGAGACGATATCTGATCTCCAGATGTTTCTCATCTGCAAGCGGTTTAAACAGTTCGGCAACTTGTTCCAGCATCTTGCGTAATGCAAATGGTTCATAAGCCAGTGCCATTTTCCCGGATTCCAGCTTACTGAAGTCCAAAATATCATTAAGGATGTTCAGCAGAGCATCGCCGCTGTCTCGAATAATCTCGGCATATTCACGCTGTTCTTCCGATAAATCGGTACCGATCAATAATTCTGTCATCCCCACGATCCCGTTCATCGGTGTCCGGATCTCATGGCTAACCATCGACAGAAATTCTGACTTGGCCTGAGCTGCCAGCTCAGCTGTCTCTTTGGCACGTACAATTTCACGTTCGCCAGTCACATCATTAAATACAACCACCGCGCCCTGAATCTGTCCCTGTTCAATAATCGGCGTCACCTGATACTGCACCAGAAAGCTGCTGCCATCTTTACGCCAGAATACATCTTCCTTGATTGAACGTATCTGTCCATCCAACACGGTCATGTGGATCGGGCATTCTTCTTGTGGCAAATGACTTCCGTCTGCACGGGTGTGATGGATGATGGGATGTGAGTTTTTGCCAATGAATTCTTTCGCCTCATAACCGAACATCGAAGCTGCTGCTGGATTCATAAACATGGTGATTCCATCCGCATCCAAACCAAATATTCCTTCCGTAACCGTGTTGAGAATCAGCTCATGTTGCTTGCTGAGCTCCTGAATCCGTTCCGTGTATTCCTTGCGCTCGGTAATATCGGACACGATCCCATAGACGCCCACCATTTCCTTATCCACAATAATGGGCACATTCGTAACAGATACTTCAATCTTCCGACCACTTGAATTAACGACTCGGGTCTCATAATATTGCGGTTCGCCTTGCTTCACCATGTCAAAATAATGTTTGCCATGTTGCACTTCGCATTTATCCAGATTGGATAAAAAAGATTGGCCAATAAGCTTATTGCGCGGAATATCCAACATTTGCACCAGTTTGCTGTTCACTGCGCTGTATTTACCTTCCAGATTCAATGAATACACAGCTGCCGGGTTATGCTCGAACAACGATCTGTATCGCTGACGGCTTTCCCGAAGACGTCTTTCCGCATCCTTATGCTGGGTAATATCCCTGCTGATGCTAACAATCTGGACACTCTTGCCACGCTCTCCAGCAACAGGTTTCGCCAATGTCTCCATCCAGATATAATGTCCCTTCTTGTGCAACACACGCATCTTGCAGCCATTGCCGATCTTGGAAAGATCCAAAGGGTCCGGATAATCTCCCGAATAACAATAATCCTTGAAGGACTTTCCTATGACTTCCTCCGGCCTATAACCCAGTAAGGTGTACACGGAAGGGGAAACGTATAACAACTCGCCATCCGTAGCACAAGTTGTAATCAGATCTTGTGCATGGTCAGCCAGCACCTGATATTTCTCCTGTGCCTCCTTAAGCTCACGGTGCACTTCCAGGATATCGGTAACATCTTTGGCAATGCCATAGATTCCTACAACGTCTTTTCCCTCCGTTATAGGCACATACGTTATCTCTGCCTGTTTCAGGGAACCATCTTTATGATAAAAAGTAATTGGATTACTGACTGAACGTCCAGCCAGTACCTCTTTAATGTATTGTTTGCGTGAATTTTCACTGTCCGGAGGACAGATCTCACTCTGATTCATACGAATCAAGTCATCCAGTGTATACCCAGATATCCGCTCTACCGAGGGATTAGCATCAATATAGTTTCCATGGATGTCCATTACATAAATGGCATCCGGATGGTTAAAAAACAGTGATTGGTAAGAACTTCCCTCAGAAATAATGCGCTTCAGGGTTTCCGTTTTATTAATATCCAAGGCTTACCCCTCTTTTCTCAGCCAATATCTTCATCTAACAGCAGGGATTAATTATCCCTTACAAAAATAGGCCTACCCTCGAATAACCATGTAAGCCTGCCTAGAAACAGCTTTTTTTATTTTACCAGATTCTCGTCTCATTTTACTTACAATCTATGATTCAATTCACATGATGTGTGAGGTAATACTTGGAATTTTAATATTACTCAGGAGGCGTCTTCAAAGGCAGACAAGTTATACAAGGATCAATGTAAGCCTCTAACAAGCTTGAAGTTCAATTCCAAGTCAGCTGATTCTGGCGAATGGCTAAGCGATTTTCTAAAGAACTCAGGACATCTTATTTGGCGTCCATGTGCCCTTTTTAAATTTTAAGGAACATCAGACACGTTAATCCCCATAATCTCCTGACAAAAACGCTGCAAACAGTTGTTTCATTGGATATAACATGTCTCAGATTCCTTAGATTTCTGAGATCACTTCAAATCCTTGAATAAGACTCCTCAGGTTCGTTAGGGAGTTGACCATTCATGATGGGTGGGTCAGACATTAGAAAAAATCCTCCTGAAGCATACATACAATAGAGCTTTGCATGTTTTGCTTAAAGAGGATTTTGATCTACGATAACCAAGGGTGTAACGGATTATTCAGATTTCTTTTTTTGCAAAATACATCATGCCGATTCCAATGAAAATAACAGCACTGCCTCCAACAACCGCCAGCATTGTGATCAGTGGAACATTGTAGGCTCCGAAACCTGCACCGTCCACGGGTGTCATCAGAATCATCGGTTGTGCCCATGGATAATACGGCCCATATGTCGCCGAGTTTACAATGAGAATATTCGGTATGGTCAGTGCAAAATTCAGTGCGAGCGGTGCGGCAAAGCTGCTCCACACCAATGAAACGAACATCTGCAGGGCAGCCAGGGGTACACATGCCAGCAACCCAAGCAGCAGTTTGCTCGCCAAGAATCCCCAAGGTACTGGCATTGTAATGCCATGAACCAACCCTGCCAGCAGAATGGACATCAGCAACAATGCTTGCGTACCCGCCAGAAGCATGAGTACAATCGTCAGTTTACCTGCATATACGCCTGAACGTGTGAGCGGTAAAACCAGCATCTGCTTCCACCCTCCACCTGCATGTTCAAAACGGCAGACAAAGGACGTAAACACGCCAGTCAGCATCGGTAACAATAACAATCCGTGCAGGAAAACCATCGTGGTCATCAACACCTGCCAATTCCCCGATGGCGTGGACAACAGTCCGATGAGCAGCGCAATGAGTGGACTCAGCAGAATCAGGAGCCATATGGGCGATTTACCCATTTTCAATCGTTCAGCGGACAAAATTCGGAAGTACGTTGTTGCAAAGCTCATATCAGGCCACATCCTTCCGGCTAAAATGCATCATACCCAGCAACAGAATCAATAACCCTAAACCTGCCCCCATGCCTGCATACAGGTATGGATTAGGCCCATTCCAGGCCATCTGTGCCCAAGCGAGCGGAAAGCTCGGTGAGATACTGAGTGAGAACATACCCGTTATCGCGAGAACGATACCCAGGGTGACGGGAAGCGCCTGATTTTTGTTAACCATCGTGAGCCACAACTCCAGTGACAACACCGGAAGTGCACCAGCCAAAGGCAATAGCCCCAGCTTGATCGCATGTGTCCAAGGTATTTCGCTGGCATGGAATCCGAGGATCAGACCCAGACCTACAATTCCTGCGGTTAGCAGCAGGCAGGAGATCACCAGCAGCACACAAGCAAGCAGGAACTTGGCTAAATACACGGCTGGTCTGGGAATGGGCATTGCGAGCAACTGTTTCCACGATCCCTGTTCATGCTCAACATTGGCGATCATGGAGCTGAGAATGGTTGCTCCCAGCATCAGAGACAAGGGCACAAAGACAACCACATTGCCGAGCAATCCGCCCCACAGGTTATCTGCATACTGCTCTTTCAGATAGTCCAGCCGTAAGCCAAAATTAAGCGCCTGCATCGCTGTCAATCCAAGAGGGGCCAGAAAAACAAGAAACCAGATCCCTTTCCCCCGAATCTTGAGCCAGTCTGACGATAATGCACGCCCGGTCATATGGAAGCCCCCTCGCCAATGACCCGCATGAACAGATCTTCCAGCGACTGACGCTGTTCCTCTACACGATACACATCATGATCCTGCTCAATTAATCGGCGCACAAGCAGTGCCACTGAACTGTTATCCATATAAGGGAACGTTAATTCAGAACCTTGTTGCTGACCAAATTGTCCCTGTTCTCTCGCCAGCTTCATAGCCTCTTCCGGCTCGGAAACCGTTAACCGGATAGAGCTACCCGTCTGACTATGCAGACTTGCGATGGTATCCTGAAGCACCATCTTGCCTTCACGGATAATACCAACACGACTTGCCATCTGTTCGACTTCACTCAGCAAGTGGCTGGAAACCAGAACGGTAATGCCATGTTCCAGCGGCATACGTTTGATCAGTTCCCGAATCTCCTGAATGCCAGCAGGATCAAGTCCATTCGTCGGCTCGTCCAGAATCAGCAACTCCGGTTCACCCAGCAAAGCGCTGGCAATACCCAGACGTTGCTTCATCCCAAGAGAATACCCCTTCACCGAACGTTTGGCATCCTTGGTCAGATCTACAATGGACAGCACTTCAGCAATTCTTGATTTTGGTACATTGATGATGCGGCGCAAAGTTTCCAGATTCTCTACGGCGTTCAGATGTCCGTAATAGGACGGGTATTCGACCAAAGAGCCCACACGGCGCAAAATATCCATGCGATCCTTGCGGATATCCTTGTCAAAGACACGGATCACGCCTTTGGTTGGTTTAATCAAGCCGAGAAGCATGCGAATCGTTGTTGTTTTGCCGGCACCGTTGGGACCGAGGAAGCCGTAGATATCTCCCTTTTTAATATGCAGATCAAGTTCACGGACCGCTGCACGGTCCCGGTATGTTTTCCATAGATTCGCCGTTTGAATAATATTTTCACTCACTGTATGATCACCTCAGAACTATCGTAACCTTCCAAGGTTAAAGCCAAAGTAGCCTCCAGTTTAAGTTTAGTTTAAAAAAGCTATTTCATCGGTTGGTTGTTTCCTTATTTCCCTTACCACTGTAGATATATGTCTGGACACCCGTATCGGAACTGTCTACCCGCTTGCGTAGACCCATCTCACGAATCAACAGGTCTACAATGGATAAGCCCAGACCTGTGCCTTTATTGTCGGAATCCTGCTGCATTCCCGGACCCCGATCCTGAATAACAATAGCCGTCTCACCCTGAATCTCCTGGGTTGATATGCCAATATACTTCCCGCTGGCGGCATGACGGATCACGTTTTGGAACAAATTATCAAGAATACGGCGCATGCCCTGTTCATCCATATGCCAGATCAGCGGTTCCTCCGGCAGGTCAATATCAATTTCGAATTGCTCTTTCTCCCAGACCGGGTACCAGGCCGCCGCCGTTTCCCTGACAATCCGCAGCATATCTTTCTCTTCCAGCTTCAGCGTATATTTCCCACTCGTGAGCAAATTGTAGGATAACATGTTGTCGATGAGCCCGCCGAGATCCTCCATCTTCGCTTCCATGCGATGTAATGAACGGTCACCTTGCTCGCTCAGCGCTTCCTTGTGCAGAGCATGCATATGTCCACGAATCACCGTTAGCGGGGTACGCAGATCGTGGGAAAGCCCCGCAATGAGACGTTTGCGCAATTGTTCTTCCTCGCGTTCACGATGGCGGCTGTCGGACAGTTGATGCACCATCTGATTGAAGGATTCCTCCAGCTGACCGATCTCATCTAACCGGCGGATATCCACCGGAAGCGGAATGCCTTCCTTGCCCGGGGTCATCATGGCCGTCTGCAAACGAATCAGTCGCTTGCGAATGCGTGCGAAGAAGAGAATCGACATAATGATGAAAATCATAAAGATGATGATCATGACAATGCCAAGATACAAGAGTTCCATTGGGAAATTATTTTGTGTCTTTTGCAAAAGCGATCGCGGCACTTCAATGACCATGAAGCCCTGTCCTCTATCCTCTTCATCTCCGCCTACATAGGCAACTACAGTTAGTGGATCACGATAGGAAGCTTTTTTCATGAATTGCACGGTATTGTTCGCATTCCATTCGGCTGGAATCCGAGTCTCAGCCGTTTTCCCGGAATCCAATGACCACTTTAATACCGTGTCTGTCTTGCCATCCGCTGACGTGGATTTCAACAACGTTACATCTTCACCACCCAGAATAAAGACCGTCTCACCACGAGCATTCACTCGATACATGGAAGCTTTGGGATACTTACGATGTATCTGCTTCAACCGTGCGCTAACTTCTCCATCCGAAGCGCCATCCAGGTTCTCCGCTTCACGCGACCAGAGGTTACTGATCCGGGTAACATCACCGTAAGGTGCCTCTTGATTCGTATTCGTGTTATTCACTACGACAACATATAGGATGGATATGATCGGAAGCACGACGGGGACGAATAATACGGCCGCCAGAATCAGGATGATATATCTGGACATCAAGGACCGCCCAAAGCGTAGCTTGCGCCGCCCGGATTGCTTATGATCCACGCCTCGTTCTCCCTTCATGATTTTCCGTTCTCTGAACCGCCGAATCATGGCTTCTTCACGCGATATCCCACACCGCGGACCGTCTGAATAACTACCGGATTGGCCGGATCAAGCTCCAGCTTTTCACGCAGATGTCGAATATGTACCATCAAAGTTTTATCTCCATCCAGATAGGGCTCGTTCCAGACGGCTTCATAGATCTGCTCTTTGGTTCGAATCATGCCCATATGTCGTAGCAGGTAGGCGAAGATGTGGAACTGTTTTCCCGATAAAATAATCTCATCTCCCGTCTCCTCATTAACGATCCGGTTGTCCTTCTCATAG
Organism: Paenibacillus xylanexedens; assembly: GCF_017874615.1. Taxonomy (GTDB): domain Bacteria; phylum Bacillota; class Bacilli; order Paenibacillales; family Paenibacillaceae; genus Paenibacillus; species Paenibacillus xylanexedens. Next base: position 143,115 of record NZ_JAGIKV010000018.1, read on the forward strand.
ATGGAGAGATGATCCAGCTTCAGGGCAGCATCCGTGGATACCGCTGTTCCTGCCTTACGCAGTTGTACTTCAATCCGGGCAGCCAGTTCATCGGGGTGAAATGGTTTGGTCACATAGTCGTCGGCAAAATCAAGACCATGCAGCTTGTCGTCAATAGACGTTCTGGCCGAGAGCATGACAATGGGCACGGCGGGATATTCTTTTTTCAGTCGCTGTCCCACCGTAAATCCATCCAGTCCGGGCAACATGACATCCAGAATAATGAGGGAGCAACCAACAGCAGCCTCAGCTGCACCTTCACCACTTCCGAGCCATTGCACCTCATAACCGCGCTCCTCCAGATCGGCTCTGACCCAAGTCGCAATTTCCGTATCATCTTCAATATATAACAGTTTGGTTTTCATCCGAATATTCGTTTCCTTTCTGTACCCTTTTGGTTAATTATAGCTTATCCATTAACGTGGGGAATGTCATATTAATCAAGTCTACCAAGTACATATCAGTTCTACACCTGACGGGAGGATTTTCATTATGTTGCTGGAAGCCATCTATCATCAACCGAAACGAAACTGGGCCTATGCCTATGACCAAGATACAATCCATCTGCGTTTGCGTGTCAAAAAGAATGATCTGACCGAGGTACATGCCTTGACCGGAGACAAATATGCGTGGGATGCAACCAAAGCGCTGGTTCCCTTAACGAAGTTCACCTCTGACTCCATGTTCGATTACTACGAGGGTGAGGTGAAACCTCCCTACCACCGACTGAAATACTCTTTTCTGCTCAAAAACGGAGACGAACAGATCTGGATGACCGAGACGGACTTCCAGGAAGAAGAGCCGGACGATCCGGGTCGTATGTTCCAGTTCCCTTATATTCATGCCGGAGCTGTATTCACACCCCCTGCATGGGTTAAGGATGCGGTGTTCTATCAGATTTTCCCTGAACGATTCGCCAACGGCAATCCGGATATTAGTCCGGAAAAGGTGGAGCCGTGGGGCGGCGAGCCAACACCTTTCAATTTTTTCGGCGGTGACCTTCAGGGCGTGATCGACCATCTGGATTACATCAGCGATCTTGGCATTAATGCGATCTACTTCACACCCATCTTCGAAGCCACCACCAATCATAAATACGATACCGAAGACTACCTGCGGGTAGACCGGCACTTTGGTGACGCAGATACCGTGAAAAGACTGGTCAAGCTGTGCCACGCACGTGGAATTCGCGTACTTCTGGATGCTGTGTTCAACCATTCCGGGAAGACATTTGCGCCGTTTGTGGATGTGCAGAAGAACGGAGAACAATCCAAATACAAGGACTGGTTCCATGTACACGAATACCCGCTGGACGTGAAGGACGGCATTCCTACGTATGAGACCTTCGGATTCGAAGCGCACATGCCAAAGCTGAATACGGAGAATGCCGAGGTGAAGGCCTATCTGCTGGAGGTTGCTGAGTACTGGATCAAGGAAGTGGGCGCGGACGGATGGCGGCTGGATGTGGCAGACGAAGTGGACGATGCATTCTGGCGTGATTTCCGCCGTGTAGTCAAAGCCGCTAACCCGGATGCCTATATTCTGGGCGAAGTATGGAACGAGTCCTCCTCCTGGCTGCAAGGCGACCAGTTCGATGCGTCCATGAACTATCCGTTTACCGATGCCGTGAATGCTTTCTTTGTGAAAAATACAATGCACGCCGAACAGTTCGCAAACTCCATCGGGCGACAGTTGTCCCGTTATCCGCTTCAGGCCAGCGAAGTGGCGTTTAACTTGCTGGACAGTCACGATACCCCTCGGTTGCTCACGCTGTGTGAAGGCGACCAGCGCAAGATGAAGCTTGCTGCGTTATTCCAGTTCAGTTACATGGGTGCTCCGTGCATCTATTACGGAGATGAGATTGGCATGGACGGCGAACATGATCCGGGTTGCCGTAAATGCATGGAATGGGATGAAGCGAAGCAGGACCGAGAGCTGTTCGACTTTTATCAGAAACTGATCTCCCTGCGTCATGCTCATCCTGCCCTGCGTGCAGAAGGCACCGTTCGTTTCCTGCAGGCTCGTCCCGATGGCAGCCAACTGGTATTTGAGCGACAAAATGAGGAGGAACGCATTCTGATTCTGTTCAACCGATCAGAAGAGACAGCTATTGTCGAGCTGGAGGCCGGTGACGAGGAATGGACAGAGTTATTCGGCGGAAACCATCGTACCGCCAAGGAAGATGGCGTACTCGCCATTGAATTGCCCGCGTATGGATATGCTGTAATGAGTACTAGTCTCACATAAACACCAAGCTATACTTGCTCAGATGCAAGACTGGAGTCTGTTCAATTCATCGGCATATCAAACGAAATAGGCGCTCACAGATCTGTTCCTGATCTGTGGAGCGCCTATCTGATTTTGACGTTATTCATTATGGCCATGGATCACTCTGGTCGAACCAGCTGTTCCTTGAGCAACTGGATGGTGGCCTCATATTGTACAAGCCCCACTTGCAGACACAGACGCTGTGCAGGCGAAATACGTTCACCGAATTCTTCCATCTGGCGCTGAAGTTCAGCATATAACATTTCCTTGCGCTTCAACTGGGTCGAGATCCAACCCGTTACGGTATCTTCATCCGCCAACTCTCCGAAGTACAAACGCATCAGAAAATCAGAACGAAATACCTCAGCTTCCAAAGGACTCATTAAATAGGCGTGAAATTGCGCTGCTCCTTCAGGGGTCAATGAATACACGTTCTTATCAGGTTTCCCTTCCTGCTTCACCGATTCCTTAGTCAGCAATCCTGACTTTTCCATCTTCGCAAGTGTAGGATATATGGTGCCAAAGCTGGCATCAAAGAAAAATGAAAAATATTGTTCAAAGTACTGCTTGATCTCGTATCCGGAACTTGGCTGATTGTGCAGTATTCCGAGGATGACATGCTGCGTGTTCATCGGTGTACCGCTCCTTTCCATTCCCCTTAACGTATCACAATCAGTACCCCTTGTTCAATGTTCAGATGACGAAACGGTTGCTTTCAGAGCAACAGGCACAGCAGCAGTCTGGTCCTCCTTACGAGCTTCAGAACGCACCGGGCCGGAGCGTCTGATCCAGGTGCAAAGCGCACCCAGGGTCAGTGTTACTCCACCGATTACGGCGAGCAACATCGCATCCCGGCCGATCCCGTTTCCTCCGAGCACAAGGTTCATCATTCCTTCTACGGCATAAGTCGCTGGCAGATAATGACCGATTACTTGGTAGAACTCAGGCATTACATCTCGCGGAATCGTTGATCCCGATGACAGCATCAGTAGAGGTAACAGCGCGCTGTTTAGCCATGCCCCAGCATTGCCAAGCAACAACAAACTCAACTGAGCCATGAATAGAAAAGATATAGTGATTAGTAACTGGAACAGCCATAACATGAACCAACCATCTGCTGACGATACCCCCATAACGTACATCATCCCCGATCCAACGAGCGAAACGATACATGCCGCACCAACATTAACGATGTTGCGCGCCCAGAAGCGCGCCCATTTCCCTGCCCTGCTACTCAGTTCACCAGATACTTTCTGCAGATTCATGCCAAGCAACATCGCTCCGGTAAACGTAGCCGTTACAATCAACATCGGTACCATGGAGAAAGCAAAATTATCAACAGGATTCAGTCGCTCCACCTCTGCTTCCACGCGTGAGGATAACCCCAGCGCCAGCGAATCGGACTGATCGGCAGTCATACCGGACTGATTCAGAACTCCGCGAATACCATTCTCTTGTACTTCACGATTCAATGTCGCTGTAACTTGTGCGGCTACGTTCTGCATCACACTTTTCACGGTAGCCACGTTTGATTCGTTCATCACATACTTAACTGTCATCGGCTTCGACAAGTCTTCTGCCTGCTGCATAAAACCGGATGGAATCTCAATGATCATGTATACTTCCCGATCCGTTAACATCTGTCTCGCTTCTTGCATCGATTCAGATGGTTTGATCTCGAAATTCAGACCCGCTGCCAAAGACGCGGCCAACGGCTCAGCTGCCGCCCCGTCTTCATTAACAATAGTGACAGCTAGCTCAGTCATTCTCTCATTAACCTGATCGTATCCTCTAAGCCAGATGATGTTAAAGAAAACCTGAAACAGCACGGCCGTAATTAAACCCACAATAGTAGCTCCATTTTTCAAAAACAGCAGACTCGTCTGAAAAATTTCTTTCATTCTAACCATCTCCTTTTATTTTTGTTTCGCTCTTTTATATATCGTGTTGATATATGACAATTGTTAATATATCAACACGATATATAAATCGTCAATGTTTTTATTTTTCTTGTTGGTAAAAGACAAAAAAAGCCGATACCAATCTTCACTAGGAAGATTGGTATCGGCTTTTCATATCACGCAGGGAGCTCTACTTCAACTTTAATAATCAAGGCTCAAGGTTCCACGAGTTAGCGTTAGATTTAATTCATATCAATTCTATTATGCCTTAGGTTCTACGTCATTTCCAGCAGGGGACTCCTGCTCAGGCTCGGCACGCTTTGCCTTTGGTTTAGCCAGCTTCTGCATCATTTTGCGGCCGGTTGGCGTCTGAGCCAGTCCGCCTTGGGCTGTTTCCCGGTGACGGCTCGGCATCGCACTGCCTACTTCCAGCATAACGTCGATGACCTCGTCTGACGGTATGGCACTACGCACTCCGGCCAGGGCCATATCAGCCGCAGCCAGCGCCGTGACTGCACCCAGTCCATTACGGACGATGCACGGAATCTCAACAAGGCCTGCGACTGGATCGCAGATAAGGCCCAGTGTATTTTTTAACGCCAAGCCTACGGCATGAACGACCTGTTCCGGTGTACCTCCACGCAGTTCAACCATGGCACCCGCAGCCATGCCGATCGCGGAACCCACTTCCGCCTGACAGCCACCTTCGGCACCGGAGATAAATGAATTGTTGGCAATAACATAACCAATCGCTCCCGCACAGAACAACCCGTTCACCAAATGTTCGTCCGTCCAGCCAAACCGCTCCTGTGAACTGATAAACACACCCGGGATAATGCCGCAGGAACCCGCTGTTGGTGTTGCCACGATCCGACCCATGGAGGCATTCACTTCAGATACACACAAGGCATACGCCATGGCAAGTGCCGAAGCATCACCGGAGCAAGTCTCACCCTTGCGAATATACTCGGCCATTTTTTTGCCATCTCCACCCGTTAATCCACTGCGTGATGTCGTATCTTCTGTCAGTCCTTTGCGCACCGCTTCCTTCATCACCTGATAGTAATCTGACATCTGCCGCACAACATCGGCTTCTGGAGTATTTGTTTCCTGAACCTGCTCTTCGATCATCAAGCGGGCAATCGTTTTGGACTCTGCTGTACAGACGGCATTCAATTCATGCAAATGCTTAAATCGCATCCGGCTCCACCCCTCTCTTCAAATCGATGACGCGAATTTCAAGCACATGGTCCAGTGAGCGCAGACGCTTCAGCATCTCAGCATTAGGCACAGCGTCCATCTCCATCGCGGTCAACGCTTCACCATCTCTGGCTTTCCGATCCACTTGCATATACCCAATATTCACACCTGACGAACTGATTGTGGATGTGACCGAAGCGAGCACTCCGGCTTTGTCCGAATGGCGCAGCACAAGCGTTGGAAACTCTCCGCTGATCTGTACACGAAAATCATTTAAAGCATGCACCGATACACTACCACCGCCGATAGAAGCACCGATTAGTGAACATTGACGATCTCCGTGCCACAACTCAATTTTGACCGTATTGGGATGGGGGGCTGGCAGACCGCTCGTGTAAAACTCCACCTCCATGCCCGCTTCCTCTGCGTATTGCTCTGCATCCGGTATACGCGGATCGTCTGTGACATAGTCGAGCAGACCACCGATCAGTGCCAGATCTGTTCCGTGCCCCTGATACGTATCTGCAAATGAACCGTACAGGGTCAGCCGGGCACGATCTGGCGTACATCCTAGCCACTGTCGAGCAATTCTCCCTAACCTTGCCGCTCCAGCTGTATGTGAACTTGATGGACCTGTCATAGACGGACCAATAATTGAAAAAACGTCTTTAAAACGCACCTGCACCCCTCCATTTATATTCATCCTATCCAACCATACGAGTATTCATAATGTTCCTTTATTACTGAGCGATGACATACAAAAAGGACAGAAGAAGGCCCACGGCCCTCTCTCTGTCCTCGATACCTGAGAGTTTCATGATAAGAAGCACACAGATGCTTTGCCTGTATTCCACAGGTGACACACCTTGCAAACTGCCCCTTAAACATATACCCCTTGGGTGGCGCATATTGCGCACTCTCCAGAGTTGCGTCCAACGATGGTACATTTACCTGAGAGATTAACCGCTGCGCCGGGTGCGCAGCAGCTTGCTCCTTCGGTGCCTTGGCAGCATGCGATTTTACTCGGTCTGCCCAGGTCTCTCCCGCTCGTTATCATCCGCCTTAACATCATTGAATTGATTTTGCATGTTAGACCGCTGAATTTTCGATACATCTATAAGAATAGAGTAATGTACAGTATCCGATATGTCAACAAAAGTAACGTGCAATTATCATAAGCTAGACGTCAACTTTAAGTGAATACAATGGCATTGATATTTCTCACCTGCGCTGAAGAACTTGTGACACTTGTAGTTGTCACAAATGAAATGCTTATAGTATATACGTTGGTTGTTGTAGCAGTTGCTGTATCCACGTAAGTGTTGGAAGAAAGGAATGATATCGAACCGGAAGCATTCCCTGTTCTGGAGAGCTGCAATTGGTTAATCAAAACGCCGTTCACTCTCAGGTTAATGTTATATGCGATACTCCAGTTGGACTCCACCACCACTGCAACTTGCGTACTATTGTCAATTTTCACCCTTTGGCCTGTCACCACAGTCACATTTAGGGTCTGGATCGTCGTTTCAGCTGTTAATGAAAGAGACAATGATGATGTCTGACTGTCAGCAAACAAGGAAGAACTCGCTGGCGCAGATGCTGCTGTAGATCCTGTCGCGCCCGTAGCGCCAGTGGCTCCGGTCGTGCCCGTTACGCCTGTAGCTTGCTTCATAACACAGCGCAAGCCATCCTCTGCACTGAATACGCATGCAACGGCAGCAGCGGCAAACTCGCCAAGGCTGCTGCTTAGGACATAATCAGGCATCATACCACGAGTCAACAAGGATTGGGCAAGTGCATACTCCACCATATAGATGGCGGGATGCGACATAATTGTTCGTTCGAAGCGTCCTCGCCTGTCTACGATCCTCCGTACATATGCCGGATGATTGACTCGCCCCCGCATTCCAAAACCGTTTGATCGAGAGCAAGCATCGTTTCCCTGAACAACGCATCCTGCTCAAACAGCTCCTCCCCCATCCGCGGATACTGCGATCCCTGCCCAGAAAACATAAAAACACAAAACTTCCCTCATATGTGCGTTTCCTATCTTAAACGTGCCGAAACAACGATTGAATTAGTTGAAAAGCTTGTTGTATACACCATGAAAATTTGTGATTTTTGTAAATGATGGATTGTGTTAATAAAGAGATTGTATATCGTAAAATGACGAATAACATTGTTAAATAGGGATAAATCAGAGAAAAAGGATATAATATTATGTCATTTTTTTATCTATAATCGGAAATGCACCTGGTTCAATGAGTAGAACGCAACAAAATACTTGCCATTCAATATATTTTGCGCGATTACTTTTTTTCATTTTTTATCATCGACTGTGTTGGAGAGCTAACGTGCAGGAGAGCGGTTTAGTCAGCCTAATACACGCCTTATTGCCATCCTATAATTGTATAAATGATTAAAAGAAGGATGAGAACCTTGAAATAGCTACATGACCTGCGCTGTTAGCTATTACTGATGAATTAGCAATGGTAATAGGAAACCCAGATATATTCCTAAATTGAAGTGTATCTCCAACAGCAAAGGACTGAACTTGAACTAAAACCAATTGACCACTTGTTGCCGTGGTTACAGCAGGAGCCAGATATGCTGTAGAATTATTTAGTGATAGCCCAATTGTTGCTCCTGGTAATGTAGCAGCTGCAAGATTTAGTACAACACTTATGTTGTACAAACCTGCATTTTGTATTGTGAAAACACTTGTTGCTGCATTATAAGTTAGTGTAGTAAATTGGTTTGGAGTAATATTTAGAATATTTGATCCAGAAGCAATTGACTGAGGTTGAATATTACCATTAAAGAATGAGTCTACAAACGTAGGAGTTGCGCCTGTTGCGCCAGTTACCCCAGTAAATCCTGTTCCACCAGTAGCTCCAGTCGTTCCTGTTCCGGTTGCACCAGTCACACCGGTTACTCCAGTTGAGCCCGTTGCTCCCGCGGATCCGGTTGTTCCCGTTCCGGTTGCACCTGTCGCTCCGGTTAACCCAGTAGATCCTGTTCCACCAGTAGCTCCAGTCGTTCCGGTTGCACCAGTCGTTCCGGTTGCACCAGTCACACCGGTTACTCCAGTTGAACCCGTCGCTCCCGTGGATCCGGTTGTTCCCGTTCCGGTTGCACCTGTCGCTCCGGTTAACCCAGTAGATCCTGTTCCACCAGTAGCTCCAGTCGTTCCTGTTCCGGTTGCACCAGTCACACCGGTTACTCCAGTTGAACCCGTTGTTCCCGTTCCGGTTGCACCTGTCGCTCCGGTTAACCCAGTAGATCCTGTTCCACCAGTAGCTCCAGTCGTTCCGGTTGCACCAGTCACACCGGTTACTCCAGTTGAACCCGTTGTTCCCGTTCCGGTTGCACCTGTCGCTCCGGTTAACCCAGTAGATCCTGT
>NZ_JAGIKV010000019.1 GCF_017874615.1 Paenibacillus xylanexedens
TAGACCAAATTAAAACGCGGCTCAGAGTCGCATAAGGATACTGTCAGGTTTTTTAACTTACAAATATTTGAAGAGATTATTGGCAAGTACAGTAAAGAAGATGGAACAACTGTTCAGATCTCAACCCGCTCCATCATTGATGCGACGCAAGATGCGGATATTGCAGCCGCTGCAGGAGTTCCATATTCCATAGGCAGACAAGATATTGGAGATGGTAAATCCAAAATGGTCTCTACGCTCGTATTCAAGCTAAGCGGTGTTACTGATGAGGTATGGCAAAAGTTTAGGGAAAGAGAGGGAACCGGGGTTGATAAGATGAGTGCTTGGGGGTACGGTGATGCTAGAAAATATGAATCCTCCAATCCACAACATATTAAGATTCGCAGTCTGAATATCGGAAGACAAAATGATGATACAATCTTGATTAATACCATGCAAATCTTTGGGGTAGATCCTTTAGATCCGATATCTGTGAAAAAAGGTCTGGAAATCGGGCGTAAAGAAGCCCCACTAATTGTTGATTTTCTGAAGAAAAATTATGATGAATTTGCAGGGCTACAATATGCTGGAACAGCGAACGAACTTTACGTGAGGGAGTCACGTCATATCTATGGCGAGTACCGATTAACATTAGCTGATGTCATGGAAAATCGTGATCATTGGGATGCCATCGGATACGGCTCATACGATATTGATATTCAGAGCACGAGTGTTGGAAATCCCGGCACGATTATGTTGAGTCCGATTCAATATGGTGTACCTTTTCGCTCGCTTGTACCGCTAAAGGTTGATGGTTTGCTCGTCGTTGGACGTGCAGCAAGTTTTGATACAATCCCACACGGTAGTGCAAGAGTTGTCCCACTGGGAATGGCAGAGGGAGAAGCAGCAGGAGCGGCGGTCAAGCTGGCATATATCCATAAGGAGTCCTTCCGCGAACTCTCAACTTCCGAAGAGCGAGCATCTGAACTACGTAAGATGCTGGAGAATCAGGGGATGGATCTGAAAGTACATCGTTTCGAGCAGCCTGATTATATGGAGCATAAGGATTACAAGGGATTGCTGGCTGCAGCGAGTATGTACATGACTTCAGGCAATTATAATAACGATGGTTGGGAACTGGATAAAGGAATGAATCCAGAACGATTTTTAAGTAAATTGAAAAGAATGCAAGCGATGTTTCCAGAAGCCTACACAGGCAGTGCCGACCAAGCTCTAGCAAATATGGAGAATGCCGTAACTCTACCTTTAACGTTGGATCAGGCTGCGTATATGTTATGTCTGGCAATGGGATCTTCAGAAACGGAAACTTCACTTGAACAGGCACTTGCTCAATTACAAACGCAAAACTTTATAAGTGCCGACACGCTTGCTGGCATTACTGATAAGAACAATCTTACCAATGGGGATGCGTTTATGCTCATTCGTGATGTAGTGGAGTATTATTCTGGAGTTGTATTCGACTAATTGGTTGACAATTACTTGTAAATGAACTAATGTGGTCAAAAATGATAACAGCGTTATAACGAGGACATGATTTTGCAAGCCAGCTTCAACAGAGAGGGAACAGTGTGGTGCAAGGTTCCTGTAGCTGCTTCATAAATTCCTACCTCGCGAGCTGCGGAAGAGAATGCCCATACAGGGTTGCAACCTCCGCCGGCAGGGCCCGTTATGCCCCGTAGGACTGCATGTTACAGATCGCATAGGTTGCGAACGGATTAATTTGCAGTTAAATAAGGGTGGTACCACGACACATTCGTCCCTTGACGGATGTGTCTTTTTGCTGTTTATGCGCCGTATTTGATAACAAAAAGGAAGATTAGGAGTGTGTTATGATGCGTCAAAGTGAAATGCTTGTCCCAACATTACGTGAAGCGCCAGCGGAGGCAGATGCAGCGGGACATCGCTGGTTACTGCGTTCCGGCATGATTCGCCAACTGGCAGCAGGGATATACAGTTACCTGCCCCTTGGACGGCGTATATTGTTAAATGTTGAACGGATCGTTCGTGAAGAGATGGATCGTGCGGGATGTCAGGAAGTATTGCTGCCGATTATGCAGCCTGCCGAGTTATGGGAAGAATCCGGAAGATACACACAGTATGGTCCCGAATTGATGCGTCTGAAGGATCGTCATGCACGGGAATTTGCTCTTGGACCAACACATGAGGAAGTCGTAACCGCTTTAGCGCGGGACGAGGTGAGTTCGTATCGTAAGCTGCCATTCACGCTGTACCAGATCGGAACCAAGTTCCGGGATGAACGCCGTCCTCGATTTGGATTGCTGCGCGGTCGTGAGTTCATCATGAAGGATGCGTACTCCTTTGCTTCGGATTGGGAAGAGCTTGATCGGACCTATCAGGCCATGAACACAGCTTATAGTCGCATTCTGGAGCGTTGTGGTCTGGACTATATCCGTGTTGAGGCGGATGCAGGAACGATTGGCGGTCAAGGGGAAACACACGAGTTCATGGCTCTTGCTGATGTGGGTGAGGACACGATTGTAACCTGCAAATATTGTGGATATGCTGCAAATCTGGAGAAAGCGGATTATCAGACTTCTGGAGATATTGAGAAAAAAGAAGGAAGCTTGGAAGTTCCAGCCGACTCTGCGAGTGCAGACTCCGTGCTTCAAACGGATCAACACTCAGGAGCGGAAAACGTAGTACGCATCTCCACACCTGGCGTTCGTACGATCGCAGAGTTAACCACTTTTGTGGGCAAAGGTGCTGAACATATGATCAAAACGCTGCTTTATGTGGCGGATGGTCAGCTCGTCGCAGCCCTTGTACGTGGAGATCGTGAACTGAATGACATCGCATTGAAGCAGGTGTTGGGGGCAGAAGAACTGATCCTAGCAGACGATGCAGCAATTGCGGCACATCCGAACCTGAAGGTAGGTTTTCTGGGTCCGATTGGACTAAATCTGCCGATGGTGGTGGATGCTGACGTGGCAGTGATGAAGAGTGCAATTACAGGAGCCAATGAATTGGATGAGCATGTTTCCGGTGTACGCCCAGGGATTGATTTTGCATTGGAGCGAGTAGAACGAATCCGCTTTGCTGCGGAAGGGGATGCTTGTCCAACATGTGGATCGCCACTTATTTTTACCAAAGGCATCGAGGTTGGACACATATTCAAATTGGGAACGAAATATAGTGATGCCATGGGTGCTTCATTCCTGGATCGTAATGGTCGCCAGTGTGCGCCAGTCATGGGATGTTACGGCATTGGCGTATCCCGCCTGATGGCCGCTATAGCTGAGCAGTATGCAGGAGATGAGGGCATTCGTTGGCCGGCCGCTGTTGCGCCTTATGATGTGCATCTGATTACAGTAAGTTGGAAGGATGAGCAGCAACGTCAGCTCACCCTCCAACTGGAACAACAATTGATCGATGGCGGTTACACGGTATTGGTTGATGACCGGGATGAACGTCCAGGTGTGAAATTCAAGGATGCGGAGCTGATCGGATTGCCTGTGCAGATCGTTATTGGCCGAGGAGCAGCAGAAGGTCAGGTCGAACTGGGATCACACGCACTTGCAGCATCAGGTGAATCGAAACGAATCGGGTTGACTGCACAGGAGGCTGTACTTTATGTGAAGGAACAGCTCACTTCCTAAATTCAGGGATTCGCTAATTATATGAGTTCATATAATAGTACCGAATATGATGCGGTAGATGATTTTGATTGCTGGAGTTCCAATGTGAGCATGAAAAAGAGGGCTAAAGGCGTGCAATTTGGTAGGGTTTTATGAGTGATATCATACGAAATAACTAAATTTGGACATATATATTTAGTATACAGATGATTTTATGATTAAGGATTTGAAGATGATCATACTCAGACAGATTTATGTGCAAGTATGCAATGTTGAGAAGACAGAGATGTCGAAATTAAATGTACAACAAGCGCATGAATACGGTCATTCCGGAGATTTTTTATATAGTTCGGTGTCGAAGGCACATGATAAAGTTGGTCCGTAAAGGCCAGGCTGGGGTTTATTTTTACCTCAGAGGAGAATGTCAGGATCAGCAGGATATGTCCACAGGAAATGTTCAAGTATCTGATGTGGATTGATTTAAGAACTGAGATACAAAAGGGTGTCCCCCTTAACCAGTAATCTGGCTTGGGGGACACCCTTTTGGTTATGACAAGATAGATTCGTTATGTTGTTGCGCCTTATAAGCGATCATGCCTATATGCACTTTGCTTTGCTGAGCTTAAGAAACTGCAGGCAATTTCAATTGTTGACCTGGATAAATCCAGTGTGGATTTTTGATATTGTTCAGCTTTTGCAATGCCTGCCAAGTTGTGCCGTATTGTTTGGAGATAGAGTACAGGGAGTCTCCGGATTTCACAACATGCAGTTTGGCTGGAGCTGGTTTACTTGGTGTTGGTTTAGACGGTTTTTCTGGTTTTGGTGTTTCTGGTTTTGGCTTGGTTGGAGCTGGAGTTTCGGTTGCCGGAGTTTCCGGCTCTACTGCAGGTTTTACCGCTTCACTGATCCGACCATCTGTTTTGATGTCTACAGCGCCAAGCTTTTGCATGTAGTTGATCAACGCTTCATCCAACGCGCCGTACATACCTGTTGTAGCATATTTGGTGAACATGGTGTATTCGTCACCGCCAACAGCAGTGAAATCATTGGTCGCCAGCGTGTATGTTGCTTCCGGATCAAGGGCTTTATCGCCAACGGTTACGGAATGTACACGGCTACCTTCTGCAGCGGAAGTATCAATTTTGAACTTGATACCAGATACTTGCGGGAATCCACCGCTTGGTTCCGGGTAGGAAGCTACACCGACTTCAAGGGCTGCCAGAATATCGGACCCTTTCACTTCAAGGGTTACCACTTGATTACCAAAAGGAAGCACTGTGATGATATCACCTTTGGTTACGATCCCTTTTTCGATGGAAGCACGGATACCACCACCGTTAGTCAGTGCAATATCGGCTTTGCTGACATCACGAATGGCATCTGCAAGCAGGTCACCCAGGTTGGTTTCTCCTGCACGTACCTGTTCACGTTTACCATCCAGCAGAATAGCTGTATTGGCTACTTCTTCTTTCAAGATAGGTTCTTGTTCTTTTTGAATGGAGTTCACGAGAGTCGCGACTTTCTCATCTGGTTTGATGTCTTTTGCTTCCGTTTCATCAATTAATGTTGCTTGTTTCTTTGTTACTTTACCACCGTCTACCCACAGATCGATGACACCGACGTAGTTGGTGTATTCTCCTGCGCTTGCAATCAATGTTCCGTTATCGGATACAAGGCCATCTTGCAGTACAGTGTGACTGTGACCATCGATGAATACGTCGATGCCAGGAACTTCTTTAACAACTTTAAAGCTAGTATCCGTGCTGGATGCATCTTGTCCAAGGTGTCCCAATACAACAACAACATCTACTTTGCTGCGGATTTCGTTTACCAGAACTTTGGCTTCCGCAGATGGATCTGTAATATCAAGACCTTCTACGTTTTTTGGATTTGTTTTGTACAACGTTTCTGGTGTAGTCAAAGCGATGATACCGATTTTCACGCCATCCACCTCTTTAATGAGGTAAGGATCGAAGAGACGTGTTCCGTCTTTTTTCTTCACGTTGGCACTCAGCATGGGGAAGTTCATCATGTCCGCCAGTTCGATCAGGCGATCCGAACCATAGTTGAATTCGTGGTTACCCGGTACGATGGCTTGGTATCCCATTTCATTCATGACTTTCACGATGCTCTCACCATTCACAAGAGTGGCAAATGTTGTACCATGCACAGCATCTCCAGCATCGAGCAAGAGTGTGTTCGGGTTTTCGCTACGATATTTGTCAGCGATTCCAGCTACTTTGGCAAAACCCATAGCAGGTGAAGATTCAACTGCACGGGCATGCGTATCATTCGTATGTAGAATGGTAATGTGTTTGCCTGTGCCCGGAGTGGTATCCGTTGCAGCTGCGGCAATACCTACACTGCCAAACAGCAAACAGACCGTTAGCAGAAGTGAAACGTAATTCTTCCAGATTTTCATATGAATCCGAAACCTCCCATAATAATAATCTACTTGAGCGTTTACACAGCTCAAATAGTATTTTAACAGACTATTATTAGGAAATCTCGCGAATTACGTAAAAATAAGTAACCTGAAAGTGACATGTAAATCTGCTGTTGGAAAATATAAGCTTTGAAAAGAACGTATGTTCTTAAAGAGTGTAAAAAAAATGCTGCGCTTCGCGCGGCAGTCCGGTACGTAAACAAAATTTCTCCAAAGATTCATCCGGTTCAGGCATCACTCCGGAGGTTAGCAATTGAATGGCAAAACGATTGGCCTGTCTTTCCAGTTTACCTGGTGCAAAATAGGAATGCTCCTCCAGAAAGAAACGATTGATCCCTTTATGAAGCCGGTCATGGCCAAGCTCATGGGCGCACACGAACCGTTGCCATTCCGGCGGCAAATCATTGTGTATGACGATAAACCTGCGCCGGAGCTTGCGAAAGTATAGTCCCTTGGTGGACTTCCCCAAATTGGTGAAACGAATCTGTATTCCAACCGCGCGGGCAATGCTGAACGGGCAGTTGGTCCGGTGTTTTCGAATCAGCTTTGTTACGATGTCATCCATATGATCTCACCTGCTGCCTCATTAAATTCAGTGGGTCATGCCTCATGGGCGATTGTCCGATTCGTCTGTCTTTTTGCGTTTGTTCATCTGTTTGGCTTCCCAGAACAGACCTGTCAGCACATCCTTGATTCGTTTCTTGTCTTCTTCATCGAGTGGAATGCCGTCAAACATCAGATCATCATCGTCCTCCAACATCTTTTTGAAATCACGACGGTCTTTGTATGTAGCCCATTCCGGTACGTCCTGAAGTTCAGTGGCACTCCCTGGTTCAATATAACCAGCCTGCTTCATCATCTCTGTATAGGGCACCGAGAGTGCATCTGAAATCTTGCGGATGGTCGCTGGTTTCGGTACACCCCGGACCCCATTTTCAATACGTGAAATCTGTGAGTTGCTTATTCCGGCTGCTTCGGCGAGTTGATTGATGCTGTATCCCTGTTGCTCGCGCAGTTGTTTCATATAAGGACCAAAAGCGTGCTCCACAATTATGCCAACTCCTTCGATTCGTACAAGTGCTTGAAATTAATATTAAGAAGAAAGTTGAATGCGACAACTCCTAAACCTCTGCGGGTGCGCCGTTCCGGATTCGGATCGTTCTTTTGATCGCTGTTATCCCCGGATTTCCTGTTTCCCTTTCCTAAAGGGTGAAATCCGTTGATAAAGGCGAACGCTTTGCTTCTTCAGAATCGATTCCGTCTCCTCCACTACGTTCGCTCTTGGTAAGTACATTAACACATATTTCAAAGGTATCTTCTTAATATTAAAAATCAAATGACTTGTACGGAAGTTCATTAATTAAACAGTACTATAACGTATATATACCATTAGGTAAAGAGATATGAAACAATTATGCCAAAAGGCATAGGAAATGAGAGCGAAGGTTTTATTTTATCGTCAAAACGAACCAAAATGAAGGTTTACTCCGATCTCCAGAAAGTGGTATCCTCAAATAGAAATACGAACACTATACGAACAAAATGTAAAGTTGACGCGACGTGAGGTAAGTAAATCATCTTCTGAAAAGTGGAATTCCCCGGATTATAGCAGTTTGGAGTGATTCCAAAAGGCAACAGGGGGAAATTGAAGAAATGTCGTTATTATTTCAGAGATCTGGATAACTCTAATAAAAGATGAGAGCATGAGGGTTTAACTTTTATAGAATGAATTTTAAGTTACGCAAGAACGAAGAGGGCAGAAAAAAGCTGGAGAAGCGAAGTGTTCGCCTAAAAGCTTTCTGAAAGAAAGCTGCATCGGAAGCATACGCTTATCAATGGATTTCCACTTTTGAAAATATAATCAAAGAAATCCGGGGATAACAGCGATCGGAAGGTTGTTCTGTCATCAGAGTGAATATGCGAAGCTACTAGACTTTCATTCTATAGCGAATGTTAAAGGAGGAGATTGAATATGGAATTGATGCTGCCCGAATTGGACCGACGCAAAACACAAACGGCTGTTGAAGCTGCGCTGGAGAAATACCGAATCTATAAAACCATTGCATTTGAAGAACGAGAGGTTATGGTGACGGCAAGTTATGCCGAGCGTTTCCACGGTGCAACCAATGTGACGGGGGATTCCACGGCGAGAACGGCGATCTACAATGTGGACGTGCAGCGCGCACGTCAGGCATATTGCGATACGATTGATTTTGTTGTGTCCCGGCTGAGTGAAAAGGAACGTGTACTCGTCTGTGAACGGTATCTGAAAGACGATGATGTGTTTGACTATAAGGTGTATAACCATGTGTTTGATCCACCTGTCAGCAAGGATACGTATACGAAGATTCGTACACGTGCTTTCTACAAAATGGCGCTGGCTCTGTCAGATCGAGGTCTGATTAATATGGAGCCTTTGTCTGTGTCCCGCAAAGAGCGACAGAAGCTGGGCTGAGTGAGTGATTGAAGAAGTTGATCCTTTAATATCCAAGGTGGATTGGTTACAATAGTTGAACAAACCACAGTTGGCATCAGCCAAAGGAGAGAAGTCTGCCATGTCGGAAGAAGTCGGAATGCAGGAAATGGTCACGTTGAAGACAATCGCGGAAACGCTCAATACGTCCAATGATCTGAACTTAATGCTGGATACCGTGGTCGGCAAATTACTGGAGTTGACCGGATTAACGGCAGGCTGGATGTTTCTGATTAATGAACGTGGAGACTATACCTGTGTTTCGGATTATAATCTGCCCCCGGCATTACTGCGTAAAGATAAAGAGCCCATGCGAACGGGTACCTGCTGGTGTGTGAACCGCTTTAAGGACGGTCGACTTAATCATGCGGTCAACATCATTAACTGTAAACGGCTGGAGGATGCCGTGGAATTCCAATGGGGAGATACCCATGATATTACCCACCATGCAACCGTCCCGTTAAGGTCAGGTGAGAAGATGCTCGGCCTGCTCAACGTGGCTGCGCCAGCCAAGGAACAGTTCAGCGATAGTGAACTGGCACTGTTACAGGGCGTGGCATACCAGATTGGTAGTGCGGTAGAACGGATGAGATTGTATCGCGCGGAGCAGCGACGAGCTGATCTGTATGCCAAGCTGGGGGAGTTCAGCACGGCTTTGGGACTTGCAGTGAACGAATGCAGCAATTCTGATGCTTTTTCTTTAAAAGTTGTACAGCTGATTGGGCAGCATTATGATTGGCCTTTTGCTACAATCATTCAGCAGAAAAACGGAATGTTCGTTGTGCAGGCAGCCTATGCAGATGATAAGGTTCGAACGTTATCAAGTACTCCGTTATCTATAGAAGTGGCGAGCCACATTAACCATGTAATCAATAGTCATCGTGTAACATCTCTGTCTGGGACACAGATCGCTGAGATATTTACCCTGTGCAAGCCTGACCAGACTACGAATTCCATTGCCTCGGGAATTGCTGCTCGACTTCCGTACCATACGCCGGAGGAAACGGGAATTCTGGTAATCGGAATAGGAACATCAGGTCCTGCGCAGGCGGACCGTGAAGTGCTGGAGGCATTGGCGGAACATATTGCGGCCTCATGGGAGAGTCTGAAGCTGGCGGAGAATCGCCGCGAACTTGCACGAATGGAAGAGAGAAACCGGTTGGCTCGCGATCTGCATGATTCGGTTAATCAGATTTTATTTTCACTGTCGTTAACTGCTAAAGGCGCGGAAAGTATGTTATCCGGCTCCGAGCAGTTGCTCCCGGCAACGGAAGCGATGAAGGATATTCGGGCTTTGTCTCAGGAGGCTCTCAAGGAAATGCGCGCATTGATTATGCAGCTCCGTCCCGCGGGACTGGAAGCAGGGCTGCTCCATGCGCTACAAGAATACGGCACCAGCCAGGGTCTTCAAGTGGTGATGAATCGGACGGGAATGCGGTCTTTACCGCGTAATATAGAAGAAGCATTGTGGCGAATCGGACAGGAAGGGCTGAATAATGTACGGAAACACGCGGATATTCCTTCTGCTGAGGTCACTCTCAAGTTAAGTAATCATGAAGTGGTGCTCACCGTCACAGATCAGGGAAAAGGTGGTGCGAACAGGCCAGAAGCGTCGTCTGGAAGCTCCCTTGGCCTGTCCATTATGAAGGAACGGGCTCAATCGCTCGGGGGCAGCTTAGAAATAGTGAGTTCTCCCCGCAAGGGAACAACAGTAACGGCAGTCATTCCACTTCCGTTCGAATCTGTATAAAGTCAGGGGGAAGAAGAGATGCCGATTACGATTTTGCTCGCAGATGATCATGCAATGGTGAGACGGGGGCTGCACGTTTTTTTGACGACACAGCAAGACATGAAGGTTGTGGGCGAAGCATCCAACGGGCAGGAAGCACTGGCTCAGGCGGAAGCGTTAAAACCTGACGTGGTATTAATGGATCTGCATATGCCGGTCATGGACGGAATTGAAACAGCCAGACGGATGCGCACGTTATTGCCAGAAACGCGAATCATTGTGCTCACCTCGTTTTCCGATCAGGATCATGTGGTTCCTGCTGTGCGCGCAGGGGTGAAAGGATATCTACTCAAGGATATTGAACCAGAGGATCTGGCTGTGGCTATTCGCAATGTACATGCAGGTCAGGTGGAATTGCATCCTGCCGCAGCAGGTCAATTGATGCATGTGATGGCTTCATCCGATTGGTCTATAAATGAACAGCAACCACAGCATATACCGACAGATCGGTCAGCAGACAGTCAACATCAGGAGCCAAAGCAGAAGGGGAAATCAACTGAAGCGTCTCTTGGCGGACTGGATATGCTCACTCGCCGTGAACAAGAAGTCTTGGGGCTGATTGCTCAAGGATTGAGCAACAAGGAAATTGCAGTTCAATTGGTCATCACCGAAAAAACGGTCAAAACCCATGTCAGTCATCTGCTCGACAAACTGGGGCTGGCGGATCGGACACAAGCGGCTCTTCATGCCGTAAGAAATGGCTGGGTCGTCTGACCAATTCCGACATATGTTCATACTTAAGTCGTATAAACTCAACCTAAAGGTTGATTTTTTTGGTATTTCAAGTTAAGTCTATCTGCTGACGATTTGGATGCAAAAGAAAGGTAAGATAAGAATAGAAATAACAGATCGGTTGAAACATGAGAGTTTGAATTATTAAAAAACCAAGGAGAGTGAAATGAATGAATATTGTTATTTTGGCAGGAAGCAATCGGAACAATGCAACCAGTACACGTCTGGGAGAGTATGCTGTGGAGATTATTCGCGGTCAGGGACATCAGGCCAGCCTGTTTGATCTGTATCAGACACCACTTCCATTCTATGCACCAGATGAAAAACAAGCGGATCATGAACATCTGGCAGACCTGAATACACGTATGCTCGCGGCCGATGCGATCATCCTGTCTACACCAGAGTATCACGGCAGTATTAGCGGTGTGCTCAAAAATGCACTGGATCACCTGAGCCAGGCTCATTTCAGTGGCAAGCCCGTCCTGTCTATCAGCTCCTCTGGTGGAGCGGTGGGGGTAAGTTCGCTTTTACAACTGCAAGCGATTGTTCGCAATCTGCATGGAATTAATGCCCAGGAGTGGATATCCATTGGTGGTGCGCAGCGCAGACGATTTGAAGCGACATTTGACGGATACGAGGAGTACGAAGGGAGTCAGGATATAGAGGACCGGGTGCAGCGGGTCATTGGATCGTTTTTAAATCTGGCCCAGACGTTAACGAATGCGCGGAATTCAACCATGAGTTGAGAACAAACGAAGATAAAATGGGAAAAGGAAAAGAGGTTGAGCATTATGATTACAGGCATATTTGAAACACATCTAAACGTGACGGATCTGGAGAGATCCCATCATTTCTATGAAACGGTCCTGGGTTTACCCCATGCCTACGGGCAGAAAGAACGTGGGAACTCCTTCTACTGGATTGGTGGAAAAGGCAATGCCATGCTGGGATTGTGGCAAAAGGAACCTTCCGAGGTGCAGCGTCAGCACTTTGCTTTTCATGTATCTCTGGAGGATATGAAACATGCGGTGGCTCACTTGGAGAACAAAGGAATCAAGACACAGAACTTCCTGAATGATGATATCGGTGAACTGTACGTCTTCGGCTGGATGCCTGCGGTATCTGTATATTTTAACGATCCGGATGGTCATTTGCTTGAATTCATCGCCATGCTCCCGGATGAAGCGAAGCCTGAACTTGGCATGGTGCCGTGGAGTCAGTGGGAGGAGATGCAGGAGAAGACCGTATGATGATTGAAGAATTACAGTTATATACAACACGGTTGGAGGACCTCAAGCATTTTTATCGTGATACGTTGGGAAAGGAGGTGTCCAATGCGACAGATCAGGCCTTCAACCTGCAGGTTGGAAGGACAAAGATGATTTTTAAACCGTGTGAAACAGATCGTGAGCCCTTTTATCATGTGGCCTGGTCGATTCCGACGAATCGGTTCAAGGAAGCGAAGCAATGGGCTGCATCACGTGTTGTTTTAAGCAGAGAAGGAGATCGGGATGAGACGTACTCTACTAACTGGAACTCTCATTCTCTCTATTTCGAAGATCCAGCAGGCAATATTATTGAGCTGATTGCTCATCATCGTATTCAGAACGAGAGTGACCATGACTTCTCGACTCAAGATATATCACAGGTGTGTGAAGTTGGACTGGTGACGGAGGATGTTCTGTCTACGGTGAATGAGCTTCAGCAGATTGGACTCACGCGCTGGGGTGAGGTTAGTGATACCTTTGCTCCTGTAGGAGATGTGGACGGTTTATTTATTGTGGTGAAGAAGGATCGGACGTGGTTTTTCTCTACGCAAAAAGCAGAGATCTATCCGTTGGAAGTATCCATCCGTGGGGTGGGCAAGCTTCGAATTGGCTAAACTTTGCATTCCAGAGCAAAACGGGCATATGTGGAGCCATTCCATCATGTTATAGAAGTAAACGCTTTATTTATTAATTAGGATATATAAGTTGAACTAAATTTACACGATAACGGAGAGGACAGATCTTAGTTCAACTTATATAGTTTCTCTGATGGGTTTACATATGATGAAGGGTGGTGGCAAGCTTGGATCGACGTTTGTTGGAAGATGGACTTGCGATTATCGTTTCCAGTCGGGAACGTACAGGAGATCTGTGGCACGCCCATTATGGGGCGGGTGCGATTGCGGCATATTTTTGGTTACGGGAAAATCGTCTCACTGCCCTTGCCGCCGGCAGTGTTACGGCCGAAGCAAAAGCCATGCTTCGCCAGCATGGAATCAGCCCTGGTCAGACCTCTCCGATTGGTGAAATGATGCCCAGGGAAGATGCCGAAGTGCGTATTACGGACGCATTGGATCGAACGATTGGAGAGCTGCACTGGGTTGGACACCAGGCCATCTACGGGGCAATCAGTCTGAAAGCTATTCGCGAACTGGATGGATGGGGTACTGCAGAGGATATTGGTCGGCTGGTTGAACTGATCGATTCATTCGATCGAACCATCCCGGGAAGATCCTGGATGAACACAACGATGAAAGAAATTCGCAGTCTGAAGCTGGAAAAGAGTGATGGTTTCCCCGAGATCGAAGATCCAACACAGTTGTCACGCCTGATTCTGGATGAGCTTGGTGCGTTCCAGACCATATATCACGCGGAAGCACATCATGATCTAATTGGTCATATGCTCACCTACGGACATGCGCTTAACATATTATATGAATTGGGTTATCCGGCATTATTCCACAAAGGCATTCCGCCTTTCCTTACCATGGTGAAGGCACTACGCTTAAGCCGAGATGTGGATATTGAACAGGAGATGCCGACATTGCAATCACCCGTAGACCTGCTGCCACTGGAACGAGCAGAACGATCAGTGGCGCTCCCTCATGAACTGGAATATTGGCTCACCGACAGACGTTCCCGTGACTGGAACGGAGGTCATGTATTCAAATTCCCGTTCAGCTTCTATCACCACGCCAAGAACGGGGAGCCCGTACCGGAAACGTGGGAGAACTTTCGTTATATCATCGCGTGAGATAAAACATACATTCTAGAAGGGGTGTCCGTCATGACGGACACCCCTTCTAGGCATTATTCTGGTCTACCGAATTATGGGCAACCTGAACCTTTTTAACGGGGCCAAATTTCAAGGATAAAAAGGATCAGCATGACTCTGGACACCAGCATGTATGGTGATTTTCGTACGAGCTGACGCGCTGCCCATATTCCCCAAGAACTCATAAGTGCAATACTCCCCCAGAACATCCATAAGGAGATGCCTTCTGGCGTAAATAGAAAGGACAGCTTGGGCAGTCCCCTGTTGCCAGCCCCCAGAAGAACAGTGGTCATATAGACGAGGGCGAGGAAAAGCAACTCGAAGAGCAGGGTTTGCAGCCAGAAATAATAGATGTTGAACACTCGTAGCATGATGACTGTGATCAGGATGAACAGGATACCAACGGATAAGAATGTTGCCGCGGTCCATCCAATGAGAGATGTTGTCACAACATCTGTTTCCTGATATAAAATGTACATCGCCAACGCATACATAGCGGGACCCGCCATATAACTGGTGACAGCAATCCAAAGATAAAAGAAATACCTCTTTTTCATGGTCATATCCATCCTTTATTGTTCGTAGGATTTGAAAGCTACTTATGTCATATAAACATCATCAGGATGAGTTTGGTTGGACTATCGATAGGAGTTTCTCTCGAGAAATCGGCTTTTAACCGCCCCGGACACGACTACATTCATACGTAATTCATCCCGATTACCATCAGCACGAGTGGGGAAAGGCGGTAAAATGGTATTATCGGATCAGCAGCAAGGAAGACACACCGACAGCTCATACGCTAACGTACAGCCGGCTAGGGGGCCGGTTTTTTAATTCGGTGATTGCATCCTTGCCCTGATCGGGTATTAAAGACTAGATATATAAGTTGAACTAACGATTTACACGAGAACGAAGAGGACAGAAATAACCTGAAGAAGCGGAGCTAAAAGCTTTCTGCAAGAAAGCTACTTCGGAAGCATACACTGCGCCTTTATCCACGGATTTCTACCTTTATATAAGTGGATCAAGAAAATCCGGGGATAACAGCGATCGGAAGGTTGTTCTGTCATCGGAGTGGCAAGTGTAAATATTCTGTAGTTCAACTTATATAGATAACAGGAGGCTACGTGATATGAAAACAGTATTGTATGTTCCACTGGATGATCGTCCAGCGAATCTGGATGATGTGATTGTGCAAGGGAAAGCAGCCGGTATCCATATCGTTACACCGAACCTGAGTGATATTAAGAATCGTCTGGACTCGGAGAAAACCGTAGATGGCACAACGCTGCTCGGCACCTCCACGCCGGTGTATGGTAAACCGTCCAAGATTCACGACTTTATTCTGAAACATGCTGCCAAGGTCGACGGATTCATTATCTCATCCGATATGCTCGCTTATGGCGGTCTGATTGGCAGTCGTCAGCTCCGCGGAGATGGAGGCGGTGCCTATCCAGAATACGATGAGGAAACCACTTCTTTGCTGGATGTGATTCGCGTGATCAAGCAGAAATACCCACGCAAACCTGTATTCGTAATGGACACCATCATGCGTTTGGCTACGACCTCGTTTGCAGATGGCTTGGCGCTTGATGCATATAATGAGTCCCGTGCGTTGATGCAGCAGCCACGTCAGACATACACTGAGTTTGAGGATATTATCCAAGGTTATAACCTGTCCCCGGATGGAGTGGAATATGGGACAACGACCTATTTTGATAAAGAACAGTATTACAATACAAGACAGCATAAATTCAAAACAAATCTGTACATTCTGGATCAGCTGGCTCGCACAGGTTATATCGATTTCCTTGCAGTTGGAGTCGACGATGCTAACACGCAGGGTGTTCAGATCAATGAAATCAAATATGTAGAAGCGCGGATCAATGAATGGTTGGGTGGAACCAATGGGCAAAATCCGGATCGTGCTATCATCTTGCCGGATGCAGATGGTTTGGGGCACGCTTTGGTCGCTCGCATGGCTAACCAGTTGTTCCGAGGCGGCGCGAGGACACGTTACGCAGTGAAATATTTTGGTCCTCACGGAAACTCCATTATTAACACGTATGAATACATGGATGTACACGAGAATGTGGTTCGTCATGTGGATATTGTAGGTGGTGTGCTTGTAGCGGATTCGGCATATCCTGAACCGGAGGTGGTGACGGATGTGGGTGCTGGCTTGGAAAATGAACAGCTAGTGGCTGTAGCAGCCGATCAAGTTGTCCCGTTTGACATGACCTCCGAACTGGATCGTATGACCAAGGGTCATCCGGGAAATTCCGGAGAGAACACAGGCATCGACATTGAGATTATTGCCATTACGGCTCTGGATCAGGTGCAGGCTGCGTTGGAGCAGTTGACGCTGAATAGTGAGCAAGGTCTGCCTTCGGTATTGATTGATTTTGTGGGTAAAGGACCAGCGAATGTCGATGTTGCCGAAGCATTGCTCAACAGTCCATATACCGGACGGGTTCTGGGATACAGTGCATGGAATACACCAGGTAACAAGATCGGTATTGCTGTAGGTATGGGGCAGTCGAGGTACGCATTGATCACAACAGAGAAGCATGAGCATAAGTTACGAGATGCTATGAATGCGCATGGCTCGCTGTTGTTTAAGCGTTTTCTGAAGGATTACTACTACAAAGCGGTAGCGATTGCAGACATCCGCACATATTCCCGAGCCCATGCGCTGTATACCAACGTGGCTACCCTTTCGGATCAAAATATGTTGCTGTTCAACTCGGAGGAAGACTATGCCCATTTGCAAACATTGCTCCGTGATTTGATGCAGACTTATACCACGGCGCTTGCGAATAAAACAGCCTTCCAGACAGGCAATGTGGCGATTAAGCAGATCTGTAATGACGAATTGTCCTATGCGACGTATGGCAGTGCGCTGCTGGAATATGGAAATCCTGATTTCATCTGGGGGCGTGCATTTGAGATTACGTTGAACCCGCAGGTTACGCTGAACTAAACTGTTATCTCACCATGGGCTCCTCATGTTTGGGATCATCACTGGTATGACTGTACTGCTTAATCTCGCCATTGTTAAAAATGATATATTGATACTTCGCTTCGAGTTCATCCGCGAATGTTACGGAGGCACCGTAAGGTGCTTCAGAACTTTTTGAGGAGTAAGTACCTTGTACTTCGATAAGCTGTTCGGGTGAGTAACCTTTCTGTTCAATCAGGTAAGTGGTTACCTGTTGTTCAGCATCATTTTTCTTGAGCGGATTACCAAGCAGTCCGAAGTAAGCCCAGCAGGATATCCCGAGTATAGATGCTAAGATGACAAGTGAAGTGATCTTGAATGTTTTACTCATAGGTATTTCTCCTTCTTTTACGTAAGCGACAATGAATTTGATAATGAAATTTTAATATATTTGGATAAATTTATCAATTAATTGACCTTAAAGCTTACTTAGGTATTCGTTAAAATGATGATTCCAGAATCGTCTTTTTTCCACCCGAACGTCTCCCTTAATCGCACCGAAGTCGTACGTAACACCATCCGCGCTAGGAATGAAAGGGTGTAAGATTGTATTATCGGATCAATAACAAGGGACGCACCGAAAGCACATACGCTAATGTACAGACCGGCCAGGTGGCCGGTCTTTTTGATGCGGTGAATGTAGTCCCGTTACTGGTTCGATAGCAATACAGACTCTGAGTTAAAAGGGGGAGTCTACTGCTGCTGCATTGTCGCTGCACGGTGTGGGCAGATCTCAAACTTGCAGCCAAAGGGGGCGAAATGAATGTGTCTATGAGAAATAAAATTAGCACTGCCATGAGCACCAGTAAAATGAGTACGCTCATTAAAAAAACGCTGAAACAGAAGCTCGCGGTACTTGTTCCAGATTGGGACGGTCGTGTGCTGGATGTACCTGGGCCAGGCGAAATGTTGGCCGGGCCTTGTGCAGTCGTTGCGTTTGCCGAAGAAGTGCCGAAGTCTGCCTGGGCGGGATACCGAAGGATTATTAAAATCTCACCATACGCTCGCCCGGAAGATGGTGGCGCTGAACAAGTGGAAGCTTGGTCAGCTGATCTAATCGAAGGGTTGCACCAGGTAAGACTGGTGGATGAAGCAGGTGAGGCCTTAACTTGCATCTATTTGGGTTCTTCAGATAGTGACCGGGTGGATGCAGGGTCTGGAATGTTTACGCGCAGTCTGCGGTTCGGAGTGTATGTTCCCGAAGACTCGGGAGTTGTCCTCGCTGAAACAGGGGACGCGTGGCTAGCTGCGCTTCAAGACTGGACACAGTCGGAACTTGGTTCGAACTGGTCGGTATATGGTGATGCCTGGCCTGGAGGATATGAGATGCCGTCTGTGTTATGGCGATTGGCTGGATGCAGCACGTCTGTGGCGGGCACTTCGGCATTGGAGGTTCGACAACAGTGGATTGGGCATGTGCTAACCGATCATCCAGTGCTAACACGTCAGACCGTTACCCGGTTGGCCCGGCAACTTGCAGTGCAATCTCGTCTTGCCATCACTGAAACGGATGGCGAAGAGCACGAAGGTAACACGCGATATATCACAGTGGATGAAGTCACGGCAGATTTACAGACGGATGCGTATTTGAATGGTCAGATTCGCCTGACGTTGCAACAGCGGATTCGTCGTCCGGGTACGAATGTACCTTTCATTCGTGAGATTTACCATAGCAAAGGTATGGAGTAAACGTTAGCCCAGAGGAACCTTCTATTAGAGGTTGTTCAAAAAGCCCGCTTTTGATTACAAAGGATGCCTAATGGCATCATCAGCATCGAATATGGAATTCAGCCGAATAAGCATAAGCTTACGAAGTATGTTTCCTTTGGAAACATTGTAGTTGCTCACGTAGTTTTCCCTACGCTCTGCTACTCCATTTCTAACTTCATCCCATCTTCTCGGTACTGAAAACCGATCTTTTTGAACGTGCACTTTTAAGAGTGGTTCCAGATTATAGCTTTGAGATGATTGATATAGCTTCAACATTGTAGCTTCAAATTCATAGGTTCATAGGATCGAAAATTCATAGATCAAGCTTAAAGATCAACGATTCACGAAATTAGTAGTCCAACAAATGAGGTGAGATGGCCATGGCAAGCTCAGTGAAAAAAAGTAAACAGACAGCCCCGCGGTATACACGGGCAGAATTGATGAATCATGCAGAAGCCCTCTTTGCCGTTAAGGCAGAGGTGCTGTACGGTGCGCTGTACGAAGCGGCGCAAGAGACGTTTTCCATAGAAGAAACGCAAGAACGAATTAACCAATTTATGAAAGCGAAGGTGAAGGGATAATGGCAGGTGGAACTTGGGAGCAAACGAATCGTCCGGTCCTTCCGGGCTTATATATGAATTTTCAGGCGGCTGCATCCTCGGCCATTCAAGCGGGTACGCGGGGAACGGTCGTTGTGCCAGTCAAGGCCAACTGGGGTCCTGTGGGGACTTTTGTTGAAGTAGGGAGCGAAGCGGCGATTGAACGTATCTATGCGGCGAATGTGCTGGACAACGGTACGGCTTATACGTCCTTGAAGCTCGCCCTGTTGGGTGGGCCGAAGAAGTTGCTCGCTTATCGGGTAGCAAGTGCTGCGGCCAAAGTAGCCACGCTTACCTTGAAGGACAGCAGTGATGCCAATGTGCTGCAACTGGACGCGAAGTATCCGGGAGATCGTGCAAATAGATTCTACGTCACCATCCAGCCAGGTGTGATTGATAATACGAAGCATGAAGTGCGTCTCTTCGAAGGTAACCGGATGTTGTATGCGCTCCTGACAGCGGATATTACAGCAGCTTCTCTGGCAAAAGAGATTAACGCGGATGAACAAAATGTCTGGGTAACGGCTCAGGCAATTGGCGATGGTGCAGGTGTAGTTGCAACAATTGCGGGTGCGGCATTCAAAGGTGGCGTAAGTGGCAACGATGACCTGACCAATGCAGAATACATTGCTGTACAGGGTGCGCTGGAAGGGGAGCAATTCGACGTCTTGGCTTTGGATCAGGCGGCTGATGCACCTCTGCTTGCTAGTTTTGCGGCATGGGTGAAACGTGTGCGTAGTGAAGGTAAACCGGTGGTGGCTGTATTTGGCGGTTCCGCAGCGGACGATACCTCTGCTACAGCAGCACAAAAAGCGACAGCACGTTCGCTTACGCTCAATCATGAAGGTGTGATTAATGTTGGTACAGGCGTTCGCCTTGGAGATGCTTTCTACAGCTCGGCGGAAACGTCCGCCTATGTTGCGGGACTGATTGCCGGACAACGTCTGAACCAATCCACAACCTATGCAGCTACTCCGTTCGATGATGTGACACGTCGCTGGACGCGTGCAGAACAGGAGCAGGCAGTACAGAATGGCGTATTTATTTTCTTCCATGATGGACGTCAGGTGAAAGCACTTCGTGGTGTAAACACACTGGTAACTCCGGCCGCTGGACAGAATAATGCATGGAAAAAAATCCGTTCCATTCGTGTGTTAGACGCGATCAACACGGATTTGCAACGATCCGCGGAAGATACGTATATCGGTAAAGTGAACAATACCGAAGAGGGTCGTCAAGCACTGATTAGTGCCATGAAGGCCTATTTGGCGCTGCTCGCACAGAGCAATGTGATTGAAGCGGACAGTTATGATGTCATTCTCGATCCGGCATATTACGGCGCGGCACCAGTTCTCAAACCGGAAGCAGATCAGGTATTCCTGCAATGGAATGTGAAGCTGACGGATGTGATGGAGCAGTTGTTTGGTACATTTTACGTGCAATAAGTTTGTGCGAGGAAAGAACCGTTTTCTAGAATAATTACTATATGTTGAACTGATGGTTTACACGATAACAGCGATCGGAAGATTTTTCTGACTGTGGAGTTATACCATGTAATATTTATTAGTTCAACCAACCCAAGGAGGAAAATATATGTTGGATGCGTCAAGAGTAATTCTCGGTACCCATGGTCAGTTGCATATCGATGGTGTGTGGCAGACAAACATTAACAAGTTGGAAGCGAGTGTGGAGATTGAAAAGCGTGAGCTGAATCTGGTCGGTAACGACTGGAAAGTACACAAAAATGGCGCGAAAAAAGGAACAGGCACGATGACCGGCTACAAAGTCACTTCGGATATGATCCAGCGCGGTTTCACCAAATTCGAGATCATTTCCAAGCTGAACGACCCAGAATCATATGGACATGAGAGTGTATTGCTGAGAGGTTGCATGGTGGACAAAATCCAGCTTGCCAACTGGACAGCGGGTGAGGAAGTACCGGAGGAAACGGGCTTTACGTTTGAAGGGTTTGAATTGCTGAATCCGATTGTGGCGAACTAAGCTTTGAAATAGGCAAGTGATTGAGCTAGTTTGCTCAAGCGTGATTGCAGAGTTACTTCATATAATATGGACACCAATGCAGGCCGAGATGATCTCGGTCTCTTTGTTGTCTCTACAGGCTTGGAAGCTTGCATAGTTAAACCCATTTGTGAAATGAGAAGGAGATTACCCCCGATGAGTATGAATGAAAATATGTCCGAAGAACAGATTTTGGATCAGTTGTTTGAAGCAGCAGAACGTTTGCCAGAGGAGAATGTGCGCATTCAGCGTCTGGATCTGCTGTTGACCTTGCGTGGACTGACGTCTTCCAAAGTGGATCACATTCGCGAACGCTGTACCATTCGAAAAACGACCAAAGGCCGCACCGAGGAAAAGGTGGACACCGAAACGTTTAACGCGCTGCTCATTTCCGAAGCAACCGTAAAATTGAAAGTCCGCAGCTTGGAATTGTCCGGCTGGGGTGACACGCGTATTACCGGCCGCATGAAGCTGTCTGGTGGCGAACAGGCGGTACGTCGTATGCTTCTCGCGGGTGAATTGGATGCCGTAGGTGATAAAGTGCTGGAGCTGTCCGGCTTCGGTGTGGAGATTGAAGACCTAAAAAACTGATTCACTCCGGCGGGATGACCACGTTCCTGTATCACATGTGGGTGCGTCATCATCTCCGGCCCGGAGAGTTCTGGTCTTTGCCACGCGGGGAGCGCTCGCTGTTGATTGCGTTCTCGGAAGAAGAGATGGCAGCAATAACCTCGCAAATGAATCGATAACGATATAAGGCAGGAGGTGAAAAAATGGCAGAAATGATTGTAGGTTTGTCTAAATCTAATGCGGAAATGCGGACAACCCTTCGTTATCTGGATCAGATCCAACGCTCAACCGAACGTCTGGGCAGAGTTCGTTATCAGAGTCTGATTAAGGTGAACAATGAACTGAGAACGACCGGACGCAGGTTGGAGCATATTTATAGTATGGCTGTGCGAATCAGCAGGCTGCGAATTACACCGACGATTGGGTTGATTGATAAGCTCAGTCCTGCACTGGATCGCGCATGGGCGAAACTGAATAGTTTCAGGGACCAGTTGGTTACGGCTTCGGGAACAGTATCGTTTGAGGTTCGGCAGAAGATCGAAGTGGCGATGGGCAAAGGTGGGCCAACTGGCCCAACTATGGCTGTCATGATCCAGAACAACAAAAACATTACTAACAATACGAAGGAAGAAGAACCTAAAAAGTGGTGGGAAAACGTACTTGCAGCGGTCCAAGCATTCAATGATTTGAAGGATGCAGCCTTTAATGTAGGAGATATTTTTAAATTGTTCAAAAAGAAAAAAGAAGAAAGTCCTGCATCAGATCCAACCAGAAGTCCAGCATCCAAATGCTGCTGTTGTACAGGTGGAAAGATGGGCAAGAACCGTAGAGTTCGTTCACCGAATGCGGATGGTGGTGGATCAGATCGTGGAAGACGAAATTACCGAAGTGGTAGAAGGTCTAGTAATCGTTCGAACCGGGGCCCATCACCAGTACCCAATCCTGTACCTGATACTCCGACTCCTCCGGCCGATCGCAACCGTAATAGGGGAGGCGGTAGAAGAATACGAGGAAGCGGTAGATTAGGATTTGCGGATGGTGGATTGGGATCTTTAACCGACATGCTGGCTGGTAATGGATTGATGGATAATTTAAGTAGTGGCTTTGCCAAAGGAGCAAAAAGGTTGCTTGGACCCATCAGCATGCTTGCTGATGTGGCAAATGTAGCGACAGCACCACCGGAAGAACGTGGCCGAGCTGTAGGTTCTATGATTGGCGGCACAGCAGGTACTGCGATTGGTAGCGCCATCGGTAGCGTTCTTTTGCCTGGCATCGGAACATGGGTTGGTGGTGCAGTAGGTGGTTGGGCTGGAAGTGCAGCAGGCGGCTGGATTGGAGATAAAGCGAAGGATATTGGAAACTTTATGTCTAGTGCTACCGAGGGTGTAGGGGATGCTTTGTCGGGTGCAGCCGATTATGTCTCTGAGAAAACAAAAAAAATCACCGATGGCATATCCGGCTTCTTTGGATTTGGTTCTAAAAAAGAAGAAAAGACTGTCTCGGCAGCAACGGTGGCTGCACCGTCTCCAGTTGCAACAGGCCCGCAGATGGCACCTGCCTATATGCCACCGGCACTGACCATGACAGGCCCAACGGCATATATGAACAGCAAAGTCGGTCAGCCTACATCTGCTGGATTCATGGGAACAAGCATGATGCAGAGCCAAGCGATGGCGCTTGGTAACGGTGCGCAGACGAATGGAAAATCGTCCACGATGACGGTACAGATATCTGAAGACCAGATGAGCAGTCTGTCCGGTTACTTGAAGGATTTCAAAACCGAAACTACCAATCAGATTGCGATCAATATTCCACCAGGTGCGGTGCAGGTGACCGTGCGCGAAAATGCGATTGATTATGACGCAGTTTCTCACCAGGTGGGGCAACGGATCTCTAACGAGTTCCGCCGTGCGATGCAAAATCGCAAAACAATTATGGCCTAAGCAGAAAGGAGGCCGCAGATATGTCAGTACTTGAAGATAAAGTTGGTCCTAACAAAATGTCATTTACGTTGAAGGACGGCAACACTCCATTTCAATTCCCAGTGAACCCTGAAGAAGTTAATATTTCCAGGTCTAAGGGATATGAAACGGTCAATATGTTGGAGCATGGCGAGTTTGATTTTGCACAAGGGGAGAAGGTGAAGGAGATCACCTTCTCTTCTTTTTTTCCCAAAAGATTTGATCCGTCCTATTGCATGGATGAAAAATCTTTTCTAGATCCACGTGTGGCGATGAATGTGCTGAACACCTTTCTGATCTCCAAAAAGCCGCTGCGTTTCATCATTTCAGAGACGGGCGTGAACGTGCCTGTTTTTATTGTTTCGCTTAATTCGAGCTTTCGTGGGGGGGAGACAGGAGATATTTACTTCGACCTGACCCTGCGCACATGGCGGGATTCCAAGGTGGAGAAGGTGGGTTCTGCCGCATCTGGGAGCAAGTCAGGTTCTCGTACGGATTTGAAAAAGTCTAGCAAGACCTACACTGTCAAATCTGGCGACTCCCTGTCCAAAATAGCAAAGCTTGAGCTGGGTAGCAGTTCCAAATGGAACGAGATCTACAAGCTTAACGCAAAGATCATCGGGAGTGATCCAAACCGGATCAAGCCCGGACAAAAGCTGGTGATGCCATGACCTACAAGGTCATTGTCGACGACAAATATGACATCACCAAGCTGGTGGAGACGATTACACTGAAGGACTCGCTCGACCAGATTGCTTATCAGGCCAACATCCGGCTGGCGGTGTCTGCGTCTTCCGGTCTGCCTTTGATCTCACCGGGTATGGCGGTGCGGATTAGCGGGGTTCCTTTTGGCGAAAAATCAATGGTTCACTTACTGCATCCTGCGGTCATCTGGGAGGTGGAAAGCTCGAACAGCGGCACCAAGCGGCTGTCCCTCACGGTGTACGACCGGATGATTTATCTGGAAAAATCGGAGGATGAGTTCCTGTGGCCGAAGGATCAGACTGCTACGCAGCGACTTAAAACCTACGCCAAAGAGTGGAAGATTCCATATGCTACGCTGCCGGAAACCAAGACAAAGCTGGGCAAAGCCGTGTATCGGTCACAGACGATCTTCTCGATGATGTTTGCCGATCTGAAGGAAACGGCCAAGTCTGGCGGGGAAATGTACCATCCACGGATGACACCCGGCGGGTTGCAACTCTTCCAGGTGGGAAGTAATGCAAAAGTGTATGAGCTGGATCGACTGATTGATCTAACCCAGATGCGTACGCTCGAAGGGGCAGTTACCAAAGTTAAAGTGATGGCAGCGTCGGAGTCTACGAGTGGCAAAGAAGTTCCTTCCAAAGTGCTCGCGATTGAGCAGGATAATGTGGAAGAACTGGGTACATTGCAAAAGCTGGTCGAGGACGATCAGGTGAAATCGACAACCGCGGCGAAAAAACTGGCGAAAAGTCATCTGACGGGTATTCAGGAGACCTTTACGATATCGGCACCGGATATCAATACGATTCGCGCCGGGGACGCAGTGTTGTTGAAAAGACTGACGCTAATCGTCATGTCGGTCAGCCGTGATCTGTCTGCCGGGCCTGGAACGATGACGTTGGAGCTTGGGACTGCTGAGCTAGTGAAAAGGAGGTATTACCTTGAATAAAGATGATCCGTATGGGCATTTTGCCGACGTCATGCGTGGTGCGATGAGCACCCATTCTCGTCAGGCCGTGAGCGGGCTGGGCGCGGTACTGGGTACGATGACCTCATCCGGCGTGAAGCTGGATGATTTCAAGCACGAAGTGCAGGATTATCTCGTGGCCGAGTTGCCGGGCACGCTTGGACTGCCGGAGCGCGAGGCTGCTGGCGCGATTTCCGGTATACCTGACGTGGCAAACGGCGGAACGACGGGCACGGGACGGTTTCTTTTGCAAGAAGAGGAAGTGGAAGAAGCGGTGTGGTCTCTTGGCAAAGGATTGAAAGCGGGAGATCGCGTACTGGCGATGCGGGTGAATGGCGGTAACGACATTGTGGTGCTGTGTAAGGTGGTGAGTGCGCATGCCTAGTTTGTTCCCGGAAACGGGTGTGGTATGGGGAGATGAGGAGGATCTGTCGGGGGCGGTTTCAGAAGAGGTACGCTTTGGACGGAGCTGGCGATTCGATTACGATTCAGGGGATTTTGTACTGACCCCAAGTGGTAAAGTCGCTGCGGCTGGTGGGCATGAAGCGTGGGTACAGTGGTGCATTAAGGCCGTCAAAACGCCAAGATACAGACATGTGATCTATTCCCGAAACTACGGTTCGGAGCTGGAGGATCTGGTGGGTCAGGGTGACAGCCGGGGTGTGATGGAAAGTGAGATTACTCGGATGGTGACGGAGACGTTGCTGGCTGATCCACGCACGGATTCGGTAGACCAGTTCACGTTTGATTGGAATCGGGAGCAGTGCATGTTCTCGTGTCGGGTGGCGAGTGTGCAGGAAGAGATGTTTATTCTGGAAAGTGAGGTGATCTGACGGGATGGCTGAGATTCCGCGTTATTTGGAGGACCAGACGGAGGAACAGATTATGCAGCGTATGCTGGATCGTCTGCCCGCGGATCTGGATAAGTCGGAAGGATCGTTTCTGTGGGATGCGGAGGCTCCGGTTGCGTTTATGCTGTCTGAAGCGGCATTGTGGGCGCAGGAATTACTTCGGCGAGGATTTGCTAGTACTGCGGCGAGCAGTGATCCGAATTTTCGTTCGGAAGAGCTGGATCTGCGGGCGGGAGAACACGGTATTACACGGCGGGCCGCGGTGGCGGCAAAGGGTGCTGTGAGGTTTGCTGGTACGCCGGGGAAAGTGGTACCTGCGGGTACGGTCGTGGCTACACTCGCGGATGAAGTATCTGCTGAAGCTTCGCTCGAATATGAAACGGTGGGGCGTGTGGAACTGGATGCAGAGGGCTCCGGGGTGGTAGGTGTGCGAGCGCTTGTTGCCGGAAAAGAAAGCAATGTGCCTGCGGGCACGGTAACTGTGCTGTCTACACCTGTAAGTGGCGTGACTTCTGTCACGAACGTTGAGGTGATAAAAGGCGGTGCGGATATTGAGGCCGATACGGCGCTGTTGGAACGCTTTTATGCCAAAGTCCGCAACCAAGGGACAAGCGGCAATAAAGCACAATATGTGCAATGGGCCAGTGAAGTGCCAGGTGTTGGTGCAACGCGGGTTATTCCGTTATGGCAGGGGCCAGGCACGGTAGGACTATATTTGCTGAACACGGACAAACGTGCTGCGGGTACCGATCTGGTTGCGGCGGTACAGAAGTACGTTGACCCCACGCAAGATGGACAGGGTGAAGGCGTTGCACCGGCGGGGCCAGTGGTGTCCGTGATGCCAGCCGAAGAAGTGCCGATGAACATTCAGGTGAAGCTGACGCTGGCAAGTGATGCGACACTCGCCGATGTACGAGCATTGATCGAACGCGGGGTGACCGCGTATCTGAAACAGTTGGCTTTTGCCGATCCACTCGTTCGTTACACCCGCATTGCCGCGATTCTGCTGGACATTCCGCCGATTATCGACTATTCGGAGCTGACCGTGAACGGTGTAAGTGACCAGAATATTGAGATGACCTCGAGTCAGGTCGCCGTGCTGGGGACGGTGGATGTGCATGAGTAGTGTTGGGCAGATGGTGGATAACGAAGTAGTTTTGGAGTGCGGAGACCAAGGAAGATTGGGAGAAGTACGCCGATCTGAGTTGAAGCTGGTAAGCGAGACGCTCCATGTTGATGTGCAAGGAAGGGAGGGGACAGGGCATGAGTGCTCCTTCTATTGTAGATGTTGGACTGACGAGTGAGAAAGGGCGGGAGCTGTTCTCGTATTTGCCCAGGTATTATGAGACTTCTCGTGTAATGCAAGCCGATATGCAGGCCAAAGGCACAGAAATGGATCTGCTGTATCAGGCGTTGGATGAGACGTTGGAGCAGTTTTTTGTCCGCACGGCGACGTGGGGGCTGGACTTCTGGGAAGAAGAGCTTGGCATTGAGACAGATCGTCTCAAACCTGTGGAACAAAGGCGTGCGGTGGTCGAGTCGAAGCTGCGCGGGGCAGGAAAGTTCTCGGGCAGGCAGGTTGCGAATGTGGCTGAGGCGTATGATGGGGGCAAGGTAGATGTGACATTTCAGCCGGAAACGTGGAGTTTTACGGTGAGCTTTGTGGATACGAAGGGCAGCCCGCCCAATATCGATGATCTCAAACGTGCGATTGAAGAATTGAAACCGGCCCACATGGCCGTGGAATATAGATATCGTTATCTGGTCTGGGATGATCTGGACGACAAACAGATGACATGGGACGAACTCGATGCCGCGTCCTTGACGTGGAATGAACTGGAGGTGTGGGCGTAATGCCAAAAGAAACAGATCGACTGAAATTGCCTCTTCCCTTGGGGAACGAGAATGTGACCCGAGAGAGTATTAACAGGATTTTTGAAAAGATTGACGCAGGCGTTGCAACACGTGAATCCATCCTTATACCTGCGGAATCTGATCTTAATAGCTATATTACAGAAGGGGAATATTATTGTCCTGCTAATGCTACTGTAGAAACCTTGCTTAATTCCCCAACAGGAGAGGCATTTCACTTGACAGTCGAGCCGCATGCGGGAGTGTTGCAAACCCTGACCACCTTCCAGCCTGGCAACTTAGAGGTGTTCCAAAGAAACTACTATTTCGGATGGGGTGCGTGGAAGAAAGTACCTACTAGAGACGAACTTGAAGTGATACTGCCCCAGGCTGACGAGAATGCTCAGGCGGCTGTTAACGTCGCTGTTAAACCTATAATTGAAAGTTATTCGCCCAACCTTGTGAAGAACTCTTCCGCTAATTTAGGGATGTCAAATTGGAATTACCCAGAAGGGTCTTCTCTTTGGGCGGTTACCACAAGCGTGGACAGCAGGGTATCAAAATACTTCAGCATGTCTTACCCGCTAACTAGTGGTTTATACTCTATGTTGAATTCTGATTCTATAACTGTAAGTCCAGGCGATTACATGTTACAGGCTGTATTCTATACATGGGGAATGAATGAGGGAAATCTATATATAGAAGTATTAAACTCCGCTTCTAATGCGACTATAGCGTCATTGGTAGCAAACGGGAATACGGGTTGGCATCGAAAAACGAAGGTTGTAACAATTCCAGCAGGTGTTTCCGGTATTAAGTTGCGTCTTGTTGTTTCCGGTCCTGTACCAACCACAACTAAAGCAATCAGTAGAATCAAGTTCTCGGGAGGTTCGGCAGATGTGCCGTACAGCGCCGAGGGGGATGATTTGGCGATTTTCGAACAAGGGCAAATGTTCAAATTAACACGCGATAACGGGCGATTGAAGTCAACTCTTTCTACGATTAACTTCAATGACTTGATTACCGCAGGGCAATATTTTGTTAATCCAAGCGTTCCGAATGCCCCAGTGGGCGGTGGTACTGGCGGGTTTTACGTTGAGGTCATTGTTGATTCTGACTTATATATTTTGCAAAGGGCTACCAAACAAAATTCCGTTCCAACTCTTTGGGTGAGGACTAAGCAGGGCGGAGTGTGGGGCGCTTGGGTGTTGCACACACAACCTAAAGTATGGGGGGCGCTATAGATGGCGGTAGTTAAAATATACGGGGATGGACTCCCCACAACAGCAAGCACAACCATGTTCACAGGAAAAACGGATAAGACGTGCATTATAAAATCTATTATCCTATGCAATGTTAACTCGGTGGACACCACCGTTACTATGGTGCTTAACAGCTCGCCTATGCATTATTTAATTTACGCCAAGCCTATGAAAGCAAATCAAACATTGGTTATACCTATCTCTGATATTGTTATCTCTCCAGGAGAAACCATTCGTATGTGGTGCTCAGCCCCATATGTCAACGCTAGGGTGACGGCAGAAGAAAGGGACGGGGCCCCACTTGCACTGGGTCTTAACTCGTTCCGCGTCAGTATGCCAGCAAGCTCAACACCAACAACGATGGTTCCAGCCCTAAGTTACAGTCGATTAGTGAAATCACTTGTCCTTTGTAACGTAACAGGCACAGCGCAAACAGTAACTATCCGTTTTGGGTGGAGTGGCGACAATTGCAATTTGATTAATAAGTACACTATATCCGCAAACGATACAGTTTTGATCCCGTTTGCGGATATGATCATTACGCCAAACGAATTTATCGAGGGATGGTGTTCAGCTTCTGGCGCTGTTCATGCCCATATAGTCATGCAGGTGGTGACCTAATGCCGACACTTGATAATTACGCATTAAGCAATTACGAGTTGGGTGGGCCGGGCGGGGTGAAGTACGCAACGGGTTTGGTGACAACGGGAACGAGCACTATTACGATCATCGCCGTTGATGGTGGAACGTATAGCGCCGCTCCTATAACCGTATCGGGCTTGGGGTTTAAGCCGACTAGAATTGTTATAGAATTGGTGGTTGTAAGATCTTCCGGTAATGTGACAACGTTCCCGTCATCTAGTGAGCTAACCGCAGATGGTAAGCAAACTTACTTTATAGGCGGTCTGAATTATGCTAATTCTAAAGTTGATGGGGCACAGTCTTATGTGGTGGACGGCGGTTTTAGGTTAGGGGTGTACCTTACAAACAGTGAATTCCGATGGCATGCTTACGGTTGACATAGAGAGATAGCAGGGGGAAAGGGTGTGACGTTGTGAGCCGGGAAAGCTTATACTGTTGTCTGTTAAAACCCGAATAAATATATTCAGGAAAGGAAGTGAAAATACAATGCAAACAGGAATGAGAATTATATATATGATCAATACGGTGAAATTGTAGCTTCAATTTGGCAAGGTGACGGCTCGACACGAAACGAGATTACGAAATTGGAACACATTGATCTGGAATATGATGAGACGCCTTAACATTTATCGAATTGTGAAAATTGATCCTTAAACAAAACTGCCAGTGCTGGAAAGGATTCATACCGAACTGACAGTGGAAGAGAACATAAAAGAATTGGAAGACCAAATTTTGCTCATGGCTAATGAAAATACAGGAGCGATTTTGTAATGGTTAACCAAGTGGTTGTAAGGAATGCAACGGAAAAAACCTTGGACAAAGGACTTTATCCAAAAACGGGTCAGGTGTACTTGTTGGATGACATCACCAATGCTGATTATCGGCAAACAGTCGAGGATTACATTTTAGAACAAACTGAAGGGATTTAATGAGCGTACCTAAGTGGTGCGCTATTTTTAAGCTCTAGAGCCGTCAGGGGCTTTCATATTGAATTCAGGGGGAGTTGATCTGGAGACAAGTAGGTAAATGTATTTTGGCAGCAGGTAGCTCAGCGGCTTCATATATAGGACACGAAAAATCGGATGCCAGTCCGGTGTCATATAGAAACGATACCTTTTGTAAAAATATTCAACCCCAAAGGAGGTGAACCATGAGCATAAACCACTTAACCGACTCTATCTCTACAACACTAACTCAGCACTTCCCGAACATCCCGATCCTCCCCCAAACGGGCACTGGTCCCACCCCGGGCATATCCTACCGTCTGCAGTCCGCTCAACTCACCAGGGAACGAAGCGATCGCTTCGTGCAATCTTATGCCTTTGAAATCCGCTGGCTTGACGCAGACAATATCCCGGCAACACTGCCGGATGAGCTCTTTGAAGCGTTGGAAACCATCGACGTGGAGGGCACACCCTATCGCGCAACAGAGCTACGTTGGGAGACGGAGAACGTTACTCCGCGAATGCTGGTGTACTATACCATGCGAACCACCAAAATGTCGGAGCCCGCCAGTACCATGCAACAACTGGAAGAGCGACCCACCACACTTAAAGCTACGAGAGAATAACGATACGAGTTCCACATAACGAAGGTTGCTCTGCCGTTGGACTTGCTAGTGTAACTATTCTTTATTGAACTTAAATAACCAAAATGAGGGGATCTACATGAAAGGAATAGGAGGCGCATTGGCGATGTTTACGAAAAAAGAACCGGATCCTAAAACACCGGAAACTCAACAGAAAAACAACCAGAAATACAGCAAATCACAGTTCGCCGAATCCCGGCAACTTAGCCGGATCGAGAAAGACATTTTGGCAGCAGTTCTGCTGGAACAAGAAACATACACCTTACAAGAAGCACAGCAACACATCCAACAATTTATGAATGGGGAGGCACAATAATGGCTGGAGGAACATGGACAACACAAAACAAGGTACGCCCCGGCGTATATATGAATTTTGCATCAGAGGGCTCATTGCCGGGTACGGTAGGAGAGCGAGGAACGGTGGCATTGGCACTTCCATTGTCATGGGGACAAGCAGGTGCAATCCTGACGGTACAAGCAGGTGAAGATGTACAAGCCAAATTGGGCTATGACTGGACAGCACCGCAATTGCTACTGATCCGTGAGGCATTGAAACGGGCGCAGACATTGCTTCTTTATCGACTCAATGCAGGTACCAAAGCCAAGGCAACCTTGGATAAACTGACAGTCACAGCCCAACACGGTGGTGTGCGTGGTAATGACCTAGCAGTTGTAATTTCCGCAAATATCAATGAACCAGAAGAATTGGATGTCTCCACTTTGTTTGCGGGTAAAGAAGTGGACAAACAAACCGCGTCTACCATCGAAGCTCTGGAATCCAACGCATACGTCACATTTACTGGTGAAGGTACACTCACAGCTACGGCGTCACTTCCACTAACGGGTGGATTGGATGGCGTAGCAACGAACCAGGAGCATTCCGATTTCCTCACCAAGTTAGAGGTGTTAGATTTTAACACAGTTGGTCTGATCTCAGACGATGCCACACTCAAGTCAGTCTACACAGCCTACATCAAGCGTTTGCGTGATACCGAGGGCAAGAAAGTGCAACTCGTTCTGTCCGATTATCCTGCTGCAGATCATGAAGGCATTATCAGTGTCAAAAATGGTGTTGTGCTCGCAGACGGTACCATTCTTACCCCGAAACAAACCGTAGCATGGACTGCCGGTGCAACAGCGGGAGCTAATCTGAATGAATCTCTGACGTTCCGTGCTTATGATGACGCCGTGGATGTGAACGGACGACTGACACATAGCGAGACAGAAGCTGCATTGCGTAATGGCGAGTTTGTCTTTACCGCGAGCAGCAACCGTGCAGTGGTAGAGCAGGATGTGAATACGTTCCGTTCGGTGACACCGGATAAAGCACGTCATTTTGCCAAAAACCGTGTTGTCCGTGTACTTGATGGTATCGCTAATGATATGAAACGGATTTTCGAGTCCTACTATATCGGCAAAGTGAACAATAACGAAGATGGGCGCAGCCTGTTCCGTTCCCAATGTGTCACTTATCTGAAGCAACTTCAGGATATTGGTGCCATTCAAAATTTTGATTCCAAAACAGATATCACTGTTGCTCCGGGCAATGAAACTGACAGTATTCTGATCGAGATTCAGGTCCAACCTGTGGATTCCGTTGAAAAAGTATATATGAAAGTGAAGGTGGTTTAAGATGGCATTTTTGAAAGCAAGCGACACAATCTCCGGCCAGGAAGGCCGGGCATACGCAACGATTAACGGACAGACGGAAGAAATGTTCTATGTGAAGACGCTGGAAGCAACAGTGGAGAAACAAAAAGCAGAGGTCAAAACGTTGGGTCGCCGCGGCGTACAGCACAAAGCAACCGGTTGGTCTGGATCGGGTTCCATGACGATCTTTTATACCACTTCCCGTTTCCGCGAGCTGATGCTCCAGTACATGCAGAATGGTGTGGACACGTACTTCGACATTGAAGTGACCAACGAAGATCCTTCTTCTACGATTGGCAAACAGACGGTGACCCTCAAAGGCGTCAATCTTGACAGTGTAATCATGGCATCTCTGGATACCGAGGCGGAGGCATTGGAGGAAGAAGTGAGCTTTACCTTTGAAGATGTCGATATGCCTGTATCGTTCAATCTGCCGAAGTAATGTAGCGTGGAAAGCATAATGATTTGAGATTCATAAAGAGTATAAATTTACAGCGGGTTTGTAAAAGAAACCTGTTCCACTTGCCTGTGTTACGGGCTATTTGGTGTGTCAAAATACTGTTCTTCGCCGCTTCGTGCGGCGGGGGACCTAACTTTAGAGGAGGAACAATACATGAGTGGATTGAGTATGTTTTTTGCCCAAAATGCAGCAACGGATACAACGGAGGAGTTTATCGTTTCCCCCCGATTCAAAGACGAGAAAGGCGAGCCGGTTGCCTGGAAACTGCGCAGCATGACCGAGGACGAAAACCAGGAATGCCGCAAAGCGGCTACCCGCAAAATTAAGGGCAAGAACGGTGTATACACACCCGACATCGATGCGAATGATTACATGGCTCGTCTGATGACTGCAAGTGTAGTGTACCCTGATTTGAAAAACGCAGAACTTCAGCGTTCGTATGGCGTAATGGGAGCGGAATCGCTTTTGCGGAAAATGCTGTTGCCTGGGGAATTTGCTTCGCTGGGTGAACAGGTTCAGAAGCTGAACGGCTTCAATCAGGACATGAACGAACTGGTGGATGACGTAAAAAACTAATTAAAGAGGGCGATTCCGAAGCCAATCTGGCTTATTACGCTCTCCATGAATTAAACATTTTGCCGCATGAGCTAATGGCCTTCTCCATGCGAGAACGAGCGGCCATCTATGCGATGATCTCCATCCGGGTGGAGGAAGAGAAGAAAGAGCGGTCCAAGAGCCGCGCCCGGAAGAAATAAAAAGGAAAGGAGGGAGAAATGAATGTATGCCATGTTTGCAAGACTGTACCTTACTTCAACACGTATAGTAACGCAATTTCAACAATTACCTGCTGCTATAAGTACCATGTTTAATTCTGCTCGACTGAACAGTATTGCAATGGCATCCAAATTGCTACAGGGCGTATCCGAGGAACAAGCCAAAGTGAACGCGGCTTTTGCAGAAGGAGCCGGGCGTGTAAGAGCCTGGATCAGCATGATGAAATCAGCAGGACAAGCGGTTCTTGTTCCAGCAGCACAAGAAGAGGATCTGAAGCATCGCTATATGGCTGCTACGGGTGATGATGCTCAGGGGGAGACGATCTTCAATCGCTACCGTGCGGAAGCTTTCAAGAGCGGACAGAATGTTACAGACGCTTTGAAAGGTGCGCTATCGTTCATCCCGTATGCACAGAATACGGACCAAGTTGATCAACTGAGGGATATGGCTAAGCGGTTGAGCATGTTATCTCCAGATGGCAAAAACATGTCGGATGCATCCAGTGCTTTGGTTGCTGCCATGAACGGAGACAACGGTGAACTTGCCAATTCTTTTAACATTCCTTCTGAAGCACTTAGCGGAGCAGGTCTGCAACAAACCATCGATTCATCCAATCTGGATGGGTTCATCCAAAAGTTGGATGTCATTTTACAAAAGCAAGGCTATACCCAACAGGCTTTTGACACCATGCTGGATTCACCGTTGCAGAAGTGGAATGCACTGGTGAATCAGTTTAATGGGGTTCTGGGACAAATTGGACAGGTAGCTCTTGTTGCCTTGACGCCTCTACTAGATCGATTAAATGAGGCTTTTGCCAATGGTGAATTCACTGGCATTATTGAATGGCTTAGCAATGCATTTACGGTTGCTGCAAACGCGCTGACGATGTTGGTAGACGGGATTTTGTATATCGCGAGTGTGATCCAACAAAACTGGGATATTATTCAGCCGATCCTTATGGCGCTTGCGCTTGTGGCTCTGGCTTTGGTCATTATCCAAGTTTACAGTCTGGTTGCAGCCTGGTTATTACTGAATTGGCCTATTCTGCTCGTCATTGCCGCCATCGCAGCTGTTATCAATATTTTAAGCATGATGGAAATATCGGGAACTGAGATTTTGGGAGCGATTATCGGTACATTTATGCTGCTTGGGGAGATGGTACGAGTTGTAATCGCTACAATGTGGAATTATTTTGCCATCTTCGCAGAGTTCATAGCCAATGTCTTCAAAGACCCATTCTATGCATTTCAAAAATTGCTTTACGATTTGGGAATGTTCGGGATGCAGATATTTTACAATCTTATTGTAGGAATTGAGGACTTTCTGGGCAAAGCGATGGGGGCAATTGGGAAGGTAGCTTCCTTTATTAATGATATCTTTGGTACAAATTTTGCTGTCATGTCCGAAGCCGA
Source organism: Paenibacillus xylanexedens (assembly GCF_017874615.1). Lineage (GTDB taxonomy): Bacteria > Bacillota > Bacilli > Paenibacillales > Paenibacillaceae > Paenibacillus > Paenibacillus xylanexedens. Next base: position 36,101 of record NZ_JAGIKV010000019.1, read on the forward strand.
TATCAACATTGCTAGTAAAAACGTCAAGGGTTGGATGGATACATTGAAATCATTTGAGCCACAGAGTGACAAAGATGTATTCCACATGAATCGAATGGACGGAGAATTCGATCCAAAGGTTTCTGACAAGGGACAAGATGCAGCAAAAAAACTATTATCAAAAATACCTTCTCTGCCTGATCCAAATTCCAAAGAAACAAAATTACCCGGAAACTTCGGCGGCTCAACTCCAAAAACACCTTCCATGCCATCGATGCCAACTGCACCTGCTCCCACCGTTGTTCCCAACAGCAACATGAGTAACATTAACAAAATTAACAATATCGGACAGGTGGACAAGATCGGTGACGTGGACGGCACAGTGGATGTAACCAGTGAGGATTTGAAACTGATGCGTGAGCTTGCCGAGATGCAGGCCATTCAGCGATTCGTCAGTCTGACGCCAACCGTTCAGGTCACCACAGGGGATATCAACAGCGGACATGATGTGGACAGCATCATCAGCAAAATCACCGATGGACTGAACAGTCAGATCGTCTCCAGTGCCCAGGGGGTGTATGGATAAGTGGAATATTATATTCAACTAAGCTTCAATAACCGCTCCGAATACATGTTTTTCCCGGTCACACCAGAGAGCATTGAGTTTTCGGATTCGGGAGACGGCAGTACGTTTAACGTTAGCGCTTTGGGTGAAATTAACGTGATCAAGTCGCCAAAGCTGCGTGAAGTCAGTTTCAGCGGGATTTTTCCGGCAGACTACAGCCCGTATCATCTGAACTACGATGCAAGACATCCGGCAATTCAGAAGCAGTTTTACCGTGATCCTTATGAATATGTGAAAAAGATCATCCGTTGGATGCAGACGGGTAGACCCGTCAGATTGTTCTTTTCCAGTGCAAGGTACACCATTAATATGGCGGTTTCCATTGAGAGCTTCGACTGGAAGGAGACTGCGGGTACGGTGGGGGATATCCAGTATGATATCAAGCTGAAGCAGTTCATTTTCTATGCCGCCAAAAAAGTAGTGCCACTCAAGGACAGCAAGGATACTGCTGCTTCGAAAACAAAAACCAAAGCCTCCCGGCCCAATGAAAAAATCCAGCCCAAGACCGTCACACTCAAAGCCGGAGACTCCTTGTGGTCTGTAGCGAAAGCCCATCTGGGAGATGGATCTCGCTGGAAAGAATTGCAGAAGCTGAATGGCATCAAAGATGCACAACTGAAGAAGCTGCCGATTGGACTTGTGATCAAGCTTCCGTGAAAGGAGAGGCAATATGCAAGAGCAGATCAGGCTGGATGATAAGCTGGCCAACATGAAGGAACGGTTATTACTGGATGACAAGCAGGGCAACATCTGGGACATTAGCGAAATTGCCGGTGACATTACGTACAAAACCTCCCGCATCGGCAAACCTTCCTCTCTGGAATTCACGTTGATCAAGGGCAGTCTGTACCAGAATAAGAAATTCACATATGAGAATGGATATGTCGTGAAATATATCAGCAACGAGGTAGGCATATTTTACGGATATATCTTCTCGGTGGATAGCGGTAAGGACGAAAGTGTCAAAATCAAAGCCTACGACCAGATGCGTTATCTGACTGCGAATCAGACGTACAAGTTCGTTAATGCCACTGCTGCGGATGTAATTAAACGAATTGCAAAGGATTTCCTGTTGAAAACGGATGATCTGATTCAGCCGAAATATGTGATTCCACGCATGTTATTTGATAACAAAAAGCTGATTGACATGATCTGTGAGGCGCTCGACCGAACGTTGATTTATGGCGGTAAAAACTACATCTTCTACGATGATTTCGGCAAGCTTGTGCTTCGGGATGTGGAAGAGATGCCTTACGGCTTTGTTATTGGGGATAACAGTCTGCTCACGGATTACAGCTATACGCGGTCGATTGACGACCAGACATATAACAAGATCAAGCTGTACCGGGATAACAAGGATACGGGAAAAAGAGAAACGTTTGTTCATCAGGATTCAGGCAGCATCCGTCAATGGGGGCTGCTTTTTTTGTACCAAAAAGCCGATGATGGCCTGAACGAAGGTCAGATTGATGACATGCTGAAGACCCTGATGACCCTCCGTAATCGCGAGACGCAGACGTTGAAAGTGGATGCGCTTGGTGATTTCAAGGTGAGGGCAGGCAGTTTTGTCAACATCCAGATCGATGAACTGAAGATTAATCAATATTTTCTGGTAGACGAATGTACGCATAAGATACAGGGGGGCGTGCATACGATGTCGCTGGATTTGAAGGTGGTGTAACGATAAATGATGCTGGATGTGATTAAAAAGGCGGCGGTGGCCGCTGTAGATGCCAAGTCTCCCGTTCAGGTAATGTACGGAAGCGTGACAAATACGCAGCCTCTGGAGATCACCGTTGAACAACGGCTGGCATTGGCTGAGCCTTTTCTGGTACTGCCGGAATCCGTAGTGAACAAAGTTTGGACCGTGGGTGACCATGTCTTGTTGTTACGTGTTCAAGGCGGAGACAGCTTTGTCGTGCTGGATCGGCTGGTGAATCCATGATTCCACAGGGTGCGCAGATTAGCGCAGAAGATCAGGAAGAAGCTGCTGTGCTTCCAAGTCTGACGTATGTGTTTCAAGCTTCTGGACAGCGAATTGGAAGGCTGCAACTGGATGGAAAAGATGCGGTAAAACAGGCGGTGTATAAAGCGTTGTCCACACGCCGCTACGAGCATCTAATCTATTCCTCGGATTACGGTATGGAATGGTCCTGGGAAGGAATGGCCGGGAGATCCATGGTTGAATCGGAACTGGAACGCTGGATTCGCGAAGCATTGCTTCCGGATGATCGCATTTCGGATGTAACCGAGTTCGATTTTGTCCACGAGGCTGACGGGGTACGGGTTTCTTTTACCGTGGAAACGGATTTTGGCAGCTTCAGGGAAGAGACGGAGGTGAACATGAATGTATGAAGAGCAGACGTTTGAAGTTATTTTAAACCGAATGCTGGATAGGGTACCAGATGGTGTGGATAAACGTGAAGGCAGCATTATCTATGATGCGCTTGCGCCAGCGGCTGTGGAAATGGCTCAGATGTATATCGAGCTGGATGTGAACGCTAATCTGAAGTTTGCAGATACAGCCTCTGGAGAGTATCTGGATCGCGCGGTGGCTTGGTCGGGCATTAGTCGGAAGCCGGCCACGAAGGCGCGTTGGGTTGGTAGTTTTCGGGATAACGAAGGGAAGCCTGTTGAAGTTCCTTTGGAGAGTCGTTTTTCCACTGGGGATCGGGTGTATGTTGTTGTGGAACGCATCGCGGCAGGGCAATATGTGTTGGAATGTGAGGTGGCGGGAGCGGAAGGTAATGAATATACGGGGGCACTGCTGCCCATCGATTATATTGCTGGTCTTACCACAGCCGAATTGACACAGTTGCTGGTTCCTGGAGAAGACGAGGAAACGGATCAGGCTTTGTATGATCGATATCAGGACAAAGTTTCCCGTCCGGTTACGAGTGCCAACAAATATCAGTATGAGTTATGGGCACGGGAAAACTCTGGGGTTGGCAAAGCCAAAGCTTTTCCACTATGGGATGGTCCGGGTACAGTCAAAGTGGCATTGCTGAATAACGAAATGCAAACACCTGCTGAGGCGGTCATTAAGGCGGTGCAAGAGTATATCGATCCAACCCAGGATGGAATGGGCGAAGGCGCAGCTCCAATCGGACCTGTGGTCACGGTGGTGGGGGCGGAAGAAATACCCATCGATGTAGAAGTACAGGTCACGCTTGCTTCCGGTTCAACGTATGAGGGCGTGAAGACACTGATTGAAACGGGAGTTACGGCGTATCTGAAAGAACTGGCTTTTGCGGATCCGTTGGTTCGTTGGACACGTATTGCCAATGTCATTCTGGATATTCCGCCCGTAATCGATTATAGCGATCTGCTGGTGAATGGTGGTATGTCCAATCTGGAGGTCGCCCCCGGCGCAGTAGCTGTTCTTGGGACGGTGAAGGTGACATGAGTAAAGCAGAGGTATTAATGACTCTTTTGCCCCCGTTGTATGAGAATGTGCTGGAGATGCAGCTTCTTACGGAGACCGAAGGTGTTGAGCTGGACAAGCTTACGGTGGGTTTGGAAAGTGTGTTGGATCAATTCTACCCGGAGTCTGCGACCTGGGCACTGGAACGTTATGAGAGGGATTTGCAGATTCCGACGAATCAAGCCAAGCCAGACGACCAGCGAAGATCCGTAATCATTTCCAAAATGCGCGGCAGCGGCAAAGTCTCTGGCTCCATGCTCAAAAACGTGGCGCAGGCCTACGAAAGTGGCGGGATTGATGTATCGGTTGATTCGGGCGAGTATCGCATCTTGATTCGTTTCATCGATACATGGGGCCTGCCACCCAATTTGGACGATTTAAAGTCAGCGATTGAGGATATTAAACCAGCACATATGACTGTGGAGTACCGTCTGCGGTATTTGACGATTGTGGAGGTTGAAAGCATGACGCTGGATGAGATTGAACAGACCCGGCAGGATAAATTTGCAGGAGGTGGAGCGTAAATGAATGAACCAAAAACACCGAATTTGGGATTGAATAAGATTGACCGTTCCTCGCCATCGACGACCTATTTTGATCTGGACAAGTATCTGGATCAGAACTGGGAGAAGGTTGATGAGGGTGTGGTGAAAGTCGAAGAAAAGGCTGAGGAAATCGCGGCACAGATGAGTAGTATTCAGGAGCGGTTGGATACGGAGAAGCGTAGATCGGTGACGTTGGAGCCTGGGTTGCAGATTATTAATGCTGAACGCACCTCGGCATTTAAGTTGGAAGGATTGAAGGGCCGTACGCTTGTGAATTTGTTGGGGCGTGATGGTAATTTCGGAGTAGCTAATAATTGGAGTGAATTCGCTGGTACAAAGGCAGTAGCCAATAACATTTTAACCGTAACAGGTAACGGATCAGATATAAATCCTCAAGTGTCCAACAATAAATTAATTTCCTCTTTTACTCCAAAAGTAGGAGAAAAATTGTTCTTACGTGTTCGAGCAACTCCTGTTGTTGGAACTGTTCAACAATTGCAGCTCTATCTCTATTCGGCCACTCTTAGCAGAGTCACTGCCAAAAACATCAGTAATCCGCTAAATGGAACAACTTATGACATGTATGGATCTATCACAGTAACACAAGCAATCGTAGATGGGTGGAATTCAAGCTTAGGATTAAAATTAGCGGCAACATATGCTACAGTGGCGGCTTCAAACGGGTCACAAGTACAATACTCTCGGGCAGCAATTTATAAAATATCAGAAGCTGACAAATCGTTGACAGATGATCAAATCGCAGCTAAATATCCTTACGTTGACAGCTTGCAACCAGTAAAGAATCCATATGCAATTCGATATGGAGAGAATTTGTTGCCGCCACTTTATGATTGGAACACTGTTGGGATCAATCCTGCATCTATAAAGGGTGCTTACAAATCTACGTACACAGTTACAAATTCTAAGAACGCCTATTATTATTTAGACTTAGTCCTTTCGGGAGGAGTTTCTTACACTTATAGCGCGGAGCATAATGGCTATTTGTCCGTAACCGATCCAATTAATAATAAAGTTATTGTGGAGAATACTCCTAACCAATCACTAACTTTCACCACAACAGAAGCATTAACCGTCCGTATTTACTTTTCCAACATCTACAATATCCCAAAAGATGGATCATACTTCTTCAGTAATCCAATGCTCTCGATTGGAACAACAACCAAACCATTCAAACCACGTGAAGACGTTATGCTCGCATTGCAAACGGAGTTATACGCTAATCCATTAACAGATACGGATGCAGACGAAGTATTTGAGAAGGACGGTCAATATTTCAAATTGATGAAATGGAAGCGGATTGCCCTGGATGGAACATTAACGCATTCCTTTTTTGGATCAGGTACAGGCTTTAAGGTTGTCAATGCACTTTTACCTGGGTCTCCAGCCGCAGATGGATCAGGTTTACTGACTAAATACCATGGGAAAATTATTAAGGAAACAGATTATGCAACCGTTAGTAGTCAAGCTGATAATCTGAACATAGGATCATCCGGTGCTAATGACGTATTCGATAACTTTCAAATTTCTATAGCCAACACCGACAGTGGATGGGGAGACTCATACACACCGACAGCAGATGAGATTAAGACGTATTTCATGGGATGGAAGATGTACACTGGGGATGCATCTGACTCTCCTTATACGGGTAGTGGATCAAAGTACTGGAGATATATAAATATACCAGTAGGAGATGCAAACACTGTAGACGGATCTGCCACGAGTACTTTACCAACATCAAAAGTACCTAATTACGCACCATACCAACTTCTATACAAACTTGCAACACCTGTAGTCGAGCCTATCACGTCAGAGGGGCAATTGACGTTTGTAGAAGGCGATAATCAGGTTGAGGTTGGTACAGGGATTGTGTTGCGGGAAAGCGTTAAGCCCCAATTAAGCGGCGATAAGTATTACATTAACTCCAAGGTACTATCTGGTAGCCTTACAAAACACACGCCGCGTAAGATCAACAGTATTTTCCGTGACAGCAAACTAGACAAACCGAAATGGTTAGATTATGTGGATGGAGGAAGTAATGGGATAACATCCCAAATACCTCAAGCTTTATATGATCCATCCGCGGCTTACAGCTTCACATACTTGATGATGGACACATCTCCGGTAGTGTCATTTGTCGGCTCAATGGCAGACAACGAAAAGGCGTTGCTTATGAATCTGACTGATACCGTGCAGCAGAATGTGGCAGCCTTATCCATGTTAAAAATTGCTATTCCAAGTGGAGATACACTTAAAAACTACGTAGACAATAAGCCATGGCAGAAGTACAAAATTACACAGGATAACGGTAGCGTTATTCAACTCGCCCACAGTTCTGACTTGAATAATATAAAGACTGGTGGACAGTACGATTGTTTCAACGCTATAAATGGGCCGGAAGGTTTGGCTAAAGCTTGGTTTTACGTTGAGGTTCTTGTGCATTCAAACGCACCAACTCATGTAATTCAACGCGCATCGAGATTGGATACGCATAATACACCAACTTTATACATGCGAACATGTATGGATAATATATGGAGCGCATGGAGTCCTGATGTTTTTCAATCTGGCGTTAATGCTAAAAATGGGATCGTGGATGCCATTAGCGCCATGGGAACTAGCGCATCCATGAATGACACATGGTCAACATTAGCAAACAAGATAAAGCAAATTAAAACTGGTAAGCAATTTGCGACAGGACAATTTGTTATAGGCTCAAATGGAACTGGTTCAGTGGATGGATTGGCATTTAAGCCGCGCCATATAACATTTGCAAATGCTACTAATACCCCAAACTATATTTATTATGGTATCTACAGTGAAGAATCACCAAGGAATAACTATGGTACTGGTGGTACACGTGTTATTAACAGAGTGGTTGGTTTAGATAACGGCTTGTCTGTTGATGATAAAATCATACCTACTGTAAATGGTTTTAATGTGAGTGGCACAGGAATAACAGATCAAAGGACATACAACTATTTTGCAACAGAGTAGCGGTGTCCCAATAGTTTTTATAGTTTGGCATATGAAGAATTTGTATGTAACCAAAAGGAATTAAAGTCTTAGCTTTATAAGTTCAACGACTAGAATTAAAACCAAAGGAGGTGAAACCATGGAACGATGGGACACCCTATGGAGATGGGGAATTGCGCTCATGAGCAGCTCAGTAACCTACTTCTTCGGTGGCTGGTCAGGTGTACTCGGTGTACTACTTGTATTCGTCATCCTCGACTACCTTACCGGCATCGCGGCGGCGGGTATGAATGGCAAGTTAGAAAGTAATGTAGGGATGTTCGGCATCGCGCGGAAGGTATTTATATTTGCAATGGTATCGGTGGCTCATCTGGTGGACGGTGTTCTGGGAGACGGACATTTGTTCAGGGATGCGGTCGCCTTTTTTTATATCGCAAATGAGTTGTTGTCCATCATCGAAAACGGGGGCAAGTTGGGCGCTCCGATTCCGCCAGTGATTCGGCAAGCCATTGAAGTGCTCAAGGGCAAAGGGGGAACCGGGGAACTCCCCGGTAACTTCTCCCCGAAGGGCAAAGATTCTTTTTCCAATCCAGAAACAGAGGATGTTGAACCTTCTGAAACTCAAGATAACGTTAAATAGTTTGAAATATTTTTAGTGTCTTCTTTACTATACCGTTGCTGAACATCGCAAGTGTAGTTTTTTTGAACTATATACATCTATACAGATTGAACTTAACATTTTTACACAATAACGGAGAGGACAGAAAAAACCTGAAAAAGCGAAGCGGTCGCCTTTATCCCCCGGATTTTCCCCTTTATAAAGAGAATCAAAAAAATCCGGGGATAACAGCGATTGGAAGGTTATTCTGTCATCGGAGTGTTCGTGTGAACAAGGCTCAGTTCATTTCCAACACATCAGGGACACGCACACAAGCAACCCTTGATCCAACCGCATTAACTATAGGAGCATTTTGCATCAATCCAGAGAGTGACATCCAATCAGCAATGTATAGATCAGAATGCTCTAATCTGTCTATACTTGTACCCGGGAACGCTTGAATCGAATGATGTAAAATGCAGATACAAACGGCAATTTGCCGCATAAAGGGTGTGAGAAACATGCAAACGAGAAGTTCGGGCAACACACAGGGCATTGACGTCTCTCGTTACCAGGGCAATATTGACTGGGCCAAGGTGAAGGCAAGTGGCATGACATTTGTGTTCATCAAGGCGACTGAGGGACAGACGTATACCGATCCGAATTACCAGAAAAACGTAACAGGCGCACTGGCGGCGGGTATGCTGGTCGGAACATATCACTTCTTCCGCGCGACGTCTACCGATGGTGCTAAGGCAGAAGCGGCGCATTACGCCAATACACTTAACAAAGTGGGAGGCGCCAAGGCACTACAGCTGCCACCTGTTATGGACTACGAGAACAACCCCGGCAACCTGAGCAAAGCGCAGATGAATACAGTTGCCAAAGCTTTTTTAACCGAATTACAACGTCTGACAGGTGTAAAACCGATCATATACACGGGCAATTCATTTGCCAGGAATTTTGATACATCACTCAGCTCATACGATCTGTGGATCGCGCGTTACAGCAACACCCGTGTACCGGAAGACCAGCCGGCATGGAAGCGTTGGACGTTCTGGCAGTATACGGATTCAGGCAAGGTGAATGGCATTAGTGGCAACGTGGATATGAATGAATTCGAGGGAACAGCGGCAGAGCTCAGAGCAAGATACGCAGCAGCCACTCCGAAACCACCGGAGCCATCCAATCCAACGAATCCAAGTCATCCGAATCCACCAACCGAACCACCGAAAGGGGGCGAACCGATGACAGCCGAAGAGAAAGCAGCGTTTGATGTGCTCAAATCCCAGGTCGACAAACTGCAGGCGCGTCAGCAAATGGAAGTTCCAGTATGGGCAAAAGCAGCTGTGGATGCAGCACTAGCATATGACACCAAAAATCCATTGTTCAGCATCGATAATGGGGCGAGTTATGATTTTTACCGTTTTATTACCGTGATGCATCGCAGAGGTTTGTTTAAAAAGTGAGCTGATTCTTAGCAAATTAAAATGTTGATCTGATCTGAATGTGGATTAAGTGGAGAAGGGACACGGGAGGCTTTTTGTCGAACTGTGTTCCTTTTTTGTGTTTTGTGTAAGTAATATTAACGCATATAATAAAGTTGAAGACTTATGTCTGTAAATCTCTTGTCTAATTGATTAATGTGATGTAAAGTAAGTTACACGAAATTGTTTTTCACCACAGTTTATTTACACAATCCTCCTCATCATGACAAAACCATAACATATGAAGTTATTGTAATGTCTCCCTGTTGTACAATCCAACATCTCAAGATGACTCGCTCATACATTTTACACATCCAATCTGCAAGAGAAAGCCACCGATTTAAACAACTTACACATCTGAACAACCTAGCCTATGTTGAGTTTCTTTCATCCGTAATGCAAACGAACTATACCGAATCCGGCTCCACACTCCATGCTCAACACGACACGCTCAAGGAACAGACTTTATTGCGTAGCCAGCAGCGTAGTATCCATATGCCCATCAGTATTTTTAATCTACCAACTTAAACCTGCTCTTACCAGTGCGTACCCATTCGCTGTTGCTTATTGACCTAAGTTCAAATAAAACGCAACACCTCCATAGATCCATCTCAGAAGATACATTGTTGAACGGTTTCTTTTTCTATATAAGTAATCAACCAACGTCCTCAATCCTGTGCACGATGATCTGATATTTACCTGTACTCCATACGTATCCGATGCTGTTTTTACATTTTATACACATGCCTTACTTTTCCCAGAACTTTAATTCAGGTATCACAGGCATTTAAAGCCTTTTATATGATACATAGCACCAAATCGATTGCCAACATTGGAGATCTTTCATGCCAGCATCACACACATTATGAGACAGGGAAGGGTGTTGTACGTATGCGAATGAGAAAAAAATGGATGTCCGGTGTTCTAACGATGGCTTTGAGTACCGTATTGGTATTGTCCGGTTGCTCCAGTAATGAGAGTGGGGAGGTTATGCCTGCTCCGGCGGAAGGAACTGACCCTCCAACCGAAACGGTAGCGCAGGATACGATGATTATGGGGCGTGGTGGGGATTCCGTAGCACTCGACCCGGCGATTATAACAGATGGGGAGTCGCTGAAGATTGGGCATCAGGTGTTTGATTCATTGCTGGACTACAAGGAAGGCGGAACTGAGGTCGTTCCTGGACTAGCAGAGAGTTGGGAGATTTCGGCAGATGGGCTCAAGTATGTGTTTAAGCTGAAGTCCGGTGTGAAATTCCATGATGGAACTGATTTTAATGCCGAGGCTGTTGTGTTCAACTTCAACCGCTGGGGTGATCCGGCGAGTGAATATAAATTCGAGGGAGATTCCTTCGATTATTACGACTCCATGTTTGGTCCAGAGGACGGACGTGTGATCAAGGGAGTGAAGGCGACGGACGAGACTACGGTGGAGTTCACATTGAACCAGCCACAAGCGCCTTTCCTGCAAAATATTGCGATGACGCCATTTGGCATTGCCAGCCCAACCGCGATTCAGGAGAAAAAAGAAAACTTCAAGAGTGAGCCTGTGGGCACCGGCCCATTTGTATTCAAAGAGTGGAAGCGTAACGACTCCATTACCCTGGAGAAAAACGCGGATTATTGGAAAGAAGGACTGCCAAAGCTGAACAAAGTGATCGTGCGTTCCATTCCGGATAATACCGCTCGCTTCAATGCCCTGCAAAACGGCGAGATTGATGTCATGGAAGACCTGAATCCGGACGATCTGTCCATTCTTGAAGGCAACAGCGAGTTGCAGAAGATCGAGCGTCCACCGTTCAACGTGGCGTATATCGGCTTTAACTTCAAGAAGAAACCATTTGATAATGTGAAAGTCAGACAAGCCCTCAATCATGCGGTAAACAAGCAGGCCCTTATTGATGCATTCTTTGCTGGACAAGCTGAGCCTGCCGTGAACCCGATGCCGCCAACGCTATGGGGATACAACGATACCCTTGAGGATTACCCTTATGATCTGGAAAAAGCAAAAGCTCTACTAGCCGAAGCTGGCTTCCCTGACGGATTGCCTGATCCGGTAACTTTCTATGCAATGCCGGTATCCCGCCCATATATGCCTGATGGCAAGAAGGTAGCGGAAGCGATTCAAGCTGATTTTGAGAAAATTGGCGTGACCACGAACATCGAATCCCCAGAATGGGCGACGTATCTGGATGATGCCAAAGCCGGGGAGAAAGATGATATCTACATGCTCGGCTGGACGGGTGATAACGGGGACCCGGATAATTTCCTGTACACGTTGCTCGACAAAGACGCCATTCCGGGCAACAACCGCAGCTTTTATGTCAACGAAGAGTTGCACACATTGCTGACGAGGGCACAGACAGAAACCGATCAAGACAAACGTGCGGAACTTTACAAACAGGCACAGGTCATTATCAAGGAAGACGCACCGTGGATTCCACTCGTGCACACGACGCCAATTCTGGCGGGTAAAGCCAACCTGAAAGGTTTCGTTCCTTCTCCACTGGGCACCGAATCCTATGCCGGTGCTTATTTCGAGTAAGCTGTAAGCTGAACTTATCAATTTCAGGATAAATGCGATCTGAAGATGGCACTACAGTTCGGAGTGATTACGTTTTAATTCTTTCTTTCAAAGCGCTGGTGAGACGCAATGCTTGGCAGAACCCACATCCGGACGTAACTATCCAAAGCATGCGTTTCTGCCAGCGCTTTTTATTTTGCACGATATGTCGAAGGCAGGTGAACAGGATTGAACAGCTATATTGTCAAACGTGTGCTTGTGTTGCTGCCCGTACTGCTGGGCATGACCCTGATTGTCTTTTCCATCATCCATGCCATTCCGGGTGACCCGGCTGAGACCATACTTGGGCAAAAGGCGACCGAACAATCCAAGCAGGCCCTTCGTGATCAGCTCGGTCTGGATAAACCTTGGTTCCAGCAATATTTCGCCTACTTGGGCGATTTGCTCAAAGGTGACCTGGGAACATCCATTCGCACCAAGGTGCCTATTGCCCAGGAAATTGTGCCTTATCTGACAGCAACCCTTGAATTAACGATGGCAAGTATGTTGTTTGCTGTCATTATTGGGGTGAATGCCGGTATTGTCAGTGCATGGAAGCATAACTCCTGGTTTGATTATTGCTGCATGGTCATTGCTCTAGTGGGTGTATCGATGCCGATTTTCTGGCTCGGTCTGATGGAACAATGGTTGTTCGCGAACAAGTTGCAGTGGTTGCCATCCATTGGACGCATGAATGCGCGTGATCCGGTGGAAGCCATTACGGGCTTGTATGTGCTGGATACGATGATTGCTGGACAATGGAATCAGTTGTGGACCGTAACGAAACATTTGATTCTGCCAAGTGTTGCACTGGGAACGATTCCGATGGCTGTTATTGCCCGGATGACTCGTTCCAGCATGCTGGAAGTAATGAGTTCCGATTACATTCGTACAGCAAAGGCGAAGGGACTGGGGCCGTTTTTTGTTGTATATGGACATGCACTCAAAAATGCGTTTATTCCCGTGCTCACGGTCATTGGCATCCAGACCGGATCGTTGCTCGGGGGTGCGGTGTTGACCGAGACGATCTTCGCCTGGCCGGGCGTGGGACGTTATATATATGAAGCGATTAGTTCGCGGGACTATCCGGTGATCCAGAGTGGCATTCTGATCGTGGCGTTCTTTTTCGTGGTGATTAACCTAATTGTGGATCTGCTCTACGCCGTGTTTGATCCTCGTATCAGTTATAAATAGGAAATTCATCATTTGGGTTGATGAACTGAACTTAATATAAGATAACTTTAATAAATTACACGACACGAAGATTGTAGAACCAATTAGTAGAAGCGAAGTGGTCGCATTTATCACCGGATTTTCACCTTTAAATAGGTGGATCAATATAATCTGGGGATAACAGCAATCAGAAGATGATACTACAATCGTAGGGCTTGAGTGTAATAGAACGTGCTGATCTTTTGTTATATTCATATCCAAGAAAGGAGACGCCGTATGGCCAAATTATCGACCAATACCGGACCATCCATTGACGCTGCGTCAGCGAGTACATCCGGTCCATGGCGGGAAGCTTGGAGAACGTTTCGGAAAAATCGGCTTGCGCTTGCAGGTCTGATTATTATCGTATTTTTTATCCTGTTGGCCTTCCTCGCGCCATACATCGCACCTTACGATTACAAGGAACAGGTGCTGGTGGATCGGCTTCAGGCCCCTTCGGCAGAGCATTGGTTTGGTACCGATGATCTGGGGCGTGATGTATTTTCCCGAGTGCTGCATGGGGCGCGTATTTCCTTGTGGGTGGGCTTTTTCTCCGTTATTGGTTCCATTATCGCGGGTACGTTGCTTGGTTTAATTGCAGGATTTTATGGGAAATGGGCGGACATGCTTATCTCGCGTTTATTTGATATCTTGCTCGCCTTTCCCGGGATTTTGCTAGCCATCGCCATTGTGGCGATATTGGGCCCGTCGTTGCAAAATGCACTGCTCGCCATCGCCATCGTGAACATCCCGACCTACGGAAGATTGGTACGTTCACGGGTACTCAGCTTGAGACAGGAGGAATTCATTACGTCGGCACGGACACTTGGAGCGAGCAATGGGCGGATCTTGTTTCGCCACATCTTGCCCAATAGCCTTACTCCGCTGATCGTGCAAGGTACACTCGGAATTGGGACGGCAATCATCGAAGCTGCTGCACTCGGATTTCTAGGCATGGGTGCGCAACCACCCGACCCGGAATGGGGTAAAATGCTGTCAGACTCCCGTCAGTTTATACAAAAAGCACCGTGGACACTGATCTTCCCCGGCGTTTCAATTATGTTGACCGTTCTCGGCTTCAACCTCATGGGCGATGGACTGCGTGATACCCTTGATCCGAAAATGGCCAAAAAGTAGAATTATCAAACTCAAACTCAAACTCAAACTCAAACTCAAACCGTAACCGTAACCGTAACCGTAACCGTAACCGTAACCGTAACCGTAACCGTAACCGTAACTTCTAACCCAAGCTCGAACTCAAACTGCAACTTTGATTTGCAACCCTAGCTCTGCAACCCTAACTTTTTCTATAACGCAGCATGCGTGCCAAAGCTAACGTTAACACTAACCGTAAGCACTAATTTTATCGCGACCCAATTTGTAGCTGTAACGCTAACCTCTGCTCCGACTCTAACGAACCCGGGAGACCTTATTATACGATTTCCAGCCAATTTCCCATTCTAACGAACCTCAAACGCGCTATTTTGTGAAAAACCTGCCGAAAGTCTCAAAAGGTTGGCTAAACTCGAGAAATAGCGTGAATACGATTCATTAGATTATGAAGTCATCCTAAAAAGGCCATTTAACGCCTCTGAGGTTCGTTAGCGCGTGACTACCTTGCGGCTCGAGACATTCAAGCAACCACAATACCAACATACAAACATACCAATATACCAACATACCAAAGTACCCATATAACCTACATCAGTCTCAACACAGTAAGACCGAGGATACTCCAAGGTACATTAAATGAATATGTTTTAACGCTATCTACTATATCAACAGACACATTACAATCTTTCCCCATGCCGGTTCGAACTCTGGTTCGAGGCGGCTTTTGTTTTACCCGCGGGATTACGGTAAAATGATTGGTGATGTGCAAAAGTTGAAGAGTTATTCGATCTTTTTGTTAAAATAACCGCCTGCGTATTGACACCCAATTTTCCCATATGTTATATAAAAGGAAGGGTTTAGCACTCCGATCATTAGAGTGCTAACAAATGATGTTTTCAATACACGACTACATATGGAATGATTCTGTTTTTGAAAATAGATATTGAACCTGAGTAGAACATGCGAAGCCAAGGTATGCAACAGACTTGAAGCAAGATTCCACGTTTAAGAGATATCACTTCATTGATGTCCTTTATCCTAAAAAATCAGTCGCTGATCAGATGCAAAAGTAGTGCAGGGGACGAAATCGATTTGGAGGAAGCAGAGCGTTCGCCTTTATCACCGGATTTCTCCCTTTTAAAAAGGGAATCAAAGAAATACGGGGATAACAGCGATCCGAAAAACGATTCGTAACCGGAACGGCTACATTGCAGAACGTCGTGCACTTATTTTTACAATGAGCCAGTTAGAAGTGAAGCACAATATCTGTGGACTAGAGCGATCAAAGGTTTTTGAGTCTACTAATGGCCGCAGGATAATCTCAGTTAGTTTCTATTTTCAATCAAATCATTCGATATCCCAATTTGAAAGGAGTCCAACCACTCATGGCTAAAAAAGAATTCCAGGCAGAATCCAAACGTTTGCTGGATATGATGATCAACTCCATTTATACGCAAAGAGAAATCTTTATGAGAGAATTGATCTCCAACTCCAGTGACGCCATTGATAAAATTTATTACAGAGCACTGACGGACGATGCGCTCGTTTTCAACAAAGAGGACTACTTCATCAAGCTCACGATTGACAAAGAAAACCGCACGCTCACACTGACGGATACCGGAATCGGGATGACGCAGGAAGAGCTGGAGAACAACCTGGGGGTTATCGCGAAGAGTGGTTCCCTGGCGTTCAAGAAGGAAAATGAAGCTAAAGATGGCCACAACATCATCGGACAATTCGGGGTTGGTTTCTACTCGGCATTTATGGTGGCGGACAAGCTCACCGTAACAAGTAAAACGCTGGGCAGCGACGAGGCTTGGAAATGGGAATCCGAAGGCGCGGATGGTTACACAATCACACCAGCTGAGAAAGATTCCGTAGGTACAGAGATCGTCCTGACGATCAAAGAGAATACCGAAGAAGATTCGTATGACGAATTTTTGGAAGAGTATCGCCTGAGATCCATCATCAAGAAATACTCCGACTTCATTCGCTACCCGATCAAGATGGATGTAACGGGTCAACGTCCGAAAGAGGGCACGGAGAACGAGTTCGAGGAATACCAAGAAGAACAAACCGTGAACAGCATGGTGCCGATCTGGCGTAAAAATAAAAGCGAACTGACCGAAGAAGATTACAATAACTTCTATATGGAAAAACGCTACGGTTTTGACAAACCGCTCAAACACTTGCACATCAGCGCAGATGGCGCTGTGGTATACAATGCAATCCTGTTTATTCCGGAGAACACGCCGTTTGACTACTATACCAAAGAGTATGAAAAAGGCCTGGAACTCTACTCCAACGGTGTATTGATCATGGATAAATGTGGGGATCTGTTGCCAGATTACTTTGGATTTGTCAAAGGTATGGTGGATTCGGAAGACCTGTCCCTGAACATTTCCCGTGAGATGTTGCAACATGACCGTCAGCTTAGCCTGATCGCGAAGAACATCAAGAACAAAATCAAGAGCCAACTGCAAAGCCTGTTGAAGGACGAGCGTGAGAACTACGAGAAGTTCTACCAAGCGTTTGGTCGTCAATTGAAATATGGTGTATACAGTGACTATGGTGTGAACAAGGATACATTGCAGGATCTGCTGTTGTTCACGTCTTCCAAAGAGAGCAAGCTGGTCAGCCTGGACGAATACGTCTCCAGAATGCCGGAAGATCAGAAGTACATCTACTATGCATCCGGTGAGTCCATCAGCCGTATTGAGAAGCTGCCACAGATCGAGGGTGTTCTTGAGAAAGGGTACGAAGTATTGTACTTTACCGATGACATCGACGAGTTCGCAATCAAGATGATCACGAACTACAAGGAGAAAGAATTCAAATCCATCTCCAGTGGTGACCTGGGTATCGAAGATAACGCGGACAAAGAAGAAACGGACGCTCAGGACAACGACAACAAAGAGTTGTTTGAAGCGATGCAAGCTCAATTGGCGGGTAAAGTCAAAGCAGTTAAAGCTTCCAAACGTCTCAGAAGCCACCCGGTATGTTTGTCCACCGAGGGTGAATTGACGATTGAAATGGAGAAAATCCTGAAAGCTATGCCGAACAGCGAAAACGTACAAGCCGACAAAGTGCTTGAAATCAACGTAAATCACGATGTCTTCAAATCGTTGAAAGACGCTTTCGCGCAGGATCAGGAAAAGCTGAACCTCTACACTAGCCTCCTGTACCATCAGGCATTGCTGATTGAGGGATTGCCAATTCAAGATCCAGTAGAATTCACCAACGATATCTGTAAGGTTATGGTGTAAACTTCCGTACAAGCGTGCGATAATACATCCTTGATGCAAAAATCTACGCAGCGTCAAGAGTCAAATTGCGTGAGCATTAAGGCTAGAAGTTAAATGACTTCGCTGCATCTACCATATTCATCCGACAGGGCATTTCCGTCCTGTCGGTTTTTGTTTTTTTACCCACAACGGGGAGGGCGCGGGGGAGGCAGACTATCATTGAAGCAAATGATGATATTTTCTAAATTGAACTTGATTTTCACTCGATTTTAGCGAGCTGAATGATGAATACCATTATGTATTTAAAGGACAGCAAAAGTAGTGAAGGGGACGGAATCGATTCTGAAGAAGCAAAGCGTTCGCCTTTGTTTCCGGGTTTTTCCCTTAATAAAGGGAATTCAGAAAACCTGGAGACAACAGCGATCAGAAGAACGATCCGTAACCGGAACGGCTACCTGATGGCACAGTGAGTACTTATGGTTGTTCTGCCATGAGAGCGAGCATATGTGAATAATGAGTTCAATATGAATCATTGTCATTTAGATGCACGGATGATAGTCTGGCAGGGTATAATAAGAGAAGATGACTGTTCATTACAAGTTGATGTAAGAAGATATGACAATCGCAGACAGGTTTTACTTTTCGAAACCACAGATGTTGTGTATAATCACTCAAAATAGAGACAGTCGGCTAGGAGTGATCCCCATGCAATGGAACGATCTGAGAGAACATAGACAATATCCTGAATTAACCAAATTGGATGGATCTCGTGCAGCGTATGAAAGGGACTATTCGAGACTCATTCATTCACCGACCTTCCGTCGGTTACAGGGCAAATCCCAGGTGTTTGGCGCAGGAACGGGTGATTATTATCGTACTCGCTTGACCCATTCCCTGGAGGTGGCACAGATTGCACGAGAGGCTGCCCGAAGTCTGATTCGTCGTTTTCCTGAGGTGGACTGGGACCGCGCGGACAACCCCGGCCTTATTATTGATTCAGAAGTGGTGGAGTGCGCTGCAATCGCACATGATTTTGGTCACCCGCCGTTTGGACATAAAGGTGAAGAAGTATTAGATGGTATTCTGGATGACCTCATTAACACCGAGGCTAAGAAAATCATGAAAAAAAGCCGCAGCGCCAAAGTTCCCAAGGTCGAGTCTGAAGTCCGTGCCGAGTTAAAACGGAAATACGAACATTTTGAAGGTAATGCGCACAACTTCCGTCTCATTATGCACTTGGAGAAGCGTGAAGATATCGACGGACTGAACCTGTCTGATGCGGTATTACTAGGAATCAACAAGTATCCGTACCCTGGGACAGAGAGCAAAAAAGGCATGTATCATCATGAGTGGCAATATATCCGGGAGATCCGTGATCGCTGGAACGTGCCGGCAGGCAAGAAGACGCTGGAAGCACAGTTGATGGACCTTTGCGACGATATTGCGTACTCCTCGCATGACCTGGAGGATGGCATCAAAGCAGGCAAAATTGAAGTACATGAGCATTTCCTGCAAGATCCGCATGTGAATCGACTGATTGTGGATAAAATTACAACGCTGGAGGATCTGTTCTGGAACGGATGGACCCGAGAAGCGATTGGGCAAAAGGTAGAAGAGGTCCTCGCTTCGTTCCTGCGCATCTGGAATGAAAAGATGCCGTTTTGCGAGCATGACTACTCGCGTACCCGTCGTGAAGTGAAAGCCTATTGGGTCAGCTTTTTTGTAGGCAGCCTGGGCGTTATTGACGACGGCGACTGGAAGAAGGTAACTTTTGTACGTGAAGGGGCTGAAGACCTCGACATGCTGCGTACGGTGAGTGTGCTCAAGAGTTTTGCCTGGGTAACCATGATTCGTGACCTGCGTGTGCAGCGGCTACAGAAGCGCAGTGAGTGGATGATTAAGCGTTTATGGGATGCATTCCTCGATCCGGAAACGTCCCAATCCATTATTCCATCCGACTGGCTGCAGCGGTATGAGAAGGATCAAGCAAAAGCCCAGCCGATCTGGACTTGGGAACACATGGTGATCGATTATATCGCAGGAATGACGGATGCATTTGCCGAGAAAATATATAATGAACTCTACGGTCTGAAGGTGGGTTCGATCTACGATCTGGATTAAAATTAACCGATATAAAGGGAGATGAGACGCGTGGCTAAGCGAATGAGTGAGACGTTCAGTCTGGGCGTACTTGACCTTGTGCCAAGGTTAAACGATGCCACAGCGGAACAGGCACTTCAACAATCGGTGACACTTGCGCAACATGCCGAGGCTTGGGGATACGCACGATACTGGACGTCAGAGCATCATGATATGGCTGAACTGGCATCGGCCTCTCCCGAAGTACTGTTATCCCACATCGGAGCAAGGACAACAACGATCCAACTTGGCTCTGGTGCGGTCCTGTTGCCCCATTACAGCCCTCTCAAGGTTGCAGAGTCGTTCCGTCTGCTGGCTGCGCTCTATCCGGGGCGCATTGAGCTTGGGCTCGGACGTGCTCCTGGGGGTGGACCTCATGCCACGATGGCACTCAGTGGCAATTACTTGCAGCATGTGTCCAAGTTGCCCGAATCGCTCGCAGCACTCACGGAACTGCTAGAAGACCGCTACATGTACGAGGATCATCCCGTGACAGCTCGTCCGATTCCCAAGCTTCCGTTATCACTCTGGATGTTGGGAACTAACGTGAAGAGTGCAGAATTTGCGGCACGGTTTGGCATGGGATATGTCTTTGGTCAATTCATGAGTGATGCCGATGGTACAGAGGCTGTAAGGCGATACCGAGAAGGATTTATTCCTAGTGCAACGATGAAGGAGCCTGAGGTTATGGTGGCAGTCAGCGTATTGTGTGCCGAGTCAGAGACGGATGCTTTGGACTGGAGTCGTGACATGGCGGAGAGGCGCAAGCTGCTGGATGGGAAAGAACATTCAACTGAGCCGAATTCAAGTGGTACCGCGGTCTCTAATACGAATGATGAAGCCGTTAATGATCAAAATGAATCGGTACGGCACTATGCAGGTACACCTGAGCAGGTATGGGCTCGATTGCAAGAGGTGAGTCGAAGGCTGGATACGGAGAGGTTGCTTCTGGTTACGGCAGGACCAGACTATGAGCGCAGGTTGGATTCATATCGATTGCTGGCTGAGCGTAAGACGGCAATACTGAACTAGGCTGATCGCTTTATGATGTTAGCCGTTGAAATCCGAATAAACCGAAGAGCTGCAGATCGGGAATTTACCGTATGCTGCAGCTCTTCGGTTTGGACTTTGTCAAGATTCAACAATCTTTTACAAAACCAAGCATCTTAATGACAAAATAATGTTATAATACTTTACGTCTATTTTCCTATCGATATAATATAGAGAAGTTCTTTTGACAAGCGGTCAAAAGAAGGGGAAAACAATGACATAAGCACCTGAATTCGGGATGACCGAAGAGGTCAAGGGGGAAATCATATGTTCAGCAGATTCAAGATCAAGAGTATCGGTCTGCGTATCAGCATCGCGTTCTACTTGTTAATCCTCTGTTTAATTATTTTGAGTGTCACGATTGTCACCCGGATGAATTCAATTGAAACCAACACGAATGAAATTACGAACAATTGGATGCCATCAATCCAGCAAATTAACCGATTAAATTATACCACAGAGCATGTCCTGTCACTGAGTTATCGTCACTTTGACGCGGATGAAACAGACAAAGCATTTTTGTCAGAAGAGCGTACCAAGTATATTCGTGAAACGACGCAGGCGATTAAAATCTATGATCAGCAGGAGAAGTCTGCGGAAGAGCTCGAACACTGGAATGCGTTCAAGAACAAATGGGAAGCGTATCTCAAGATTAATACGCAATCGATCAAACTGAGTGATGAGGGTCAGACACAGCTGGCGAAGGAAGTAGCTGATAAAGGTGCTGATTCCTTCGACACGATGCAAGTCGATCTTGATTATCTCGTGGAATACAATCAGGAACAGTCCAATCTTGCGGCGGCCCAAACGATCAGATCGGTACAGGATGGTAGATTAATCATCATTATCGGTGTTCTTGTCATGATTGCCATTACAGCGATCAGCATTCCGATTATTCGTTCACAGGTCGTGAAACCACTGCTACGTGTCATTAGTGCGGTGAAACTGATTGCAGAAGGACAATTGAATGTTCAGGACATACATACCAAACATGAGGATGAAGTTGGTGTTCTGGCCAAAGCGGTGAATGACATGAAAGGTAACCTGACTTCCATGGTTCTGAGCGTCAGACGAATTGCGGAAGCTGTTAATCTGCAAAGTGGGGAACTGGCAATATCCTCAGAAGAGGTTAAGATTGGTAGTCGCCAGATTGCTGTGACCATGGAAGAGTCAGCCAAGGCCGCAGAGAGCCAGGCAGAGACAGCCGTGGAATCAGCCCGTACGGTTGAAGTGTTGAATGATCACATTCAGAATCATACGGAACAAGGCAGCCAGTTGCGCGTCATGTCGGATCTTGTACTGGAGCAAGGGTTGAATGGTCGCAAGGTGATGGAACAATCAGTGCAGCAGATGCAACAGATTTCCGGTTCGGTCTCTGCTTCCATGAACAAGATGGAACGATTGAATCGTAAAAATGAAGATATTTCCAAGCTGGTTCAGGTCATTCATGACATTGCACGCCAAACCAATCTGCTAGCATTAAATGCCTCCATTGAGGCAGCGCGTGCGGGAGAGAGTGGACGCGGATTCGCCGTAGTGGCATCAGAAGTGAGGAAGTTATCTGAGGCTGTGCAGACTTCGGTTGAAGAGATCACGGCGATTACCGAGGATATTCAGCAGGAGTCACAAGGGGTGGTTGCGGAATTACGTACGAACGTTCAGGAGACCGAACTGGGTCAGGAACATGTTCTTACTTCAGGTCAACTCTTCCGTACAATTAATGAATCGGTGGAAGGCATGGTTGGTGTCATCGGCACTATGACAGATGGTCTCGCAGGCATGCAGGAAGCAAGCGGACGAATGAATGATTTCAGTCAGCAGATTTCCGCTGTTTCGGAACAATCGGCAGCGAGTGTGGAAGAAGTTTCTGCATCGGCGGAAGAGCAAGTAAGTTCTATGGAAACGATTAGCGGCAACATTCAAAGTCTGAAAGAATTATCGGAAGATTTGCTTACATCCATTGAAAAATTAAAAATATAACCTTGTTCTTATAATAGAAGAAGCTGGAATCACGCAGGCGGCTAATGGTGAGAAATCAGTATGATATATGAGCTGTTGGCCTATAACGTTTACTGGCAAGAGCGATTAGATTTTCAATGTTATAATCTCAAAATAAAGTAAGGCGTTCCTCAACAATGGGAACACCTTATTTTTTTTCTTTCCAAATAGATACGTGCAAGGAAATGGATAGTTGTCTAGGAGCCTAACATTGTATACAATGACTACCTGAAAGCAAACGTATGAGTCGTATTTGATATGTCTTCAATGAGCTTACTATTTATATAGAAGAAACATGATTAATGAAGGAAGGAGAGGGGAATTTTGCCTGATGAAACACTCGGTATGTACGCTACTTCTGGGAAACACCTCTACACCTTTGCTTGCCACGAGAACGAGCAAGAACTATGCATGCTGGAGCTGACTACGCTGCTTGAACCGAGTTCGGAGATCCGTATGGATATGGGGGCGTATGTGTGGTCTGAACGATGTATTCCACCTGGACGCAGTCCTTTTATCCACGGCAGACTAGACGTGATCGGCGAAGGGGAGACTGTGATGGATCTGCTTCCTCTTGCCAAAAATATTCACCTGTTGCCAGATGAGACATTCAAGGTAGTTTGTCTAAAAGAAGGGGATCAAGCCCCTGATTATGCACAGTCTCGTCAACTGGAAAAAGAAGTTGGCATGTGCATTAAAGGCAAGGCACAGATGAAACAACCTAAGGTGACTTTCGGCCTAATCCGAACAGGAGAAAAATGGATCTTGGGCCAGTGGACAGAAGCGGATCGATCATGGCAGATTCATCGGCAGAAGCCGCAAAATTACTCAACTGGATTTGGCATCACACTTGCGAGAGCGCTCGTTAATATTGCTGTTCCGAGAGTAGAAAATCATCGATTGCTTGATCCATGCTGTGGTATGGGAACGGTTGTGATTGAGGCTTTATCCATGGGAATTGATGCAAAAGGTAACGATCTCAATCCTCTGGCTGTCCGAGGTGCGCGAATCAATCTGCCGCATTATGGATATGATTCAGATCGAATCACACTGGGGGATATGAATGAACTGCAAGATTTGTATGATGCGGCAATTCTGGACATGCCCTATAATCTCTGCTCTGTACTTCCGGATGCTGAGCAACGAGCCATGCTGGAGAGTTTGCGCAGATTGGCAAAACGGGCGGTGATTGTTTCCACAGAGTGGGTAGAAGAGCACTTGTTGGAAGCGGGATGGACTGTAAAAGAGTACCGAACAGTACACAAAGGCACGTTTATACGTCATATTTGGTTGTGCATGTAAGCGTAAAAAAACAAAAACGCTACCTTTAAGGGAATTTAGATTTCCCAGAGGTAGCGTTTTTTATTGCGTACATATCCATTGAACTAATTGATATTGATTTGCACAATATTGCATGGGAACGGGTGTTTGTGTTAATATTTATGACTATAATCCACAAGGTTCACCGGCAGGGTATCGCCAGCGACGTAAGCTTCTAGATTTTTGACGAAAATATCGACTGCTCGATCCGCGTATTGCTCTGTACTTCCTGCGATATGAGGCGTAATTAACACGTTCTCCATGCCCCATAGCGGGTGGTCTGCAGGAAGAGGTTCTTCTTCGAACACGTCCAGTGCGGCGAAGGCAACTTGGCCGTTTTGGAGTG
The DNA here is from genome assembly GCF_017874615.1 of Paenibacillus xylanexedens. Taxonomy (GTDB): domain Bacteria; phylum Bacillota; class Bacilli; order Paenibacillales; family Paenibacillaceae; genus Paenibacillus; species Paenibacillus xylanexedens. Next base: position 60,738 of record NZ_JAGIKV010000019.1, read on the forward strand.
CATTCAGCAACGCTTCCGTTTTCACACTGGGGCCACGGCCTACATTGACAAAGCAGGCACCGGATCGGAACTGCTCAAATGCAGTTTGATCATATATATGTTTGGTTTCATCAGTTAGCGGTAAAATGTTAATTACATAATCGCCCTGGTTCAAGGCTTCATGTAAATCGGTCATGTCGTACATTTGGTCCACATTGGGGACATCCTTACCTGAGCGACGAACTCCGATTGTGTGCATGCCGAGTGCTTTGAGAATACGGGCTGTTTCCGTACCGATCTCACCTACACCAACGATGACCGCTGTTTTGCCATGTAGTTCCGGCAGTGGTTTGGCAGGAGCTTTCCATTCGGACTGCTGTTGATGCAGCATAGCTTGTCTCAGCCAGCGACTGTGGGATAACATCATGCCCAGAATAATTTCGGTGATTGGAATCGCGTGAACTCCATTTGCACTGGTGACCTGGACGTTCTTTTGTTGCAAATCTGCGAAGGGGAGATTGTCCACACCAGCAGACCAGACCTGAACCCACTTCAACAGGCTGTCCTGTTTCAATGCATGTTCTGTGACGAGTGGGGACCAGCCGAGAATAATCTCAGCTTCTTTCAACTCAGCGGGGTCCAATTCCTTGGCTTTTCCGAATTTCAGGGTGTATTCTGGTGCAGCATTCTGAATGCGTTGTTGCTGTTCTTCGGATAGAGATGGAAAACATACAATTTTACCCATAATGTGTGGTCCTCCTGAGATAAATAGTTTGATGAGTTTGATAATTAAAGTGTATCAGATTTGGTGTTGGATGTGCATTAAGGTGGGAAATGCAGGAATCTAGCCTTATTTGCAAATGGTTATATTTGTGTCACTCTATACTTACCCAACTTGAAACGATATGTATAGTTATGAAATAATAGAGCGAACTTTAGAGAGGTGTATGCAATGAATAACCAATCACATCAGGATCATTCATCCCGACGGGAAAGATTGTTTGTAGCAATTCGTCTTCCTGTTGCTGTTCAGCAGTCTCTTCAGATGGATGCGAGGCTTGTACAGAACAAGCTAGATTTTCGTAAATGGACAGATCATAGAGATTATCATATAACCTTGCAATTTTTGGGGGATACGTTAGTTAGTGACATTGGGCACCTGCGAAAAGCATTGCGCTCAGCAGCAAGCGGATTTCAGCCGTTTGAACTTCAGCTTTCCGACTGGGGCACATTTGGACTTGAAGAAGCACCTAAGGTGCTTTGGAAAGGTGTTAGCGGAGAGATAGAGCACTTGTTTTCATTGCAAAAACAAATCGTGCAGGCAACTTCGCCCCTGGGGTATGAAGCTGAATTAAGACCTTATGCTCCCCACATTACCATTGCCAGAAAATATCTGGGACAGCTTCCAGGTAATGAAAATAAAGGGGTATCGGGAGTGCTTCCGGAACATTCCACAGGTGTTAATTCATGGATGGTGGAGGACGTTGTACTTTATGTGACAAGGCTGGGACAATCGCCAATGTATGAGGTCGTGGATACGTTCACTTTTTCCTGATAATCATTTTTATGCCATAAAATCACATTGACATAACGTTTATCCCTATGTAATATTAGCCATCGTTATTCAAATTCTTTTTTTTGGGTTACTTAGTTAAGGGAATTGTTTCGACAGGAGGAATCTTCGAATGAACATTATAAGCAAAAATCGTTGGGTAGCACCGATGTTATCAGTGCTGCTTGTATGTATAGTGGGGGTAAATGTCGTTCAGGCGACGGGGAAGTGGAATGAAGCTAGTGATAGTAAACAGATGACCGAACTTGCGGCTTCTGGGCAAAATAACCAAACATCTACGCAAGAAGAGAGGCGCATGATGGAAGATGGGACAAGTCTGTCCTCTAATCTGTCTGCCCAAACCGTAGCGTGGACTGAATCTCTGCCAGCGAAGAACTGGCTTACGACTGCTCAAGAAGAGCAGGAACTGCAAGAAGCCAAGGCCAAGAACAAAGCTAGAGCGGTAGCTGCGGCCAAAGCCAAAAAAGAAGCTGCACTGAAATTGGCCAAAGTGAAACGTGCCAAAGAAGTCGCTGCTGTAACAACTCCCCCCCAAAAACTATACTTTACACGGACCAAACTTCTGAACCAGGAAGACTCGAAACTTGCAACCTGGTCATACAGTGTGTCCGATAAAGAACTGCATCTGCTGCAAAAAATCGTCATGGCAGAAGCGGAAGGTGAACCGTACGAAGGCAAAGTGGCAGTTGCCAATGTTGTCTTAAACCGGCTGCGGTCAGCCAATTTTCCCGATACCATTTACAAGGTCATCTATCAGAAATCCCAGTTTAGTCCTGTAGCGAACGGACGTATGAAACGTGTAGTTCCCAACGAGGACAGCATCAAAGCAGTGAATGCTGCGTTGAACGGGAAGAAGGAAGTTGCCGATGATACGTATTATTTCTTATCATTGACGCTTGCCGACGATCTGACAGTTGCTCGCTCGCAGAAAAAAGTAAAAACGATCGGTCATCATACTTTTTACAAGTAATCGACCCGTAAATTCTGCAAACAGGCAGGGTAGTTAACTGTGTGTGCATCACACGGCCCTTAAAAAAGCCTGAATCGTAGTTTTATTTCGTTATTTAAAAATATCGTTATACTCTAAATTACCCTTTTTTCTGTCAAATCATACGGTGGAATTAGCGAAAATAAAAGAAGGTTCCCTTCCAAAAATTCGGAAGGGAACCTTCTTTGTATATCGAGAGCAATTGTCTTGTCCCCTATAACACCTCGTGAGAGCTGTTCTATAGGTCCATAGAGGCGTCAGAATGGTATTCTGGTACCTGACAAGGACGTGGCAGTAATTCCGGCTGTGAAGCGCTCCAAAGAGGTTGTTGTGACTTCGGCTGTAGTCGGGAACAATAAGTCATGAACAGCTTGAGCACAGCACTTCGGATCATAGACCGAATGGTTACCTGAATGATGTGCTACGTTCAGCGGGCTTTCAGTTTGAGTAGATGCCTGCTCAACTAGTTGTCTGAAACGATTGGTAATCACGTCGGCAGAGTGAATGACTTGGCCGTATCCGGCTTGTACAAAGTATTCACAGTTCTCTTCCTCTTGGCCTGCAATCGGAGGAATGAACAACATCGGTAGACCCTTGGCCAGCGCTTCAGTGCATGTCATGCCACCTGGCTTCGTAATCAGCACATCGGATACATCCATCAATTTGCTTACTTCCCGTGTATATCCCAGAATACGAATATTCGGATGCTGGAAGCAAGGCATTTCCTTCATTTTTGCGATCATTTTTTCATTGCTTCCTAGACAGAAGACCAATTGAACACGATCTGCCCAAGACGTGAGAGCTTTCATATGATCCTCATCAAACGAAAGTCCCCATCCGCCACCCATAAGTAGCGCTGTAGGCATGTTCTGAAGCCCCATCTCTTCCCGTAGCTTCACCTTATCTCCAGCTTCCCAGAAGTCTGGATGCACAGGGATTCCCGTGATCTGAATATGGGAGGGATCGACACCCCGGATCTCAAGCAATGCTTTGACCTGAGGGGTAGAGACTAGATATTTGTTCACTTCCGGATTAATCCATGTTCCGTGCACGTCATAATCCGTCACAACCGTATAGAGCGGGATATTCAGACCCTGGCGTTTGAGCCGGGAGATCACAGCATTCGGAAAAGGATGGGTACAGATCACCGCATCCGGTTTCAGTTGAGATACGACCTGTGCCGTCTGTGTATAGAAAATTCGGTGCAACGCCAGCTTGGTAAAACCATTTAGTGATTTGTTGTACTGTGTGCGGTACAACAGGCTGACCAGTTTGGGTTGAACCGATAGTGTCTTTCGATATGCAGAGAAAATTAGTGGAGCTACCGTTGGGTTCAAAAATTTGCCTAGTTCAATGACACGACTGTGAACATGTGGACTGACTTTTTTGATGCCATGTGCCAGCGCATGAGCGGCCTGAGTGTGACCGGTACCGAAACCTTCCGATAATAAGAGCACTCTTGGTTTTCGCATGAGTTCACCTTTATTCATAAGTTTTAATTCAAAAAGAAGATATTCATTGTTTATTCTAGCTATGGAATGCGTTACTACATGAATATACATTGAAGCGCAAAATCATGTTTCTTCTATAAATATTTACACCATATATCTTACAATGAGACAACTTAAACTTCATTAATACACGTATTATCTGAGTCATCTTACACTATAGACGACGACAGAAGGAGTTTCCACTGCATTTAGGTTAAAAAATATTAACACAATTTTTAGAATGTTAGGGTTGCAATCTGTTTTCGAAGGTGGTATTGTAGTTTTTGACCGAATGACCGAATTGTATTTTTGGTCATTTATGTAGAGCGATTGAACAATGAATCAGCACAAAGGAGGGATTAGATGGCTCCGATTGACAGGAGACAGCAGGTTATTCATGCAGCAGCCCAGTCGTTTGCCATGTTTGGATACAAAGCAACGACGATGGATCAGGTCGCCAAGATTGCGAACGTTGGCAAAGGAACGATCTATACGTTTTTCACCAATAAGGAACAATTGTTTGATCAGATCCTGGTAGAAGTGATTCAGGAAATGAAGAACATCGCGCATCGTGAAGTACATCAGGAAAGTGCATTTTTCGATAATCTGTTTCGAGTACTGGATGCCTTGTTAGAGTTTCGTCGTGACCACGATCTGCTCGTTAAGTTATCTCAGGAGCTGAAGGACTTTGGAACACTGCAGGCCAAGGAAGGTTTGGACAAGGTGGAGAAAGTAATCTCCGACTTTCTGGCTAAGGAGCTTGAGAAAGCAAAAGACAATGGAGAGATTCGAGATTGTGATCCGCAAGTCGTCGCATTTATGATGATTCGCCTGTATATTGCACTCACCTCAGACTGGAGCAAACAACATCAACCGCTGAGCAAAGAGGAAATTAAGACTTACTTTCGCCTTTTCTTAATGGAAGGAATTGCTGCTGTAGCGTAATCCGAATTTAATCTACTATAATATAAGGATTTTCACGCGTATCAAGCAGGGAGGCTTGTCGGAAGACAGGTTGTTTTTTTGTCCTAAAGTGACCGTTTGAGGAAAGTAGTCACTTCGTGTTTCAGTATGTTTTCTGGAATGTGACATTGTATTTCATTATGGTTATTCCTGCTCATGGAGCAGAGAGATTAAGGGGAGAAAATGACATGAAATCTTTATCCGTGTTTTTCAAGGATGTGGGATCGGCCGTGAGAAACCCGAAGGTGTTGATCCCTGTTATTGCAATTATGTTTATACCGATCCTGTATAGTGGCATCTATCTGGCAGCCTATTGGGACCCGTATGGTCATGTGGATGAGATGCCGGTTGCCGTTGTTAATCTGGACAAAGGCGCTGAGCTGGAGGGCAAATCCCTCCATGTAGGTAGTGATCTGGTGGATGAGCTGAAGAAAAATGCCGATTTTAAATGGGATTTTGTCAGTGCCAGTCAAGCCAAAGAAGGCATGAGTAATGACAAATATTATATGCAAATTACGATTCCGGAGAACTTCTCATCCCAAGCAACAACATTGCTCGATGACAAGCCGGAGCCGGCTGATCTGATCTATGAACCGAATGGCAATTACAGTTTTGTCGGTGCACAGATCGGTAAGACCGCTATTAAGGACCTGAAAGCAAAAGTCTCAGCCAAAGTAACGGAATCCTATGCAGAAACATTGCTCGACAAGTTCTCCGAAGTATCGGATGGCTTGGCTGAGGCAGGCGATGGGGCAGGTGAACTGAATACCGGCGCAGGCAAACTGGATGATGGTGCTGTTAAGCTCAAGGATAACCTGGCGAAGCTTGCATCCGGAACGCTTGAACTTCAGGAAGGACTTTCTCCATTAAGTGATGGTGTTAACGCGCTGCACACAGGGGCAACCAAGCTTGAAAGTGGAACATCGAATCTTGTATCCGGTCTGCAACAGCTTCAGGCAGCCGCATCGAGCCAGCTTCAGAGCGGAGCAGATCAGTTGAAGGATGGCAGCGCCAAGTTGGAAACCGGACTCCAGTCTTCAATGGATGGCACAAGTAAGTTGCAGGCTGGTCTTAAATCATCAGAACAGGGCAGTGCGAAGCTGTCGGATGGTCTGCAAAGTGCCGTTCAGGGCAGTGGCACACTGGCAACAGGCCTGCAATCGGCTGTAGATGGCAGTAGCAAGGTAGCTGATGGCGCACAGGGCGTAGCCGCCGGATTGAAACAGCTTGCTGCATCGAACCCCGAACTGGCCGAAAATGCGGATGTACAGAAGCTGCTTGCGGCAAGTGAGGCTGTTGCTGACGGCAGTGCACAACTGCATGAGAGCGAGCAGAAGCTGGCACAAGGTGCAGATCAGCTGCATCAGGGTAACCAGCAACTGGCTGCGGGTGCAACCGAGCTTCACGGAGGTCAGGAGCAACTTCTTGCTGGTGCGAACCAACTGGTGGATGGTCAGCAGCAATTGCTGGCTGGTGCCGGGCAGCTTAGCCAAGGAGGAACGAAACTCTCTGATGGCCTGAAGCAGTTTAGCGGCAAGTTGGGTGATGCTGCAAGTGGTGGTACATTGCTTGCAGATGGTGCCAAGCAGCTGGGCTCAGGAACAACAGCTTTGCAAACGGGTGTAGGTAAACTCAGTGGTGGCGTTAGTTCACTAACCGATGGTTCCAAGCAACTGGGTGATGGCGCAGGCAAACTGGCTGACGGCCTTACTGAGCTAAAAGATGGCTCAAGTGAACTGGCAACCAAGCTGAATGATGCCGCACAGAAAACATCCGAAGTTAAGAAAACGGATGATGTAGTGAACATGTTCGCTGAACCTGTAAACTCCTCGGAGAACACAGCAGAGAACGTAAGCAATTATGGTACAGGATTGACACCGTTCTTCCTGTCGATCGGTCTGTTTGTGGGATCGTTGATTTCCACGATTGTATTGAAAATGCGGGAAACGTCCGTACCTGGTGCAACAGGCTGGAATCGTTTTGTCAGCCGGACACTGGTATTTGGCTCCGTGAGCATTTTCCAATCGGTTATCGTGGCAAGTTTCATGTTATATGGTCTTGGACTGGAGACGCACAGCGTAGGGCTGTTCTATCTGTTTACCATTATTACGGGGCTGACCTTCATGTTGATCGTTCAGGCACTTGTAACTTGGCTGGATCTGCCTGGACGTTATGTTGTCATTCTGCTTCTGGTCTTCCAGCTTGCGGCTAGTGCAGGAACCTTCCCGGTAGAACTGATTCCATCATGGCTTCAGGCATTTAGCCCTTGGTTGCCAATGACACACAGCATTATGGGCTTCAAAGCCGTGGTATCGAGTGGTAATCTGGATGTGATGTGGCATCAGGCAGGTATTCTTAGCATCTATGCAGGTGTATCCATTCTGCTGACGCTTGCTTACTTCCTCTGGAATGGCAGACGTCCGAAAAAAGAAGTCGAACAGGCTGATTCTGGTCAAGTTGTGACGGCATAAGTCGAACCTGATCTTCAGCAGGGTCATATTTTTGAAAAAAAACTTTATTTTCTTGTAGTGAAATTATGCAATATAGTAGTCAAATAGTGCAAATAGCCTGTGACCCCAAAAAGGGGTTGCAGGCTATTTTGTATACAAATGCATAGAGAAGTAAAGTTTCGCTGGCTTAAGCAGTGAAAATTTGGTGGAATTATGGATAAACGTAGGCTGCACATGGAACGATTTTCTTCTGTCAGCAATTTAATTCAGTTGTACTCTGGCTTAAAAAGTGTATAATTATTCGAAAAAGAGATGAATTTAAACGTCACTACTGTAAAGCTGTACTGCAAAACATTTCTTATCAGAGGTATTAAAAAGTTTAAATTGCGCTGATGTTAGGTCGGTGTTAAAATAATAGAACTATATCGAAAAAACGTCGCTCCATTTCAGTAGCCGTGCCAGCGGCTGCGTGTTGATTTATACAGGCTGTTTGCCGGATCGTCCGGATCAGCTCATCTCATTTAATGGCTTCTGCCCAATAGCAGGCATTATTTTTGACAGTCTCATGCTGTTACCTCTTCTATCTAGCAGGCTCTATCGCAAGCGAAAGGCCGGCTCCTCCCGTTTCATTGTTGCCTGTTGCCTATGTTCTTGATCTTTCCGAAATACTTCATTATAGAAAGGTTGCGTTCCATGAGACACATCGGATTACCTCCAAAACAGGGTCTGTATGACCCGCAGTTCGAAAAAGACGCATGCGGAATGGGTTTTGTTGCCAACATCAAAGGAGTACCTTCACACGATATCGTTAGTCAGGCACTGACTATGCTTAGTAACATGGAGCACCGTGGAGGACAGGGAAGTGAACCGAATTCCGGTGACGGAGCAGGTATCCTGATTCAGATTCCACATCGCTTTTTTGCACAGGAAGCGGAACGTCTTGGTTTTGCATTGCCTGAACAGGGCTTCTATGGCGTAGGGATGTTGTTCCTTTCCCAGGACCCTGCCATTCGCAGTGCGCATGAAGAGAGCCTTAAGAAGATTATTGAAGAAGAAGGTCAGACGTTCCTGGGTTTCCGGGATGTTCCTACTTTTGATGAAATGCTTGGCCGTTCTGCACTTGCAGCGAAACCTTATGTACGTCAGGTGTTCATTGGAAGATCCGCAGATGTGAAGGATGAGCTTGGATTCGAGCGTAAGCTGTATGTTATTCGCAGACGTGCTGAGCTGGCTATTCGTTATTCGGCAGATGAAGCAGAAGGTGGTTCTTTCTACCTTCCGAGCATGTCATGTCGCAAAATTGTATATAAAGGCATGCTGACAACCGAACAGGTTGGCGGGTTCTATCTGGATCTGCAGGAAGAACTCGTGGAATCGGCCATTGGACTTGTGCATTCCCGTTTCAGTACCAACACCTTCCCAAGCTGGGAACGTGCCCACCCGTATCGCTTCATGATTCACAACGGTGAGATCAATACGATGCGTGGTAACGTGAACTGGATGCATGCACGGCAATCCTTGTTCGAGAGCGAGTTGTTCGGTAACGACATCGCAAAAGTAAAACCGGTTATCAATCCGGACGGTTCGGATACAGCCATGTTCGATAACACGCTGGAGTTCCTGTATCTGAGCGGCCGTTCTCTGCCACACGTGGCCATGATGATGGTTCCTGAACCATGGAGCACAGATGAGGGCATGGACCCTGCCAAAAAGGCATTTTATGAATATCACAGCACAATGATGGAGCCTTGGGATGGACCAGCAGCAATGGCCTTCACAGATGGTTTGCAAATTGGTGCAACACTTGACCGTAATGGGTTGCGTCCAGCTCGTTATTATGTAACCAAGGATGACCGTATTATCCTGTCCTCCGAAGTTGGGGTACTTGATATCGCGCCGGAAGAGATCCTGTACAAAGATCGTCTGCGTCCAGGTCGGATGTTGCTTGTGGATACACAAGAAGGCCGCATCATCGCGGATGAGGAAGTAAAAGCAATCATTGCAGCGGAGAATCCGTACCAGGATTGGCTTGATGAGCATTTGATGGATCTGAGCGAGTTGCCGGAAGCACCGGAACTTCCTGATCCAAAACATGATAACGTGACCCAGCTTCAACTGGCATATGGTTATACATTTGAAGAACTGCGTAAAATCCTGGAGCCGATGGCAACAACAGGTATGGAAGCTACGGGGTCGATGGGTTATGATGCACCGCTGGCTGTGCTGTCGGATCGTCCGCAGCGTCTGTACAACTACTTTAAACAAATGTTCGCCCAGGTAACCAATCCGCCAATCGATGCAATCCGTGAAGAGATTGTAACGTCTACGGCAACAACCATTGGTCCTGAGCGCAACTTGCTGAACCCTGAACCGGAGAGCTGTCGCCAGATCCGTCTGGATACACCGGTATTGTCCAATGAAGACTTTGCGAAGATTCGCCATGTGCGTCGCCCAGGCTTCCGCTCCATGACGATTCCAATCTTCTTCACCGCTGCGGAAGGAGCAGAAGGACTTCGCAAAGCGATGGATTTGCTCTTCGAAGCTGCAGATCGTGTCATCGACAAAGGTCATAACATTCTGATCCTGTCTGACCGCGGTGTGGACGCAGAGAATGCTGCCATTCCTGCATTGCTTGCTGTAGCAGGTCTGCATCACCATCTGATTCGCCAGGGAACCAGAACCAAAGTCAGCATTATGCTCGAATCGGCAGAACCGCGTGATATTCACCACTACGCGTTGCTGCTGGGTTACGGTGTAAGTGCGGTGAACCCTTATCTGGCTTTCGAAACGCTGGATGACATGATTCAGCAAGGGTTGTTGCGTGGTATCTCGCATGAGAAAGCAGTGAAAAACTACATTAAAGCAGCTACCAAAGGCGTTACTAAAGTGTTGTCCAAAATGGGGATTTCTACGATTCAATCGTATCGTGGAGCTCAAATCTTCGAAGCGGTGGGTCTGAAATCGGACTTCGTTGACCGTTACTTTACCTGGACACCTTCCCGTATCGGTGGAATTGGGTTGGAAGAAGTGGCAGCCGAAGCGTTGACACATCATAACCGTGCCTTTACGGAAAAAGACGGTAACGATAAAGTATTGGATTCCGGTGGGGATTATCAATGGCGTAACGACGGAGAAGAGCATCTGTTCAATCCGCAAACCATTCATACCCTGCAACATGCAGTACGCACTGGGGATTACAAGCTGTATAAAAAATATTCCAAACTTGTACAAGGTGAGAATGATCAATTGTTGACCATTCGCTCCATGCTGAAGCTGAAACCGGTGGGAGCTTCCATTCCACTCGAAGAAGTTGAATCCGTAGAAGATATCATGCGTCGTTTCAAAACAGGTGCAATGTCCTTCGGTTCGATCAGTAAAGAGGCGCATGAAGATCTTGCCATCGCTATGAACCGTGTTGGAGGTAAATCCAATACCGGTGAAGGTGGAGAAGATCCGGCTCGCTTCATTAAAGATAGCAACGGGGATTCCCGTCGCAGTGCGATTAAACAGGTAGCATCCGGACGTTTTGGTGTTACATCCAACTATTTGGTTAATGCCGACGAGATTCAGATTAAAATGGCTCAGGGAGCAAAACCGGGTGAAGGCGGACAGCTGCCAGGACGTAAAGTGTATCCTTGGGTTGCCGAAGTCCGTGGTTCAACACCGGGTGTAGGTCTGATCTCGCCACCACCGCATCACGATATCTACTCGATCGAAGATCTGGCAGAGTTGATCTATGACTTGAAAAATGCTAATCCGCGTGCTGAGATTAACGTGAAGCTGGTATCGGAAGTGGGCGTGGGTACCATCGCAGCTGGTGTAGCCAAAGGCCGTGCCGACATTATCCTCGTCAGCGGTTATGACGGTGGAACAGGTGCATCACCGCAAGGTTCGATTCGCCACGCAGGTATGCCTTGGGAACTGGGTCTTGCAGAGACACATCAAACGTTGATGCTGAACAATCTGCGTGACCGTGTTGTCCTCGAAACAGACGGCAAAATGCTTAACGGCCGTGACCTAGCGATTGCAGCCTTGCTTGGAGCAGAAGAGTATGGTTTCTCTACAGCACCGCTCGTTGCACTTGGCTGTATCATGATGCGTGTCTGTCAGATGGATACCTGTCCGGTTGGTGTAGCGACACAGAATCCGGAATTGCGTAAAAATTATATGGGTGATCCAGCCCATGTGGTTAACTTCATGCGATTTGTTGCTGAAGATGTGCGTGAGATCATGGCTGATCTTGGTTTCCGTACGATTCAGGAGATGGTCGGACGTACAGATTGCCTTGAAACGGTAGAAGCCGTAGATCACTGGAAGAAAAAAGGTGTGGATCTGTCTGTATTGCTGCACGTGCCTGAAATGCCGGAAGGCTCTGCACGTTACCGCACACAGCATCAGAATCACCAATTGGAAGAAACGCTGGATATGCAACAATTGTTGCCACTGGCACAGTCTGCTATTGAATCCAGTCAACCGGTTGAAGCGGTGCTTCCAATTACAAACGTTAACCGTGCAGTAGGTACCATTTTGGGTAGTGAGATCACACGCAAATATGGACTCGCAGGATTGCCTGAAGATACGGTTAAATTCAAATTTGTCGGCTCTGCCGGACAAAGCTTTGGGGCCTTTGTACCTAAAGGTATGACCTTGACCGTTGAAGGGGATTCCAATGACTACGTAGGTAAAGGACTGTCCGGAGGTAAACTGATCGTGATGCCTTCTCCGAAAGCAACGTTTGAGGCGGAAGATAACATCATTATCGGTAACACGGCTCTCTACGGAGCAACAAGTGGTGAAGCGTATATCCGTGGTATTGCGGGTGAGCGATTTGCTGTACGTAACTCGGGCGCCAAAGTCGTCGTTGAAGGTGTAGGCGACCATGGTTGTGAGTATATGACTGGTGGACGTGTCGTTGTGCTCGGCGATACAGGTCGTAACTTTGCAGCAGGGATGTCCGGAGGTATTGCCTATGTGTATGATCCGGAGGGCACATTCCTGAAACGTTGTAATCTGGAAATGGTTCTTTTGGAGCGTATCGAAGATGTGGCCGAAAGTGCAGATTTGCGAGGCATGATTCAACGTCATGTTGCCAATACAGGAAGTGCTGTCGGTCAGCGCATTCTGGATAACTGGCAAGATGCGCTGAATCAGTTCGTTCGGGTTATTCCGAAAGACTTCAAGCGTATGACAGAACAGATCGAACGCATTCAGGCAACAGGTTTGACTGGAGAAGCAGCGCTGCTTGCAGCGTTTGAAGCGAATATGCGTGAACTTGCACGTGCTGGAGGCTAATACCTTCCTTGTTCAAGTATAAGTTGCATGAACAGGTTGTATTAAGAATAATAGGAGCTATAGGGTTGCCATTCCGGCACCGTATAGCTCCTATTTGGCTTTCGACAAAATTAGAACCCCATCAAAAAACGTTATCGCCATGAGACGACAACATCGAGGAACTTTCTCAAGTATAATAAGGCTAGTTTTGGAGGGCAGGGAAAGTATAAAGATAAGAGAGGTTAGCGGAATGAATATGAAGCATCCAAACAGGGACGATCGTAGGCCGACAGGTAAACAAGTCGAAGCAACCCAGATGGACATCATGAAGGTTTTACTGCAATGCGGAATCGACCCGGAGCGTTGGAACCATTTCGTATCCTCCGTCAACAACAAGCGTCCTTGACACAATAGACAAGCATGGAATAAAAGGGAATTAAGACACAAAAAAAGCCCAGAAGCCAGAGATGTTATCTCTCGGGAACTGGGTCCTCTTTTCGGGTTTAGTCCATGCTGCGTTCCATTCGGACAAATGCAATAAAACGACGTGCCTCTTCTTCTGTTAAAGACTTCCCATCAATCATCAGATCGAAGCGTTCTAACACTTCTTTGTCCGATAACTCCAAGGTATCCACGAATTCACGTACGTCTTCATCCATCACGACATCACTTTGCTTTGTACGTCCTATAAGATAATCAATAGACACATCAAAGATGTCAGCAAGTCTCGTTAACACTTCGAAATCCGGTTTACGTCGGTTCTTCTCGTAGTGGGAGAGAGCAGCTCTGGTAATATGAATGGAGCTCGCAAGTTCTTCTTGAGTAAGTCCCCGCTGTTCCCGTAATTCCGCAATGCGATTTCCGTAGCTCATAAGCTATTTCCCCCTGAACGACATCAAATATATATTGAAACAATCCTGAGCCAAGTGTTTGATCAGGGCAGCTTTCCTGCAAAAGAGTAACTCCTCATGTGTTTCCTTTAACCCATTTCCATTTGTAAATAGGTCTGTCTAAGGACATCTCAAATTGTCGTAAATCAAAAGAACCATGTCCAAATACCGCTTGACATGATACGTATTGTATCGTAAATTGGACGTATGGAGTTACAAAATGTATCATTTGGGATATTTTAAGTATCTCCTGGTTGCCTGGACCATATACCTGTGAGAAGGAAGTAGAGGCAGTCCATGTAGGCTAATCCATTCTAAAGGAATGAAACCATGTATTCAATAATTCAGGAATGGGCTGATATGAAATTAAATGTCCATATGTACATTCAGGAGTTTCGTGGGAAAATGGTAGACCGCAAAAGACGCCCTGTTCTGTTACTTGGAATGGACACTCAAGCAATCACCTTCCTGAGCGACCTGAACTTGCCGGTATCATCAGAAATGCTCATTGGTTTGGATGTTGAAGATCAACATGTATGTGTACGACTTCACGCAAGGTTGCAATGGAAACAGCCCTTCGGAGAGCTCACAATGTATCATTCAAACTTGCATATTCAGCACGAACAGAAACTATATATAACTGGACAGTTAAACACAATGCTTACTGAAGTTCAGTTTCCCGCGGTTTCCCGTTTTCAGTATGAAAAGGCAACAGAACAAAAGGCTCTGCAAGAACCCTATCATTACATTGATTTCACCATATAATTCCAAGTCGATTCTTAACATTTTCTGAACAAAACATGTACTTAACGCCATTTTACTATATTTCATAGCGTTATGCATTAGTTCTTTAACACCAAAAGCATTTGCGCAATGAATAAAGGGGCGAGGGGGCTCATACTATTTCAGGAAGTTTGAATCTGGTTGAAATGCACTGCCACATATTATCCGGCCTGGATGATGGTCCTGTTCGAATGGAGCAGTCCGTTGCGATGGCTGAGAAGGCGGCAGCCTCAGGAATTACCTCCATTATTGCTACTCCGCATCACCTGAACGGGCAATACAACAATGAACCGATGGTGGTCAATCAGGCCGTGAACCTGCTTCATGCAGAACTTCTCAAACGCAACATTCGCCTGGAGATCCGTCCCGGACAGGAGATCAGGGTGCATGACAACCTGATTGGAGACTTATATGCAGGAAAGTGCTGCACACTCGCCGGAAGTCGTTACATGTTGCTGGAACTGCCCTTTGGTCACATTCCCTCACAGTTCCCCAGGATACTGCATGAATTACGAATAGCGGGAATTACCCCTATTATTGCTCATCCGGAACGCAATCGTGTCATTTTGAAGAAGCCAAAGTTGTTGGCTGATTACTTGAGTCAAGGCGGACTATGTCAGCTCACAGCTCAATCTTTCACTGGGCTTTTCGGACGGAAAGTTCGGCAGTGGTGTTTTCATTTTTGCAAAGAAAACGGGTTTCATTTCATTTCATCAGATGCACATGATACGTGCAAAAGGACATTTGCCATAAGTGAAGGAGAGCGGGTCATCGAGCGTCGATTTGGAGCTGAAGCCGTTAAAAGGCTGGCAGAGAATACGTCGCACATTCTATCGAATTCGTGTCTGGTCACAGAACGCTGGAAACCTCGCAAATGGCTACTGTCCATCTGGTAGTTACATAGGATAGATCACAACGTATAGGAGGAATGAAAGTGGAACTGAAAGGATATTTTCGACTCTTACAAAAGAAACTGTGGTTGATTGTTGCAATTGCTTTGATAGCCGGTGTGGGTGCAGGGGTCAAAAGTATTTTCTTCACCCAGCCCATCTATGAAGCAAGTTCCAAACTGATCGTGAACCAGACCTCTAACGTTCAAGGCCAGGCGATGATGGACTTCAGCATGATTCAAACCAATATCAAACTCATTAACTCATACAGAGAAATTATTAAATCTTCCGCCATTATGGATAAAGTCGCTACCACGTATCCGGACCTGGGCTTAACCTCTGCTCAGCTCATGAATAGCACTTCCGTCTCTACAGCCAGCGAATCCCAAGTGATGAGCATAACTGTACTAGGGACTACCTACGAAAAAGCCGCAAAAACGGTCAATGCCATCTCCAACGTGTTCCAATCTCAAATCCCCCTAATCATGAAAATCGATAATGTGGCTATCCTCAGCGAAGCAAAAGTGGATACTAATGCATCTCCAATTAATATGAAAACCACATTAAGCATCATTGTCAGTCTGTTCGCAGGTCTTGTGCTCGCGATTGCACTTGTATTCCTGATGGATTATCTGGATGACACATTCAAATCCGAAACTGAACTTGAAAAAGAGCTGGGCCTGCCTGTGCTTACAGTGATATCCAAAATGAAAAAAGATGATCTGAAAAATACGAAAAATTACGTATCTCAACAGAAAGTGGGGGATGGCAAATATGTCGCGGCAAACCAATGAAAATAACAGTCTGGTGACCTATTTTAACTCCAAGTCTCAAATCTCGGAGGGATACCGTAAATTACGGACGAACATCCAGTTCTCCTCAATCGACAGTCATATCAAAAAAATCATGGTGGCTTCCGCTGAATCCGGCGAAGGCAAGACCACAACCATTAGCAACCTGGCGGTAACCTATGCCCAGGAAGGCAAGAAAGTTCTGCTGATCGATGCGGATCTGCGTAATCCTTCCTTGCACCAGGTGTTTTCTGTACCGAATCATATCGGTCTTAGTAGTGTGCTGTCTAATCAGTACAGTGTGGAAGACGTGCTTAGAGAGAGTTATATCGACAATCTCCAATTGTTCACTTCTGGCCCAATTCCGCCGAACCCTTCCGAGATGATCGGCTCCAACCGGATGAAAAGGCTGATTGAGAAGTTAGAGGATCAATATGATGTCATCATGTTTGATACACCGCCGGTGCTCGCAGTAACGGATGCACTCATTGTGAGTTCGCTGTGTGATGGTGTGCTGCTGGTTGTGAACTCGGGCAAGGTCAAGAAGGAACTGGTGAAGAAGACCAAGGCTGCTCTGGAGCATGTGAATGCACGAATTCTGGGCGCAATCCTGAACAATATCAAAAACGTTGCAGTTCCGGTGAGCTACGGAGAGAAGTAAATCTTCCATCCAATGCTCCCAAGTAAACAGGTAATGTCTACCGCACCTTTATCACTGTAGGCACTCGGTCATGCTGTGGGTTCAATGAACCTTAGACGTTAATCGTCGAAGGTATGACGTGAGGACGGGTTAGATGCCCTGGTTCAACTTTTATCAAACTAAAAAAAAAGAGGATAGGGTGGTATTTATGAAAAAAGTGAGAAAAGCAATCATTCCTGCAGCTGGACTAGGTACACGATTTTTGCCAGCCACAAAAGCGATGCCCAAAGAAATGCTCCCTATTGTGGACAAACCAACCATACAGTATATCGTTGAGGAAGCCATTGCCTCTGGAATCGAAGACATCATCATCGTAACGGGTAAAGGGAAGCGCGCGATTGAAGATCATTTCGACAACGCTTTTGAATTGGAACATAACTTGCTGGAAAAAGGGAAGCTGGGCCTGCTTGAAGAGGTTCGCAAATCCTCTAACGTGGATATCCATTACATAAGACAAAAAGAGGCCAAAGGACTTGGTCATGCTGTCTGGTGTGCACGTAACTTTATCGGTGACGAACCTTTTGCCGTGTTGCTCGGAGATGACATCGTCGTATCGGAAGTTCCATGCACCAAACAATTGATTGATCAATATGATCAGGTTCAACATTCCATTGTTGGCGTACAAACCGTACTTGCTGAACAAACAGACAGATACGGCATTGTAGACCCGCTTCATTCGGATGGCCGTTTGACAGAGGTTCTCAGGTTCGTAGAGAAACCTGCCCAAGGCACAGCGCCTTCCAACCTGGCGATTATGGGGAGATACGTACTGAGTCCAGAGATTTTCGAACATTTGGAGCAACAAGAGATTGGTCAAGGGGGAGAGATTCAATTAACAGATGCGATTCAGCGCTTAAATGAGACACAAGGAGTGTATGCATACGATTTCGAGGGAGTACGTTATGACGTGGGCGAGAAACTGGGATTCATTTTGACAACCATCGACTTCGCTCTGCAAAAACAGGAACTTAGAATTCCAATGCTGCAAGCTCTGCAACAGATTCTGGAAAAAGAGTCGGTAGAACATGCAGCCGGGGGGGAGTTTGAATGAGTCCATCTCCCCAAACGAAGGAAGCAGAGATCGTTATGGACCCAAGTCTGGGGTACAATGCATCAACGATGTCAGGACAAAATGCGGATAAAGTGTATCTATTTATGAAAAGAATGCTCGATTTGCTGGGTTCTTTCATAGGTTTGATCATTTTGTGCCCCTTGTTTGCGGTCATCGGATTACTCATCAAAATCGAGGCCCCGCAGGGGTCTGTTTTTTTTCGTCAGGTACGGGTCGGACAGAATGGAAAAGAGTTTCATATGTACAAATTCAGATCCATGGTTGCGAATGCAGAAGATCTGCTGGAACAGCTGATTGATCAGAATGAAGTGAACGGGAATATGTTCAAAATGAAAAATGATCCCCGCATTACCCGGATTGGCAAGTTCATTCGGAAAACCAGTCTGGATGAGCTGCCTCAGTTGTGGAACGTGTTCAGAGGAGAGATGAGTCTCGTTGGACCCAGACCGGCTCTGCCTAGAGAAGTGAAGAATTACAATTCCTATGACAGACAACGCCTTCAGATGATTCCGGGATGTACGGGATTATGGCAAGTCAGTGGTCGAAATAGTGTTGGTTTTGATGAAATGGTGGAGCTGGATCTGACGTATGCCCGTGAGCGCAGCATGATGGTGGATATCAAAATTATCTTCAGAACGTTCAAGGTGCTGGTAGGTTCGAAGGATGCGTTTTGAAACACGATTCTGGCTTTGAGGTGGCATAGTAGATATGCAAAAGACCGGTATACTTGCTGCATTAAATATGAAGTCGTTTAATATCATTCTTTTTTCGCTGGTAATTGTCTTCGCAGCAATCTATCTTCCACTAGTCTCGGTTGTTGCACTTATAGCTGTGATTCTGCTGGGCGTTTATATTAAACAGCCCAGCTGGATTTTTATGATTCTCATCGTCAGTTTTTCATTGTCCATTGATAAAATATTTAGCATTCATCTGGCAGGACTGGATTCGCTGTCCTTCTACAAGCTGGCGATTCTGGGTTTTGTCGTCTCTCTTTTTTTACGCTTTGGTATCCGCAAAGAGTTGATATATCCTGCACTGGCGATTGGTTTTTTATTTGTGGAGAGTTATTTTCTATCGGATCTGCCCAGTAAGGTTAGTCCGCTCGATCCATTCAAGGCGTTTCTGGGAGTCATTGTTCCTTTTTTGTTGCTGATGCCCCACTTTTCAAGAGAGATCAGTCAACGAATTATACGTGTACTCGCATGGTTGCCGCTGTTCAGTCTTGCTGGTGGTTATATTCTGCAACTCGCCGGCATATTGTCCATTACTAACCTGGAGATGTCGGGTGTAACCCGATTACAGGGAGCTAACATCGCCGCGCATCTGGCCATGTTGTGTTTTATCTCGATCTGCGTCTGTCTGATTCAGATCAAGCAAGGCCATCAGGTTGTTCTGTATTACATGCTTACCTTGACACATCTGGTCATTCTGGTCCAGACGGGAACAAGGGGGCCGCTTATTGCGCTTATTCCGATTATTCTGGTCTATCTTTTTGATCAACTGAAAGCCTTCATCAAAGGCAGAGTCAGTGCCATTATTCCTCTCATTCTGTTCGTTGTCGCTGTGGCCTATATGGTGATTGCGCAGTGGGACAATTATGAGATGAGGTCAGAGAGCAAAGGCCTGTCGGGAAGGGATGTAGCTTGGAATTATTTTATTGGCAAAGCAAATGAGTATCCGATATTTGGACGTGGACTCGGCTCAACTCTCGTAGCGAATGATGGAAGTATTTTTTCTGGATTCGTTGTTCCGCATAATGAATACATTCGTTTTTATTACGATGGCGGGTTAGTTGGAGCCATTCTGTTGTTTCTATCGCTGCTGCTGGTGTTTCGGGCTGTTTACTTCCGATTGGGCGGCATGATCCGGTTGTATTTTGCCGGTATGATTATCGGTTTCCTGACCTATTCCTTTTTTGACAATACCCTGTCCACGGTTCATCTGATTGCTCCATTCTGTATCTTCCTGAACGCGTTATATGCTACGGGAAATGGAGTTCATTCCAAGTCAGGGGCTGAAGCAGAAGTGGATATACAGATACAGCGAGCCAAGGACGTATCCTTTTCAAAGGAGATTAGAACATGAAGGTCTGTTTGATCAGTTCTACAGGCGGCCATTTTGATGAATTAACCAAAATTATTCCTGCGGTTGAAGAACATGATTATTTCCTGATTACCGAGAAGAACAAAAGCAGAAAAGTAGATTCGTCTCAGGGCAAAGTATACTTCTTAATGCAGCAAGAGCGTAAAAACGCGATGTTCTTACTAATCTTTGTGGCTAATATTATCAAATCGTTCTTTCTATATCTGCGTGAGCGTCCAAAGGTGATCATTACAACAGGGGCGGGAGCCACATACCCTTTTTGCCTCATTGGTAAAATCTTCGGTGCCAAGCTGATTTATATCGAAAGTTATGCCAAAATCTATTCCTCCAGCGCAACCGGGAGATTGATGTACAAAATCTCGGATGAGTTCTTCATCCAATGGGAAACGTTGCAGGATAGCTATCCCAATGCAAAGTACAGGGGGGCTTTATTTTGATATTTGCTATCGTTGGAACCCAGCGTTTTCCCTTCAATCGGATGTTTGAGCTTATTGATGAGGCGATTGAGGCAGGAATTATTGAAGAAGAGGTTGTCGCCCAATCCGGATATACCGAGTATCAGCCGCGAAATTTCACTGTGATTCCTTTCCTCACGCAGGAAGAGATGAATGAATATGTGGAGCGCAGCAGATGCATTATTTCTCATGCGGGTGTTGGCTCCATTACAAATTGTCTTGAACGCGGCAAGCCGGTTATCGTCATTCCACGCCGGAAAGAATGGGGTGAGCATGTGGATGACCATCAGCTTGAGATTTCCAAGGTTTTTCAGGATAACGGCTATGTGGCCGTCGCGGAGAGTCAGGTTGAATTGCAAAAGCTAATACCTTGCATAGAGGAGCTGTCGTTCCAGCCTTATGTGAGAAAACAGTCTGATCTGATCTCATCCATCAAAAATTACGTGAACAGCCTGTAAGAGGTCGGAAGATTAACCATGAAAAAAAAGGAGTCTATCATGAAACCAAAAGTATTGGTTGTTGGATCATCCTTGAAGGATATGGGCGGAATAGTGAGTGTCATCAAAAACATTGAGGATTCCTCCATCTCGGAAATGTACGCCATGCAGCGGGTCGAAACGTATATCACGGGCAGCGTGTTCTCACGACTGCTTATTTTTATACGGGGATTCATGCAATTCTGGATGAAGCTGTACACGTTTAAGCCGGATATCGTGCATATTCATATGGCAAACAATGGGAGCTTTTATCGGAAGTCTCTATTCCTGCTAACCGCACGAAAGTTGTTTCGAAAGTCAGTTATTCTGCATATTCATGCGGCCAGCTTTGATGACTTCTACAATCAATTTGCTCTGCAGCGCAAGTATTGTCACTACATTCTGAATCAGGCAGACAAGTTGATTGTCTTGTCCCAGACGTGGAAAGAATACTTTGCTACGATTGTGCCGGAGACAGCGATTGAAGTTCTTTATAACGGGGTCTTTGTCAAAGAACCGTTTGAGAGAGAACAACAGGCAGCCGTTAATGCTCTCTTCATGGGCAGACTGGGTGAGCGAAAAGGAGTCTACGATCTGCTTCAGTCCATTCAGCAATTAAAGGCGCTGGGCGTTACAGCCACCTTTAATCTGGCAGGGGATGGTGAAGTCGAAGAAGTCAAAGCAATCGTGCAGCAGTATGGAATAGAGGATCGTGTCAATGTACTCGGCTGGATTAACGGAGAGCAAAAGGAAAAGCTGATGCGGGAAGCGGATCTACTGGTCCTGCCTTCTTATCATGAGGGATTACCTATGGCCATACTTGAAGCAATGAATTGTGGCTTGCCCATTATATCGACCACCGTCGGAGGCATCCCCGAAGTGATTACATCCGGTCATAATGGGCTGTTAATCGAGCCGGGAGATGTGCACGGGCTGACATCAGCACTGGAATATCTCATCACGGATGAAGAGGTTAGAGCAAGAATGGGTTCACATAACAGAGAGATTATATCGGATAAGTTCGATATGAATCTTCTCGTGGGCAGATTGTCAGGAATATATGATGCACTTCAAGTGAAGGTATCCTAGTGAACAGGAAAAGGTGATGAAATGAACCCCTTGGTATCTTGCATCATTACGACCCATAACCGGGCCGAGTTATTGAAGAATGCGTTGAGAAGTGTACGTGAGCAAACACATCCGTATCTGGAGATTTTCATTGTGGATGATGGTTCAGAAGATCAGACGCCAGAGATCTGTCAGGCTTGGACCCGGGAAGATTCACGGATTCGGTACATCCGGGTTCCATATCCCAAAGGAGCCAACCATGCACGGAATGTAGGGATATCCCAAGCCAATGGCAAGTACATTGCCTTCCTGGATGATGATGATGAATGGCTGCCTGACAAAATAAAAACCCAGGCGGAAGTGCTGGAACGAACAAAGGAATCATTCACCTTTTGCAGCAAGTATCTCGCATACACGAATGAGCAGCATCAGGTGGTCAAACGGAAATTGTCGGTGGAACCTCGCGATGTTATTCGGTATGAGGATCTGCTTACATTCAACTGGATCGGGGAAACGTCCAAAATCATGGTACTTACCTCACTGGCCCGTGAAGTTCGATTCGATGAAAATCTGACATCCGCTCAGGATTATGACTTTTATCTGCGTATATTGAAACGAGGCTACATCGCCGTGAATGTGAAAGAACCGCTGGTGGATATCAACATCCACAGTGGTCCACGAATTTCAACCTCTACAACAGCCAAGTACAAGGGCCAACGCAAGATTATTTTGAAATACTACAATGACATGTCCAAGGAACAGAAGCGCCGTCAGTTACACCATTATCGAATGCTCGAATGGTCGAGAAATACACTTCGCAATAACGTTTATTTGAAAAAAGCACTGTCGCTGTATCCTTGGTGGAAAGATTGGGTGCTGCTCAAGCGTAATACAAAAATTATGATGCAAGGATTTCTAATGAGATTTCATGCAAGACGCGCAGTTGGTACGTATACAGAGGAACCTGTGCGAATGAAACTAAAGTAAGAGGTGCCTGGATGGAAAATCCGACGGTGTATATGCTGCCCAAGATGATTGAGAACAATAAATTCAATGAGCTGTTATCCGATTCCATTGAGAACAAAGGATGGGAAGTGAAACAGTTTACCAAAAGAGATCTACTCAAACTGAAAAAAAATGATGTGTTGCATTTTCATTGGCCCAGCTTCTATTACAGAGGTTCATCCGTGCTGACAACAGTGATCAAATCCATTCTATATGTATTGATGATTTGTTTTGCACGCTTGCGCGGGGCCAAATTGTTCTGGACGGTGCATAACATCTGGCCTCACAACAGCGGCAAGACGCGGTTTGATTATTGGATGAGAAAAATACTGGTCCAAAATTGCTCCAAGCTGATTGTCATGGGTAAACCCTTGATCTCGGAGATCTGTTCGACGTTTGGGATTGATTCCAGCCGGATCGAGGTCATTCCGCATGGACATTACAAAGGAGTGTATCAGGGGAAAGGTGTGAATATCCGCTCCCGGTTTGGCATCCCGGAGGATAGTTATGTGTATGCGTTCTTCGGTCAGGTGTCGCCGTACAAGGGCGTGGATGATTTGCTGGAGGCATTCAAGGATATGGATTCCGAACAAGCCCATCTGTTGATTGCCGGCAAAAAGGTAAAGGATTATGACCTTGGAGATGAATTTCTCAAGAGTGGACATATTCATACCCATTTTCATTTCATCGAAGATGATGAATATTCGGATTATTTTGATGCAGTCGATTCGATCATTCTTCCATACAAGCAAATTGCCACTTCAGGCAGTGCAATTCTGGCATTGACCTTCTGTAAACCGGTGGTGGCACCACGGATTGGCTTGTTGGAGGAATACCTGCCTGAAGATTGTGCGGTACTCTATGAACCTTCCGATCCGGATGGATTGCTCAAGGCAATGAATATGATCCGATTAAAACAATCGGAGTTTCAGGAAGGCAGTGGTTTTGTCAAAGCGTTGGAACGGCTGGATTGGCCAGTGATTGCCCAAAGGACACTTACCCTGTACTCCAGTTAGTGCAGATGAACGGGTGGACCTAATTGAAAAATATGGGGATGAAATGATGAAGGTAACCGTCGCGATCTGTACGTATAACCGTGCACATGATGCGGTAGAGGCCATACGAAGTGCAATACAACAGAATTACGCAAGCAGCGACTATGAGATCATACTCATTGATAACAATTCGAAAGACAACACACGGGAAATCGTGCTTCAAACCATTTTGCAGCATGAGAACCATTCGATCCGGTATGTTCTGGAAGAAAAGCAAGGCTTGTCTGTAGCCCGTAACCGGGCCATTCTCGAGGCGCGCGGCGAGTATATCCTGTTCCTTGACGATGATGCCTTTGCTTGCAAGGATTGGATTCGCCAGATCGTTAGCGTGTTTGAGATGAATGAAAATATCGGTTGTGTCGGTGGCAAGATTGATCCGATTTGGGAAGTACCTGAGCCGATGTGGATTCCACCCGAGAACAGGTCACTGTTCACCATTCTGGATTTTGCAGATGAAGTCACTGAAATGAAAAGTCCTTATATTCCATTTGGTGCAAATGTGGCTTTTCGCTTATCCGTCTTTGATCAACTGGCTCCCTTCCGTGAGGACCTTGGAAGAGTGGGGAATAATCTTCTCTCCAGTGAAGAGAGTGAGTTGATTGCAAGAATACGGACAAAGTTCAAGGTATATTACACGCCGTATGGTGCAGTACAACATAAAGTAGCCAAAGAGCGAACGACAAAGAACTGGTTTCTGCGCCGAATCTATTGGCAGGGTGTGAGTGATGCCATTCGGGATCAGGATCGTGGTGTTGTGCGTACGGCCAAACATGGCATCAAGCTTGCACAGGGGATCACAACCTCACTGATCTACATTTATAATGCAGATCGGTTCACACGTCAGCTTGCCAAAGTATGTTACCGAAACGGCATGATTGTTGGGTCGCTTCGTCAAAACAGTAAGGGATGAGGATCGCTATGGCGCAAGTTGCACTTCGCAAAGTATTCAGAGGAAACGGCTTAATGAGTGCCATATTTCAGACAAGTGGAACCAATCTGCTGGTCATGACACTGACGATGTTGTCTTCCATTTTGACGTCACGCATGTTCGGGGTAGAGGGAAAGGGCGCATTCTCGGCCATCCTGTTCTGGCCAGCGCTCTTAACCGGATTGGTCGGATTTGGACTACCCACTTCTATCATTTATAACATTAAACAGAGCGCAACCGAGAAGAGTGCACAGTATGTTCGGTTAAGCTTTCTTTTTCAAGTTCCGGTGTGCATCATCATTGGTATTGTGGCCTGGTTTGGGTTACCTTTCTGGCTCTCCAGCTTTCCGCCGGAGGTCGTGCAGATATCCAGATGGTATACGATTGCTACCGTTCCTGTACTTATTGTCATCAATCTCATATCAGCCCTCTCGCAGAGTCGGGAGAAATTCGCTGTATATAATGGTATCCGGTTAATGATCCCCCTGTTTAATGTAGGCGGGCTTTTTGTGTTATGGGGCCTGGGCATGCTGAGCATTCAGCTCGCGGCTGCGATCTATTTTGTAACCAGCTTCTCCGTGGTGGCGTGGGCTATCTATGCGAACCGTAATGAATTAAGACTGAGATGGTTCAAGGATCGGGTGGATCAGAGTTCGGCCAAGAAGCTTTTTGGTTATGGCAGCAGGGTGTATGGTGTTGAATTGTTAGGAACGCTGTATACCCAGTTTGATAAAATCATTATTTTGGCTTTGCTCACCCCGCGTGACTTTGGACTGTATTCCGTCGTATTTGCGTTATCCCGAATCTACAATGCGGTTCAGACGGCGATTAGCAATGTTGTTTTTCCAAAAGTGACCGGATTACCTCAAGAGCAGATTATTCGAACGGTCGGCAGAGCCTTCCGCATCTCGCTCATGGTTATGATGATCATTGTAATACCCACCATGTTTGTAGGGAACTACCTGATGGGTCTTCTGTTTGGCTCCGAATTCCTGGAAGCGAGCGTTGCGTTTTATATTTTGGCTGTGGAATGCATCATTGGTGGTGGCTCCTGGATTCTGGCATCCGCATTTAATGCACTGGGTCGGCCTGGACTTGTGATGATCAGACAGCTCATTGCACTCTCGGTAACGGTGGCTTTGTTCTTTGTATTCACCCCGCTGTGGGGGCTCAACGGAATTGCAATTGCTTTATTGATCGGGTCCATTGTACGAATGGTGGTTACTGTAGCCGCCATGAAGATTGTATTTAAGGTGAAGTTTACCGCCATGTTCTATGACAAGGAAGATCTGTCGTTTCTCTATGAACGGTTAAACAAAAAAAGAAGAAGAGTCACCCAAGGAGGAGATGGAGATGCTGGGCACTAACAATATTCATCCAATGGAAGAGTTGAAGGGACATTTACGTCAGATTTTGAAGGTCATTCCACCACGTACCGAAATCTATTATTTGGATTACCCGGTGCATAGCAATGGCGGCGATTTGTTGATTATGAAAGGTACTGAGGCTTTCTTCCGGGACAATGATATTCATGTACGTGCCAGATACAGCATTCTGGATTGCCCTTTGTCCCTCAAGGTTCCGGAAGGTATCACGATTGTGTTGCACGGGGGAGGTAACTTTGGTGATCTGTACCCTGCCCATCAGAAATTGAGAGAACGAATGATTGCCCAGCATCCGAATCACCGGATTGTCATTCTGCCACAGACGATGTTTTATAAGAGTGATATTGAATTGAAAAAGACAGCCCAAGTATTCAATCGTCATAAGGATGTACACTTTTTTGTCCGGGACACCTTATCTTATGAGATAGCCAGTAAAGAATTTCAACAAACCAATGTGTATCTATCTCCGGATATGGCGCATCAGTTGTGGCCTTTGAAGTCCAAGAGCAAGCCTACTGCTGAGATGTTGTATTTCTTTCGTAAAGACATTGAGAAAACTCAGAATCAGGTGCATTACGAATCCGTCAGTGGACCTAAGGCCACGTTTAAAGACTGGGAGACATTGTACAACCGGGTAGACCGGAAGATCATTCGCATGATTACATCCCGGTTAAAGTCAGGGAAAGGCAGCTCTTTCGCCCGCTGGTTGTGGTACAAATACTCTGATCGGATGGTACATACGGCCATTAAGGAATTCAATCAATACCAAACCATCACGACATCCCGTCTGCATGGACATATTCTGGCCTGTCTCCTGGATCAACCGAACATCCTGCTGGATAATTCATACGGCAAGAACTCGAATTATTATGCAGCTTGGACCAAGAGCAATCCGGCAGGCAGACTGGAATCCAATCAGACCAGCACATATAACAAGCCAACCGAGACCGGCAAGGGAGCAAGTACGGTTGTGCTGTCGGATGGTGCAGCCCTATGAGAAGTATTCTGTTATCCGGTGGTTCTGGCAAGCGTCTCTGGCCGTTATCCAACGATTCCAGATCCAAGCAATTTCTTAAAGTTCTTCATGGGCCAGAGGGAAGTCCGGAATCCATGGTACAGCGGGTATGGAGACAGCTGAATCATGCCGGACTTGCATCAGAGGCGCTTATCGCGACCAGTTTGCCACAGGTGGAGATTCTGACTTCTCAGCTGGGAGACGATGTGAGACTGGTTGTGGAGCCTGAGCGCAGAGATACGTTTCCTGCGATTGCGCTGGCAGCCTCCTATCTGTATTCCGTAGAGAGTGTGAGTCTGAATGAGACGATTGCAGTGTTACCTGTAGATCCCTTTGTTGAAAAAGAATTCTTCGAAGTGCTGGCAACCTTGCCGGAGATGCTTGATAAGTCTGGTGCTGATCTGGCCTTGATGGGAGTTGTGCCGACGTACCCGTCAGAGAAGTACGGATACATCATTCCGCAATCCCTATCTTCCAGTGAAAATAACAATAAATACGTGAATGTAGCGAAGTTCCAGGAGAAACCCTGCGAATCCGATGCGGTCCTCATGATTGAGCAGGCCGCATTATGGAATTGCGGGGTTTTTGCTTTTAAGCTTGGTTATTTGATCAATCTGCTCATTGAGATGGAACTGCCGATCCAGTATGACGAAATGCTGAAGCAATACGGAAGATTGAACAAGATCAGTTTTGATTACCAGGTTGTCGAGAAGGCAAATCAGATTATAGCTATTCCGTATAACGGCTTTTGGAAAGATTTAGGCACGTGGAACACACTCACGGAAGAGATGGGAAACTCGGTTGTAGGAAAAGGGTGGATTACGGGAGATTCCCTGAATACCCACCTGGTCAATGAATTGAACATTCCGGTTGCCATATTGGGATTGTCGGATGTGGTGGTCGCCGTGAGTCCGGATGGCATTCTCGTCAGTGACAAAGAAGCGAGCCCACGTATCAAGGAAATCTTGAAGAATGAAGATCAACGCCCCATGTATGAGGAGCGTAGGTGGGGTTGCTACCGGGTTCTGGATTACACAAGAAACGAAGCTGGCGGCGAGGTTCTCACCAAACGCATCTGCATCAGTGCCGGGAAAAACCTGAGTTATCAATATCATCTGCTCCGCAATGAGGTATGGACGGTTGTATCGGGAACAGGGGAATTGATTCTGGATGGGCAGAGCCGAATGATCGGGCAAGGAGATACGGTGATCATTGACCGGAGTATGCTCCATTCCGTCAGAGCCGTTACGGAACTGGAGATCATTGAAGTACAGATCGGTAGCCAGCTGATTGAGGAAGATATCGTTAGAGTGTCTACCGAATGGCAGGACATTGTTCAGACATATGTGAAGCACGCGTAACAACACATTAGAACATGGGGGAGATTATGGAATGAATATTACGGTGATTGGCACAGGGTATGTGGGTTTGGTATCGGGCGTATGTTTTTCGGAACTGGGAAATAACGTGATCTGTGTCGACAACAATGTGGAAAAAGTGAATATGTTAACGGACGGTCATGTTCCGATCTATGAACCGGGTCTGAAGGATATCATGAATGCCAATATGAAAGCAGGAAGGCTGTCATTCACCACCAACATTCAGGATGCCATCAGTCGTTCGGATATCATCATTATCGCGGTGGGTACGCCATCCTTGCCTAATGGCGAAGCAAATCTGAGCTTTATTGAGCTTGTCGCGCGAGAAATAGGTTCTTATATGGATAATTATAAAATAATAATGACTAAAAGCACGGTTCCTGTCGGAACCAACGATCGTATTCAGGAATGGATCAGCAGTTTGACGAATCATCCATTCGACATGGCATCGGTACCGGAGTTCCTGCGAGAAGGTACCGCTGTCCAAGATACGCTCTATCCTGACCGGATAGTCATTGGGACACATAGTGAGCGGGCAGTCGCCACGTTGAAAGAGCTGCATCAGCCATTAACCGATCAGATTATTGTTACGGATATTCGCTCGGCCGAAATGATTAAATATGCATCCAACGCTTTCCTGGCAACCAAGATCTCATTTATTAACGAAATCTCTAACATCTGTGAAAAAGTAGGAGCAGATGTCAGCCGTGTTGCCGAAGGCATGGGCTATGACAGACGAATCGGTGCCTCCTTTCTCAAGGCAGGCATTGGTTACGGAGGTTCCTGTTTCCCTAAGGATACACAGGCTCTGATTCAAATTGCAGGTAATGTGGATTATGACTTCAAACTGCTGAAGTCCGTGGTGGAAGTGAACAAAGATCAACGCTTCAACGTCATTCGTAAACTGGAAGACGCACTAGGCTCACTCGAAGGGAAGGAGATTGCCATCTGGGGGCTCGCTTTCAAACCGGATACCGATGACGTTCGTGATGCTCCGGCGATTGAGATCATTCAGCGTTTGCTTGAGCAGGGAGCAGTGATTCGGGCATATGACCCCATCGCTACCGAGAACTTCCGCAAAGAGGTGGATTCCCCATCCATTACGTGGGAAGAGCGTGCCATGAAAGCGGCGGAAGGTGCTGATGCACTCTGTGTTCTGACGGAATGGAAAGAGTTCATGGAGGTTAATCTGACTGATTTGGCAGCGCATATGAATCAACCCATCCTGATTGATGGAAGAAACATCTACGGAGAAGATCAGATTAAAGATACTTCCTTCCAATACTACTCCGTTGGTCGTCCAGGTCTAACCAATATCGATGGAAGAAAAACGGCAGTCATCTAACGGAGGCCATAACATGAGACGCGGGATCAAAATAACATTAGGTGCCATTTCCCTTGTTGCAGTTGTCATGATTGGATATTCTGTGTACCTGTATCTGCATGTTAAATCAGCGGCGGATCAAATGTATGAACCCCGGGAACCCATCAAGCAGGTATCTATTGTCGACCAGCGGGGTGGGGGAGATTTTCCTGTGGACATGGAGAATGAAGAACCTTTTAATGCTTTGATCCTGGGTGTGGATGAACGTTCCAATGATCGGGGGCGCTCCGATACCATGATTGTATTAAGTGTTAATCCTGCGAAACAATCCGCACTTATGTTTAACATCCCCCGAGATACCAGAACGAATATTGTTGGTCACGGCACGGAGGATAAGATCAACCATGCCTATGCTTTTGGGGGCGTTAACATGTCGGTGCAAACGGTAGAGCAATTGCTTGACGTTCCCATACATTACTACATGAAAGTGAATATGGAGGGCTTTGCACAAGTCATCGACATGGTGGGTGGAGTGAATGTGAATAACCGGTTTGCATTTGACTATGAGGGTTATCGGTTCGAGCAAGGAAATATTCATCTGGACGGTGCAGCAGCTTTGGGATTTTCGCGAATGCGTTATGATGATCCGAAGGGGGATCTCGGGCGCAATGACCGTCAGCGGGAGATTATCAAACAAGTGCTGAAAAATACGGTTCAGGTATCCAACGTGTTGCAACTGGAGACGTTGCTGGATGAAGTGAGTGCTCACGTGAGAACTGACGTTACCTTTGATGAAATGAAGCAGATGTTCTCCAATTATCGCCCGGTGCTGAATCATATCGAGTCTGTTGAGATCAAAGGCACGGGCAAGAAAATAGACGGAGTGTATTATTATATCGTGGAACAGTCAGAGCGAGACAGAATACATCAGATGATTGAAGAACATTTAAAATGATCGGATAGGGCGGTGAACCAGATGCGTATCTCCAGGCTATTGAAATTATCCCTGATTGTGCTCCTAATGTATATGCTCATGATACCTGCAAGTACAAACGTTGTTCAATCAGCTCAAAACTATCAATGGAATAATATACCTATTGGTGGTGGGGGGTACGTTACAGGCGTGGTTATTCATCCGACTGAGCCTGATCTGGTTTACGCTCGAACTGACGTTGGAGGAGCCTATCGGTTGGATGCAGCCTCAGGAGATTGGGTCCCACTACTTGATCATTTCGGAGATGAGGACAGCAATCTGTACGGTGTGGATGGGATTGCACTGGATCAGCAAAATCCTAATATCGTGTATATCGCGGCAGGTAAGTACGGGAATGTGGGGCCGAGCGATATTCTGAAATCTACAGACCGGGGAGAAACCTGGATTCGAACCGGACTCAATCTTCGGAATGAATCGAATGGAAATATCCATCGCGCCATGGGAGAGAGCATCGCGGTCAATCCAACCAACTCCAATTATCTGCATGTCGGTACACGATATGATGGATTGTACACCTCCAGTGACGGTGCAGCTACGTGGAGCAAGGTGTGGGATGTACCGAACGGTTTGTCCGGTGAGGGCATACGGAGTGTAGCCTATGGATTAAATCCGGTGACGAAGCAAGGTCAGGTTGTGTATGCAGGAGTTCGCGGCGTTGGTGTCTACAGCAAAGCACCAAGAAGCAATGGGCAGACCACATGGCAGCTTACCGGGAGAAGTCCTGAATATCCTGCACGTATGACTGTGGCGAAGAACGGAACGTTATATGTGACCACTGATAATCAGGGCGTCTACAAGTTCAATGGTGTGCAGTGGACGAATATCACGCCAAGTTCCAGTTATTCTTCTTATTATGGCATCACAATCGATCCCAATAACGATAATCATATCCTGGTCGCCGTTCGAACAGGTGGAGATAATCTGCCCTTGTATCGTTCGGTGAACGGCGGACAGAGTTGGACAACAGTGAGCAAAACGCTGGTATCCAAACCGTCCTGGTGGACACCCAACATGTTTTTCTCAGCGACATCCAGTATCAAGTTTGATCCGCATAATCCGGGCACCGTATATGCTACAGACTGGTTTGGCGTGTACAAAACGGAAAATATCAATGGTACCAATGGATTGACTGGCAATACAGCGAGCACTTGGGAAGCCATTACCGATGGTCATGAAGAAGTCGTCGCACTCACGGCATCCACACCACCTCAGGGTGTTTCATTCTTCAGTGGTTTAACGGATCAAGTCGGATTTAGACATGAAAATGTAACCGATGTTCCTCTTAATAAAATCCCGCTCGCAGGTATGCGAGAAATTGTGAGTATTGACTATCACGAGGCAAATCCGAAATACATGATATTTCTGGGAAGCAGTGACTGGTATGGTACGACCACACGTTTATTTGTCTCTTCCAATAACGGAGTTACGGTAACTCCAATGAATGTTCCGGCTGGCTCCAAACTGGGGAGGGTCGCCTACTCGGCCATCAATCCGAATGTAATTGTTTATTACCCCCAGACCGGTAATCCGGTCAGAAGCACGAATCGTGGCGCAACATGGCAAAATATGAATGGTGCCCCTTTTCAGGCCATCGGGGGAAATATGGTCTTTGCCTATAATCATCCACTGGCTGCGGATCGCATCAATGGATATAAATTTTATATGTATGCTGCTGGTTATCTGTATCGGTCTACGGATGCAGGAGCCAACTGGTCCAAAGCGAATACAGTTCGCCTTCCGATTAATACGGATATCAATACAAGCTTCATTAAAGTCGAGGCTGCACCTGGCGTGGCGAATAATGTATGGGTGAGTCTGGGAACCGATGGATTATATGCATCAACGAACTCGGGAAATACATTTTCCAAGATCCAGGGTGTGCAGAATTCCAAATTATTTGCCTTTGGTAAAGCTCAGCCCGGCAGATTGGTTCCAGCTGTCTATGTATATGGCACCGTAAATAACGTGAATGGATTCTTCCGTTCAGATGATATGGGGGTAACCTGGAACAATATAGGTCCTTTAGGTGATGGAATCGGGCTGGGCAATGAACCGCAAATTATGGTGGCAGACCGGCAAATCTATGGTCAGGTATATGTAGGTACAAATGGCAGAGGTATGTATGTTGGATCAATAGAATAACGAGAGAGATATGAAAGTGGTGAAGATCAAAATGATGGAGGAGGGCTCCGGGCGCACGAGACAAAAGCATGTACGAAGAACGTACGGATTTCTCATTGCTCTGCTGTTGATTGTGATCTGGATTCTGGTCATCTGGTCCATGTCCACGCAATCCTCTCAACAGCAAGACATTCAGCCTTTGCTTCATAAATGGTCTCAAAAGTTGCACATCGGTTTTACACTTCCCGATGTGCAATTCACTTACGGGGAGTATGAGTATTCGCTGAAGCAGCGGCCGTATGATTTTGCAGAGTTCATCTTTCGCAAGAGTGCGCACTTATTTGTATACGCTGTGCTCGCCGTGCTTGTGTACGGCGGGCTGCGGTACAGAAGAGCATCCCTTGTGACCAGTATCGTTTCTGCTCTGGCTGTAGTGTTCATTATAGCCTCCATTGATGAGTATATTCAGCAGTTCAGCCCGGACCGGACAAGCTCGATACGTGATGTTGGAGTCGACTTGCTCGGCGGTTGCTGTGGGATTGTCATATATGCAGGACTTCAGTCCATTATCCGAAGGATCAGAAAAGGAAAGCGTACTTCCATTCACAGCGAGTGATTTCCCAGGAAATTAGATGTATCGTTCAACTTCTACTTGTCTGCCATCCATCATAAGTATGGAGTAGGACAAGGAGGACTGGACATGCTGCGAAGAAGGAACCGGAATGCTTTGCTCAAAAAGATCGGGTTCATCACGATCATTGTATTATTGCTGTGGTTGATTGCCAGAACCATTCCGTATCTGTTTCAGGCAGATACATCGGATGAAGCTGCTGCTGTTGCCGAAGAGTTTTACAAATATGAGCAGACGGGTGACTTCGGCAGTTCGTGGGAACTCTTTCATCCCCTGATGAAAGAGCGGTTTCCCAAGAGTGCTTACGTACAGAACAGAGCACATATATTTATGCAGCATTTTGGCGTGGAAACGTTTGAGCTGGAGATGGAGAAGCCGGAGCACGAGTTCGATGTAACCGTGATCGAAGGGGTTAAGCCATTTTCTGAAGCCTACAGAATCCGGGTCACCCAGAAGTACTCAGGTACCTTTGGCCAATTCGATATTGTGCAGACCTGTTATCTGGTAGAGGATGGCGATGAGTGGACCTTACTTTGGTATTATCCAAATCAGAAAAATGAGGATACCTCGCAGGTCGACAAAAGTCACTGATCAGGAAATAATATTAACCCATACATTGAACCGAATTGTATCATTTACCTAACACAAAGCTCCATAAATGCGAGACTTTTGTCGCATTTATGGAGCTTTTTTTCGTTTTATTTGTTTTTATTCCGTTATAAGCCTTGACATTAGTCCCGGTGTCAAGTAAATTACGAGGTAGGATACAAAATGTATCAATTTTCAGCTTCTAACGACAAATAACAGGGACTTCAATGCTCCTTGTGAGGGGAAGGAATATCATTGATCGAAACGGGCCGCTTTTACTGTGTCAGTTGTGGGATGATTGTGTCGGTCACTAGAAGCTCTGTCGAAATGAAGGAAGAGGGCAATGGAGGCAATCACGTATTTCGCACCGGATTCTACCGGAGTGAAATGCCGCTTGGATGCTGTGAAGCGTGTGTAGTTGAAGCGAAACGTCAGGGGAAATCCCAGTTTGCGGGACAATATACTAAAGATTATGATACACTATGTTCATATGAGAAACGGGCATGAATGATGTGCTCGTCCATGAAGGAGGGGATTGAATGCAGCAGGAGCCGGTCGTCCGGATTCAGGGCGTCAGCAAAATCATATCCTCCCGATCATTGGTCAGCGACCTGACTCTGGATATTTCTCCGGGGCAGGTTTTTGGTTTTTTAGGACCTAATGGCGCGGGGAAAACAACAACGATTCGGATGATGGTTGGACTGATGTCCATCAGTAAAGGTGACATTTTGATCTCGGGACACAGTGTGAAAAATGAATTTGAACAGGCGGTAGCCCAGGTAGGAGCTATTGTGGAAAATCCGGAAATGTACAAGTTTCTGACCGGGTACCAGAATCTCGTTCACTTTGCCCGCATGTCGCCGGGAGTTACCAAAGAACGTATTGCGGAAACGATTGAGCGTGTTGGGCTTACGGCCCGTATCCACGATAGAGTCAAAACCTACTCATTGGGCATGCGCCAGCGTCTGGGTGTCGCGCAAGCGATATTACATAAACCGAAGCTGCTTGTACTGGATGAGCCGACCAATGGTTTGGACCCACAGGGTATACGGGAACTGAGAGACTACTTGCGTGAGCTCACCCGAGAGGAAGGTATTACGGTCTTTGTATCCAGTCATTTGTTATCAGAGATGGAACTGATGTGTGATACGGTGGCCATTATTCAGAACGGCAAGTTGATTGATGTAAGAAATCTTCGGGCTGAAGCTGGGGCGGATGCATTAATCGAAGTTGCTTTTGAGCTGAATGATGCTGACCGCGCTGCGGATCTGATTCAGGGTGCTACCGTACAGGGCAATGTCCTGGTGATGCGTGTGTCTCGTGAGCAGATTCCGGATATCAATGCCAAGCTGGTTAGCGAAGGGTTTCAGGTATACGGTATTCGTAACGTGACTCACACCCTGGAAGAACAATTCTTGCAAGTCACTGGGGGTGGAGGCATTGGGTAGTTTTGGTAATCTGATATTGAATGAGAATATGAAAATTTTCCGTCGTCCCCGTACCTGGATCATGTTGGCCATTCTGGCTTTGATCTCACTGTTAATGCCAGTGTTATTGCGGGAAGGCATGGGAACCGATGGTGTTTCGTTCTGGCAAGCGGCGGTAACAACGATACAAATTGTGTTCTTTCTGAATACGATCTTCTGTGTAGTGATTGCAGCGGAAGCGGTAGCTGGAGAGTTTACCTGGGGAACCATTAAGCTGTTGCTGATTCGGCCATGGTCACGAAGCAAGATTCTGGCTTCCAAATATCTGACCGTGATCATCTTCAGTATTCTGAGTACACTGCTTGTCATTGTAATGGCAACCGGAATGTCCTATATGCTTTTCTCGCATGACACGCTGGACGCTCAGCCAGGAAGCAGCAGCTCAGCAACGAATTCACTAGCATTATGGGGATATTTGTACGTTGATCTGTTCATTACGCTTGCGATTGCCTTTATGGTGTCCTCCGTATTTCGTTCAGGTGCACTTGCGATTGGATTATCCCTGTTCATTATGTTCTCACAGAGTATCTTCTCCCTCATATTCAATCCGGTCCGTTATGAGTGGGCCAAGTATGTTCTATTCAACAACATGGATCTTAGCAAATACATGACCTCCGGGGCGGATTTTGCGCTAATGGGTGGTCCAAGTGCAGGAATGACACTGGGTTTCTCCATTGCAGTCCTGGCGGTATATTACGTTATTTTCATGGTGATTTCCTGGGTTGTATTCAGCAAAAGAGATGTGGCAGGCTAAAGCCTGCTTCTTTTTTTTGCTCCAATGTTTGTTGTGGAAAGAAAAAAGTGTATATTCAGCATTGCCTGTGGCATGACTGTCATTTAAGGGTACTTAGTATCATAAGTAAATGACTAGATATACATATGAACGCCGCAGTCACTTTGGCAGAGCAGCGCATGGAGGGATCACGTTTCTTGATAAATAACAAGTTCTACCGCATCTGCACAGCGATTATTCTGCTGCTGCTCATCGTGTATCTGGGGGAAAAAGTAAACTTTATTTTCAGCCCCCTGACCTCACTGATTCACATCATCATCATTCCGCTGCTGATTGCTGGTTTCTTCTATTATCTGCTGCGCCCGCTCGTCGATTATATGGAGAGGCATAAGATCAAGCGTGCATTGTCAGTTCTGATTATTTATATCGTAATTGCATTAATCCTCGCAGGTTTTAGTGTGCTGGTATGGCCTTCATTGAGAGAACAACTGATGAATTTTGTGGAGAATGCTCCAGCGTTGGTTACTTCACTCAGCGACCAGTTGAATGCACTTGAAAAGAGTAATGTTGTTTCCAGATATCTGCCTGATGATTCCAATCTATTCTCACGATTATCCGATGTTCTGAGCCAAGGGATCACTCAGGTAACCAATTATGTCTCCGGGTTATTCTCCGTGGTATCCAATTTGGTTATTATTCTGGCAACGTTCCCGATCATGCTGTATTACATGCTTAAGGAAGGCAGCAAGTTTGGAACGAATCTGACCTTATTGTTGCCAAGACATTATCGGAAGGATGGGGAAGAAACCGTCCATGAGATCGATGAAGCACTAAGTAACTATATTGTTGGCCGGGTTATTGTTAATGTAGCGCTGGGGATTCTGATGTACATCGGTTTTCTCATCTTAGGTTTGCCTTATGCATTGCTGCTGACGGTTGTATCGATTATTCTGAACTTCATCCCTTATGTGGGTGCTTTGCTGGCAGCTATTCCGGTTGTCATTGTCGCGTTTATCGAATCACCTTCGATGGCGATCTGGTCACTGGTCATCATTGTAATCGCACAGCAAATTCAGGATAACCTGATCTCACCTTATGTCTATGGCAAACAGCTCGATATTCATCCACTGACTACCGTTATCCTTTTGCTCGTGGGTGCTGACCTGGGAAATATCTTGGGTATGATTATCGTGATTCCCCTATATATGATTCTGAAAATTATAGTTCTCAAAATCCATTATCGGATTGTTGAAGATAAAACTGAAACTTAAATGGAGTTAGAAATACATCTCTGTCATGTGCTCGACTAATGTTTGTTCTTGAATCACATAGATAAGCTCATCAGGATAAGCCGCATATCAATGGTGAAGGGTCAGGTAAGTTTGCCCTCGCCATTGATATGCGGCTTTTTTTTCATACATATTGCTCACTCATGTTATATCTGTTATACTTGATATATAACAGATAACAAAAAAGAAGGTGAACCCTTGATTATTCAACTGGATATGCAATCCGAACTGCCCATTTATTCACAACTTGTTTATCAAATTATTGAAGGCATTGCTAGTGGTGAGTTGCAGCTAGGTGAGGCGCTACCTTCGGTTCGGAATTTGGCAGCAGATATTGGTGTTAACCTTCACACCGTCAACAAGGCTTATACACTACTCAAGCAAGATGGATACATTCTGGTTCATAGACAAAAGGGAGTTGTAGTAAACCCTGATGGAATGCCTGATTTAACGGATGATTTTTTGAAAAAGCAGCAAAGCGAATTAAGACCGATTATTGCCGAAGCGATCTGTCGTGGAATGACCAAAGAGGAACTATCTACGGTGTTAGACCAAATATATGATGATGTAAAGATGGGTCACAACAGAGAATAACGAATCAAGGGAGTGTGTTATGTATGCAACTATTTAGTATATTACCTATCATCCTAATGTTTGCTCCATTAGCCTTACTTCTATCCTTTGCACCATATCTGACAAGGGAAACCATTAGCTTTGGGGTTACGGTAAGTCAATATAATTACTACACACCCATCTTACGTAAGCTACGGAGTGCGTTTGCTACAGTAAGTCTGATCGGAAACGGGATGATTATACTTGTCTGTCTGTATTTACTCCGATCTGCTAATGAAGAGTCTACCGCAATGATCACAGGTGTGAGCACAGTAATATTCATTGTGTACTGGTCAGCACTACACATCTTATTTCATTTCAAGATGAAAAAAATAAAGGGAACACTTACAACTGTAGAAGCACCTCAAAGGGTTAAAATCGATACCACCTTCCGCCAAAATAAACTCACCTATTCCAACTATTGGTTTCTCATTCACATTGCTATTATTGTAGCCATTGCGATCATTTCGATCCTGAATTATAAGGCACTCCCTAACGTCATTCCAATAAAATATGATCTTCAGGGCCATGTCACTTCCAGTGTGCCTAAAACCTACCTCTCGGTACTGGCTATTAATTTTGTACAGCTAGGAATCATTGCACTTATGATGTTGGTGAACTGGAGTATTAAAACAAGCAAACAGCAGCTTACTACGTCTAATCCGGGCCAATTTGCTGCTGAAAATATTCAATTCCGCCGTAAATGGTCCCTATTTACGATCATAACAGGGTTCCTTCTTACCATTTTATTTGCCTTCATTCAGATCAATATGTTCGTCCCTAATCTGTTTTTGCTAACAGCGATTAGCTTTATCACTACTGTGGTGATCGTGTTAGGTGTTGTATGGCTGTCTCTCACAGGCAGACAAGGCGGTGGGAAAATTCGTAATCATCAAGAGGACCACGAACGATCTAAAGAGCAGCCTGTGAATGACGATGATTATTGGAAGCTTGGTTTTATTTACTTCAATGCCAATGATCCTTCTTTTACCGTAGAAAAGCGTTATGGAATAGGCTGGACGATTAACTTCGCTCGTCCACTATCTTGGGTCCTGTTGTTATTCATCATTGCTATTGTTGTTATAAGCAGAGTTCTGAGCCAATAAATGCTCATAGATCTATGCATAACATAAAAATGATTAGGAGGAGTTATGACGATGAACAATTGGAAAAAGCTATTACTTTCTCTTACTTTCGTAGGTCTCATCCTTCCGGTGACATCCATCTCAGAAGCTGCTGAAAAATCCGTGGGTAGTGAAAATCTTGTTCCTATTCGTGAGATTGCAGAAAAGAATGGGGCAGAGGTATCTTGGCAACAAAAGACAGGACAAATCACAATACGAAAAAGTGAGCTTACTATTGTAGTTAAGGTAGGAGAAAAACAGGCGATGGTGAATGGGCAAGCCATCTCCTTAGACAATCCTGTTCAGTTAACGAAAGGAGCTACCTATATGGATGGGGGATTTCTTACCGAGACGCTGAAGGCAGCACCTGAGGACAGATTCATTTCACTTATAAGTGAGGGCGATGGCAAGGAGGCTGCCAAGTATGTTCATACCTCTGTGAGTGGAGTGTTGTCACCCACGTTGTTGAGTCAGCTGTGGGGAGCTTTAGAAGGACAAAATGGCAAAATTACAAGTGAAGCCATAGCTAAGCATGTAGAAAATAATACAGTACATCGCAATGTTACCTATACGTTCAAAACAGAGCTCACTCGTTTAAATATTACGGTCAGAATGAATCATAACGGACTTGTGGATGATTTGCATATTGCCGCCGCTACGCCAGATGTGTATCAAAAACCAAGCTACGACGACCCATCTGCCTATACAGAACAAGACATTACGGTTGGTCAGGGGGATTTAGCTTTACCAGGGACACTAACTTTGCCCAAGGGAGAGGGACCTTTCCCGGTTGTCATTCTGGTACACGGTTCTGGGCCTAGCAATCAAGATGCTGCCATTGGTGGGGCAAAGCCGTTTCGCGATCTTGCGGTAGGTTTAGCTTCACAAGGAGTTGCTGTATTAAGATACGATAAGGTTACGTATGAGCATACCTATAAGGTGGCTTCACAGCCTAAATTCACATTAAAACAAGAGAGCGTAGATCAGGTAAACGATGCAGTGGAATTCCTTAAAAAGAATACACATATTGATTCTACAGTGATTTTTGTAGCTGGACATAGTCAAGGCGGGTTTGCAATTCCGTTAATCATTGCTGAGGATAAACAACATGATATTGCAGGAAGTATTTTACTTGCTGCACCAAGTAGTAGCTTTGCGGATGTGCTTACCGAGCAGCAGGACGAATTGGTAGAGCGGATGAAGCAGCTTGGTTTAGACACGGATGTCATTCAAGGGCAAGCTGATTTTTATAAAAATGTAGCTGCGATGGTTAAAGATCCAAAATATTCTGTAGATCATCTTCCTGAGGCGTTTCCACTTCAACCTGCTTATTGGTGGTTTGAGCAAAGAGATTATGTGCCTGCGGAACTGGCTAAAACACAAAATACACCTATGCTTGTTATACAAGGCGAAAACG
Organism: Paenibacillus xylanexedens; assembly: GCF_017874615.1. GTDB lineage: Bacteria > Bacillota > Bacilli > Paenibacillales > Paenibacillaceae > Paenibacillus > Paenibacillus xylanexedens. The sequence goes on from NZ_JAGIKV010000019.1 coordinate 101,767, forward strand.
ATGTGCAAGTGTCTATGAATCAATTCCAAACCTGGAAATCGTCTCTTCAAGGTCATTCCAATGTAACGTACAATAGCTATCCAAAGGTAAATCATCTTTTATCCAGCTATGATGGACTTTCAATCGGTCAAGAGTACGCTGAGCCATCTAATGTCTCCAAAGCCATTATCGATGATATTGCGATGTGGGTATTAAAATCAAACTAAAAACGGGAGTTCCATTCTTAGGTTGAATGATAACTTGGAGAAGTGACGGATAGGGCGAGATATAATAAGAAGAGGAGCACTTACCAAAATAGGCAAGTGCTCCTCTTCTTATTTATAAATTTGCTTTATTTAGACCAATTGGACTCTTTCTCGTCTTCATCTGTATAATCAGACATGGTCAGTGGTTCCTTGGGAACAACGGCCACTTTGTAGAACCGATTCTTGTCTTTTTCCAGCAAAACAAAGATTAGATTCTCGAACTCATATTCTTCCTGTTCGTTCATCTCGGGACGATGGCTGTAGAGCCATCCACCAATGGTGTCCCACTCATCTGCATCCAGGCTGGACATAAACATGTCGTTCACCTTCGATAAGGAAACCTTGCCGTCCATAATGACATAGTTCTCATTGATGACTTGAATATCTTCCACTTCGTCTGCGTCGAACTCGTCGCGAATCTCACCAACAATCTGCTCAAGCACATCCTCGATGGTTACAATTCCGGAAGTTCCTCCATATTCGTCGACAAGTACGGCGATATGTACGCCATCCTTCTGCATTTTCTTGAGCAAGTCCTTCACAGGAGTTGTTTCGTGAACAGCCGATACAGGCTGAATCAGGGAGGATAGATCAACAGGTTCATCGTTTCCGTATAGTTCCAGGAAGAATTGTTTCGTATTAATGATACCGATGATATCGTCTTTACTCTCATTCACTACTGGAAAACGTGTATATTGTTCTTCACGAATGATCTCCAGGTTTTCCTCGTTTGTTCTATTCACATAAAGGCAGACCATATCGGTCCGGGGTACCATGATTTCTTTGGCTAACATCTCATCAAAAGCAAAGATCCGGCTTACATAACCGAATTCGGCTTGGTTGATTTTACCACTTTCAAAGCTTTCATTAATAATGATCTGCAACTCTTCTTCGGAGTGTGCATCTTCATGTTCAGAAGCAGGTTTGATTCCGAACAGTTTCACCAGTTGGTTCGCTGAGCCGTTTAACAGCCAGATAAAAGGATACATAATTCGGTTAAACCAGATGATAGGTGTAGACGTCAGCAGTGCAACAGTTTCGGCTTTCCGGATTGCAATCGTTTTTGGAGCGAGTTCACCAACCACAACATGCAGATACGTGATGGAAGCAAACGCGATAACAAACGATAAGAATGAAGAAACCGCCTCAGGAATTTGCAAGCTTTCGAACACAGGGTGGAGAATCTTCTCTACCGTTGGTTCACCCAGCCAGCCCAGTCCCAGGGATGTGATCGTGATTCCAAGCTGGCAGGCAGACAAATATCCGTCCAGATTGGCAACGGCTTGTTTAACAGCCAGCGCACGCTTGTTTCCTTCTGCAATCATTTGGTCGATCCGGCTCGGTCGAACCCGCACCAGAGCGAATTCCACTGCAACAAAAAACGCCGAAAGTCCTATCAAAAAAGCAACCATTACTAAATTTAACGCATACCTCTCACTTTCCATTCACTGCTCTTCTCCTTTAGGTAATAAGTTTTTAACGATTATTATATCTAATTTTACGTAAGAAGACCACCTCCAGACAAAGAAATGAGGAAGAGTCTGGAAGGTGGAATGAGCAAATTGGCGTCACAATGCGAATCTGCTCCATGATTAAACTGATATGTAGAAGGTAACACAGTCAGAATATACAATGAACAAAGTAGAAATTTGAATTTCCAGAATCAAGTATTCCGTCTGCTTATGTAAAGTTTTATCTAAAGCAAACGTTACGAATAGGGGGTACATTGGGTATCTATGATTAGCTGTATACATAATCGTCAAAGATGTGTAGGTGAGAGAAAGGCAAGGTCATGAAGATTGCCACTTGAGGAGGAAGCCGAATGTTCTGGCTGGTCATTATATTACTCGTATTTATTTTCCAGGCAGCCACAATTCTTTTGCTGGAATTTCGTAATCCGGCTAAAGCTGTGGCTTGGCTGTTTATTTTGTTCTGCGTGCCTTTGATCGGTTTTGTAGTGTACTATTTCGTGGCGCAGGATTATAACAAACGAAAAAAACTCCGCAAGGGTGGATCGCGCATCTTCCGTGAAATGAAGGATACGATCTGGGAACAAGCCCACATCATTGGAGATGTCGAACAGATGCCTGGCGATCGTTTCAGCCATCAGCATCGATTGTTTAACCTGTTATCCCATCTGTCGGAGAGCCCGATTACAGGTTGTAACCACAGTACGGTGCTCACAAATGGTGAAGAGGCGTTTGCGGCAATGCTGAGGGAAATGGAAAAAGCCAAGCACCATCTGCATGTGGAATTTTACATTTTCCGTGATGATGTGATCAGTACGAAGTTTCAGGATGTCATGATTCGCAAGGCGCAAGCGGGCGTGAAGGTTCGGTTTATCTGCGACGGTCTCGGCAGCCACAAGATGAAAGGAAGCTTTATCCGTAAACTTCAGGATGCAGGTGTGGAGTTTCATTATTTTCTCCCACCGCTGATCGCTACGATTGACCGCAGAGTAAACTACCGGAATCACCGCAAAATTGTTGTGGTGGATGGAAAGGTTGGTTTTGTGGGCGGTATTAACGTAGGTGATGATTATCTTGGACAATATCCTGAGGTGGGTTTCTGGCGGGATACACATGTGCAGATTGAGGGAGACGCCGTGTACTTTCTGCAAAGTACGTTTCTTAACGACTGGAAATTGGCTGCTGGTGAGCGAATTACCGAACCCCAGCTTGCAGGATTATTTCCTCCCCATATTTGTAGTGGAGAAGAGCGAATTCAGATACTGGCTAGTGGGCCGGATCAGGACTGGGATGCCATTCAGGAAATGTGTTTTGGGGCCATTTCGGTAGCCTGTGACCGGATTTACATTACCACACCTTATTTTATTCCTGATCCTGCCCTGTATGAGGCACTCAAAACAGCTGCTGTCAGTGGGGTCGATGTGAAAATTATCATTCCTTATCAATCCGACTCCAAGCTTGTTCATCTGGCGTCACTTTCATACGTGGAGGAGCTGCTGCGAGCAGGTGTGCAGTTCTTCCAATATCGCAAAGGTTTTGTACATGCCAAAGTGATGATTGTGGATGATTTGCTCGCTACAGTCGGAACAGCCAACATGGACATGCGTAGTTTTTTCTGTAATTTCGAGTTGACTGCGGTAATGTTTGAGACCTCCCCGATTGGTCGTTTGGTTGCTGACTTTGAACGTGACCTCAATGAATGCAGTCAGATCGATGTGCGGGTATTTCAGAAGCGTTCACGGTGGCAAAAAGGCGCAGAAATGCTTTCTCGGATGCTTTCTCCGCTTCTTTAGCCGATTTAGGGCAGATTTCTGAAGATAAGTTCACTTTTTGTGAATTTATCTTCTTTTTGCTAAGTATTTTGCGCAAATTTGATCTTTTATGATATAATAGATATATAAATCATGTCTTGGCGAAGGAGGGGAGTCTGCGGGAAAACAGGCTCCCTTTTGCTCTCTTTTGAAAGTGCAAACCGGGATGAATAACATTTTGAATCCATTTTATATCGCCTTTAGATGCTTGCGCTGTATAGCCAGGGTACATATAGAACGCAGTTTGCTGTTCTCCATATGTAGATTCACCCTGAGTATTTAAATGATTTATAAAATGGATTCACACACTGATTTAACGGGGGGGATACCATGTCCAATGTAACGGTGAAAGAACTAACAGCCAAGCAAGCTGACCGCGGGGTCAAAAGCTCGGTGTTTACATTAAAGCTGCTGCAACGTATTGTGATGATTCTGATCGGTGCTGCACTAATGGCTGTATCGCTTGAAGTGTTTCTCGTACCGAATGGTGTTATTGATGGTGGGATTACGGGGATTTCAATTATGGTGTCAGAACTTACACATCTGCCACTCGGAGTATTCTTGACCTTGCTCAACTTGCCTTTCCTGATTCTGGGTTACAAGCAGATTGGTAAAACATTTGCGTTATCCACATTGCTGGGGATCGTGGTCATGTCCATCGGGACATCATTATTGCACCATGTGCCTGCATTAACACCAGGGGAGCCTTTGCTCGGAGCTGTATTTGGCGGATTGATCCTGGGTGTGGGTGTTGGACTTGTCATTCGGTCTGGCGGTTCACTGGATGGTACGGAGATTGTGGCGATCTTGCTTAGTGAGAAGTCACCTTTATCTGTAGGACAGATCGTATTGTTCATTAACGTGTTTATTTTCGCAGGTGCAGGATTTGTATTCGGCTGGCCGAATGCCCTGTATTCCATGATTGCATATTATATTGCGATGAAGATGATTGATATTGTGAATGAAGGACTTGACCAGTCCAAATCGGTATGGATCATTAGTGAGAAATATCGTGATATCGGTTCAGCCCTGACAGACCGTCTTGGTCGTGGTGTAACTTTCCTGGATGGAGAGGGCGGATTCAGCGGGGACGAGAAAAAGATCATTTTTGTCGTGATTACCCGTTTGGAAGAAGCGAAGCTGAAGACCATCGTTGAAGATTGGGACCCGCAAGCCTTTGTGGCTATCGGTAACATTCATGACGTGAAGGGCGGACGTTTCAAGAAAAAAGGTATCCATTAGCGATTGATATATACATGAATGATAATAGCCGACACCCTTGTGATGAGGGAGTCGGCTATTTTTTCTTCAAATGTTTGAGAATGAGCTCTACCGGTTGGGGTTCAACAGCTGCGATTAAATCACCGGTTTGGTTCAAGCGTTCAATAATGTTCATCAGATGGTAATCCTGGATGGAGACGTTACTTCTAACCTCATCCCAGGTAAGGGGTGTAGAGACAGTGGCGCCAGATTTGGCACGTGGTGTATAGGGAGCGGCAAGGGTCTTGCCTCCATAATGCTGGAGATAGTCAAAATAAATGCGGTCTCCACGGTCCTTTTTGAGTCGTTCCAGTGTGAACAGATCCGGGTGCTTCTGAGTGACATATTTGCCTACAAAATAACCAACCTCTCTCAATTCATCAAAGGTTACCCCTTGCACAATGGGAACGATGATTTGAACTCCTGTTGCGCCCGAAGTTTTGGGAATGGACCTCAGACCAAGGGAAGTCAGGGTTTCGCCAACGATGAGTGCAGCTTGCATGATCCGCGGTTCATGTTCCTGAGAGGGGTCTAGATCAATCATCCATTCACAGGGCAGATGGTTTCCCACAGCATGCAGAGAAGGATGAAATTCAAGTGCGGCCAGATTGCCAAGCCATAACAATTCGGGAAGTCCATTCATGACCACATAGCGGATGCCGTCGTGAACTTCAGTCCGCACATAATCTGGTACAGGCTCAGGAGCATTCTTTTGATAGAAAAATGTCCCTCCAGCGCCGTGGGGATATCTTATCGTGGTGAGAAGTCGATTGCTCGTATACGTGAGCAGATAAGGAGCCAGGGCAGCCAACTTTTGCAGATAGATGGCTTTGGTGACACCCGCATCCGGCCACAATAGCTTGTCCGGGTTCGTGACCGTCAGCTCTGTGCCTTCTATTATGATGGTTCCCTGGATCTTGGGGGCCATACGGAACACCTCCTATACATAATCAATCTTGGACTGACTCATTGAAGAAGCTGGTTCGCCAGACAATCCTCACGGGTTACATCCGCGAAGGTCTGAATACTGGGATGGCGTAGAGTGTTATGATGAGTCAGCTCCATATACTGCACTTTGACTCCTATTCGCGGTTCCACCCAGGTGGTCTCTGCACTGCGCTCAGGTACATTATGGAACGGTCTGTCCTGCCTGATCAGAGGCTCGACTTGATGTGTGAGTTCCCGCCACGTATTGGAGTTCAATTTGCCAGTCCCGACATGACCAATATAGACAAAGTTAGGCCCATCATATACACCGACCGCGACGGCATTCACAATACCGCTCCGGTACGTGACTCCCCCAATCATGGCATATACATCATGCATGATTTTGACCTTCTGCCAGCGCTGGTCCTTGCCCTGTATGCCATAACTGCTGGTGAGATCCTTGCAGACGATGCCTTCCATCTGATGTTGTCTCATGACCGTAAGCAAAGAAGCGGCATCAAGCGTATTGGTGACCTCCTGAACATGGGGAGCGGTGTTAAGGACCTCGTGCAACAGGCGCTGTCGATCTGCCAAAGGCTGATCCGTCACCCATTTTCCCTCATAGAACAGGATATCAAATACCATATATGTGACCGGAATCTGATGTATGGCTTGCGCGATACCTTCGGGTCTGCTCATCCGATCCCGCCGAAGAACGTGATAAAACGAAGGTTTTCCGGTGTCCGGGTCCAGCGCAATAACTTCTCCATCCAAGATATAGGAGGAGCCTGAACATAAATTGCGTGGTGTTACCAACTCGGGATACTGTGCGGTTCGATCATGTAATCTGCGATTCACCAGGCGCAGCGCATGCCCGTCCTCATAGGCAAGCATGCGGACTCCATCCCACTTGACCTGGGCGATCCATTGCGGTCCTGTGGGCAAGGTATCCCTGGAGATGGGTTCGAACGGAATCAACGGGTTGAACATGGGGGACTCCTTCCTCGCCCTAACCAATTAGCGCAGGTTAATTCGGAATTTAGTTATATTTTTTGAAAGCGGGACTTCATATGATGTACCAGAATGAGCAGTAACGGAAGTGCTATGCCACAGGTCAGATCCCAATCAATCCAATAGGGAATAACGACTTTGAGATAAAAGTTCTCGTTCGGAGAGATTAGAATGGACATGGCGAGAATAAGCATGGAACCCGGCAGGATCAGAGAACGGTGACTGGACAAGCGAAACAGATGAGCGACGCCCAGGACAAAACCGTAGAAGAACAGAGCGGCTTTGAAGAAAACAGCGATAATCCAGACCGATGTCATGAAGGCTTCGATGCGTTGCAAAAAGTTTCCGATATTGATCTTCTGTGAAAGGTTAAACGAGGCGAACCAGTGATGCTGGGTCATCCATGGTCCCATGACGAGCAGACACATACTCAACGTCAGTGTGAGTAACAATCCACCAATCATCCCTGCTAACAGAATGTCCTTCTCCAGATGGGGTTCATTTTTCGTGTACGGAAAGAGCATCATGAAGATGCACAACTCGCAGTAGGGATATGTGAGTACAGCAACAAAACCTTTGAATGGATCAAGAAACCCTTGTGCCAGCACAGGTTGGATGTTAGCCAAATGTACATGGGGGATTAGAAACACCGTCAGAATAAGCAGGAACAACACGATCAGAGGAAGAAAGACCTCAGCAGTTTTACCAATGCTCTCCAGACCCGACAGAAGCCCCCAGACAAGCGAACACATAAAAACCAAATGCAGAATTAGTAATGGAGATTCCGGCAAGATCTGGGTAGACATAAAATCGCCAATCTCCCTAATGAACGTTGAGGTACTGATCAGGAAATAAAAGAGATAAAAAGAGCCAAACAAGGTCCCGATCCAGGGTCCCAGTGTTCGAAGGGCATTTTGAATCAGATTTAACCGGGGATGCAGTTTGTAGGCAACAAGCATAATGAAGAGTATGCCAAGGCCCCCTGCGACACCCAATAAGGCTGATAACCAGGCATCCTGATGAGCGTAGGATGTGATCATGGAAGGGAAGACCAGAATCTGCTCCCCAATTGTACACAGGAACAGGAGTGAAGCGAGCTGTCTAACAGTCAAACGTCCCTTTTCGATCATGAGGTATCTCCTTAACATATCTTGTCTATTTATTGGTTAGAATGCACCAATTGTGCCAGTTTTATAAAAGCCAACTCAAAAAGCCCGTGCAGCCGATCTCTCTGAGATGAAGAGAAATCAGTTACCTGGGCTTAATAAAATGAGGTTAAGCAAACATATTGTAACGCCTAAACAAAATCAGTTCGCAGTTGTCAGACGTATACGAATATTTTGTGGGTCTACCGTAAACCAGGTACCTTCCACTTGTGTAACGACTGCACCGGATTGACGCAATTGTTCAAGTGCCTGATCCAATTGTTCCTGTGTGGCGTACACAATGGTGAAGTAGTCAATTCCTGTAGCGTTATCTGGATTAACAGGTGCGTTCACTCCCGCCCAGATATTAAGTCCCAGATGATGATGATAGCCACCTGCGGATACAAATAGTGCTGACATGTTGGCGAAGTTACCCACGATATCAAAACCGAGTATGCCGGTGTAATAGTTGCGTGCTTCTTCCAGGCTGCGGACGTGGAAATGTACATGACCAATAACGGTGCCAGCAGGCAGACCCTGCCAAGGTTCATTCTCCGAGATGGCAAACAGGCTTTCCACATCAACAGGATCACTTGCCATCACGTAGTTATTGTCACTATCCCGTTTCCAGGTATCACGTGCACGGTCCGCATAGATCTCAATCCCGTTCTGATCGGGATCGGAGATATAGAAGGCTTCGCTGACCAAGTGATCGCCTTGGCCGATATCGATGCCGGATGCAGCCAGATTACGAAGAGCAAGACCCAGGGACTTGCGGTCAGGCAGCAGGATGGCGAAATGATACAAGCCAGCGTGTGAGCGTTCCGGCAGGGTAATTCCATCCGTGAGCTCTTCCAATCGCAGCAGGGACTGTTTACCGTCGGCTGTCAACGTGGCCAATTTGTCACTACGCTCCAGTAATTTCAATCCAACCACTTCGGTATAGAACTTAATTGAACGGTTCAGGTTCATGATTCGCAGACTCACTTCACCCAGATGGGTTGTGGCAGGGATTTGATACGTTGTATTCATGATTGTTTCCTCCTGATAATAGATAATATGGGTGCTCGTTTAATTGTGTATATGCGTTGAAAACGGATAATTTAATTGCATATTGTTGAAGCAGAATTACAGCGTGACTGTATATTCATAAATAAGTTACTTTTCATAAGTTAATATAAAATATAAATCAGCTTTCGTCAATCGTATTTTACGATTAAAACTGGAGTTTTATTGACAAGAACTGCTTCAATAGTTCTGTAAAACAAAAAAATCCGACTGTGAAGCCGGATCGGAATAAACATCATTACAGGGGTTATAAAACGGAATCGTTCTTGCCTGAGCGACATTCAAACTTTTGGTTTGGGTGTAGCCTTTTTTCTTTTGGCTGGTGCAGCAGGTGTATCGGATTCTCCTCCAGCAACCGCTTGAGCAGGCGTTTTGCGCGGTGCGCGTTTCTTAGGCTTGGCCGTTGTTGTCCCAGGGTCAGCCGGAATAGGCTTCACGGCCTCGATACTTGCCTGCAAGGCAGCCATTAAATCCATCACATTAGCTTCAGGTTTGGCTGGAGCAATCTTGATTTCTTCGCCCGCCACTTTGTGTTGGATTAGATCCAGCAGTTTGCTGCGATAGTCATCGGTGTATTTACCGGGTTCAAAAGGCGTGGACAGTTGGTCAATCAGCAGCTTCGCCATCGTGAGTTCCTTTTCATTCACTTTCTGTACTTCTGGCAGGTTGGGCACCTGGGAGACAGGACGAATCTCGTCCGGATAGAAAATCGTCTCCATCGACAGGCAATCTTCCAGCACACGTATGGCAGCCAGACTGCTCTTCGAGCGAATGGAGATTTTGGCGATGCCAATTTTGCCGGTATCCCGCATCGCGTTCATCAACAGCTGGTAAGCATTTCCTCCAGCCTGATCGGGCGATAGGTAATATGTTTTCTGAAAATAGATCGGATCAATCTCAGTCAAGTCGACAAAATCCAGTATGGTAATGGTTTTGCTGGTGGAATCATTCAACGCTTCCAATTCATCTTTCTCGAAGAGAACAAACTTTCCTTTTTCATATTCATAGCCTTTGGTGATCTCTTCCCACTTCACGTCCACTTCACAGGATGGACATTGACGAACATAAGCGAGCGGGCTACCGCAGACTTTATGGATATAACGCATCGAGATGTCTTTGTCTTCGGTAGCCGAGAACATTTTGACAGGGACATGCACAAGGCCAAAACTGATTGCACCTTTCCAGACGGTATGCATAGATCGGCTCCTTTCAAAAGGTTGTTCAAAAATTCCATCTTCTCGGTACTGAAAACCGGACTTTTTGAACACGGATTTATATTTAATAGTATGGGCATCTGGCGCGAGGGATAATCGTCTTGTAGACGAACGAATTCGTATGGTTCGGCGAGACTCGGGGATGATAACAGAAACATGTTTGGATTCCGACAGGAAGATGAGCATGGGATTAGGTAGTTATTCTCGCAGCACATATGCCGGGAGGTGCAATATTGAAGAATAGACGTGATGAGGAAGAAGCACACAAGCATGCATTTTCTCCGTATCCTCTTGCCAAAGCCGAGAGTGCTGAAGAATTCTATACACCTGCTACAGCTGTAAACTGGGAAGCGGTCACTTCGGAAGAATTGCCCCTTGATCGGGAGTCGTTCATGCTCGACATTGACCGGATGGTGAATGAAGGGTTAGGCGGGGGACAGGTTACGGAAGATAACGGTTATATTGGTGAAAGTACAACAGATAGCATGGTTCGTGAATCACATGATGATCCGGAAGGGGAGTATGAATAAGATGATGGATGCAAAGCGCGCCAAAGCGATCTATGATTCGAAGGATACCATTGCCGTTACGCTGGAGGGCGATCCAGTCTGGATCGAGAATGTGGATGAAGCCAATGACATGGCGACCGTTCAGATTGGCAGCAGACCGGGAAATACCCAGACGGTTCGTGTGGATCGTTTGGAGGAGTAGATACAAGTAGCATATCGTTATTGAGGGATTCGAGAATGAATAAAAGCTGAAATATATGCATAACACGGCCGGTACCGAGAGGTGCCGGTTTTTTGGTTTTTCCTAATAGGGGCCTGAAACTTCAAAGGAAGCGAGTTTTGAGACACGTCCAATCATGCATGTTATATTTCCGCTTGCCTCCTTGGATGTTGCGGGGGAAGAAAGGGACCGATATAATAAGGTTCAAAGTGAACTCAGGCGGCTGGACCGCCAAAGGTGGGGCGAATATTGAATCAGACGCACGAGCAGTGGGTGTATCAATCCCATGGCATTGCAGATACAGAAGCACTCGCTTCCGCACTCGCCAGACAGGCAAACGCCGGCATGGTGGTTGCTTTGGATGGTGATCTGGGCGCGGGGAAAACGGCATTTTCACAGAAATTTGCCTGGCATTTGGGTGTACGTGATGTGGTAAGCAGTCCCACATTCACGCTAATCAAGGAGTACGAAGGGCGTCTGCCTTTATATCACATGGATGTATATCGCATATCGCTGGAAGAAGCGGATGAGCTTGGACTTGATGAATATTTCTATGGAGCCGGAGTCAGTCTGGTGGAGTGGTCGAGTATCATTCCCGAATTGCTGCCGCAAGAGCACTTGCATGTGCAGATTGAAACAACGGGCCTGGAGGATCGAACGATTACACTGGATGGGTACGGCGAGACTTATGCAGCCATGTGCCGACAGTTCAGACAGAATGGGGTCAAATGATGATGGAAGACTTACAAAAAGAGCCGCGTCAGCGGTTTTTGGCGTTGGATACGTCCACCGCAGTGATGGCAGCTGCGATGATGGAAGGTCATGCGCTTCTGGAAGAACGCAATGAACGAGCTGAGCGCAACCATTCGGTACACGTCGTACCGGTGATGGAGCAGCTGCTGGCCGCCAGCAACACACAGCCTGGCCAACTGGACGGCATTGCCGTTGGCGTTGGCCCAGGCTCGTACACGGGCATCCGCATTGCGGTGACCGCGGCGAAGACACTGGCCTGGGCGTGGGACATCCCCGTAGCCGGGGTGTCCAGCCTTCAGGCCCTCGCTTGGGGCGGCTGGCACAGCGGCCTCGCCGCCAAGGCGGAAGCTGCGGCAGAGGATGCCGCAGCAGGGCCTGGCGGAACGCCATCCGCGGACAGGGGCAGCACAGGTGCTGCCCCTGTCCACTGGATCGTTCCGCTTGTGGATGCACGGCGCGGTCAAGCCTGCACCGCGCTGTTTGCCTCCGCCGGGAGCGATGCGCCCCGGCGTCTGGCGCCTGATGCCATCCGCAAGATGGACGGATGGCTGGAAGCCCTCGCCGCCCGCATGGCGGAGGCGGCGCCGGAAGAGCGGCCCGCAGCCGTCTGGATCGTCGGCGAGACGGGCCCACATGCTGCGGCAGCGGCGGAGCTTCGCTGCCCCGCAGGAACGGCGCTCCAGCTCGTACCTTATGAGCTGGAAGGCCGCTGGGTTGGGCGCCTTGGCGCCGCCGCGCTGCTTGCAGGTCAGCGTGATGACGTGCATGCGCTGGTGCCGAACTACACCCAGCTGTCTGAAGCGGAAGCCAATCTGCTGCGCAAAGGCTGAAGGGGGGAGGGGAAGCAGATGGACAATGTGGCGAATAATAAGCAGGAAGCAACGCTTCAGTTTAGGTTCATGACACTCGCGGATATTCCCGATGTGATGGAGATTGAATATGAGGCCTTTACCCTGCCCTGGACGGAAGAAGCATTTCAAAATGAATTGACACACAATCAATTTGCTAAATATATGGTGATGGAATTAGAAGGCAAGGCCATTGGCTATGCAGGTATGTGGACGATCATGGATGAAGCTCATATTACCAATATTGCAGTCAGAGGCGCGTATCGTGGACGCAAGCTTGGCGAAAAGTTACTGGATGAATTAATGAGTACAGCGGCTTATCTCGGGATGGAACGAATGACGCTGGAGGTCAGAGTCTCGAACAGCATTGCTCAGCGTTTATATCAGAAAAAAGGGTTTGAATCGGCGGGTCTTCGTAAAGGATATTACTCCGATAATGGGGAAGATGCGATGATTATGTGGGCGAACTTGCCGTCTGCAGGCCGGAGCGGCGAAGAGGAAGGAAGCGTACTGGATTCATGAACGAACTTAATGAAAAAATAAATTCTGCACCATCCTACATTTTGGCGGTGGAGACAAGCTGTGATGAAACATCGGTAGCAGTAGTCAAAGATGGACGGGAAGTGCTGTCCAATCTGATCTCAAGTCAGATCGAGACGCATAAGGCATTTGGTGGTGTTGTACCTGAAGTGGCTTCACGCAAACACGTTGAAGTCATTACGTTGATGCTGGAACAGGCGATCGAACAGTCAGGCATTCGTCCACGTGATCTAAGTGCAATTGCTGTAACACAGGGACCTGGGCTGGTCGGAGCACTGCTGGTGGGTATCGTTGCGGCCAAAACGATGGCGATGGCACTGGGCAAACCGCTCATTGGCACACATCATATTGCCGGGCATATCTATGCCAACCGACTTACTCATGAACTGCAATATCCGGCTATGGCACTGGTCGTATCCGGTGGACATACAGAACTCGTGCATATGGAATCCGAGGGCAAGTTCAAACTGATTGGTCGTACACGTGATGATGCCGTAGGCGAAGCGTATGACAAAGTAGCACGTGCATTGGGCTGTCCTTATCCGGGTGGCCCGCATGTGGACCGGATGGCATCTGAAGCGGAGGATGTAGTGCCATTACCACGGGTATGGCTGGAAGCAGGTTCGTACGATTTCAGTCTCAGTGGCCTGAAGTCTGCTGTACTGAATGTGCTCAATCAGGCTAAAATGCGCGGAGAAACCTTGGAGCCGTCTGCGGTTGCACGTGGTTTCCAGGAAGCTGTTGTTGAAGTGTTGGTGGAGAAAGCCGTTAGAGCAGTTCGTGAGTATGGTTCGCGTCAACTGTTATTATGCGGTGGTGTTGCAGCAAACCGGGGATTGCGCTCAGCATTACAGGAGCGTTGCACGAAGGAAGGGCTTGAACTGTTAATCCCGCCAATGGAATATTGTACGGATAACGCTGCCATGATTGGAGCGGCTGCGTATCTGAAATGGCAGCGGGGAGAAATTGCTGAATTTGATGCCAAAGCAGACCCTGGACTTTCTCTGGAGGAATGGTCTGTTCAATCCGTATAGGCAGGCAGTTTGAGATTAAGAGTTGACAGCAGGGATGTAAAGAATGTATATTTAGTTACAAATTTAAACAGGAATTCAGATTCCTGAACTGATAAACGCGATGAACAGGAATAGTAAGGTCATTCCCGGTCTTAGAGAGCTGCGGTATGGTGCAACGCAGTCGAAGGAAACCTGAAACTCACCTGGAAGCGGAACGATGGAACACGGTGACTCCCCGGGAGAATCCGAAGGCCGATCATGGCCCAAAGTACATGGTTACGGGTTGCCTCCGTGAATGGGCCGTTGTTGGTAGGACCGTTATTATAAGGATCAACTGACGATAACTGAGGGGGCTTTCAGGCTGCTTCAAGTGATCCGGATATGCGAAAGCATTCAGGGGTTGTCTTGAATGAACAGGAAGGAAGTCAACAAGAGTGGTACCGCGAAGGTGAACAGCCTGTCGTCTCTTGCATTATTGCATGAGGTGGCAGGCTTTTTTTGATTTTCAAAATAAGGATGAATGAAGTTAGGTCATATTATAAATGTGATGAACGGGAGCAGTAGAACGATAAAGCGCTCAGAGAGCTGCGGGGTGGTGCGACGCAGTGGCTGGAATCATTCGAATCTCGCCCGGGAACGGAGCTGTGGAAGCGTGGGGATGATATCAATCGCCCAGTTGTCCTGATGGACAACAACATGTGTTACACAGCAACGGTTAACCCTCGTTATAGGGTGTTTCTCCGAATTCCAGTGATGTCGTGCGTGCACGCACATCCAGCGGATCGGAGACGACGAGGTGGATGGAGTCCGGCGCAAGTCTGGCCCATCAAGCGAGAGTGGTACCGCGGAGGGGATAATAACCCGCCGTCTCTTATATGAGATGGCGGGTTATTTGTGTTTGCTGCCGGCAGCAGGGTGGGCATGGGAAGAACCATATGGAGATTGAAGAATCAGAAGGTCAGGGTGTAAGTCGACGTACACTCTGTCATGAGGGTAAGCAGGATATACAACGAACGATTAATGAACATTGAACAACAAGTATAGGCACTAAACATTCAACAGGTATTACTGATCACCAAGGACTAAGCTACAAACAACATACGTGTTTACAAACAAAATATATAACAACAGGGACGGCGATCAGCGGGTGTTCTGTGGCTCGTGGATCGTAACGAAAATATTTATAAAAATTTGATGGAGGTTGATGGATATGACAACGACTAATAACAAACGCATGATTGAGATTTTTGATACAACGCTGCGTGATGGAGAACAGGCACCAGGGGCAAGTCTGCAACCCGAGCAAAAAATTGAATTGGCACACCAACTGGCTTCTCTGGGTATCGACGTCATTGAGCCTGGATTCCCGATCTCCAGTCCAGGTGAGTTCGCGGCGGTTCAGGCGATTTCGAGACAGTTGCAGAACGTGGAAATCTGTGGGTTTGCGCGTGCGGTCAAAGGTGATATTGATGCAGCTGTTCAAGCAACAGCGGATGCAGCACGGCGCCGAATTCACCTGTTTATCTCTTCTTCGGATATTCATATTGAGCATCAGCTGCGCCGTCCGCGCAGTGAAGTGGTTGCTACTGCTCGTGAGATGGTATCTTATGCACGTCAGTTCACGGACATCGTAGAGTTCACAGCGATGGACGCTGCTCGTACCAAGATGGACGATTTGATTGAAATGGTTGAAGTCGCCATTGAAGCCGGGGCCAGCATTATCAATCTGCCGGATACGGTCGGTTATGCCCTGCCACATGAGTATGGTGAGATGTTCCGCCGGGTGCGTGAGGGTGCAAGAGGCGGCGATCAGGTTCGCTATAGTGCTCACTGTCACAATGATCTGGGCCTGGCCGTAGCCAATAGTTTGGCTGCGATTGCCAATGGGGCTACCCAGATTGAAGTGACCATCAATGGTATCGGAGAACGGACGGGGAACTGTGCACTGGAAGAGCTGATTATGGCGCTGGAGACTCGGGGAGACGCAATTGGTGCAACGACGAACATTAAGCTGAATCAGCTGTATGAGACTTCACGTCAGATTAGCCGTGCGATGCACTTCCCGATTGCATACAATAAGCCTGTGGTGGGACGTAATGCATTCCAGCATGAATCTGGCATCCATCAGGATGGTCTGCTGAAGAATCGGAACACTTATGAGATTATGGATCCGGAAGCGCTGGGTATTCCGCGCAGCATGATTATTTTGGGTAAACACTCCGGTCGTCACGCCCTGAAGGATCGGGTTCGTAAATACGGTTTTGAGCCGGATGAGCAACAGATGGAGCAATTGTATGAGGTGTTCAAAGAAACCGCAGACCAGCAAAAAGTGGTCAGTGACGACCAGTTATTACAGATGGTTAGCCAGACCATGAATATTCCTGCGCAGGATTACGAGCTGGTTGAATTGCAGGTGACGGCGGGCAGCATGACGGATCGAATGGCCGCCGTACGTATTCGCACAAGCGCTGGAGAACAATCTTACTCCGCTGTTGGCGGCGGACCTGTGGATGCGACCATTCGTGCAATTGGTCAGAGCATTTCCGATGATATTGCATTTGTAGATATGGAGATGCATGCCTTGAGTGGTGGAGAGGGTGCAAGTGCGGAAGCTGTAGTTACCGTGGAGCGTGCAGGACGTGAGTTCCGGGGAACAGCAACACATAATGATATCGTCATGGCTGCCGGTCTTGCTTATGTAGCGGCTTGTAATGCTGCTGGGCTGAAGGCGGAGTCTTCCGAACATCATGAACAAGAAGCACATGCGTAAAACATCTTTTGCCAGATCGCATCTACAGCGGCAATAGTAGCAATTGCGATTCGATGTAAATATGCATGGCATATAGTAAATAAATGATGGGCAGGCCTTGAACGACAAAGGTCTGCTTTTGTCTTATTATGGAGGAACATTGAGGAGTGAAGGATGCATTTGTCAAGGTGTGACTATAGTTATCCACATATCCAGTGAAAATTGTGGGTAACTAGGATAAAGTCAAACCAGTATAGTTTTCGAAACGAAAAGGGTTTAGGGGATAGAATGGCCCCCTGTTATCAACAAATTTGTGGATAATGTGTATAACTTAGTGGATAAATATGGTTTTTGTGTGAAAAAGGCTATTCTACCGCTGTATAATTAAGCTTATTAATATGCTTGCTATCTTGCTTTCTTGTGGATAAGTGTGAGGGGGGATCATACAAAAATATTTCTCTTCTTTCGAGTGAATTTGACAAAAGCCAAAACATCTCACCCAACCTCCGTATGTTAGAGTGCAATCTCAAGGATATAACAAACATAAAGGAGCGAAATAAGCATAGCTTCAATATACTCATCCTAAACATACTCATCTTAAACAAACAAAAAGCTGATCCCAATAAGGAATCAGCCGGTGGTACAACTATATTTGTATGGGTGCGATCAAGCCATGGTCTGAGTCTGTACTATTCGTACTATTCCATAGCTAGTTCTTCCCAGTCCTCGTATGCCTTGGTGAGTTCTGCTTTGTGTTCCTCCGATTGTTGCTGGAGTTCTTGCAGCTTCATATAATCCTGATAGATTTCAGGCAGAGCCATCTGTGCCTCAAGTTCGGTAATCTTCGTTTCCAATTCCGCAATCTGTTGTTCCAGAGCTTCCTGCTTGCGTTGCCGGTTACGCTCTTCACGCTTCGCCTGTTTTTCCGCTTCGAATGAAGCCGCTCCGGATTTTTCGGTTGTGGCTGTGTTCAGATCGGATTTGGACGAGTTCTTGGCTGAAGCCTGACGTGCCTCAGCAGCTTCACGTGCGATGTCTTCAAGCTCCTGTTTTTTCTCCACATAATCATCGTAATTACCGAGATATTGTTCTGTGCCGCCTGGATGAAGTTCAACAATGCGTTCAGCCATTTTATTGAGGAAATACCGGTCATGGGAGATGAACAGCAGGGTGCCTTCATAATCCATTAATGCCGCTTCCAGCACTTCTTTGGCAAACAGGTCGAGATGGTTCGTAGGCTCATCCAGAATGAGCATGTTGGCTTCCTTCAACATCAGCTTGGAGAGAGACACACGTGCTTTCTCACCGCCGCTGAGGGAGGAGATTTTTTTGAGCACATCGTCACCGCTGAACAAAAAGTTCCCCAGTACGGTCCGAATGCGTGCTTCTTCCATCCCCGGATAGGCACTCCACAGTTCTTCCAGAACCGTGTTGGACGGATTGAGCCCAGTCTGTTCCTGATCGTAATAGCCGATCTGCACTTTTGTTCCCCATTGGATCTCCCCGCTTACCGGACGTAAACTTCCCGTAAGACACTTCAGCATGGTGGATTTACCAATACCGTTTGGTCCAATCAGAGCAACCGTTTCCCCGCGTCGCAGATCGAAGGATACGTTGCGGAACAATGGAGAAGCCTCGTCATAAGCGACAGACAGCTGATCCACACGAAGAACTTCCTTGCCTGACATAACGGCGGTTTCGAAGGAAAAATGGGCTTTTTTCAAATCTCCCATCGGTTTATCAAGCCGCTCCATTTTGTCGAGGGCTTTGCGCCGGCTTTGCGCCCGTTTGGTCGTCGAAGCACGTACGATGTTTTTCTGAACAAAATCCTCCATCTTGGAGATTTCGCCTTGCTGTTTCTCATATTGCTTCATCTGATTTTCATATTCGGCAGCTTTGAGTTCCATATAACGGCTGTAATTGCCCGTATATTTTTTGGAGCGGTGACGTTCGATCTCAACGATGGTCGTTACGAGTCGATCAAGGAAGTACCGGTCATGGGATACCACGAGCAGTGCGCCTGAATAACCTCTCAGATAATCTTCCAACCAAGTAAGAGTGGCGATATCGAGATAGTTGGTAGGCTCGTCCAGCATGAGCAGATCAGGTGCCTGAAGCAAAATACGAGCAAGCGCAAGGCGTGTCTTCTGCCCGCCGCTCAGAGTAGCAATGGGGGTGTCTGGCGAAAATTCGCCGAATCCCATCCCGTGCAGTACGCTGCGAATGCGGGTTTCCATTTCATAACCGCCATGGTCCTTGAACCAGTCGGAGCGTTTCGCATAACGTTCCAGCAGGTCAGCATACTTTTTCTCATCTTCCATCTGGGCAGGGTCGGCAATATCGCGTTCCATCTGACGCAAATCGGCTTCAGCCTGTGTCAGGTGAGCGAAGACGTTCATCATTTCTTCCCAGATGTTACGGTCGGATTGTAGCCCGCTGTTCTGAGCCAGGTAACCGAGCGTCGTTTCTTTGGATTTGAAAATCTGTCCTCCGTCATAGGACATTTCACCGGCTACAATTTTGAGCAAAGTGGATTTCCCTGCACCGTTTACACCAACGAGGCCGATGCGCTCGCGTTCTAATATTTGTAAGTTCACGCCGTCCAGGATTGGATCGACACCAAAACGTTTGATAATTCCGGATACTTGCAGCAGCATAAAATTAAGTTCCTCCATAGGTCCAGTTCTTGATATGACAACTATATCTCAGTTTACATGAAATACAGAGCAATTGCACCGATTGGGAACGCATGGGGCATGTAGTCTTTTTGATCAATCAATGATAAACTGAAAGAAGGCATGTTATTACATGAGGATTTTGCAGAAAATGAATCATTTTAACCATTTCAACAAGATGACAACTGGTCATAACATATAAATTGTTTTTAATGAGAGCTTTTTTCTACCTTCCCTATCAACAGGAGGTTATTCAAGGATATGCAGGATCATGCGGAACTGAAAAGTCAGCTTCGATCCAGACTAAGACAGAGCCGTGATCTGATGGATGCAAGCATACATCAGCAGGCGATGACTAAGATTAATGCTGGAGTGAAGCGGGAGCTGGAGCGCCTTAGACAGGTCAAGAGCAAGGTTGTGAACAAACCACTCGTCATATTCAGTTATCTGTCCTATGGAAGCGAAGCGTCCACAGCTTTTTGGTTTCAAGAGGGCTGGAATCATGGAGATGTGATGTTTGCACCAAAAGTGTTGGCGAATCCACCTCGAATGGAACTACGGCGGGTGACCGGAGAACAAGATCTGGAGCCAGGCATATGGGGGATACCGGAACCCAAGGATTCCTGTGAGGTCCTGACGCCTGATGATTGGCCGGATATCGATCTCGTTTTGGTACCTGGGCTTGGTTATGATCTCCATGGCGGGCGTATTGGTTATGGTGGCGGTTATTATGATCGTTTTGCCGAGACTCTTGCAGCAACATGTGCGATGACGAGCAAGAAACCATTGATGGCTGCGATGGTATTGCCGGGTCAGCTACAAGAGGAGATCCCGATGGACCTGCTCGATCTGCGGATTGATCTGTTGATAACAACCGAAGGTATATTACATATCGAATAAAGGGTTGTGATGTGATTGAGTTCAGAAGTGAATAACGGCCAGTCTTCGGGTGGCAAACTGACCCATTTTAATGAACAGGGGCGGGCCCGGATGGTTGATATTTCAGGTAAGGAAATTACCGTACGTACGGCTGTGGCCGTAACGAAAGTGACGATGAATCCAGATACACTGGAAGCGATTCGGGAGGGCCGAATCGGCAAAGGTGATGTGCTGGCTGTGGCTCAGATTGCCGGGATTCAAGGCGCGAAGAAAACGTCGGACTGGATTCCGATGTGCCATCCGCTGGCACTGACGGGTGTGGATATTCGTTTTCATGATAACGGAGTGGATGAATTACACATTGAAGTTACTGTCAAAACCGAAGGCAAAACGGGTGTTGAGATGGAGGCACTCACGGCGGCTTCGGCTGCGGCACTGACGGTCTATGACATGTGCAAGGCCATGCAAAAAGATATGATTATCGGTCCAACCATGCTTAATTCCAAGAGTGGTGGCAAAAACGGTGATTACAGCCGATAGGCAATATTTATTTTCATAGAGGAGAAGGGTGATCTTTATGGTGTGGAGAACAGCAATCCTGACAGCCAGTGACAAAGGAGCCCGCGGGGAACGTGAGGATACGAGTGCACAAGTCATTCGGGAGCTGGTGGAAGAAGAGCTGGGTGGTCAAATCGTGGAGTACCGTATCGTTCCGGATGAACCCGATGAGATTATTGCGGCTTTGATTGAGATGACGGATTATTTTCACGCCGATCTGGTGCTGACTACCGGTGGCACGGAGCTGGCCATTCGTGATATTACTCCGGAAGCAACCCGGCGCGTAATTGAGCGGGAAGTTCCCGGGATGGCAGAGGCCATGCGGTACAGTGTAATGAGCAAAAACCGTTCTGCAATGCTGTTCCGTGGGGTATGTGGCATTCGTGGACGCACGCTGATTGTTAATCTGCCAGGTACACCGAAGGGTGTGCATGAACATCTGGCTGCCATTATGGATCAGCTTCCGGAAGCGCTGCTGATGGTTACGGGTCAGTTCAAGCAATAATCGAGCACGGACTCTGGGGCAAGATATCCGATTAGCCATGAACCGGTGTTAGATTGTTCTAGTGACATCTCTTATTTGTGAATTTTGCGGGTTATGTAAGTGGTTACATCTATGGTATGATGGGCTTAAATTAAGAACGCAGCAGAGACATCTATGAACATCTGGCCGAGTATGCGCATCTTCGAAGCTTGAGACGAGGAGGATTATCAATGTTAAGTTCCATTGGACCAACGGGTTTTATTTTGCTGGCCGTGATTGCATTGTTGTTGTTTGGACCCAACAAACTTCCGGAACTGGGACGTGCAGTTGGGCGTACCTTCCGTGAATTCAAAGAGGGCGCTCGCGAGATTATCTCTGAGGATGACTCGTCCAATCGTAAAGAGCAGGAGAAGGCGAAACCGCTGGCGGCTGAGAGCACACCTGCAGACAAGCCTGCTGATAAACGCCTGCCGGAATAATCTTGACGGCAATGAAAGAGAAATCCCTTCCTGCCGGAAGGGTTTTGTATTTTAAGCTGGCAATAATGGGGGGCAGGCATGACGCAGCAAATGGAAGAAATGTCGATTACGGAACATCTGAGCGAGCTGCGCAAGCGGCTGATCTACGTATTAATTATTTTTGTGCTGGGACTGATTGCAGGATTTTTTGTGGCGGACCCGGTATACCAATATCTGACGAAGGCAGAGTCGGCCAAAGGTTTTGTATTACATGCCTTCTCGTTCTGGGACGGGATTGGCATCTACATGAAGATTGCCGGTTTGTTTTCACTTATTATTACGCTGCCGTTTACGGTGTATCAGATCTGGAAGTTTGTTAGTCCAGGGCTAAAGCCGCGCGAGCGAAAAGCAACGCTAAAGTATGTGCCCTATGTATTTCTGTTATTTCTGACGGGTATGGCTTTCTCGTATTATGTTATTTTTCCGATGGCACTTGCCTTCACAACAGCGATAACGGAGAAAATGGGGCTTGTGGAGACCTACGGGATGAAACAGTATTTCAGCTTCCTGTTTGGCATTGTGTTGCCTGTGTCCCTGTTATTTGAACTTCCTTTACTTATTATGTTTCTGACAGGACTGCGGATTCTGAATCCAATTCGTCTTCGCAAAATGCGCAGAGTAGCTTATTTTGTGCTGATCTTCATTGCAGTGGTCATTACACCTCCAGACTTTATTTCCGATCTGCTGGTGATGATTCCTTTGCTCCTGTTATATGAAATCAGTGTGTTATTATCCGCAATCGTATATCGCAAGCAGCTTGCAGCCGATGAAGAGATCGAATCCCGCTATGTTCGTGCCGAGGATAAGAAACATGTGGGCTGAATGAGGATAGGCTGTAATGTGCCCGGAAAAGACGGTATGTTCTTATCCGGGCTATTTCTGTAGACTGCCGACCACCACGACAGGACAAGCAGGCATATTATGTTCAACAATGGATACAATGGGGAAGGGACTGTCTGCTAACGTTGCAGAAGGGCTAAACAATTTCGTAGAATAAGATTAGTGAATTGCAACATAGAACCAGGCGCAGCGGGTGTAATTTGGCTATGTTTGTGTAAATTCAACGTAAATTCTCGCAGGAATTCGTCGAAAGGACTTGAAATCATGCTTCAAGTTGAGTATCATAAAGTTGGTTGTTAGCACTGAACACTGTCGAGTGCTAATACATATGGCTACAACCTACAATGTAACGTTATATAATTTCAAAAGGAGGCTATTTTTCATGATCAGACCTTTAGGTGAACGCGTATTGGTAGAACCACTGGAGCAAGAACAAACAACTTCTTTCGGGATCGTACTCCCGGACTCCGCCAAAGAAAAACCGCAAGAGGGTAGAATCATTGCAGTTGGTGCTGGAGTATTGAAAGACGGCGTACGTGTAGCTCTGGAAGTGAAAGAAGGAGATCGCGTTATTTTCTCCAAATATGCCGGTACAGAAATCAAATTCGAAGGTAAAGAATATTTGATTATGAAAGAGAGCGATATTCACGCGATTCTCGACTAATTCAAATTTAATCGGATAACCGAACCATATAGCACTACCATTTTCCAACAAAAACTAGGGAGGTTTTCTTAACATGGCTAAAGACATTAAATTCAGTGAAGACGCTCGTCGCTCCATGCTTCGTGGTGTGGACGCATTGGCTAATGCAGTAAAAGTAACACTCGGTCCTAAAGGCCGCAACGTGGTTCTGGAGAAAAAATTCGGAAGCCCACTCATCACTAACGATGGTGTAACCATTGCTAAAGAAATCGAACTGGAAGATGCATTCGAGAACATGGGTGCACAACTGGTTAAAGAAGTAGCAACGAAAACCAACGATGTTGCCGGTGACGGTACTACAACAGCAACTGTATTGGCGCAAGCGCTGATCACAGAAGGTCTGAAAAACGTAACTGCAGGCGCTAGCCCAATCGGTATCCGTAAAGGGATCGACAAAGCGGTTAAAGCTGCGGTTGCTGAATTGCAATCCATCTCCAAACCAATCGATTCCAAACAATCCATTGCACAAGTTGCAGCAATCTCTGCAGCTGACGAAGAAGTAGGCGAACTGATCGCTGAAGCTATGGAAAAAGTAGGTAAAGATGGCGTAATCACAGTAGAAGAATCCAAAGGATTCGCTACAGAGCTTGAAGTGGTTGAAGGTATGCAATTCGACCGTGGATACATCTCTCCTTACATGATCACTGATACGGACAAAATGGAAGCTGTTTTGGACAATCCGTACATCTTGATCACAGACAAAAAAATCTCCAGCACGCAAGACATCTTGCCATTGCTTGAGAAAATCGTTCAACAAGGCAAACCGCTGGTATTGATCGCTGAAGATATCGAAGGCGAAGCACTGGCTATGCTGGTTGTGAACAAATTGCGTGGTACATTCAATGCTGTAGCTGTTAAAGCTCCAGGATTCGGTGACCGTCGTAAAGCAATGCTGCAAGACATCGCTGCCCTCACTGGTGGCCAATTGATCACGGAAGAACTGGGTCTGGACCTGAAATCCGCTGTTGTGGAACAACTGGGTACAGCTCGTCAAATTCGCGTAACAAAAGAAAACACAATCATCGTTGACGGTGCTGGTAACAAATCCGATATCGATGCACGTGTTAGCCAAATCCGTACACAATTGGAAGAAACAACTTCCGAGTTCGACAAAGAGAAACTGCAAGAGCGTCTGGCTAAATTGTCCGGCGGTGTAGCAGTAATCAAAGTTGGTGCGGCTACTGAAACAGAATTGAAAGAACGCAAACTTCGCATCGAAGATGCCCTGAACGCAACTCGCGCTGCGGTTGAAGAAGGTATCGTATCCGGTGGTGGTACAGCGCTCATGAACGTATATAGCGCGGTTGCGGCTGTAGCTCTGTCCGGTGACGAACAAACAGGCGTAAACATCGTCCTGCGTGCTCTGGAAGCACCAATCCGCACAATCGCAGCTAACGCTGGCGAAGAAGGTTCCGTAATCGTGGAACGTCTGAAAAAAGAACAAACTGGCGTAGGCTTCAACGCTGCAACTGGCGAGTGGGTTAACATGATCGAAGCTGGTATCGTTGACCCTGCGAAAGTAACTCGTTATGCATTGCAAAACGCTGCTTCTGTAGCGGCAATGTTCTTGACTACTGAAGCAGTTATCGCTGACAAACCAGAACCAGCAGGTGCTGGTGGCGGAATGCCTGACATGGGCGGTATGGGTGGAATGGGCGGCATGATGTAATAAAGGTGTAAAAACCTTTAAAGCATCACGTGCCTGGCAGAGTGAATTCTCGTTACGATGTGACAAGAATTTGTGAAGCAGTCACTGTTACAAATTATAAATAAACCAATGACCACTTCTTAATATCTATTAAGGAGTGGTTTTTGTGTTATTGAGTATTTTATAATCAAAGTTAGTATCAAGAGATATGGAGGGCATATATCATGAAACATATTAGAAAGATGATAGTGGTTGGTTTAGTGTCTGCTGCTGTTATCATCTTAATCTATAATTTCACTTCCAATTCTGAAGGGAGATTAGCAAATGAACCTAGAAGTACTCCTTCAACTCCATTAACAGTAATCAATAAAGAGAATTTCGCAGGTACTACAAATACGCATCGGTTTGATATTCGGGCAGGATCTAGTTATATGAAAGTGAGTTTTAAAAACACGGGTTCGAAACACTTCACGTTCACGATCAATGAAGGATCTACTAGTGGAACCGCGATAACGTCTGGAAGTGTTCCAGCAGATGGAAAAGAGCATACATATTATAGTGACAAAGCATTGTCGACGGGTTCGTATTATGTAAGTACCTCTTCTGCGCAAGGAATGTCGGGCATATTGGATGTTTCTCTTGGAACTGATGTTAATTAAAGATTCGGTAATTCGCTCTAAATGTAGATTTGAAGCCCTGAGATTGAAACCTCGTTCCTATGATTTCATATGTACTGTGATATATTTACAGCTTATCAGTCAGCAACTATTTGAGGAGGAAATGATTTGAGAAAGGGTACAAAATGGATATTATGGATACTGGGCTTGATGCTCGCTGCAATATTTATCAACTTTTTTATGAATCTATATAGCTTTGCTTATGCACTGATTACTGTGCTTATACTTGCCTTTATGGGGTGGGGTTTCTTAGCGAAATTAAAGAACGACGTTCGTCAGCATGAAGATTACCATAGAAGAGAGCATCAGTATGCGAACGATGACATCGATAGATACACCAGGTAGAATTCAACCAACCTATCATACTTAGCACGTAGCATACATGAGAAGATATAAGAAACTTGCACTGAAATGATTAAAAGGCTCCCGTGAGGGAGTCTTTTTAATGGCTGATCTTGTAAAAGGAAGTAGTGATGTTTTCTTCTATTGCTAAACAGATAGTTGTTAAGTAAAATAAACACATGAATAAGTACTCATATATTAATATATAGACGATATTGGAGATGATACATATGTACGATGTATTGGTTATAGGAGCTGGGCAAGCAGGCTTGGCAGCAGGTTACTATCTTCAACAGTCGGGGTTAACCTTTTTAATCGTTGATGCTGCCTCATCTATCGGGGAATCTTGGCGTAAACGGTACGATTCCTTGCGTCTTTTTACCCCACGAATGTATGATGGGTTACCGGGAATGCCGCTTAGTGGAAATGAAAATAGCCTGCCAAGCAAAGATGAAATTGCAGATTATTTTGAAAACTATGCTAAACAAATGGAGCTTCCAATAAAGTTAAACTGTAAAATCTCCCGTCTCTCGAAGCAAGATGAGGTGTACTATGCTGAAACCAATGATGGAACGATTGAAGCGCGCAATATTATCGTTGCCACGGGGCCTTTCCAGACCAAAAATGTTCCTCATTTTGCGAAAGCATTATCCGAGCATGTGATTCAGCTTCACTCATCAGAATATAAAAATATCTCTCAATTTCTTCCTGGAACAACAGTAGTTGTAGGCGGAGGGAATTCAGGTGCCCAAATCGCCGTAGAGTTGACATCAGATGATAAACAAACCGTATACATATCCATAGCTCGAAATATTACCTTTAGGCCTTTGCATATTATGAGACGAAGTATATTCTGGTATTTTGAAAAGATCGGAATATTACGTGCAAGTGCAGATCGTATGGTTGGAAAATGGTTGAGAAATCAGCCTGAGTACGTATATGGCTATGAGTTAAAAGAATTGATGACCCAGGGGAAAGTTAACCTGCGCCCACGTGCCATTAATGCAATAGATGACCGCATCCTATATGAGGATGGTAGTGAGACACGAATAGACAATATTATCTGGGCGACTGGGTTTAAGCGAAATGATAGTTGGATCGATATCAATACTGCTTTTGATGCCCAAGGTGTAATTATACACGAGAGAGGCGTATCACCGGTTGCTGGATTGTACTTTGTAGGGCTACCTTGGCAAACATCACGGGGTTCAGCACTGTTGGGATGGGTTAAATACGATGCTCAGAAAATCGTTAATCATATCATTCAAAGGTAAGACACATTATACTAGGCAGGTGCTCGGGATGAGTAGAAAATATCATAACTCACATTTTTGGGTATATTCCTAAAAGGAGGGATTTTATGAAAATATTTAAACTACCAATGATTCTATGCATTATAGTACTTTTATCTATTGTCTCAGCTTGTGGTGCGGATGATATAATACACGGAAAGAGCGATAACTGGGATGTTTCTCTACAGAGATCAACAGGGAGCTATAGTATTACTTATATAGGTGATGAAAAGCGTATAAAAGATTTTGTGTTTGACCTTACTGGCAATAATATAGAACAACAGGGGAAAGCGCTGGAAGAACAGGAGGTCCCTTTCAGTATGTCGGGAACGGTTACTGAGGCGGAGAAAACGAAAGACCCGATTACCTTTAAAATGAGTTGGAACAATCAAAGCGAGACTGTAACTTTTGAGTAACTCTCGCATTCGGGAGGTGTTCATCGTTGGTTTGGTGGCAATTACTGAATCATTCTTAGTACATAACACACGTTAGGCCGTTCCTTCATGGAGTGGCCTTTTTGCACAATCGCATCTTATCTCGCAACAGTTATTTCAAAAGTAGAGTGCTCAGAATCCTGAACGCTGAAGCGATATTCTAATCCGTTGCGAATAGTCGCTCCATCAAAATCAGACTGATTCACATCACGATCCAATAGACTGATATCCTGGATGACATCTTGTGCATCGTTATACGTGTACTCACTATTGGTTGTGAGAATGAGTGTGGCGATAGCAGTCAAAAAAATTCCACCTGTTGGTTTACGCGTATCACCAGTTCCGTACAACCTGACTTCCTGTATGCTCTCATCTGCATTCACTGCACCAACCAAACGCAACTCGTCATTGAATACATACTCGAAAGTGCCAGTGCCCTGCTCAGAAGACTCTTGTATATTCAAACGGGTAATACTCAAACCATTCAGTCGGTATTTGCCCACGGCGCCATTAAACTTATTTTTAAATTCATCGGCAGTCATATGGAGGCCAGAAAGTTTAATCTGGGGTGAAGGGGTCTGATCTATTTCAGGCTGAGTAGAGTTCGAAGATAAAGTCAGCATGCCATACAAGCCTATTGAAGCAATCGCAAAACAGGCCGTTGTTAGAAAGATATATCTGATTGGCAACCTATTGCCTTTGCGAATAGATAAGATCATCCCAACAACAAATCCCAAGAAAGCGATCAAGCCAAGAATGAAGAGAGTGGTAAACAGATATTGCAAAGTCTCACCTCGTAATAGAGTAATAGCTGGTACAAATCTTTCTTGCACCTCATTCATTATAATGTTCCGATGACAAAGTTCAAACTCCCACTATTCACTGCCCCAACAAAAAAAGCACTGCGGGCATACTGCCAGCAGTGCTTGCTTAGTGTTATACAGGTCTTACCGTAAAGGTGAAGTGATACGCGCGGTTGGCTGGCAAGGTGTATTCGGCATGGGTACGTGCGCTCCAGCTGTCATCTCCGCCAACACCCATTTGTTTGTAATTGATGCGTGCGACAGTCTGTGTGCTCTGAGGTAATTTGTACACATGGTCGTTTGCTTCCAGTTCCTCTGGTGTCCACGGCAACGCATTGATTTCAAATGGTATGGTGGCTTCAACATGAAGGCCAAGCTGACCATCCGCTGACGTAATTTCTGCAAAGCGTACATCCGTTTTGTTACCACACTCTTGTGGCTTCAGATATGGAACAAATTGATCTCGAACCGCACCTGTGTAATAGCCGAGACGTGCACTGGTTAGACGGTCTGCATAATTGTCATGCGGGCCTCTGCCGTACCAAGAGATTGTATCCAAGCGGTTATTCAGTTGTAGCAGCATACCAAATTCCGGTAGATCAGGTAAGCCTACGCCTGGAATAAGGGTTTGACTGATTTCCAATACACCATCCGCATCAATTCGGTATGTGATGGACAGCGTACATCCCGGATGTTGATCCCACGTATAATCGGTCGTTACGAGAATACCTTGCTCGTCTGCATGGTGCTCAAAGCGAATTAATCTGCTGGTAGCGTGAGCATCTCTCCAGAAGGCAGAACGCTCATTCAGGCGGTTCCCCATATCATTGTCTGTCATGGCTCTCCAGAAATTCGGCCGGACAGGTGCGAGCAATTGATCCTGATTGTTGATCTGATAGGACGTTAACGCGCCAGTGGCTGGATTGAAGCTCAACGTGACTTGGCCTGTAGATACTTTCAATTCATCTTGCAGATCCTGTAACTGCGGCGCATTGTCTTGGCCTTGACGCATCGGTTGGATTGGACGTAATCGCGGAGATACCACGAATTGATCCCAGGCAATCTCATGACCTATTCCTGCCCATTTGGTTGCCACTTTTGTAACCAAGGATACAGTCAGCACCGCTT
The DNA here is from genome assembly GCF_017874615.1 of Paenibacillus xylanexedens. GTDB lineage: Bacteria > Bacillota > Bacilli > Paenibacillales > Paenibacillaceae > Paenibacillus > Paenibacillus xylanexedens. The sequence goes on from NZ_JAGIKV010000019.1 coordinate 131,530, forward strand.
CCTTGAGCAAATCAGACGATGGCGTGTATGGGATACGCACTTCAACCGATTCGCCAGGAGGTACCGCGATATCGAGCGTGCCGTTCTCTACGGATACACCATCGTGTGTTACTGTCCACACGAGCGAATATTCGCTCAGATCCGTGAACAGGAACTGGTTTCGGATGCGTAGCAGGCCGTCTTTTACATCAGTAGCTTCCATACGAACGTTCTGATAACATTTCTTCACTTCTTCAAGCTTCGGCGTAACTGTCTTATCGGCCAGAATCAGTCCGTTCCCGCAGAAATTGCCATCATGAGGAGATTCACCGAAATCGCCGCCATAAGCAAAATATTCTACACCGTCTGCCGTAGTGGTACGAATGGACTGATCGACCCAGTCCCAGATGAATGCACCCTGCAACACATCATATTTATCGAACAACTCCCAATACAGATGCAGACCTCCACAGGAGTTACCCATGGCATGGCTGTATTCGCAGATAATATAAGGCTTCTTAGGTCCCTTCATGCGCGCGTACTGCTCCACATCTTGTGGGCTGATATACATTGTCGATTCAATATCGCTTGCCGAATCAGAAGGGCGATAATGGAAAGTCCCTTCATAATGAACGAGACGTGTTGGATCGACTTGTTTCAGATAATCGTACATGGCGATGAAGTTATCGCCGCCGAAGGATTCATTACCCAGAGACCAGATAATAACGGACGGATGGTTTTTGTCCCGCTGGAACATCGAGTTACAGCGATCTATTACGTTATTACGCCATTCCGGTTTGCTCGCGGGAATATTGTTCTCGTTCATTTCCTTTTGCCCATATTCCCAGGTGCCGTGAGTTTCCAGATTCGTTTCGTCAATGACATAAAGGCCATATTCATCACACAGTTCGTACCAGAGAGACTGATTTGGATAATGGGATGTGCGCACGGCGTTAACGTTATAGGACTTCATCAACTCGATGTCACGGATCATGTCTTCCCGCCCAATGGCTCGACCCTTATCCGGGGAAAATTCATGACGATTCACGCCTTTGAACACAATGCGTTTGCCATTGATTTGCATCAGGCCGTCCTTCAGTTCAAACTTGCGGAATCCGATCCGGCTGCGGACCGCTTCCAGTGTTTCGCCTGATTCGTCCTGAATGGACAGCACAAGTGTATACAGATGAGGGGACTCAGCGCTCCATAGAAGCGGATTGATAACCTCTGCTGACAACTGGAATGAAAGTTCATCCTCGCCCTGGAACGTAACGGCCGCAGTAAGTGGTTGCTTCAGCACAGTCTGCTGTTGTGCATCATAGAGCTGCGCCTGAACGGACAATCCGGTAGGGGTCTGCGCGGCATTATGATTAAATAATTTCAAATCCAGCAGAAGCTCTGCATCCTGATACGCGTCATCCAGTTCAGTACGAACAAAGAAATCGGCGATCTGAACCGGTGAAGGTGAATGCAGGTATACACCACGGAAGATTCCACTTAACCGCCAGAAATCCTGATTCTCCAGCCAGCTTGCGTCACACCAGCGATATACCTCTACAGCGAGCTTGTTCTCACCTTCCGTTAGATACGAAGTGATATCGAATTCTGCGGGCGTGAACGTGTCCTCACTATAACCGACGAGTTCCCCGTTAACCCATACATAAAAGGCGGATTCAACACCCTCGAAGTGCAGCAGGACAGGACGGTCTTTCCAGTCAGCAGGAACCGTAAACGTGCGGATGTACGAACCCACCGGATTATAAGTTGTTGGTGCAAATGGTGGCTTCAGTTCAGGCTCACGCTCGACCCACGGGTACGTCATATTTGTATAGTGGGGATAATCGTACCCTTGTAGTTGCCAGTTGGAAGGAACGGCGATCTCGTCCCAGTCACTGGCATCATAGTTGTTCTCATAAAAGGATGTAATCCGTTGCTCTGGTGTCTCCGCAAAGGCAAACTTCCACTGACCATTCAGTGATTCGTACCATGGCGATGCGTTGGATTCACTCGACAATGCTTCTGTTATAGATGGAAACGCTACCATAGAAGCATGTGCGGGTAGACGGTTTACTTGAAAAGTCTCGGGATTATTGTTCCATTCCGGGTATCCATTTGCCGGAGGGGTGTGTACCAGTTTCTTTCGCATAACAGCAACTCCTTCTGAAATGTTATAATATTGTCATTATAGAATTGAATGATGACTTAGAGAATAAAGAATATTGCCCATATATATCACAATATGAAACTAACGATGAAGGAAGTGGTGTACTGGATGGATACCCGGATTTTTTTTGGTAAAACAGAAGAAGCTGCTCGCCTGCCGATCTATATGACCACGGTTGGTTACTGGGAACACCAATATGAAACCGAGCGTCCAGAGGGGTTCCCGGATTATCAGATCCACCAGATTATTCATGGTCAGGGGAGACTGATTATACAAGAAGACGAGTATATCGTTGGACCGGGTGACGTTTTCTTTCTGTATCCCGATGTCCCGCATCGATATATGCCCATTAGTGACCGTTGGGAGCTAGCTTGGGTCTCGTTTCAGGGGAGAGAAGCCAGCCAGTTATTATCTTATGCGGGGATAACCGGTTCACGCGTATGCAGACTCAGGACAGCAACGCTGCTGCGTGGCCTGGAGCAACTTCTGGTTAGAGGAGAGAATGGCGGTGATACGGATTACGCAGATTACGATGTTGAATGCTCCAAACAATTATATGCCCTGCTGCTGGATCTGAAGCCACTACTCATCGCATCCGCCAATTATAATGATGAACTGGAGCGCTTGAAGCCTGTGCTGCGTTATATCGCAGAGCATCTGGATCGTTCACTTTCGCTGAAGGAACTGGCCGATGTGGCTGTGGTATCTCCCCAATATTTGTGCAGGCTGTTTCAGAGGGCACTCCATACCAGACCTGTATTTTACGTGAACCAGGAACGGATCAATCGAAGCAAACAACTCATGTTCAGTGAGAGAGAGCTTCGAATATATGAAGTGGCTGATCGGGTGGGTTACGAGAATGCCAGTTATTTCTGTGCGATGTTTAAAAGGCATACAGGCATGAGTCCGGAACGTTTTCGCAAACTGCACGGACTGAATTGAAAGCCTGAATACTATTATTCATTTTGAATTTTGATCTCTTATTCATCCCAATTTCAGTTTCCATTAAGGTTGGGAAGGTAAGATAAGTCTTGTAAACCCCTTCTCGTGTTAAATAGATGTGTGACTGGCCCTATCGGATTGTCCTCCGGTAGGGCACTTTTTTTTCTTCATTTCTGCGGTTGGTGGTATGATAGATGAATACATAATGTGTAACCAACTCTAGTGACCGGAGGATGGAATTGTGGATCACAGTTTGCACCCGTTGTTTAAGCCTATTCAGATGAATGGAACGTACCCTAACAGTTATTATGTTGAGAAAGTACCTGCTGCTGGTCTGATGGCTTATGTGGCCTGTTATTGGGAATCAGGATCTCTTCCGAACACACATGCGGATGTTGCTAAGAGAGAAGGTCCAGAGCGATCGATGATGACGGTACCTGCCCGGGTATTACCGGATGGTTGCACGGACATGCTGATTACATACGACCCGGTCTGTTCAAAGCACTCCTATGCTTACTGTGGCAATTATACACATCCGTTCGCTGTACCTGAGCCATCCGATGATGGTTCCCCTGCTGGAGACTACACCTTTGGTGTCCGGTTCTTCCCGGGTGGAGCGCATGTCTTCCATGGCATGCCTCTGGAGTGGTTTACGGATAAGCGAATTGCCCTTCAGGAATGTTGGCCGGAGAAGCTGAACGAGCTTCAGGAACGGATGGCCGAAACGAATCATTTTGCAGAGCGAGTAGAGGTTATGAATGCGTACTTGAGTCCGTTGCCCGTGCAGGCAAGCACATCTGAGAACGATCTGATGAAAAACGTGCTGCACCGCATCTTTATCGATGGGGGACGTATGAGTGTCCAAGAGCTGGCGATTCGTGAAGTGATCAGTGAACGGCAGTTGCATCGCAAGTTCTCGGAATGGGTCGGAATCAGCCCCAAACGATTCAGTGAGGTGGTTCGTTTTCATCGTGTGCTGAGTGATATTCATCAGGGGAACACGGCAGACTGGGCAATGCTTGCCCAGAATCATGGATTTTTTGACCAAGCCCATCTAATTCGGCAGTTTCGCAAGTTTTATGGAGAGACTCCGTTGACGGCAGCTAGGGAGCATGGCAGAATGTTGTCCGATTTGTACAATAGATCTGTAGCACCTTCGGTTATACTGAAGTCGTGAGAATAAAAGATAAGGGAGACATCATATATGAATGGAACATTGCAGATTCGGGATCACTTGTTAAATGAATTGGAAACAGGCGTACGGACGGGGGCTTCGTTAATTCGCTTGATCCGTTCGGAGGATTGGTCGTATCGTCCACAGGAGAATATGCGTTCATTGGTGGAGCTAGTGCATCATTTTATCCAAATCACGGCATCCGATCTTGCCATTATGCAGGAAAAAGGTGAAGCTGAGGTTGGGATAGTGGAGAATAGCCTGTTGGGGATTGAAGATATCGAGAAGCTTGAAGCAACATTATGGAGCAATTTCGAATCCTACAAAGCCTATATCACGGGATTGAGCGAAGATGACTTTTTGAATCGTTCAACAAAAGCTTTTTATATGGAACATGGTCACTTGCAGGTTCAATGGCAGATTGAAACGGTAACGCATGTATTCCATCACCGTTCACAGCTGTATAACTATCTCAAGCAGCAGGGCCATGAACTGAACTTTTTCATGCTGTATGCGTAATTAAACTTGTTATATTAAAGTAAGCTTAGTTGGCTCTACCGGATGGTCCGGTGGGGCTTTTTTTGCGTACAGTCGTCTATCAATCTTTGAAGTCTATCAAAATTGGACATTATGACGCTGGTAATTCACCGTTGCTTTAATAGATTTCAAGCATAGAATACCGTATCAAAGCAAAAGGAGGTGATTTGAAATGGCCATCATTTCTCACAACCTTCCAGCCGGAGTGGGCAAGTCCTTCTATGAAAATCTGTCTGGAGGCGCCAATGCGACCGTTGCGGTAAACAATTTCGGACCCGCTGCGGTATCGCTCGTTATCACTCGAGTCGACGCACCAGTCGTAACGTATGTCATTCCAGTGAACAGCGGCCTTATCATCACAGCAAGCGGCGTTCTGGTTTTCGCTTTGCTCGCGAACCAGGGCGGAGATGCTGTAGGAACGATTGAAGTTATTTTGTCGTAATCCTGATCGTTGTAGCTTGTACAGACCTCTGTCCGACATTGTCGGCGGGGTCTCTTTAATAGAAGTGTAATATGGAGAGCAGGCTTTTGTACTATAGTATTTATACATATTGTTTACTGGAAACCTCATGCGATTAATCTATAGTATAGACAGGTATAGGCAGCACACTGAGATGTGTTGGAAAAACGGGAGGTTATCGATGATGAATAGAACAATCTTATTTGACACGGAACGGTTGGAATGTGCGACTTGGAACGAAGGAGATCGTGCGCTGGCGTTTGCATTGTGGGGCGATCATGAGGTTGCCAAATGGATTAGCGGCAAGGGATTTCTGAGCGAGGATGAAGTAGAAGCGAGATTAACACAGGAGATTCAAAGGCAGAAGGAAGCGGGTGTGCAGTATTGGCCCCTTTTTGAGAAAGATTCCGAGGTGTTTGTCGGTTGCTGTGGCCTGCGTCCGTATTCTCCGGAAGAGGAGATCTATGAACTGGGATTTCATCTAACCCGGGATCACTGGGGGAAAGGGTATGCACAGGAAGCCGCGCGAGCGGTGATTGATTATGCCTTTGACAAAATGAACGTGAAGGCACTGATTGCCGGGCATCATCCGGATAATGAAGTGTCACGTCACATCTTGATCAAGCTGGGATTTGAGTATACAGGTGAAGAACGTTATGAACCGACAGGAAAGATGCATCCATCGTATATGCTGCGAAAATAAGAAACCCCGACCAATGAAGGACAGGGATTGGGTGAGTCTTGATCCGAATACCATGTTGTTCTCAATGGGCACAGATGAGATTGAGGGCACCTGGTTTTCTCTTTTTTATAGAGCTAATTCATTCGAAACAATGCGATGTGCGGTGACGATTTGCCCGGTGCTGTCTTTTCCCCACACTGAAATTTCAGTTAGTGCAGCTGCGCCTCCACCCGTTGTGAATACATATTCGTATCCATCCAGGTTGGCATAGTAGGTTTGAGAGAAGACTTGCCCGGGGGTCAGATTAACGGATTGCAGCACATATAAGGTCCTCGTTCCATTCAGGAAATAACCTTCAATGAGTACATTGGACGTATTGATGGAATCGGTGTTGACCATTTTGATGGTGACCTGTTGTGTAGGTCTGCTGCCACCGGAGAGGTTGTTCTCGATCGGGCCTGTAGAAAGGACTGCCATAGGTCCATCTCCTTTTTTTTATGAATGTCTTTTCCTGAGAAAAGCTAGAATAGCATATGTTAGAATTGACGAAAGCGTTTGGACAGAGAGATATATGTACTGAATGAAAAGGAGTGACTGAATCTTCTGTCCAAAGGGGATATATGTTTTCATGCTTTTTTTATTTCGCTTTCAGCTTCTATTAAGGTAGCGGAGGTAAGATAAGTCTTGTAAACCCCTTCTCGTGTTAAATAGATGTGTGACTGACCCCGCCGGGCGCCGGTGGGGTATTTTTTTGTTTGATTTTCAAATAAACAAAACTAAACAAAACTAAACAAAACTAAACAAAAGTAAATAAAAGTATATTTCTGTGTTTGTTATTGACTATCAAAGATAAACAAAGGTATAATGAATGTGAAATAAGGAACTTACTATGTGCGTGGCAAGCCATTTGATTTTCAATATAAGGAGAGATTGATCATGAACGTGACCCTTACCAATGAGACAACGCAGGCTGCAGGTTTTGATATTCCATTTGTCCGTGAGATGGCCGAAATTACACAACATATGTGGAAAAATGGCTGGGATGAGCGCAATGGTGGTAATGTCAGCTATCTGCTGGAGGAAGAGGAAGTTGCCCAATATATCGATATCCATCATGTGATTCGCAAGATCAAACCGGCATTTTCGGTGCAAGAGCTGGCAGGCAAGTATTTTATCGTGACCGCATCTGGGAAATATTTCAAAAATGTACTCGCTGATCCGGAGAGTAATCTGGGGTTGCTACGTGTATCGCAAGATGGACAGGAGCTGGAAGTGCTCTGGGGATTGAAGTCGGGGGCGAATCCAACGAGTGAGTTGCCTACGCATTTCATGAGCCATATCGAACGTTTGAAATTGGACTCCAACCACCGGGTTGTCATGCACAACCATGCCACTCATGTATTGGCTATGACGTTTATCCACGAATTGGATGAAGCAAAATTCACCAAGACCCTCTGGCAGATGTGCACGGAGTGTGTGGTTGTATTTCCGGATGGGATTGGCATTATTCCATGGATGATTCCTGGATCGAATGAGATTGGCCGCGAAACGGCTGAGAAAATGAAAGAATACCACGCGGTCATCTGGCCGCAACATGGCATCTTTGGAACAGGTACAACGATTGACGAAGCATTTGGTCTGATCGAGACGATTGAGAAGGCAGCCCAAGTGTATATGCTGGTTGCTGGTCACGAGATCAGGCAGAGAATTACGGATGAGCAGCTAATCACACTGGCGCAAGCGTTTGGTGTTACCCCTCGTCCCGGCATTCTGGGCCCAGTTAATATAGTCAACGCATAGATCAAGGAAATGGTCTTTGGTTCATTGAACCAAAGACCATTTCCTTTTTTTTGACGAACAATCGTCATTTTGGTTCAAAAAAGTTCAAATTGCTGAACAAGAATGGCTTTGTTATCGATTATTGAATCGTAGAATGCATTATCACGCGCTGGCGAAATTCGGGTGAAATGACGTATTGTCAACGGCTCTGCGATTTTGCATAATAACAATGCTTCACAGATGAGAGACGGAAGGAAGTTATGATCATGCTTGGCAAAATGAAGAGAATCTTAATAGGCAAGCCCATGAAATCGGCTGAACTGGATGGAGAAAAATTAGGGAAATGGAAGGCACTTGCCATCCTGTCCTCTGATGCCCTATCGTCCGTTGCCTACGGTACGGAACAGATTTTGCTGGTGCTCGTTGCTGCCGGATTCGCCGCCCTGTGGTATTCTGTTCCGATTTCCATCGCCGTACTGGGATTACTCGTCATTTTAATTTTTTCTTATCGCCAGACGATATTTGCTTATCCAACAGGGGGCGGCGCTTATATCGTAGCCAAGGATAACCTGGGTACAACATCCAGTCTGATTGCCGGAGGATCTCTGCTGGTCGATTATATTTTGACCGTTGCGGTAAGTTCGTCCGCAGGGACGGATGCGATTACGTCGGCTTTTCCTATGCTGCATGACTACAGTGTTGTGATTGCTCTGATTATGATTGTTTTTCTAACCATTATGAATTTGCGGGGAGTGACGGAGTCAGCGTCTGTGCTGGCGATCCCCATTTATCTGTTTATCTTTTCGATTGCGGTTCTGATTATCTCGGGCGGAATCAAATTTCTTGCCGGGGGGATGGAAGCAGCTGCACCAGAATTCGGAACTAGTCTATCCCATGTGAGTATGTTTCTGTTATTAAAAGCATTTAGCTCCGGTTGTTCGGCCTTGACTGGCGTGGAAGCGGTAAGTAACGCAATCCCGAACTTCAAGCAGCCTGCTGAGAAAAATGCCGCGGGTACATTACTGCTCATGGGTTGTATATTGGGAGCCATGTTCATCGGTATCACCTTACTGGCTTATGGGTACGGAGTGAAGCCTGATCCCAAAGCAACGGTCATTTCCCAGATTGCTGAAGCGACGTTTGGCAGGGGCACGATGTATTTTATCATCCAAGGTGTAACGGCACTGATCCTGTTCCTCGCAGCCAACACAGCTTATTCGGCTTTTCCGCTGTTATCCTTCATGATGGCAAAGGATAAATACATGCCGCATGCATTTATGGTCAGAGGAGACCGCCTTGGTTTCTCAAACGGGATCATTTTTCTTAGTGTGATGTCTGCGCTGCTGGTGGTCGGGTTCAAAGGTAATACGGAAAGCCTGATTCCGCTCTATGCGGTAGGGGTGTTCATTCCATTTACGCTGTCACAGCTCGGTATGATGATTCGCTGGATCAAAGTCAAACCGTCTGGCTGGCAGATGAAGTTGCTGGTCAATACCGTCGGTATGCTGACTACATTATCGATTACTCTGATCTTTATTTTCACCAAGTTCACACAGACATGGGTCATCTTTATCTTTTTGCCGCTCGTTGTTTATGTGTTCATGCGTATTCACCGTCATTATTGCAACATTGCAGATGAGCTACGGATTGATATTCAGGTCGATAAGCCAGCTAAAAAAGGCAATACGATAGTCATTCCTGTTGCGGGCATTACCCGGGTTGTTATGAATACGATCAGTTACGCCCAGACGATGTCGGATCACGTGGTCGCACTTTACATTGGCTTCGATGATGAGGCCATACGCAAGATGGAGCAGAAGTGGGAAGAATGGAATCCAGGTGTTCGTCTGGTTGTGATCAAATCGAGATACCGTAGCATTATGGGGCCGCTGAAGAAATTTATTGATACCGTAGAGTGGAAAACGGCCGAGACCGATCACATCACCATATTGATTCCACAATTCATCACTAAGCACTGGTGGCAAAATGTACTGCACAACCAGACCAGCTTCATGATCCGGGCCTATCTGATCAATTACAAAGACGTGATTGTCACCACGGTGCCATATCATCTTAATCGTTAACTCGAACGGTTAATCGCTTTACCTCGTTTGGAAGATTTACAGATTATTGTAAAATGAGTCGCTTTTATTAATAGACAAACGTTCATATTCCATTTACACATCAAACCGCAGGGATATCTCCAAACAGGGGAGTTCCTGCGGTTTTTTGTCATGAAATCTAATTCTAATTCCGGCGTAGAGTTGATCCCTGGTTCCGTAAAGTCCCTTGTCCATGATTAACGTTACGTTGATTCAGAATGAATTTTGCTGTGACATTCGACTCGTACACTAGATAACGTGGTGCTGAAGTTGATGTAACATCTCACACACACTGAATGCGTGAAACAAGGGGGAAGAAAATCCGATGAGTGAGCTTGATAACCGGATCAGCTTGCCCGCCGCCAAAAGGCGTGTATCCGGTACGAGTGAGCGCCGGACAGTCTCGCTGCGTGTGCAGCGAATGCGGGAGAATATGCTGGCCTATGGTTTCCTGGCACCATCGCTGCTTTTGTTTGCAGTGTTTCTGTTTTACCCGATGTTTAAGTCCGTTTACCTCAGTCTGCATTCCACAGATCCGACGGGACAGATTGCAGCTTATGTAGGACTGGATAACTTCAAGGCCGTGTTCCAATCAGGACTGTTCATGCAAGGGATGAAAGTGACGTTACTATTTGTCCTGTTTACAGTCCCCACGGGTATTCTGGCTGCTCTGATTCTGGCTGCACTGACTCACAACCGATTCAAGGGAATGCGTGTGTTCCAGTTTGTATTCTCGCTGCCCGTGGTGTTATCCGTTGGTTCGTCAGCGGTCATCTGGAAGTTTCTGTTCCATCCGACCTTGGGCATGCTGAATTATCTGCTTGGCAAAGTAGGCATCGATCCAATTCCCTGGCTTACCAGCCCGGATTGGGCATTGATTTCGATCTCCATCATGACGATCTGGATGAACCTTGGATTCAACTACATTATTCTATCCAGTGGTTTGGCGGGCATCCCGGATGAGATCTACGAGAGCGCCAAGATTGACGGCGCAGGGCCATTGCTGACGTTTCGCAAAATCTCGATGCCGCTACTGTCACCAACGTTATTCTTTGTCACGGTCGTATCGATCATTGGCGCTTTTCAATCGTTCGGTCAGATCAACATTCTAACCCGGGGTGGCCCGATGGACAGTACAAATGTTTTTGTATATTCCATCTATCAGGAAGCCTTCGTTAATTTCCGCTTTGGTACAGGTAGTGCGCAGGCACTGATCCTGTTCGTGGTGATTATGCTGCTGACCCTGATCCAGTTCAAATGGGTAGAAAGGAAAGTGCATTACCAATGAGTGCTACATGGACCAAAACGCTGTTGTATGTATTACTGACCATCTGTGCAGCGCTTGTGCTGTATCCGGTGATGTACACCTTTTTCATGGCCGTGATGACGCCGGAAGATGCGAGCGCTTATCCGCCGCATATCATTCCAAATTCAATCGATCTGTCCAACTTTAGCGAAGTATTCGATATTGTTCCGATCGGTCGATTTATCGGCAATACCTTTCTTGTCGCAGGACTGACAACGCTTGGTCAATTGATTACAGCGAGTATGGCAGCCTATGCTTTTACGAAAATGCAGTTCAAAGGCAAAAACGTCATCTTCAGCATGTTTGTCGCAACGATGATGATTCCATGGGAAGTGACGATGATCCCCAACTACCTGACGGTTCGCAGTTGGGGCTGGCTAGATAGTTACCAGGGGCTTACCGTGCCATTTCTGGCAACGGCGTTTGGTACATTCCTGCTAAGACAGTTCTTCATGCAGCTACCCAAGGAATTGTTCGAGGCGGCGAAGATCGACGGTTGTGGTCATATTCGCTATTTCATATCGCATGTCTTGCCTTTGTCCCGTCCGGCACTTGGAACACTGGCAATCTATTCATTCCTTAGCATGTACAATTCGTATCTCTGGCCGCTGCTGGTGACAAACACACCGGAAATGAGAACCGCACAGATCGGAATCTCGATGCTGGAGTTCCAGGAATCCACAGCGTGGAATCTTGTATTTGCCGGAACAGCCATGGTCATTCTACCATCCTTGTTGCTATTGATTTTCGGGTTGAAACAGCTTGTCCGCGGAATGGCCGCAGGCGCGCTGAAGGGGTAGGGAGAGAAAGTTTTACAACTATTTAATTGAAGTGGAAGCTCTGAAGGTTTTGATCTAAAGATTTTAATTTAGAGGTTTTGAATTAAACCTTGTATCTTCGTACAAGGCCCACGGTTTGGATACCAGGAGCGAATAAAATGAGGCTCGTGCTTCAAATAAAATGTTGAAATGAACGACGGTAGTAGTGGAGGGGACGAAATCGATTCTGAAGAAGCAAAGCGTTCGCCTTTATCCCCGGATTTTCCCCTTTGAGAGGGGGAATGAGAAAAATCCGGGGATAACAGCGATCAAAAGAACGATTCGTAACCGTAACGGCCACACCGCGTCATCCCCAAGATTTTATTGTACGCGAGTCATATAAAAGGAGAGCGATTATGAACGGATTTCGTATAAAAAAAAGAGGAACATTTGCATTAATGCTGGCTGCACTCATGTTGGTCATCTCCGCTTGCGGAACGAAAGCAGAAACAAGCAGCCCGGCAAGTGGCGCACCAGCAGAAGCAGCCGCCGCTGAAACAACACAATTGACGTGGTGGCACTCCATGTCTGGAGCTGGGGAGAAAGCCATTAACCAACTCGCTTCCGACTTTAACGCTAGCCATCCAGAGATTCAGGTGAAGCCCATCTATCAAGGGAAGTACGATGAAAGTCTGAACAAACTCAAAGCATCCATGGGCTCAGACAGCGGTCCTGACATTATCCAGGTCTACGAGATCGGTAGCAAGTTCATGATCGATTCGGGCATGATTACGCCAGTACAACAGTTCATCGACAAGGATCAGTTCGACCTGTCCCAACTGGAGCCAAACATTATCCGATACTACACGATCGATGGCAAACTGAACGCTATGCCGTTTAACACATCGAACCCGATCTTGTACTACAACAAGGATATGTTCAAAGCAGCAGGTCTGGACCCGGAGAACCCGCCGAAGACGTATGAAGAGTTTGAGCAAGCGGCAAAAGCACTGGCGAAAGACGGTAAGCCAGGTGCATCCATGGCGATCTACGGCTGGTTTATGGAACAGTTCTTCGCAAACCAGAATGCAGATTATGTAAACAATGGAAACGGAAGAACCGAAGCAGCTACAGAGTCTCTGCTGAACTCCGAAGCTGGAGTGAAGACATTAACGTGGTGGAAAAAGATGATTGATGAGAAGACTCTCTCTAATCTGGGACGTAGCACAGACGATACAACAGCAGCATTTACCGCTCAGCAAATCGGTATGACCCTCGATTCCACGGCTGGCCTGCGCAAAATCGTAGAAGGTTCAGGTGGCAAGTTTGAACTGGGAACAGGTTTCCTGCCTCGTCCAGCGGATGCCAAAGAAGGCGGCGTTGTAGTGGGTGGAGCGAGCTTGTACATCATGAACAACAAATCAGAAGCTCAACAGCAAGCAGCATGGGAATTCATCAAGTACTTGGCTACACCAGAGGTGCAAGCGAACTGGAGTGTTGCGACAGGATACTTCCCTATTACGACAGCAGCCTACGAAGAGCAAGTATTAAAGGATAATATGGCGAAGTACCCGCAATTCCAGACAGCAGTCGACCAATTGCACGCTTCCGCGGATTCGACAGCAACATCCGGGGCATTAATGGGTGTATTCCCTGAAGCCAGACAACTTGTGGAAGGAGCGATTGAAACGGTCCTGAATGGACAAGGTACACCACAGGAAGCATTGGATGCAGCAGCCAAACAAATTACAGAAAAGATTGCGCAATATAACAGTACGGTGAAGAAATAATTGTAGGCTAATCTCAAAATAAAGATACGGCGATCATTCCTGATCGTCGTATTGTTATGCCTGTGTCTTGAAATTCTATAAGACTTAAGTCTGATTTTTCTTGAGAAGGGATGGAAAGATGCTGCAAATAAATGTCGAAATACTAAGCGATTTATATCTTATGTGTTAATTTATCTGACGTAAATAGTTTAATGTGCACATAAACATGACTTAAAAAGATCGAAAAGACATGATTTTGATCTGAAATTAGTCCTAATTAGCTTTAAAAAATAGAAAATAGTTTCTTTCTGTAATGTATATGTTCTATTTTCTTTCAAATCGAAGAAATATTGTTTACACCATTCTGTTATTCAGTTATCTTATATTTGAACTAATGTACAAGCTGTCTGAACAAATGATTATGATTATAATTTAAAAACATGGAGGTAAGTAAAAAATGCATGTTCTGCAAATGAAGAGGTTGCTCAGGTTGTTCCTGGCCATGGTCCTGCTCATCACAGGTGCAATTCCGGCTGGATTGTTCAGCAGTAAGGCAGCCGCGGCGGATGAGCCTTTAACTGTTGCTCAAGCGATCGCTCGCAACAATGATGGATTACCGGGGACGGTGGAAGGATATGTTATTGGGTATTTTGATGGTTCAAAAAATAAACTGCAAACTATAGCTCCGTTCAGTGGAGGCAGTAATTTTGGACTTGCGGACAATCCAGGTGAAACAGATTTAAATAAGATCCTTTCTGTTCAAATCCCTAATATAATTTCAGTACGAAATACGTTTGGATTGAATAGCAACCCCGAACTTCTTGGAAAGAAAGTTAGAGTAACCAATGGGACGCTAACTTCTTATCTCTTACTACCTGGCATCAAATACATTGACTCCTCTTCAACAACCTTCCAACTAATCGATGAGGCACCTGAAACTAAAGTGGCAAGCGTCAGAGCTAATCCATCCTCTGGTGCTGTTCCGGTAGGAACGCAGGTTACATTGGAAACACCCACAGTCGGTGCAACCGTTTACTATAAGCAAAATACGGACGCTGATTATCTTCCCTATACCGTGCCCATTACAATAAATGATGCGATTCACATTGAAACCTACGCAGCCAAAGAGGGGATCGACAATAGTGATGTTACCAGTTTTGATTATACCCTTGTCGACACAATTCCTATTTCAATCTCAGATGCAAGAAAAGCAACTGAAAATACGACCGTTAGCGTTCAAGGCATTGTAACCTATAGCGAATTGTCCGGAAGTGTATCGAATCTGTATATTCAGGATAACGATGCCGGGATCGTTGTGCGCGGTAATGCTTCTGGTATAGAAGTTGGAGACCAAATTGAAGCCTATGGGCCAATTACGATTTACAATGGCCTTGTTCAGGTTGAAGCAAGCAAATCTGGATTTCAGGGTGGCTATATTCGGACTGTCGAAAAGTCACAGGATCTACCTTCACCTGTATCGCTAAACTCATCCCATTTTGTTCCAGGTGCGGGGGGGGAGTAAGGGTTCTGGAGGGCAGTATGAAGGGATGCTTGTCGAAGTAAACAATATTAAAGTGACAAAAAGAAACACGCCCACTTACACGGCGACAGATGAACATGGCGGGGAAATGCTGATTTATGCCAAAAACAGCCCGTCAGCTCTCTCCGTTGGCAAATCGTATCATAAAGTGACAGGAGTCTTGACTTACCATTCCACTTACGGTCTGGAGTTGATTCCTCGAACGGCGTCGGATATTCTGGAGGATTTGCTCTCCGTAACAGCGAGCACACCTTCCGGTGGTATTGTAAAAGGAACGGAAGTTACGTTGTCTTCCCCTTATGTAGGTGCCCAAATTTTCTATACACTGGACGGTTCTGAACCAACTGAGAATTCCATGAAATACACACAGCCTATTACGATTACTCAAAATCAAATCATTAAAGCTGTTGCCACTGCTGATAGCAGAGTAAGCACCATTTTTTCTTTTGAATATACTGCGGTGGATCGGGTGGATGGTGTACGTATTCACGAAATTCAGGGGGCAGGCCATTATTCCATCTATGATGGATTGAATGTACAGAATGTAGATGGGATTGTTACATCTCTAGTTAACGCAGATTCATTCTATATGCAATCCATTCCTGGTCAGGAAGATGGAGATCCGGCAACTTCTGAGGGGATTTTAATCTATAAGAAAGATCATGGAATGAAAGTCAAGGACCAGGTAAAGGTTGCCGGCAAGGTGAAAGACTATGCAGCAAGTGCAACAGACTTGCCAACCACTGAAATTGTAGCTTCTGAGATTACGTTGGAACAACCCGATGTTGGATTGCCACAATCCGTAATCATTGGAAAAGGTGGCCGCGTAATACCGAAAGTCATTGATTCGGATGGATTGGGCCAGTTTAACCCTGACGTGGATGCCATAGACTTTTATGAAAGTTTGGAAGGCATGCGTATTCAATTAGATGATGCTACTATTCTCGGACCTTATTCTTACAATCCTGGATTAGCAGTAACGGTAGACAACGAACCAAATGATTCATTGCAGACTCCGGCAGGAGGATTAATCTTACGTGGAGACGGAGCAGGAAAGTTTGAGAGTTCTCTAAATCCTCAACGTTTGTTAATTAATAAAAAACCTCCTCAATCTGTGACAACGGGTGATAAATTTAGAGGATCCATTAAAGGTGTGCTTTCTTAT
Source organism: Paenibacillus xylanexedens (assembly GCF_017874615.1). GTDB lineage: Bacteria > Bacillota > Bacilli > Paenibacillales > Paenibacillaceae > Paenibacillus > Paenibacillus xylanexedens. The sequence goes on from NZ_JAGIKV010000019.1 coordinate 147,887, forward strand.
TCGGGTGGTAATTATAAGGTTAACTTGGAAGGCGATTTGCCTCCGATTACGTCCAATGGTTTGAAACAAGCAACAACATCAATTGAGCCACAACAAGAAAAGCTGACTGTTGCCACGTTTAATGTCGAGAACTTCAGCAAAAAAGATGCAACACGAGCCAATAAAATCGGTAAAATTATCGTGGATAATCTGAAAACGCCAGACATATTAGGAATAATGGAAGTTCAGGATAACGATGGTGATGCCGACACGGGTAAAACAGTAGCCGATGAGAGTTTTCAGACACTAATTGATGCAATCAAAGCGAATAAAGGACCCACATATCAATACAGTGAGATTGCTCCGGAAAATAATAAGGATGGCGGGGCACCAGGTGCCAACATTCGTGTAGGATTCCTGTATCAGCCGGACCGTGTATCGTTAGCTGCTGGTGTTAGCAAAGGTAATGCCACGACAGCAATCGCAGTCAAAGCAGACGGTAGTCTCTCGGTTAATCCGGGGCGTATTGCACCAGGTGACGAGGCATTTTCCAGTTCCCGCAAACCGCTCGCAGCAGAGTTTGAATTTAATGGTGAACGTGTGGTTGTTATCGCTAACCATTTCAATTCTAAGGGTGGGGATTTAGCCCCATTTGGAAATATTCAGCCTGTAACTCGCATTAGTGAAGTACAGCGTGCGCAGCAAGCAACGGTTGTCAATAAATTTGTCAATGAATTAATCAATAAGGACCCGGATGTAAATGTTGCTGTCCTCGGGGACTTTAATGACTTCCAGTTCTCGAAAACATTGAGCATTGTCGAAGGTAATGAACTGGACAATCTGGTAAATAAACTGCCTGAGAACAAGCGTTATTCCTATATTTATGACGGAAACTCTCAGACATTGGATCACATTTTGGTTAGTAAAAACCTGACGGATAACGCAGCCATTGAAGTGGTGCATGTGAATGCTGACTTTGAAACAGCAGATGGTCGAGTGAGCGATCATGATCCATTGCTTGCACAATTAACCTTTATAGATAACGGAAATGGAAGCAATCCTGGTAATGGTGGCGGGAATAATGGAAGTAATCCGGGTAGTGGTAACAGCGGTGGAGGGTCTACAACACCTACCCCGCCCGTAACTCCAACCACACCGACTACACCAACCAATCCTACGAATCCTACTACGCCAACCGTTCCGGGTGATGGAGGTACTAATCCAACCACTCCGGTTGTAGACCTGAAGGACATCGGGAATCACTGGGCAGCAGTTGCCATTGAACAGGCCATTTCCCGGGGAATTGTGAAGGGGTATCAGGATGGTAATTTCCGTCCGAATGCACCAGCTACACGCGCCGAATTCATTGTTATGTTGGGAAGAGCATTTGAACTTCCAGCCAGCAACAAGGCATTGACGTTTAAGGATGCTGCCGGGATACCTGCATGGGCACAATCTTTTATTGCTCAGGCAGTGGATCAAGGCATCATTAGTGGGTATACGGATGATACGTTCCGTTCATCGGGTAAAGTATCGCGGGTAGAGATGACAGTTATGCTCGTCAGAGCACTCGGCCTCCGGGTACAGTCGAATCCGGCACTGAGTTTCGCGGACGCAGATAAAGTACCGGCGTGGGCTGTTCCATATATCGCTGCTGCATATGATGCAGGACTGGTGAAGGGAACAGGCAAAAAAATGTTTAACCCCCTTGCTGAAGCAACACGTGCTGAAGTGGTGACCTTGTTATTGTTGGCAAGCGAATTTCAGGCGAAGTAATAAAGACTAGTCAATCTTCCTATGAAAAGGAAGCCAAAACCAGTTTTAACCTGAAACGCTAAACTCCTTTACTCTAATGAAAACAGCATGCAGATTTCCATCTGCATGCTGTTTTTTTACTAATTAATGCCTGTTAATTTTCACCAAGTGAAGGTATAGTAGACAGGATTATATTGAAGGAGTGTTGAAGACATGCAAGAACAACCCGTTTTAATCGCACTATTTGCCATAGCGGCAGGAATTTTTAGTTTGCTCGGTGGTATCAACAATTGGGACTGGTTTATGAAGAGTTTTAGAGCAGGGATTTTTGTGAAAACCATTGGACGTCAGGGTGCAAGAGTGGTGTATGGTATTCTCGGTGTTGTCATGATTGCCATTGGTGTACTATTGTTGCTGATTGGTGAAGTGTAGGAAAAGAAAAGAAAAAAATTGCAGATCCTGAGTACATAATTCAATTTCACAGCCTTTAATGTAGAAGGTAACGATTAGTACGTTTAGCTTTATGCTTGAGATTTTCGAAGTTAGTTAGGGTGTGGAGATTATCATTTTAAAATGTCTTGAAGCCCAAGCCTTTATACCCTGGGGAAAGGGAGACACTTCATATCCTTGAATAAGACGTCTCCGATTCGTTGCTATGAACGTTTTTGTCAAGCCCATCACAAAATGCTGCTTTTCGCCGAAGCCCTAAGCGCGGGAGTCCATATGCGAGCGACGGTTG
>NZ_JAGIKV010000020.1 GCF_017874615.1 Paenibacillus xylanexedens
TATCCACTCCGCTCGACTTGCATGTATTAGGCATGCCGCCAGCGTTCGTCCTGAGCCAGGATCAAACTCTCCAATAAAGTATTGAAAAGAGCGATTTGCTCATTTTGAATCTGACGAGATTAAAAATCTCATTTGTGCTCCAGCCGATCCAAGCCAAGGCTTGTCTCAAACTTTCGCGTTCATTCTGCAAGCAGAATGTTTACTCACTCGTTGTTCAGTTTTCAAAGATCAAACTTGTTTTGTTTTACTTCTTTTTCGTCTCAACCAAGTTTCGGCGGCGACCTAAATAATGTAACACATTTCGTTTGTTTTCGTCAAGAACTTTTTTTGATTTCTTTTTTGAAGCTTTAGTTCTTCACTTTTCCTCTGAAGAATTTATCGTTTGTTGGCGATAATCTCGTTTGAGGAACGAAATATAATGTATCATATATCGTGAATGAGAGTCAACATCTTTTTATAAATTATTAAACAAACAAAAAAGGAAGGTTTCCCCTCCCTTATGTGATCAATATAATGTCAGGCTTCTGGAGAAGGTTATGCCTCAATCCAATACCGAATTTCCCGGCCCTCTCCTCCGATCGATGGCCATCCTGCCGATTCTTTTACAATAGAACGAAAGACCAGCTTACGTATTACCAAAGGCAGATCTTCTCGAACAAATCTTAACTGTGGATGATGAACAAGTTCATTCATGCTCCACGGCTCCTTGCGACTTCTTAACACACGCAGCAGCAGTTCTGAGCATTCACTCATTTTGGACATTACGGAAAATTCACAGGCAAGCAAGACAAGCTCTACTCGCTGTTCCAGCGTCTCCGAGCTTACAGTAAGCTCTTGATATAGTTTCCATAAAGCGCGATCCAGATTCTGCACATGTGTCCAGACGGCATGATCCGGGTATATCCCCTGTTCAATCAATACAATTCTTGCCCAGTTCCCCAGAGCCTCTAATACATTGTAGTAGGCGTCTACAACATGACCTTCCTGAATATGACGTTTGGCCTCCACATACATTCTCAAGAAACTGGTGAATTCATGAAGCAGCTTCTGCTCACGCAATTCTGCCCCAAAGGTAGACAGTTCTTCTCGCAAATCACTTAAGGTGCTGTCCGCTTCCCAAATAATCTCACCTTCAATTAGACACTGGGTGAGATTATTATGATTCCCGGTTACTACACTACTCTTTAATTCATGACGGCTCGCATAGATCATCTGATAACGAAGATCACCATATCTGTAATGTCCCACTGCCGACTTCAATTGATCATCATTATGAACAACAAGTACTAATAATTCGAAATCTTGAATTAGGGAGCCGTGGAATCGCTCTCCCGGGTGGGAATAAGCGATAGCCCCAACTGCCCCTGTCTTTTCCGACTGTTCGGACAAAAAAGCAAGGTTCTTTAATTCCACGATTCCCTCCATACATTTCATGGCAGATAAGCGCCAAGTCAGTTATAATGTAATTCTACATCCAGACTGAAGTTTCCTTCTTTTCCAGGTCCAATACTACTCATACGATAGGAGCATTTTTCATGATTTTTAAATCAGCAAAAATTAATGCTTTTCGCACTTGGGGATTACTACTGACCATGCTAGGTATGGGCCTAATGATACTGGGAACAGCCGGGATTGTTTTCTGGGGACATGCAGGCAAGGTATTCGCAGCTGTAGGACTCGTCATCGGACTGATTGCCATGATGGCCAGTCTAGCCATTTATTTCTGGGCGGGTATGCTCTCCACCAGTGCAGTACAAGTCGACTGTCCGGAATGCGGGAAGTTAACCAAAATGCTTGGCAAAACGGATCGTTGTATGTTCTGTCATACCATCCTCACCCTGGACCCTAATAAAGCCAACATGACCAGTCAACAACTGAAAGCGCCTTCTACACAAGCTCCCCCCACCGATGGTTAGCAGGAAATGATCTCCAACCGCTAAATGTCTTTTACCTTAATTTCATTGAAGAACAAAAAAGGCCCGGTATGTTTACCGGACCTTTTTGGACTTGGCTTATAAGTGAGCCCTTTTGCTGTTATCAATAGCTAAAATATGAAGTTAAGTTATAAGTTCTACGACCAATAAAACGGTAGACTGTACGTATGATGGTATCCAATGAGAAACTTTGAACTTAGTGAAAATAAATTGGAGCAAGCAGACACTCTGAGTTCGAGTAAATTATTTCTGGTAACCAGCCTGCTTTAATACCTCCCATGCAGAGGCATTAGCAAAACTCCGATTCCATGCTGCTACTCCGCCCAGCTTCAGCGAAGCAATCAAATCCACACGCGCCTGAAGGGACACGGCATCTTCGATCCATATTTTCTTGGTAGCTCCGTCTTCCTTATATTCCACATAGTTCTGTCCACTTGCCTGATCCAGTTCAGGTTTGAGTTTCTTTTCTTGAATCAGCTCCACAATGGCATTCATGCCCACCGCTTTGGAAGACACTTTAACCTCACCCTGATCATTCGTCTCTTCCGTCCATATCCGGGTATAGAGCGGAACCGCCATGATCAACTTGTTAGAAGGGACTTCATCCTCCTCAAGTATGCGTCTCATGGAAGCCTCGGTCCAAGGCAGAGATGCTACCGAACCTGCCTTGGGACTGGCCGCCCAATGTTCATCATAAGCCATCACAATAACATAGTCTGCAAAAGAACCTAATGCACGGCGATCCAGAAAGGCAGACCACATCTCACTGTTTGATTTTGGTGTTACATCAATTGATAACATCAATCCATGTATACGAGCCATCGCCTTGATCTCGCGCACAAACTGCGTAATATTCGGCCCGTCATCGGTATACACGTTCTCAAAATCGATGTTGATACCATCCAGTTGATACGTCTGTGCATACTCTAACATCTGCTCAATAATATGAGTGCGTGTCTCGTAAGAAGCTACAGCTTCTTTTGTAACGTCCGGATCAAAGCTGTTATCCATGAGTCCCCATACTTCCATACCCGAACGGTGAGCCCAGTTCACATAAGCTTGGTTTCCCTTGCTTTTCACAGTGCCCTGTCCATCCGTAATATGAAACCATGTGGGGCTGACCACATTCACACCAGGCATTTTACCGATAGAGCCCACATCAGGCTGACGATTGTACACGGCTTCCCAAACCAGATTTACCGGTTTATTCTGCCACTTCTTCTCTGCAGCAGTCAGCGTATACTTTGGCAAGTCCACCTTCTTTTTCTCGGTGAGGACAATATAATCATTATCTACATATCCGGCATATCCATTATCGAGTTGAACAAAGCTCTGTTTATCACCCGTCTGCCATACACGTACCCGTGCATCCTTTTCCATATCGGCAATGATTGGTGAGGATTCTCCCCCACGTTTATATAACGGCACGGTCTTGTCCGCTTTGGATGATAATGTATCAATCTCTGCATACTGGATCATGTCTCCTCCACGCATCAGCAGCACAGCACCCGTTACTGAATCTTCCTGTACGGTTATGCCATATACTTCTTTCAATGGTTTGAGCGGAATATAGGCTTCTCCGTCCTTAACCTCAGGCTTAACTGTCATAGGATAATCTTTGTGATTAAGTTCTGCTTGTGTGCTTCCATCTTTCATATGAAGGACTCGCTGAGGAGAGGCAATAATAATATCTCCCGATTCTGATTCATAACGTATACCTGCATCAATCGCTTCTTGCAGCACATCTACAGGTAACTTGAGTTGATCTCCTGTACCCAGAGCGTCTCCATCCATCAGTTGCCCATCTACAAAAATAGGCTGGCTTCTTCCTACCCAGTCGGGGTCTTCATGGGCCTGGTTCAACCATACATTTGTTATAAGCCAGTAAGCCCCCCCGGCGATCAGACAAGCCCCGAGAAAACCGGGCCAAAATGAACGTCGCTTCTGACGTGTATATCTGCTTTTTCTACCCAAACGTCTACCTCCGTTAATTATGCTGATCATAAGGATGTGCGCATAAGTTGTTATAAAGATGAGCATTTTGCATAAACGCTAAAAAAAAACGTGAAGAATCCATACTGAATTCTGCACGTTAATATTGTAATTCAACTCTCTTAATCCCTGCAACTTTTACAAACGCCATATACTTCCAATCGGTGACCGTGTACTTCGAATCCTGTACTAGACTCCGCCTGAAGCTCTACACTTTTGAGTGAAGGATAGCTGAAGTCTTCAATCTTGCCGCATTGATCACAGATAACATGATAATGATCCGTCACATTGGCATCGAAGCGACTTGAATTATCTCCGTATGTCAATTCCCGGACCATGCCAGCTTCCAGAAACATCTTCAAATTATTATATACCGTTGCCACGCTCATACTGGGAAATTGGGGTTCAAGGGCTCGGTAAATTTCATCGGCTGTCGGATGCCCCATGGATTCCATCAGATAGTTCAATATGGCATGACGCTGGGGTGTAATACGGACACCGGTCGTTTTCAGATGCTCCAACGCATGTTGGACACGTGTTGCCATAAAACCCACCGCCTTACCTTTCATTCTCTGGTGAAGAGTAAGTTACTGTCTCCTCGCTCAGAGTTGATTCCCGGCCATTAAGAACGACAATCCATCTTTCATGCCGTGTAATCTTGCCAGTGTACATTTATTGTACGGCGATTACAAGTTTATTGTCAACGCGGCGGTCAAGGAACCTCTGTAGAATCCTCCTGGGAATTTGCTCCGTCTTCGGTTGTCTGTTCCAGATTCTCAGCTTCATCTTCAGACTCCGGTGTAACTATTTCAGGCGTAGACACGGCCGGGTTGCTCTGAATGGTGAGATCACTGTTGCCTTCAATTTTCACCCTGTACTCGCCCTCACCGAGCTGACCTTCTATGGTTTTATTCTGTACTTTGAACGGCAGATCCGTACTTAGATCTCCATAACTGCTGGAACCCGCAAGACTGTAGTCTCCACGATCAGGAAGTAACACGTTAATGGCTCCCACCGCACTGTACACATCCCAGTCCCCTCCGACTTTGGTAGATACGATGTTAATACTACCATTAAGCGATTGGGCTTTGATTCCCAGATTGGCTCCATCCAGCGTAATATTACCGTTGCGTGTCTCTGCGGTGAATTCACCAACGGAGTCCGCAATACTGATACTTCCCACTTGTGTAGCAAGATCTACATCGCCGGAAATACCGCGAGCCTTCATATCTCCACGGTTACTGTCCAGATCGACATTACCAATGGCGTTGGCTACAATGACATCTCCGTTCAACGTTTTCCCGGAGATATCTCCAACAGCGTTGGTAATTCGGATACGCCCGTTACCCGTTTCGGCCAGTATGGTACTAATGGCTTCAGGACGGTTTAATAATATGGCTCCATTGGAAGTTCGAATATCCAGATTAAAACGACGATCATCCGGGATCGTAATGGTAAGATTCATCCGTGGCTGCGTTTTTTCATTGTCTCCATACGTCTTGCCTGTAGCTTTGATATAAATTACTTTTGTACCATCGGCCTCTACAAAAGAGGCTGCTGCAACGGCCTTTGCCTGTACTTCCGTCGTCTGATCTACCCAGATCACCGTCCGTACTTCAATCTCATCCGTATCTCCGCGTTGTACCGAGATATCTCCGTTGACACCTTCGACCACGAGGTCCGACGTATCCATGCGAACAGGTACACGAATCGTGCCCTTATCCTCCATATATCCTGCCGCTTGACTGTAGTCCATGGATGCCGCTCCGAGATTTAGACTCACTCTATTCCATAAGTGCATGTAGTGATCCTGCTCGGTGACGATAAATACGGAAGCTGCCAAAATCAATGAGGTTAGAATGCCTTTGGCATCGGGTCTGAAACGTACTTTGATTTGCTCATCAGGATTGCTCGGGTTATCCGATTGCATCTTGTTTCTTCTGCGTGTCCACAGGAACAGCACAATATATTCAACACCTAAAACAACGAGCAAAAATGGCCACCAGTCCACCATTTCATATACGTAGTCAGTTCCCCACCGTTTATCCAAAATCAACAGCACACCGACCGCTATGATTAAGGCGGCAGCCGTATAGCGGCCAACCCGGACTTTACGGTTCATCACGTTCCCTCCTCGTATCGTTTCCACTACATTTTTTTCTTGTTCAACATCACCCAGAATTCACGACCAAACAGAAGCAAACCGCCTACGATCATGAGAACCGCAAATGAATATCCGCCGTACATGGCGAGAATCTCTTGAAACCAACGTGGTTTGCGGAAAAACATCACCATCAAAGACCCTCCCACAATCAGAAGTAATCCAAACGATATGCCTCTCTCCCAGACCATCATTGCATCTCGTATAGAGCGTTCATTGGATATCGGCTTGTCCGAAGTTGCCTGGGTTACGGCTCTACGCCTGCGCATCATGACCCAATCCGCAGATTGCAACACATCATATACATTGTAAAAGTAAATAACCGGAATACACAAAGCCAGTAAGATGAGCAATGGCACATTGATCTGTATACCAATAGATGAGAAGTACAACACTGCTGACAGATCAAGCAAAACAAGCAGCATAAAGGTCAAACCTCTCATATACAATCTCAGATAAATATGACCCAGACCAGGAATAATGGCACTCAGTAATCCCGCAATAAACTTGTGAGTCCGATTCCTGACCGGTTTGTGCTGAACCGCACGGGTCTTTTGGTTCAATTGACGTCTCCGTTTCATAACATACTCCTCTCTTCTGATCTGACCTTCCGCTCTTCATGCATTTGGTTAGATAGTACCCTAAAGAGCAAGGAGAGTAACTGGAAGAAATATGGATATGACCAAAAACCCTCCGGCACTACTGGCCTGGGGAGGGTTGTAATTCATTTATTCGATCGACACCTTGGTAACATGTTCCCATTGTCTTAACTTGGATACCAAGCCTACCGTTTGGAAATCATGCGGTACCTGAACATGTAACACAATCTCAATTTTGCGTTCAACTGACACCATCTCTGCATAAGCCAGGTCTTGTTCATTTACGGTAATTTTACGAATTTTGATCTTCTCCTGCTCCATACATGAAGACAGTTGTTCGAGAAAACCGGGTTCTGACAAGGTATGAAGTGTAACGACATGCATCTTGTTCCCTCTTAGATACCTTAGCTCTAATTTGTTAAATACCCAGAGATTAAGCAATACCAGAACGGTGGATACGATAGAGGCAAAAAAGAATCCCGCACCTGCTGCGAGCCCAATGGCTGCAACAACCCAGATTGAAGCAGCTGTAGTCAGTCCGGTAATGGATTTTCCCGTGAAGAGAATTGTCCCTGCTCCCAGGAATCCGACACCAGTAATTACAGCAGTAGCCAGACGCGCTGGATCGATCCTTACATTTAATTCATTAGCAAAATCTTTAAAGCCATAAACAGATAACATCATAATCAGTGCAGAGCCAAGACATACCAGGATATGGGTACGCAAACCGGCAGCATGATTGGACCGTTCCCGCTCCAGGCCTACGAGCCCTCCAAGCAGCATAGCCAGCAATAATCGTAATAAAATGTGCCACTCATCAATGAACCAGGGATCGCCCAAAGTCGGTATTCCTCCTCAAGTTGTTAATATGATTAAAGTTTATTCTTGTGAAAAGTCGTTAATTCCACTCCAGGTGCAATCTGTGTGACTTCCACAGGCGTAAAACCAAATTTGGTGTACAGATTCACTGCGGGTTGATTCAGCGTTCCTGTGGAGACGATATAACGCGGAAGATCCGCATGCTGTTCCAACACATACGTCATCAAAGATGCCGCAATTCCCTTGCGAAAGTGATCTGGGTGCACCATCATTCGTGTAATGGTCAGTGTATTCTCCTCTTCCTCTGCTACAGCGACAGCCCCGATAAGCTCTCCGTCATCATGGATACAACCATAAAAGCTCTCTCCACAATCCCGAAGTGTCTCCATCGTATCCATCAAAGGAGGAATCTCCTGAAATCCGATGATTTCGGCTTCCAATCGATAAGCTACATGTTGTAGTCTCCATAACTGTCCCAACGTCTCCAGATCACTCAGTGACAATGGTTGAATGTTCATATCCGTTCCCCCGTCCGAAATACATTTGTATCTATCAATACCAAAAAGAGGCTGTCACAGGGACGAGCCTCTTTCTGTCCGGCCTAACCGGAAGGATTAGCGGTTCAGTACATCTGCAAGCAGTTGGTTGGCTAGAGCGGGATTCGCCTTGCCTTTACTTTCTTTCATAACCTGACCAACAAGGAAGCCAATGGCTTTCTGTTTACCAGCTTTATAGTCTTCCACGGATTGAGGATTATTCGCTACAACCTGCTCAACGATGGCAAGAATAGCGCCTTCATCACTAATCTGCACAAGACCCTTCTCTTCAACGATCTGCTGTGGAAGCTTGCCGCTCTCCAGCATTTCCTTGAATACGGTTTTCGCGATTTTGCTGTTAATGGTACCCTTCTCCAGCAGTCCGATCATCTCACCCAAACCTTGACCTGTCAGTGGAACCTGAGTCACCTCAAGATTGCTCGTATTCAGGTAACCCAGCAAGTCGCCCATGATCCAGTTGGATACGGATTTGGCATCCTGAGTGAATTTCAAGCTATCTTCGAAAAGATCAGCTATAGCCTTGGATGAAGTAATAACCTCTGCATCATAGCTAGGCAATCCATAATCAGCCGTGTAACGAGCCTTACGCTCGTCTGGAAGCTCAGGTATGGTAGCTCTGATCCGCTCTTTCCAGGCTTCATCAATATGCAGCTTCACCAGATCCGGGTCCGGGAAATAACGGTAGTCATGCGCCTGTTCCTTACCACGCATCGACAGTGTTTTCCCTTGAGCTTCGTCCCAGCGACGCGTCTCCTGAACCACTTCGCCGCCATCATCCAGAATCTCAGCCTGACGATATTGTTCATATTCCAGACCACGCTGAACACCACGGAAGGAGTTCATGTTTTTCAGCTCAGCTCTTGTTCCCAGCTTCTCCTGTCCATGTGGACGCAAACTGATGTTAGCGTCACAACGCAGTGACCCTTCTTCCATCTTCACGTCTGACACATCACAGTACTGCATGATCGCACGCATTTTTTCAAGATACGCACGCGCCTCTTCCGGAGAAGAAATCTCAGGTTCGGATACAATCTCAACAAGTGGAGTACCGACACGGTTGAAGTCCACCAAAGACGCGTATCCGCCATCGATATGTGTAAGCTTCCCTGCATCTTCTTCCAAGTGAAGACGTGTGATACCAATTCGTTTCGTTTCACCATTCACTTCGATATCAATCCAGCCGTTCTCACCGATTGGTTGATCGAATTGAGAGATCTGATAGGCTTTGGGTGAATCGGGGTAAAAGTAGTTTTTACGGTCAAACTTGCTGACATCAGCAATCGTACAATTCAGGGCCATCGCTGCCTTCATCGCGTAGTCTACCGCCTGACGATTCAGTACAGGCAGTACGCCCGGATGTCCGAGACAGACCGGGCAGGTATGCGTATTCGGTGGAGCTCCAAAAGCTGTGGAGCAGCCACAGAAAATTTTGGAGTTTGTATGCAACTCCACGTGGACTTCAAGTCCAACGACCGTTTCATATTTAGATGCGGACATTTCTATATTCCTCCGTTCCGGGCAGTCTACAGCTGCGGACGCTGCTTGTGGAATTCTGTATTTTGTTCAAACGCATGCGCTACACGCAATACCGTTGTCTCATCAAAGGCTTTACCGATAATCTGCAGGCCAACAGGCAATCCATCTGAGAATCCACATGGAATACTAACGGCAGGTACACCAGCCAGATTGACTGGAATCGTTAGAATATCGTTTAAGTACATTGTAAGTGGATCGTCCAGCTGTGAACCCAGTTTGAACGCCGTAGTTGGCGCAGTTGGTCCAATAATGACATCATATTTGGCAAATACATTGTCGAAATCCTGTTTGATCAATGTACGTACCTTCTGTGCTTTCAGATAATAGGCATCATAGTAACCCGAGCTGAGTGCATACGTTCCGAGCATGATACGTCGTTTCACTTCGGGACCAAAGCCTTGGCTGCGAGACTGATGATACAGATCCAGCAAGTTGTCCGGATTGTCTGCACGCACGCCATAACGTACACCATCAAATCGAGCCAGGTTTGAAGAAGCCTCTGAAGATGCCAGCAGGTAATACGTAGCCACCGCATATTCGGTATGCGGAAGGGATACTTCTTCCCATGTTGCCCCGAGCCCTTCAAGAACTTTCAATGCAGACAAAACCGTTTCTTTCACTTGTGGATCGACGCCTTCACCGATGTATTCCTTCGGAACAGCAATGCGAAGCCCTTTGACATCACCTGTCAGTCCGCTCAAATAATCCGGAATCTCAACTTTTGCAGATGTCGAATCTTTGGCGTCATAACCAGCAATGGCTTGCAATACATAAGCAGAATCTTCAACATTTTTCGTCAAAGGTCCAATCTGATCCAGGGATGAAGCAAATGCAACCAGACCAAAGCGGGAAACCAGTCCATATGTCGGCTTCAATCCAACAACACCGCAATACGAAGCAGGCTGTCTGATGGAGCCACCTGTATCTGATCCAAGCGTGAAGTATGCTTCTCCCGCAGCCACAGCTGCTGCAGAACCACCGCTGGAGCCTCCTGGAACACGATCAAGAGCCCATGGATTACGTACAGGGGAGAAACTTGAATTCTCATTGGAGCCGCCCATGGCGAATTCGTCCATGTTGAGTTTACCAATAGTTACGGTGTCCGCAGCTTTCAATTTCTCGACAACTGTCGCGTCATACACCGGGTCGAAATTACGAAGGAATTGGCTACCACACGTCGTGCGCAGTCCGTTCGTAACGATGTTATCCTTAATACCTACAGGCAGACCAAAAAGCAAACCTTTCTCCTCGCCGCTAACCAGACGGTCATCCAGTTGACGTGCACGAGCGCGTGCTTGTTCTTCATCCAGTGCCAAATATGCCTTAACTTTATCGTCATGCGCGCCAATGTTCTGAAACGCCTGATCCACCAAATCGCTGACCGACAGCTCTTTGGCATGCAGCTTGCTATGTAACTCAGGCAACGATTGTTCAAATAAACTCACAGTGTTTGTCCTCCTTCCGGTTATCCGTTATTCCATTACAGCAGGCACTTTAAACTGCCCGTCTTCTTCTTCCGGTGCATTGCGCATCACCCGTTCAATCGACAGGCTTTCTTTGGTCTCATCTTCACGCATAACATTGCTTACGTGCAGAACGTGAGTGGTAGGTTCGATGTCTTCCGTATCCAGCTCATTCAGCTTTTCTGCATATTTTAAAATCGCGTTCAGCTGACCTGTCAGTGTCTGTTCTTCTTCAGCAGTCAAGTTGAGCCGGGCCAGCTTGGCCACATGCTGAACGTCATTATTCGTAATACTCATTAGCGGATGCCTCCTTCATTCGTTCTGATTCCCGAAACGACCTGAAACGAATCGCTCGTTTAACGGGCTAAAGTCTCAAGATAACTTTTTTCATTATAGGTGAGATAGTTCGACAATTCAATGCAAATGACCTGACAGGCTTCCGGGAAGCTAAAATCAAACTTATAAAATAAAAAAGAGCCGGCATCAGCCGACTCTTAAAATTCTAAATCCATGCACGCAGATTAACCTGCTTTATAAAATCCGCCTGTGACATAACATCGTTCGCGGTTTCCTCTTCCTCTTCCACAGCTTGAAAATCTCCGTTCATCAGATGATGAAACAGCTTCTCATTGTGTGTCGCAAGGGCGTAATCTATCAACGCTTCTCGCTCGACCCGCTCAGCTTCCTGCTTCAGCAGAACCTCTTCCAGATCGACGTCGCCGGATGGAACAAAAAAGTTCCGGTTCACCTGCGGCACTCGAAGCACGTAATCGAACGCATTGTCCGGATTCCGGTCATAAGCGATGATGAAACCATATTCCCCCACAGGAAGATTCTGCTCAAACGCATCCGCGACGATGACAACCTTCTCTCCTAATCGCAGCATCGTCTAACCTCCTGGTAGTCTATCATTAATATTTATTAGTATAGTCTACTAGAAAAGAATAACGATGTCTAGGAATACTAGAATTAAACAACATATTTGTGCAAAATCTTTTTTCCATTTTTAAAATGATGTTATTTCGGATTTCGTCCACCTGGCTTGCGCTGTGATCGAATTACGACAAACCAATATATTATGAGCGGCGTGGGAAATCCTGTGATGCCCCATAATCCCCATAACCAAGGGAAACGTCCACGTCTGCGTGCGTCCTGAAAGATCCATGTACCCTGAACCAGAAGAAAAATGCCAAGCAATGTAAGCCACAGTGGAGAAATCTCATCCAATGAATAATGCATTTTATTCATGACGAACCTCCTTCCGGCGCCGTCCGGCCCAGATCACAGCCAAAATCACCGCAACAGCTGTACCAAGAGCCTGGATTCCCAGATATAGGTTAATACGACAGGCTCTACAGAAACGTTCAATGAAATCAAAAAAATTAAAACCCGACAATTTCCCGGGCAATCAGACTTGATTCCGGTAATCTTGCAGCTTGTCGAACCACGGTTGGTTGCGGGCTCCGTTTCTTAAAACACGGCTTGTCCATATATTCTGCTGAGACTTCATCACTTCATTGGTCACGCCAGGGTTATGTATTAAAGCTCGCTCAGTATCCGTTTCTCTTTTCCCACTTTCCAATATGCGACGGTTTTCTTCAATGATCGGATACTCGACACGCTGATTCAACGGAATAACTCTTGTTTTCTCCACTTTGATATTCCCCACTCTCATGATCTATACAAGTTGAACTAAAGATTATTTACACTGACACTACGATGACAGAATAACCTTCCAATCGCTGTTATCCCCAGATTTTTTGATTCCCTTTTCTTAAAGGGAAAATCCGGTGATAAAGGCGAACGCTTCGCTTTTTCAGGTTTTTTCTGTCCTCTCCGTTATCCTGTAAATGATTAGTTCAACTTATATACTATTTTTTTAATTTATTATTTCTAAATCAATCTGTACTTGCTGCTAACTTGCTATTGGTCTAAAACTGTCTTGTGATGAAGCGCATCTTACATCTCTATGTAGCGTAAAAAAGGCTGATTTCGCGATAAAAAGGGGCTGGAAACAAAAAAAGAACGCAAACCGGGTATAGACCACAGTCTGCGTGCTTCGCGAGGTTGGGTGTTTCTTGGTAATGCTTCAGTTAGATGATGCCTTAACGCTTGTAACAACTAATTGCTATTCTAATGAAAAAGTTGTCACTTGTCCAGACTTTCTTCACATATCATGTCGGATTATCTTGCGGACACGTAAGGATTGTTCTGTTTCTCATAACCAATGGTCGTTTTGGGACCATGACCTGGATATACTTTCACTTCATCAGCAAAGGTGTAAAGCTTGTTCTGGATTGAATCAATCAGATCCCGTTCACGCCCTCCTGTCAGGTCCGTTCTGCCCACACCCATGCGGAACAGCACATCACCGGCAAACAGATCGTTATCACAAAGCAAACTTACACTGCCTGGGGAATGTCCAGGTGTATGGAACACTTTAAACGTATGACCAATCAGATTCAGCTTCTGCCCTTCGTCCATGGCATATTCAGCAGGACCTGTCGAAAGCGGTGGTGTCGCCTGCGGCCAATTCAAAGATCCATTTAATTTCGGGGTGGTGAGCCAGTCACTCTCCAAGTCATGAAGATAAACGGGACATCCCTTCAATTTACGGATCTCATCTACCCCGCCCATATGATCAAAGTGAGCATGAGTGAGGAGAATGGCTTCGATCTCCAAGTCTTGGATCGCCTTAAGCAGCGGCCCTGGATTCATGCCTGGATCGATAATGACGGCTTTGCCCGGATCATCTCCTTGTAGGAGATACGCATTGGTCTGAAGCGGGCCTAGTGTAAACGTACGAATGTTAAGCATATCGGCTTAGTAACCCGAAATCAGTTCACGCAGCTCACGGATAATGGCCGCATGTGACTCCGTTCCTTCCCCATAACGTTTACCAATCTCTTGACGCGCTACAGCCAAATTTTCTTGATAATCTGCTGCTTCACGATCCGGATTAAGGCGTTTGAATTCTATCATGACTTCCTGTACATGCTGCGGACGAGGTCCCCACTGACCAAGCACATGACCACCTGTATCTGCGAAAATAACAACTGGCACGGAACGGCCACCCATCGTCAGGAACTCATCCATCACTTCCGGGTGGTTCTCCATAATCAGAACTTCAGTTGGGATTCCTGAGATTTCAAGCGCCTGGAACACAACCGGAATATTACGTACAACATCCCCACACCAGTCAGCAGCCAGAATTAACACACGCAGATCATCGCGATGGTTCAGACTCTCAAAGAACTCACGATCCTCTTCGTTCGACCAAGTAAAGCTATCATAATTGGCCTGGAATTCACTTTGGTTTTTGGTCATACTTTCGATAAAATCTTTCGGTGGAAGACCTTTACCGAATTTGTGAGACAAGTTGGGTTTACCCATGACTAGACACTTCCTTTCTTTTTACGAACATTCATCCATTTAATAAGTACATAAACGATCATAAGGGCGAGAGCGACAAGCAAAATAGGCATAACATATGGCGCTGCTTTCTCATCAATATGCTTCCATTGATCTCCAAGAATCATCCCTAAATATATAAACAATGCAGTCCAAGGTATAACAGCGAGTGTAGTAAGCAAGATGAATTTGCCTGTGTGCATTTTCGTGATGCCAGCCGGGATGGAGATTGCATGTCTTACCACCGGAACAAAACGCGCCGTGAAAATGACACCTGTACCATACTTGCGGAACCACTCCTCGGAATGGTCGATGTGTTTTTTCTGGATGAGTATGTATTTACCGTAGCGTTCAAGTACAGGTCTGCCGCCATAACGGCCAATCCAGTAAATGAATAACTGGGCAATCACACCGCCCACCGTACCAAAAATCATAGCACCGAAGAAGTTGATATTACCTTGTGAAACGAGAAAACCTCCATAAGCCAGCACAATTTCGCTCGGGATAACTTCCAACATTAATCCAAGCATGATTCCAAAGTACCCAAGACTTTGAATCCAATCGAACAATTGGCCAACAAGGTTATGAATAAAGTCCATCTCAACCCTCTTTCTCCATCCTGATTGGCGGTGCCCCTCCGCACCATGGATGTTCGTCCCTATTTTATCACAGGGCTGTGGACGTTGCTACTTCACGAGCTTGGGATAGTGTCCCGTTCGCAGCAGTCCGCATATGGTATGGGGAGAGGAGCGTGAGAAGATGTCACACAAGTCAATACCCGGTTCTCCGCCGGTCAAACATACGCAATCCGGTCAAAACCTTCCTTCCGCCAGAGGAATTCGCAGGGCATGCAGCAAGGAATTGTACCGGACAGCCAAAAGGCTAAAAGTATATGTCTCTCCCAAACGGATGAAGCAGGCGGAAGAATATTATTACGGTAAGGTGATCACAAATCTGCTCTGGATTGGGGAGAATCGCGACAACCGCAAGAAATTATGTGAGTGGTGGAACACGGATGTCAGTGCAGAGATCGCCGCGATGTGGGAAGTAGATGTTGAACCATTAAAAGATGCGTTTCAGCACGCATTTGGCGGGTATCGTCTGTAGATATGGAGGAATGAGGCAGGTAGCTGTGTCTTCAAACCTACTGAAAGAGGCAGCAAAGTTGAAGCGAATCTGAAGCGAATCTCAACATGTTAGGAACGGGTAAGGGCACTGTGTCCTTAACGTGTGATGTTAATGCGTCCTTCACGTACGAGCAAGCGATAGAGACATATAAATGTGAATTTCTCACTTATGATGTAAAGCTTCGCTCTGGGCGGAAATCGAGTGCGCCCCTTTACGGATCGAGCAGAGCATGGAGCCGACCACCACGGGGAGCATGAACATAAGCTGAGAGTATATTTTCATGCTCATGCTCATAGCTCAAGCTCAAGCCCATGAGCGGTAACGAATCTGAGGCGTCTTATTCAACGATTTGAAGCACTCTTAGAAATCTAAGGAATCTGAGACACGTTATCTCGGAATTTTTGGACTTTTATAGGGTTTTTGTTAGGGAATTTCGAGAAATAACGTGTCTGATGTTCCTTACAATTTGAAAAGAGGAGCTAAAGGTCAAATAAGACGTCCTGTGTTCCTTAGAAAATCGCATACCCTCCGTAAGGAGCAGCCAGCTTGGACTTCCAGAATTATTAAACGCTGACATCCGTCATCATTTCGCTTGGGTTAGCGTCAAGATCCAGCAGTGATTCAAGGGCTCCGCTTGGTCAACTCTGGAGTAAACGGAGGAGAAAAAACCGAAGCAAGCCTGCGCAGGTTCTCTCCATAACCTGGAGCATGTTCTTCCAGTACAAAACGACGATCATTGCGAACGTTTCCTGCTTCCACTTCCTCAGCCAGCAGTTGGTAACGTTCATACATCTGGACACCAGCAGCGGCAGTCTGTTGGGCTCGATCCGTGAACCCTGCCTTCCATTCCCGCCGCGCTGCCTGCTCCATCCAATACAAAGCCGCGGATTGGCCAATGCCATCATACCGATTCAATGCGATCGCTTGTTCAAAATATTCTCCAGCCTGCTGTCCTTCGCCGAATTGTGCTGCCAATCGCCCCAGTTCGATGTAAATCTGAGGGTGCATCTGGGAATGGGACAGGCTGTTTAAAAGGAGTGATTCTGCTTCTCGTCCCGGGAGCGTTCGCGCAAGAGATATCACGATATCCGGTCGATTCGGGTTAGACTGAAGGGCGGCCATAAGATGCACCTTCTGTGCTGGAGTGCCATCCGGCTCAGACATCGCCTGACGGTACTGCACTTCTGCTACGGCATATCGGGAGGTCAGCCAGACTGTTCCACCAATCCAGAAAAGGATGATCATCACTGTGGATACCCTTATTAGCCGAGCAGTTACTCGCTGAAAAATATGAAAGAAGGAACGCATCGAGACAGCTGATGGGTGGGATTGGGTTGGTAAATATTGCAAGAAAAGAGATCTGGATTTAGATCTCAATTTAGATCCCGATTTGGATCTGACAGGAGTATATTTCACAGTTACGCCGGATCGCCGGCCCCCCTCTGTTTCCGTCTTCAATGCGACTGCCCAAGCACCGAGCCAGATGAAGAGCATCCAAAATAATGTGAAGCTCCAGTCAAAGTCCATCGCCCCATGCAGACCAAAAACAAGCACGGATGGCATGAGCTGCCGTGCAAAATGAAAGATGCTTCGCAGGGTGAGGAGAAACCACCCTGCGACAAGCACGATGCCGATCATGCCCGTGTCCAGGGCGAGATCGAGCAGGCCGTTGTGGACCTCGCCTCCGACATAAGGCGAGGATTGAATGGCGCGGAACATGTTGCGCCATGTATCTCCCCCGTGGCCGAGCCATGCGGCCTCGGTCCACAGCTGGAGGGCGTCCCGCCACATCTGTAGGCGGGACACCCCAGTGCCGACACCCGCCGCGAGGCGATCGGCGGTGGAGGCCACGGCCATCAGTGCAGCGGCGGCTCCCGCCAGCACGATGGCCGTCAGGGCAGCGGCGCGCGGAGCCTTGGCGGCGCCGCTGTGCCATAGACGGCACAGCAGCAGCGTGCCGAGCAGCGCAGCTGCCCATGCCCCGGCCAGTGCCAGCAGGCCGGGCACGGGTGCAGGCGCCAGCTGGGCAGCAGCCAGCTGGCGGTACAGCCAGGCCGCGCACGCTAGTGGCGCGGCCGTGGCCAGCAGCAGCGGCAGGCGGGCACCGCGCCGCTGCAAAGCAAAGGCGGCGACCGCTGCGCAGCCGGTCGCCAGCCAAGCGCCGCGCGACTCGCTCAGCAGGAGCGCGGCTTGCGCGGGCATGAGCGGCAGCACTGCCGCGATGAGTCGCCCGGCCGGCACAGGCCGGGCTATGACTCGCGCGGCGGCTGTCAGCCGCTCCAATGCGTACATGCCAACAACGGCACCATACGCATTCGGGTACTGCAATAATCCGCCGAGCCTTGCTCCGGCGGAGCTGATCTCGGGGTCAGCAGTCCGCATCACCCCGAAGGGCAGCGGCAATATCCCGCACACAGCAAAGATGCCGCTTAGCACAAGCAAGCCGCCTGCCATCTGCCAACCGCAGGCTAACCAACGCGCACCATTCGTGCGCGCAGCCAGTATTGCGGTGAGCAGAGTAAACATCGCAAGTAGGCTCCACCGCAGCATCTCATCGATGCTGCCCTGTTTACTCACCGAGCCTACCCATGCATGTAGCCCAAAACATGTCATCATCCCCAGCGGCCATAATACCCGCCACATTCCTGGAAATCGAAAAATTTTCTCAACGATTCGTTCGAGTCTCCCCCGACCCTGTACCAATGACATGGGTATTCGTTCACTCGCCTTCTGTGGACGAATACCCACAAGGAAAAGCAAAAACAGGATCAAAGTACTTCCTGCTGCGATCAGAATTACAGGATACAGATCGGCCGAATAGTACAGCCCACGACTCAGACACCCTGCGAGTAGCAAAACAATTATGACTATGCCTAACCCAACAGTCCACCCCAATCCTGAATAACGTTTACACCTCAAACTTTGAGAAAAACGCCCTGACGCATCGGTCTGAATAGCTCCATTTGGATTATTTTTATCCTCTTTTTTATACGTATCATGTTTGTTGTATGTATGTTCCCTATTATATGTACTGTCTTTACTGCCCTTACTGTCCCCATTACATAAGCCCCTGTTATCAACATATTTTGTACCCTCTGCATGGTTAAACCCGTCAAACGCCTGTTCCATCATTTCCTCATTCGCCGCATACCCTCGTCTATACCTTACAACTCCCTTATCCATTGTCCTATTCTTCATCCTTATCCACCCTCCTTCCTTCCACCGCTCCCCACGCATAACAAAAAGACAGAAGATCCCGATAACGGGTCCTTCTGCCTGATATACATCTGACAGTTATGATGTTGCTTGCTACGCAGTATGTGCATTGAATATCATTTTACATTCAGGGACCCTAGTTGCAGTATGTCCCTGGATTGTCATTGGCACACTCAGCAAAGGTCGCAATTTGCGGAATCCTGAACGGTTTCTTTGCTCGAATTTGATTTCCCGTTGGCCTGCTTGCCATCGCCAGGAAGCAAATCGGCACAAGCCCGCTCCAAATATGGATCGGCATGAATGAAATCACGGAAAGCCGTATATTCATTCCACATCTCCGTCACTTCGCCGGCCTGACCGCGAACAGCACGAATCAATATGTTTTTAGGCGTATTCTCCATATCGATGAATTCAAGCAATTGTGTCTTGTATCCCATCAAATCAAGCAACTTGGCACGAATCCCATCCGTAGCCAGTGCGGAAAAACGTTCCTTAAGGATGCCATGGGACAACAACGGATTCATCACGGAAGCCTCTACTTGATCAAACAGTTCATGCTGACAGCAAGGAACAGACAGAATAACAGAAGCCCCCCAACGAACTGCCTTCTCCAAAGCAGCATCGGTAGCTGTATCACAGGCATGAAGCGTAACAACCATATCCACTTCATTCAATTCATCGTAGTCCGCGATGTCTCCAACCAGAAACTTCAGATCGCCATAATGCAATCGATTAGCCAGATCATTACAGTGTTCAATTACATCTGCCTTCAAGTCCAACCCAATAATCTTGAGTGAACGACGTTGTTGTACAGACAGATAATGATATAACGCAAAGGTCAGATAAGACTTGCCGCAACCAAAATCAACGATGGTCAGTGGACGTCCCTCAGGTAAATGCGGAATAACATCCTGCACCATTTCGAGGAAACGGTTGATCTGTCTGAACTTATCATACTTACGGGCGAGCACACGACCTTCTTCGTTCATGATACCAAGTTCAACGAGGAACGATACAGGTACGCCTTCTTCCAATACATATTGCTTCTTGCGATTATGCGACAGATCCACCGCAGTTTTGGAAGCAGATTTGGTCAGAATGGATACTTTATATTTTTTGCTGATCAAAATTTGATAGTCTGCCTCGGTCGTACAGAGCAGGCCTTGACGAAACGTCTCTTCGCATAACAAAGTCATGCGCTCAGCCGCTTCAGCCGGAGTCAAATTCTCGTGCAGCACTTTGTTGTTATAATGAAATGCAAATTGATAATGCAGCTGATTCTTCAGTGTCACCGGCTTGACTTGCACTTTGGTATACGAGACATTGTCCCGTCTGCGCAGCTGGCTCCAGGTCGCTGTAATCAGCGAATTCTGTTCAAAGATGTCTTGTATAAGCTTTCGCAATGAATCCACGGGGTACATCTCACTTTCGGTTTGGTTTGGTCAACCGTTACCATACCACAATTCCGTTCCCTCTCCAAGTAAAGGCAGGTAACAGGCCTTGATCCAATCCATATTTTATGAGTTCATCTCTTGACGACTTAGTTCAGCTAGTCCCTCTTCAACTTCGTTCCGTGGCAGACCGCCCTGCTCCAGTTGTTCATCCGTGAGTGGGCTCAACCTTTCATAGAACGCCTGTACATCATCTCGGTAGCTCACCGGGAATTCAGCACCAAGTTGTAGTAGCCTGTACCAACTGTTCTCTGCCTGGTCATAACGTCCTTGTTGTTCACGATACAGGGCAAGCTGTCTTTCGGTTCGAGCAGGAAGTTCATATTCTTTCGTAAGCCCTAACACACCCTCCACCCGTTCCGGTGCGTCCAACAACTTGGGATTAGCGCCATGATTCAATGCATACAGGTAAAAATGAAGTGATCTCATCAATCGAATAACAGCCTCATCCTCTGCGTCCATTCTTTCCTGATCATCTATGCCTTCCACTTTGGCCTTCTCTTGATAAATGTAAGCTTCTTCTTCAATCAGCCTCGCGGCTTGCTGCAGATTGTCTACCTCAATCATTCCGCGAAAACGGAACATTTCAATAACATCCTCTGCTGGCAATGAGTTCAGTAGCGATAAGTTCAACCCAAACTGCCTGCGCATCAGCTCATCCAGTTCAGACAATGCCTCGGTATGCTTGCGCTGCTGTTTGAGCGTGAACACTTTGCCTATTGCTTCAGTCATTTCCTCCATCATGCGGAGCAGATAATCTTTTCTGAACATGCTGTATGCCCCCTCATTATTCGAACCTATACATTCAATCGCCCTAATATCGTTCCTTTATATTTATTTTAATTCATGCCATGACAAAAAGCCAAAAACAAGACACACGTGTCTTTGCTCTGGCCATGAACACACCAAGCCCCCGCCTATCCCAAAGGGACGTGGCAGGGGCTCGGTTGGAATGGAACTGGTTACTCCTCCTCCACAAGAGGTTGAATCATCCAGAAACCAAACTATATTCAAATGCAATCAACATAAATCACTTCATCAATTACTTCGATAATCCAGCCATAAATTGTTTAATGACCTGAATTAACTCTTCAGGAGCTTCGTACATGCTCATATGACCTGCACCCGCAATCACGGCTTGCACGATATGTGGCTTGTCACTTGTAAATGTACGTTCTGGCGGGATAACAGCATCCTTCTCTCCCGCAACCAGCAATACAGGTAAAGGTGTAGCCGATAACACATCGCGGCGATCCGGGCGTTCTCGCATAGCAAGTGCAGCACCAACAGCACCTTGAGGAGCAGTCTGGTAACCAATTTCCTTCACACGTGTTACATGCTTAGATAGCGATTCCACATGTTCAGGTGCAAACAGTCCGGGAACCAGTCCATCTATAAAATTTACGATACCTTCAGTTTGAATGGTGGATACAGCACGAAGGCGTTTTTCCTTGGCTTCTTCACTGTCCGGATAGGCTGTCGAATGAATCAGACCAAATGCATTCAAACGCTCCGGGTGACGTTGTGCAATCGAGAGCGCAATATATCCCCCCATCGAGTGTCCCAGAAGGACCGCTTTTTCCACATTCAACTCATCCATCAACTGTAATACATCGTTGCCCATCTGTTCGATGGTATAACTTCCTACAGGTGCATCTGTTTTTCCGTGTCCACGCAGATCAGGTACGATACAGCGATAGCTGCGTGCCAGTTCAGGTACGACCTCATCCCAATACGATGAACTGCCACAGTATCCGTGGAGCAAAATGAGTGCTTCTCCCTTACCTTGTTCGGCATAACAAATCGTTGTTCCATCACACATCACTTTTTCCATATGAATCCCTCTCTCTGCGCGAATTAAATAATTCAGGTTGTATATTATTAAGCCTACATATCATGAATGAAACGTTTGTCTCCATTTCCATGCTTCAATTGCGGCGTCTGCAATCGTTCGGGACATCCCCATGACCAAGTGAAGCGAGGTCATCTGCAAAATGGAATAGGGCCTTGGTCCATTCACATTAACCACAGCTGCTACACTGTATTGTCCAACAGGGGGTAGCTTGCCTCCGACCGATTGGGCCGGAATGAGTGGGTTATTCGAGAGATAGTATGTACCTACGGCGTGCTTGGGACCCAGACATGCATCAATCGCTATGATGGCATGGTGTGCAGGAATAAGTGCCAATTTCTTTTCCAGCGTATCTGCATCACAAGGGGAAGACAGCGTGCCAATCACGTTCTCCATTCCGCTCTCTTGCAGTAAACTTCCTGTCAGTGGACCCAGAGCATCCCCGGTGGAACGATCAGTACCGATGCAGACAAACGTGATTTCAGCTGGAGAATGAAGTTGAACGATGTTTTTGAAAAATAAGACCAGATTCTCTGCAGGCACGCCTTTGCGGACTTCCCTTCCTTGATGGCGAACCATTTCTCGCTTATACGCTGCCAAGCTGTATTCCCTCCAGTACACTCAGGTTCCGTTAAATCCTGTTGTTGTATCCATCATTGTAACCGATGCTTGGTTTCCCCGCAAAAGCATTAGCCTGAGCGCTTCCAATCATGATACAATAGCAAGAGTTTCCGATACGGAAGGGATGAACTTAACGATGGATTTAACACAAGCAACAGCAGCCAATATGGAATATATGATTGAAGCGATCAAAACCAAACTTCGTATGGCAAGCGGTGCCGCCATGCAAGCTTCTTCATTCCCACTTGAGAAATATGAAGATCTGTTTGACCTGTATGAAATGATTTTGAGCAAGGAACATCTCAGTATCTCTGAAGTGGAAGCTGTCGCTTCGGAACTGGGTAATCTTCGTAAATCTTAAGCCAAAAAAGGACCTGTTTTCCACATCACCGTGGGAACAGGTCCTTTTTCGCATGTTTATATCCTTAAGGCAGGTCAACCAAAACAAATTCGGCAGGTTCACTGTCTGTACTCGTGATTTGCAGATCACAGCTTTTGCGAATTCGTGCGGCATCGCCCGGCTTGAGGTTGAAGTTGCCATCCGAACAATGAATCTCTACATGTCCACTGATCAGGAAAAGATGTGTCCGTCGGTCTTCATGTTGCGGGTACATCAACTTCTTCCCGGACTCCAAATGGGACAGATAACAGGTTACATCCTGGGAAATAGGCAATGCGCCTTCACTTCCCTCGCCCCCTTGCCCGGATACAATCGGACATAGACGATTCAAATACTCCTGCGGCTCTATTCTCCGATTCGTATAGGTAGGTTTCAGCATACGCTCCGATGGCAAAAACCACATCTGGAGGAAACGTACCGGTTCATCCGCTGACGGATTGGTCTCGGAGTGTTCCACTCCCGTACCCGCACTCATCACTTGGACCGTACCCGGTTCAAGCAATTGTTCTGTTCCCATACTATCCGTATGTTTGAGTGTACCTGATATGACATAACTGACAAGTTCAAGATCATGATGTGGATGTTTCTTAAAGCCTTCTTGCGGCATCAGCGTGTTTTCATTATGAGCCAACAGACAGCCAAAATGGGCGTTGCTTGGATCATCATAATCCGCAAAGGAAAAGCTGAATTCACTGTGTATCCAACCTCGATCCGACGTGTGCCTTTCTTCCGATGTCACCACTTTAATCATGTTCATCCACCTCCAAGGGTTTAGAGCTGCCACATTACCGCGGCAGTCCATGCGTGTATATGAATTGTATAGATGAATACCAGTTGGTATGTCATCTTTACCCGGGGTCCGGCAACTCTAATCACGCCCCTTCTTAAGGTTATACGCTATCTTCAAGTGAGTGGAGAATGAACTCACTATCTGCATGACCTACAAGGGTACCCGCATCATTTCGGATGTCCGAAGGGAACACTTCAGCCAATCGGGCAATGGTTCTCTCATTGGAATAACCAATCTGTCTCAGGATGGATTGGGTAATGAAGGCCCACTCTTCCTCGGAACCATCAAGCACCTTGAAGGTGATTCCCAGTCTTTCTTTTTTCAGACCAAATCCGAATACCCCCTTGAATCCACCCTTCGCCACAATGTTATCGTCTTCCAGCAGCACTGAATCTACACGCTCCGTGCCACCAACCATCAACGGATGTTCATTCATAGCTGATGTTATGGTCTCTACAGCTGTTCTTGTGGAAGGATCAGCGATAAGATCCGGACAAGCGAGCTTCAGATAGGCGTTCGACAATGCCGACAACGGCAAAGAAAATACCGGAAAGCCGCAGCCATCCGTCCCAAGCTCAATCTCTTTTTCCTCAATACCTGCCAGGTCTGCAAAGGTTTCAAGAATTTCTCGTTGCACCGGATGATCCGGTTCAGCGTAACTGCCCAGATCAACCTGCTTCATCTGGCTGTACCCCAGAATCCCCAGATGTTTTCCGGAGCAGTTGTGCAAGATGCGCCGTTTCTCTCCTTGTGCACGTAACCATTGGTTACGGCTTTCTTCATTAAGCGGATAGCTTGGTGCACAGATCAGGCATTCTTCTCCCAATCCAATTTTACCGGATAACTGCTCCAGCACCCGAATGTGTTCCGGTTCCGAACGATGCGAAGAGGACATAATGGCAATCTCCTGTGCTGATAGGCCATAGTGACTGGCAATTCCTGCCCGAATACCTGGAATGGCTTGAAAAGGTTTGGCAGATGAGCGAGTGAACGCTCTAAAATGAGGGTCACCAGCCGAGTATACGATTCGGCCATACTCATCCGTAATACTTATGTGTCCGTAATGGGCGCATTCCATAACGCCTGCACGGTATTCTTTAATTAACAAGGCACTCTCCATGCGAGTTCTCTCCTTTGTGCTCCCGATTTCATCTCTGCTTTGCGTCACGACGCCGCATGGGATATCTTAAATAGTATAGTACAAAAGCGACGTTTTTACAGTTTTTTCGACAGGCATTTCGGGTATAGCTTTATCATCTATGTTCATCTACTACAATAACTGAAGGAGAAACTCATTATGCCGCGCAAAACGTATTCACCAGCCTCATTCAGTTCAAATTCCGGTACGTTATTACGTCCACTCCTCAACTGGGGTTTGGCTGGCCTGGCCCTCAGCGCATCGGTCGTATTCATCCTGGCAGGTTTGGGTGCCTGGTTGGGTGCTGATGTTATTATTCGTCTGGATGATCAAATTCAGCAATTATTTTATCTGAATTCAGATTCACGTCTTCATTTATTCCCTTACACTGCATTCATAACCGCATTGGGCTCATTCAAAATCTCTGCTGTAGCTGCAGGAGGTTTTGCTCTTCTTTTCTTCATACAACGCAGTCCAAGGTTTGTTATATATGGATATGCGCTCACGGGAAGTTTTGCCATGATGTGGATTCTGAACACGTTATTGAAGGAATTTTTCAGACGAAGCAGACCTGAACTGGATCATCTGCTGGTCGTTCACGGGTACAGCTTTCCCAGCGGACATGCCATGATCTCCATGGGCTTCTACGGAATGCTTTTTGTAATCTGGGCCATTGAACGGCAGCGACATAACACTTCCGGTGTGTGGCTTCCTGTCCTATGTGGTATTAGTTTTATTTTCTTGATTGGCCTCAGCCGGATCATGTTGGGCGTTCATTATCCTACGGATGTATTTACTGGATTTACTGCTGGATTGGCATGGATCTTCTGCATGGTTAAAGGCATTAAACAAAGCCGCTAAAGAATGAATTCCTCTAATTTCCAGTTCATTCCTCCTCATCTTTATTGTTTCACAGGGTTGCACGGGGTTTATATACGAAGTAAGCAAACGCGAACAGACAACATCCTACATCAAGTTTAAAGGAGGCGGTTGTTATGTGGGGCATCATTATCAGCATTGTGATGGCTGTCATCATCGGTTTGATCGGAGATGCACTTGCCGGTCACAACATGCCTGGAGGCATAATCGGTGCAATGATTGCCGGATTTGCCGGAGCCTGGCTGGGAGCACTTTTGCTTGGTAACTGGGGACCAGTTATCGGTAACTTTGCCATTATCCCTGCCATCATTGGTACAGCGCTCTTTGTTTTCTTGCTGGGGCTTGTGTCCAGACTGCTAAGACAGGCTGCCTGATTCGGGCAACAAGGTGTTCGTTGTTTCGTATTTGTTTCTTAAATTGAAGAAGGAGTGATTAGACATGAATAAAGCAGAAGAGCAATATCCTGTACAGACGGGTTCGACTTTCGCCAAAGGAATTTTCATCGGGGGTTTGCTGGGAGCTGCAGCAGCACTACTCTTTGCGCCTAAACCGGGACGTGAATTGCGTGGTGACCTTTCCGAGAAAGTGGGCATGGTTACTGACCGCACCAAAGAAGTGGCAACGGTTGTAGGTGACAAAGCCTCTGAACTGGCTAAAACGGTCTCTTCCAAAACTTCCGACATTGCAAAAACAGTAAATCAAGGCCGCAATGATGTAATGGATTCTGTGAGAAAAGCGTCCGCTGATGTGGCTAACGAAGCATCCCGTGCATCGGAAGAAGTGGCTGCTGCTTCTGTTGAAGCGAAGGAAGATGCACGTAAAGAACTGAACTCGACTAGCCTGTAAGGCGCTACAGATCGAGTGACCAATAGCCAGCTGCACTCCAGCTGGCTATTTTTTATCCAATGCAAGTTGAGGAGGACGAATAATATGAGTAAAGTTACAATCAACGGTAATACTCCAATTACGGGAGGAACACCGGCACAGCAGTATGATACAAGCGAGCATCCTTTTGAATTGCGTCATGAGGTAAAACGATTGAACACCCGTCTGGACCAGATTGCGGACAGTCTGGAGAGAGCACAGATCAAGGATATTATTGAGAATTACAGCAGTCCCAAAAAGCGGATTATTACCAACTTTACAGCGGGTATGGCACGAGGACTCGGTCTGACCGTAGGTACCTTTGTTGTTCTGGGTCTGCTCGCGTTCATTCTCAGCCAATTCGTCAATATGCCGATTGTGGGACAATATATCGCTGACTTGCTTGGTTATATTCAAGATTACAAAAATTAAGAGGACTAGCCAACAGCAGGCTACCCCTTACGCTTTTGCGTTGCTCCTTTTTTCTCTGTCTCTTCAGCTGAAGGCTGTGAGGATTTCACTTTCAGCAGATCTCCTGTCCAGCCTTTCATCATCAGCCATACATACATGCTGATCATGCTTAAGATAATGACGACAAGGACCAGTACAACTCCCCATGATTTGTCGATAAAGGGCAGGTTCTCAAAGTTCATCCCCCATATCGCGCCAGCTGCCGTGGCAGGTATGAACACTGCAGTAACAATGGTCAGCGTCTTCATGATCTCATTGCCACGTACACCGGAGATCGCATTATCAATGGAGATTAACGTATCAATCTCTTTCTCGTAGTGACTAAACAAACGTTCCATTCGCTCTACTCGATGTTGGAGCTGCTGGAAATATCGATTTTCGTTTATTTCACTAAGATAAGCCTCATGGGCAGCAGCCATCAGTTCCGAGTAGGGGATAAACAGATTGCTCCAGTATAACAGTTCAAAACGGGCTGCCAAAATCTGGTCCATCAAGGTGCGGGCATTGCGGGATTCCATCTTCCGTTCCAGTTCACGCAGGTTCATCTCAAAATGATCCATCCCTACATGGTAGTAATGCAGTATAGCTCGAAAAAGTACAAACATCCCGTCCCTAGCTTCACTACATTGCTGTAACATATGGGCACGTTCATCCGTCTTCATAATACCTCGTGTATTGTCATCCATATTCAAGGTAACCAGGTTATTGCGATCGACATAGAAAAACATCTGATTATCTTTTCTTTTGTCATCTCTCTCATTCTTGATCGCATACAACAATGAACCAAATATGACTGGTTCTGTACCATTCACAAAACGGACGGACAAATAATTCGATTCGATTTCCGGAATTTTATAAAGCCAATACCGCATATCTGGAAACGCCTCTGTCAGATCCTCCAACGCATCGTTCATGCTATCGGTGTCAGGTGCCACCCAATCCCACCATTGCCAATGCTCCGAGCAAGATAACTTGTCACGGCGAGCTTCCAACTTGATTTGGTTCACAATCACTTTATCCACTCCTGCACTCATGTTCTTCATTGCATACCCATCTTTTTGATCCCAAAAAGGACACGTATGCATTTCAGCGCATTGACGTGTCCTTCTTTATGCCGTACTCAACAACATTAAGGTTCCATTTGTCATAACATTGAAGCATTAGACATGATCTGTTTCAGTTTCTCTGTAGCTCGCTTCTGAATCCGAGATACACTCATCTGTGAAACACCAAGCTTCTGGGCAATTGCCCGCTGAGATTGGCCATCCTGGAATGCTAGAATAAGTACCTGCTGTTCTTGTTCCTTCAATTGTCCCAATGCCTGTTGCAAGTCCATCCGTTTTTCGACCGAATCATAGTCATTCACATCTGCACTGATCAGTTCACCCAATGTTGCAGCACTGTCATCCTGAGATAAAGGAGAATCCAGTGATACATAGTGATAACATTCCCGACCAGCCAGAACTTCAATTGTCTCTTCTGCAGTCAGATCAAGGTATTCAGCAATTTCGTTCACACCGGGTGAGCGCTCCAGCTTAACGGTTAACTCATCGATGGCATGTTGCACAAGGGCTCCCTTTTCCTTAATCCTACGGGGCACCTGAATATACCAGGATTTATCACGCAAGTAGTTCTTCATATGACCGATCATGCTCTTCATGGCATAAGGTTCAAACGGAATACCTAGGTTGATATCGTATTGCTTAAGCAAACGAATCAAAGCCATCTGCCCGGTCTGATACAAGTCTTCGTATAGATCGGGGCGATTCCGAGCGATTTTACCTGCTGCCATCTTGACCATTGGTTCATATTTACGGATGAGAACTGTTGCAATTTCATTATCTAGGGTCTGCTGGTATTCCCAGATCAAACCTATAGCTTCAGACATGGACTCTGGGGGAGTCACTTTTTCACTCATACTTTCTCCTCACTTCTTGCAAGACGTTTTACGAGTACTACTTTCGTACCTTTGCCCGTCTCACTTTCCACACTGACATCATCCATCAAGGCTTGCATCAGGTAGAACCCAAGTCCGCCAATCTGTGCTTCCGTCAGTTCTTTGTCGTGTAGACCGGCACGTGACACAGCAGGGTTCATGTTCTCGAAGCTGGCACCTTCGTCCTTGACAGTAATGGACAATGTTTCGCCATCCACTTCGAATACAACTTCAACCATGCCGCCTTCGTGTGAGTAGGCATACAATACAGAGTTGTTACAGGCCTCGGATACAGCAACTTTCATATCCTCAATGTCTTCATAAGAAAATCCCATTTTGGATGCAACTCCATAGAGATTGAGTCTTACAATATCAACGTAATCAGCTGTCGCAGGTAAATTAAGGGTGACTCTTTGAACTTCTGCATTCATTCCTTTTTCGATCCTTTCCTATTGGGAATTCTTCTGTGTGACAAAGAATTTGGCGATGCCCGTCATGTCAAAAAGTTTCTGAATCTGCGCAGGAACTTCCTGTACTTCAAAGCGAGCTTCCATTCCATGTCTGGCCTTCAGAACAGATAACAGGATACCAATCCCTGTACTATCGATATACTTCAATTCTTTCATGTTAATCACAAGATCCTGTTCCTTGTTATCCACGAGCGGCTCCATCACCAAGCGGAAGTCAGGAGCAACCGACAAATCCAGTTCGCCAGTCAGATACACCGTGCACACGCCATCCTGAGTTTCAGTTCTTGCATTGAATTTTTCATTTTTATTTGTATTCATTAGACATCTCTCTCCTGATCAATGGTTTCCTTAACTAATAACCCAACTTCAGCACGAGTGAAACAAAAAGAAGTTTGGAAAATGTTTCAATTGGCCTGATTCATGGCTGAAGGGTCTGGGTCTAACATTTGTCGTTGTTTCTGAAACTGGGCTATTTTCTGTTTTACATTGCCCATTTTCACCGGTTTACTAATATAATCATCCATGCCGGCAGCAATACAGCGCTGCTGAATACCATCCATCACGTTAGCAGTCATGGCTATAATGATTGGCTGATCAGATTGCGACAGACTCTCTCGAATCCGCCGTGTACATTCCAAACCGTCCATCACAGGCATCTGCAGATCCATAAACACATAGTCATAGGGATAACGGCTGCCCTTTACCATATCAAGTGCGCTCTGCCCATCTTCAGCAATGTCTGAGAGCAACCCAAGCTTGCCAAGCATAATCGCCATCAACTTCTGGTTGATCGGATGATCATCCACAATTAATACCGTAGGATATTTATTCTCATTTTTCACATCCGTCGGTTTCTCTTCCCCGTTCCTCTGGACCAGTTCAGTTTCTACATAACGTTTCGCCTGAATTGTAAATACAAACGTCGCTCCCCGTTGCTCTGTTGTATCCAGATAGATCTGTCCACCCATCATTTCAACCAGAGTCTTGCATATTGCCAGTCCTAAGCCAGTTCCACCGTATTTACGTGTCATGGATGTATCCAGCTGGGAAAACGGCTGGAACAGGCGATCAACTTTGTCTGAAGCGATACCTATCCCGGTATCTTTAACAGCAAACTCCAATGCCATTTGTCCGTCTTTTTCTTCATTCACTGACACGATCAGATATACGCCACCCTGGTCGGTAAATTTGATCGCATTGGCAATAAGATTCAAGAGAACCTGACGCAGCCTTGCCATATCTCCATAGATTAATTCGGGGACAGAATCTTCCAGAAAATAATCCAGTTCCAAATTCTTTTTGCCTGCTTCTGCAGCAAACAATCCCAACACTTCCCGAATACAGGAGACAAGTTCAAAAGGATGCTCTTCAAGTTCCATTTTTCCGGATTCCATCTTGGTAAAATCAAGAATGTCATTGATAACCGTGACGAGTGCATCTGCACTGCGACGAACGATGTCTGCATATTCCTTCTGATCTTCCCTCAGTTCCGTCTCCATCAGCAGATCAACCATACCGATTACTCCGTTCATCGGTGTACGAATCTCATGACTCATCATCGCCAGGAACTCGGTCTTTGCATTGGCTGCAATTTCTGCTTCTTCCTTGGCCTGAATGAGTTGTTGGTTCATTTTCTCCAGTTCCTGTGTCTTCTGGTGAAGAAGCATGGTCTGTGTCTTCAAACGTTTATTGGTGATAAACATCTCCACAAAGCCCTCGATTTTGGATTTCAAAATCTGAGGAATAAATGGCTTAACCATGTAATCAATGGCCCCGGCTGAATATCCGGCAAACAAGTGCTCCGCTTCTCTGCTATTGGCAGAGATGAATATAATCGGCACATCCTTGGACTTGTCCCGTGCCTTAATTAACTTTGCTGTCTCAATTCCGTCCATTCCAGGCATCTGCACATCGAGAACGATAACCGCAAATTCGTCTTTTAGCAGACAGCGGAGTGCCTCTTCTCCGGAAGTTGCCTTAACGAGTTTATATTGTTCCGATTCCAGAACTGCTTCAAGAGCAAGCAAGTTCTCAGGGCGGTCATCTACCAATAATATGTGGATTGGTTCATTGAGCCCCATGGCTAACCTTAACCCCCTATTTGATCTTCCGGTATATTTTTTCGGTCCGGTCTAACGGCTCATAGGTATCACTGAACTCTGTAAAATGTATCGATTCTTTTGACCCCAGAACCAGAATACCAAAGTGACTCAAGCTCTCATGAAACAGCCCATGCACATGGTTCCGCAGTTCATCATTAAAATAAATCATGACATTACGGCAAAAGATAACATTAAACTCGTTAAATGACCGGTCTGTTGCCAGGTTGTGCTCGGCGAAAATGATGTTCTTCCTTAGAAAAGGATGAAATATCACCGAATTGTATTTCGCTGTATAGTACTCGGAGAAGGCTCTGGTACCCCCTGCCTCCAAATAATTTGTAGTAAATAGTTTCATTTTCTCAATACCGTATACGCCTTCTTTGGCCTGCTGCAAAGAGCGATCATTCATATCCGTTGCGTAGATTCTTGCCTTGTCATACAGTCCTTCCTCATGCAACATGATGGCCATGGAATAGACTTCCTCTCCCGTGGAGCATCCTGCATGCCATATTCGGATATACGGGTAGGTTCTCAGGATAGGAATAATCTTTTCCCGAAACATTCGGAAAAGCGAAGGATCTCGAAACATTTCCGTCACAGGGATGGACAAGTTCTGTACAAAACGTTCAAACGCGGAACGGTCATGAAGAACACGCTCCTGCAAACCGGAGATGCTTTTAACACCTTCAGCATGTGCATGATGCCAGATTCTTCGTTTCAGGGATGGCAGTGCATAGTTTCTAAAATCATATCCATATAAACGGTGCATGCCTTCCAACAGCAACTCAATCTCGATCAGCTCGCGTTCTTCATCTTGCGGCATACGGACCAAATCTGCCCCCGTCTCGGTAGGTTCCCACGGTGTCATAAGTTCTCTCCACTTCTTCATTTGTTACTTGCGTATTCGTCGTATTGTCTTTCATTACCCAAACAATGAACATACGAATAATGAACTTACGAATACAGCCATACGCGCATTAAGGATAACAATTGATCTGTCTGGATCGGTTTTTTCACATAATCAGATGCTCCGGCCTCAATACATTTGCCGCGATCCTCTTTCATGGCTTTGGCCGTAAGCGCAATAATCGGCAACTTTTCAAACTGCGGGATCTGTCTGATTCGTGTCATCGCTTCATAACCGTCCATCTCTGGCATCATCATATCCATTAGTACCAGATCAATTTCCGGATTTTTGTCCAAAATCTCCAAAGCCTCTCGGCCGTTCTCAGCAAACGTCACATCCATCCGATAGCCTTCAAGGACACTTGAGAGGGCAAATACGTTACGAATATCGTCATCTACAAGCAATATTTTCTTGCCTTCAAACAACGTTTCTTTGTTGTGTAGTTTCTGTAAGATTCGACGCTTGTCTTCCGGCAAATTGGCTTCTACCCGATGCAGGAACAAAGTCGTCTCATCCAGCAGACGTTCCGGTGACTTCACATCCTTGATAATGATGGATTCCGCATATTTGCGCAGCTTCATTTCTTCCTTGGAATCCAGTTCTTTGCCTGTATAAATTATAATCGGCAGATCGTTCAGATATTCATCATCACGAATCTGGTCGAGCAACTCAAACCCGGTCATATCCGTTAACATCAGATCCAGTACCATGCAGTCATAACGCTGGCTGTGTAATTCATTCAAAGCCTCACTACCAGTCGATACAGCGGTGATTGCAACATCATCATGACCAATCAATTCAATAATGGCTTTACGCTGAATTTCATCATCTTCGACGATCAACAGTCGTTTCAATTGATTCTCAGTATATGATTTGATATGTGAGAATGCTTTATCCAGTGAATCCTTGCTCGAAGGTTTTTTCAGATACGCAATGGCGCCCATCATCAGACCTTGCTTCATATCATCAATGACTGAAATCACATGAACCGGAATGTGGCGTGTTGCCGAACTGCTCTTCA
The DNA here is from genome assembly GCF_017874615.1 of Paenibacillus xylanexedens. Lineage (GTDB taxonomy): Bacteria > Bacillota > Bacilli > Paenibacillales > Paenibacillaceae > Paenibacillus > Paenibacillus xylanexedens. Next base: position 33,719 of record NZ_JAGIKV010000020.1, read on the forward strand.
GCTCGCCCAGAATGGTCCAACCATCCATCACCGGCAATTGAATATCCAGGATAATGGCATCCGGCAGATATTGACGTGCCATTTCAAGTCCTTTATCACCTTGAAGGGCAACAAGTGCTTTGAAACCTCTTCCTCTCGCCATATCCGTCAAAATATGTGCAAAGTTCACGTCATCCTCAATGATGAGCAGGATTTTGTCACCTTCCATAAGATTCTCCCGATCATCTTCGATCTGCGTGACATCTGGAATATGGGTAGGAGACAGATCTGTACCCACGCTCCGCTCCGGATCAGGAGAGAGAATGGACTGATGACTTGAAAGCATAATCCGTGCTTCGATGGACTTTTCATAAAGATCCTCTGAGGATACAGCCGCTTCTCTTGAAGCACCTTCCTCTGCCAAGGCTTCCTCTTCATGATTATCAGGCAGGTACAAGGTAAAGCAGCTACCTTCTCCCTCGGATGATTCCACCTGTATTGCGCCACCAAGCAAACGTGCCAGCTCCCTGCTAATGGACAATCCCAGGCCAGTTCCACCGTATTTCCGACTTGTGGTCCCGTCTACTTGCTGGAACGCTTCAAAGATCAGATCCGTCTTATCCGATGGAATACCAATGCCGGTGTCTTTTACACTGAATCCGAGATATTCCTGATTGGTATTCATATAACCCGGCAGCTCTTCCGGTTTCATCCGTCGCCCAATCAGACTAACCGAACCTCGATTGGTGAACTTAAATGCGTTCGACAACAAATTCCGTAAAATCTGTTTGACGCGATGACTGTCGGTGTACACCCATTCCGGTAGATCGCTGTCGAAATCGATATTCAAGTTCAGTTCCTTTTTATTCGCCATCGGTCCAAAGTTCTGCTGAACAAAGCTGGTCAGCTCTTCCATTCGAACTGTCTCATAATTGATATCCATCTTACCTGCGTCCACCTTGGACAGATCCAGAATCTCATCAATCATCTTCAGCAGATCCGCGCCTGACATGTAGATGGTTTGCGCATATTCCTGCTGTTTGTCAGTCAGATTTCCACCCTTGTTCTCCGACAATAACTGGGACAAAATGAGCAGACTGTTCAATGGTGTACGGAGTTCATGTGACATATTCGCTAAAAATTCGGACTTGTACTTGCTTGTCATCGACAGCTGTGTAGCTTGCTGTTCCAACTGTGTCTTCGTTTTCTCAATTTCGTCATTTTTCTCTTCAACTTCACGCACCTGCTCTTCAAGCGCCCGCGTCTTGGCAATGAGCTCCGTATTGAAATGCTCCAATTCTTCCTGCTGACGCTGCAGCAATTCCTCGGAACGTTTAAGTGCCTCTGTCTGCTCCTCCAGATTCTCATTGGAACGACGGAGTTCTTCTTGCTGTGTCTGCAATTCTTCCGATTGAACCTGCAGTTCCTCAGTCAGTGCCTGGGATTCACGCAGCAACTCCTCCACACGCAAACGACGTCGAACGTTGTTCAAAATTACGCCCAGGTTCATAATCAGTTGTGTGAATAACTGCTTGTGCAGTTCATTGAAACCTTCAAAGGAAGCCACTTCAACTACACCAATCAGTTCATCTTCAAACACGACAGGATAGATCATAATACCCACAGCACGTGTTGAGCCTGAAGCTGAACCAATATGCACGTAATCTTCAGGCGTATTTTCCAGAATAATCGGTGTCATATCCAGCGCGGCTTGACCAATCAAGCCTTCACCGATGCGATACATTTCTTTACCAACATCTTCGTTCTCTTCAAATGCGTATGCACCGTAGCGTCTCAGTTCGTCGGGATGTTTCTCCTCATCGATCAGATAGACGACACCCAACTGAGCGCCAAGCACAGGTGTGAATTCACTGATAAACATCTGTGAAATTTGGCGAATGGAGCCAATCCCCCGAAGCAGCTCCGGGACTCTTGCGATGTTCGAACTCATCCAGTTTTGATCCTGCTGAGCCTGCATGTAAGCTCTCTCGATCTCAAGTTTTTCTTCCAGATCACTGGATACATCTTTGAACACACTGGCAATCTGACCAATCTCATCGGTTGATTTGACCTGTATGCGCCGAATGGTTCGGTAACGCCCTTTACCAAAGCTGGTAATCATCATAGATACAGTGTTCAGACCTCGTGTAATACTCGGCAGCACCCACATAATGACACCCAATGCAAGCAACAATCCCGCAATCATGATACTTATCGTGATCTGTACGGCTCTCGTATACGCTGCGTTAGCGTTCTTGATCTCGGCATCAATCTCTTGGTCCTGATAACGGGAAAGAGCATTCAAACTATCCACAGCTTCTTTTTGCACCGCGAGTCCTGTTGAATTGCGGTAGTTATTCGCATCTTCTACCCTGTTTTGGGACATCAGGTTGATCTGTCTCGTTGCATAGGAAGTATAAGCGGCCCACGCAGTATTCACACGATCCACCAGTTGATGTTCAGGTGCACTGTCTGCTCGGTTTCTCACTTCTACGAGGTAACCATCCCCTCGATCCTTCATCTCCTTCAGGTCACCTTCAGCAGCACTGATCGAATTGTTCGGATTCAATAACAAGTTAGCCAGCACTTTGGCAATATCATTGACCTCTCCACGTGCAGCAGAAGTGAACCTTACTTTGAGATAACGTTCCTGATACATCTGATCAATCTGTTGATTACTGCTGTTTAGCCGTTCATAACTCACAAACGTGAGCACGATCAGAATAGCCATCAGAGCGGTAAAACCAATCAGCAGTTTATTCCTGATCTTCATTCATCCCCCGCCCCTTTATCCAAAGTAATCCAGACCAGACATTTATCATCATCCCGCTCCTGGGGAATGTCGTCGTCAAAAAACATGGCCTGCATGGCCACTTCATTCCACTGATGTGAACCGGTCAGTTTTTCGATCAGGAATTCATGTTGCTCCTCCTGCCCGCCCTGAACAGCTTCCAATAAGCCATCCGTATAGATTGCAATATGACCGTCACCCTCGTAATGGATCGTTTGTGGTTCAATATCCATCTTGTCAAATAAACCAACAGGACAGCAGACGCTGTCAAATGTGGTCACACTGCCGTCGTTTCGGAAAAATAAAGCAGGTGGATGCCCCGCGTTAACATAATCAATGCGCTTCATCCGTGTATCAACGACCAGATAAATTGCCGTGAAATAATACTGCACCAATTGTTTCTCCAGATGGAGCTGGTTAAAACGACGGTTCAACTCCTGAATGACCTTCTCTGGATCCACATAAGTGGTAACCGTATCTTTCAACACAGAAGCGATAAACATGGTAAACAGGGACGAAGATATCCCGTGTCCCATCATGTCGAGCAGCAGTACTCCGTAACGGCCTTCCCCAAGGGGGTACCAAGAATACAGATCACCCGCAAGCTCAAAGGATGGTTTATAGATGGCATGCACTTGGAACAGCGGGTCTCTAATTGCCGGACTTAATACAGCATTTTGGACCATCGCTGCCAACTTGAGCTCATCCTGAATACGTTGATCACGCTCTTTATGCCAATCCTTCTCCTGTTTTAAACGAAGTGCGAGTCGAATTCTGGCCATCAGTTCGACTTTATTAATCGGTTTGGTCACATAGTCAGATGCACCAGCATCCAATGCTTCGGCAAGTTTCTTAGAATCTCCGATGGCAGTCACCATAATAATCGGTATATCCTTCAGATTCTCAAATTTCTGCACAATACTGCAGGCTTCGATACCGTCCATCTCAGGCATCATCATATCTAGCAAAATCAGGTCAATATCCGACGGTCTTGGACGAAGTTCGTTGCTTTCCTCCCCAATTCCTAACACTTCAAACATTTCCATGGCGGAACTCGCCGTTACAATGTCACGATAGTTTTCTTTTTTCAGAATTTCTCGAATGATAATGACATTCGTCGGATTGTCGTCAACAATAAGTATTCTCATTGATATCTCCTTATCTGTGGCGTCCGGGTTTGTCGATTCTTATTAGGTTAAAACGAACGTTGATTATACAAATTTTGCATACAAAACGGCAGTAGACATAATAATTCCTAGTATAACTATAATCGTAAAAACAAAAAACTTCTATCAGTAAATGGCACCATCGTAGGGGAATATCCCCGCGACTCACCCTGTTTTTGCAGCGTCCTGATCCCGCTTCCAAACTTGCAAAAACATAGATAAGGAATGGGGAAAGCCCCATTCCTTATCTATGTTTTTGATTAAGCATTTTACATAAATGATTCAGAAGCTTGTCCATGTTCAGCAAACTTCAACTTATTGGTTTAATCTTTCTTTTTAGCAATAACGAGTACTTTACCTTTGTCGAGTTCACTCTCGTAGAAGTCCGCTTCGGCTTCGGTAAAGCCCATCGAAACAATTTTGGCCCGGAGTTCATCACCACGTGAGCGGAACAGATTCGCCAAGGAATCAAATACGCCTTCTTCCTTTATGCCAATTTCTTTGGCATCTGCTGTATCGGCAATTCGATCTGTACGATCCTTCTCATGGGCGAGAACAAAGATTTGATCAGCAAGGTATCCGGTAATCTGCAATTCTTTCACCGCTTCTACCGCCTGGACTCCGTTTTCTACCACTTTTGCATAAGCTTGCTCATTGGTTGAATTCATCGTTTCCACTCTCCTCTGATTTTATCTTCTGTATCGAGCTACTTAATATATAACCATACTATATGGGTTTGAAACGATTTGGTAATAACCAATCCTAGGAAACTGTGTCATCAAAAAGATCAATGCCTTCAATCTGCTGAGATCCTGACTTCATATATACCTTCAGAGCCTGGTCTCCACGGAGAAATACTTCTCCGTCCTGTGCCACATAATAAGGTTTCCCGAGAGCATGATGGATCGCTTCAATATTCATCTCAATTCTCTTTCCGTTTACCATGATGTGACTCTCAGATGCATCGATATGCACATATTGAATGACATCCGTATCTTCACACAAGCCAACTTTCACATCATGAAAGTCATATTCAGGACACCCCAGATAAGGATCTTCCTGCTTATGCACCGGCTGGCCCTTCTTGGCCAACAAATCATCCATGGTGTCATCCAGAGAAATGCCATTCAGAGTCCGAAAATGCTGGAAAGTCTCGGATCGATCAACAGCCAGAGTTACCTCTGACGCCTTCTCTTCCATTGCCGTCCATTGCATATCGTGAGCAGCGGGTACCGCTGCCGGTTGAACGGAAAAGGGAGAAATTACGCTAAACATCACAAGCAGTAGTTTCATCATGATTCTCACCCTTTCATCAGGTTCATCACCGCTCTGGAGGCTTCTTCTTGGGTTACAAAGCGGTCATGTTACTTGCGCATCCGTTGCCATACATTCGCTGCAACATCAATATACTTCATCCAGTTTTTCCCGCCCTTAGCTTCACCATTATATGTAGCTTCATAGGATTGCAGGGTACGATCCGTTGATGTAGCAGGCGGTGCAGTTACATGAACCGCTTCAGCATGCTTGGTCTGTTCAGCGTTGTTACGTTTGGTCTGAAATTTCGCCATCAGCGTTGTGGAGACTTGTTTGGCTGCTGCCGTCACTTCATTCAACACTTCACCCAGATTCTCAACAGATTCCATAACAGGATCAATTTTTTTCATTTTGTGCTGTACATCCACCGTAATATCATTGGCATGTCTTACCGTCTGCTTCACTTCATAACTAAGTTCATCAATGGTTTTCTGTACCTCCTGCAATGTCTGTGAGACATTGTCCAAAGAACCCTGAGCGGATTTCAAGGTACGAATTAAAAAGAATACCAGTACTGCAAATGCCACTGCAATCAGGGCCACGCTAATTTGATAGATCATAGAAGAACCTCTCTTTCCATATGTGCATCAGTTTGTTATTGCTATAGTTACCCGGCGATTTCCCGGACGAAACAATATGATATATCCCTTCATATATACCTTCGCTTGGAAAAAAAACAATGTTTCAAGCGGTTAGCACTCGGTTAAAGTTAGACTACACAAGGCGGTGAGGTGAACACAACTCACTTCACAATAAAGTATACGAAAGGATGAATAATTATGTTGAAATGGTCTGTATTATTTCTAATTATTGCACTGGTAGCAGGTATTTTTGGATTCTTCGGTATTGTTGAAGCAGCTGCTTCAATCGCGAAAGTACTCTTCTTCATCTTTGTTGTACTGTTCGTAATCTCCCTGATTACGGGACGCAGCCGAATGCGATAACCTCAGGCTCTGATATGACTGAGTGTTTACTAAACGAATACATACAAAAGCCGATCGTGCTACCCAGCCGATTGGCTTTTGTGCGTTCAGGCATAGTTCAACTTTTCTATACTATGTATTGCACTCCCTTCTGCTTTATTCCAATCCGCTCTCGTATGAATCCCAAAAAACAGGACCTTTTTGAGATAGCCAACCCGGTTTTATCCCACCGAAGTATGATATTTACAGGCTTGCTATATACCCACATATGATCCAGTTGACACTGGAGAATGCAAGAAAATATTGTTATAATTTGTGATTCATAAGGTAGCTTGCTTGGTTATTTTTAACACAGGACAACAAATTACATAACAAACCGAGGAGGAAAAGAAAATGAAAAAAATCGTAAGTTTTGCTGCTGCTTTAACGTTGATGGGTTCGATGGCTGCCGCTGCAGGTGCTGAGGAAGCGGTTACTGGAACGGTAACTCCGGAAACAGGAACTGAGGCTACAACAACGCCAACGACCACAACAACTCCAGCTGTTGAAGTGAACAAACCTGCTGTAGAAACAGTAGAAGGTACTGCTGAGACTGTAACAGGTACAACAACAGACACTACAGGTGCAGAAGGTACTTCAACTACAACTGAAACGCCAGCTACGACTACAGATGAGAAAATGTTTGAAGAGCCACTCGTAAAACCAGGCGATGAAGTACTGGCACCAACGATGTTGCTGAACCTTCTGGAGCGCACTTGGTTCTATGATGCACCTAACGGTAAACCAATCGGTGCATTAGGCTCCCAAGTCATCGATACAACAGGTGAAGTGGTTGATGGATTCGATGGCGGCGAGTGGGTACAAGTATACACTTGGAAAGGCAAAGCGTGGATCCACGTTGCCATTCAATAACATCGTATAATCGTTCTAACGATAAGTAAAGAGGACAGCACGCACAATCGCGGCTGTCCTCTTTTGATTTTCCAAGATGTTCACTCCCTGTTCAAGGGTTCCTTGTGACTTCTTCCGTCTTTGGTTCCACATGTACATGCACATGCATGATATTATGTGATCGCTTCAACCGCTCTTCCACTCGGTCACAGATCTGATGGCCTTCAATCAGGCTTAGGCCTCCGTCCACTTCAATAACCACATCCACAAGTACATGACTGCCATGCACACGTGCCTTCACATCCTTGATCATCTCAACGCCAGGAACGCGTGCTACGGAGGATCTGAGGTCCGTCAGCTCTTTCTGATCAAATCCATCGGTAAGACGGTGTGTAGAATCCCGGAAAATCTCCCAAGCTGTCTTGCAAATCAACAGACCTACAGCAATCGCAGCTACTTTATCCAGCCAAGGAAGTCCAAACTGCGCACCTATAATCCCAACTGCAGCGCCTATGCTAACCCAGGCATCCGAACGATTATCTTTCGCCGCAGCCATCAATGCCTGACTATTAATTTGTTTAGCCAGACGGTGATTGTAACGGTACACGCCTAACATCACCACAGCACAGACTACAGCCACCGCTGCCGCCCACAGGTTTGGAGCAACAAAGGCTCCTTCATACCAGGAGCGAACGGCTTCAACCAATACTTGCAGCCCAACCATAGCCATAATAAATGAAGCTACCAAGGCAGCAACAGTCTCCGCTCTAAAATGACCATAGGCATGATCCGAATCAGGTGGTTTCTGGGAGATCCGAAGCCCAATCAATACAGCAACGGATGCTACAATATCTGTAAGGTTATTAAAACCATCGGCCAGCAAGGCGCTGGAAGCAAATAAATATCCACAGATCAGCTTAAAAGCGGACAAGACGAGATAGGCTACGATACTAACCCAAGCCCCTCGCTCCCCTTTTCGAATTTCTTCATAAGCGTTCAAACCGGGCGACACCCCTTTAACGTTTCGTATTACGGTTTTTCCATGTTACCAAATGCGGAGCGTGTGGGTCTACAGAAACAGTGTTGCCAGACGGCAGGGCTGTAGGTCGTAAGAAAGAATGTTGACCCAAGTAAAACCAAAGGTTTTGAGCATTTTATCAGGTTGCCCTTGTGGGGCTTTTATAAAACGTATAAAATAGGTACATCCCGTCCAATCTGGACGGCTCACTGTAAGACCGGGAGGGAAATAACGATGAGCGAAAATAACGAACCGAAAAAGGTCAGTTTGCAGGATGCTATACGCCAAAAGCTGGCGCAAAAGAAAGAACAAGCAAATTCCGGTAACCAATCCAGCGCCTACTTTGAAGGCGGACCTAAAGCGATGAAGAGTCAAAACAACAAGAAGCCTAACAACCAACGTCGCCGTACTGGTGGATCTTAGGTCTTAAAGCCGCAGAGAAACCCATTGAATTACAAAAAGAACCGCAAGCCCTCTTCACAGAGGCTTGCGGTTCTTTGGTGTTCCTATGATCATGTGCCGTAGATGATGCTTGATTTAAGCTTCTACCGGATACATTTTTTTGCGCAGTTCTTTGATTTCATCACTTTCCAGATATTCGTCATAGCTCATTTGGCGATCAATGATGCCAGTCGGCGTAATTTCAATAATCCGGTTAGAGATCGTTTGAATGAACTGATGGTCATGGGATGTAAACAGCATAGTGCCGTCAAAATCAATCATACCATTGTTCAGCGCTGTAATGGATTCGAGATCCAAGTGGTTCGTAGGCTCATCCAGAATCAATGCGTTCGCACCAGTCTGCATCATTTTCGCCAGCATACAGCGAACCTTCTCGCCCCCGGAGAGTACACTTGCCTTTTTCAGGGATTCCTCACCTGAGAACAGCATACGTCCCAAGAATCCACGCAGATATGTCTCATCCTGATCTTTGGAATATTGACGGAGCCAATCGACGAGAGTCATGTCTACACCGTCAAAATATTGGGAGTTGTCTTTCGGGAAATAAGCTTGAGTTGTGGTTACGCCCCAAGTGAATTCGCCGCTATCCAACTCCGTTTCCCCCATAAGAATATCAAACAATAGTGACTTTGCATTACCGTTCGGTCCAACAAATGCAATTTTATCGCCTTTGTTCACCACAAAGCTGATATCATTCAGCATGTTCACACCATCAACCGATTTGCTGATGCGATCTACGGTCAATAATTGTTTGCCCGCTTCACGCTCAGGTTTGAAGTTGATAAACGGATATTTACGGTTCGATGGACGAAGGTCATCCAGCGTGATTTTGTCGAGCTGTTTCTTACGGGAAGTCGCCTGCTTCGATTTCGAGGCATTCGCCGAGAAGCGTTGAATAAAGGCTTGCAAGTCTTTAATCTTCTCTTCTTTTTTCTTGTTGGCATCACGCTGTAAAGCAAGTGCCAATTGACTGGATTCATACCAGAAATCGTAGTTACCTACGTACAACTGGATTTTACCAAAGTCGATATCCGCAATGTGCGTACATACTTTGTTCAGGAAGTGACGGTCATGGGATACGACAATAACAGTACCTTCATAGTCCATCAAGAAGTTCTCCAGCCATTGAATGGATTCGAGATCCAAGTGGTTGGTAGGCTCATCGAGCAACAGGTTGTTTGGACGACCAAACAAGGCTTGTGCAAGCAGGACACGAACTTTTTCGTTTCCGCTCAGTTCAACGATTTTCTTCTCATGCATATCACGATCGATACCCAGACCGATCAGGAGTGCCGCTGCATCCGGCTCAGCATCCCAACCATTCAATTCGGCAAATTCACCCTCAAGTTCACCTGCACGCAGGCCATCTTCTTCCGTGAAATCCGCTTTGGCATACAGCGTATCTTTTTCTTTCATAATTGCATAGAGACGACTATGACCCATAATTACGGTTTCGAGAACCGGATACTCATCATATTCGAAATGGTTTTGCTTCAAAACGGCCATACGTTCGCCCGGGGTGATGTGCACCTCTCCCGAGTTGGATTCAATTTCACCGGACAAAATTTTCAAGAATGTTGATTTGCCGGCTCCGTTGGCGCCGATGAGGCCGTAACAGTTTCCTGGTGTGAATTTGATATTTACATCTTCAAAAAGTGCACGTTTTCCGTAGCGGAGCGTGATGCCGCTTGTACTGATCATTAAGCATACCATCCTTTATTGGTTAATCTGCATACTGCATGAATAGCAAGTTGCGTAAATCATGGATTCAATATCCCGATGCCTATTCTGGCACCATATTATAACACAAAAAAGCGGCAAATTCGAAAATTGGCCGCTTTTTACTTATTAAAGATTTGGTAAATGTACTGTTCATGCAGGCATATCCCTACATTAACATATTTGGCTCACTTTTGTTAGCCCTGTTTACCTTCCTCGTGGTGAATGCGGAGTGTTTCGCCATGACCAAGCACCCGAATCCGCTCTTTACCAATGCCTAGCCGTTCACGTTCAACTTCCAGCCGATCCAGCGCTTCCTTGGGCGTATCATCCGCCAGCTTGAATGTGCCGTAATGCATTGGCACCATGAGCTGTGAACCGGATTCAACGAACCCCTGCAGCGCTTCTTCGGGTGTCACATGCTGAGAAGTCATGAACCATTCCGGATCGTAGGCACCGATGGGCATCAGGGTAACACCAATGTCAAAGCGTTCTCCAATCGTTTTGAAACCCTGGAAGTAACCTGTATCACCCACAAAATACAACACAGGCGGGCCGCCTGATGTTTTGGACGTTTCGTTCTTCCCTGATTCCGTGGATGATTCATCCTGATCACTCGTTGTTGCAGCACTTTCGGCTGCTGAAGACGTCGCCAGATGGTTCTGTTCCAACACATAACCGCCCCAATGGGATGTATTGGTATCGAACAACGTTCGGCGCGTCCAGTGCTGTGCAGGGACAAAAGTTATTTTGACTCCGCCAAGTGTCATATGATCCCACCATTTCATCTCCTGGCATCGATGGAATCCTTTGCGAATCATCTTGCGCTTCAGACCATCGGGTACGATGAGCAAGGTTTTGGCTGTAATCAGCTTACGCAACGAAGCCAGATGTAGATGATCATAGTGGGAATGGGATATCAGAATGACATCCAAAGGTGGAATATCCTGAATCGGAATGCCGGGGGCACCGAGCCTTCGTTGAAATCCCATTTTTTCGGCCCACACCGGGTCAGTCACGATGTTCAATCCATAATATTGAATGAAAAATGTGGAGTGACCAATCCAGGTAATACTTGTGTCATCCCGGTTGGCATGTAGATAATCCAGTTCAGGCGGGTGTTTGGGCACGGTGTAGGAGTAGTCCTTCACTTTGCTCCGCCGTTGCTCCCTCCATTGCTTGAATTCCTTCAGCGTTTTGTCCGTACTTACATTATCGATATTGTTATAACGGATTTTCGGCATGAAAGGGCCCTCCTCCCTTCCTCATTTCTTAACAAGAGATTACCCCAAACGGGAATGGACGTACCAGGTAATCAATCCTTTGGGTTCTTACATACGGCCAGATATACAAACAGAAAGACAATAGCAGCCGCAATAATCAGTGGAGGGGCGTACATAATGGTGAATGTTTCAAAAAAGCTTAATCCGGTTATACCGGGTATGCCCGTGACTCCCTCAGTAGTGACCATGAACAGACTCATCCTTTCTTTTTACCAGAATTACCGCGCACATAATTGGCATCAAACAGGAACAGCTTCATAATCAGCACAAGCGAAGGAATGAGCACGAGTAACCCCAGACTAAACGCTGTAATGAGCGCAATCCCCATCGTTCGATTCGTAAAGCTGTCGTAAATATTGATGTAAGGATACAGAATGTACGGAAGGTGGGATCGCCCGTAACCATACCAGGCAAAGGCAAACTGAAGCATGACAGCGACAAAACACCAACCCAGATATTTACTTTTCCACACCAGCGACACGGCAATGACAAAACAAATAAACGAAGCGATGAACATCCACGAAATATTCACCATCTGCTCAAAGTGTGCGGGATTCTGTTTGTTAATCTGCAGAAAAGCCAGAAAGCTTGCAAAAATGGTAGGCAAACTCCAGAGCAGCGCGTACTCTCGAAGCACCTCATATGCCGGCTCATCCCCCGCCCGTTTTGCATAATAGGAAAGAAACATCGCCGAGATGTACAGCACACTGACCAGTGCAAGCAAAATAACCGACCAGGTATAGGGATTCGTTAAAAATTCACGCCAGCGAAAAAATACCTGATCGCCCACCTCTTCAATGATCCCGCCTTCGGATATTGCCAAAATGGTGGAAAATACCGCCGGAATCAGCAATCCCGTTGCTCCGTACAATGCCATGTAGATCCGGCTGTTCTGCCCATGGTTGCCATAGGTGTTGTAGGCGTAATACACGCCCCGGATGGCAAGCAGCACAATGGCCAAGGAACCTGGAACCAGCAATGCTGTTCCGTAATAAAAGGCGCTGTCCGGATAAAATCCGACCAGTCCGACCACAAAAAAGATCAAAAACACATTCGTCACTTCCCACACAGGGGACAGGTAGCGCTGAATGATGTTATGAATTTTGTTCTCATGCCCGGTCAAAATGCTGTAAAAGCTGAAGAACCCGGCGCCAAAATCAATCGAAGCAACGATCAGGTAACCGAACAAAAACGTCCACAATATCGCGATGCCTGCAATTTCGAAACTCAATGCACGATCCCTCCTTCAAGCCCCAGAGACTCTAGTTCCTTCTCTGCTTCCTTGTTGCGGAACAGTTTGCTGAGTACCCGAATGCACGAGAAACACAGGATCAGATACAGCAAGATGAACAACACCAGCATCCATCCTACCGAAGTTGACGTCGTAGCCGCTTCCGCCACCTTCATATACCCGCGTAAAATCCAAGGCTGCCTGCCGACTTCAGCGAACATCCACCCCAGCTCGATGGCAATCATGGCCAGTGGCCCCAGCAAGACAATGCCGAGCAACAGCCATTTGGGATAGGGCTTGCGCCCTGGCAACCACCGCCGCAGTACATATAACACAGGAATCATCAGGATGATCACTCCGGTTGTGACCTTCAGGTCGAACATATAGTGAATAGACAACGGTGGTCTCAGATCCGCAGGAAATTCTTCGAGTCCTTTCACTTCCGTATCTGGACGATTACCCGCCAAAATGCTAAGAGCATACGGAATCTCAATCGCGTATTTCACCTCATTATTCTCATCCAGAATACCGCCATAGACGAGCGGTGCCTTCTTCATTGTCTTGAAATGCCATTCTGCGGCAGCCAGCTTCTCCGGCTGATATTTCGCCAGAAATTTACCGGAGGAGTCTCCGATCATGACGGTGCTGATGGCAAATACGAGCGCAGATACCGTCGTGAGTTTCAGTGCTTTTTTGTAATACACATGATCCCGTCCCCGGAGCAAACTAAAGGCGGCTATCCCCGCCAGGATACCTGCACTCAAGGTATAGGATGAGGCGAGTACATGGGACACTTTGGTTGGCGTTGCTGGATTCAACATGGCAGCAATCGGATGAATGTCCTTCATGATGCCATTAATCAGGGTGAATCCCTGAGGCTGGTTCATGAAGGAGTTCACCGTTGTAATGAAGATCGCAGATGCAGATGAGCCGAGAGCTACCGGAATCAGCAGCAGCATATGCGTATATTTCTTTTTGAAACGATCCCACGTATAGAGGTAAATTCCAAGAAAGATCGCCTCTATAAAAAAGGCAAACGTCTCCATGAATAGCGGCAACGCAATCGCCTGACCCGCGACCCGCATAAACATCGGCCACAGCAGACTGAGCTGTAATCCGATCGAGGTGCCTGTAACAACGCCAACGGCAACGGTGATGACAAAACCTCGCGCCCACCGGCGTGCCAGCAAGGTGTAATGCATATCATTGGTTCGGAGTCCTCGCCACTCGGCCAAGGCAATCATAAGTGGAACACCTACACCAATAGAGGCAAAAATAATGTGTACAAACAGGGTAAGGCCGGTTAGTATCCGGCTGAGCAAAACAGGGTCCAGGGATGACATGGTTACACTCCTCTTTCACATAATCGTTATGTACAACAGCAGTTACTCTGCTTGAACATGTATCTCAATAACTCATGATTCGGATGATGCTCTTCACAACGGCATACAGCACAACCACAGCTGCAACCAGACAGACGATGATGAGTGTTTTCTCTTGTTTACGGAACATATACCTGCCGTCCTCCTTTTGCATGGGATGCAAATTATGGCTCTATAGACAGTTTGCAAAAGAAGTTGTTTTTTTATCCGGGGAAATTGAAAAACAAAAAAAGCCTTTCCCCTTATCACGCTCACGCGCTGAAGGGCAAAGGCTCTATCCGTAGGTCTCGTACATAAACATGGTTCATAAAAAAAGTGAAATACATTTCTTCATCCAATCTTAAATTCACACCAATACGTCCTGCTTGGGCAGTCGGACCTTGAACGTACTTCCTTTGTCCGGTGCAGATATAAAAGTCAGCGTACCCTTGTGATCCTCTACAATTTTACGGGAAATGTACAACCCGATTCCTGTTCCACCAATCTGCCGATGATCCGAATTATCGACCCGATAGAATTTGTTGAACAGCATGTCCTTCTCTTGCTCCGCAATACCTATTCCGTAATCACGCACATCAAGACATAACCATTCCTCTTCTTCCCATAACGTGATATCAATACGATCGGCTCCCGGAGAATACTTGACTGCATTGCCCACCAGATTATGCAGAACCTGAACCATCCTGTTCTGGTCCGCATAAGCAAAAAAGTCTCCATTAAACGTATGCACGTAGATACGTTGGGCAGACTTCATATTCCACTGTTCGGCAACCCCTTCTACCAACTCCACCAGCGGTACATACGTCATGTGGTAAGTCATACCTTCGTTGTCGAGGCGCTGAATATCCAGTACATCATCGAGCAAACTGCTCAGCCGCTTGCCCTCCGAAGAGATGGTCTGCATGAATTCCCGCTGCTGAGCTGCCGGAAGGTCATACATCATCATGAGTTCCACATATCCCATAATGGTGGCTACAGGCGTTCGAAGCTCATGAGATACCACACTGATGAGCTCATTTTTCATCCGATCCAGCCGTTCTTCTCCTGTCCGGTCACGGAACACCAGCAGAAACCCATGGTTTTTACCCGGGACATCCATCTGCTTCATGTACAAGGAAAATACACTTTTATCCACATTATTGAATATAAATTCGGTCTCGATAAACGCCGTTTCTCCATTCAGGAATGCTCTCGTCTGTTCCATCAGATTGAAGTTGTCCGTTAGTACCATCGTATCAATCGCCTGCGCCAAATCCTCAATGGATCTGCCCATAAAATCACCCAAACCAAACATCTCTTCTATCCTTCGGTTGACGATAGTTATGGTCCCTGATCGATCAGACATCACGAGCCCTTCTCGTACGGATTCAATAAATTGCTCACTGATATCTCGCTGTTCCTGGATCGCAATCTTCTCATTGAATAACTCCGAGTTCAGCTTCTCCAGCGCAAGGGCATGACGTACACGATCTTCTTCTGCTCTGGTCCGCTCCGTAATATCCTTAATAAACAGGTTATATAATGTCTCATTTTTGCCCAACTGGATCTCAACAATCTTGTACTCAATCGGAAATACGGAACCATCCCGTCGGATACCTGAAATTTCTTCAACGATGGTGTATCTTTTACCTTCCACATATTCAAATCGCTCCAGCAAATTCTTGATCTCCTTGCAGCTGGCCCCTTGAAAAAGAGAGGGCGCTTCCTTGTGCAGGATCACTTCTTCCCGACGCAATCCAAACATTCTTTCAGCCTCCGGATTAAACTCAACGATCAGCCCATTGGAGTCCACAGCGATAATCGCATCAATAGAGGATTCAATAATGGCACGTTTGACCTCTTCACTATTCTTGAGTTCCTTGGTACGCTCTATGACCCTGTCCTCCAGCGTTAACTTGTCGTGACGAATCTGTTCGAATTGTTCCAACAGCACATCGGACATTTTGCGCAAATTACCAATCAGGATCTGTACTTCGGTTACATGGCTGGTTGGCCATTCCAGCTTCCCATTTCGAAACAGCAGTCTCGGCAGAGAGCCTGTCATTCGGGTCAGTCTTAACAGCGGGCTAACGACCTTACTGCTGAGAGGAGCCGCCACAATCATGGAAGCCACGATGATGATGAACAGGGATTGCAGTGTGGTCAGATAAATCGATTCGATTCGAGGGTAATACTTGGATGAGTCAGTCACAATGAATACCCGATAAGGAGTTAACCTTGTCATTTCTGCTTCAAAGATAAAAGAGGCTTGTTTCCAGTGATTCAATACATCGCTATAATGGATATTTGCGGAACTTAACAGAAAGAGGTTATCCCTTGATTTCAGAAGACGGAATCTGTCCATGTCCAGGTAATCGCCCACCTGTAGTGTATTCAAACCAGAAGCGACCACTGTATCATTGCGATTCAGCAGAATCACATTCACACCCAGTAGATGATGATAACGCGCCATATTCTGATCCATATTCTCGGAGGTAACATACTCTTCATCAAGATCCTGAACAACCGCAGTTGCTGCATATTTCATATCACGTAATATGGCATCATTCATTTGACCCAATTGTCTGCGGCTATCTGCGGATAACAGTACGAGAGAAACAAATACCACAAAGGCGACTACGTATTTAAACGCAATTCTTGTTAATGGAATGGTTCCCATCCGCTTGGATTTGTGTTCACCCGTGGTGATCCAGAAATCAACTACAATTCCCGCAATCAGCGCATTCACCATACCAATCACAGCAATATACATATACTCATACTTCACATCGTCTATATTCATACCCAACATAAAATGCCCGGCATAGATAACAGGAAATAACATCACTACCCAAAAGACAGCATCAGCCTTGATTAAGCTGCCATTCTTCCAACGGCTCCGCCAAACGAGCATCCAGATTAATTCCATGAAATGAGCAAGCATTATAGATAAATTGTGCGGCTGGAAGCCAACAAAGACGGTATTCAGCAGATGGATGACTGTGAGGGTGACAAATCCATAGCTGGCCCCATGCAAACGTAGAGCAACGAGTACTGCCGCGCTACCAATCATAAACTGTACACCATAGAATAAAGTAAACGGAAAAATAGTGCTTAGTGAGCCCAAAATGATCAGAATGCTAGTCCCAATCCAGGGTATTCTCAGCTTCAACACGACCCAATCCAGCATAAGTCTTACCTTTATACGATCCATAAGCAGTTGCCCTCATGGACCATTTTTTCTTCTGTTTTCAACAACAACGTTGGTTCCCCCTATAAACTTAAGCGGATACAATATTACTTTTTTCCCCTTAACTCGTTCTGATCCATTATACTGTAATTAGTACTTGGTGTAGCTTTGGGAAATTCTGATCGATCGGCAACCAAACTACATTTATGCTAGAATATTGAAGTTCATTCAAAAAGCGTATTCTTTCTCTACATATACATCCTATATTTTGGGATAGAAACATTAAAAAATTTGCGGCATTTATTCGCAATTCACCTTGTTTTTTTAGCATTTTCTTAACATATTATTTTCACCAGGAGTGTGACCCTATGACTATCAAAGTACTTCTTATAGAAGATGAGAAAAATCTAGCCGACATGATTGCTTTCTTTCTTGAGGAGGAAGGATACATCACTGAACGGGTTCATCATGCCCGCGAGGCACTTCAACTGTTTCCACAATTCCAGCCGGATATTGTTGTAACGGATCTCATGCTTCCTGAAATGGATGGAAATGATCTCGTAGAAGCCTTTCGCCAGCACTCCACTGTGCCCATTCTGATGATCTCGGCAAGCACCATGCTGAATGATCGACTTCGCGCATTGCATAATGGTGCGGATGACTTTCTGTGCAAACCATTTAGTTTGAAAGAGTTGGATGCCCGGATTAAAGCACTGCTGCGAAGATCAATCATTTCCTATCAGGATAAACTGGTAAAAGAAGACAAGCAGGCAGAGATTACTGGACATGTGAATGTGAATGAATACAGGAGAACTCTGTTTGTGGATGGCGTTGAAATCGAGGTCACTCATATTGAGTTTGAGATTATGAAGGAATTGTACCGAAATCCGGGTAAAGTGTTCACCCGCAATGAACTGATGGATAGGATCAAAGGGTCCGAACGCGCCTATCTGGATCGTACTATTGATGTTCATATCTCAAGTCTGCGTAAAAAAATTGAGCCTGACCCCAAGAACCCACGTTATATTAAGACGGTTTGGGGAACAGGCTATAAATATGTGATCTAATACGTTCGTAACAATTGAAAGTTAAACACCTTTGGCCATATCCCTCTTTTATCTCATGGATAAGATGTGCGGTATGGCTATTTCTGATTTATGGATAGACGAAGAATGAAACCAATTTTCCATATCCTTGATGAGTTGATTCGGGTCTTGCTCGTTCCAAAGAATCATCTTCATCTCACCTGTACCTGTAATCTGTTGCAGGTGACGCTTCCGAATAAGGGATTTGAAATCCGTAATGACCAGTAACGGAAGTTGTGGCATAAAAGCCCGAATGGCATTTGCTGCTGACACCGCTTCTTCGGCAACCTGATAATCAACAATACAATAACGGGCATTTTCCCAACTTCCCCGATGTGTTTCTATCGCAGAACCAGATGTTGAGTCCTCAATCCAGTTCCTGAACAATTGAATAATATTCTCATATGCAATATGACGTTTTCCATCCGAGAGCACGGTAATGGGTTCCATAGGTATAACCTCCAGTTGATTCTTATCTTTATTGTGACAATTTTCGTTTAAAAATGTTTGTGCGTGAACATGAAAGAAGTGTTAACAAATTTCGTACTTCTTCACATTAAGTGTTAGAAACGTCCACTTCACTTCTGGATGATTTCGCAGATTCCACACATTGATGTAAAATAGAGAAATACCCGTGTGATTAAAATTACGGGAAGATAAAGATGAATCTGGTATTATAGGAGGTTACATTGATGAATATTGTTTCCATTGAACCAACACCGAGTCCAAATACGATGATGCTACATCTCGATGAACGTCTGGAGGACGGAATTCGCAAAACATATACACTGGACAACGAACGATCTGCTCCGGCGTTCATTCGCCAGATGCTTCATATTCCCGGTGTAAAGAGTGTGTTCCACACAACAGACTTTGTCGCACTTGATCGTAAAGGGAATGCCGATTGGTCCGTTATCTTGGGTGAAGTCCAAAATCGCCTTGGACAGCAAGGCATTGATCTGGACTGGATTGAATCCGAAGATGGTTCAGGCGAGCACTTCGGAGAAGCACAGGTATTTGTACAATTCTTCCGAGGCGTACCGATGCAAATCAGGGTCAAGGCCGGGGTCAAGGAAGAACGAATCTCGTTGTCAGACCGCTTTGTCAAAGCCGTAACAGAAGTCGCCAGTGCAACGATGATCAAAGAACGTAAACTGAGTGATTACGGTGTTCGATATGGTGAATTGCCTGATATTGCACGTGAAGTCGAGCAGGAATTGGAAGCCGCTTACCCGTCGGAACGGCTGGAGCAAGTCATTAAACAGGCCATTGAACATGGTACCAAATCCGAAGAGTTCGTCGAGCGCCGCCGTGAATTGGATGGAGCCGAACTTGAAGAGGCTCTGCGAAACGAAGACTGGAATGTTCGCTATGCGGCATTTGACAGTATGGAGCCTACGGCAGAAAGACTGCCTCTCGTAGCCCATGCCCTGCATGACAACAAAATGCAGATCCGTCGCTTGGCTGTCGTATACCTGGGTGACATTCGTACACCGGAAGCGATGGAATTGCTGTATGAAGCACTTCAGGACAGTTCTCCTGCGGTACGCCGGACTGCCGGGGATACCTTGTCTGATATCGGTGATCCTGCCGCCACTCCAGCCATGACAGCAACGTTATCCGATAAAAGTAAACTTGTACGCTGGCGTGCAGCACGTTTTCTCTATGAGGTCGGAACCGAAGAAGCAGAGCAAGCGTTGCGAGTTGCAGCCGATGATCCTGAATTTGAAGTCAGCCTGCAGGCGAAGATGGCTCTGGAGCGAATCGAGTCCGGCGAACAAGCTGCTGGAACGGTATGGCAGCAGATGGCTGGTCGTAACAAAAAAGAGGAATAGTCATCTCTCAGACCTCACATCCAACAATTGTTATTGCACTGGAAAACCATGCGCGTTATACTGATTGTCTGTTTACTAAACAAGACACACGGTGTTAAGTTGTGTTGTTCATAATTTCATAGACAATAGATACACCTCATCCATTGATGGTGAGGTAGAGGTCGCGGGTGCGATCAGTACGCTGAAGGAGGCGCTAAGGAGCCGCTTACGATATCAGCCGAAAGGTGTACCCGCCGAAGCTCGCTGGACGTTCCTTACACGGTCCGGTGGGCTGGGGCTGCTGTCGAAAGGCGCAGAACTGTCACGGAAGTACATTTCCTTTATATAAAGGTATGAATTCTTCTGTGTTGAGCTATCTTAATCATCTGGGACATGGTGCGGACATTGAAATATTAAAGACCGCAGGCTGATGCCTGTGGTCTTTTTGTTTTTATGAATTCAAGTATCGCAAACATCAGTATATCGAATGAAGGAGTGTTTCCATGCAAGACCGCAGTAACCCAACAACAACTGGACCTTCCCTGAAAAAAGGATTACGCGCACGCCATATGACGATGATCGCCCTCGGTGGCTCGATTGGTACCGGGTTGTTTCTCGCAAGTGGTACCGCCATCTCTACCGCAGGCCCTGGTGGAGCATTAATTGCCTATGTGGCCGTTGGCATCATGGTTTATTTCCTAATGACCAGCCTTGGTGAGCTTGCTACCTTTATGCCGGACTCCGGTTCATTTAATACGTATGCCGCACGTTTTGTCGATCCTGCTCTCGGGTTCGCCATGGGCTGGAACTTTTGGTACAACTGGGCGGTAACCATTGCAGCAGAGCTTGCTGCCGCTACTGTACTCATTAAATACTGGTTCCCCGACAGTTCATCCATGTTATGGAGCTTATTGTTCCTCGTGCTGATCTTTTCCTTGAACGTGTTGTCTGTTAAAGGCTATGGAGAGTCCGAGTACTGGTTCGCCATTATCAAAGTCGCTACTGTTATCATCTTCCTGGCTGTTGGTGTGCTCATGATCTTTGGTATTATGGGCGGAGAAGCCGTTGGTTTCAGTAACTTCACCATCGGTGATGCGCCCATCCATGGCGGATTCTTCGCTGTGTTAGGTGTGTTCATGGCTGCTGGATTCTCATTCCAAGGTACCGAGCTTATCGGGGTAGCCGCCGGTGAAAGTGAAAACCCGCGCGAAAATGTACCTCGTGCAATTCGTCAGGTATTTTGGCGCATTCTGATTTTTTACATCTTGGCGATTACCGTGATCAGTCTGATCATCCCGTATACGCATCCGAATCTGCTCAAAGGTGACCTGGAGAATATCGGTGTCAGCCCGTTCACACTGGTGTTTGAGAAAGCAGGCCTCGCCATTGCAGCTTCCGTGATGAATGCCGTTATTTTAACCTCTGTACTCTCAGCCGGTAACTCAGGCATGTACGCTTCAAGCCGGGTTCTCTATGCCCTTGCCAGAGACGGTAAAGCCCCTCGTTTCCTCGGCAAGTTGAACAAAAAGGGGATTCCAATGAATGCACTTTTGCTTACAACAGCCGTTGGTATGTTGGCGTTCCTTGCCTCCCTGTTCGGCGATGGGATTGTGTACACGTGGTTGCTGAATGCATCCGGTATGTGTGGTTTTATCACTTGGCTGGGTATCGCTATCAGTCATTATCGCTTCCGTCGTGCATACGTTGCACAAGGCAGGGATCTGAGCGATCTGCCTTACCGTGCACGCTGGTTCCCGTTTGGGCCCATCTTCGCTTTTGTCCTGTGTATCATCGTGATCATCGGACAGAACTACCAGGCATTCACGGGTGATCAGATCGACTGGAGTGGAGCCATCGTTGCCTACCTGAGCGTCCCCCTGTTCCTGGTGTTGTGGCTCGGTTACAAATGGATCAAAAAGACCAAAGTGGTGCCGCTGCAGGAATGTGACTTCACACCTACCGATTCACCAACTGATAAATAATAGCTCGAACATTTCTGTACATCCTTTCGTCCCTGTCCATATTTTGTATAGATCCGTAAGTAGAATAGAGAAAGGTATACTATTTTTCTTGGACAACGGGAGTTGATGTATAATGAAAAAATTCTCTATTCTGCTCGTTCTACTGGGCATCCTGATCATCAGCTTTCCTTTCCTGCGGGAAACGTATTATGACTGGCAGCAAACCCGTGTCATGAACGATCTGGAGCAATTGCAAAACGGCTTGTCTAAGCTTAATCACTCCTTCGAACAAGGCATACAGGATGCAGCTTCTGCCGAGCCGACTACTGATAATAAAGGTACAGTGCAAGAGGCCTCCTCGGATACGTTGGGGGTGTTATCGATTGACAAGATTGATGTCCGCTTACCGATTCTGGAGGGTGCAACGGAAGCCAACATGAAGGTAGCTGCAACCCATCTTGTCGAAACCACCCGTATCGGGAACAAAGGTAATGCTGCGATAGCCGCTCATCGCGCCCACAAAAAAGGACGACTGTTCAATCGTCTGGGAGAACTCCAGATTGGTGATTCAATGGAAGTTACCCTGGCAGATCGAACGATTATCCAATACAAGGTAGATCAGATATCCGTTGTGGAGCCAACTGACTTATCTGTGCTGGAGGATCCCGGGCTTGGACAGGTCCTTACCTTGATTACCTGTGATCCACTCGTCAATCCAACACATCGGCTAATTGTAAGAGCTATTGAAGTGAATCCGGAGGTTGCCGGATTTTGATATTCCCTAAGGTTCAGCTGAAATAAAATAAAACACCCTCTAGTATGTTCACATGATGACTCTGAGTCACTTGTGAAAGCTAGAGGGTGTTTTTTATCCAAATATGATCTGTTCCTGCATTACATGCTGCGATCTAGCGTTGCAGCTGTTGTCTGCGGCGGAAGTACATGAATCCCGCGCTGCCTAGCGCCATCAGCATCATGCCAACAGCAGTGTAAGCCATTGTGCTCTCTTCACCTGTTTGTGGCAGCATTCCCTGAGATCCAGAATTTCCGTTTGGCTGTGATGCAGAATTTCCATTGCCCTGTGATCCATCTGTATCCGTTCCAGCAGGAGGTGCAAGCGCACCATCCCCATCAGGTGCACCTGTATCCCCAACTGGAGGTGCAGTATCGTCACCGTTGGAATCGCCTGGTGTCGGTGTCACTCCCCCGGAATCTTCATCTGTCGGACTTTCGGTTCCACCCCCAGACTCTGTAGGTTCAGTTACAACCGTGCCTGGAACCGACGGATTTGGTTTTCCTGGTTCCGGAGTTACTGGTTTCTCTGGATCTGGTGTTACACCCGTAGTAGGTGTTCCCGGATTATAAGGTCCACTAGACCCACCACCCGATACCGGGATAGCCTGATTTGTTTTTTCCACAACTACAGCTTCAGTTTGTATGTTCGTAATTTCAAATGGTACGGGTGTTGTTTCCAACATGTATCCGTTAGGCGCTTTTATTTCAACCAACTGATATTTATTGATATCCAAGCCTTCAAGTACAATTTCACCTTGTTGATTGGTTGTCAATGTAGCTTCATCTAGACCTGTTACCTTGTGGAACTCCCAATTCCCATTTGCATCCATCAATGCAGTTTGAGCTCGTAATTCAAATACAGCTCCTTGAAGGTGCTGAGTTCGACCCGCATTGGTTTTAATCAATTTCACAGAACGATCATTTTTTTTATTTTCAATGGTTATTTGAGTTTCCGGTTTGATAATAGATACAAGGGTCTCCGGCTGTTCAATAACAAAGCCTTCTGCCTTGGTCTCTACCAATGTATATGAACCATAGTCCAAACCATCGAATTCAATGACCCCATTTAGGTCGGTTACTTTTGTATCGATGACAATGTTGGAACGATCACGCAATTCGAATTCAATTCCGCTTAATACGGACTTATCCTTGGCATTTACTTTGGTAACGACAAGTTTACCACCTGCACCCATTGCATTAGACTTCGTCAATGTAATACTCTCCGTCTGATTCTCTACAATCGTGAACGGAATTGATGTAGCATCCAATTGATAAAACTCAGGTGCCACGACTTCTACCAGCTCATAATCCCCTGGCAACAGTCCACCTTTGGCGATCTTTCCATCTTCCCCTGTCGTTAACTCATCGATTTTCTCTCGCGTTGCGCCGTCCTTGGAGTACAATTCGAAAGTTGCACCCTTAAGTGTCTTGGAAGAGTCCACCGCATCTACCTTGGTTAATTCGAATCCTTGACGAATCTTTTTATTTTCAATTTCAAAAGCGATATCCGCATCCTTAAACTCAATCGTTTTACCTGAGGCAGAGCCATATTCAGGATCAACCAAATATCCTGCCGGTGCAGATAATTCTTTTAACTTATAAGGTACACCGTTGGTTAGATTGTTTAATCGATAGTTTCTGGAGCTTTCAGCCACACCATTCTCGTCCGTTGGTTCCAAGGTTTCCAGAAGCGTAGTTCCAGACGCATTATAGATTGCAAATATTGCACCACCCAGCGGAACTCCTGTATCACTGACTTTGTGAATTCTGATTTTGCCCAGACCTGTAGAGGCTCCTCCACCTGCTCCAGCCAAGGAAACTTTGATTCCCGACTGATTACCTTCCCCGATTACCGAGGAAGATTGGCCTGCAAATTCAACCTTATTCTCAATTCGGGCGCCATGATCGGCATTAATATAAGACTGATATTCCAAAATGAATGCGGTATGGATATCTTTCTTGAAGGTAAAGGTAAATGTATTGCCCTCTACATTCAATTCATAATCAGCCGGATCAACAAGTCCAGCTTTGGTGGATACATTGCCTGAATTGTTGGCAGGTAAATTGGTTGCATATAATTTCAATGAATCAGCCAATAAAATCTGGTTCTCTGACAAGGTATCTGTTAATTGAGTACCCGCAGGAACAAAAGATTGACTTGGATTGATATTTACCGTCCATGATGCTTTATCCGTTGTACCTTCTTGTTTCCCTGCTTTGCGCACGTATACACCACCGTTGGCAGGTGTAACACTGGCTGATCTATTAAATCGTATTGCACCACCCTCACCATCCGTCAGAACAGCCTGGTTGGCATATGCGCCTGCGACAGAATATGGTCCATCCAGACTTGTTTGGTACTGAATGCGATAAGCCATTTTGCCCATGTTACCCAGATCCAACGCAAAACCTTTACCGTCCGGGTTCAGCTGGAATTGACCAGGTGTGAGCAGAACCTCGCTACCTACAGCAGTAACATTATTGGCTCCCTGCAACTCTAACTCATGAACTTTCAATGAGCCGTCCACGAAAGATTGGTCTCCAGTGTACGCATCCTTAAGGATTGCGTCCTGAATATCAAACAAATTGTAGTTTACATCGATTGTCCAGGTGATCTTTTTATCTTTGGCGCTATATTCACCCTTTTTGTTACCATTTTGAATTGTGTAGTCTTGCGGTTTGACCGCAGCAGATTTGGTAATCGCAGTCTGTTTTACATCAGACTCTTCCCAATCGATCTTGGCTGAGTTGCGATATTCATCATTCGTTGGCATACCCGCTGTGGGATCGAAGCTTGTCTTATAAGTAATAACATGCTCCGTACTGAGCGTTACGCCGTCCTTCAAGCGAAGTGAGAATCCTTTTTCATACGTTGGATCAGCCGGGTCTGGAGTCAGTTCAAAGTCGCCTTTGTTAACACCACTCACTTGAAGACTACCCGGAATCAGTTTCATATGTCTGCCTTCGTAATTGTCGGTGATGACGATATCCGTCATGTCCTGCAAATCACGGTTCAAAACAATCTGCCATTCGATTTCTTTTGTGTTGAAATTTTCACTTTTTACACTCTTTGCAAAAATGACTTCCTGAATGTCTCTTCGGCCTGTTTTGGAAGTACCATCATACATGTTCACTGTGTTCGTAATGGTGTCGTTTGTATAAACACGATGAATAGATTGAGTATCATATTCGATCTCATAGGCCTTTGTAATATCATTCTTAAAATGTAATTTGAAGCCATCATCGAACCCTGTACCCATCGCTTCGAGTGTGTATTCATTCGGATTGATCAGTGTTCTGTTCGAAGCCGCTCCACTTGCATTAATGTCCACTTGATACACTTTGACGGAATTGTTGATCAGTTGCTGTTTTGCCGTATCAAAGCGGTCTTCAATCCATGCATTCGTTTGCATAATTTCTTGCTGATTGTAGTTATATTGCACTTTCCATGTGATCGTCTGTGTCACCGGATCATACGCACTATCTTGCCCTGATTTGTTCAAAGGCTCATTAAAACTCACACGAACTCGGCCAATATCTGTTTCGTTGTGCTCGCTCTGATCCGTTGTAAGCGCAACCTGGTTTTGATACTCCACGTTGGTGAACGGAGCAGTGGTTGGTGCTTTAACACTTGTCGTATAGGTAACACGATAGGCCTTATCTGTATCTCCCAATTGAATTGGAAACTGTGGTTCCGTTTGAACTACTGGGCCTTCTTTAACAGATCCATTCAATTGCACTTCCAATTCGCGAATTTCGATATTGCCCTTGAGCTCAAGCTCTGCTGGGAACGTGTCTGCAAGAACAGCATTTTTCATAGCCTTCTCGCCTTGGTTAAAATCCACGGTCCATTTAATTTCATCCGAGTTGAAGTTGTCTTTGTTTGCGCTTCCCGATTTCTTCAACTTATCTACGGCTGTGTTGGCAAAATGTACATCAATGATGCCCTGCCCTACGGAACTAAAGTCTATCTCCTGTTTCAAGCCATCTTCCATCTTGCTCTCATCGAACTTAATCCACACGTAGAAGTTGCCTTCCAGCTTCGCATGCTCGATCAGTTCATTAAAGGTAAAGATGATTGTGCCATCTGGATTCACCACATACTCCCCAACACCACCATCCAGATTACCCTTAAGCTGCGATCCGATGATGAATTTATCGGGCAAGTTAAAGGTGAACGTAGAGCCATCGCTGTAGTTGTGGTTGTCATCTGCAAGTCCCCATGTAAAGACTACAGCCACCTCATCCTGGATGCGTGGTCGAATATCCTCGATTTTATCTCCTTTGACTTCAATCGTGCCATTCCCGTTGTCTTCTGGTGCCTGATTGTACATCTGCACACTGGTAATCAATTGATCTGTAATTACCGGACCTGCAGCTGCGATTGCTAAACTGCTCTGGTTGAGGTTTCCCTCCCCCTCTTCTTCCGGAGTGGCAGCAACGTCAACGTTGTTGACCTCTTCCGAACTTGCCAAACCTTCTTCTGATGCTGTATCGCTGATTGCACTGGCTGGCAAATTAGTTAATTCATCCTGAGCATGCATTGTTGGTGTAAATATCCAACCCTGCATCATTTGCGTGACCAGTAACAGAGCAATGATCACTATGCTCACTTTTTTCCTCATTTTTTGCATATCCTCCTCGTACGTAGTGTTGGCATACGCCGAAGATTAGAATAGCAAAGCGACATATACAAAAAATAGACAACACTAAAATCCTCGCTTTTGAACGCAAAATTGAACGCAAAAAAGGATACTCCTCAATCGGAGCATCCTGTTCAAACGGTTGTTACAGTGTCCAGTTAATTTTGACGCGCAGATCCGTAGTACCTTCCATTTTGGATACATAATAAGATATCGATTTCATGCCAAGCTGGTACAAATCCTGCAAATCTTCAATCAGTCCAGCCTCCGTACCCTTGTACCTGAACGTGAGCGAGGTTCCGCCTTCCTTCAGCTTACTCTGAACTTTGGTCTTCAGCGCAGCATGGCCTTTAACGGCATCCTGTTCGTCATACAGTGAATAGTCCAGAGCATGGTACAGCTTCTGATATGCGGCTTTTTTGCTATCTCCGGCCTTCACCAGCTTTAATAAAGCTTCTCGATATGGGGCTGGCGCAGCGGGGTACTTGCTTTTGCCTGTCCAGATATGGTCACGTGCCATCTCATCATCACTCAGCAAATAGTAGCTGTGGCTAACCTTACCTTTGCGGTCAGGGGTAGGATCATCCCAAGTGGTGTCCATGTGATACCACTTGCCGTCCAGGTTCACGATATTCCAGGCATGAAGCTGCCCCCCTGCTGTACCTTCCACAATCCGGTTATCGATACCTACTCGCTCCAGCATCCGATAAGCCAACAGTGAATATCCCTGACAGACGGTACTGCCTGTAACAAGCCCGTCGTAGGCCGTATATTTCTTCAACGAAGTATCGTAGGAAAGGTTAAGTACAATCCAGTCATGGATGACCTTGACCTTCTCATGATCCGTCATACCTGGTTTGATGATTTCTTTCAACACATTCGTGACTTTACGATTCACATAATCGGTCTGCTCCTTGGTCTCCCGATAGGAGAGAGTCACATGCACCTCGGCCGACACATTGGAGCCTTTATAATTAAATGCATAACTTTTAACGGTATATTGGATATAAGGGTCACTCTTCATTGCCTCATCGATGGAGGTTTGTAATTGTTTTTTGAGGCCTTTCACATTGCCTTTGTATGTAAAAACAAGTTCCTCCGTTCGCTGTGACATTGCGGTAAGCAAGGTCTGGCGCAAATCTGTTGCTGTGGATATATCTGATGTCCCTGATGCAGCATACAGTTGATCCAGATCAACCGTACGTGGTAACGCTACAGCAATCAGACAGCCTGCCAGCAGTATGGTGATAATTCGTTTCCCGTTCTTACCCATGAAAGGAACCCACCCTTCTTTGCAAAGTTCTCACGCCCTATTGTATCACAAAAGGCTCTGTCGTCATTCTTCTAGTTTTGTCAAAGCAAATCAAAAGAGACCTTCTATGGAAGGTCCCTTTCATCTTCAGTTCAATAAATCACGACTACCCGTTATCTTCATCCTATGATTCGTTTGGTCACGATATGAGTGATTCCTCGTCTAATACAGGCGATTACCACTCATAAACGTATCTGTCTTACCTTGAAGCTTCGCCAGCCGTTCCAATACTTGTGACGCTTCAGCTACCGTCACTTTGCGTGAAGGCATGAATCGTCCTTCAATCGAAGGAAGCAATCCCAGCTTCAGACTCAGGGAGACCGCTCCCTTACTTGTAATGGCACTGGCATCCGCAATGTTGGGAAGATCGGATGGCAACGTATAGAATCCGGCCAGCTTCTCATAGCGTAAGATACGTACAAGCAGCACTGCCAATTCTTCACGTGTCATCTCTTCCTGCGGATTCAAATTCTGTTCAGGGTCCGCTCCGGCAAGCCAGCGCTGATCGATTAATGCCCGAACTGCCTTATAATACGGGCTGTCAGGTTTCACATCAGCGTATAACTTGTCATCTCCGTCCCCACTGTAGTACAGATCCATATTTGGATTAATCGCTCTTGCCAGATAGTTAAACCAATCTCCCCGGGTGATCACACGATCCGGGAATACGCGTCCCTGCTCATCAGCAAGCAATACGCCATGCTGTGTCATATTGCGTAGAGCTGCTTCGGCCACATGACCCAAGATATCCGTAGGTTCAGCCTTGGTTGCAGAGCTTGTGTCCCCGTATAAAAGCTTCCACTCTCCTGTGTTCGCATCCAGCGCTTCATAGTTGCCATAGATCGAATTCTCATCACGTGTAGGCATATAAGCAAGATTCACCCCCGCTGGGATGACTTGACCACCGTTCATACCATATCCGCCATAACGGGAATATGCGAGGATCAGCTTGAACTCCTCCAGATAGAGTGCCTTGGCCTCTTCATAACTGATAGCAGGCTTAACAACTGCCGGCAGTTGTTCAGGCGTTGCCGCAATACGCGTATAGAACTCGTTAATCGTCCCGTTGTTCAACACCTGTACTTGTGCCGTATCTTCCTTAACTGGAATTCCGTTCAGATAACGCTGGAACAAAAATGTGCGAGCATCATCCACTTCAATCACGTTAGCCAGTCGGAACTGCTCCGTTGCGTCTGGAACTAGCGAAATCACCGTGTCCATCGCCAGTTTCTCAGCCTGCTTCCGGGTTACCAATTTGCCTGCCTTCTCCTCAGCCGGCTTCTCCTGTTCCATCTCCGGTCCCATTCGTTGCATCATCGTATAACTGTAGATCTGCCCGGTAACTGCATCTACCTGTGCTGAGATATCCCGCATGAACATATAGGACATATTGGCACTTCGATCACTCCAGCTCAGACTCCACACCTGATTGTTCGGACTTGAGTAATATCCCTTGCCCAGCTGGCTATGTTCAAGCTTATAACCTTTGGGAATATCAAAGTTTGTCGCGACCCGATTGGCGGCCTGCTGCACATTTAACCTCGTACCATTGGCCGGGACAAAAGGCGTTACATCACCTTTTAACTTCTTATCCTGCTGCAAAGAATCTTCATCTACAGCTTTACCTGTTAATGTATTAATCCGTTCCAACGTATTGGCTTCAATCGGAATGATACTGATATTTTTTGGTGTATATGCAAGGTAATACTGCTGACCCTGTTTGGAAGATAGACGATCTTTGGCGATATAAGCCAGTTCCACATCGAACTGTTCTTCAAACTGCTGTCTGGCCTTCTCTTCTGAAGCTGCCGGTTTCGATGAGGGATACTTGGCTTCGATAGTACCTCGTGAGTAACCTGTCACCAAACCACTTTCATCCACATTAATGTAGACTGTCTCTGCATCAGATAACAATCCATCATGTTTTAACTGGTACCCGTATCGATACTCTGTTCTGCCAAACAATGACTCTTGTTCAATGGAAGAATACAGATCTCCAAGCGGAGCATATTCACTTTCCTTTAGACCTGGAATCGCTTGGTACAACAATGCCACGGCCTTTTCTTCAGCTTGAGCTTTGGTTAACTTCACATCTGATTCCGAGACATGTTTATCCAGGATATCCGACGGCAAATGTACACTTAACACTTCCCCTGTGCCTGCATGTACAGTTCCACTGAATCCCGACGTATGATTACCTTGTGTAATCTGAAACCCGATCTCCCACGCCTTGTAGTCTGGCGGTGGATAGGAATTAGGTGAATCGAATCGTGCAGATGAGATCGTTGCTTTTTTTAATAATGGAAATAATTTCAGTATATTTTCACTGGCTTGCCTGGATGAGATTTTCGCTCCCTCAGGCACGTCATTGCTCGTTGCGTCTAGTTGTTCATTTTCCCCCGTTGTCGCTTCGGTCAACTGCTCTGCTTGCGCGGCTGATGCACTGCCTGCAAAACCTGGTGTTTGCGAAGCAAGCAGCAGTGTTGCCATCGCTGCGGTTGTTGCTTTGGTTGCGAACATTTTCAAACGTAGATTAAACTTCCAATTCAAACTCAAATCTGGACCTCTCCCTTCAATTTCATACAAAGAAGCATAACAAATAACCTCGCATGAATATTGCCAGTCTATTCTATGATACCATAAGCTTCCTTTTTAATCGTCGTTTTCGGGGCAATTTTACAAATGTGAATTTCTGCATATTGCTAATAACAGCAAAAAAAACGCCAATTACGTTGGCGTTTCCTCTGTTAGCCTGCACTCTTATGTAGGCTGAATCTACCTTGTCAACTACTCGCTTTAGACGAATCGTTCAACTTCGCCTGACCTTGGACATGGGTTTTCAAAAATGGAATAACGGTGTCCCAGAAGGCGGGATCTTCCTCGGAACAACTGTGTCCTCCGCTGTTGACCCATAGATGTTCAACAGGCGGATCGGCTTTGGACATAAAATATTCAAGCTCACTCGGGGGAATGAAATTATCTCCCTTGGAGTGCACCATAAGCATCGGCAGTTGCATCCCCCTGCGCCGTTCATTCAGCATGATCACCGGATCACGCTGACGATAAGATTTCAGAGATTCACCCAGTCGCCAGAACCAGATTCTCGGAATTAACTGGGCCAGTGGAAACAAGGGCAGACGCCGGCGTCTCAGCTCTGAACTGACGATTACCTCAAATTGCGATGGCATCGAGTCCGTAATCACTGCTGATACAGGAATTCCCTCCGTCACTGCAAGAATCGTACCCAGTCCCCCCAAAGAATGTCCAAGTACTCCGATGGCATCTGCATCAATCTCCGGTCGTGCGGTCGTATACTGCAATGCCGCCAGCAGATCATCCCGGAACAAATAGGCAGATGCAGCACGTACCTGATCACTGGCCCCATGACTACGCACATCATACATAAATAAGGCATATCCTGCTTCCCAGATCGGACGTGCGTAACGAAGAACACGGGAGCGATTGGAGCCCCAGCCATGTGCAATAATAACGAGCGGCCATGGTTTCGAAATGTCGGCTCTGGCCGGGATGAACCAGCCATGCACCCGACCTCCCCCACTGTCAAAGGTCACATCCTCAAATGGCATTGGGGGTGTGAGTGTGATTGGAATCTTCTTGGGTGTCTGGCTCTTTACCGCTGCCTTCCATAAACCACCTGCCGTTACTGCGGCCACGGCGAGCATGCCGCCTATCATTGTTTTAGCTTTCACAGGGCATCTCTCCTCTCCGAATTCTGGCATACATCCATCATAAAACAATAGAATGAACGGCACGTTAAGCGACATGGGTTTTTATGATAAAGATTGATCCAACAATTAATCTAAAGGCACCTTCATATATATGCCCAAATATACATATCCCTCATCTAACGCTGGTGCCTAGTCTTCGGCTGCTTCCACAAATCTCCGTGCACAAGCTGCAATCCGCTCATGATCTCCTGCTACAAGAGCTTCTCGTGGTAAAAGTGCACTTCCCAGACCCACTGCAGCTGCGCCTGCTGCATAATAATCAGCAATATTCTCCAGTGTGGCACCACCTGTTGCCAGCAGTGGAATATGATTCAGTGGAGCTTTGATCTCCCGCAGATACGGTATACCCAGACTCGCCATCGGAAACAACTTTACAACTCGTGCTCCCGCTTCATGGGCAGCGACAATCTCCGTAGGTGTCATGGCTCCAGGCCAGATCTCGACACCATGTTCTACAGCATATTCAATGACAGACAGATCGACATTGGGAGACACCAGAAATTGTGCACCTGCAGCGACGGCTTCCTTCGCCATCTGCACATTCAGTACCGTACCCGCTCCAACATAAGCCTTTCCTTCATGCCGCTCACGCCAGTCTGCAATAATATCATGTGCTCCAGGTGTGTTCAGTGTGACTTCCATCAGTCGGATGCCACCACCTGTCATACCTTGTCCAGCTGTTACTGCCGCTTCGCGGCTTATACCGCGCACAATCGCGACCAGCCTCGACTCCAATAGTACTTCCGTCAAATTCATATCCAGTTCCCCTTGATTCATCAATTCGGCAGCCGAAGACAGGCAATCATCGTCACCGCTTTTCCGTTATTCATTATTGTAAAGCATATCCTCTCCTGGATGAAATCATTTGATCCAATATTCACTTCTTCCTTTTAAAAAGACATTGAATTCAACTTGGCTTTGTAGTTAACCTGAAGGAAACAAGGGCAATCGCCAACGCCAACAGCAGGACCATACCACCAATCCACCCCAAATTTTGAACGGAATTGTATTTCACAACTACACCTCCCAATCCGGCACCGAAAGTCATACCTATGTTCATTACTGCCGTATTGTAACTCAGGACTGTTTCAGAAGACTGTGGTCTCAATGTTATCAAATAGAACTGATTCGCGGGCGTTGTTATCCAGGCAGCTGTGCCCCAAATCATGATGGTCAGAAGAATACCTATTGTGGAACCTGCTGTGATTGGCAAAATAAAGAGGGCACCAGCATGAATAATCAAACTGATTGGAATCGTGCGAACAGGTCCCCATCGATCTACCGCATAGCCACCAAGACGGGAACCTATGAATGCAAATACACCCAATACAAGTAACGCCGTACTAATCATTTCTATTGAAAAATCGGCTACTGAACTTAAAAGTGGAGCGATATAAGCAAATACCATGGTGTAGCCCAGAATCCAGAAAACAGTCGTTAATAATCCGGTGATAACCTTTTTATCTTTGATAATCAATAATTGTTGCTTCAGGGAGAGAGACGGGTTACCCTCCATTCGAGGAATAAATCTGTACAACAGCATGAAATTAATAAATGCGATAATTGCAATCATGATATAAACATAGTGCCAATCCATGTAGGCAGCAATGAAGGTACCAATCGGCACTCCTAATACCAATGAAACGGTGAATCCTGTGATGACAGTTGCAATGGCACTACCCTGTTTGCCAGAAGGAGCTAGTCTTGCAGCATAGTTCGTGGCTAGGACAAAATACAGACCACCACTCATGGCCAATACGATGCGTGAGAACATAAGCATGCCAAAGTTCAAACTGAAGAATGCAATGATATTTCCCAAGATAAAAATAAGCATGGAATACAGAAGTACTTTTTTACGTTGTAACTTGGAAGTCAGCATGACCAGACCCCAGGCTCCCAATGCATGAAATAGTGCATATACGGTGACCAATTGTCCCGCTAATGAGATCGAAACCTGTAAATCGCGGGCAATGATATCTAAAACACCAGATACGACAAATTCGGCTGTTCCCACAACAAAGGCTCCTAAAGCCAATAAATAGATAATAAATGAATTCATTTCAGTCTCCTTTATTCAAAAAAATAGTGTGTGAAATCTTCTGGATATATTCGTTTGTTGAAATTTATAATAGATATAAAAGACAAATTATATCTATTATAAACACAAAAAAATACTTAATGCATCATTGATATTTTACCGGCAATCGAAGATAATTTTCGATTTTTAAGCACTTCTTCCATCTGTCCTTCGGCAGTGATCATGGTTTCTTGAATTAAGCATCCCTGTTTATGATGACAACAATCAAACAGAGAGGTTGTACCCTCAATGGCCTGGATGATGTCCAAAAACGTAAGATCCTCCCACTTCTCCTGAAGTGTATACCCGCCATGGGCACCAGATGAAGAATGAATCATCCCCTCTTTTGTCAATTTGGTTAAAATCTTGGACAGATATGTGGGTGAAACATTCTGCCACTTTGAAAGTTGCTGCACACCCACAGGTTTATCTGAATTGGATGCTGCAAGAAAAAGCATCGTGTGCAGGGCGTAATTGGTAGCTTTGGAATACTTCATCATCTCATTCCTCCCTAATAAAAGACTTAATATATCTACAATAACTCCTTTGATACAATTACGTCAATAACCCCCTCTCATAAAAGCGGCACATTGCGTCCACTCTTTCATCAGAGGAGGCTCTTGTCACAAACAACTGTTCCAGCAATATCTATATCTACGGTTCCAATCTATATGCATGCTTTAGGCATTTTCCAATACGTTATCCTTCTCCAAATCTTTAAAGTATCGATCGTTATATAACATGCTTGGATGTGTTGGATGATAGGCGAGTGCAATATCATTATGTTCCCGGGCCTTGGCACGGTTACCCATCCGGTCATAACACACACATAGTTGCAGATGCGGCATCCAGGTCCAAGCTGCTTCATTCAGCACTACCATAGGGTCATCAGGACGTACAGCACGAGTCGCCTGTTCGTACCAGAACAGGGCCTTGCGATAATCTTCACGGTCGGCAAAATAACCACCCAATCGACAGCAAATCTCGGCTCTTGGCAAATCATAGGCAAATGATCGGAACAACGCCGTGACTTCCTGTTCCGAATGTTCAAGTGCAGCTTCACAATCCGCAATTTTCTGGCAAGCAGCGATCTGATCTTCCACCCAGCCCAATCCGGTATCCAGAAACTTCTCATAGTACTTCACCGCATCCTCATGCTGTCCATGGTCCTTCAGCTCATTACCGAAATAGTACAAGTCACGCGGCCCGAATTCCTCTCCGGCCTGTTCCCTTTTGCGATAGATCCGCAGATTCCGATCGGTATACTCCTTATCTTTCTTATGGGTAACCGCTATATCACTATGCAGCAGATTACCCGCTACAGCCAGATATTCATGCACCGCACCAATCCAGCGAAATTGCCGATCCCGACGCACCAGACGATTCCGGCGCAGGCTGTAGGCTACCTTGCCATCTGCTGTGAATGACAGATTGTAATCCATCGTGACACTATCAACATCCGGGTCCAGCGAACGTTTCAAGGCGATCAATTTCGCCCGATCTTCCGGTTCGAACACATCGTCGGCATCCAGCCACAGAATATATTCACTCTTCGCCTGATCGAAGGCATAGTTGCGTGCTGCTGCAAAGTCATCCACCCATTCAAAATCAACGATACGATCCGTATATCTGGAAGCGATCTGACGGGTACGATCCGTCGAACCGGTATCCACGATTACAATCTCATCGGCAATACCGTTGACCGAGTCCAGACATCTGACGAGGGAAGCTTCTTCATTTTTCACAATCATACACAGGGTAATACTGATCGTCTCATCCCCTCTTCTCGCCCTGCGATTAAAGGCGGAAACCCCCGGCAGTTCGGACAATCGATAGATGTGGTACGCCGGGAGATGAGTATCGACGAATAAACGAAAACCCAGTGCCTGAGCACGGATGCAAAAATGACGATCTTCGCCCCAGAAGGATACATTGGGAATCTGGTCATATGAGACTCCTGCTGCCAGAACATTTTTGCGAATAAGGGTACATGCCCCCAGCCCTCCAACTTCATAACAACCCGGGATCCGCAGTTGAGTTAGAAAAGCAGTCGTTTGCGTGCCCTCGTCCTCCGTCTCGGTTCCGTCTACTGTTTTGCCACCGCGGCGAAACAAAGCATACTCATCTTGCAGCCATACCTGCGGCATTTCCCTGGCATCCGGCTGCCAGCGGGTCCAAAAGATATTGGATACAATGTCTTTGCCACTCGATACAAGTTGCTCCAGCGTCCGCGGATGCAGCACCAAGTCAGAATCAATCAGGAAAACCGCATCATAGTGATTGTCGCGTGCATATTGCAATATGCGATTTTTCAAACCGGCTACACGCCAAATCTGATCATCCTGCCAATAGTGTCCTCCCTCATCCTTGCTGTACACCCCTTTGTTGTCAGGACTACCGCTACCATGTTCATCTGCTTGAATAACCGTCCCCTCATGCTGAAGCACAAATTCACGTAATATATTCGATGCGGCTTCTTCCACGTTATCGTCAACAAACAGATAGTCCGTCTTCACTGTTGTTCGTTCCAGTGCATGCAGAGAATCCAGAAATTCACGGAGCACTGGAGTTGTCTGGCGAACCGGGCTGGCGATCAGTATTCTTTCCTGGCCAAGCTCTTCAAGCTTTTCCGATTGGCGGGTTTCTTGCGATGTAGCAGAACCTCCGGACGGTGGATGATTACTCTGGCTCTCTTTCTGATTCTCATTTGCGCTCTCATGTTGCTTCTCATTCTGATTTTCTTTCTCATGTGAATTCAGCTCTATTTGAGGTTGGGATTCTTCTTGCGATTTGCGTAACGGGTCTTTCTTCAATGTGCTCACTCCCCCTCTCCTTATTCGAACCATGCCAACAGTCGTGGCTCTTGATCCAATATCGATTCGTACTGTTCCTTCCAACCGTATCTTGCTTCAGGGTCCAGTGCTTGATAGCGTTCATATTTACGGATACGGTCTTCTTCCCGCGCCCAACCATAGTGCTTCACCCGGGGAGCATGACATCCATAGGACCAATGCTGGATCGTTAACGGAAAACGACCACAATGCTGGGGTGTCTCCTTCCATTCATAGCTCATCCCCGGGTGATAACGAATCAGAAATGGCCGATAATACGCATGCGCCTGCCAGAACTCATCTTCTCGGTAATGCGTCTCACTCCACATATCAAACAATCTGAAATAGATCGCATCTTCATTGCCACTGAGCAGCAGATCCCGTACCACCCCAAAGTCACTGGTTAGAATCTCATCCGCATCCAGATTCAAAATCCACTCCGGATTGGTCGCCACCGTCTCTTCCCATTGTTGTTTTCTCAGGCTTACCTCGTCTGCAAAACGTGAAGCAGCGTTCTCCACTAATACGAGTGGAATACCGTCCAGAAGTTCCCTGCACAGCGCAACCGTTCCATCTGTACTTCCGTCATCAATGATTACTGCGCGATCAATCCAGGGACGATGTCTCTCCAGTGCCTGCCTGAGATAACGATTCTCTTCATTACGAACGATCATCGACAAGGTAATCTGTGGTCTTCCATGTTCCTCATGTCCATCCAAAGCTTCACCCCCACGCTCAAGCTTCTACCTATTAAAATGTCGGACACACGATGCCTGGACGAATCACAATCCTCTATTTCCAATCTATGCAGAGCCGGAATGCGGATATGCAGGCCAAAGAAACCTTTCATGGGGTTAATCTTGATGAACGACAAAAAAGCACCCGCCTTCGCGGATGCTTTTAAATGTAATCATAAGATTAATGTAGTGAAATAAATGAATTAACGGTATTCAGCCAAACGATCATTGAGACTACGAGTCTGTCCATAAACTTCCTGGTACAGTGCGAACAGTCCATCATAGACGGCAACCGTTTCCGGGTTCGGCTCATAGGACTTCGCTGGACGAATAAACACTGTTGCACATTCTTGCAAAGACGGGAACCAGCCACAGCCATAGGCAGCCAGCATCGCTGCACCCATCGCAGGACCCTGTTCGCTCTCCAGCTTCACAATCGTGGCGTTAAAGACATCAGCCTGCATTTGCAACCAAGCTTCGTTCTTGGCACCGCCACCAATGGAGATAACTTCATTGACTGTTTTGCCTGCACCACGCAGAATATCAATGGACTCGCGCAGCGAGAAGGTAATGCCCTCCATCACCGCACGTCCAAAGTGCTCCAGCTTGTGTCCTGCATCCATACCGATGAAGCTGCCACGGATATTCGCATCGGGATGAGGGGTACGCTCCCCAACGATATATGGTGTGAACAACAATCCGTTGCTGCCCGCCGGAATCTGATCGATGCCCTGCAAGAGCACATCAAATGATTTATCCGCTGCAAACGTATCCTTGAACCAAGACAGGCTATATCCTGCGGCAAGCGTTACACCCATAATATAGAAGGCATCCTTCTCTCCATGGTTAAAAAAGTGTACTTTCCCTTCGAAGTCGAGATCTTTACGCTCTTCGTAGGAAAGCACAACCCCGGACGTTCCGATGCTGCACATCGTCTGTCCTTCACTCAGAATGCCTGCGCCAATGGCACCACACGCATTATCCGCACCACCTGCGTATACTTTCGTCGCAGCCGCCAGCCCCGTTTGATCCGCAATCTCAGGCAG
Organism: Paenibacillus xylanexedens; assembly: GCF_017874615.1. Lineage (GTDB taxonomy): Bacteria > Bacillota > Bacilli > Paenibacillales > Paenibacillaceae > Paenibacillus > Paenibacillus xylanexedens. The sequence goes on from NZ_JAGIKV010000020.1 coordinate 73,097, forward strand.
CAATGTGCCCACTTCCTCAAACGATTCCACAAGACGTGGACAAAGGGAGATCGGCAGCTCAAATGCTTCTGCAATCTCGTTGCTCCACTGCTTGCCTGCAACGTCCAGCAGCAAAGTTCCCGCTGCATCGGAATAATCCATAGCGTAATCCCCGGTCAGGCGATAACGAACATAGTCTTTTGGCAACAGGAACAAGGATGCTTGCTGTAACAATTCAGGCTCGTTCTCCTGAACCCACAGAATTTTCGGCAAGGTAAAGCCTTCCAGTGCACGGTTCCGGGCAATGTTTAACAGCTTGCCATCCAGCACTTTTTCGATCCGGCGGCACTGAGCCGTTGTGCGTGTATCGTTCCACAGGATTGCGTTACGCAGCGGTTTGCCTTCAGCATCTACCAAGACCAGTCCGTGCATCTGACCGGAGAAGCTCAATCCCTCAATTTCCGAAGGCTGCACGCCAGACACTTCCAGCAATTTACGCAAGGAAACAATGGCTTGCTCTACCCAATCTTCGGGATTTTGTTCGCTGTATCCAGCCTTGGGCTGGTACAGCGGGTATGCCTCGGATGCTTCAAATGCCACTTTTCCTTCACGATTGACCAACACGGTTTTGACCGCGCTGGTTCCCAGATCGACACCAATTACGTAGCTCATAAGTTAACTCCTCTCGTTTATCACAGGTTATATCCACGAAAGATCCAAGTACGCATGAAAGTCACTCCGTGATCAGAAAACCCTTGGATCGCCGTTACCCCCGGATTTCCTTTAATCCCTTTGAAAAGGGAGAAATCCGGGGATAAATGCGCACGCTCCGCTTCCTCGGGTCCTTTCTGCTCACTCCGTTTTACATGCATGATACTGGACATACACATGGATATGAAACGAGTAAAACGTACTCGTTCTTATAACAGAAAGATTGTTCCAATGACCTTGATTCGTCATTGGTTATAAATGAAATCCTTGATGCTCATGTGGTCACTTCGTGAGCAGAAAACCCTCTGATCGCCGTTACCCCCAAATTTCTTTTATACCCTTTGACAAGGGAGAAATCCGGGAATAAATGCGACCGCTTTGCTTCCTCGGGTTCTTTCTGCTCACTTCGTTCAGCATGCACCATCTTAGACAAACATTTATATCAAAAATTTAAAAACCGCCCCCGTCTTCCCAAGGGAAAGTCGGGGACGGTCCGAATGTCATGCTTGTTCAGGCGTTCCATCGTACAAGCTAATCTTGCTCATAGGCTAGTTTGGATACTGATGTCCAACCCACATATGAGTAACCATCGGTGGTCGACGTGCACCAACCCTGCCTAATCCGCTATTAGTCAGCCAAGATGTACTGGTTGAGTTGTGCTCTCAGCAATTCCTGACGTCCGGATTGGTTCTTGCGTGGGCTTTCGTTGTTCAGTGCATACTCAGCAAGGGAAGACAGTGTTGCTTTACCTGCAACCACATCTGCGCCGATACCTTCGCTGAAGCTGCTGTAACGTTTTTCGATGAAGTCATCGAATACGCGATCTTCGATCAGTTTTGCTGCTACTTTCAGACCTTTTGCATACGTGTCCATACCTGCGATGTGTGCCAGGAACAGATCGTCAGCTTCGAAGGAACCACGACGTACTTTCGCGTCAAAGTTCACACCACCACGGCCGATACCGCCGTTTTTCAATACTTCATACATTGTCAATGTAGCATCGTACATATCAACCGGGAACTCATCCGTATCCCAACCGATCAACATATCGCCTTGGTTTGCATCGAGGGAACCGAGCATGCCGTTTGTACGAGCGACACGGATTTCGTGATCGAATGTATGACCAGCCAGTGTAGCGTGGTTCGCTTCCAGGTTAAGTTTGAAGTGTTTGTCCAAACCGTATTTTTGCAAGAAAGCAATGGAAGTTGCTGCATCATAATCATATTGGTGTTTCGTTGGCTCTTTTGGTTTAGGCTCGATCAGGAATTGTGCGTCAAAGCCAATTTCCTTCGCGTAGTCTACAGCCATGTGGAACATGCGAGCAATGTTGTCTTGCTCCAGTTGCATGTCTGTGTTCAGCAATGTGTCGTAACCTTCACGACCGCCCCAGAATACATAGTTTTCAGCGCCCAGACGTTTACCCACTTCCAGACCTTTTTTAATCTGTGCTGCAGCGTGTGCATACACGTCTGCGTTGCATGTGGATGCTGCACCAAACATGAAGCGTGGGTTCGAGAACATGTTCGCCGTGTTCCAGAGCAGTTTTTTGCCGCTGGATTTCATATGATCTTCAATCAGATCAACAATGGTATCGATATTGCTGTAGAACTCACGCAGGTTGTTGCCTTCTGGTGCGATATCCACATCGTGGAAACAGAAGAACGGGAGATTCATTTTTTCCAAAAATTCAAATGCCGCTTCCACGCGTACTTTCGCGAGGTCCAGACCCGAGTATTTATCCCACGAACGAACAGCTGTCTCCGCACCGAACGGGTCACTGCCGCCCGCAGTTAATGTATGCCAGTAAGCCATGCCAAAACGGAAATGTTCTTCCATCGATTTGCCGGCTACCACTTCTTCCGGATTATAATGTTTAAAAGCAAAAGGATTCTTGGAATCTTTACCTTCGAATGCAATTTTATTAACGGATTCAAAATAGGCCATGTGTAAAATGCCTCCTCAATAGTTTTAAGAAATCGTTTACACCGTTATCCTATCACATCGATTTTACTTTGTCTATTGGTTAAACAAAGTAAAAATAAAAATGTTTTTTACACGGTTGTTTACGCTATAATAGTCGAATAACTTGTTTCGGATGTGGGTCAGAACCCTTTTATCAGAAGAATAGGAGTGCCTTAACCATATGAAAATTACCGGAGACCAGATGCTGGTCAAAAAAATAAACAAGTCGATCGTTCTGGATATGATCCGGCGCCATGCCCCTCTTTCTCGCGCACGAGTGTCCGAGGTTACGGGGCTGAACAAAGCAACGGTATCCAACCTGGTTGCTGATCTGATCAGTGATGACCTGGTACAGGAGATTGGCCCTGGGGAATCCAGCGGCGGTCGTAAACCACTCATGCTGCTGTTTCGAGGGACATCAGGCTATGCAGTCGGTCTGGAACTCAGTGTGACCCATTTGAAAGGCGTGCTTACAGATCTCGAAGGACACATCATTACAGAGTACGCAGTGACCTTGGAACATCATGACGTGTCCTCTGTACTGGAGCAATTGAAATTGGCAGCAAAACAACTCATTGAAGCAGCCCCTGCTTCCCCTCACGGTGTCATTGGCATCGGTATCGGCGTGCCCGGCATGGTGGATGAGGCAGGAACGGTCCTGTTTGCACCCAACTTGGGGTGGGAGAAGGTAGCTCTGCGCTCCATACTTGAAGAAGAATTTGAACTGCCTGTAACGATCGATAATGAAGCCAATGCTGGTGCTCATGGAGAGCTGAATTTTGGGGCAGGTATCGGTGTCCGTCACATGATCTACATCAGTGCAGGGATGGGGATTGGTTCAGGCATCATGGTAGATGGTGAATTATACAAAGGCGCATGGGGCTACGCAGGGGAAACAGGCCATATGTCCATTGAAGCGGAAGGTCTGCCCTGCTCCTGTGGTAATCGTGGTTGCTGGGAGTTATACGCATCGGAAAAAGCCTACGAGCACCCGGATCATCAGCTAAAATTACCTGCTCATACCACACGAGAGCTTATTCATTATGCGGAGCAAGGCCACGAGGCTGTTCAGGAATTATACAACACAATTGGACGCAAACTGGGGATTGGCATTACCAATATCGTTAACAGTTTCAACCCGGAACGTATTATCATTGGTGGCCCACTTTCTGAAGCAGGTCCCTGGATTGAAACGGCTCTAAAACAAGTTGTCGAGGAACGTACATTACCTTATCACCGCCGCAGTTTGCAGATTGAATGGGCAGCTCTGGGCAGCCGTTCCACCCGCGTTGGTGCCGCTTACTCTGCAATATCCCAGTTTTTAGGAAAAATAAGAGTGTCTGTCTAATAACAGATGAAAATTGACATCATTTCGCCCCATTTCCTCCCTTTTTGTTAAAGAAATCCAGATGTATAATGGGGTTATGTGATTTTTGTCATGGCTGTGTGAATATAGCTGTGTTAATTCCGATAATGAAACGGAGTGAAAAAAAGCGTGACCTACGTGGATACTTCAGATATCTCGGCGCAAATGTTTGTCACCGTCCTCCTGTTCCTGATTGTGCTTGCGCCCCTGTTCAGCCTTGGCATACTCCGATTGTTTCAGAGCAAAAAGAAGGCTGGTTTCATGTACATGCTGTCAGGATTGCTGGTGTATGTTGTATTTCAGACTTTCATGAGTATTTTTTTCTAGATCATATTCTGCGTTTGCACAAAAAACCGTACCCTTCCGGGTACGGTTCTTTCTATATCCTAACGGCTCGCGAAAACCGGAATTGCATATGAATCGAAAATTTCTTTCAACACATGATGATCCAGATAATCAGCCAGATTTAAGCGTCCAATGCTTTGGCAAATTGGGTTTTATTCATACCCAGAATGCGATGTTCACCAATTACAGTCAATGGCACAGCACGTACGCCCATGTCCCATACTTGTTGCGCAAATTCATCGCTAGTTTCGATGTTGCGCTCTTCATAAGAGATACCTTTGTCAGCCAGGAACGTTTTTACGGATTTGCAGTTCGGGCAGTTGGTAGATGTATATAAAATTACATTTTCCATGTTTAATTCACCTCATATGTTTTTTATTAATCTATCGTTTGGTTGGAATCAGCTCATTCTATTACAGAACAACTGCGCTGTGCTCCAAGCTCTCAATGTATTTCTCTGTGTCCATGGCAGCCATACATCCGCTACCTGCAGCTGTAATCGCTTGTTTGTAACGTGTATCCTGAACGTCACCACATGCGAATACGCCTGGGATGTTTGTCTCGGATGTACCTGGTGTAGTCAGGATATATCCATGTTCGTCCGTAGTGATCTGTCCGCCAAGGAAACCAGTGTTTGGAGTGTGACCAATAGCTACGAATACGCCGCTTGCCGGAATCACTTCTTCTTCACCTGTTTCGTTGTTCAACACTTTCAATCCGGTTACGCCGTTGTCGCCAGCAAGTACTTCGAGTGGTGTACGGTTCAAAGCCATTTCTACTTTTTCGTTGCTGCGTGCACGATCCTGCATGATTTTGGAGCCACGCAGTTCTTCACGACGGTGTACCAGCGTTACTTTGGAACCGAAACGGGACAGGAAGCTTGCTTCCTCAAGAGCAGAGTCACCACCGCCGATGACGATGATTTCTTTGTTACGGAAGAAGAATCCATCACATGTTGCACATGTGCTGACACCGCGGCCTATATTCGTTTCTTCGCCAGGGATACCCAGGTATTTAGCAGTTGCGCCTGTGGACAGGATCAATGTTTCCGATACGAGTTCACCCATACCTTCAACTTGAATCTTGAATGGACGCTCGCTCATGTCGATGTTGTTCACCCAGCCTGTGCGGAATTCAGCACCGAAGCGCTCAGCTTGTTTACGCATGTTGTCCATCAGTTCAGGACCCATAATACCATCAGGGAAACCTGGGAAGTTCTCCACTTCAGTCGTTGTTGTCAGTTGGCCACCAGGTTGTGGTCCTTCAATAACGAGTGGGTTCATGTTGGCACGTGCCAGATAGATTGCTGCTGTCAGCCCTGCAGGGCCTGTTCCGATAATGATTGATTTATACATGTATAGTTCCTCCCCCGGGTTCTGCAAAAAGGTCGGGCCCTCCGGCATCAAAAGCTTAGGCTTTTGCATACACTAGAACGAAAAGCCTACATCATGTCCACAAGACCTGCCCGTGTAATGACAATTGCCCTATTCAGAAACGGAATTCTAATTTATAATCATTCTAATCTGTTGTTCATTATGATCTCTTTTATGTACGGTGTCAATGCTCGGCAGCGATTATGAAGAAGTCTTCATCAGGAGGGAAAATGGAAGCATGAACGATGCACTCATTGGCAGTTTTATATCAGCCATGTCTACCGGCCTAGGGGCCGTACCGATTCTATTTATGCGCAAAATATCGCACCGTCTGCGTGATATCTTGCTGGCATACGCCGCAGGTATTATGACCTCGGCCTCGGTGTATAATCTCATTCCGGAAGCGCTTGGCCAATCAAATCTCTTTGTACTCGCATTTGGTATTATGCTTGGTAGCCTGGTGCTACTGGTGCTGGAGATGAAGATTCCACACGTCGATCTGGAGAATCCCGAGAAAATGCCCTTTAAAATTGAAGCCAAAGCCTTCATGATTATTGCAGCCATCACCATGCATAACCTGCCGGAAGGGTTATCCGTTGGAGTCAGCTATGCAAGCTCGGATGAGAACCTGGGCAACCTCATTGCCTTTTCCATTGGATTGCAGAATGCGCCGGAAGGATTCCTGGTGGCCCTTTTCCTAGTAAATCAGAACATTGGCCGCTTCAAAGCGCTGGGTATTGCCACCCTGACCGGAGCGGTAGAGATTATTACAGCTATGATTGGTTACACATTAAGCAGTCTCGTAGCTGGTCTTGTGCCTTATGGTCTGGCCTTTGCAGCGGGTGCAATGATGTTCATTGTCTATAAGGAACTCATTCCTGAGAGTCACGGTGATGGCAATGCACGTGTAGCGACTATCTCGTTTTTGCTCGGGCTCATCACAATGATCGGTCTGACGGAACTGTTTTAATTGAAGACTAAAGAACCCGGCGAACAGTCCAAGACTGTCGACCGGGTTCTTTGTTTAGCCACAAATGAAGATTCCATGAAATTACTGGGACCGTCTGTCAGAGGTATTGCGCCCTCTCCTGATCAGGATTGGATGAAACGAATCAGTTCCGAATTGAATTTTTCCAATTCATCATAGAATGCACCATGACCACTCTCTTCAAAAGCAATCAGTTGAGACGAAGCGATGCCTTGGTGCATCTGCTCGGCGAACTCAAACGGACAGATCTCATCTTTTTTCCCGTGCAAAATGGCTGTTGGCACCTGAATGGAACTCAGGTCACCTCGCAAGTCCTCATCCCGCAACGCAATTGCACTGCGAATAGTACCATAAGATGAAGCCTCCATGCCGATGGCGTGGAACCAATCCATGAATGGCTGGCTGTGTTTCTTCGCGAAGAACATGCCGCCAAACGTCTCCAGTAACTTCGGACGATCTGCGAAGATCGGCTCAATGATCTGCTCGTTCAACTGCTCTGGAGTCAATCCATACGGATATCCTTCACGCTGTGTGAACACAGGTGCTGCCGCAGATAACAAGGCCAGCTTGGAGACGCCATGTCCCTTATGGCGAGCCATGTAATGTACTGCGATCGCTCCACCCATAGAGAATCCTGCGAGTACCGCGTCTTTCAGCTCCAGATCATCAATAACGGCACGAACATCGTCTGCCATGCGATCATAATCATATCCTGTGGATGGCTTATCCGATAAGCCATATCCTCTAAAATCTATCGCAATGGCACGAATGCCATGGTTCGGTAATACGTTCAATTGATATTCAAACATTTTATAATTAACAGGCCAGCCGTGCAAAAAGACAACCGGGGTTCCTTCGCCTATATCTTCAACATATACTTTTACATTTGGTTCCACTTGTACATAACGTCCCATATTTCACAGCTCCCTTAGTATCGAATCGTCTCTTCGAATCATTACCCGTTGACCCAAGGTTCAAACGTAAGCTGTTCCACCAGCCGCATACTACTAGCGAAACCAATTACTCATTTTCCTCTTCAAATCTGATTACCGTAGCAGTCTAAGCCCATTTAGAATAACCAGAATTGTACTTCCTTCATGACCTACCACACCCAAAGGCAATGCGACATCTTGGAGGAAGTTACCAGCAATTAAAGCCAGAATAACGGTGATGGCAAAAAACATATTTTGCTTCACTGTACGCTGTGCTCGACGAGCCTGCCCAATCACCCAAGCGATCTCTTCAATGTTATCGTTCATCAGTACCGCATCAGCGACCTCCAGTGCAGTCCCGCTGCCGGACAATCCCATCCCCATACCCACAGTAGCTGCTGCAAGTGCCGGTGCATCATTGACACCATCTCCTACCATCAGCACAGGACCATACTGTTTGCAGAGTGCTTGGACCTGCTTCACTTTATCCCCAGGCAGCAAGTCTGCATAGACCATGCTTACTCCTGTTTCACGGGCAATAACAGAAGCTGATCTGGCTCGGTCTCCTGTTAACATGGCAACTTTTACACCCATCGCTTCAAGCTTTTTCACTGCAGCTGCTGCCTGTGGCCGTACCGTGTCCCGCATCGCGATCAGCCCGACTAATTCACCATCAGCCATAACAGCGGATACGGTTTTCCCCTCCCCCTCAAGACGGGAGCATACATCGCCCCACTCAGAAGAACCCTTCACATGGTTAGCACCATGTTCATCTGGATCATCAACGTAGCTATCTTTCATCTCCTCTGACTGCATTGATCCCAATACATCTGTTTTGCCAATGCTCCAGACCACACCGTTTACCGTTCCTTCGATACCCCAGCCTGTTAGAGCCTGTACGTGCTCCGCATCCTGAATTGTAATGTTCTCCTTGCTCGCCTGATCTACGATGGCACGAGCCAAGGGATGCATGGACAGGTTCTCAATCGCCGCTACCGCAGCTAAGAGCTGGGCGCGATCTACATTTTCAGCCGTAATGATATCGGTGACTTGCGGGGTACCCATGGTCAATGTACCTGTCTTGTCAAAAGCCACGACCTGCGTCCGAGCCATATTCTCCATATGGGCACCTCCCTTGAAGAGAATGCCACGGCGGGCGCTGCTGGACATCGCGGACAGCATAACAGGCATGATGGAAGACACCAATGCACAAGGCGAAGCAACCACCAGAAATACCATCGCTTTGTAAAATGCCTCATTCCATGTCCAGCCAAGCAGCAGCGGAGTTCCTGCAATGACAAGTAAGGTCACCCCTACAACAATACGTGCGTAAATTCCTTCAAACCGCTCCATGAAACGCTGAGAATCCGGCACTTCCGCCTGCGCTTCTTCCACCATTTTAATGATCTTGCCGAACAGTGACCCTTCAGCCGATTTTGTGACCTCTACGTATAATGCGCCCTCCCCGTTTACCGTACCTGCATAGACTTCATCCCCTGCAACTTTGTCCACAGGCAGAGATTCTCCAGTGATGGACGACTGATTGATAAAAGAACTCCCCCGGTACACCACGCCATCCGCAGGAATCAGTTCTCCCGGTTTGACCAACAGCAGATCACCAGGTTCCAGATCATCAATAGCCACGAGGTTCATCTGTCCGTCCTCAATACGCAGTGCAGTCTCCGGCTTCAGCGCGAGTAACGATGAGATATCCTTATGGCTGCGCTCTGTCGCATAACTTTCCAACGCACCACTGAGTGCAAAAATAAAGATTAGCATCGCGCCTTCATTCCAGTAACCAATGGCTGCTGCCCCGAGGGATGCGGCAATCATCAGCAGGTTTACATCCAGATCACGTTCCTTGACCAGTGTCTCGATACCTTCCTTCGCTTTGGTCCAACCGCCAACGGCATAGGCCACAATGTAGAGCATGATGGATAAGGTACCAAAATACGGTGCAGTTCCCCAGGCAATCACCATCAACAGCCCGCTGCCCAATGCAGATTGCATCTCTTTATTCTGCAACATGGCTCGAAAATCAGGCTTACGTCCCCGGTTTGGGCCTGGTGTTTGGGATAAGCGCTGTTCCGCTTGTTTCTGTCTGTGTAGTGGTTGATGTATCGCTTGCATATGAATCACGTTCCTTTCGAATGGTAGGTTTGCGGATGACGAGTCTGCTAAATTCCGCTCCCAAAAATGAAGTTGTATTGAGAATGAGAGCCATTGTTAATGCCCTAAAAATGACACATGCTGCTGCGGGAATCCCGCAGCAGCATGGTTTTGTGAATGATTTTGAGATAATCTCGAATGAGAATGATAATCATTTTTGCACTTATGCAATTGTGTTTACTCAATACAACTTTTAATCAGTATATGCCCGCGGTCCTCATTTGTAAATGGCCTTTTTTTCGATGCTTACTCATAAATGTGTGTTCAAAAAGACAAAAAGCCGCTGTCACGGAGGACAACGGCTTTAACCATCTATTGATATTCGTGAGACCTGTTTATGGCCTATCGCTTAAGTGATTGTTCGCACATTCACCCCATGCCATTTACGCGCCTACACTTGCTCCCTGACTTGCTTTGATGGCTTGCTCCAGATCATAGATAATGTCTTGAATGTTCTCCGTACCCACAGACAGACGAATCAACTCCGGATTAACCCCTGCTGCAGTTTGTTCATCTTCGGTCAACTGCGCGTGAGTTGTACTTGCCGGGTGAATAATCAGTGACTTGGAATCGCCCACGTTTGCAAGGTGAGAGAACAGTTTAACACTTTCAATCAATTTGCGACCTGCGTCCGCACCACCTTTGATTCCAAAGGTCAGAATCGCACCCTGCCCTCTTGGCAGATATTTCTGTGCAAGCTCATAAGAAGCATGGCTCGGCAGACCTGCATAACTTACCCAAGACACATCCTCATGTTTCTCAAGGAATTCCGCAACCGCAAGGGCATTGCTACTATGACGCTCTACGCGCAGATGTAATGTCTCCAGTCCTTGCAGCAACAACCATGAGTTGAATGGAGAGATCGTTGCACCCAAGTCACGCAGAAGTTGTACACGAGCTTTGATAATATAAGCAATCGGTCCAACCGCTTCCGTATATACAACACCGTTATAACTGGAGTCCGGCTCCGTCAATCCAGGGAACTTGCCACTTGCTTTCCAGTCAAATTTTCCGCTATCCACGATAACGCCACCAATAGATGTACCATGACCCCCAATAAATTTCGTTGCAGAGTGCACGACAATATCTGCGCCATGTTCGATGGGACGAAGCAGGTATGGACTTGGGAATGTATTATCCACGATCAAAGGAATTCCATGTTCATGAGCGATGGCTGCCACCGCTTCAATATCCAGTACATTCCCCTTCGGATTACCAATCGTTTCGGCATACAATGCTTTCGTTTTCTCTGTAATCGCTGCCCGGAAATTCTCAGGATCACTGGAATCCACAAATTTCACGTCTATACCCAATTTGGGCAAAGTCGTCGAGAACAGATTGTATGTACCTCCATACAAACTCGCCGAAGACACGATCTCATCGCCTGCACCAGCAATATTCAGAAGTGAAAACGTAATGGCTGCCTGACCAGAAGCTGTAGCCAGCGCCCCGGCTCCGCCTTCCAACGCCGCAATCCGTTGCTCAAACACGTCGGTTGTTGGATTCATCAGACGGGTATAGATGTTGCCAAACTCTTTCAAACCAAACAGGTTAGCTGCATGCTCGGTATCCTTGAATCCATAGGATGTTGTCTGATACAAGGGTACAGCTCGTGCGTTGGTGGTTGGATCAATCTCCTGGCCTGCATGAATTGCCAATGTTTCAAATGAAAGCTCACGTTCGTTTGACATAAATCTGAATCCTCCCTTGATATATACGTTCTTGAAGTTCTTGATGTCTTCGCATGGTGCGTATGTTTTCCATATTCTCTCACAAGATGTCGCATTTGAAAAGACTTATTTCCGATTGTTCCGATAAGAAAAATTAAATATGTACATTATCGATTTCTGTACCAAAAAAACCTTTGCACTCGCAAAGGTTTTTCAGCTAGCTACTTTGGCTTCGGTATGCAATACCTCATCCTGGGTTTGGTTAGACCCGAACTGCACTCCATACTTCACGCAAATGTTTGGCCGCAGGTACGGCTTCCTCCGCAGTTACGCCTTCAAGTGAAATATCGATATGTGGCTTATACGTTTTTAGCAATTCAAAAAATAACGGGTAATCCAGTATACCTGTCCCAGGTACCGGATTGAATTTCTCTCCCTGTGCATCGAAGGCTACGTCCTTGGCATGGATCACAATCATGCGCTGATACAGCGATTCCATCACCTCGCGCAAGAAAGCCCCTTGATCTGCAGTATGTGGTTGCTTGATCAGATTACACGGATCGAACAGCATCCCCAGATTCGATGAAGGAATCTCTTCAAACAAACGTGTCATATGTTCATGGGTATGAAGAGTATGTGTGGACACAGGCTCAATCGCCGCATGCACGCCCCATTTCTCCGCTTCCTCAGCCAACTCCTCAACCGTTTCTTTCAGCACACTCCACGCCTTCTCTTCATATCCATCCGGGTGCGTACCCTGATAGGTGGTCCGTTCTCCGGTTTCCGTTGCAACCATACTGCAGCCAAAATCCCGGGCATAACGCAGATGCTCCTTGAATCGATTAATGTCCGCACGTCTTGTTACCGGATCAGGGTCAATCGGATTAATATAACAGCCCAGTACCGCAATCTTCACCCCGCGCTGTGCAAATTGATCTCCAATCTCATTAGCTAGCCCTGGGCTCAGCTTGCCATTCGATGAGTCCACATCTGATAATGCTTTGGCCAGGGCCAGCTGTACGGAATTAAATCCGTTATCCGCAATCGTCTGCGCAAGCTGTGCTGTAGGCTGTTTGCCAAATGTATGTGCCAGAATACCAAGTTTCATCTCACTGCCTCCTTATGCTAATCCGATGATCAAGTGATTAACGTGCCATCCAGCCGCCATCGACATTCAGCACATGACCATTCAGATAATCCGAAGCGGCAGATGCCAGAAAGACAACCGGGCCTTTCAGATCTTCAGGTGTTCCCCAACGCCCCGCAGGAATACGGGCTGTAATATCCCGGTAACGATTCTCGTCCGCACGGATCTGGGTAGTATTATCGGTTTCCATATAACCAGGTGCGATACCATTAATCTGGATTCCTTTACCTGCCCATTCATTGGCGAGTGCTTTGGTTAAACCGGCAACGCCATGTTTACTGGCTGTATACCCTGGCACATTGATCCCACCTTGATAGGACAACATGGATGCAATATTAATGATTTTGCCACTTCCGCGTTCAATCATATGTCTGCCTGCCAATTGGCTTAGGAAAAATACAGTGTTCAGGTTCAGACCAATTACATCATGCCAGTCCTGCACTGCATGATCAGCCGCAGGTGTGCGACGAATGATTCCGGCATTGTTGACGAGAATGTCAATTCTGCCCTGGAACGCAAGCGCCTGTTCGAACACAGCCGACAACTCATCTTCACGACTTAAATCCGCTTCAATCACATAAGCTTTGCGTCCGAGTGCTTCAATGGCACTTGCCGTTGCCGCAGGCTTGGAATAAGAGACTAGCACCACATCAGCACCTGCTTCTGCCAAACCAATGGCCATCCCTTGTCCAAGTCCTCCCGAGGTACCTGTCACCAATGCAACTTGTCCGCTTAAATCAAATGGGTTCATGAATGATTCCTCCGCATGGTTTTGATATGCAATCCTTAGATCCGTCCGTTCTTTAATGCCATGAATAATGAATGAGGTTAACTTTGATAATCCACTGTGACACCGCTCTGCTCGTATAAGGCAGCCGTCTCTTCATCCAAACGACTATCGCTGATAATATAGTCCAGTTCCGAACACTGGGCGAAAGTTCGCAGTGCAAATTGTCCGAATTTATAATGATCCACAACGCCGTATACTTGCTGCGAGGCAGATATCATTGCTTTTTTTAAAGGAACCAGATCTCCCGTGTATATGGATAATCCAAATTCCGGATGAAGGGCTGTCGTGGATATAAAGGCTTTATGAATGTTAAGACTGGATATAAACGCAGCCGTATCATCCCCAACCAACATATTCCGTACACGAGCCCCGCCAGGCACAACCAGTCGCACTTGCTCCTTTTTGGTCAACTCCGCAATGATGAATAGATCATTAGTCACCACCGTCAGCGGTTGATTATCGAGACGTTTGGCCATCTCTAGCGTAGTGCTGCCACCATCGAGGGCAACGATATCTCCAGGTCGAATGTAAGCAAGGGCACGTTCAGCAATCTCCGTCTTCTCTGGATGATGCTTCTCGGTAACTCCGCGGCTATTCAAGATGCCATACTGGTCATTCTGAGCCAGCATAGCACCACCATGGACACGTACGAGTAACCCCATACTCTCCAACTTGTCGAGATCCTCTCGCACAGTCTTCCCCGTCACCTGCAACAACTCACTCAGATCACTGACGGTTACTTCCTGGCGTTCCAGCAGAGCCTCCATAATTTTTTCATGTCTTTTCAATGGATTCATCATAATCAACTTCCTATACTACCTGAGTCAAATGAATGAGTGTTCTAGCGTCTACCCTGTCCATTTAACTCAGACATCTGTAATTTATTATTTCAGGTCTTGCATGGCTACGCCGTCCATATCTTCGAACGTCTGGTTCTCACCAGCCATCGCCCAACAGAAGGTGTAATTGCTTGTACCCACACCACTGTGAATGGACCAGCTTGGCGAGATGATTGCCTGACGATCACGTACAACCAGATGGCGTGTTTCGTTCGGCTCGCCCATCATGTGGAATACAACGCCGTCTTCAGGAAGATTCCAGTACAAGTATACTTCGGAACGGCGATTATGGGTATGTGCAGGCATCGTGTTCCACATGTTACCCTTGTCGAGTTCGGTAATGCCCATCACCAACTGACAACTCTGAATTCCACCTTCTCCTTGGTGAATGTAACGATAGATCGTACGCTCATTGGAAGTTTCGATGCTGCCCAGATGATTCGGCTGAGCTTGTTCTTGTGTTGCTTTTACTGTTGGATAGGTGTGATGAGCCGGTGTGGATACAAAATAGAATTGGGCAGGTTGAGCCTTGTCACTGCTCGTGAACACAACTTCCTTCACACCTCTACCGATGTAGAGACATTCCTTCGCTCCAATCTCATAACCTTGTCCGTCCGCTGTCACTGTTCCGTGACCACCTACATTAATGATACCGATTTCACGACGCTCCAGGAAAAAGTTCGTTCCGATATCTTTCAGGTTTACTTCAAGGGTAATGTCCTTGCTCTCAGGTACAGCCGTTCCCACAATATAACGATCCACATGAGAATACACCGTTACCAATTCATCAGTTGCAAACAGTTGCTCCATCAAAAATTCCTCACGCAGGCGAGATGTATCATACGTTTTCACTTCATTGGGATGTGCAGCATAACGATTTTCCATTATTAATCCATTCCTTTCGTCATTTAAATTAGTTGGGATTGAGTTTGATAATGTTCATATAAGTTCATTTTAGTTCATTATGTATCTTTTGTGTACCTTTATTTTCGAAAAAATAATTTATGTGATAATGAGATTAAGACTTTTTTCCAAGTCTTATGCATTACTGTAATAAGAGAACCTTCCCCTCGATACCCGATTCAGCCGCTGCAATAGCCTGTTGTACATTCGTTAGTTCATACGTCGCCCCAATGTTTGCCATGACAAGCCTCCCTGCTCTGACCAGCTCCATCACCTCATGAAATACCTGTTCCCATCGTTGTTGCGAACAGCGTTCCACCCAATGCTTTAACCAGAAAAGTTTCACATGAACTTGTGTTCCCCGGGTTACTTCATGCCATAACGGTGTGATCCCCGAAAGCAGTCCGACACTGATGACCGTGCCATTTGGCTTAAGACAACTGACCAATTGTTCCCCGTCTGTCCCTCCAATACAATCCACAGCTGCCTCAGCACTGCACCCCTCTGTTAATTCCGCGATTCTCTCCTGTAGCAACTCTCTCGTTGTATTGATAACAGAAACTGCTCCAAGACGATACAGTTCAGCAGTATGACGATCATCTCTCGTAAGCGCAATCAATTTAAATCCATAGATTTTTGAAATCTGTGCAAAGATTCGTCCGATCGCAGATCCCCCTGCATTCACAATCAAGGTATCACCGTACGTAAGCTTAAGCACCTCCGTGCAGATCAACCAAGCCGTAATCGGATTAATATAGAGCTGACTGGCTGATTGATCATCGATATCATTTGGCACAATAATCGTATGTCGCTCCATGGTCTTCACGACGTCCTGCCAAGTATTCTCACCTTTTAGCGGCAAGACACGACGCCCCAACATTTGATTGGATACTCCCGGTCCTACTGCTTCTACTATCCCCACACCCTCAAACCCGGGAACAGCTGGTAATTGGGTACGATGCGGGTAAGCTCCTCGAACAGGAATAATATCGGAGGGATTAATAGGCCGAGCATACATCCTCACTGCTAATTCACCGGGGCCAGGGGGTATCACATCTTTTTCTTCCATACATAACACTTCACCTGGTTCGCCAAAACGATAATAACGGATTACCCTTGCTTTCATTGGTGCATCTCCTAAAATAATTTTGCTGGAATAGCTCTAACTAAAATATTGAATATTTTTACATAGTGTATAACAATAGTATCAATAGTAAATTGTTTCATCAAAGACTTATTATGATATAATCCAACTTTTTTTTCATTAAAATATGCGATAACTTCTGCTTGGAACAAAAAAAGAGCCCCACAACCTTGAATTCCAAGGTCGTGAAGCTCTTCATCATGTGAATTAATGTGCAACAGCGTTGTTAAGCATGATCCAGATCGAACCAATCACGATAGTCATCATAATCAGTAATCCGAAAATAAGTGCCATCACATTCCAGCGTGGTTTCCCTGTTTCACGGATATGCATGAAGAAGAAGAGTTGAACCACAAACTGCAGTGCTGCTGTACCAAGAATCACAACGAGTGTTCCTGTTTTGCCCATCATGTCGTTCAAAACCACCACAAGTGGAATGATTGTCAGTACGACGGACAGAATGAAGCCGATGACATAAGACTTCAGTGAGCCATGTTGTTCATGGCCGTGGGAATCATGTGAGTTGTGCTCTGCCATCTACATCACCCCCAAGAGATAGACGATCGACAGAAGGAAGATCCATACGACGTCCAAGAAGTGCCAGTACAAGCTGATAACGTTGATTTTACCGCGAGTAACATCAGTAATTCCACGTTTTTTCAGTTGTAACATGAGTCCAATCATCCAGATCAGACCAAGCGATACGTGAAGTCCGTGAGTACCCACGAGGGTGAAGAATGCGCCAGAAGCAGCACTCGTTGTAAAGCTAAACCCTTCGTGAATCAACTCAATAAACTCATATACTTCCAGTGCAATAAAGCTTGCACCCAGAACGGCTGTAACAGCCAGCCAACTGATTAATTGTTTTACTTTGCCCTGATTCATCGCCAGAACGGCAAGGCCGCTTGTAAATGAACTTGTGAGCAAAATAAATGTCTCGGCGATAACGCCAGGCATTTTGATCAATTCAGACAAAATCGGTCCGCCCGCCGTATTGTCACGCAACACAATGAAGGTTGCGAACAATACGGAGAACAAGATAACGTCGGAAATCAGGAAGAACCAGAATCCGAGAATTTTCATTTCCTGTGGATCATGATGTCCATGGTCGTGACCATGTGCATGATTCTCACCGTGCTTAGCGGCTGCTTGAGCCATCTATACCGACCCCCTTAACGACGCTTCGGTACGTTTAATTTCGTCGACCGGAATGTAATAATCCGTATCGTATGAGAATGAACGGGCGATCATGCAGATCCCTACGCCAGCGAGTCCAAGAATTGCCATCCACAGCCATCCGAAGACAAAGCCGAACCCGGCGATGAACCAGAAGACAGACATGATGAACGGAATTCCAGAGTTCTTCGGCATATGAATCGGCTCAAGCGGTTGCTCTGGCGGATAGATGCCTTTGGCACGACGTTCTTTCTCTTCCCACCACTCATCAATATCATCTCCGCGCGGTGTAATGGCGAAGTTGTATTCAGGAGCTGGTGAAGGAATTGACCACTCCAGCGTACGGCCATCCCATGGATCGGCGGAAGCTTTGAGTGATTTGTATTTGCGAATACCATCTGCGATTTGTGCAACTTGGAACAGGAATCCGACACCCATCAGGAATGCCCCGATTGTGGATACGAAGTTCAGTTCCCACCAACCAGTATCCCAGCCGTACGTGCTCAGACGACGTGTCATACCCATCAGACCGACAGCGTACTGCGGCATGAAGCAGACATAGAAACCAATATTCCAAGTCCAGAATGCCCATTTGCCCAGTTTCTCTTCAAGTTGGAAACCGAACATTTTAGGCCACCAGTAGTACAGACCTGCGAAGTATCCGAAGACAACGCCACCGATCAACACCTGGTGGAAGTGGGCAATCAGGAAGTAACTGTTGTGGAACTGGAAGTCAGCAGGAGCAACGGATAACAGAACGCCTGTCATACCCCCGACAATAAAGCACGGGATAAAGGCAAGTGTCCACATCATCGGAGTCGCCATGTGAATCCTTCCTCGATACATGGTAAACAGCCAGTTAAATATCTTAACCCCTGTTGGAATAGCAATCAACATCGTAGTTACGGCGAAGAATGCATTCACGTCCGCTCCTGAACCCATCGTGAAGAAGTGATGCGCCCATGTGAAGAAGGACAGGAAGCTGATGATTAACATAGCAAATACCATTGACTTGTAACCAAACAGTTTTTTCCGAGAGAATGTACTTACAATCTCGGAGAACACACCGAATGCCGGCAAGACGACAATGTATACCTCAGGGTGACCCCACATCCAGATCAAGTTGATATACATCATTGGGTTACCGCCCAGATCAAGTGTGAAGAAATGCGCCCCGGC
This sequence comes from Paenibacillus xylanexedens, assembly GCF_017874615.1. Classification (GTDB taxonomy): domain Bacteria; phylum Bacillota; class Bacilli; order Paenibacillales; family Paenibacillaceae; genus Paenibacillus; species Paenibacillus xylanexedens. The sequence continues at coordinate 91,770 of NZ_JAGIKV010000020.1, forward strand.
AAACCTGTCGAGGAATAACAATGCAAGTGTCACGGTCAAGATCGGGAAAGCAAACAAGATAATGATACAAGTGGAGAATACCGACCATGTGAACATCGGCATTTTCATCCATCTCATACCTGGCGCACGCATTTTAATGATGGTAACCAGGAAGTTGATACCGGTAGCCAGGGAACCGATACCCGATATCTGAATACCCCATATATAGAAGTTCTGTCCTACCCCAGGGCTGTGCGACAGCTCCGATAGAGGCGGATAACTCAGCCATCCTGCATCCGGTGAACCACCAATAACGAATGACAGGTTAAACAGCATTGCTCCCAGGAAAAATAACCAGAAGCTCAGTGCATTCAGGAACGGGAACGCAACGTCCCTTGCTCCGATCTGTAATGGCACGATAACGTTAAATAGACCAAACATAAATGGCATCGCCATGAACAGAATCATGATCGTGCCGTGAGTTGTGAAGACCTGATTATAATGCTCAGGATTCAAAAATTCATTGTTAGGCATAGCTAGCTGAAGGCGCATCATTAGCGCATCCACACCACCACGGAACAACATGATAATGGAAGCGATGATATACATGATACCGATCTTTTTGTGATCGACAGTCGTTAACCAGTTACGCCAGAGCCAGCCCCATTTTTTGAAATAAGTTAGCACCGCTACAATAGTAATCATGGTAATTCCAATAGCTACCATCGCACCATAAATAAGCGGATCACCGGTTACGAAAAACTCCGATGCAAACTCTTTAAGTCCCTCTAACATTGGGGGGCCTCCTTTCGAATCTTTAGTTAGCACTCTTGTCCTCGTCTTGATTGGACGTATCAGTTGCATTTTGAATGGCTCCAGAAGCTTCTTTTGAACTTCCATGCTTACTGTGAGCACTTTGACCATCTACAACATACTTGGTCACAATATTTTGGAACAATCCTTCTGGGAAAGCAGAATAATAAGCAACGTTGCTTGTTCCTGGTTCAGCCAGTGCTTTGTAACCTTCTGTAGTCAACGCCTGAGAACTCTGTTTCACTTCAGCTACCCAATTGTCAAAATCTTCGTCCGATGTAGCATTCACATCAAAACGCATTTCTCCAAAATGCTCGCCTGTGAAGTTAGCGCCTGAACCCCAGTACTTGCCTTCATGATCTGCCTGCAGATACAAGGTCATCGCCATACCCGACATCGTATAAATCTGTCCTCCAAGTTGCGGAATCCAGAATGAGTTCATCGGTGAATCCGCAGTGAGTTCAAATTTCACGGGCCGGTCTGCCGGAATATTCAACGTATTAACCGTTGCAATTCCTTGTTCTGGATACATAAACAGCCATTTCCAGTCCAGTGAAGACACTTGGATGGTAATTGGTGCTTTCTCGTGAGCCAACGGCTTCGAAGGTTCCAGAACATAAGTGTAACGAATCGTTACAATTGCAAGTATCCCAATAATAATAATTGGAATGGTCCACCATACAACCTCCGCTTTGGTGCTATGAGCCCAGTTAGGTTCATATGCTGCTTTGTTGTCCGGTTTCTCACGGTAACGCCATACGATTACGGCAGCCAAAATGAGTACTGGCACAATAATGACAGCACACAAAATTGTCGAGATGACAATCAAATCTCTCTGCGAAGCGCCAATTGGCCCCTTCGGATCCAGAACAACGTACTGTCCGCCTGCCAGCATTGGCCAGACAATCAATGCAATTGTAACCAACGTCAGGACAACCGGAATGATAATCCGGATTAGCGACCTAGGTTTCTTGTTCATTTTGATCCCCTCTCCTTAAATTCGCTCATACTGAAAAATCAGTATACTACTCTCTTCCTACTAAAGATATCAGAAATGAACAACTTTTTTGTTCTTGTTAACAAATTTGTCGATTTTACACCTTAAATGTGTGAATTTTTTCTCACAAATCGCTTGCATGCTTGATATTTGTACTTCGTAATCTTTACACCTCAAGTCACAAAATAAAACCCTTTGCAGTCCCGTTGAACAGTGTCAACGAATCCGCAAAGGGCTTTATTGACTGGATTCCGGGAACTCATCCAGTCTTATTATGAACGAATTAACGCAGGATTATAATCAATCGGCGCCTTCGTCTTCCCGGCGTGTATGAACAAGGCCAATCGCTTTGGCAATAACGTAAATAAACACACTACCTACAAGGAATCCAATACCAACCATCAAGCCAAGATTACGATCATTAAATTCGTTCAGATTGATCAGACACATGATCACTCCCGTAATGAGTGCGACCCATGCCAGAACTGTCATCGTCAAGACGGCGCGCCGCATATTTTTGTCTTTGCGCTCCAATTGGCTAACCATTGCTGTCTTCGATGCCATAGTAAACACTTCCTTTTCCCTTTTTGTAAGTGCTTTCCTTATACCAATATACCACATCAGTATGATTTTTAGTCAACAAATGTTCAAATTTTATTCGCAATTTGGACACTTTATTTTGATTTATACTGTTGACAAAACATTATTAAATTCATTCATACTTCTTATAACCCAAAAAACGTCTCTTCATAACAGGAACTGTACTTGACCTTATGAAACCTTTATGAACTACTTATTTCCAACGGTAAAAATACAAAAAAAAGACGGCACATTGGAATACTCCAATGTTACCGTCGTTCTCAGCTTTAATAAGGGAACCATATATAATGCGGACCTGCTTTACCCTTAAAACCTGCCACCCAAGCTATTGGGGATTATGTTCGTTCCGTGTCTCCAACCAATTATTCTTGATGACGCTCTGATACCAGTAATAACTCTCCTTCGGTGTTCTCACGAGTGAACGATAGTCCATATGAACAAGACCAAAACGCATCCGGTAGCCTTCTGCCCACTCGAAATTATCCATCAGTGACCATGCCATGTACCCTTTCAGATTAATGCCGTCATTAATGATGCGGTGAATTTGGGCCAAATGCTGCTCATAATATGAAATCCGGCGATCATCGTTAATCTTTCCGTTCTCCAGGTCATCATTGATGCAGGCACCATTCTCTGTGATATATACATCCACATTGCCGTACTTTTGCAAGTAATGCATAAATTCATACAAACCACGTGATTCCACAGGCCAGCCAATATCGGTTTTGGTGAGGCCCATATCAACTTCTTCCGATTGCAGAGCACCTGCCTCCGGATTGAAGCGATTGATCCCCATCGTGTAATAGTTAATGCCGAGCAGATCGATCGGTTGCGAGATAATCTCCATATCGCCTTCCTGAATTGGCACAGTAGCCCCCGCTTCTGCGAACCAATCCACCATAAACTGCGGATATGAACCTTTGTAGATTGGATCAAGGAACCAATCGGTATTAAGCGCAATTGATCGGTCACACGCAGCTTGGTCCTCAGGAGATTTGCTGTACGGCTCAGCCCAGCACACGTTCGGAGCAATACCAATCTGACCGGTTGTTCCCAAGCGACGGAAAGATTGAACGGCTTTACCATGAGCAACCAGCAATCCATGAGCAACATTGATTGACGTCTGCAGGTCTTTGTTTCCTGGCGCATGAATCCCGAGAAGGTTCGACAGGAACGCGATGCACCATGGTTCGTTGAATGTCAGCCAAAAGTTGATTTTGCCAGAGAATTCTTTGAAAATCACTTCCGCATATTTTACAAAAGCGTCTACAGTTCTGCGGTTGCCCCAGCCCCCGTCATCCTCCAGCGTTTGTGGAAGATCCCAGTGATACAGAGTGAGAAACGGTTCAATTCCAGCCTCGATCAATGCATCCACGAAGCGGTGGTAGAAGTCCAGTCCTTCCCGATTGATCTCCCCATCTCCGTCAGGAATAATACGCGGCCACGCAATGGAGAACCGGTACGTATTAATCCCGAGTTTCTTCATCAGTTCGATGTCTTCCTCATACCGATGGTAACTGTCACACGCGACATCTCCATTATCTCCGTTATATACTTTGCCAGGGGTGCGCGCAAACGTATCCCAGATGGATACCCCGCGTCCACCTTCCTGTGCCGCTCCTTCTATTTGATAGGAAGCTGTTGCTGTACCCCAGCGAAAATCTTGCGGAAATTTAAAAATGGTCATGGTTGGCTCCTCCGTCTCATGATGACACGCGGATCGTCTGTCCTGCGGTCATGGTTAAAATAATTACATAATCGCCCTGAGGCGTAAGCTCTGCCTTGGCTTGTTCGTTTCCTTCCACACGCAGCGGATAAGCACTGCGAAGGGTCAGCGACTCATTTCGATCTGCCTTAATAACCGCTGACACAAGCTTGTTGTCCGTCCACGTTATAGCTACCGTATAACCACCCCGTGCACGAAGCCCTTCAACTCGACCTTGAGTCCAGAGTTCAGGCAGTGCCGGCAGTAAATGTAACTCGTTCAAGTGACTCTGCAACAACATCTCGGCTATTCCAGCCGTGCCTCCAAAGTTACCATCGATCTGGAACGGCGGATGATCGTCAAACAGATTCGGATGTGTGGATCGGGCCAGCAACGTGCGCACAAACTGATGTGCCTGGCTGCCATCCAGCAGTCGTGCATACAGATTGATCAACCATGCACAGCTCCATCCTGTATGCCCGCCACCTTGTGAGATACGACGTTCAAGCGATACCCGTGCTGCTTCTACCAATTCCGGTGTGTGCACTCGATTGATCTGCTCCCCCGGATACAGCCCATACAGATGGGAGACGTGACGATGCCCTGGTTCAGATTCGGCAAAATCTTTAAACCACTCCAGCAATTGTCCTTCGCTTCCAATTTGGAATGGATAGAGTTTGCCCAGAGCCTCACTCCACTCGCTTGCCAACGACTCATCTATATTTAGTTGCTTCGAGGCCTCAATACAGCGGCTGAACAGTTCACGAATTAACGTCATATCCATCGTTGAAGCCATCGATATACTGCGTGCCTCCCCAGCATCTGTGAGAAACTTGTTCTCTGGTGAAGTGGATGGAATCGTAACCAGATAACCATCAGGCCCTTCCACCAGCCAGTCGAGACAGAACAGCGCCGCCTCTTTCATGATGGGATAAGCACGTTCCTCAAGAAAACGCTGATCCCCGGTAAATTGGTAATGCTCCCATAGATGCGAGGTCAACCATACTCCACCCATCGGCCAGAAAGCCCAGCTTGCATCTCCACCTGTCGGTGTAGAGGTTCTCCAGATATCCACGTTATGATGAGCAGTCCACCCACGGGCTCCATACAGAATCCGCGCCGTTCTTCGTCCTGTATCACTGAGATCGGTCAGCATATCAAACAGCGGCTCATGACATTCACTGAGATTGCAGACTTCTGCCGGCCAGTAATTCATCTCCGTGTTGATATTGATTGTGTAATCACTATGCCATGGCGGCTCTACCTGATGGTTCCAGATTCCCTGGAGATTTGCAGGCTGGCTGCCCGGACGCGAACTAGCCATTAACAGATATCTTCCATATTGAAAATAAAGTGCCTCCAGTCCAGGGTCTTGTTGCCTTGCCTGATAAGCATGCAGCCGCTCATCTGTAGGTAATTCGGCGTTAGCCGATACCCCTAAATCAATAGAGACTCTGTTAAACAACGCGCTATGATCTTGAATATGTCGGTCACGAAGCGTTTCCGCGCCATATGTGGTCGCTTTGAAGATCATCTCCTTGCATTCCTCTTCCAATACAAGATGATCCTTCACAGGTAACACATCGTAACTCTCAAAGGAGGTAGCCGCTGCCAGATAAAACACAACCTGATCAGCACCGTGAATATGTAACTTGCCTTCCAGATTGGAGACCTTCACCTGATCGCCAGATGCCGTAAATGCTATACGGACAGCATAAGCCGTTCCCCGATCCTCTTCATAGAGGACGGATTCCGGGTGATCTCTGAAGTAATTGGACTCCACATGACTTGGGCACCGACTGAACATGGTTAGAGCATCTCCCGAAGTCTCAACGCGATAAGGATGGGGACTGTCTAGCGTAATACTTACACTCACAGCGCCCTTCTGATCAGCGGTTAATGTGCAGACCATAAGATCATCCGAAGCACTGGAATACACTTCACGTACGTATTGTATTCCTTCCAATGAGTAGGTTGTGGTTGCAATACCCGATTCCAGATCAAGCTCCCGTTCAAATGCATCATATGAAAGATCATCCAGACCCTCATGGTGCAATAGAAAATGACCCATCGGCTGGTAGGCCTCTACATCACGACCAAGCATTTCACGGTTCAACAAATCCTCAGCTTCACCATACTGCCCAGACATGATCAATTCTCGCGTCTGCTTCAAATACCGCTGACTTCTGTATTGAATCGTATCCCTTGGAAACCCTGACCATAATGTATCTTCATTGAGCTGAATTCGTTCATCTGCTGCGCAACCGTACACCATGCCTCCAAGACGGCCGTTTCCGATGGGCAATGCTTCTTCCCAGCGTTTTGCCGGTTGTTGATACCATAGACGATTGATTTTAGTTTGGTTATTGTGTTGGGACATGATTAGCTCCTGTTCCTAAATCAGCTGTATATTTCTTATGATATAAAACGTTTTCGGTAAGTGCTTACAATAATAAAATTATATGTGATTTCAAAATTTGCGTCAATGAAAATCATCACATCATTCCACAAAAAAAAGGCCCCATATAGGGCCCTTTCCTTGTCTAACCATGGATCACAGACAATCCATATTATTTTACGTCTTTTCCTGTCCACAGAGAGACACGTTCCTTAACCCAAACCGTAAATTGTTTCTCCATTTCAACTGCACCCGCTTTGTCCAAATCAGCCAGTAAAGCATCATAGGTTGCATCAAAGTTGGCTGGTGTAGTCAGAACAGCTTCCGGAATCCGTTTACGGATGATATCCTGCGTTTTCTGGAACGTTACCTCATAGTCTGTACCGGAAGGTACGGACATGTTATACGCTGCGCCCCAATCCTTAACTGGCAGATCTTCCTCAGCCGGATAGAACTCTTTCCATGTCGTGATACCATAAGCTTTCAGCGTTTCTTTCTCTGCAGCCGTGTAACCAGCTACAATCTGCTCAGGGAAGTTTGTTGTGTAGTAGTTATCCGTAGAATCTTTTACACCATCACCGTATCTTGCGCTAAATACGTTATACATCCCAATTCCTGTTTCCTTGCTGAAATTGGAGTTGTCATTGGTTTTTCGGTCCTGAACGTCATCTGGAATCACGCGTTTACCATCTTCTACGTTGTAATGTTCGCCTTCGATACCCCAGTTTCTCAGAACTTGTCCTTCATCGGAAGCAAGCCAATCCATGAATTTAATGATACGCACTGGATCTTTGGCCGAAGTTGTGATCCCGATGCCATAACCGTCAAATCCGGCTGGTTGGAACGTGTGATCCACAATTTCATCGTTAAGTGATACAGAGAAGTGAGCGTATGTGGCATCATCCTTACCCGATGATTTGAGCGCGTTCTCCGCTTCTTGATAGTTCCACTCTTGGTCAATCAGACCGAGGACACGGCCACTGGCAATTTTGGACTTGTATTGGTCATCCTTTTGAACAAAGGCATCTTTGTCCAGTAGGCCTTCATTGTACATTTTATTCAACCAGCGGAAATATTCTCTTTCCTCTGGACGTTTGTAGTGCAATTTGGCTTCATACGTTTCAGGGTCAATGTAATATTCACCATCATCCGGTGCACCTGTTGCCTGGAAGGCCGGGTTCGTTACCGTGATCATGATTTTCCAGTCGTCTGCATTCAATGTTAATGGAATGGTTGGTTGACCATCAATGGTTGGATGTTTTTCATAATAGGCTCTAAGTACATTCTCGTAATCCTCAAGTGTCTTCACTTCAGGGTATCCGAGCTCTTTCAATACTCTTTGCTGAATTTCAAATCCACCTGTAGCGTCAAACGTAACATTATCGACACCCATATTGGTTGGAATCGTATATATCGCTTGATCTTCCAGACTGTATTTCAAACGGTTCATCTGTTCCCCATAGATTTTTTTCAGATTGGGAGCATGCTCCTCAATCAGATCCGTGAGATCCATCATCGCACCTGCATCCACAAGCTTAGATAAGTTACCTTTAGGGTAGATCATATCAGGAAAGTCACCACTGGCAGCCATTAGTGCAATCTTCTGGTTACCACCATCGTTTACATCATACTCTGCTTCAAGAGTAACGCCAGTTTGCTCCGTAATCTTTTTACCAACAGCATCTTGCATCTTGTTCCAGGTTGGACTAGCATCCGCCCCGAAGAATGTAACTGTGATCGGTTCGGTTCCGCTGGACTCCGAAGTCTCTTTGGTTCCCGAATTCCCACAACCAGCTGTAACCAACATTGCACTTGCGAGCATCAACATTGCAAACGTTTTGGGTGTATTACCTTTCATTTTGCCTCTCATTGTCTAGTTCCCCCTATTATTTATGAAGGTTTTATCTGTATAACAGGCTTTATGCCTGAGGATACCATTTTTTTTGAATGCGCTTTCGGTATCGTTCATTCCGACGTGTTTACTGAAGCTGACGTTTCGATTCTGCCAAAAGAAAGATTCTTCTTCTAACGGACGTAAAACGTTTTCGTAAATGGAGTAAACCGCTTACTGAAAGTGCTTACATGATAGATTATAGGCTATCCATCTCCTCACGTCAACAATAAAAAAAGCCCTTTCTCAAGGGCTTTTTCCGCTATGAAAATCCTTAACTTTAATGCTTGGTTTTCAAGCTTATTTCACATCTTTTCCAGTCCAGAGAGCTACACGTTCTTTGATCCAAACCGTGTATTGTTTCTCCATCTCCACTGCACCCGCTTTATCGAGTTCAGCCAGAAGACTATCATATACGCTGTCGAAGTTCTCAGGTTTGGCAAGGATCGCCTCTGGAATACGTTTACGTACGATATCCTGTGTTTTCTGGAACGTTACGTTGTAATCCGTGTCAGATGGTACAGGCATGTTGTATGCTGCGCCCCAATCTTTCAGCTTCAGATCATCTTCGGAAGGATAGAAATCTTTCCATGTTGTAATACCATAGGCTTTCAACGTTTCCTTCTCAGCGGCAGTGTAACCAGCTTGAATCTGTTCAGGGAAGTTCGTTGTATAGTAGTTATCCGTGGCATCTTTCACACCATCACCGTATCTGGCGCTAAATATGTTATACATGCCTACGCCTGATTCTTTGGTAAAAGCAGAGTTATCATTGGTTTTGCGATCTTGTACGTCATCCGGAATGATGCGTTTCCCATTCTCGACTTGGTAATGTTGGCCTTCAACACCCCAGTTTCTCAGGACCTGACCTTCATCGGAAGCAAGCCAATCCATGAATTTGATAATACGTACCGGATCTTTGGCCGAAGTTGTGATGCCGATACCATAACCGTCAAATCCCGTCGGTTGGAACGTATGATCCACAATATCCTTGTTCAAGGACACGGAGAAGTGGGCATATGTTTTATCGCCACCGTTAGACGATTTCAAAGCATTCTCCGCCTCACCATAGTTCCACTCTTGGTCGATTAGACCGAGTACACGGCCACTGGCAATTTTGGATTTGTATTGGTCATCCTTTTGAACAAATGTATCTTTGTCAAGCAGACCCTCATTGTACATTTTGTTCAACCAACGGAAATATTCCTTTTCTTCAGGGCGTTTGTAATGTAGAACGGCTTCATAAGTCTCAGGATTAATATAATACTCACCATCATCCGGTCCACCCGTAGCTTGGAATGCAGGGTTCGTTACCGTAATCATAATTTTCCAGTCATCTGCATTCAATGTTAACGGAATCGTCGGTTGACCATCAATCGTTGGATGTTTTTCATAATACGTTCTCAGTACGTTCTCGTAGTCCTCAAGCGTTTTTACTTCAGGGTAGCCGAGCTCTTTCAATACTCTTTGTTGAATTTCGAATCCGCCCCTAGCGTCAAACTCAACGTTATCTACACCCATATTCGTCGGGATCGTGTAAATGGCTTGATCTTCCAAACTGTATTTCAGACGGTTCGTCTGATCACCATAGATTTTTTTCAAGTTGGGAGCATGCTCCTCAATTAGATCGGTCAGGTCCAGCATCGCGCCTGCATCCACAAGCTTAGACAAGTTGCCTTTAGGATAGATAATATCAGGGTAATCACCACTGGCAGCCATCAAAGGAATCTTTTGGTCACCACCATTATTCACATCATACTCAGCTTCAATTGTAACTCCCGTTGCCTTAGTAATTTCTTGACCGACAGCATCCTTCATGTTATTCCAGTTCGGACTCGCGTCTGCACCAAAGAATGTAAAGGTCACTGGACTGGTTGTATCTCCGGAATCAACCGGTTTCTCTGAAGCGTTAGTTCCTCCTCCACTGCCGCTGCATCCTGCTGTAATTGCAAGAGCACTGGCTAACAGAAGCATTGCGAATGTTTTTGGTGTTTTGCCCTTCATGTGTAATCCCCCTTATGGATATTAATGAAGCTGTATATTTGTATAACAGGCTGACCTGCACATACCGTGACCAGATGAAGCAAATGTAATTTTCTTGTTTTTATAATATTAGAAGCGTTTTCTGAAAAACAAAAAATGTTCTTCTTGCCTTATTTCCTCTTCATTCTGCAAATGTTTACTTTGAGATTCAGGTGTATGCCACGTGGTGTACAAGAAAATGTAAGTGCTTTCATACTTGAATAATAATCGCTCCTATATCCCTTGTCAATAGTGAATTTATAAAATTGAAAACGTTTTTTAGAAAACGTTTTAGATAAAAAAAGAACCCAAATATTCTGGGTTCTTTTTCGTTTTAGATCTGAATTGCTAATCGTTTATTTAGCTTCTTCACCGCTCCACAATTGAACACGGTTTTGAACGAGTTCTGTATATTGTTTCTCCATATCCTCTGCTCCTGCTTGGTTCACTTCTGCAATCATGCCGTCATAGATCGCATCGAACTGTTCAGGAGTACTCAGAATGGCTTCCGGGATACGTTTCCGAATGATATCCTGTGTTTTCTTGAAGATGACGTTGTAGTTGGAGTCACCTGGTGTTGGCAGATTGTATGCTGCTCCCCATGGTTTGATTGGGAACTCATCTTCACTCGGGAACAGATCTTTCCACGTCGTAGCACCGTAAGCTTTGAGTGTTTCTTTCTCTGCATCGGAATATGCTGCCACGATCTGTTCAGGGAAATTCGTAGTGTAGTAGTTATCCGTTGAATCCTTCACACCGTCTCCATAGTGACCGGACATATTGGTGTACAGTCCAATACCGGTTTCTTTCTGGAATACGGCTGCATTATTGGTTTTCTGATCCAGAATGTCGGCAGGAATGACACGTTTGCCATCCTTCACTTCGTACTGTTTGCCCTCAATTCCCCAATTCATAAGCACTTGCCCTTCTTCAGAAGCCAGGTAATCGAAGAATTTGATCGTACGAACCGGGTCAGGATTCGATGTTGTAATCCCTACACCCCAACCGGATACAAAACCAGGGTCTTGGTAGGCATGATCCTTGATATCCTTAGACAGGGTTACCGGGAAGTGTGAATACGTTGCTTCAGTCTTACCAACGGATTTCAATGCATTTTCTGCATCGGAGTAACCCCAATCCTGGTCAATGACACCCAGAACACGTCCACTTGCAATTTTGGATTTGTATTGGTCTGTTTTCTGAATAAAGCTGTCCTGATCCAGCAATCCAGTGTTGTACATATGGTTCAACCAGCGGAAGTACTCTTTTTCCTCTGGACGTTTGTAATGCAGACTTGCTTCATACGTCTCTGGATCGATGTAGTATTCACCGTCATCCGGTGCACCTGTTGCCTGGAAGGCCGGGTTCGTTACGGTAATCATGATTCTCCAATCATCCGCGTCCAGTGTTAACGGGATCGTTGGCTGACCATCAATCGTTGGGTGTTTCTCTTTGTACGCCTTCAATACATTCTCGTAATCCTCAAGTGTACGCACTTCCGGGTATCCGAGTTCTTTCAGTACACGGTGCTGAATGCCAAATCCACCACCTGCATCAAAGTATTTTTGGTCTACCGCATAATACGTTGGCAGCACATAAATAGCCTGATCTTCATTACTGTATTTCAACCGGTCCATGTAATTACCATACAGCTTCTTCAGATTGGGAGCATATTGGTCGATCAGATCTGTCAGATCGAGCATTGCTCCGGCATCCACCAGTTTGCTGAGTTCTCCTTTGGGTGACACGATATCCGGATAGTCTCCGCTCGCTGCCATTAAGGATATCTTATCTTGACCACCACTAACGGCAAATTCACCGTTAAGAGTTATCCCTGTTTTTTCCGTAAGGACTTTACCTACTTCATCCTTCATGCCATTCCAGTTCGGACTGGGGTCTACGCTGAAGAAATCAAAAGTAAGTGGAGTTGTCTCTGCGCTTGTATCCTTGAACGACGTATCACTGCCGCTTCCTCCACCGCAACCTGCGAGTAAAGACATTGCAAGCACTGGTGCCAGTGCAATCTTCATTTTGGAACTTGCCATAATGGTAATCCTCCCTGTTTCATATGTCTGTTTGTCCGGGACTTTTTTGTCCCTGTCTATAGCTTCATGAATACCACACCGCAGCCCTATACGGTGAAGCGCAGACCAAATGGCTGCGCTTCGGGTATCCTGATGCTTCATTTGTAGATGTACGGCCGCTCTATGTGGCAGCCTGTACCCACTTGTTTAACCTTTTACTGCGCCCAGTGTCATACCGCCAACAAAGTACTTCTGAAGGAACGGATATACAATGAGAATTGGAACCGTTACAACGATCGTAATCGCCATTTTGATCGATTCCGGTGAAATCTGTGTCATTTGCTGCGCCATATCATTGGCATTTCGTCCAGCACCTGAGCCCTGCTGTGTACTTTGCAATACTTTCATCAGCTCATATTGGAGCGTGGTCAGATGTGCCTTTGAACCATTATACAGGTACGTATCAAACCACGCATTCCATTGACCTACAGCCAGGAACAATGCGATGGTAGCAAGTACTGGTTTACACAGTGGCAAGATGATTCTGTAATAGATTGTAAAGTCATTCGCTCCATCCAGCTTCGCGGATTCCTGCAATGAGTATGGCAGGCCATCAATGAATGAACGGATAATGAACACGTTAAATGCACTGATCATGCCAGGCAATACATATACCCAGAATGTACCGATCAGGTTCAAGTCACGCATCAGAATGTACACCGGAATCAGACCACCGGAGAAATACATCGTGAGCGCGAGCGTTGTGGAAACAAACTTTCTAAGTCCAAAGTCAGGTCTGCTCAGTGTAAAGGCGATCATGGATGAACTGATCAATCCGAGCACGGTACCTACAAGTGTACGCAGAATGGAGATCTGCAAGCCTTGTAACAATCCATCATATTGGAAAATCGTTTTGTAGTTCTGTAATGTGAATTCGCGAGGCCACAAGTAAATTCCGCCACGTACTGTATCTGTCGAGTTATTGAGTGAGATGGCTAGTACGTTAAGGAATGGATAAAGTGTTACAACCAGCACCATGGTCATCGCGAGGATGTTGAATATATCGAACAGTTTATCGCCCCGAGTAGCATTGAATGCTTTGTTCGCCATAATGTCGTCCCCTCCCTACATGATGCTTTCTTTTGTGAATTTTTTGAACAAGCCGTTCGCAGTAAACAGAAGGATGATACTGACAACGGAGTTGAATATACCTATGGCTGTACCATATGAGAATCGTCCCATATTCAAACCATAATTGAGCGCATATAGATCAAGTACTTCCGAGTAGTCCGTGACCAGACTGTTGCCAAGCAAGAACTGCTTCTCGAAACCGATACTGATCAGATGTCCAATTGACATGATGAAAAGTACGGAAATCGTGGTCCGTATGCCAGGCAGCGTGATGTGCCACATTTGTCTCCAGCGGTTGGCTCCATCTACACGGGAAGCTTCATACAGCTCATTGTCGATACCCGTAATTGCTGCAAGATAGATGATGGCATTCCAACCGGTTTCCTTCCACATATCTGAAGCGGTTACAATGTACCAGAACAAGTTCCCCTTGGCCATGAATTGGATCGGCTGATCGATAATGTTCAGTCCTACCAATAGATCATTGATAATCCCCCCATCGGTGGAGAGCATCTTCGTAATGATCCCGGCTACAACAACCCAGGATACAAAGTGAGGCAGATATGATACCGTTTGCACGGCACGTTTGAAGAACATGCCTCTCATTTCGTTCAGGAGAATAGCGAAGAATATCGGCACGATAAAACCGACAACCAGTCCCATCAAGCTCATTGCAAGTGTATTTCGAAGTACCAGATAGAAACGATCATCACTGAACAACTCTACAAAGTGTTTAAAACCAACCCACTCTTGATCACCAAACGATCTGGCAGGTTTATAATTTTGGAAAGCCATCGTCCATCCCCATAGTGGCAGATAGTTAAATACGAAAACCCAAGCTACGAATGGCAATGACATGAGATAGAGATATTTCTGCTGTTTCATTCTGTCCCAAATTCCGTTCCGCCGATTCTTTAAAGGCGGTTTGGGGTCACTGCTTCTGTTCGCGGAAGCGGATTTTTTTGTTAGCGTTTCCATCTCCGTTCCCCCTCCTCTGTTTAATAAAATAATCATACTCGATAGAGCGTTTTCAAAATACCATCTGGATTTTAGAGAAAATCATATAAAAATTAGATATAGACATATATAATCAGACATTAATTCGTTAAAATTAGTGATAAATTCTACTTTCAAATGATATAAAAGTAATATTAAGGTAAAATATTATCTGAAGTGGTAAATATCGAAAACGTTTTATAGTAATCGTTTACTTCAATTACATGGCATACAAAAAGGACCCTTTCGGGTCCCTCTGATTACAATGTAAATTGAATGGTTTGCAGTTTAACGATGCCGAGTAGTTGCGCTACGGATATGGAGGTTGCTGGACGGAATTGATCTCCATTCAGATACGCAAGTATCTCCTGAAATAAGTAGGCGGCTTCCGGACGCTTCATTACAGCCAGATTGGCAAACGGAAGTGAGGATATCAAAATCTTGCCCTTCCCTACTTTTGCCTCAAAGGCATAAGCGAGTCGTTTGGCCCGATGGAAATGGTCCACCACTTCGATCAGCGGCTCCACTCCGGGCAACGTATCCAAACATATCGCTGGTGTACCGTTCACCAAGTGATACCAATGCCAGTCCGAAGCCCCATCATGCGGGAAGGAGCCTAGTAGTGCTAGCTGTTCTCTCAAAACCATGCCCATCGTTGCACCAGGCTGTGTAGCAAACATCAGGTAATTCCAGAATACAGGCAGATACTTGGTCTCCACTGAATCATATAACCCTTCTGCGGTTGGCTGTAGCCAAACACTCCCCCCGTTGACCACATAATCAACGACATTGGGTGTTAACGACTGAACGATAACCAAGTCAATCTCCCGATTTTTCAACAACTGAAATCCATCGATGCGATCTACGCAATCATCATGCGCTTCACCCAATAATGGCTTCAACTCTGCCACGGTATTCCAGATACGCTTCGACCTCGGATGGGATTGATAAAAAGGAAACGACCATCCATGCCATATATTCGCTACAGTTCTTTCCAAATCGCCTGATATCAGCTCCGCTTCGATCCGAAAAGCTGCTGCTGCTTCACGAGGTGCTGTAGCGACGATGCTTCCCAGTGACATGACGGACCCACACTGGATATCTCCGGTCTTCCATGCCCCTTCAGTAAGTATCACATCATCGCTTATTAACCTCCACTGAATGACTGCGTCCTCAAGTGGCTCCTTACCGTAATGAGAGATGCGTACATCGACATGAATGGGTTCTCCGGCGTAAAATGTACGCTCCTTGCAGCTTAACAACAGCACCACATCTGCGTTGAAACACATGAATTCTTCTGGTGTTGTTATACCTTTGTCATCCCAAAATACATCCAGAATGCCCGTCGTAGCATGTCCCTGCCCTGGAAAATCACGAATGTCCAGCAGCTGTACGCCCGCAGCGTCCGGTGTTCGCCGAATCCGCTCCATGGCTTCTTTTAAGGAACGTACCAGATGGGTACCACTGACCTGTTGAAAATGCTCCAGGTCCTCCATCATGCCTTTGTTTGTTAACGATTCTTCGATCGGTCGTAACCAGCTAGGACGCAATACGCCAGTATACTTCGCTCGCTCTTGGGGCCGCACATACATGGTGTACTGTGCATGTTCGTGTCCTATAACAGGATGCTCCGCAAGCCGGGTGACTGCATGATAGTCCAGCGTGGTATCCGGCACAGCAGAATATGCGGATTCCAACGGGGGATGCCAGTTCAACGACTGAATATAATAATCACCTTCCCGCCCTTGCGCCGGAAGCTGTCCAAAACCTGTATTGTCCGTATATAAGCGAGTGGGGTCTGTATCCCTTGCCCTCGATACCAGTGCATTGAGTTCAGGATGGCCATTCGGACCAAGGAGTTCATTCCCCATGGAGAACATGACGAATGAAGGATGTCTATACAGCGACTGAAGCAACCCGTCCAGTTCTTGTGTCAGATAAGTCAATACTTCAGCTGGCGCAAACTGATCCGATTGCTCAAAGAAACGAGACCAATGGGGAAGTTCTGATTGCACCAGCATGCCCTCTTCATCAGCTGCGTCCCAGAATGGTTCTGGCGCGCTCCACCCATGCAGTCGGACATGATTGAAGCCATACGATCTGGCCACTCGAAACTGCTGAAGATAATGCTCCTTGTCCCAGACGGGATAACCCGTCAGTGGGAAGATACAGCAATCGACGTACCCACGCAGATATACTGGTGTCCCATTCAACTCAAGCTGCTTCCCGTTTGCTGCAAAGGAGCGTACACCAAATGATTGCTCCAGCCGATCCAGTTCCTGTTCACCGTCATGGAGACGGATCACAGCCTTGTATAATTCAGGGGATTCATCCGACCATCTTGCGATAGACTTCTCTGTTCCAAGTTCCAATCGCCACTGATCTATTACAGCGTTACTTTCAGTTAACCCTGCTGAGCTAATATCCACATGCGCTTGAACACTCAGATTCACATGACAACTGTATTGATCAAGCCATGTGCCGTCCGGATGCTGGATATTCACATGTAATTGCATCGATCTAGCGGATTCATTCGCGGGAGCGCTTACAGTACAATCAACCAGAACGGTTCCGTTCTCAGCATCTGGTTGAATACGTAACGTTTGTAATCGGCATGGGGGCAGACTGTCCAGATAAACACCACCCGTGATTCCACCCCAGGCTGTGGCCGTATGCAATGAATGAATATGGCTACCCGCCAGCGGAAGTTTCATCGTATTATCCACGCGGATCTCCACACGATTCACTTCTCCCTGCTTCACCAGAGAGGTAACATCCCACTTCTGTTGATTCACCAGACTATCCTGCTGCCCGGCATACTGTCCATTGATCCAGAGATGCGTTGTCCATCGGACACCTTCCAATCTGAATACATAGTGGCATCCGGGATCGTCTGATGGAACATGAACATCCTGAGCATACCAGGCTGAGCCTTCATATTCCCGTACCTTGGTCCAGGTATCGAGCCTTTCGTATGCAGGCTCATCTCCGTATCCTTGCTCTTCCCATGAACCGGGAATCTGAATGGTCTCCCATGATGTATTTTCACACTGTGAAGGTGGTAATATCTCTTGTTCAACGAGTGTATCGGACTCCAGATCCAAACAAAACTGCCATGTTCCATTTAAGTTCAATGTATGACGTACAGCGCCTATATCAGACAAATTCATATCGTATAGCCATCCCTTCATCTGGATACTTGTAAATCCAGTCTAAAATGTGAAGCATTCGGTGACCATTGCTTATCATGGGAAGTGCATGGACAATATGATGAATCTGGAAATTTCTCAGGAATATCGAAAACGTTTTACACAATAGGCAAGGGCAAGGCCCAGCACTCCGTACTTATTCCTCGTTTATATCTGTAGCCGTTCCTTTAATTGATGAATGGGTTCTGGCCTGTTTGTAAGCGGATGGGGATTCCCCTACATATTTCTTGAACTTACCGTGGAAGTAGTCCACATTAGCATATCCCACTCTCGCCGCGACCTGATGGACCTTCAGTCCTTCGTCCAGCAATTCCTTGGCCTTTTCCATACGAACCTTGTCCAGAAATGCATTGAAATATTCTCCAGTATGATTCTTGAACAACTTACCCAAGTAACTGCTGTTATAGTTAAACACTTCTGCCAGTACTTCGAGCTTGAGATTTTCGCCAGGGTTACGCTGGATAAATTCAATCATCTGTTTCAATACAGTATCCTTGCTTCCCCCACCCATACGTTGAATAAGTCGATTCAAATGTTCCGATGCCATGACTTTGAGATCAGACATCGTAAATTGATGATAGACTTCATTAATCAGAACCGAATGTTCCTGCATAATGGAGTGCATATGTTGATTCGTCGCTGCAAGCTTGTTGAACGCCAAGGAAAATACCTGTGAGAACGCCGTCTTGATCGCTTGTTCTGTTCGATGATATGGAACCAGGCGCTCTTCCATCTCACCCAGCACCCGCATAACGGACTCACTACTGCGGATGTCTAACGCATAATACAGCTTGTCCGCGAGTTCGTCCTCAACTGGCTCATGTGCTCCGTCCACAGCTTCAACTTCTGGCTTAACAACGCTTTCGCCTTCGCTACCTTCAGTCCACAGAATGATGCGTTGCTCCGTGAACAAGAAGCGTTCCCCGAGTATACGATTCGCCTGCGTGTATGACCGCGCAATTTCAGAAGTGGAATGTACGGGTTCTCCTGCAGCACCATACATGTGAACCTCCCATTCTCCTAGCAGTCCTTCCAGCTCATCATACAGATTTCTTGCAGATGACTCGGATGTGATTGTTTCCTTACTTAACAGCCCCAGACCTGAATGGAACGAGAATACAATGCCTCGATCTTTATGGTCAAATGCTTCAATCAGTTTGCGTTTCATAACACTTCCCCGCTGCAGGTCGGGGGTTACATGCATCTCAAGCAGCACAATCTGATAGTGAGGCCAGTGCAGCCCCAGGCTATCTTCTTCCATGCTACCCGCACCCTCCAGACTGTCAAAGAGCAAAGCCTCGATCTGATGCTCCCGATAGACGGTATCTTCACCAGCATGACGTGCCATTGTCTCCCGTTCACGGGTCAGGATTGTAGCAATACGCCCCAGTTCACCAATAATCTCTTCTTCATCCACCGGTTTGAGCAGATAACCATCCACACCAAAACTGATGGCTTTTTTGGCATAATCAAAATCTGCATAACCACTTAATATCAAAAAGTGCGAATCCGGATGATTCCGGCGCACCTCTTCAATCACATCCAGCCCGGTCATACCGGGCATGCGAATATCAATAATCGTCAGATCAGGCTCCAATTCCTCAAACCGGGCGATGGCCTCACGCCCGCTGGCAGCTGTAGCAATGACCTGGAATCCGTATTTTTCCCACTCGATAATGGTTGTCAGTCCCTCACGTATGCTCGGTTCGTCATCCACCAAAAACACTTTATACATGCTGGTCCCCTCCTGCTGGCAAAGTGAAAGAAACCTCCGTCCCTTCCCCATATACACTCGTAATCTGTATTCCATATGGCTCGCCGTACGTCAATGTTAAGCGTTGATGTACATTACGCATGCCGATCCGACTCTTCTCCTGTTCCTCCGGTCCACAGATAAACTGCATCACCTCAGCCAGTCGTTCTGGCGTTATACCTGCACCATTGTCATCCACACGAATCTGCACAATGTTCTCTACTAAACGAATACTTATATGAACACGGACTGTGCCCTCTTTGTTCTCAAGACCATGGACAATCGCATTCTCAACCAAAGGTTGAATAATCAAAGGCGGAATGTACATCTTCTCCACCTCGGGATCGATATGGATCTGGAATGCAAGGCGGTCGCCGTAACGAAATTTCTGAATTTCCAAATAGGAACGTACCATTTCAAGTTCAGCCCGGAAGGTTGTTTTTCCACTGCCAATCTCTAGACTCTTGCGCATTAGCTTGCCCAACAGCCTGACGATGTTGGCAATCTCTGCTTCTCCCTTGATATGCGCTTTCATCCGAATGGACTCCAGTGCATTAAACAAGAAATGGGGATTGATCTGGCTCGCCATCATTTTCAATTTAATCTCTTTTTGGGCGATTTCCAATTGATTGTTCTGTTCGGTCGCTTCTACCACCTGCGTCATGAGTTCATTGATACTTTTCACCATATAGTTGAACTGTCGTGACAGTTGTCCAATCTCATCGTTTCCATCAATCCGTGAAGTCACGTTCAGGTCTCCTAATGCAAGCTTGTTGAGGTGTTTACTCAGCCGGAGCAATCGGTTCGAAGTGAGGAACGAGATGATATATACGAATAATAGGGCGATAACCAGCACAAGGATAATAAAAATCATGCCAATCAAGCTGACGGTGTTCGCGTCTTTGACGATATTTTTGGTGGCAAAAACCGAAATCACCTTCAGGCTGTTCATACTCGATCCAGGGCCCAGCTCATCAATAACAATATTAGATGGTTCCCCTCGGAAATCCCCCTCTATGGTGCCTTTCGCCTGATTCTGCAGATCAACGCCAAAATCAAGCTCGTCCAGCGTTTTACCCACCAGCTCGGTATTCTTGGCTGCAACCACATACCCCTGCTCGTCCGTAATCATCGTCTCAAACTGTTCCTGACGCAACAATCCATTCAGCTCATCCTGATTGATCACAATCATCAACACGCCCTCTGTCCGATACTCGGCAAAAGGTACTTTGCGCACCAGGCTGAGCTTGTGTACAGGATTATCTTCCTTGTCCGGAATGTAGAACCAACCGATGCTGGTTGTTTTCAGTGCCTGTTGGTACCAGTAGCTCTCTTCCGTCTGCTTGTCTACTGGGATGAATTCGAGGTTGTTGATCAATGTTGGGTTAGTTGAGTAAAAACGAATGCCCGCTATCTCACGGTACAAACGCCTGTACTCCTGAAAGTCTTTGTATGCAAGATACGCTGAGGTTAACTCCACAACGCTCTTGTACCGTTTATTCACGATCTCCTTGAGATCCGCATTAAACATTAATAGATTGGATATATCGGTTGGTACACGCAGCATGGTTGCCGTCTGGCTCTTGATCTTGTCCACATTGATGATCGTCTGTCCTATCGCATTGTCCAGGGCTTGCTGGCGAAAATAACTGGTCACAGCAAGACCAACAATCAGGACCGGAATCATGACAACCAGTACATAGGAAATGAGCAATTTATGCTTTAATTTGAGATTATTAGTGGTTCGTATCAACCTTTTCAACATGTCTGCACCTTCCGTCATCTGTATAAGCGCTTACATATAAACAGCAGGATCAGGATGTTCTGTCCTCAGAATTAATCATACCACATAACCGCCAGAATTCGGATTGTCATTGAAATGGGTTAATATGTTGCCAGGCTACAAGCCAGCCTACCTCTAGTAGAAGAGGCCGCCATTAACATGGCGACCGGGCTTACCGAATTATTTTCTACTGACAGAAGTTTAGTGACTCCTAGATGGGCGAAATCCCTGTTGAAGTGTTGGAAAAGCCAAAAAAGGCACTCCCACGATTGGAAGTGCCTTCTCAGTATCAGAGATTTACTCATATGTTATTAAGGACGAGGTGTACTTACCCCATTGAGGATCAGTTTAGGATGAATATCGGCGCTCAGCGAAGCGGAAACTGCACAATATTTTTCCTCAGCCATCTGGATGGCTTTCCAGATGCGATAATCCGGGATATCGCCATCGACTTTGAAGATCAGATCAATGGATGTGAAGCCTTTAGGCATCTCTTCACTGCGTGTGCCTTGCGCTTCAATCTCAATCGACTCAATTTTGTCCAGGAAAGCGTCCAGAATCATTGTAATATCGATTCCCATACAGCCGCCGAGACCCGCCAGTAACAATTCCATCGGGGTCGCACCTTTGCTGTCACCACCATAAGCAGCAGTGGCATCCATGCCGACAGCATATCCAGAGGGTCCTTCGGAAGTAAACGCACGTTTGCCTTTCCATACGGTTGTTACATTCATGATGTTATCCTTCTTTCTTACAATAGTTTAAGTTCAAGCGAAAAAGGTTTGCACTTGCCACTCCGATGACAGAATAACCTTCCGATCGCTGTTATCCCCAGATTTTTTTGATTCCCTTCTTCAAGGGGAAAATCAGGGGATAAAGGCGCACGCTCCGCTTCTTCAGGTTTCTTCCGTCCTCTCCGTTCTTGTGCAAAAAGTTTAGTTGAACTGATATCGTTCATGACCTTAAATACCCGCTCCGAGTACGTTCGTTCTTCCGATCGCTGTTATCTTCATCAAAATTCAGTAATCTGTTGCAAGAAACGGCGGGTGCGCTCTTGCTTCGGCTGTTCAAAAAACGCCTGTGGACTTGCCTCTTCTACAATCGACCCGTCCGCCATAAAGACGATTTTGTTCGCCACATTACGGGCAAACTTCAATTCATGCGTCACAACCAGCATCGTCATACCTTCCTCTGCAAGCTCCTTCATGACGGAAAGTACCTCTCCGACCAGTTCAGGGTCAAGAGCTGAAGTCGGCTCATCAAACAGCATCACTTCTGGCTCCATCGCAAGTGCACGTGCAATGGCGACTCGCTGCTGTTGTCCACCAGACAATCGGGATGGGTATGCATCCTGCTTGTCCGACAAGCCGACCCGATCCAGCAGAATCCGGCCGCGTTCAGCCGCTTCGTCACGCTTGATTTTTTTCACCGTAACAAGACCTTCCATCACATTACCCAGCACTGTCTTGTGCGGATACAGATTGAATTGCTGGAATACCATGCCGGTCTGGCGACGAATCTCCAGTACCCGGGCACGCTGGACTCGTAGCGGATCTGCGCTGTTAACCACAATGCCGTTCACTTCGATCTGTCCTCCGGTCAACTCTTCGAGTCCATTAAGACAGCGCAGCAAGGTACTTTTGCCTGAACCACTTGGGCCGAGCAATACAACAATATCTTTGGCATCGACATGAAGATCGATGTTCGTAAGTACTTCATTTTGCTGAAAACGTTTGGTAAGTCCAGTTGTTGTAATCATGGGTTCTCTCCTCCCATCAGTAAGCCCGAGCCAACCGGCGCTCCACTTGTTCCAGAATGGCCGAGAAGCCGATACTCATGATCCAGTAGATCACACCGATGGCCAGATAAAATGGCATGTTCAATGCATATTGTGATACCAGCAGCTGTGCTGAACGCAACAACTCGGTAACACCGATCGCCGCCACAAGTGACGTTTCCTTCAACATGCCAATAAAGGTGTTCCCCATCGGCGGAATCGCAATGCGCACAGCCTGTGGGAAGATAATGCGTCTCATCGCTTGAGCCGGGGTCATTCCCGTTGCGTATGCAGCTTCCGTCTGTCCTTTTGGTACAGCCTGAATGGCTCCACGGAACGTCTCCGACAGAAACGCACCTGCATTCAGACTCAATCCCAGACATGCAGCCGTGAGTGATCCCAAGGTCACTCCATAATCGACCAATCCGTAATAAATGACGAATAATTGCACCAGCAGCGGTGTTCCCCGCATGATGGATACATAAAACCTTGCGATCAACCTAAGCCACATCGGTCCCTTCAGACGAGCAATCGCAACAAGCACCCCGATGATGAACGCAAAAAACATGGAGATCACAGTTACATACAGCGTATAATAAGCCCCCTTCAGAAAGAAGGGGATATTCTCAAATACCAGTTCCATGGGTCAAATCTTCCCTTCGCCTTGCAGGTTCATTATTGCGCAGGCTCTTCACCAAACCATTTTTTGAAAATGGTATTGTACGTGCCATCATCTTTCATGCCTTTGAGAGCATCATTCAGTGCTGCTACGAGTTCCGGATTGTCTTTGCGAACAGCAATACCTGCCTGGTCACTCTTAATAGCTTCACCTACAGCTTTGATATTCAATCCGTTGGCATCCACAATCGGTTTCAGAGCGTACATATTGTTGATTGTTGCGTCAATCCGCCCAGCATTCAGATCTTTGAGTGAAGAGATGACATCGTCATAGGTTTTAATCGTGAAGTCTCCCACTTTTGGCAACACTTCATTGCGCAGATATGATTCATCATTTGTACCCAGACCTACACCAATCGTTTTTCCTTTGAAATCTTCCAGCTTGGTAATATCGTTATTGTCTTCTTTTACAATAATTTTAACTTGGTTCGTAATATACGGATCACTGAAATCCAATACTTTCTTACGATCATCGGTAATCGTCATCTGGCTGATAATGGCATCCAGCTTTTTGGCTTGAAGACTTGGTGTCAGACCGGAGAACTCCTGGGATACAAATTCAACCTCTACATCCAGACGTTTCGCAACCTCACGTGCGATATCGGCATCGTAGCCGTCCATTTCTTTCTTATCATTCAGGAAGTTGTACGGTGCGTATGTGCCCATCATGCCCACTTTGATAACGCCAGCAGACTTGATCTGCTCCAGTTCATTGCTTGCCTGTGCACCATTTGTGCTTCCATTGTCTGTTGCCTTACTTCCACAAGCACTAAGTACCAGCACGGTCATCAGCAGAATTGCTGTCAAAGACCAGCCTTTACGAGTTTTCGATCCATATGTGTTGTTCATTACGTTAACTTCCTCTCAGTCGTGTATTGATCTGGATGTACATTTGGTTACTTTATTGTGACTAAACCGCAGTTGTACCCATTATTCCCTGCTATTTGTTTAATCATGTGAATCTTATGTGCCCAATAGTCCGTAAAACTCAAAGCTTGCTGCCTCAGCTGCCAGCGATGAAGCTGTCATAGCTGAGAACTTGCTGTGCAACTCATCGGAACCGAACAACCAGCGTGATATCATGCCTTCAATCATGCTTACCAATAGAGCTGCTCGAAGTGGTACATCCATGCCCTCAGGCAACATGCCGAGTTCGATGGCACGTTCCATATTGTGACGAAACGCCGTTTCCACAGCATTACGTGTCTCCTCAACCAGGCGTTGTACGGATTCTTCCGTCACGATGCCTTTGAGTAACAGTTCCATAAAATAACGATTCTGCGCAGCAAACATGAACAAGTCAGTGAACAGCCTTTCCGATGCTTTCACCATATCCTCTACCGATCCAGCATCCTTGCGGTACCCTTGTCCGATCGATGCAAGCAACTCTTCCTTGCCCGTTAAGACAATCTCTGAAGCAATGGCTTCTTTACTCTTGAAGTGCCAGTAGAATGTCCCTTGCGCCACACCAGCCTCGCGGACGATATCGGAAATTTTTGTCTGATGGTAACCTTGGGTTGCAAAACGCTCCATCGCTATGCGTATTATTTGGTCCCGGCGTTCTTCACCGGGTTCCAAACCGTTAATTTTGGTCATTCATGTAACCCTCCCGATTGATCAGTCAGTCAGTTAAGTTATATCCTATGGGATAACTAGGTTTTTGTCAATATAGTTTTAAACAAATGGTTACAAGCATAAGTTGAAGTTGAGTGCATTTGTGATCATAATAGGTGATAGCCTTGTTCAAATGAACAGGCATGGTCAAGCAGGACAGCCTGTGCTGTCACCTGCATTTCAAGGAGGAAGAGAATTGGACATTATATCATCCATTATTATGGGCATCATCGAAGGTTTGACTGAGTTTTTGCCCGTGTCCTCCACTGGACACATGATTCTGACTGCCCACTTGCTGGGTTTATCGGAGGACAACGAGTCAGTCAAAACGTTTGAGGTGGTTGTTCAACTCGGAGCTGTACTTGCTGTTGTTGTACTGTACTGGAACAAATTCATTGATATGTTCCGCTTCACCGGAGGGAGCAGACCTTACTCCCGCCGCCTCAATCTGGGACATATCTTCCTGGCGATGGTTCCTGCCGTAGTCATCGGACTTATATTCCGTGACTGGATCAAGGCACACTTGTTTGGTCCGGAAACAGTGCTGTACAGCCTCGTTATAGGTGGTATATTGATGATCGTAGCCGAACGCTGGAGCCGGAAGAGTGGGCGGATTACTACCCATGATGTCGATGATATTTCCTACAAACAGGCATTCGCGGTGGGTATATTTCAGATCTTGGCATTGTGGCCAGGCTTCTCTCGTTCCGGGTCAACGATCTCAGGCGGTCTCTTTGCAGGGGTAAGCCGTGTAGCCGCTGCGGAGTTCACATTCCTCGTGTCTGTGCCAATTATGATTGGTGCTACGGGATATGACCTGTACAAAAGTATCGATCACCTGAACGGCAGTGATTTCCCAATCTTCGCGATTGGATTCATCGCTGCTTTCATCGTCGCCATGCTTGCGATCAAGACGTTCCTGTCCATTTTGAAAAAATTGAGCCTGACCGTCTTTGCTGTGTATCGCTTTGTCTTGGCAGCCGTGTTCTTTATTATTTTGATGTAAGCATTACAATTCAAGTAATTAGACAGGCAAAATCAATGGCGGCCTCACGTTCCCTTGGGAAGCGAGGCCGCCATATTTTATATTCTGAGCTATGTTTCTGTTGCTTCACGATTCTGTTGCTGCTTCAGAGACAGGAATTTCTGTAATTAGAAGAAGTTTGACTCTTCATTACTTCCTTCTTTGCTGAGTTGGATCATTGGTGATGCTGACTAGGTTTACTATGTATCATGGACAACCATATTTATGTTCACTTCTGAAAAGCAGTCTGTCTAATACCACTCTTTTACTTGAATGTTCCGGTGTTTCTTCCGACTCTTTAATCTCTCACGCAGATTATATCTATTCTCCTTTTGTTCCTGCAGCAATTGCTTCACCCCGATCATCAACAATCGGTATCTCCGGTCATCATTGTGACTTAATTGGTGCATTTCTTCAAAAATTTCATTCTTCATACGGATCTTGTTCACTCCAAATATTCAGTTTGTTCTCACAGTATACATGGGAGCACTGAACAAATTCTAAACAAGCGTTGTTTTCTCAACTTCAGTTATTCGAATGCACATTTGAATGCACATCATGCGGGCTGGAATGAAGCAGAAAAACCCCTTCCTGTCGCAGGACAAGAAGAGGTCTCCTTAGCTAAGTTAATTAAACAAACTGCTGATGCCTTCGTACGCTTAAACTTTGGATTCAAGCGTCTCCAGATACTCGGAGATTTGAGCAGGTGTTTTAGCCCATTTGCTATGCAGATGTGCGATTTTCTTACCGTTCTGGAAGACGAGCAGGCTTGGAATGCCGCGTACACCATTCTCTTCGGCAAACGGCTGGAACTTCTCTGCATCCAGGGCATAGAAGGTTTTGTCCGTATGTTGGTCGATAACATCCCCGATAAAACGATCCAGGTTTTTGCAATCCGGACACCAGGTTGTATCAAATTTAATGACGGTAAAACCATCAGAGTTAATTGTATCCAAATATTGCTGTTCACTTTGAATTCTTTCCATATGTCTTCTCTCCCTTATATGTTCCTTTTTTGGCTGATCTTCATTGTACCTCGTATAGTTACAATTGAAAATAGGCTTAATGTAGTTAACGATGCTGCTTGTACAGATTAGCGGGACTGAGCTCTCGTATTTCCTGAATTTCCGCAGCGGTGAGTACAGGCGAATTCGAAGCTGCAATATTGTGCAGCAACTGTTCTCTTGAACTGGCACCAGGGACAACAGCTGCTACGGCAGGATGGGATAACGCGTAGCGGATAGCTGTCTGAGCCATACTGCGTTGGTCTGTAACAAGACGACTTAGCCCTTGCCGAATGGTATATAGTTGCTCTGGCGTGTAGTCCAGATAACCTTTGTCTGCCTTGGCAGATCCGGAATCGGCAAGCACACCGCTAGCTACGGGCCCACGGGCAATTACGCTGATCCCCTTTTGTTCCAATAAAGGCAGCACTTCTTCTTCCGCTCTGCGGTCAGCAATGCTGTACTGATTCATCACACTGACGATGGATGTCCTCTTTACATACTCCCGAATCACATTGGGACGAATGGAGGAAATTCCGTAATATCGGATAAGTCCTTCCTTCTTCAGTTCCTCAAACGCTTCGATCGTCTCTTCAATGGGGTCGTCCAAGGTCCCGCCATGCAGCTGATACAGATCGATGTAATCGGTCTGCAACCGCTTCAGACTTTCATGTACAGCCTGCTTAACGTAGGCTTTGGACGGGTCCCAAGACCAGCCCTCCTTGCCAGCAATACGACGATTACCTACTTTGGTCGCCACAACGACTTGGTCCCGACGTCCCTTAATAGCTTGTCCTACAATCTCTTCATTACGCCCTTCGTCATACAGATCGGCTGTATCCAGCAGATTGACGCCATGTTCCAGAGCCTCATGAATCAGGCCTATAGCTGGCTCCATTTCAGTTCCAAGTGACATACATCCCAGCCCAATCTCAGACACCATCAGTTCGGATGTACCCAGACGATTTTTCTTCATATGTGCATCTCCCTCCATACGTTCTGCAAGTATCCATTGTATCATTCTTACTGGCAAAAATCGCATTACTCACAAAAGCAAGGGATTGCTTTCGATTGCACAAAAAAACCTGGAACGACTTCATCTCCAGGTTTCTCATAATCATCATTTAAATTCAATCGATAAACGAACTATCGCAATCTATTTCACTTCCACACGTGGTCTGGTTTTACTTGTTCCATTGAACGAATTGGAGTTTTTCATCATACCCGAGCCAGTGCTAAACAGCTTATCTCTTGCTTGTTTGTTCCTCATCAGATAAGT
This sequence comes from Paenibacillus xylanexedens, assembly GCF_017874615.1. Classification (GTDB taxonomy): domain Bacteria; phylum Bacillota; class Bacilli; order Paenibacillales; family Paenibacillaceae; genus Paenibacillus; species Paenibacillus xylanexedens. Next base: position 120,447 of record NZ_JAGIKV010000020.1, read on the forward strand.
CACACCTGCTCCGATAGCCGTCATGATAATTCCTCTTCTTTTAGACATGTGCTTCTCCTCCTTCAGGATAAATGTACATCGTGTCTTGTTTGACAATTACCCTGTGGGAGCAAAACGAAACGAAGTACAGGCTTGATCGCAGAAAAAAAAGATGACCTCCGAATTAAAATTCAGCGGTCATCTTCCAATCGTCCTGTTGAAACATCAACCGAACGAGATAAATCATACAAGCTTTCGTACAATCAAGACAAACGTCCATGTCCAATTAATCAGATGGCGTTGCCACATGGGTCATTTCTTCATGTTTGTAGGTCGAACCATCGGCGGTCAGATAAAAGTGTCCGATGGGATGCAGATCTTCATCCAATTCGTAGACAAGCGGAATGCCTGTCGGGATATTGAGCGCCATCACGTCTGCTTCGGACAACTGGTCCAGATGCATGACGAGTGAACGGAGCGTGTTCCCATGCGCAGAGATCAGCACTCTTTTGCCAGCAGACACCATCGGTTTAATCTCCGCATTCCAGTACTCCAGTACACGCTTTGAGGTATCCATCAGGTTCTCCGTAAAAGGGATGGTGCATCCGAGCCGCTTGTACTTGTCCAAATCCTGCACATATCGGTCATCGGTTTGGTCCAGTGCCGGGGGAGATGCGTTCACGGATCGTCTCCATTCCTTTACTTGGTCTTCCCCATACTTCAGAGCAGTCTGCTGTTTATTCAGTCCTTGCAGTGCACCATAATGACGTTCATTCAGCTTCCAAGTCTTCGTAATGGGAATCCACATGAGGTCCATTTCATCCAGCGCAATATCGAGTGTTCGGATAGAACGTTTCAGCACGGATGCATAGGCGTAATCAAAATCAAATCCCTGTTCCTTCATGATCTTCCCTGCTTTACGTGCTTCTGCGTAACCATCCGTCGTCAGATCCACATCAGTCCATCCGGTAAAACGATTCTCTACATTCCACATGCTCTGTCCATGGCGAATCAAAACAACTCTGTACATAAACGTGAACCCTCCTTCCATGGAAACATTACCCACAAGTCAAACTAATTAGCACAGTGAAACGTTCATCACATTAATAATATGGTGCCATCATCAGGTATACCACAACACCTGTAGAACTGACGTACAGCCAGATTGGCATCGTCCAACGTGCAATTTTGCGGTGTTTCTTCAATTGATTCGTCCAACCCCACACAAGTGTGAACAACGCCAATGGAACAATCAGGGCTGCCAGTATACTATGGGTAATCAGAATGAAGAAATAGATCGAACGAATGATGCCCTCGCCGCCATATTTGGACGTCTCTGGTGAGAGGTAATGAAACGTCAGATAGGTCACGAGGAATAACAGTGTCGTTGAGAATGCAGCAAGAATAAATCGTTTGTGCAGCTTCACATTCCGCTTGATAATCGCAATAAGCGCTGCGAGCAGGAAGATGAAGGTAAAGCTGTTAAACACGGCATTAAACCGCGGCAACACCGTAATATCAAAGGTTACATCACCTTTGTAACCAATCGACGGTGCGAAGAACAATAATAAAATAATGACATTAGCGAGAATGGAAATCGTGATAATGATGCCTGCGAAATTTTTATTACTCGTCGGGGACTGAATGTTCGGCTCCCCTTTGTTATTTTTGCCCAATGCAAAATCCTCCTCATATCCTAACTTCTATGTTCTATATCATTATATCTCGGCAATTCCGGGCTGTTAAGTGACAACACTCTGAACAAAAACCGCTGCACTTCCCTATAAAATGCCCCTTTACGGCCGTTTTCAATCAAATCCAAACCGGCTCCCATTTACCCAAGTCCTTATTTGTGGTATAATTAATGCAATTAATCACATACGCGTTGAAAACTGGAGGAGCCTGTCACCAAGGGCCCCTCTTTGCCTTTTTTCTGGCACAGAATGGCACTTTCTTAATGCCTTTCTGTGCCTTTTTGTCTGTTTGAAGCTGAGGATGGATCGCCCTTGGGCTGGTTAACCTATAGACGCTACTACTGGAGGGGAGCACACCTATGGAATTTATTTTGGTTCTTGCACTTATTTTAATCTTTACCAAACTTGCTGGTGATCTATCCGTAAGATTGGGTCAACCATCGGTTCTGGGGAAACTGATTGTGGGTGTCATCCTCGGGCCTGCAATTCTCGGTTGGGTTCAGCAAAGTGATTTCGTGCATTATATGGCTGAGATCGGGGTATTGCTGTTAATGTTTATTGCCGGACTGGAAACCGATCTGGAGCAGTTAAAGAAAAACTGGAAGGCGGCCTTTGCCGTAGCGGTCGGCGGTATTATTTTGCCTTTTATCGGAGGATACGGTTCGGCCATAGCATTTGGTATGTCACAGACACACGCGCTGTTCTTTGGACTGTTATTCTGTGCCACTTCCGTCAGCATATCGGTTCAGACACTGAAAGATATGGATCAACTCAGCTCACGTGAGGGTACAACAATCCTTGGTGCAGCTGTCGTAGATGATGTCCTGGTCGTTGTCATTCTTGCCGTTATGATGAGCTTGCTGGGTACTGGTGGAGGAGACACTTCGATTTCTCTGCTTATTGGCAAGAAGCTGTTATTCTTTGTGATCATCATCGCTGCCAGCTGGTTCCTTGTTCCACGCGTCATGAAGTGGATGGCACCACTGAAAGTAACCGAGACCGTCATTACTGCGGGACTGATTATTTGTTTTGGCTTCTCGTACTTTGCAGAGTGGATGGGTGTTGCTGGAATCATTGGTGCATTTGCCGCTGGTATCGCCATCTCCCAAACTAACTTCAAACATGAAGTCGAAACCAAACTGGAACCGATCGCCTACGGAATTTTTGTTCCGGTGTTCTTTGTAAGTATTGGCTTAAATGTCACCTTTGATGGAGTGGGTTCACAAATTTGGTTTATTGTCGTCATAAGCCTCATCGCCATTGTTACCAAACTTATCGGTGGTGGAGCTGGTGCACGACTGACCGGATTTAATATGTCATCTTCATTAGCCATTGGCTCAGGAATGATATCAAGAGGTGAGGTTGCGCTCATTATCGCTTCGACCGGACTTGCTTCCGGATTGCTTGATCCGGAATACTTCACGAGCGTCGTGATCATGGTCATTATCACTACACTGGTCACGCCACCGCTTCTCAAAATCACCTTTGCACGCAAAAAAGGGGAAAAGCAAGTCGAAAGAGGAATTGAAGAATCTCATTTAAGTGGGTAAGGATTGAAATCATTCTGTATTTAAAGCTATACTTGATCTAGAAATGTAATATATCGGTCGTGAAGCACACGCCGCTTTTATCCATTCTCCCCTTCAACGCGAAGGTTGGAAATGGTCAGAGCGGCTTTTTTTATTTTCACATGACAACCTGAAGCCCAAATAACGTTCGTTTATTTTATTAAAGGAGATGAAGACGATGAGCATTGATTTTGATGAGGCTTACGAAGTTTGGATGCACTCCCTTTTGGAGAAGGAAACGAACCCCAAAGTGCTGTCTAGACTAGAAAATGGACTTGAACATGGCACATTGGAATTTTTGCGTTCAGTCTGGTTTCCGGTGATGAAAAACTTTAACCATTTGCAACCCGAATGGGAGGTACGGGACTTTCATAACGGCTATCGGTATCTGGATCTGGCTTATCTGCCAGGTAACGGCGTTAAAGGAGGTATTGAGATTCAGGGATACGGGCCGCATGCCCGTGATCTGGATGTACGGCGCTTTAAAGATTTATGCTGGCGGCATTGTCTGCTAACGCTTGATGATTGGATTTTCCTGCCGATCGCGTATCTCTCCATTAAAGACGAACCGAAACGGTGCCAACAGCTTGTGCTCTTTTTTATGGGAAAATTCATTGCTACGGACGTACCGACATCCTTAAATTGGATTGAAGCCAAGACTGTACGTTATGCCAGACGCATCATCCGTCCATTCGCCCCCTCGGAACTAGCAACGCACCTGCGAATCACGGATCAGCATGCTCGAAGAGTTCTTCACAGCCTGATTGATCAACAAGTATTACATGTCGCTAGTGGCACTCAACGATATCGAACGTATATCTTACGAACATGAGACACTCTATTACGCTGATATTGTACATATCCATATTTTAACGAACTCAGGACACCCTAATGTGATGATATGGAGTAAATCAGGGCACTTTTTCGGGCTTTTTCGTGAAATAGGGTTGCTGAGATTCGTTAGAATTCCAACATGCCTCTTATCTCGATAATAAGCTCGCCTGAGTTCGTTAGAATACTGCGGAGTGTCTCCGACCATACATAGAAAAACAAAAAAAGACCACCTTACACTCAAGAGGTCTTCCATCCTTGCCTGTTGTTACAACAGGCTGTCCGATTTTAAGTTAACACGCCAACATAAAAACCAATGGAGATAAAGACAACACACCAGACGAATGCACCGATGCTCGATACAACTACGTACCTGCCAATTGCCATGCGACTAATCCCGGAGAAACAGCACATCAGATGACGAATGCCTGGAATGAAGTAACCCAGGATGATGGACCAATACCCATATTTGAGGAACCACGACTCCACCCTGCTGAATCGTTTGGCATTAACGCCGACCCACTTGCCGTATTTTTCAACCAGCGGCCTGCCCGCCTTCTTGCCGATCATGTAGCTGAGCAGCCCCCCGGTAAATGCGCCACCGAAGCTGACGGCGATGGATACAGAGTAATTCAATACCGAGATGGAGGCGAGATAACCGACAAACGTCATCATCACCTCATCAGGAATCGGCATGCCAATAACGCCAAGAGCCAGTAGTCCGTATATTGCGAAATAACCATATTGACCAATAAATTCTTTTGCAAATTCCATACTGACTCGCTCCTTATTTCGGTTCCACAATATCCTTCTCATGTGAGGCTAGCACTTGTTTTAGAGACGGGAATCGGATTTGGCTCACCATGAGACTGGATAATACAATAATGACAAGATAGGCTACACCATGTGTGAAATAAGGACTCCAGAGTGCGAAAAAGGACATCAGACCTCCGGCAAATGTAATCGGCATTCCGACAAAACCACTGCTTGCTGTCTTCTGACAGTTATAACGGGCCAGACGTAAAGCACCGCAAATCGGAAACAATGCAGTCAGTGCCATCCCCAGCACACTCACTTCAATCATGGAATTCAGGTACAGAATCAGCACGGGTGCTGTTCCGAATGAAACTACATCCGCAAGCGAGTCCAGGGACTTGCCGAACTCACCCTCACAATGCAATTTACGAGCCGCATACCCGTCAAACAGATCAAAGAACATCGCTACCCATATCATCATCACAGCCAGGGCAAATTCACCATGAATAGCCATAATGATTGCCAGCATGCCTGAACTCAGATTCCCCAAGGTTAAAATCGATGGTAAAGACTTCATAAGATTTGACTCCCTTTCGTACTAGGCTTTAGGAAAAATAATATAAAAACGGACTCCATCCGGTGTATTCTCCACTCCATAACTGCACCCATGCAGATCAAGAATCTGCTTCGCAATGGCCAGACCGAGCCCGGTCCCCCCCATTTTACGATTACGTGAGCGCTCTACCCGATAGAACCTCTCCCATATATACTGTCGCTCAGCTTCAGCAATCTGCTCGCCCTTGTTCTCAATGGAAATATGGACAAAACCTTCATGCCTGCTGATCTCAATAGTTATATCGGTATGTGGTATCGCATGACGTATAGCATTCATCATGATATTGAAAATAACTTGCTCCAGCTTGCTTCGGTCACCCTCAACCGTCTGTTCTGTTGTGGATACAAGCACCACATCCAATCCTTTGTCCTTCAGTTGCGGACCCAGACGGCCGGCGATATCTTCAATCATGTCAGCCAGTGCAACAGCATCCGTATTCAATTGAACCGCTGAGGATTCCAGTCGCACCAGATCCAGCATCTCTTCAACCATCGTTTCCATTTTGATCGCCTCATCGGCAATGATCTCAATGTAACGCTCCCGTTTGCTCTCACTCACGCCATCCTTCAGCCCTTCAGAATATCCCTTAATAATGCTGATTGGCGTCTTAAGTTCATGTGATGCATCGGCAAAAAACTTGCGCTGACGCTGTTCAATCTCCTGCTTCATTTCCATATCTGTACGCATCTGCGTGTTGGCCTGCCTCAACTCTTCCAGTGTCTGACCCAAGGTTCCCGATAAGGCATTGAGGCTGTTAGACAGACTGCCGATCTCATCATTACGCCGGATGGGTGATTTCACCGTGAAATCCAGCGTAGACATTTTCTTGGCGACATGATTCAAGGCCAAGAGCGGCTTCGTTACAATTCGGGACAGGAGTAACGCCAGCAACAGAATCAATATAAATGCCCCAATGCCAAAATACGCATAGAACAAACGTGTTGCCTCATTGGCTTCCCTCATCTCCTGTAGAGAGGTGAGCGAGAAAATCAGTTGCTGCTCGGGTCCGGAACGATGCACTGGAGCAATGGTGATGACATTGCGAACACCGCTCCAGCTATCCATCCATTCTTCATTAAGCATTTTGCCATTCGCCAAGGCCAATTGGTCTTCGGTGGACAAAGGGAACCGGCTATCCAGTGCTTGCACCAGCAGTCCCTGCCTCTGACTCCACGTTGCCAGATTGGGAAGAACGACCTCGGTCAATACGCCTGACCATTCCTTTACCGGTTCAATCGATTCCTGAAAGCTTTCTGTTCCCCATGCGGCAGAAGTGGCATCCTGGATTTTGAATGGATATACCATGGACCCGCTGGCCGGACCTCTCACCGTCAGTTCTTGCCCATATTTCAGATGGGATGTAATCCAGCCAGCATTCTCACTATTGATAAACAAGGACAAGGACACTTTCACGTGACTCCCATCCTCTTGAAGCAACGTAATGTGGAACGGGTCATTAACCAGTCTTCCGGTATTCGTCAGAATGACCAGATGTGATTGATTCTGACGCATGAACTTCCCGGTCTCCTTAGCCAGCTGTAAATCACTCCAATGTCCATTGGAATATTGCTGTTCGAACTTGGACAGCTTTTTCTTCATACTGCTGACCTTTTGATGCTGATAGAAGTCGGGGAACCAGACCAACTGGGCAAAAACCGTCGTCCCATATAGAAGAACCAGACATCCTGCCATGACCAGGAAAAGCTTCATCGTTACGCCATTTCTTCTCATGCTTCTGCCTCGAAACGATATCCAGTGCCAATCACCGTCCGGATACACTTGGCTTCATCACCCAATTTGCTGCGCAACTTCTTGATGTGGGTATCCACAACACGTGAGTCCCCTTCAAAATCAAATCCCCAGATCCGATTCAAAATGGCATCCCGGGACAACACAATGCCTGCATTACGTACCAAATAGAGCAACAGATCATATTCCTTTGGTGCAAGTTCCACTTCAATTCCGTCCTTCTCCAGGCGTCTGGCCCATGGATCAAGGGTTACCTGTCCGAAGCGAATCACACCCTGCTCTCGTCCAAATGCACCTTCAACACGCTTCATTAATGTCTCTGCACGTGCAACCAGCACACGTGGACTAAACGGCTTGGTAACGTAATCGTCTACGCCCAGCTGAAATCCATGAATTTTATCGTCATCCTCGGAGCGTGCAGTCAGCATGATAATAGGTACGGTGGATTGGGATCGAATATGCCCACATAACGTCCATCCATCCATTTCGGGCATCAAAACATCCAGAATAACCAGATCCACCTCATGCAGAGCCAACAGTTCCAGTGCCTGTACTCCATGTTCTGCTTCTATGACGTTCCATTGTTCTTTTATGAAATAATCGGCCACAATCTCACGAATGCGGCTTTCATCTTCCACCAGAAGCACTGTTCTGATCATGGCCGACTCTCCTTTTTAGATTTCTGATGATAACATACCTATTCCATGTGTCGTTCATGTGTCCACACATGTTTTGGAATGCTCCCATGATATATACGATTAATATAAGCCAAAAGTTACTAATTTTTATAAAAATTCGCATAAAAAAGAAGCCGTCAACGAGCAAGCTCCAGCTCATTGACAGCTACTTGAATGAAATCGAAGTGTGTTATCCAGAATTGATGCGCTACTGCGCGCTCCCTGGCAACACTTAACGTTGTTGCTCCAGACGGTGTGCCACATGCAGTGTCGGGCCAACAAAACGGTTCAGCGGGAATCCGCCGGCAATCGCTTTGGTCACAAAGGCTTTACCTTCACGAACAGCCTCTTTCACTGAAAGACCACGAGCCAATCCTGCGGTAATCGCCGCAGACGTTGTGCAGCCTGCACCATGCGTATATCCGGAGCCGACAACATCGGCTTCAAACCATTCGTAGTTGGTTCCATCATAGAGTAGATCCATTGCTTTACCCGGGCTAATGACACCTCTGTCCTTGATCAGGACATGTTTCGGGCCATGGGCATGAATTGCTGCTGCCGCTGCTTCCATCTGTTCCTTGGAGCGAATCGGTCCACTCTTCGCCAGTTGGGATGCTTCGAACAGATTAGGTGTAACCAGATCGGCACCTGGCAACAGGAATTCGATCATCGCTTCCGTATTTTCCGGTTGCAGAACTTCGTCTGTACCTTTGCAGACCATTACCGGATCGATAACGATCTGTGGCAGACCGCTGCGGCGAATATGTTTTGCTACCAATTCAATAATATCTACAGAACCGAGCATACCTGTCTTCATTGCATCAAAACCAATGCCGTCCAGAACAGTGCGAAGCTGCGCTTCAACTACATTTAATTCAACAGGAAAGACCTGGTGATCCCATGTTTCGGGCTCCATTGCCACAACCGTAGTCAGTACGGTCATGCCATACACACCCAGCTCCTGAAAAGTTTTCAAATCAGCTTGAATACCTGCACCGCCGCTCGTGTCCGAACCAGCTATTGTTAATGTTTTTGGAATCGTCATGGTAGTTGCATTCTCCTTCGTGTCTCAGTTGACATTATCCTATCCCTTGTACGAGCGGATGTCAATGGCATCTGAAGCCATACGGAGCATGGTTTTCCGAATGATTCAGTTCACATCTTTGGTCTCCAGACGAACCATGGACATCGAAGCAATCCATATCCCTATTGCTCCAAGGGTCAGAGGGATAATAATAAGCGAATGAATGGACACATCTAATCCATTGCCGCTGAATCCTGAGCAGACAACCAACACCAGCAAAATGGACGAGACCATTGTAGTTGTGACAGAATGCTTACGCATACCGAAGAATAAGGGAATGAGTGCCATACACGCAGCCGATAAAGAACTCATACTGTACTTCACCAGAAGTCCCAATATATCCTGATTTGTCAATGATCCAGGAATGAAAGAGTAGAAATGATTAACAATCAACAACAGTGAACCCATCAACAGATCGGTAACCATAATCATCACAAATGTAAAACCAAACACGATAATCAATTTGGCAGCAATGATTTTATGACGCTGGATGGGATAGGTGAACATGACATTCATCGTTTTATTTCTGTATTCACTGATGACCAGCTTGGATATTAGGGCTCCTGCAAATATGATAAAGGTCGCTCTCACAAACGTATCAATAATCATAAAGGCGGTCTGGTAATCACCATAGGCATAATCTGCTGCTCCCACATCCACGAATCCAATCATGATCAGGAAAAGAAGAACGGCTATATTGGCAATACCTGCCCCTACAAAATTACGTGCAAAACGGTGCTTCCGCATCTCAAGTCTAATTAGTTTAAGCAACGTCTTCATCCCCTTTCACAAGCTTCATGAAGTGTTCTTCCAGGGAATGAGCCCGTTTGGATATCGATTCGATCTCAATGCCGTATTGGATCAGCTTGGTGTTCAGTTCCGATGGAATGATTCCCGGATCATAGATGCGTAACGTATGGTCATCGACCAGTTTATAATTACTCAAACCAAGCTGGTGTTCAATGACATAGGTCGCTTTGCGGATATCCACCGCCTGTAACTCGATGTACTCATTTTGACTTCCACGAATGCTCTCCATCGATACTTCCTCCACCAAGCGACCGCCGCGAATGACACCAACTGTGTCCGCAATCTGCTCTATCTCGCCAAGAATGTGACTGGATACCAGCAGGGTAATGCGATACTCATTGCTAAGGCGCTTGAACAAATCTCTCATCTCCCGGATCCCTACAGGGTCCAATCCGTTGATCGGTTCATCCAGAATGAGCAGTTCAGGTGTGGTTATAAGTGCACGAGCCAGTCCCAGCCTCTGCTTCATGCCCAAGGAGAAGTCCTTGACCGGTTTCTTACCCGTATCCTTCAGCCCTACCGTTTCCATCGTATTGTCGATGATCTTTTTGTTGTGAAACCCCATGTATTCACAGTGAAGTTCCAGATTTTCGCGAGCAGACAGCCTATCATAGAAAAAAGGATATTCAATAATGCTGCCCATTCGCTTCAGCACTTCATAAGAGGTCGGCGTAAGCTTCTCCCCAAACAGTTCAATTTCCCCTGTTGTTGGTTTGACGAGATTGGTGAGCATCTTCATGATGGTTGTTTTACCTGCACCATTCGGACCGAGGAATCCATAGATCTCACCTTGCTTAATACTCATATTGACGTTGGATACAACCTCTGCCCCTTCATATACTTTGGTCACATCTATCGTTCGTGCGATATAATTCATCGTCCTTGTTCTCCTTTACGTCCCCTGTCCGGGTTCCTATATCGATATTGTAAAGAGAAAAGTCTTCTTTTTTATTAATCAAATCTTACAAAAACCTTAAGTCTGACCGGACACGCCAATGCAGGGTCTACCAAGCCTTTAAGATAACCGAGAATACAGTTCGTTGATGTGGCACACTATGCAAGTGAATACTTCCACCCATCCGCTCAACTAGCCGTTTCGTAATGGTCAGACCCAGGCCACTGCCTTGATAGAGTCGATTGCGGGAATCCTCCAATGTATACATGCGTTCAAACACACGACTATGCTCACTCTCAGGAATTCCTTTTCCCTGGTCCCAGATCTGTAACGTCACAGGTCCACCTGTCGAATACTCGAGCGATAGTCCCAGTACTTTACCTTCTGCTCCATATTTCATTCCATTGGTAATGAGATTATCCAGCACACGGTCCAATGCTTCTTCATTCGCTTGCACGAAGAGATCACCATCAGGTATCTCTAGCTCCACGTGCAACCCCAGATTTGTCAACATTTCATAAAAGGAAAGCATCTTCAACCGGCATAATTCACTTATATTCACTCGACTAAGCACTAGCTCCGTGTCTCCGGATTCCAGCTTCGCAAGATCAAAAAAGGAATGGATCAAACGCAGCACTTCCTGCGCCTTATCTTGTATTTTCTCCGTCATAATCTTCCGTTCCTGATCGGTCACTGATGGGCTGTGCAGTAAGGTCTCACTATAACCCAGCACAACGGTGAGTGGCGTTTTCAGATCATGCGAAATGTTGGAGAGCATATTACGCATCTCCTTCTCCTGGTTCGCATAACCGGCCTTTGCGCGGTGCGCATGATCCAGCAGCTGGTTCATGTCTTTCAGAAGCTGACTGACTTGTTCATCACTATTGAATACAAGCAAGCGCTCAAAGGTGCCTTGATCCAAAATATCGGATATTTTCTGATGAATATAGGTCAGGTGTTGGGTGCGTTTCCGCAATCTCATCCACAATCCAATGACGGCAATGGCCAGAATAGCTGTCGTGATGGCAAAAATCAGTGTCATCCCTGTTCGGCCTCCAGTTTATATCCGATGCCCCAGAGTGTCTTGATATACTGGGGATCCGAAGGATCTGCCTCCAGTTTCTCACGCAGACGACGCATATGTACGTTAATGATATTTTCGTCTCCATAATAATGATCGTTCCAGACGGAAGCGTAGATCTGAGCCTTGGTGAACACTTTGCCAGGATGGGTAACCAACAGCTTCAGGATGCCAAATTCCTTGGATGTCAGCTTGACGGGTGTACCTTCACGTTCCACCTCGTACGTCTCCATGTCAACTATGAGTCCTCCAATATGAATACGCTGATCTTTAGCCACTTCAGCCACAGGTGGAGTGGTATAATTGGCGCGGCGAATCGCAGCTTTGATGCGGGCAGTCAGTTCGATTAACGAGAACGGTTTGCTCAAGTAATCATCTGCACCGAACCCCAGACCTAATGCTTTGTCCACTTCCCCATCCTTCGCAGACAGAATGAGCACAGGTACCAGACTGACTGCCCGAATGGTTTGCAGCACATCCATCCCACTTTTGCGGGGCAGCATCAGATCCAGAATAACCAGATCATACCCGGGTTGTGACTGGCTGAACTGACGTTCTGCCTCTAAGCCGTCATATGCATAAGTGACGTCGTAGCCCTCTTTTTCCAAGTACGGCCCGACCATCTCACTAATTGAACGATCATCTTCAACAAGCAACAAGCGGTGACTTAACATATGTTTCCCTCCAACATGAACAGTTTTCTTTATTACCTCACAGTTTGTTTGAATTGGCAATGACATACGAAAAAACCTGACAGGAGCACCACTTTGGTATAAGTGTGTTTCCTGCCAGGTCTATGAGTGTCTGTAGATCAATGCTGGTGCTTCTAGTCTCTATATCCGTTCTCGCTGTGTATCCAGCACAGTCCAATGGTTCCTGCACCTGCATGAATACTCACCACAGGGATAAACGGCATGATTTCGGTCTTTAATTTAGGGAGCAGATTGGCAATCTGCTTCTTGATCGTGACGGCTTCTTCCTGATTGTTCGCATGCATAATGCACACATGTTTTACTTTCTCCATATCCAGCTTGAGCATATCCAGCATACGATCTTTCGTCCGCTTGAACGTGCGAATCTTCTCATTTACAACCACTTTGCCCTCTTCAAATCGAAGCAGCAGATGGATCTTGAGCAGTTGACTGATGATCAGCTGTGTGCCGGACACCCGTCCACTGCGATGAAGATGCTGAAGACTGGCCGGTATGAGGTAAAAGGACATGTTATCAATCATCTGTTCAATGTTTACTTTGATCTCGGCAGCGGAACATCCCTGCTTCTGCCATTCCAGTCCTTGCATAATCATCTCACGGTGAGGATAGGCACCTGCCTTCGAATCAATTGCGGTCACCGTCACTCCTGCAATCTCTGCAGCCTGCATGGACGTATGCAGCGTTCCGCTAAGCTCTGTAGAGCAATGAATCGTAATAATCTCATCGTACTTGTCTTTGAGCGACTCATACAGTTCAATGAATTCGCCAATGGGGGGCTGCGAACTGCTCGCACGTGAAGCCTCCGCAAGTTTCTCATAGAACATTTCAGATGTAATGTCATCGGTTTCCCGGTAACATTCCTCTCCAAATAAGATGCGCAGCGGTACGATGTAGATATGATTTTGCTCCGCAAAAACGGGATCCAGTGTACTGGTACTATCGGTGACCCATGCAATTTTCTTCATGACATCCTTCTCTCTTGCCGGATTATTCGTTCTGTATCCTCAATCGTCAAGCACAAGCCCGGCGGTTTATTTAAAATTTGAATATTTCACATTGTAAACGTTTGCGATACTACCTCTCAATTATAAATGAACGGACAGACCGTTGTCTTGTGGCGCAATCATGAACAACCCTGTTAATACCATTATTAGCTAAAAAAATGTCTTGCCTGTGAAGGAATAAATTGGTATGCTGTTGTCCTTCTCTCTTTTTCGCCTTGACTGAAGTGAACGGAAACGCCGTTCAATCCACTTATCGGAGGTGTCACATCGGAGGTGTCACATGCTTTATTTCACTCTGGCTTCCAAAGCCTACTCCCGGAATCTGCAATACCGCGGGGCACACATGGTACATAACTTGGCAAGCGCCATGTTTGGTTACATATATGCCTGCCTCTGGATCGGCATCGGGGCCGACCATACTCTCGGGGAATACGGGACACAGGGGATGATCAGTTACATTGCGTTCACGCAATCCTCTCTCTGGATCTCGGGTTTTCTCACGAACGGATTGGGTATTCCTTTATCCGTCAGGACAGGGCAGATCGCACTGGATCTGATGAGGCCTGTTCATCTGTTCACCCACCTGATGGCACGCGAATGGGGGCAGATTGCCTACCAGTTCGTGTACAAAAGTATTCCGATCTACCTGCTCTTCTCCATTGTCTTTTCCCTGCATTGGCCCTCAGACGTTTCAACACTGTTCTATGCCGCACTTGGTCTTGCCGGCGCCGCATACTTATCCATCTGTATGAACTACATTATTGGTGCCACGTCGATGTGGACCACGGAGTCCTCTTGGCTTCACTGGGGCAATCACGCGATGATGAATCTGCTGGCTGGTTTTTTCATTCCGCTGGAATGGCTACCGGACTGGCTTGAACAACTTGCCTGGATATCACCCTACCCTTTCCTGCTCTATGTACCTACCCGAATCTATCTTGGTTTCGAAGATGGCTCCTTGTTATGGGGAACCTTGCTTTGGTGTGTCTTTATGACGTTGATCTGTCTTGCGATTACCCAAGTGTTACGTCGTAAAGTGGAGGTACAAGGCGGATGAAGCGAACTTCCTGGTTCAATTTATATAAAATGCTGATTCGAACAAGCATCCGCAGCCGGATGCAATACAAGTTCAATTTCATCATGGCGTCCGTACTGGCCGCTTTAATTCAGATCTCCGAGTTTCTGATGGTTGCTCTGGTGCTGCACAAATTCGGAGCAATTAAAGGCTGGTCCCTCCATGAGATCGGTTATCTCTTTGCCATCATGACATTATCCAAAACACTGTATCGAACGTTCGGAAACGAAGTTCACCATCTGGAAAAATATCTGGTTAATGGTGAGCTTGATCAACTGTTAACACGTCCCATGCCCGTATTGCTGGCACTGCTGCCGCAAAACTTCCGCATCATGGCTGGGGAAGTCCTGCAAGGCGGGTTCATTCTCTGCTGGTCATTGGCAGGCATGATGCACAGCGGACAGATTGGCTGGATAGCCATTCCCTTCTCCCTGTTCATTATCCTGACGGGTGCAGTCATTCTGTTTTCCATCGGACTTGCTACCGCCACACTCGGATTCTGGACCACACGCATTGAGGAATTACAGACGATCACTGAAGATGCAGCACGAACGGCTGCCCAATATCCGCTAACGTTATATCCCAAATGGATGTCTGGCATTCTGTTAACGGTGATTCCGGTGGGATTCGTCAACTACATTCCGTCACTTTACCTGCTACGGGGTGAAGGAGGAGCGTGGATTCTTGTTGCTGTTGCGGCGGTTGCCGTACTGAGTTTGGCTGCAAGTCTGCGTTTCTGGCAATTCGGCATGACCAAATATCAAAGTACAGGTAGCTAAGGAGGCGTAACGAATCATGAACATGATCACAGCACGGCATCTGCAAAAGGAATTCAAAACTCCTATTATTCGCGAAGGGCGTTTCTCTGGTTTACGTACGTTATTTTCACGTGAGTATGTGTCCAAGGAAGCGGTACGCGATATCAGTTTTGATATCGGCCCAGGTGAGTTTGTGGGTTACATCGGTCCCAACGGGGCTGGCAAATCTACCACGATCAAAATGCTGACAGGTATCCTCCACCCAACCTCGGGTGAGGTAAGGCTTGACGGTATGAACCCGCATCAGGACAGGCGCAGGACCGTTGGTCGACTGGGCGTCGTGTTTGGGCAGCGCAGCCAGCTCTGGTGGGATCTGCCCGTGAAAGATTCATATGATATTCTGGCCGAGATGTACGGCGTCCGTGCCGAGGACAAAAAGAAACGGTTGTCCCAGTTCGCCGAGCTGCTGGACCTTGAATCGTTCTGGACCACGCCTGTCCGCAAGCTCTCGCTTGGACAACGCATGCGTGCGGATCTCGCAGCTTCCATGCTGCATGATCCTGAACTGCTTTTTCTCGATGAACCGACGATCGGACTGGATGTGAACGCAAAGCGGAACATTCGTCAATTTCTACGTACATTAAATGAAACGTTTGGCAAAACGATTTTGCTGACCACACATGATATGGACGACATTGAGCAGTTATGCAGCCGGGTCATGGTGATTAACCATGGTCAACTGACATATGACGGCACGATCTCGTCACTTCGCGAAACCATCGGACTACCTACGCTGATTCGGGTAACGTTCCGAGGAGCGTTTCACATCCCGGATGTTGTGTCGTCCGCGATACATATTACAGGAGTGGAAGGGCAAATTGTCACCGTGGAAGTGAACCGGAAGGAATGGAGCACAATGAACATTCTGAAACAGTTGGAACACTGGGGTGAGATTGAAGATGTAGAGATGAAGGAACCGGATTTCGAAGATATCATTCATCGGGTGTATTAGTCCGCCCTTCTTGTGAGGAAATAGGATGAAGACCTGTTCTTACGCCGTTACATGAAAGAGGGACATGGCGTACTGTAATAACGGAGGTGAAGCGTCATGCTTGTAACCAAACATGTCCTTCTAGCATCCACCGTACACGCTACTCCCTATTACATCGTACGTGGCATGAGGCCGGGACCCGTGATGTTCATTACATCCGGGGTTCACGGGAATGAAACGGCGAGCATGGCTGCTGCGCAAAAACTCGCAGATGATTGTGCGACAGGTCGTCACGTCATTCAGCGAGGGCTGTTAATTATCGTGCCACGCGTGAACCAGCAAGCCTACGCAAAGAAAATTAGAGGCAAGCCAGATCTGAATCGTACGTTTCCACGCCGTATGTCGGGCAAGGCCAAGCATCCATTGGCTGCTGCGGTTTTTCAGCTGGCGCGTGAACATCGGGCCGACTGGTGGCTCGATCTGCATGAAGCCAACGGCCTATCTCAACTGAGTTCACGAGTACTTGGACAGACGTTGATCACTAATCCTGGCAGTCGGACGACTCCAGCTTGCAGAAGAGTTATCAAACGGATGAATCGGTCGATTGCCATTCGTGATCGTCATTTTAACCTCAAGCAGCATGAATTGCCGGGATCTGCCCGTACAGCGGCTTCAAGACGATTACAAGCCCGTTCCGTCACAGTGGAGACCTGTTGGAGTCTGAAACGCTCGACCCGTATCAAGTATCAGACGAAGATTGTGCACCATTTTCTGCGTGAAGCAGGTATGTCATGATCAAGACTATTAAGATAGAACGAAAAAAACCTCCAACAGAGAGCGCCGAAGTAATCATCAGGTGTTCTCTATTGGAGGTGTTAAATTTTGTTCCTCATTTCCCATTACTCTAATGACACTTTTGCGTTTATCTCTGCATCATGGCTTCCAGTATTTTATTACCCACAGGGTCCAGCGGCATGAGTGGATAAAGGTCTTTTTTAGTTATAAACTTGAATATCGCATCCAGATACTCATCCACAATGGAGGCTGATCCAAAACAATAATTGGACAATAATACGACGCCTATACTCTGTTCCTTATTTATAGCCAAATAACTGCTAAAACCAAATGTACCCCCGTTATGCCAGAGAATATTCTGATCTAACAGCTTATCCTTATGCCATCCTAAATATAAGTCCGAGTCTCCAATCATTACAGGCATGTGACTTTGTTGCATTGCAGAGGCTGGCGGATGATCTTCATTCAGATTGGCCTGTACAAATAAACACATATCGTGAAGAGATGACTTGATTCCCCCTGCCCCTTCATGTACACCCGTATCCCAGTGAGGCATCTTTTTCCCCGTTGACGTATGTCCATCTACAAATCTGCCATTCTGTTCTGCATTCAGCATAACAGCTGTCTCCGTCATGTTTAATGGACCTGTGATATTTTTTTTTAGCAGATCGTCATATGTACTTCCTGATACTTTACATAGGATATAACCTAGTAAGCCCACGCCGGTATTGGAATACTCAAATGAACCCATCCGATCCGTAAAGTCAGCATCCGATAAAAAAGCAAGTAAATCATCCTCCGTATAATTTGAATACGGATTGTATCGATTTTTCTTCGAGGACATGTTTGTGGCAACTCCGGGTAATCCAGAGGTATGCGTCGCAAGACTTTTTAAGGTAACCTTATTCAAATAATCGTTTTTGCCATTGTGTATGTACTTGCCAACCGTGTCATCCGTGGAAAGCTGCTCTTGACGCTCCAATTCTAATAGAAGGATAGATGTAAAAAGTTTGGTTACAGAGCCGATTTCGAACAACCTATGTTCAGGAGAAGCCACGCTCTTCTTTTTGGGATTGATCAATGAATGATATTCGATATCTCCCTTTGTAATAACGCCAATCTCAAGATGCAGATGTTTCTTTCCTTTGATGTAATCGGATACAAAACCTTGTAAATCCCTCATAGAAAATGTTACTCCTTTTGTGGTGTGAATTTCATTATTGAAATTATTGAAATCACGTTAACCACCATTATGTATTGGCAAACTACACTATGTATTCTTTCTAAATCTCCGATTCCCTGCTCAATAGTCCACGCCTGTTTTCTCCTAAACAGGAAAAGAGCCGCGATTACGGCTCTTTCTTTTGCACCCTGAACGATTGAATATAATTATCGATATCGTCCTCCGGTGTATGCAACAGTCGTGCCAGATGAATCTGCATCTGTTCCAGATGGTCAATATGTGTCTGAATGTCAGCGATGCGTTCGCGTACAAGGGTTTTTAACGTATCCTTTTCCATGTCTTCCTGGCTGAGCAGTTGCAGGGTCTCTTGGATCTCCTTTAAGGAGTAACCCAGCAACTGGGCATCCTTAATGAACTTAATTTTGACCAGATAATCCTCGGTATACACCCGATATCCGTTGGAGGAACGACGGGGAGCAGGCAGAATTCCACTATCTTCGTAATAACGGAGGGTTGCCATACTCACACCGGTACGTTTGGCCAACATTCCTCTTGTCATGGTTTCCATGCCTGCTCCTCCACCTTTCTGCGGACTTATTGTGTTTGTTCGTTGCGTATCTTAGTATATGTGGCATCATAGGTGGCCTCGGGAAATTGCGCTGAAGATCCTTGCAGCAATGGCTGCTCTTCCCCTTTCAGATAACGGTCAAAGAATGCCAGCGCATAGGATCTGGTTATATCCACATTATGTTCTGGCGTCATGCCTCTGGCAAACAGTTTTGGTGAAATCAACGATATATCCGTAAAGCTTTGATGGAAGAAATTCTCCACTGTCAGATAATAGGTATCATTCAGACTACTCGTCATCACTCGATCAAGATCAGGCTTAAACTCTGGATAGGCTACTTTTTCCGTTTCGGTGGCTTCCGGTTCCAAACTTTTGGCCGTTCCACCCGACATAATATACATAAACGGCTGTTTCAAGGCTGTTGTGGATACTTTACCCCAGAAGCCGCCCTCCAGGCTAAGTCCTGCTTGAAACCGCTCATCCTGCGCCAGTGCTTCCGCTGTTGTTGCCCCACCATACGAGTGACCCATAATACCAACATGAGCCAGATCAAGTTTGCCTTCGAGCAATTGATTCGGATCATGTGAATTCCACAGGGTCAGCGTATCGAGAACAAATCTTGCATCAGCTGCACGGATACCTATACCTTCTACATTATATTGATATAATTCCGCTGACGTTGCAAATTCAGGGTCAGCCTGATAGGAAACTGCACGTCCATCGGGGAATGTCACTTGTGCTGACGTATAAGGGTGATCTATCCCCACGACAATGTAGCCGTGGCTAACCAGCTCCTCAATCATCGTCATGCTCTGAAAACGGGCTGAGCGGATACCCGGCGAGAATAGCAAAACCGGATACTTGCTTTGGACGGCGGACATCTCAGCTCCTTGCACCACATGTGTTGGAATGGTATCCAGATAACTGAACACCTGAGACGGAATACCAAACACCAGACTGATCGCTTCTCCCAGTTCACTAGGGTAATGCTCCAGCGGCAGCCCTTGGGCGGACTTCCGATCCACCGGGTACCATACATTAATCATAAGTTCACGTTTGTCTCCGGCCTCGGGTGTTTTGGTCTCTTCACGAGATTCATCCACCAGGTGCTCAGAGAACGTGCCAATGGCATATGTGCCGGTTGGTTCAGGCATCGTAAAAGCAGGTAAGAGCCAGGTCAGTATGATTGAACCTGCACTGAAGGCCAGAAGCAGAATCAATATCAGCGTCATCTTTATTCTTGAAAGACGGTTGGGTCTCCGCACGCTCTGAACATAACGATCACCGCGGTATGATTTCATGAGTTGAATGATTAACGTAATGAATAATACAAGTGTAACGATATAGGTTGGTATCATCTGCACGCGAAATGAATTGATCAAGCCATGCAGAAGGACTGCCAGAATCAGAGCTGTGAGTGTCCCCACTGTCATTGCTCGGCGCTTCGGAAACACCAGCATGAGTACCGTAGCAGCTACGGTTACCAATACCGAAATCCATTCTAAAATTCTCATTATTCAGCCTCCAATATTTCTTGATAAAAAAAGAATAAACCTTGAAGTATACTTCAAGGTCAAGGCTGTATTTAAGAAAAAAATTTTACCGAGGATTTCGTATATCCCATTTGCGAAGTTCAGTCAACGTACACGTTCCAGACGAGAATGCTTTAATACCTATTGAGTTCGGCCCCGGATATATCCGCCCTGTCATGACCTGCTCTCCCTGCTGAATGAACACCTCAACGGAGCTGACATCCATAAAAATATGAAGTTCCAGTTTCCCGTCAAGCAGTTCCACTGTTGCAGCTCGTTCTCCGCCCGGTCCTTGTCCGGCCTGCTCGCGATTCAAGCATAAACGACGCTGCTCTACATCATAGGAAATCACGGTTTCTTCATCCTCACCCGTGCGCAGCTTCAACCCGAAGTGTTGTGCCTGTTCCGCTTCAAATACAGCATATAGTTCGTAGCGGTCTCCACTGATTCCAAGATCAAAATCATGTTCATCACCATTTAAATGTATACCATACTGCTCGGTGCCTTCTGACCTGTACTGTATAAGTTCGGGAAGCGGCTGGAATATCAATCGTTCTCCCCTGCGAATGAGTTGTCTCGGCAACGTCATCGCTCCAGCCCACGCATGGGACTGTTGTGTCGGGATTTCCGTTTCCCACGTATCCATCCAGGCCACCATGATTCGTCGTCCCTGTGCATCCTCCATCGTCTGAGGTGCGTAAAAGTCGAAGCCATAATCCAGCGGAACGTACTGCTCGTACTTCAGTACACCCTGGTCTTCATCCAGCGTTCCCATCATATAAACGGTCGAATGCAAGTTGCGATAGTTATCTCCCTGAGCAGGCATGCGTTGCGGAGACATGATCAGAATATCTCGGCCATCCAGTGTGAACAGATCGGGACATTCCCAATTGTCGCCAAGCGTCCCGTCACTCTGGGCCATAATGTTGACATAACTCCAATCCAGCAAGTCCGTTGAGCGGTATAACAGAATGACACCTTTGCCCGCAGCATCATTCGATCCAAGGACGCAATAGTACACACTGTTTCGTTCAAACACTTTCGGATCACGGAAGTCCTTCGTACTCGTATGCTCCGGAATCTGATCCAGCCGAATGACCGGATTCATCGTGCTTTTGACAAAATCAATCCCATTGTCCGAGACAGCGATATTCTGTGTCTGCAAGTAATCGTTATCCTTGTCAGGTCCAGTCACTACATGTCCCGTGTACATCAGCACCAACTTGCCATCCTGCACGATTGCACTTCCGGAGAAACAGCCTCCACTGTCGTAGCTCTGATCGGGCGCCAGTGCAACAGGCAGGTAAGACCACGTAACCAAATCACGGCTCACCGCATGGCCCCAGTGCATCGGCCCCCATACCGGTTCATAGGGATAATGCTGATAGAACAAATGATACATCCCACCGAAGTATATGAAGCCGTTGGGATCATTCATCCAGCCCACCTCTGGCATCAAATGATAGGCCATTCGATAGGTTGGATCAACCTGATGTCGATGCTCCTTGATATATGCGTTGGCCCGGGCGAGTGTATACCTCTCCTTTGTTTGAGCCGAAGAACTCGTCAGTCCAAGGTCTGTCTCTTGTCTTGTGTCTATTTCCTGCTTCTCGTGTCGTTCCTGGTTCATATGTCCTTCACTCCTGTCTCTCTCTATATCACCCGACTGAACTTATTTGATTGCCCCTTGCATGACCCCCTGAATAATGTACTTCTGCGCAAACAGATAAACGATCAGGACAGGTAGCAGGGTCAACACCAGACCAGCCATCAATGGACCGTAATCCACTGTATATGTCCCATAAAAATAAAACGTGGACAACGGCAGCGTACGCTGCTCGGATGAAGTCAGTACCAGAGAAGGCAACAAAAAATCATTCCATATCCACAATACATTCAGCACGCTAATCGTTACGGTTGTTGGCAGTAACACTGGCAGTACGATACGGAAAAAGGTCTGCACTCTGCCGCAGCCATCCATTAGAGCCGCTTCTTCAAGCTCCAGGGGAATACTTTTGATAAAGCCATGGTAGATAAATACGGCGAGCGGACTGCCAAAGCCAATATACATGTAGATCAGCGACCACTTGTTATCCAGCAGGCTGAGCGAGCCGTATATTTTAACCAATGGAATCATAATGGCCTGGAACGGAATAATCATCGCAGCTACCATCAGGAAAAAGAGATACTGATTCACCTTGCTTTTGTGACGAACAAAGTAATGGGCTGTCATCGCCGCAAAAAGAGCAATCAGTAATACACCTGCAATGGTAATGAGCAACGAATTGCTGAAGGCGGATACATATCCCATTTTGTCAAATGCATTGACGTAATTATCAAATTGAAAGGAGCTTGGCAAGCCCAGCGGATCAGAGGTAATGGCCTGGTTAGCCTTGAACGAATTGACGATTAGAAGCACAAAAGGAAATACAAACAAAATCATCACAATGATTAATGCAATAAACTTCATCCCGTTGAGAATGCGCGATTGTCCAGCCATCATGCCTCGACCTCCAGTTTTTTGCTGAAATAGACCTGGAGCAATGTAATGGCGGCTACAAGGATAAACAGAACAAAGGCTTCTGCCTGACCCAATCCGTAGTCACGAGCAAGAAAGGCCTGCTCATACACATGCATGGATACCATCTCTGTGCTCTTGAAGGGCCCACCACTGGTCAAGGAGACGTTCAGATCATACACCATGAACCCCCGTTGCAGTGACAAAAAGATGCATACAATAAACGAAGGAACCATCAGTGGCAATACAATGCGCGCCAGCATTTTGCGATTACTTGCCCCATCAATGCTGGCTGCCTCCATAACATCCTTCGGCACATTCATCAGTCCTGCAATGTAGATAACCATCATATAACCGGCATACTGCCAAACGGTCACCACAACGAGAGCCCAAAACGCTTTATCCGGGTCAGCCAACCATGAGGTTGAAAAGAGAGTAAGATTCATTTTTTGTCCTGCAAAGACGAGTACCTGATTAAAAATAAACTGCCAGATGAAACCAAGCACGATTCCGCCCACCAGATTCGGCAGGAAAAATCCAGCCCGGAACCAGCCCTGTGCCTTCATTCCCCGAGTTACAACGTAAGCGAGCAGGAAGGCAACCGCATTGGTCAGCACAACGGTAATAAATACGTACTCCAGCGTCATCCCGAATGATTTCCAGAACACGGTGTCCTTGAACACACCGATGTAATTATCCCAGCCAACAAAGTTTTGATCGATGGCAATGCCATCCCAGTTCGTAAACGTCAAATAAATACCATACAAAAATGGAATAATCATCACCGTAGCAAACGCAAATAATGTCGGGCCAGTAAAGATCAGGCGGGTGCGCAGACGTGTCCATAATCCTTTTTCGGTCAGCATTGTCAACCTCCACTCTATCCAAATGATTAGCCTAACGGTTATGCCGGAAACAAGTCGAACAGACCTCATGTGGAAGCTGTACGTTCATCATCTCCGGCGTACCGCAAGTCTCTCTCTATGTGCTCGTGCTGCAAAGGGCTAAGATTAATTCCCTTATTTCACGTTGCTCCAGTATGCCTGAATTTCGCTGGCAAGTCCGGCACGGTCAATGACGTCAGCCAAATATTTCTGCATGGATGCACCCAGTTTGGACCAGTGATCCGCAGGAAGTGTACTCATGGATTCCTCGATTTTGCCTGCCTTGATGTATTCACTAATGGATTTGCCAAGTGGACCGGTTGGCTCCAATGTAATGTTGCTGAATGCCGGAATAATACTGGCTTGATTCACCAGGAAATCCTGACCTTTTTCGTTATACACGATCCAATCCAAAAATTTCTTCGCTGCTTCCTGCTGGGCTGGTGTGCTCTTTTCCTTATCCAGCAATATTCGTTTGGATACGGCAGCAGAGATTTGCGTATTACCGAAATCATCTGGATTATTGCTCACAGGTACCGGGAGGAAGCCATATTTTCCATCTGCTGTATCAAAGCTTGAAATTTGTGGCCATGCCCAGTTGCCCTGGAACCAGATGCCAACCTCACCCTTGCCAAGCACCTCCGGTCCACGCTCATAGGTTCCGGACAGTGGAGAAGCCTTGTCAATATTGTAGGTTTTCATCAGATCAAATGTATCTAACAAGCCATTAAACACGGCATTGGAAGCAAGGTCCACTTGACCTGCCTTCAGATCAGTAATGAATTGATCCACCTTCGCACGGTCTGGCGACTGCCCACCATATGCAAGCCCCAGATAGTGCGCACCAAGCGACCAATCCATCGGAGATACAATCAAAGGTGATTTTCCAGTAGCAGCGATCTTTTGGAACAGCTCATCAAGCTGTGCAGTGGTCTGTACAGACTTTGGATCAAATGTCCCACCTACCGCCTGATCCAAAACATTCTGGTTATAGATGAATCCATATCCTTCAATAGAGAAAGGGAAGGCATAATTTTTGCCATCAAACGTTGTAGCCGCTGTGCTGTTATCCACAGCATCCTTCATCCAAGACTCGGATGTGAGATCCAGAACACGATCCTTGAATTTCTCGACATCTCCTGTATCCAGCATCATCATCGTTGTAGGGCTGCCGGAGGCATACAAGGCAGACGCTTTTTCAAACGGAGACTGTCCACTGCCTACAGGTACAATTTCGAGTGTTATATTTGGATTTTCGGCATGGAAGTCTTTAGCTGCTTGTTCCAGCTGACTGTTAATTTCCGACTTGGAATTAAGCAAGGTGATTTTGACACTCTCACTGCTGCTACCCTCTGAGGCGGAGTTGGACTCCGTCGCTGCTTTACTTCCACATGCCGACAATATAAGCATCATAATCAATGACAATACCGATAATTTCATCCATCTCTGTTCTCTTTTCATCTTGTTATGGCCCCCGATCAATAGTTTAAAAGGAAACGCTTACAAATCAAATTATAATGTCAAAGGTTTGACATGTCAATCGTTTGACATACCATTCAAAAAAAATTTATTCGACTTCATTTCTTCGTGGCAAAAGGACGAATAGGAAAAAACGACCTGTATCAGGTCGTCTCTCTCTCCACGATGGTAACTGGCAAAATATGCTCCATTCCGATCTTCTCTTCCGCGAGCTGGCGCCGAATCAGATCAATCGCCAGCTTAGCCATGGCCTCCACCGGCTGCCTGATCGTTGTAATGCCAGGCACAGTATACGCTGCCGCACGACTGTCATCATAACCTATGATAGCAATATCATCGGGTACCTTGCGCCCACCTAACACGATCTGCTTCAGCGCATGCACCGCCATCAGATCACTCGTTACAAAGAGCCCGTCCACCTCGGGGTGTTGTGCAAGCAGCTCATCCACCAATTCCGTATACTGATGCTGATCAAACACATTCAGATCAGTTTCATGAATCATGACCGGTTTGACTCCATGAGCCTGCAATGTATCAACGAAACCTATCGTCCGGCGATTGGACAGCATTTGCAATTCCAAATTACCGCAGATATGTGCCAGCTGTCGTCTGTTCTTCGCCAGCAGCAATTCAGCAGCCATAACCCCTCCCTGATAGTTATCAGATGAGATAAACGGGATGTCTTCACCGATCTTACGATCAAAGGTCACGATTGGGGAATGCAGATTCATATACTCATCAACTTCCAGTGTATGACTTCCCATAATAATGCCATCCACGCGATTACCCTTAAGCATTTCCACATATTCACGCTCTTTGGAAGGGTCCATGTGGGAATTGCATAACATAATTTTAAATCCATTCTGGTAAGCATGATACTCAACATAGCTAGCCAGTTCTCCAAAAAACGGATGGGATACATCAGGAATAATTAAGCCTATCACATTGGATTGCTTACGCAGAAGAGAACGGGCAATTTCGTTGGGTCGATAGTTCAGTTCGTTCATAGTTTGATACACTTTGTCCCGAGTCTTCTGACTGATATATCCCCGGTTGTTTAATACACGCGAGACGGTAGTTACAGAAACTCCTGCCCTGAGTGCAACATCATGAATAGTTGCCATAACACCCTCTTTTCCTACAACATTCTTCATACCTTTAACATTATAAACCTACTGCTAAACCTGGACCAAACCCTTGGTACCCGCCTGCTGCTTCATTCCGCTACAATTCTCGCTCTCGGCATGCTATGCATCGCTCCGTGCGTAACATGGACCTGTACCACATACGTACCTGGTTCTTCAAAGGTATGCTGGATTTCATACAGCCCTTCCTCTGCCTCAGTAGCAGTAATAGCCCCCTGATTCTCCAGTTCGTCGGCTGTCATCATACCTTGTTCCGGAGATACAGAAGGCGGATCATCAAGCTCATTCCAGATCTGGAATTGCACATGGTCAGCATGACTTAACGGTGCATCTCCCTGTGTAAGCTTCACCTGCAACCGTGTTGGTTTATGAAGAGAAGCCTTCTCTGGAACGTCAAGTTTCACTTTAATCATCTCTGGCATCTCGCCTGATTGTGACTGTTCCTCATAAGAGCATCCCACCGTCAGGAGGAGCAGAATAATGAAGGGCATGAACCAACGAGCTTGTCCGCTCATCACCATCTATCCTTTCTTATTAAGAAGATTTTGGTGTTTTGCCGATGCCCCACAGCATCACGATGATGATAATAAAGGCGATCAGTGCCAGTAATGGAATCGTGATGAAACCAAACCAGTTCAAATAGTCGGTATAACATGGGACCTTACCACACGCGACGGCATTACCTGTAGCCGAAAAAATACGCTGGATCGTTACATGATATAACGAAATGCCGCCACCGACGAAACTCAGTGGGAGCACGTATTTCGTGATGCCCACGTCATCCTTAAAGTAAGCAATGCCCAGCAAAATCGTTAGTGGATACATGAATATGCGCTGGTACCAGCACAGATCACATGGAAGAAAGCCCTTGATCTCACTGAAATAGAGACTGCCCCCTGTTGCAATAACGGAAACGGCCCAAGCAATAAATAACCGGGTATCCACATTTCTCGCTGGGCGCTCCGATTTTGATGATGTACTCATTCCTCTGTCCCCCTCTTCATTTTGCTTATACCAAATTATCATACATCATTCTAGACTCCATCGGCTATTCAAGCTGTTATGTAGGTCATTACTCGATGATTATACCAAATATTTGAACTTTTGGGTGAATACAAAAAAGCTGCCGTATGGTATTATCCCCTTTAAGTAGACACTTAAAAAAACCTTCATGTTATCATGGGGGTTCAAGTGAAACTTGGAGGGGATATTTTTATGGCGAAAAA
>NZ_JAGIKV010000021.1 GCF_017874615.1 Paenibacillus xylanexedens
ATATCGTTGCCGCTGTTCTCCCATGTGGACACCTCCGTTAGTCTTATTATCCTTCCGTCCGTTAACGGGTGTCCACTTTTTATTCTAGCTCCACTAGAGACGTTATTGTAGGTAATTAGCTTCAATTAAATGCCTTGTTGGAGGTTTTTTGCATAATAACGCCGCTGAGATTCGTTAGATTTTTCATTCTCTAAAAACTGGCCTAATAAGGTGTTCTTGATTCGTTAGCGTTGTAATCGTGGTGGAAAGTATCCTATCTTTGCCTCTGATCACCTTACATTAAAGGTGAGAATAATATCTATTCATTTGCACAAGATTGCCCAGGAAATACTTAGGGCCAGCCGAATCACACACTTTTGTTAACAACAGGCATTACGGGCCCGTTATCCTTGATGAATTTACCGAATACATATCGCACGAGTGGACCCAGAATGATCAATTGATATGGAAGCGCCAAGCTGAAGTTACGAGCGATCGTCTGAAGATAGGTACGGAATATGGAACCCCCACCTAATTGATCCGCGAGATATGCCGAGATCATTCCATACAAGGACATGATCAGAACCATGCCAATCACCATGAAAAATGACATAACGAGCACACCCAAAATCTTGTTGGACTTGTCAAAGGGCAAGGAAAAAGCAATCTTTCTCGCTATAGGTCCGACAATGAATGACTCCACCAGAAACGCGATGACAAAACATAATACGAATTGAAGCAGGATTTCAAGCGGGGACATCTTGCCGAGTAACCCACTGTGCCATAGATTGAAGAACATCATGACCAAGACCATTCCTGTACACATCATTAATCCGAAAATAATTTGTTCCTTCTTGCTGGTTGGCAATTCTCTCATCCTCTCTGTTTACCTTCGTAATTATAGAGATGAGGAAACCCTCCACATAAGTGAACATTATGTGAACAATTATGATTTTCCCAATTTAAAATTGGATTTGACAACCATGTAGCACAGCTCTATGATATCCCTTAAAATGGTAGAAACATTCAATACATAAGGAGGATTGGATTATGAGTTTTCAAAACGCATTGACCACGTCGGCATTGCTGTGCGTGATCTGGAGACCACGCTGCGTTTCTATACGGAGATTGTTGGTCTTGAATTGAAAGACCGGGTAACCCATACCAACGGTATCATTCAGCTCGCATTCCTTGGCTTCAATGGAAGTAATGAGACTGAGATTGAGTTAATTCAAGGGTACAGCGACAAGCTGCCTTCCGAAGGTACGGTGCACCATTTTGCGATCCACGTGCATGATCTTGATTCTGAGTACAAACGCATCCAAGCCACCGAAGCCGAATTTATCGACGGAGAGATTATCACACTGCCTAACGGTTACCGCTATTTCTTCATATATGGACCTGAAAAGGAATGGATTGAGTTCTTCCAGCGCTAAGAATTGGAGCTGATTTCATGAACATTTTAATTACCGGCGCAGCCGGAAAAATTGGACGTAACTTGTCCCAACACTTGTCAGAAGCATTTCACCTGCGACTTACGGATTTGAATATCGACAGACTGCATACGTATCAAGGGACAAGCCATGAGATCATGACACTGGATGTGACAGACCCCGAAGCCTGTCAGCATGCTTGCGAAGGCATGGATGTGGTTGTACATCTGGCGGGAGATCCTTCCCCGAATGCCGGATTTTATGAATCGTTGTTGGATATCAATATCAAAGGTACATTTAATGTATTCCGTGCAGCTAAAGACCAAGGTGTACGAAGAGTCATTCTGGCAAGCAGTGCACAGACGATTGAGGGGTATCCCATTGATGCTCAAGTCTATCCAGACATGCCGACACGTCCACGGAATTTGTACGGGGTTAGCAAATGTTTTGGAGAATCGCTCGCTTCCTATTTTGCGTATACAGAAGGTTTACAAAGTGTAGCAATACGTATAGGTGCATATGATGATTTTCAACCGGACGGACCAGTGCTGGAGGCAAGGGATATGAGCGCGTATATTAGTCCGGCTGACTTGTGTGATTTGATGTTCAAAGCAATTACAACTACCGATCTGGAGCCCTTCACCATACTGCATGGGATCTCGAATAATCGGTTTAAACGATTGAATCTGGAAAGCACTCAGAAACAGGTAGGCTATGACCCGAAATCCGATGCTTTTGCACTCAGTCAGATTGCCTTGTATGATTCACCGCGATAATTATTGAAAATAACACATCCAAGCAGGCTGTTATACATATGTATAACAGTCTGTTTGATAACTTCATACGTGTCCCCATCCAGTTCCTGACTGGACAGGTCCCACCCTCTCGCCTATAATTACACCTAGTAATGCCCGTAACTTCATAGTTTCCCAGGGGAGTCGGAATTGGCCGGCTGAGAGTGTATCCCACCAAGATACTAACCCTTAGACCTGATCTGGATCATGCCAGCGTAGGAATCGGAGTATATCGAAATGGCACAGCCCTATGGCTGAACGCCACCTCTCTAACGCCTGCACGCGTCCCGGAATACGGGACGCTTTTTTTGTTACTATCAGAAAGTATAAGTTTGGAAGCATCACCTTTCTGATATTGCAAGAAAAACTGCCGCTAAACGCGGTCTGGCTTCCTTGAATTGACATCGATGGACGTTTTACTTGTTCAAAAATAACGTCATCCGGATCTCAACTGGTATAAATCTGTCGATTTATGCAAGATGATTGGATATGAAGCCAAGGAGTACCCCGTGCCAATCGGCCGGACATACCGAAGGAGAGAACCACAGATGAAATGGCGTAAAACGATGGGATTGTTGCTCTTATGCGTGCTTATGGTGACTGTAGCCGCATGTGGTGGCAAAGAAGCTGCCCCAACTGGGCAGAACGGCAACACAAATACGGAAAGCAGCAACGAAGGTGACACTGCCGCCCTGAAAGATATTAAAGTGGTGCTCGACTGGACACCGAATACGAATCACACAGGCCTGTATGCGGCTGTAGATCAAGGTTTTTATAAGGCCGAAGGCTTGAACGTGGAGATTGTACAACCAGGTGCCGGTGGCGCAGATACAATGGTTGCCTCCAATGAAGTGCCTTTTGGCGTAAGTTATCAGGAGAGTGTAACTCAAGCCCGCACACAGGGTGTTCCATTGGTCTCCATCGCAGCAGTTATTCAGCATAATACATCTGGTTTCGCTGCTCCGGCGGATCGGAATATCAAGTCACCGAAAGATTTTGAAGGTAAAACCTATGGCGGTTGGGGTTCCCCAGTCGAAGAAGCCGTGATGCAATCTATTATGGAAGGCGACGGAGCCGATGTATCGAAAGTGAAAAACATTAACATGGGTGATGCCGACTTTTTCACCGCAGTAAAACGGGATATTGATTTCGCGTGGATTTTCTACGCCTGGACAGGTATTGAAGCCGAACTACGCGGGGAACCGATCGACATGTTATATGTGAAGGATTATTCAGATGCACTGGATTATTACACGCCTGTCCTCGTAACGAACGAGCAGACGATTCAGAAAGACCCTGAGCTGGTGAAAGCATTCCTGAAAGCCACCTCCGAAGGGTATCAATATGCGATTGATCATCCGGAAGACGCTGCGAACATTCTGATCAAGGCCGTACCGGATCTGGATAAGGAATTGGTGCTGGCAAGCCAGAAATGGCTTAGTCCCAAGTACACAGATGACGCCCCGCGCTGGGGTGAGCAAAAACAGGAAGTGTGGCAGAACTACACCGACTGGATGTTTAGCAAAAAACTGCTCGATGAACAGATCGATGTGAGCAAGGCATATACAAACGCGTTTTTACCCCAATAAAATTTCTCGTATAAAACGAACTTAATATTTACACGAGGATGGAGAGGACAGAAATAACGTGAAAAAGCGAAGCGGTCGCCTTTATCACCGGATTTTCCCTTTAGAGAAAGGGAATCAAAAAAATCTGGGGATAACAGCGATTGGAAGGTTATTCTGTCATCGAAGTGGCTAGTGTAACAGTCATTAGTTCATTTTATATATCACGAAAGGAGCCGTGATCTCTCATGGCAAGCACACTACTTAGTATTCAGGTTATTCCCAAAACGCCAAATGGCGAGAACTCTTATCCTTACGTTGATCGCGCCATTGAAGTTATTCAGCAATCCGGCCTGAAATATCAGGTGAACGCGCTCGACACCACGATGGAAGGGGAACTAGAGGAACTGCTGGAAGTTGTCCGTAAAATGCACGAGGTACTTGTGGAGGCTGGCAGCCCAAGCATCATCTCCCAGATCAAAATCGCCCATAGCCCTACCGGCTTCAGCATGGACACACTGACGGAGAAGTATCGCTAATGCCTGCCTATTTCAAAAGTGTATGGCCGCCCATTGTGGCGGTTATTCTCTTTATAGCGATATGGCAGGGAGCCGTCTCCCTCTTCCATATTGAGAAATGGATGCTGCCTGCACCGTCCGACATCGCCCGCGAAGCGGCAACCCAGGCCGAACGACTTGGCATGCACGCTTCCGCAACCATTCAGTTAACGCTGATTGGATTCGCCGCTGGAACAGCGGTTGGATTACTGATTGCGATGGTGCTGCATTTAGTTCCTTTTCTCAAGTCAGCCCTGTATCCTTTACTTATTCTTAGTCAAAATATCCCAACCATCGCGCTCGCGCCGCTCCTGTTAATCTGGTTTGGATTCGGTCTGTTGCCCAAGCTGATTACGATCATCCTGGTCTGTTTCTTCCCCGTTGCAGTGGCAGCCATGGACGGCTTGACCCGTACAGATGCAGCGATGATGAACTATATGCGCATGGCTGGTGCGAAACGTCATCATATCTTCTGGAAGCTGGAGCTTCCCCATGCGCTGCCATCCGTGTTCTCCGGTGTCAAAATCGCCGCTACCTATAGCGTGATGGGCGCCATCATCGCCGAATGGATTGGTGCAGACAAGGGTATTGGTTATTATATGATGTTGCAAAAGTCGGCTTATCGTACGGACCGCCTATTCGTGGCGATCATGATTATTGTCGCGCTCAGCTTGCTGCTCTTCCTGTTCATTGCCCTGCTGGAGAAGCTGCTCGTGCGCTGGCGGCCACAAAAGCGGTAGTAAAGAAGTAATCTGTATATTAGGAAGTGATGACCATATGAATCTGCAACAGGATGAACAAGTCCAGCCTGGACGAGGAGCAAGTGTAATGGAGCCAACGCACGGTGAAAAGCTTCACCCGGCTCCCCCTAATCGACCTGCTTCTCCTGCTTCGATTCCACCTGCACTGGACGTCGTTGATGTTCATGCATCATTCCGTGAACGGCGGAGCAAGTTACCGGTTCTGAACGGCCTATCCCTGACTGTGGAGCAAGGCGAGTTTGTTGCTATCGTTGGGCCTTCTGGCTGTGGCAAAAGCACCCTGTTCCATATCATCGGCGGTCTGCTGAAGCCAGAGGAAGGGCAAGTACTCATGAACGGTCATGATGTGACGGGCCAACGTGGCAAGATCAGTTATATGCCCCAACAGCCTGCTCTTTTCCCGTGGCGCACCATTGAAGATAATGTACT
This sequence comes from Paenibacillus xylanexedens, assembly GCF_017874615.1. Classification (GTDB taxonomy): domain Bacteria; phylum Bacillota; class Bacilli; order Paenibacillales; family Paenibacillaceae; genus Paenibacillus; species Paenibacillus xylanexedens. The sequence continues at coordinate 5,519 of NZ_JAGIKV010000021.1, forward strand.
GCTTGCTGGTGAAGTAGCCTCAAGTGCACCCCCTCGGGCTGAAGCACTTGCAGAAGCTCGTAAGTGGTTAAGCAGCGTGGGTCTTGCCGGATTCGAGCAGGCCTATCCTCATATGCTGTCGGGCGGAATGCAGCAGCGTGCTGCATTCCTGCGTGCCCTGCTCAGTCCGCAGGAACTCATGCTGCTGGACGAACCTTTCAGCGCGCTGGATGCACTGACACGTAGCGACATGCAGCGCTGGCTGCTCGATATCTGGGAACAGAACCGCCGCTCGGTGCTGTTCATCACCCACAATATCGAAGAAGCATTGCTGCTAGCGGATCGGGTCTATGTATTATCCAACCGACCTGCAACGGTATTGCACGAGGTACATGTTCCTTTTGATCGCCCAAGACGAGAAGAAATTACGGAGGAATCCGCTTTTCTGGAGCGTAAACGGCAGATTGCTCAGTGGATGCGAGAAGAACAGCAGAAAGCCCGCCTATCTTGATAGTGCGGGTTTTTAAGTTATTATTTTCCTTTAATGGGTGATCCACCATGAGAAATCCTGCGTAACATAGTTAGAATATAAATGAACACAAGGAGGAATTCCCTCGTGCATGCTCAAGCTTTTGCACCATTAATTGATGCTCATATTCACTTCGATCAGTATACGCCTGACGAACAACGCGAGATGCTGTTATCTTTCCCGTCTCAGCAAGTCGAGGCAGTCATTGCCGTGTCCATGAATCTCGCTTCTGCCAAGACCAATCTGGAGCTTGCAAAACAACATCCACGTAACATCTATCCAGCCTTCGGTTTCCATCCGGAACAGGAACTGCCGTCCGTTGCAGAAATGGACCTCTTCTTCCAATGGATCGAGAAGCATATGGGACAAGCCACAGCCATAGGAGAAGTTGGCCTTCCCTATTACAATCGTCAGGAAGCGGAGCAGGCAGGGCAACGCTTCGATCAGAGCGGGTACATTGAGCTGCTTGAACGTTTCATCCAACTTGCCAAAAAGCATAACAAACCACTTGTCCTTCATGCGGTATACGATGATGCGGATATCGTCTGTGATTTGCTGGAGCAATATCAGTTCCGACGTGCTCATTTCCATTGGTTCAAAGGTTCTCGCCAAACCGTAAGGCGCATGGCGGACAACGGTTATTTCATTTCCTTCACGCCGGATATTCTATATGAAGAAGAGATTCGTGAACTCGCCCGGCAATATCCATCGGAACAAGTGATGGCCGAGACCGACGGACCTTGGCCCTTCGAAGGACCATTTCAGGGACGAATGACACACCCTGCCATGACCAGACAGGTCATCCAGGCATGGAGTGAAATCACTGGCATGGGAACCGAGCGGGCCGCCCGTCTTTTTTATCAGAACACAAAGCGTTTCTACGGCTTAACTTGAGTAAATAAGGTAACAGCAAGTACTCTCGCTTGCCCTGCCAGCACAGCACAAAGAAGCCAGTCGGCTTCGCCCCGACTGACTTCTAAACTACATATATAATTTATCGCTTCAAGAAGCCTTTGCCTTCCAGGAACGGTCTCACTTGCAACCGTGTCGGCTCAGTCAGGCGCTTCGCCATCAGTTCGGACCATGGAGTTGTTCGTTCACCGTTAGTCCGTGCTTTCATGTACGCCGTCGTTGTCTCATCATACTGCTCAACGCCTTTGATGCTCTGCTCGGCATTATAACGATTATGATGAAGAACTGCATCCAGTGGCAGACGCGGCCGAATTCCCGTTTCCTGATCTGCAACACCAATACACATGCCATACACCGGATATACCCCTTCCGGCAATCCCAACAGCTCAGCAACTTCCTCAATCCGGGTACGAAGCCCGCCTATATATACAATTCCGAAACCAAGCGACTCTGCCGCAAGAGCGGCATTCTGGGAAGCCAGAGCAGCATCAATCGTGGCTACCATGAAATTCTCGGTTGAATCGGCATACGATTGCTTCTCAGGAAGATGACGTTTCGCAGCATCACTCAGCCGATACAGATCAGCACACCATACAAGAAACACCGGACATTCATTGACATAGGCCTGGTTGCCTGCCAATTCAGCCAGCTTGGCTTTTTGCTCTAAGTCAGTCACAGCAATTACGGTATATGCTTGCACACTACTTGAAGAAGAAGCCATCTGCCCAGCCGCTACGATGGCTGCAAGTTGCTCTTCACTTACCGGGTCTGGCTTGAATTTGCGTACAGAGCGGTGTTTCATCATCAACTCAATGGTTTCATTCATGGCTGTTCACTCCCAATCCTCGTAGTACGAACTCGATTGTCTGCTCAGCAAGCTCGTCTGTATTCATATCCTGATAATCAAAGCCAAATCGTGAATTCTTGGCACGTTTGTGCGCCAAAGCCACACCCATTACCTGAAGCATCGCATAAGATACGGACTCGATCTGGAACAATCCCTGGTCTTTTCCTTCTTGCAGCAGTTCCCTCACTCTGCTCCAAACAGGGTCCAGAAAACGAAATACAGTAGCTGTTCGATGTGTACGCAGTGTAATTTCAAGCTGTACAATATCGCTCATCTCCCGGTCCGTCATCGTGAACTTCACAACTTCACCGATAATTCGGCGGATACCTTCCACAGGCGAGGACATGGGCTCTTCCGCCAGCGAGTTCATTATATGCCCAGGGAAAAAATGCTCAAATAATGCTTCGAACACCTTTTCTTTTCCGCCAAAATGGTATGAGACCAGTGAAACATTCGCACCCGCCTCATCACAGATTTGACGAACACTCGTCCCGTCATACCCCTGCTGTGCAAAAAGCTTCTTGGCTGCAAGCAATATCCTCGTTTTGATATCCAACTCCGGTTCCGTCATTCCGTCCCGCTCCCTCTTGTCCGTTCATTTCATTCGCTCCAGCTCAAGAGCCGTAGTCAGGTACTCTATCTGTCTATTATATTACACCAAGCACCCCGATGAAAATCATCGGGGTGCTTGTCCTATCCTATAAAGCAATGATATGCATCTTATACATCTGCTGTATTAGTTGTTCGCTTGAGCAGGGCTTGGAGCCATAGCTGGCATGCGTTGTTTTTTCAACAACGTCACGACCAGTGACAACGCAACAGCAATCAACAGTACAATGACGATAGAGCCTGCAGCAGACTGAACTCCTGGCCCTCCCAATTGAACGCTCATAATACCCTGAACGGCATATGTTGCTGGCAGGTACTGCCCAATGCCGCTATAGAAGCTATTCAGCAATTCACGCGGTACCATTGCACCGGAGGATACCAGTTGCAAGGACAGTGAGATGATGTTGAACAGACTTCCTGCTGGTCCGAAGCAGATCAGGAAGAACTGGGAGAAGAACATGAACGTGCACAGGAAGAGCGCCTGGAACAACCAGAATGCAACGAATCCTTGTGCAATCTGTCCTCCCAGTGCCACGATCAGCGATGATCCCAGCAAGGAAACGACCAATGCAGAACCCACATTAATGACTACTCTTGCGCCAAACAAAGTCAAGCGGGAATAGGTAGATGACAGCATACCCATGGCTGTCTGGAGGTTCATCCCCATGATCATGGCACCTACATAGGAAGCCAGTACCATCATCATCGGCACCATCTGATTATTCATCCCGTTAACCGGGTTAATGGACGTTGTCGTTCCTTCCACTCGGGTAGTCAGGTTTGTAGCGGCTTCAGCAGCCTGATCGGCAGGTGCACCTGAAGCGGTTAACACCGTCTGTACCCCTTGTGCTGTAGCTTGTTTGTTAATCGTGTTTGTCACACTTTGTGATACACCTTGCATCATGCTTTTGATCGTAACCGGGTTCGCTTCATTAATGGTGTATTTAATCTCGGCGGTGGAGCCAGCCGTCTGAAGCAATTCGTTAAATCCAGCCGGGATATCCAGCACCATGTGTACTTGGTGATGATTCAGCTGATCCAACGCTTCAGCCGCGCTTAGATTGGATACGGTATGGAAAGGCAGTGTTCCTGCGAGCGAATCCGCGATTCCTTTAGACATTTCTCCGTCCTCGTTCACAATCGCAACCGTCAATTCTTTCGCACGGTCATTTACTCCAGAATATGCGGTCATCCAGATCACGCTAAAGATCACTTGGAACATAAGTGCTGTTACGATCCCTACAATCACTGGCGGTTTTTTAAACAATGTACGTAAAGCCTGCAACATAAAAGATGTCCTCCATTACTCAAATAATTCAAATTTGATTTAAACAGTTGTTTGAATCAAACGATCGTTTAAATTTTATGTGAATATGTCCATATTGTCAACTCATTTTTGAAAAATTCAGAAAACGTAAGCTTTATTCATGAATACAATCGATCCATTTTCACAAAAGGGCATTATGCTATCTTTGCTTCGTAGAAAAGAACATCTAATACCAACGATTCAGGCTTACTTTCTGGCGACTCAACTGTATTTTTCTCAACAAAAAACACGGTCCGCCGCAGCGAACCGCGTATTTATTCATCCCCACTTTATTGACAATGAGGTGTTGAATATATCTCCAAACAAAAGTCGGTCAGTCATTTCTCTTCAACTTCATGCGTTGCAGACGTAGGGAATTGAGTACAACCGATACGGAGCTGAACGCCATCGCCGCCCCTGCCAACCATGGAGCCAAGAAGCCAACTGCCGCAATTGGAATACCAATAACATTGTAACCGAGTGCCCAGAACAAGTTTTGTTTGATGTTCCCCATCGTGCGCCGGCTCATCTCAATGGCATCTGCAATGCTGTTCAGATCACCACGCATCAACGTAATATCCGCCGCTTCCATCGCTACATCCGTTCCTGTTCCGATCGCCATCCCAATATCCGCTGTAGCGAGTGCCGGAGCATCATTAATGCCGTCACCTACCATCGCGACTTTCAGGCCACTTTCCTGAAGTTTCTTCACTTCCGCAGCCTTGCCTTCCGGCAGAACCTCAGCCAGAACTTTACCGATCCCTGCCTGTTCTGCTACAGCACGAGCTGTTCGCTCATTGTCTCCCGTGATCATGATAACATCGATCCCCATCGCTTGAAGACGACCAATGGCTTCTCGAGAGGTATCCTTGATGGTGTCAGCCACAGCCACGATCCCTGCCCACTGACCATCCACCGCTACCAGCATCGCTGTACGCCCTTGTTCCTCCAGACGGTTCATCTGCTGAATTGTTTCCTGGGAGACATTCACCTGTTCATCCGCAAGCAAACGCCGCGTGCCAACCAGTATTTCCTGCCCTTTTGCCGAAGCTCGCACGCCGTATCCCGGTATGTTCTCGAACTTCTCTGTTGGGGTTAACTCCAGACCCTTGGCACGAATACCTGCAACAATCGCCTCTGCCAGCGGATGCTCGGAACTCTGTTCGGCCGCTCCTACACGCTCAAGCAGATCGGATTCCGTCCAATTCGGAGCCGTGATAACATCGGTAAGGACCGGTTTACCTTGGGTTACTGTACCTGTTTTGTCGAGCACCACGGTCTGAATCTGTTGTGCCGACTCCAGATGTTCGCCGCCCTTGAACAGAATGCCATATTCAGCCGCACGTCCTGATCCAGCCATGACGGAAGTCGGCGTTGCCAGCCCTAGTGCACATGGACAAGCAATGACGAGCACGGCAATAGCTTTCTCAAGGGAACCGGCGAAGTCACCCGGACTTGCAAACAGATACCAGATCAGGAATGTCAGCGCAGCTATGCCGACAACAATCGGAACAAAAATGCCAGATATGACATCTGCGATCCGCTGGATCGGTGCTTTGGAGCCCTGAGCTTGCTCGACTACTTTAATAATCTGGGACAAAGCCGTATCCGATCCCACTCGGGTCGCACGCAGTCGTAATACCCCGTTTTTGTTCAGCGTAGCACCTGTAACGGGATCTCCTGGCTTTTTATCCACGGGAAGGCTCTCTCCACTAAGCATGGATTCATCTACTGAGGATTGCCCTTCTTCAACAATACCATCCACCGGGATGCTATCACCCGGCTTCACCAGAACCAAGTCACCCACCGCGACATATGCGGCAGGAACCATCACTTCCTGTCCATCACGGATGACACGGGCTTCACGTGGAGCCAGTTCAATCAGGCTTTTGATCGCCTGTGAAGAGCGACCTTTCGCCACAGCTTCGAACCATTTTCCCAGTAGAATTAACGTAATCAGAATTGCACTTGTCTCATAATAGAGTTCTACCGAGGGCATGGCGGCTGTGCTCGTTCCCATTGCCCCATGGTCCATGGGTTTAGAAGGTAAGTACCCACTGGATAACGTCAGATACAGACTATAGAAAAACGCTGCACTGGTACCCAATGCGACGAGAACGTCCATATTGGCACTGCGGTTACGTAAGGCTTTGTACGCCCCCACATAGAATTGCCACCCAATCACGAACTGTACCGGCGTTGCCAGCAGCAGCTGGAACCAAGGGTTCATGAATAGTTCGGGGACATAGATTCCGGATGTGAACGAGAAATGCCCCACCATTGCCCACAGCAACGGAATCGATAATAAAGCAGATATCATCCATTTCCACTTTTTGCGTTGCAGCTCACGTTCACGAACCGATGTGGTCTCTTCTTGTGTCAATTGCAGTTCAGCACCGTATCCCATCTGCTTGATCTTGGCGGTAATATCCGAAGGTTTCAATGCACCAGCGGCATATTCGATATGCCCTGTTTCCAGCGCCAGATTCACATTCGCCTGAGATACCCCCGGTAGTCGGGAAAGACCTTTTTCAATCCGGGCAGAACAAGCAGCACACGTCATACCTGTGATGTTCAGATCAACCGATTCTGACACCGTACCGTAGCCCAATGCTTCCACCTTATCTCGCAACGCATTCACGTTGGTTGTCTTCGGATCATAAGATACGGTCGCCTGTTCAATGGCAAGATTCACATTGGCCTGCTGCACGCCTTCCATGCGGGACAATCCCTTCTCCACTCGTGTCGAACATGCAGCACAGGTCATCCCCGTGATGTGCAGTGTTGTCTTTAGTCCTGGTGCGTCTGCCATAGGTGGCATTGGGGTTGGTTCGGATGATCTATCCATTGGTTTATTCGTTGAGTTATCCATCATGTCAGCTCCTTTCATGTCGATTCAATTTTTGTATGTTGCACCAATTATACCCCCAAGGGGTATATATCAAACAGAAAATTAGGCTTAAACCTGACTCTTGGGAAAAGGTACTCTGACCTCTTTTTCGCCCATGAGCATGTTCGGTTTAAGCCTGTGATCCCTTTAGACTACATCGTACCCCTGATCTTCAATGGCAGCTTTGATCTGATCCACGTTCACCGTCTGCTCATCATATTCCACCGCTACTGTTCCCGCTGCCAGATCAACCTTACCACTCGCACCGGTATTCTTCACAGCTTCTTCAACTGATTTCACGCAGTGATTGCAAGACATTCCCGTAACGTTCAACGTAACATTAGACATTGTAAATTCCTCCTTGGGGTATATTAAAATGATAACTTTATTTGGTAAATAAATCCAGATTACTTCATTAACTTCCGCATCGTAACCAGCAGTTCGTCCACAACCTCATGTTCACCAGCCTGAATACGCTCAACGATACAGCTCTTCATATGGCCTTCAAGCAAAAGTTTACCTACTGAATTAAGAGCAGACTGAGCCGCCGCAATCTGCGTCAGCACATCATCACAGTACGTATCCTTCTCGATCAATCCCTTGATCCCGCGAATCTGACCTTCCACACGGTTCAAACGAGAAACCAGATTACTCTTCATCTCCTGCGAATGGTGACTCTTGCGCACATGCTTCCCATCACTGCCCTCGGCATGACAGGATACTGCTTCTTGGACTGTTGCCAAAGCTTCCGTTGAATCTGACTTGGAGGATTGCAAAGGTTCCTCGGGATGGCTCTGATGATCCATCATGAACACCCCTTTTCTTTCGTTCTTTTCTAAGAGTAACATACCCCATGGGGGTATTCAAGAGTGTTCTGATATTTTATTGAAAATGGATGAATCCTTCCTAATTAAATAGGGCGATGCATCTTACAAGGTATACTCCATCCTGCTGCTGCGAACGACCAGACCCATCTGTTCGTAGAAAGCCTGTGCGCCAGAGTTAAACGTTGACACGGACAATTCCATGCTTTCTGCCTGAAGCTCTCTCCCTAGCTCGATGAATGCTTGTAGTAACTGTTTACCTGTTCCTTGGCCCCGATGTTTGTTATCCACTACAAGTTCATGGATGTACAACATCTTGCGATCCACCATCAATGGGTTATCCTGAATTACACTTAACTGCGCGCTCCCGTAACCCAAAATCAAGCCCGTTTCGGAAGACTCGGCAACATATAGGTAACGCTTGTCCGTTTCCAGCAGTTCGATGAACTCCTTTTTCTTCATTCTAGTCTCCAACGCTCTGTATAGATCCGGCCGCGCCTCGACATGCATCTGGTGCAGCTCATCCATCAACAATGACACGCCAGAGTAGTCCCTCATTTCTGCCTTTCGGATGTTAATCGTACCCGTACTCATCCCCATCACTCTTTCATCTACTGAATTTTACATTATTATACAACCAAAAAGCAGATACCATAAGGGTACCTGCTTCGCTAAATTTATCTTCATTCCATCAGACCTAATGTGATGCTCAGGTTGTTTATTTTTTCGAAGAAGCATTTCCTTCATTAAAAGCAACAGGTGATGGCTTCGCTGCCCATTCGTCCGCCTGCGGCTCAATGTCTACTCCGCTTAGAATCTTCTTTTTCTCCATCAAGGAATCCCCGTCTTCATCCAACTTGTTGCGAATTTCCGCCTCATCCTGAGGTTGATTGTTCTGTATCATCATAGAGTCCTCCCTTATGTGTTCATCTTCAAGATGATGTTCCTTTATATAACGTGCCCACTTTCTGTATTATCATTCTCTTCGAGGGACAGGCCGTCACCAAGTTATGTGTTACTTGAATTAAATGATACAATATGAACATTACTTTTTGAGGAGATTTTATTTCATGGCTACAGATAAAAGAGTCTTTACACTTAGGCTGCGAGAAAAGAATTTCGAGAAAATTAAAGTGATTGCGGACAAAAACAAACGATCTATCGCAATGCAAATTGAGTATCTTATTGAACAACATATTGAAGAATTTGAGAAAGAACAAGGTGTTATTTACCCAGATAAACATAATTACGTATAGATTTTGCGCCCTTAGTACATGCGCATTATCCATACGTCATTTTTCATGATATATCCTGTTCCCCGTTAATCGAAATCAACCTGTTTATCCAAAATGATTTCCTCTACTTTGTATTCCATCTCTGGTATTGAGGGAATCAAGGAGAATCGAACGTTTTCCAGAGAAGAAGGAAGAGCAGGAACCACTCGGAAACTAATTTGCGTCTCCCCACCTCCTCCACGACTGCCATGTCTCATGGTGATATATCTCTGTTCGCTGAATATTTCCAGAGCCAAATGTGGAACCATTTGTATACGCTCAGCTTCATTCCCCTTATATTGAATCTCCACATAAACGAGGCTTTCGCCTTCATATTGCATCGAATGCGTGATCATATACTTACACGAATCTTTGATCATTTTCTTCATAATCGGCACCACACTCGTCAATTGAAGAGCTTCACTTGGAAAGTAGTGTCTTTGCGGCATCGGTTGCACGCTACGGAGAACATATCGGATATCTTCCTCCTTCATATCCAGTAAGCTCACCCATTCATCTATGGTATTTTGAGGGGGTTGGTATTGGACTGCTCCGGTTATGTCCTTTCTGGCTGCAACCAGTTTCAAAAGTTGCTCATCAATCCGCTGTACCTCATCGCTGTATTCATTAGGAATTTCACGCAATTCACTCCAGCCCATATTTAATCACTCTCCTAATTTAATGACATGCCATACAAATACAATTCGCTACTGTACCTGCATCCCCTCTTCTTTTTCAGTTTATTTCAAAGGCTCAACTTAACCAAAACGGAAAAATTAAAATAAAGGACGCTCCTTGGGTCATATTCATGACCTTACGGGACGCCCTTTTTATATTGTCCACCTCAAATGGACATCATCTACTGTTTTGCTTGTAACAATGAGCAAAAATGCATACTTGCCTTAACCAACCCTACGCCTGATCCTGGCGAGCAAGCGCGGCTAGCGCATGTAGCGCTGCATTAATCTCGCGCTCCACCGCTTGTCCAACCGCATCCGTATGCGGATCATACTCGGCTGCCAGATCGCTGTCTGCGAATCCATCGATCGCGACAATCGCTCCGGCGCGAGCGCCACGCAAGGTGCTGACGATGTAGAGCGCAGCAATTTCCATCTCAGCTGCAAGTGCTCCAGCCTGCTTGTACTTGCGGTGTGGGATCTCTTCCACGCCTGCAAAGAACGCATCCAGCGTTACGGTGATACCAACGCCCACTTTGCCTGCAAATGTTGCAGCATCCGCGCTTTCTTGCTCACGAGCAGCTTCGATCAACGCTTGTGTCACCCCAAGGTCCGCTACCGCTGGGAAACCATCCGGCACCAGTTGGCGAGTTAATCCGTCCGTACGAACAGCGGCTGTACTCACAATCACGCTGCCTGCTGGATAATCGACTGTATACGATCCCGCTGTACCTACACGAATCAGAGTTGTTACACCCGCGCGAATCAATTCCTCGAAACAGACAGCTGCTCCAGGTGAACCTACACCATGGCTGACCACAGCGATCTGTACCCCTTCATACAATCCAACAAATGTACGATACTCCCGACTGAACGCCAGTTCTCTCGCCTGCTCCAGCTTACGGGAAATCTTCTCCGCACGTGCCGGATCACCACAGACGATGGCGTATGCCGGCATGTCTTCTGAATGAATCTGCAAAATAGGCATCAACATATCAATCAAACTCCTTCTTCGTCCACTCGTCTTCCGGAATCGGCAGATCTTCACCCGAGAATCGTTGTTCCTTGAACGGATCGGCAAAATGGTGGAAACCATTCACTTCCCAGAAGCCGTTACGGTCTTCTGTCATAAACTCCAGCCCACGTATCCACTTGGCACTCTTCCAGAAGTAAAGTTGTGGCACAACCATACGCAGTGGAAAACCATGCTTGGGTGTTAGTGGCTCGCCGTTATATTTGAATGCAAGCAGTACATCATCATGCATCAATTCTTCAAGCGGTACATTTGTCTCATAATCATGATCTGCATGGATCATGACGTATTTGGCTTCCGGTTTAACCCCCAGAAGTTTCACAAAATCGGAGAAGCGAATACCTTCCCACGGCGTATCGAATTTCGACCAGCGTGTGACACAGTGGATATCACTCACCGTGTTCACCTGTGGCATCGCCTGTAACTCAGCTAGAGAGAACACCTTCTCCTCTTCCACTTCGCCGAATACCTTCAGGTCCCATGTGGACAGGTCATATTCCGGCACTTCCCCTTCATGCAGAATCGGGAATTTCTCCGTCAGCATCTGCCCTGGCGGCAAACGATCTCCGTGATCGTTACCTGTTTTGGGTGCCGGGGTTTTACTTTTTTTCAAACGTTCAGCCTTGTTATGCAAGTGGAATTCCTCCTTCTTTTACTGTCTCTAACATAGACATTCAGAATTAACGCGAGCTTCCGCCCGCTTTCAGTGCATCCTGTGCATAGGTACGGTCTTTGAAAAAGAACATCGCGACCAGCGTCACAATATACGGCAGCATCAACGTGAAATGGGTTGGCAAGGAGAAGCCTTGCAGACGAATACTCAATGCTTCCATGAAGCCAAATAGCACACTGGAGCCCATGACGCCCAGCGGGTTCGCTTGTCCCAGCATCGTTGCCACCAGCGCGATAAAACCACGACCCGCGGTCATGCCTTCGGTAAACATCGTCACCTGACCAAGCGACAACTGTGCTCCAGCCAGAGCACACAACACACCGCACATCAGAACGGCACCATACTGGATGCCACGTACCTTGATCCCAATGCTCTGTGCTGCAATCGGGTTCTCACCGACGGAACGCAGGCGGAAGCCGGATACACTTTTGAACAGATAGAATTGCAGTCCAATCACGAGCACAATGCCGAGGTAGACCAGGGGACTATGTCCCGATAATACATCGCCCAACCACGGGATGTCCTTGATCAGCGGAATATCCCACTTGGGAAGTCCCACCATGTCTTTGTCGTAGTATGCACCTTTTACATCAAAAATCGCACGCAGTGCAAAGGTCGTCACTCCCGCAGCCAGGAAGTTTAGCGAGATCCCGACCACGATGGCGTTGGCCTTGAGGTTAATACTTATAAAGGCAAAGAGCGCCGAGAATAACATCACAATAATAATGGAAAAGAGTACAGCAAGCAGCACATTGCCGAACAGATAATTGCCGACAATTGCGGAGAATGCACCGATCAGAACCAGTCCTTCAAGACCCACGTTGAACAGACCGACACGGGAACATAAAGCCCCACCGAGCGCTGCAAGCAGGATTGGAGTCATAATCCGCAAGGTTGAGCCAAACATGGCTGCATCAAACAGTTGTTGCATTGGACTTTTTCTCCTTTCTCCGCTTCAGGAATGAATAACCGATCTGAGCTGATACAAATAACGTCAATACAGCCTGGATGACACTGCCGACTTCCAGCGGCACATCCGTATTCCGTTCCATCCCCATGGCACCTGTCTGTAACGCAGCCAGCAAAATAGCTGCTACAGCTGTACCAAGTGGATGCGAGCGGGCAAGCAGCGTTGCCATAATGCCGCTCCATGCGTAACTTGCCGATGACAGTGAGCCATCAAGGAAACGGTACTGTGTACCGAGCACTTCCCCCGCACCCGCGAGTCCAGCAAGTCCACCACTAATGACCATGGACAGCATCATCATGCGAATGCGACGAACACCACCGTAGGTTGCAAAGGACGGGTTGCTGCCGAGCATACGGATTTCATAACCGGTCACCGTTTTATGTGTGAACCAATAGATCATAATAGCCGCTACAATGGCAATGATGAAGCCGGCATGCAGTCCCATGCCCTGGAACAACTTCGGCAACCAGATACTTTGATCAATCATCGGAGTCTGCGCCATCGCTGCAGATCCTGTGCGGTCCTTAAATGGATAGGAGACCATGTAGCCCCCGAAATAAATGGCAATATAGTTAAGTAGTAAGGTTGTGATCAACAAGTTCATACCGAAGCGTGCATCCAGCCAGCCTGCAAACAGAGACCAGATTCCCCCGGCAATAATACCTGCCACAATCGCAGCAATACACACAAACCAGCCTGGCCCTGGCAGATAGAGCGCCGTGAGCGCGGCACTAAGCCCGCCAAGAATCATCTGGCCTTCGGCTCCCATGTTGAAGAATCCGGCACGGAATGCCAATGCTACGCCAAGCCCCGCCAAGATGATTGGTGTGGAACGAGCCAACGTATTGGTGAAGAAGTAGAAGTTGCCGAAGGCCCCTTTCCACATCTCCGCATACGTATCCACCACATTACCGCCAACGATCAGAATCGCCACAGCCCCTGCAATCAGACCGATGAATACGGCAAGCAGCGGCTGTACGAGTCCGCGAAGTGTTTCTTTTACCCGATTCATATCCGCTCTTTCCCTCCTGCCATTAACAAGCTGATCTGTTCCTCAGTCGCTTCCTCTGCTCTCAGTTCTCCGGCAATCTCGCCTTCATACATCACAATAATCCGATCAGATAATTGCAAAATCTCGGACAACTCCGATGAAATGAGCAGAATACCCGCACCCTCGCTACGTTTGCGCAGCAATTCGGCATGTATCGTCTCCATCGCTCCGATATCCACACCACGTGTTGGTTCGGCTGCAATCAGAAACGGTGTATCCTGTGCAAATTCACGGGCAGCAATCAGCTTCTGCAAGTTTCCTCCGGACAGAAACTGTGCCTTGGTTTCCGCAGAACCCGTCTTGATGCTGAACTGTTTGATCCAGCTCTCTACCATCGTTCTTGCTGCTTTGGCTTTGATAATGCCGCGTGACTGCAAGCGATGATGGTGTCCCATTAGCCCGTTCTCGCGAACACTCGCATCCTTGGCTGCTCCCCACATGTAGCGATCTTCCGGAATATGAGCAAGTCCATGCTCCCGGATGCGCCGTACAGGCCAGTTCGTTGTATCCTGCCCGGAGAGTACAACGCGACCACTATCCGCCTTACGCAGTCCAGCAATGACCTGAATCAGTTCCGACTGGCCGTTACCCGAGATGCCTGCTATACCCACGACCTCACCTTTTCGAACCTCCATATGAATCTCCTTGAGCGCCGAACGATCCTTCGCTCCGGACAGATTGACCCCTTCCACTTGAAGCACGGCTTCCGCTGGAACCGATGGCTGCTTGTCCATACGTACAAGTTCACGACCAACCATCAGACGGGACAATTCCTCCACATGTGTATCCTTGGCTTCCAACGTACCTGTCACCTGACCATCCCGAAGCACCGTGATCCGGTCGGCTACATCCATGACTTCTTGAAGCTTATGTGTAATCAGTACAAAGGTTTTGCCCAGCTTAGCGAGAGATTTCATGTTCGCCAGCAGTTCTTTCACTTCCAGCGGTGTCAGTACCGCCGAAGGTTCATCTAATATAATGATGTCTGCGCCCTGATGCAGCACCTTGAGAATTTCAACACGCTGTTGCATGCCAAGCGGGCACTCGGACACTTTTTTCCACGGGTCAACCGGCATGCCATATTGTCTGCCAAGTTCGTTCACCTGGGCCGCTGCTTTTTTGCGATCAAATGCGCCTGCCTTAGCCGGTTCGCGTCCGATCACGATGTTCTCCGCCACCGTAAAGGAAGGGAACAGCATGAAATGCTGGTGCACCATACCGATGCCACTTGCCATCGCCTGGGACGGCGTAGCAAAGCTTACCTCACGTCCACGGACTTTGATTGTGCCTGACGTGGGCTGTTCCATACCGTACAGCATACGCATCAGGGTTGTTTTACCTGCCCCGTTCTCACCAACAAGGGCATGAATCTCTCCCTCACGCAAATTAAAACGGATGTCACGGTTAGCGGTGAAGCCGCCGTATTTCTTCGTAATCTGCTCCATCTCCAACAGCATATCTCGCGTTCGCTCCCCTCAGTTCAACTTAAAAAGGTTACACTCGCCACTACGATGACAGAATAACCTTCCGATCGCCGTTATCCCCAGATTTTTTGATTCCCTTTTGACACGGGAAAATCCGGTGATAAATGCGAGGTGTATGCTTCCGAAGCAGCTTTCTTTCAGAAAGCTTTTAGCGTTGCTTCCTTAGGTTATTTCTGCCCTCTTCGTTATCGTGTAAACGATAAGTTGAACATATACTGGTCATTTAATAGCAGCAAAACCGGCTGCCTGATCGGGCAGCCGGCTGATCATTTCCATCACTCATTCATTGAAAAGGACAATCAAAACTATTGTTGCAATGGATCTTTGACTACGATTTTGCCGGATACGATATCATCCTTAATTGCTTTAACCTTGTCGATCACTTCTTGTCCAACAAAAGCATTCAATGGAGATTCGCTGTCACGTGTAACGTAAGTCAGGCCTACACCGTCTTCTTTCAAACCGTAGTTAACAGCGCCTGCTTTGAAGTTGCCTTCTACAAAATCTTTCACAGTCTCATAAGCAACCGTATCGGTTGATTTCAATTGAGACAATACGATATGTTCCGGGTCTTCAACGGTACGGTCCGTATCTTGACCTGAAGCGTAGAAGCCTTTTTCTTTGGCTGCTTCGAACACGCCGAGATCACCTACAGCGGATGCGCCAGCGACGAAGTCAGCGCCTTTGCCGAATTGTACCAGTGCCAATTCTTTTGCTTTGGCTGGGTCATTGAATCCACCTACATAGTTCACGAGGAATTCTGCGTCTGGATTCACGGATTCCAATCCTGCTTTGAAACCTTCCGTATATTTCTTGATCAATGGTACATCCATTGCTGCGATCATGCCGACTTTATCTGTTTTGGTGGACAATCCAGCAGCTGCACCGAGCAGGTACGCCCCTTCATATTCACGGAAACCAACGCTACGAACGTTAGGCAGATCCACTGTTGTATCTACAATCGCAAAGGACTTGTCCGGATTCTCTGCTGCGACTTTCTTCAATGCATCTTCTGCCTGGAAAGTGGCTGTAATAATCAGATCATAATTCTCGGCAACCGCAGCACGCAGATTTTGTTCAAATGCTGCCGGGTCTGTCGATTCAATCGTCTTGGTGTCTAATTTGAATTCTTCGCCTGCTTTTTTGAAACCTTCATCCATCTGTACAAAGAAAGGGTTAACCCCTATTTTTTCGGGAAGTACGAGGGCCATCCGAAGAGATTTCTCCGAATCACTGCCTTGGGCGGATTGTTCGTCTTTGGAAGCCGAATTCCCACAAGCTGCCAACAAAATAGCCAACATGATGATCGATAAGACGAACGATAAACCTCTTTTCATTTTGAAAATACCCCTTTTCAACATTCTTTTTTCTTATCCTAGCGGATACTGTCGATCCTTGTCAATAAATCTTTGAGCGTATACACTCAAATAGAATATAATTGACAATTCGCTTTCTACCAAGCTTTGGAAACCGTTCTGTATCAAGCTTTTTTTCGTTGACATCCAGCGCGTCTCCGTGCTAAAGTCAATCCAATTATTCTATTCTGATAGGAATTGTCAGAATTATAACCCAAAGCTGATTATTTTCCAACCCATTTTAAGGAGGCTATTCATTTGAAAAAAATCACCCAGATCACGTTGGCGGCCCTACTCGCCGCTCCGGTAACACTCGGCAGCCTTAGCTTGCCCGCTTCCGCTTCTGCAGCATCTGCAACTCCGGCTAAACCCGCCACCTCACAAAGTGTCAAAGGACCGGTAGCTCAGGCGCCAGTTACCTATACGGAAAGCGCAGTGGATTTTGCTCAATTCTTGCAAGCGAAATACAACATTCAATTGCCGCAACAGATTACCAAAGGTGATTTCATTCAAGCCATTGCAGCCATCACGGAAGCAACTCAAGCAAGTGACAGTGAAGCCAAAGCTCCTGTCTTTACCGATCTGTCCTCTGGTGATTCTTCTTATGATGCTGCCGCATCCTTATACAATAATGGGGTTCTTACGGGTACAGAAGTACGTGCCAAGGATCAATTGAGCACTTATGCAGCGGTCTTCATCGCGGTGAAAGCAGCCGGATTCAAGGAACTGGCTTATACTTATCCTGCAGAGAAAACAGCCAAAGCGCTTGCCAAAGTTGGCATTAGCCCAAACCGTGTTCAGGGACAAGCCGCACAGGAACTGGCTGCTGCGATCGATACAGGCCTGATTCCCAAAAGCCTATACCCCGCTCTCCTTAAGGGTGGCGTAGCAAATAAAGATTTCGCTGATACTTTGCTTGGACGCGTATTGGTCAGTCAAGGGAAATACAAACATGAGATTGGGCGTTCCGGCGATGCGGACATCTATTCCAAACTGTATGCTGCATATCGCACAGCGGATCTGATCGAATCACCTGAGCTGAGAAAGATTGTGGATCAGGCGCTGCGAGATGATCTTGTAACAGGTTACAATCTGAAGGATAGCCGCTTTGATTCCAACTTTATCGATGAACTGATACTTACCTACGGCCACGATAATATTCAACATGCTGTACAGTTGGTTGGTTTGTTGCGTAGCGAAGGTATTGATGCTGATGTGCAATTCCAGCCGAAGACATCTGCCTTCATTTATTTGAAGGAATGGGGCGAGCCGAAGGAAACACCAGACTATAAAGTGACACAGATCGAGAACGGTAACTATATTGCTTCTGCGAAGGAATATGATATTCAGTTCGAGTTCAACAATGTGGCAGACAAAGTCCGCTTCAACGACATTGTGCTGAAATATGCCAAAAAGAACAGTGACAGTACATCTCCACTGATTCTAAGCTCCTGGTGGCAACCACTGTATTATTCACCAACCGCATTAGCTAACTATCCGGTCATTTCCAATAATAAGATCGCGCTTGGCAATTACTATGCTCAGTCCTTCTCTCTGAAAGAGAATGCCAAAGCCATTCGGGAAGGTTTCCTGAAGCTGGCACCTGATGCGGACATTACGACGTATGACTTCTGGGTGGACCAACCTTTCTTCAACTATCTGAACGGTGGATCTGAATAAAATAAATTCCGTCTCCAACCGAATTAAAGCTCGTATTTTGCCATTATAAGCATCCGTCTTTACCGAATTTCACAGGGGTTTCGACCCCTAGATTCGTAAAGGCGGTTTTTTGTTCAGCATTTTGCAAATTTCTTCTACAAAATCATTTTTCTCATGCAGGAATTACCAATATAAGGTCGAATCCTTTATGTACACAAACACGCAATCATATTGCATATCTCCGCACGAACAGGAGTTACTCCATGGTATATGACGGTATTCTACTAGGCTTGATCGTTGGATTTTTTCGGGGCGGGTTGCGACATGGGCTCAACCAGTTTGCAGCACTCAAGCTACGAAGTGGCTGGATTTTCCCTGTATTGTTGCTAATCCAGTTCTTTATTTTCTATCTCCAGGAACGATTCGAATGGGTGGCATCCATTAATGGATATCTCTTTGCTGCCGTCTACATTACAGGGCTCGCTTTCCTGTGGCTCAACAGACACCATACCGGTTTCATGCTCATCTGGATTGGGGTGTTTCTCAATTTTGCCGTCATGGCTGTAAATGGTGGGCGCATGCCAGTTTCTGTTGAAGCTTCTGCTGTACTGGGACCCTATTATGTAGACATGCTCAGGGAAGGCGGCGCCGTATCGAAGCATTTTATGATGAATGCGTCTACAAATCTGCCTTTTCTCGGTGATATCATCCCACTCTCCAGCCCTTATCCACGGACTCAGGTCATCAGCATCGGTGATGTGGTCATGAACGTTGGCATATTCCTTTTTATCCAGTACATGATGGTGAATCGGGACAAAAAGGTTGTGCAACCTGCTAAAACTCATCAGGCTTGAAGAGAAGCAGGTAGACTCCAAGGAAGGGAGGTCTTCTCCATGAAAAAATTTGAAGGTGTGAAATATTCCCGCATTGTCATCAACGCAATCATCGTGGCTTCTGTCGTTGTAGCATTAACTTCGGGATACAAGCTGGGCGGCTAGTATCCATACCACCCAACAAGACAAACAGGCTGCCAGCGGCCTGTTTTTTCTTTCTGGATTTTTGGCAGGCAACTTGGTATGTTATATATCCATATAGTATATCCACAAACAATAACACCAATTATATATTGAACTGAACATTTACACGAGAACGGAGAGGACAGAAATAACCTGAAGAAGCGGAGCGTTCGCCTAAAAGCTTTCTGAAAGAAAGCTACATCGGAAGCATATGCTATCCCGGGATTTTCCCTTTTGGAAAAGAAATCAAAAAATCTGGGGATAACAGGGATCGGAAGGTTGTTCTGTCATCGAAGTGTAAGTGTTAATACCCATCAGCTCAATTTATATACACATCAAGATTAGACTAAACCCAAGCAGGAGATTTTTTATGAACTTTATTCGTAACCTTATCCATAAGGCAGATCGAAGCAGTATGTATGTTATTTTGCTTAGTTGTACCGGGATCGGTGTTTTTCTATACATGAATAAGTGGTCTTACCTTCATCTATCCACAGCGGACTGGGTTATGGTCTACACTATGCTGGGCGCGGCGTTGATTCTGGATTATTTCACGTTTCAGATTCCACCCAAAGGTAATCAGCAATCTATGGATTCATCCGTGTATCTTGCCTGTATATTCATGTTTGGCGGAGCTTTCAGTCTATCTGTGCTGCTCCCAGTCTCCATCATCCTGCTAATCAAAGAGCGCAAGCTCACCTGGTGGAAACACATCGTTAACTTCAGCATTTACAGTCTCATGATTACCGGGGCAGCTGCCGTTTTCGAGTGGACGGGCGGTCAGTCGGGAACGTTGGACGGATATAACCTGTTTCCTTATTTTGCAGCGCTCGCAGCCTACTTCATTATTAACACGATCACGCTCGGCTTATTCTTTCATTTCTCGACGAAGGATGCATTACAGCAGATGAAGCGGGCATTTGTTACCGAATCCCTGTTGGTTTATTTATGTACGCTGATTCTCGCGCTTGTCCTGACGATTCTGGTGGTGCACAACGGCGTACTCGGCTTGTTGTTATATCTGAGTCTCAGTATTCTGCTCTCTCATGCCTTCAGGCAGTTGTTTATCATGTATCAGACCATTGAAGAGAAGGCCAATACGGATCAACGTACAGGTCTGTTTAACCATAGCTATTTCGAAAGCATGTTAGAAAGTGAACTTACTGTGGCACGTACTCAGGGAACCCCACTCTGTCTGGGACTTATTGATATCGATGATTTCAAAAAGTATAATGACCGGTTTGGTCACCTTCAAGGTGACAGTCTGTTGTCCCTGCTGGGGGATTTTCTGATGCGAAAGACGGAAGGTACACCTGTTACCGCCTTTCGTTATGGAGGGGAAGAGTTCACTTTGCTCATGCCAGGAATGGAACTGGACGAATCCTACAGGTTTATGAATAAGCTGCGCAAACAACTTAACGACACGCCGTTTGAAGGCGTTGAAGTGTTTCCGCACGGTTGTCTCTCCTTCTCGGGTGGCGTCGCCCCCTATCAGGTGGATATGTATAACAAATCCCAGCTCGTGGATCAGGCGGATAAAGCACTGTATTATGCGAAGAAACAGGGCAAGAACAACGTGCACCGCCACGGCAGCAATGATGGTATGGAGCACGAAATTGATCTGGTACAGGATGTTCGTGACATCGAGCAGCAGCTCAATCTGTTCAGATACAAGGATATGGATACGTTCAAACATTCCAAACGGGTCTACAAATATGCACTGGACATCAGTGAATTGCTCACACTGGACAATGCGGAAAAACGTCGTTTTGTGCTGGGAGCACTGATTCATGACATCGGCAAACTGGAGATTCCTTGGTCCATTCTGAACAAAAAGGATAAGCTCACCGCAGAAGAATGGGAAACGATCAAAGGACATGTCACCTGGGGCAAAAAAATGGTGATCACGAACGATCGCTTCGCCGATCTGATTCCGTATATTGAACTTCACCACGAGCGCTATGATGGCAAGGGCTATCCTTACGGCCTGAAGGGTAACGAGATTCCCCGGCTCTGCCGGATGCTGACCGTGATTGACTCCTTTGATGCCATGACGACAGAGCGGCCGTATCAGGAAACCAAGAATGTGGAAGAAGCGATTCGGGAGCTACGCGCATGTTCGAGTTCACAGTTCGATCCAGAGCTTGCCGAGTTGTTCATTCAATATATTGAGAAAAGAACCGCTCAGCAACAGTTGCAGTAAGATGAACGGAGCTTCTTCTATAAGCCCTGAAAAAGTCAAAGCGCTATCCCCGGTCTGATCGGAGATAGCGCCATTTTCATTTTCATGGAATGAATCGTACACCAGACAACTTCATTCTCGTGCAGATTCTACATTAAGATTTGGTATTCAGCTCATGTGAGGTCTGATGCAGCTCTTTAATCATCTGCTGCAAAAACATGTTGTCTTGGCGACTGATACCGTGCTGATTGTCTTGAACAAGCATCTGATGAATGTTCTTTTTGAGCAATTCACTGCGACGTTCCAATACTTCTTGACTCATGTTGTTGCTTCACTCCTTAACATGTTTTGTAATGAATTCACGTTCTATATTAAGTATAGAGGACCTTCTCCGATAGGGAAAACGGACTCAGCCTTCCTCAGCTGGTCACACCATCCCTCACCTAGCGTGACAACATTTCACCCCTTGTCGTTCTTAGATATCCTTCTAAATACTCCCTGATCCTCCCCAGCTTTCTCCAAAGACAGAGACTAGGGTCTTGGACAAGCTTGCGTTATAATGATCCCATCCCTGTATAAATAAAGTACCTAAATAAGCTAATCCTAGATCAAAGGAGTTCTGCATTCATGTCCTATAAACAAATTAAATGGATGATTCTGCTGATCCCCACATTCACGGTTGGCATCTGGGAATACATTCGCCATCAGTTTCTGATGCCATACCTTTCGATGGATGCAGGAAACTGGTTAACACCCGTCATCGTTTACCTCGTCAGCGTGACACTGCTCAGCCGATTGTTCCACATGCTCGAAGGTGCCAGGGCTGCTCTGGAGCAGGAACGTGCAGCGAAAGCAGCGCTGGAAGCTCGTGACCAATTGGCAAGAGAACTTCACGATGGCATATCTCAGTCTCTTTTCCTGCTGTCAGTGAAGACCGATAAAGCGGGCCGTAGTCTGGCAGGCAGCGGACATGAGCATGAGATCCAGGAGATTCAAAAAACCGTGCATGAAGTCAATACATATGTAAGGCAAGCTATTGCCCAGTTGCGTTTTGTTCCTTCCTCTACGGTAACGTCAGAAATTATTTCACTGCATGCGCAGGTCGAAGTGCTCGTCAAGGAAACGGTACCTGATGCACAGATATATTGGGACCTCAGGGGTGTAACGTTCTCTGCCAAAGAACAAGTGGAACTGCTCGCCTGTATCCGGGAGGGTCTACTGAATGTACGCAAACATGCGCAGGCTACCCACGTTCAGGTTCATGCGGAAGGTAACCCAATTGCCTGGTTCATTTATATTCAGGATAATGGGAATGGACTACGTGGAGATCCTCTTCATCTGAAGGATCGGTACGGACTGCGAATTACGAAGGAGCGTGCTGCCGAGATGGGGTGGTCTTTTACCCTCGATTCAAGACCGGGGCATACACGAATGACGATTGGAAAGGAGCATGCTTAATATGGAACATGTACGTGTATTGGTAGTTGATGATCATGCGCATGCGCGTGAAGCGATCTGTAGCATTTTATCCGAGGACAGCCTGTTTGAAGTGATTGGTACAGCTTCGAATGGACAGGAAGCGCTGGAGCTCACTGGACAATGGATGCCTGACCTGATCCTGATGGACGTGCAGATGCCGGGCATGGATGGACTGGAAGCCACCCGTCAGATCAAGCTGCGATTCCCTTATGTTATTGTTGTTATGGTCACCGTATCGGATGATGTGACGTTTCTGTTCGAAGCACTGAAACAAGGCGCTCAAGGCTATTTGCTCAAAAATCTAACACCCTCCACCTGGCTTGAATACCTGCGCGCCATCGTCAGTGACGATGCACCGCTCAGTAAGGAACTGGCCTACCGGATTTTGCAGGAGTTCCCCGCACCACGCAGTGAAGATATGCAAGATAACCCGTTAACGGCGCGGGAGCTTGAGATTCTGCAATGGGTATCCGCGGGATATACCAATCGGGAGATCGCCGATCAACTCGGTATTTCAGACCAGACGGTGAAGAATCATCTCAAAAACATTTTGCAGAAGCTCCAGCTTGAAAACCGGGTACAACTCACCCGCTACGCGTTAGAGAGCGGGCTTGCAGGACGTAAACTTCGCAAATAAACATTGTTGCTTCGGATTTACTGATGCGTCAGACATAGGTGAGAAATGACATAGCATTCATGCTTTTGTCACAATTATGTAGACCAAATCGTTTTTTTATAGCCCAATGTAGTCATACGCAGTCATTTTGGACAAAGTTATAATGGGTTAGATTGTGTTAAACGGACCATGAATGACTACAAATCTATAACCTGAGGGTGATGATTTTTTGATTTTTACACGCTTTACCCTGAAATGGGGCAAACGGCACTGGGCATTGGTCACCTGTCTGTTGCTCGTATGTTGCCTTGTTATGCCACAGTGGGCATCTGCCCATGCTTATATTGTTAAGGCTTCGCCAGGAGAAAATGAGATCCTCGTAGCTGCTCCGGAGCGGCTGACGCTGGAGTTCAACGAATCCTTGCAGACGGCCTTTTATGATATCAAAATTACCGGCCCTGACGGCAATCAGGCAGACGACGGAAATGTGCATGTTGATGCGGATCGCCCTCATATTCTGGAGACTGGCCTGCAGGCTGGACTTGGCAACGGAACATATGCCGTCAACTGGAAAGCTGTATCTGCCGATGGACACCCGATTCAAGGGGCATATGTTTTCCATATCGGTGAACCATCCGGTTCTCCTGCCGGACTGAGTGATCTTACATCCGGTTCCGGTTCAACAGGTGGGCCGCTGAAATGGATTGTATCCCTGACAGACTGGATTCAATATCTCGGATTGTCTGTCATACTGGGGACACTTGCATTCTTGCTGCTGCGAATCGCACCGACATCCATGACAAGAGAACCTATGGACGTTCCGGGTAGCTACAGATTGTTATGGATCAGCTACGCTGCTGCTTCCTTTGCCGCCCTGGTCAGCCTGCCACTGAATACGTTATATGAATCTGGTGTGGCTCTGAACGAACTAAGCTGGAGACTGATCGGAAGTGCGCTCAAGCTGACATCCTTTGGTCAGATCTGGATGTTACAGATACTCATTGTAATGCTGCTGGCCGTCACGATTCTCTCCGGATATGATCGCGATCGATCCATCCGTGCTCGCATCTGGTCTTCTTACGGGTCACTCGTGCTCGTGCTTGGATGGCTGTTCACGCATGCCATGACGGGACATCCGGCTGCGGCGGATCAACGTGCGCTGGCGATTGCCATGGATTTCATACATCTGATCGGTGCCGCTTTCTGGATTGGCGCACTAACCGCCATGGCGATATGTCTGCCTCCACTGGCGGATAAGCTGCCATCGAAGGTACGAGGAGAAGTCTACTGGGTTGCCATTCGCAGGTTTACCGCCTGGGGGATTGGTGCCGTAGCTGCTCTGGTCGCTACAGGGATATACAGCAGTCTGATTATTCTACCAGCACCTGTGCTGACTTCCTTGTTCACTACAGCTTATGGCCTTGTCCTGATCGGCAAGATCGTCCTGCTTATTGTGATGCTTGTCTTCGCGTGGCGTCATGCCCGATTGGCAAGAGCAGCAACGGGAAGCAGATTATCCGGCAGCCTGAAAGCCGAGCTTGCTACTGGTGCTGTAATTCTCGCTCTTGCCGCCGTACTGACCCATCTGTCTCCAGGACAACCCGCAGCGGCCGGACCGTATCAGGAGACAAAGACTACGGACGATGGCTCGGCGATCACACTTCAGGTGAGTCCTAATGTGACGGGAGAGAATCAGTTTGAAGTCGATGTGAAACACGCAGATGGTAGTATCGTTAATGATCTGGAACAGATTACCCTGTCACTCACACATCTGGACATGGATATGGGGATCTACGAGATCACCATTCCGAAAAACGACACTGGTGTGTACAAGGCTGAAGATTATATCTCCATGCCTGGACGTTGGAATATCAAGGTACATCTTCTGACCAAAACATTGGATGCACTGGATGCCGAATTTGAGATCGACACCACCAAGCCATAATTACACAACGTTTATATTGAATGACATATGATAAGAACTGAGAGGGGTTATTTATTTTGAAGAAAACATCATGGATTTCCAAACTGACATCCACTATCGCAACAGGTACCGCAGCATTCATGTTATTCGCCGGATTCGCGAGCGCTCACGTTACCGTTAGCCCATCCGTTGCACAGACAAGCGCATGGCAGACGTACACGATTAAGATTCCATCCGAGAAAGAACTGCCTACAACCAAAATCACGATGAAAATTCCGGAAGGTGTTGCATTCAAGCAATATCAACCACTGGCAGGCTGGAAAATCACCACAGAGAAGAACGATTCCAATGAAGTCACATCGATCACATGGGAAATTGATGGCGATAACGAGGGTATTATCGCAGGACAATTCCAGCAGTTCAACTTCGTTGTACAGAATCCTAAGGCAGAAGCTGAAGTAGCTTGGGATGCGTTCCAATACTACAGTGATGGTAGTATCGTAGAATGGACAGGCCAACCAAGTGACGCCAACCCGCACAGTATCACGACGATTAGTGAAGATCCGGCTGCTGCTGATAATGCTGCGTCAGGTGGAGGACATGATAGTGCAGGTACAGAAGGCGCCACTGGAGATAATGCAGCTACTGACGATAGCAAAGCAAACGATGACACCACGCTGGGCGATGCACTCAATGACACCGTTACAGGTGAGCCAAACAACACGGATACAGACCCGGGTACGCTGAAGCTTCAACAAGCAACATTGATCGTATCCATTCTGGCCCTGATCCTGTCCTTCTTGGGGATTGCATTGGCTACGCGTCGCAAAAAACGTTAAGAACTAACTTACAGTTTTACGATAACTTGAGACAAATTCAGATAACAAAAAGCCTATGGCATACGGGTTCAAACCCGATATGCCGTAGGCTTTTTAGCTATCATCATTTTGATTGGCTACCCATGTTCTTTACAATCCGTGGTTAAGGCACTAATCATGCCGCTCCACGGTCACACTCTTATCCACGCTGATTACCATCCGCAATATGGCATCAGCCTTACCACTCTTTAGCGTTCCTGATCCGTCTGGATCATGATCTCAATGTATTGCAGCAAGCTTTTCTTCTGCTGTTCAATGGATTGAATACGTCTGGACAGGCCCGCAAAAAACTCTTCAATCTGCTGCCTTGTATGATCAGCAGATTGCCCCTTCCAATCGTTCAGGCGACTGTATAACGCCCTCGCTTCCTGTTCATCGGCTTGCAGACGGGCAAGCAGCTGTGTCAGTTCTTTTTCCGCAATCCGAAGATCATTCAATTCCACCAGCAATTGTCCACCCACTCATGTTCCCCCTCCCCTATGTAAGTGATATCGACATTAACCAACCTGGTTCCTAATTAAAATGAACCGGACTCTCGTCCGCCTGCCGGAAGGCATCTGCTTTCTCATCAATAAAGTTCAGGAATTGGCTGGTGTGTTTCATGTGCCATGTGCCAAGCTCATGAATGGATGCGTCCAGTTGGGTGACAATTGGCTCCAGCCTGCGACTGCGGCTAGTATGCAGATATTGGGCCATGCGGGTTCGCACTTGATTCAGCTCCGCATTGCACTGTTGTGCATTTTGCTTCCACCGTGAAGCGACACTTTTCAGTTCTTCCGGCGTTACCTGAATCAGACCTGAAGCTGCAGCAGCCGAAGCCATACCTCCACCGCCGCCAGACTTGGAACG
Source organism: Paenibacillus xylanexedens (assembly GCF_017874615.1). Lineage (GTDB taxonomy): Bacteria > Bacillota > Bacilli > Paenibacillales > Paenibacillaceae > Paenibacillus > Paenibacillus xylanexedens. The sequence continues at coordinate 32,535 of NZ_JAGIKV010000021.1, forward strand.
TAACGGACCGACGTTCTTGCTGAACGGCCCCATGTGATCCATAAGGCGCGGTGAATAGCGAATTCTCTCTCCAGTAATCGGATCGTACAGGTCATTGGATATGTAACCATTTTTGAAATCATATTGATCCAGACTGTGATAGTTTTCCCCGCCAAATGAGTTCTTGGCTTTATCGATAATACTCACGCCATCATTCGCCGAGTCATAATCGGAGTTGATGTAATAGGTCGATCCTACATGGCGGTCATATCCTCCCAGCGTTCCGCTGGCTACCAGATCACTGGGATTCGCATAGTTCACAACCTGCCCGTCAAATGCACCCGATTCAGCCCGGCGCCGCATTTCTGGCGTCAAATTACCCATTACCGATGGTGCACTAAACGTCACGGCTGGAATTCCTGTATAAGCAGATGCATATTGTGCATTCCCCCCGCCCAAGGAATGTCCGGTCATCGAGAAATTCAGATCCTTATGCTTGTTCTGCATGTGATTTGCGTAGTCTTCGGATTGATACATCTGATTGGCCCAGCCTGTAGGGGAAACGGTTTTTTCAATATCTTTTACGCGATCACCGGTCCAGTTCTCCACGTCTCTTACCCTGTCACCAGCCCAATCCTCCACTTTGGATATACCCGTGAAGTCCTTAACGCCTTCCACCCCTTTGTCGAGCCAATCCGGCGTAAGATTATTAACAAAATTCCCGGCCTCCTGCTGACCCTTACGAATCAACTCTCCGCCCCCAATACGGCCATCCATGACAAAGTCAGGTACAGAGCGATCCAAGGACGCACTTCCTTCTGTACCACGATAAGCAATGACCGCTTCCTTGGTCTCGGGATTATAAAATGTTACAGCATCAAAACCGGAAAATTTGTTGCTTTCCGTCCCCTCAAGGACCTGCCATCCGGGAAGTTCCGTTAATTTGTCTCCAGCCTTTTGATCTTGGTAGGCTAGATCAGACATCGTTTTATACGTTTCATCATCAATATTGGACCCGTTACTCAATAACTACACCTCCCTTTATTTGACGTATGGATCGTGTCCCTTGGCCATCATCACTTCCTCAATCTCAGGGCTAATGACCAGGTTCTTGGTTACCTTCTTTTTGTAGTCGTACGAAATGCCAAAGCTCTGATCTTCATGATCTTTCACATGCCCTTTCAGCCCAATCTGGGACACTGCCATTTCCGGCAACAATTCTTTGCTTGTAATCACAACATCCAGTTCAAACTTCTGCTTGAAGTGCTGAATTACGGTTGCTTCAGCTTCTTGGTATAGAGCTTCCTTCTCACTTGCATTCATGTTCTGACAACCTCCCAGAAATATAGTAAACACCATCATTAGTGTGAATAAACCCTTCAACCATCCTGCACGTTTAATACGTATTCCTCCTCTTGGTAGAATCGAGGCATTCACTACATGTGAAGTACACCCTACTCATCTGTTACCTGCATCATAGTACAAAATCAACATGTGCCATATCGGCTAACAGGATCGTTTTCATGTAACTTTCTTCCTATATGATTCATTCAGAGCACTTTGGTGTACATTACCCATTTTCCTAATTCTTGCATCAGTTTAGCTTCTCGACTTTTCCATATATAACAAAAAAGCATTCTCTTCAACACATATTGTGTAGAAAAGAAAGCCTTTTGTCTTCCGTCAACATCATCTTCACTAGCCTTATCCATATTGTCTGGCCCCGGTTTCGTCCAGTTGTTCACACACGAGATCATTGTAGGATTTACACCGCCCAATCAATTCATCATGTGTTCCAGCATCAACGAGTTCACCTTGATCCAGTACATATATGGTGTCCGCACTTCGGATCGTACTTAGCCTGTGGGCAATGATAATCTGGGTACATTTCAACATGTTCAGATTATGGGCAATGGTCGCCTCTGTAACGGTATCTAAAGCACTGGTTGCCTCATCCAACAAAAGAACTTTGGGTCTGCTCACCAATGCTCGTGCGAGAGCTATCCGTTGCTTCTGCCCTCCAGACAGATTCGATCCCGCCTCAGAGATCAGTGTATTATACTTCATTGGCATCTTCTCAATATCGGCATGAATATCAGCCAGCTTCGCTGCGATCATCACATCCTCCAGCGTTGAATCCGCTGCGTGCAGCCTGATGTTGTCATGAACAGTATTGTTAAAAACAAAGTTATCCTGAAGCACGATACTGATCTGGCTGCGAATATCCTGCTGTTCCAGTTCTTCTACATTCATCCCGTCAAAATAGATATTGCCCTGGGTCGGCGTGTACAGCCCTACCAGCAATTTTGCCAAGGTGCTCTTTCCTGATCCTGATTTGCCAACCAGAGCGACCCTTTGCCCTGCTTTGATTGCAATATTGATATTTTTAAGCACATCTTCACCATAGTCCGTATACCTGAAGCTGATCTGATCAATCGTAATATCCCCATTCAGCTTCACGCCATGAAGGGGTGGCGTTGATTTTTTCTTGAATTTATTACTTTCCTCGGCTTGAATCACATCATAGATTCGATCCAGTAGCGCATCCGCCATCACGAACTCATTGAGCATCAAAGCAAGTGAGTTCAACGGCCCCAGAAACAGCGCGGCAAGAGACTGGAATGAAACGAGCATGCCGAGAGTCATATTCCCCTGCATAATCTGATATAATCCCACCAGTAGAATGAGCATCGGAGTCATAAAGTTCAGCGTGTTGGTTACGGTATTCACTCTCGTCTGAAAAATCGCTTTTTCCTTGACTGTTGCGAGTTGACGCTTGAATAGCGCTCTCCATTTCTCCGCGGTACGCTCTTCAATCCCTAGTGATTTGATGGTCGAGATGCCTTCCAACACTTCCGTCATGAATGATCCAGCCAGGCTTTGGGCGACAATCTGAGTTTGTGTCAGCTTCTTGAATCTGCTGCGTGTGTATACAAAAACAAGAATTTGTATCAGCCCTACACCAAGCAGTGTGAAAGCGATCAAACGGGACTGGATTATAATATATGTGAAGGTCACAACAATTAAAAATAGATTGATCAGCGTAGAGATCATCTTCTGGGATAATATCTCTCGAATGGTCGTATTGCTATTAATCCGCAGCATCAAATCCCCACGCGAACGAATTTCAAAATATTGATAAGGCAGTCTGAGCATATGAGAGACAAAGTTAGTCGTCAGTTGGGAATCCAGCAATTCCTGAAGCCGTACGATGCACATATCCTTCATATAACTGAAGCCGATCTGAAACAGGGTTAAGAGCACAATGCTGGTGATCAGGACAGGAAATAATGAATAACCCTCACCGCTAGTGGCCGCATCAATTGAAACTTGCATCAGGAACGGAAAGGCCACCGAAACCAATTGCAACCCCAGAGCAAGTAGGATGGTCCAACCAAAGTGTTTTTTGTTACTGCGAATCAAATCCTTGAAATACGCCACTTTACTAATCTTTTTCTCGGACAAAGGTACAAAGCCATCATCCGGATATACGAGCAAAAAGATACCTGAATATTTCTCAGTAAACTCCTGTGTACTGATGACCAGTCTGCCCAAAGCCGGATCGACAATAATGAACTGACCATCCGTCTTGATCCGCTCAAGCACGACAAAATGGCTGTCTTCCCAGAAACAAATGACTGGCAGAAAGTCATTGTTGAGTGATTCAACAGGCGCTTTTTTAGCTATCCCTTTCAAATGGTAGGTCTGGGCAACCTCTTTCATTTTGAGCATGGAACTGCCATCCCGACCGTTCCCCAGCATCGCAAAACGTTCCCTCAGATCGGTGAAATCTGCTTCATAGCCGTGATATGCGAGTAACATGTGCAAGCAACTAGGGCCACAATCATATTGATTCATTTGCAGTTTGATAGGGACTTTGCGTTGTCTCTTTCCGCGCAGACGGAATACAGGCCGTTCAGGCATAATGCTGCCCCATATGGGGTGACTGTTCCATAGTGTCCATCTGCTGCTGAGCGGATGCCGTTTCCATAGCGTATGTCTGCGCCATATCCCTTATTTCCTTGCCTTTTGGTCCCTCCATCATCAATACTGAAGGCAGGTCAGGATTGTAAAGTCGGAGCAATTGATATCCAATGCCGGCAAGCCCTAGCATCAATCCTGGGATTTGCTGACGACCCGGAATGCCACATCTCCAATGATGGTTATCACGTCTCACCTGTGTCACCATGTAATTTGCCATCTGAACTGAGTACTCCTTCAACTCTTCATCCTGCAAATATTCGGCTGCGAGCAGGAACAACTCCAGATTGCCCATATCCCCATGGCAGAGCGAATAGCTAACTTCTGTAAACCCTTCTTCCATGGTCTTGGCTAACGCTCTGCGGATATCCTTCTCAACCGTATCCATAGCTCCTAATGACCTCAATTGCTGCGCTAACCCTATACGGGCGATCCCTAGACCAGGTGCGCCATTACACCAGTACATGACATAATGTTCTTCCGGCATGCTGCCATCGGTGAACCGCAGATCCTTCCAATTGTTCACTTCAGGACTGTAGAGGGCTTCCTCATACTTCAGTCCTTCAATACAGGTTTCAAGATAGGCTTTGTTGCCTGTAGCACTGTATAGACGGGCCAAACTCAGACAGATGCCTGCGTTACCATGTGCAATGCCGCTAAGTGGCGTTTTATTAATCGCTGACGTCACCCAAGCCATACCTTGATCCATCGGCTCCGCAAGCTTCAGCAAACGATCTCCGCAACGCACAGCCACGTCCAGCGCTCTTTGCGATTGAAAGTTCATATACATGTCCACACAAGCCATCAATGTACCTGCACAACCTGAAATCACATCCAATTGCTGATCATTATCGACCATATCGTCCAGAATATCGAGCAATTCCAGCGTATCCGGGTTAATCCCCGGTTCGGAACATACGTTGGCTTTATGAACCAGTAAATAGAGAAGTGATCCATAGCCAGTGAACAGTGAGATGTTTTTATCGATGTTTTTGCGGATCATCTCCCAGGCTGTCTGAATACACAGATTGACCATCTGCATATATTTGTGGTCACCTGTCTCCTGACTTAGATACAGATAGAAATAGGCAATACCGGTTACCCCGTTATATAACCCCAACTCGGAAGATTTGTAGATCAGCTTCTCGTCTGCATCCATACCCATACTGATCCATGACACCGAAAGACCTTCATCTCCCATAATAGCAATATCTTTTATGTACTCCCCAATCCTCACGGCTTCTTGCAAATATTCTTCTTTGGTCATGTGTATTTGATGTTCATCCAATATTTCCGGTCGGACGCTTTCCGTGCTTTTCTCCATGGCGAATGAGCGTTCCAGGACATATTTAGTCTGGATTGTACGCTCGGTAAACTCCCATTGCATATCCATATCTTTGGGATTCATCGCCCGCACTTTATCCGCGGTCTGCGTTAAAATATCGGAGGAAAACACGCCGTCAATCGCTTGATTGTCGTAGTGGTGGAACAACATTTGCTCACCGATAAACGTCTGGAACATGGGTACATCGCCGTGCAATAGATCATGGCACTCATATCTCACCAGTTTTTCACGATCACGATCCTGCCGCACAATCATCCACATCATGTCGAACAACAGATTCTTATCCAACCCGTCTCTGAGATATCTCGGATGGGAACTGGCTTCAATCAGCGTAAAATACGTAACGGTCGGACGAACAATGGTACGTACAGCACAACCATGGAAGTCATTGCGGACTGTTGAGATAAATGACTCCTTTTGCTCCATAATAGCACTGTATATGCGATAGAATCCCTCCTTCAAACTTTGGATATATCGCTCAGGTTTAATGGGTGTATGTTCATATGAAGGCAAATGACTAAATCGACTCACACTCACCTTGCTTCGTTGGATTCTCATGGTATCGGTGTTTTTATCATGAATCTCATACGTATTGAGTACTTGATCCACATCCCCTGCAAGTCCGCTCAGATCACTGTGATACAAAGCGTTGGAATCCAACGTTGGTAACATGCTCGTTTTTAACACGGAATCATTCAATATCGAAAGGGTCTTCTCCAGCGCTGTATAGTGTGCCTTCTCCTCCTCATATTTGAAAGGTTGATTATGCAACAGTGATTCCAGATCGACGAAGAAGGGATGCTCTCCCTGAGCAACGATGTTCTCCATATGCATGTCTGTTGCATTAACGGCATACAAAATAGCGAGATACTGCCCCTGCCGTTCAAAAAAGCGTTCCGCTCCCTCCAGACTGGTGACTTCCTCATAGGGTATGAACTGCTGCCAGCCATATTCGGAGCGATCCAGCGATTTGGCAATACGGAACGGTAACCCTACTCGCTGATCGTTAAACCATTGCAACAGACTGGCAAAAGCGGTGTCGATGGCCATGTTCCTTGGTTTGTACATGACATTGACCCCTTCCGCAAACGCCAACCGCAATACACTGGCTCCACCATTATGGGAATCCCCGAGAAATACGATATCCTCCAGCTTATCCAGCTTGAAATCAAAAAAAGATTCCATTTCACGACGATCTCTTGTCAGCCGCTCCAGAACACGCATCATATTCAGACTGATCCGAAGAGTGTGCTCAACAAGTCCTCGTGCAAGAACAGGATATTCCAGTAGTAAGGCGAGAATCTGATCTCTGGACTGCATGTTCTGGTTCACAAAGTGCTGATACCGCTGCCGGGAATCCTCACCTCTCAATTCATCTTGTAATCTCGCTTTGTTTAACTCATAGATTAGTGTCTTGGCAGACATGTGGAACACTTTATCCGAGACCGTCTTCAGAACAAGCCCTGTAACACGCCGTTTGTCCAACCAGTCATATCCTTCATTCAGGCCTTCGGTCATGATCTGAATGGATCGTTGCAGGAAGGGTCTGGAGAACTCAAAGAACGGAATTTCATCCGTATCGCCCTCAATAAAATATTCGATCTCCAGATGCTCATTCTCCAAAAATGTGCTGCAGAGTTCCCGATGCCAGGGCATCTGCACAAAGTCGTACATGAAGCCTGTATCGTTAAACATAGCCTGCACCGTCTCCATATTCATGGATTCAGCCCGGAAGCGATTGGACAATAGCTCCTGGTCCTGAAAAAACTTTTCAAGCCATTGCTGCATTCTTCCTGAATCCGTTTGCTCTACAGGCATGTCCACATTCGGAACGTTGGGAACTTGTGCAGTATATCGCTGCACAAACTGTTTGTATTTCTCTGTTAAGTAGAGTGCATCACTCCACCGGGAGTCATGTAACCGCTCCTGTATGCTCATCGTTTTATCTCCCCTTCTATTGGATGGTTCGTGCCCAAAACCTCATATAACAAAATCAAGCACATAACTGAAATCAGCTATGTGCCTGAAAATAAGAGTGAAAATTAACAACAAGTCAGCCAAGAAGAAGGTGAAACCGAATTATAATGACATTCATGACTTACCGTACAGAATACACCGCCGCTTGCTTTGACATCAATTACAGATACCGCACCTGTAATGACCATCAGCTCATCATCACTGATGTCCTCGATTGCTCCCAATGCTTCGAGATTGAATTGTTTCATTGAAAAAACCTCCATTCGAATTTTTTTATATGTATAGCTTATAAAAAGCTAAACACCAATGTTGAACTCAACTGCATAGTATTGTAAAATATTTAAATTATGTAATTATTTTCTATATTTATTCTAGCATAATTTGCTATTTTTTGTAAATCTATTTTCGGGATTTTACCACCATTTGACAAGATAAATCGCTTTTACTAGAATCAAAACAAAATTGTGTTATTTCGTTGTTAAACGCACAAAATTTTAAACACCTGTCCAAGACAGGTGTTTTTCTAAGTAGCAGGCAACTGCAAAGCAGCTCTAAGCCCTTCCCCATTATCACTCTCAAGAATAAGCTTTCCCCGATGAGCCTGCGCAATCCTTGATACCATTGGAAGCCCCAAGCCATGTCCCTGACGGGAAGGCCGTACGCGCCCTGCCGCATAGGGGAGAACCACCACATCGTCCAGATACTCTTTTGGAATTCCTTTTCCATCATCTGACACCACAAATTCACAACATACATCCTCAGCTGCACGCATCGTTTCCAGCACAATTGCACACCCCTCCGGGTTATGCGTGATACTGTTTTGTACCAAATTCGTTACTGCACGATACAATAATCGTTCATCCCCCATAACATGAAGACTCTCGTCCTGAACATGAAGCGAGATTGGATAACGCTCATCCAGTCCATTATTCAAAAAATCCGACACAACCTGCCTTGCTAGTACCGAGAGTCGAATCGACTTCAACTGTAGAGGCTGCATCTCATACTCCAGCATGGATACCAGGTTTAGATCACTGACCAGTGACCGCAGGCGTTCACCCTGGCGACGAATAATGGAGGCCTGCTGTTTGTGCTCGGCTGACAAATCCGATTGCTCCTCCAACTCACTCGCGTAACCCAGAATCATGGACAAGGGTGTCCGTATATCATGAGAAATGCCTGCGATCCAGTTGGATCGCGCTTCATCTCTCGCTTTTAGAGCATCATCCTTGTCCTGAAGCATACGGGATGTTGAATTGATGCTTTGAGACAGATCATTAAATATACCTTTGGTTTCGACGTGAATAGGCTCTTCCTTTGCCAATGCATGAATGCCATGGATTAACGGTCGAATACTACGGATCACCCGCGTTCCAATGAGTATGGATACTAGTAGAGCAAGAGCCACATTACACACCAACAATAGTATGATCCGAATAGGCAATGACTTGAGCCACTCTGCCAGAAAGTCGAACTGGTATTTTCCGTACGTATTCTTAGGGTAGCCTACGACCAATAATCCATCTTCACGTTCCCATACGTACACCGGGTATTCCTTAAGATAGTATCGCGCGAACTTCGCAACATCCGTCACATTATAAGAGCGCGGGATTTCAGCCGGAAGCCGTTCGCTCCACTGTACCTTGCCCTGGGGATCGAGCAGCATTGCCCAAGCCTGATATGTATCCAGCAGTTGCATTCCATCGCTGTTTAGCGCATAGTCCCCCTGCTCGCCCTTACTCAGGCCACTGGCCATCTGTTTCACAACCGCACCGGGGGAAGGACCCTCATGAATTTCCTTGAAGATCAGCGAACCTAGCAGAATTAGATTGAACAATAACAGCACCACAGATACCAGAATGGTAGATCCTACAAACTTTCTTAGAATTCGAACAACGCCATCCATCACCTAGACTCCTGAGCCATCAGTTTGTAACCAAGTCCCCGAACGGTTAGCAAAAATACCGGTTTGGATGGGTCTTCCTCAATCTTCTCCCGGATTCGCCGAACATGCACCATCAGTGTATTTTCATAACCATAACTCTCGTCTCCCCATACGGCTTGACACAGGGCATCACTGGTTACAATCCGGCCTTGATTCTCATACAACTTGATCAGTATGGCATGCTCCTTAGCTGTCAATGGAAGCTCCCTGTCTGTCCCCTGTACAACAGCACTCTCCAGATCAATGGTTTGTTCACCTAAACGGAATACAGGCAATCTCTCCACCGTATTGGAGGCATATACCCGCTTCAGAATAGCCATCAGCCTGAGAATCAACTCTCTTGGCAGAAAGGGCTTGACCATATAATCATCCGCTCCCAGCCCCAGACCGAGCAATCGATCCTCATCTTCACCACGTGCCGACAGGAACAGAACAGGCATGTCCGAGAATGACCGGATCGAAGAGAGCAGAGAGAACCCATCCCCATCTGGAAGCATCACGTCCAGGATTGCTGCATCCGGTTTTTCAAGCCTGCATACTGCCAAGGCATTCACGAAGTTATCGGCCGTATAGACCCGAAAAAAACCTTCTTTACGTAAAAAACGTTCAATCATTTCCCGTATCTCAGGTTCATCATCTACGATCAATATTTTCTTATTCTTCAATAATTCCATTGATATCACCCTTTTTATTATACATCATAAAGGCATTCATCCGATATTTTCCATTTCCATTTAAGGTAATTGTAAGGTTATCTTCAGCTACGAGCAAGAAGCCTGATCTATATTTAGAGCAACAGAGACATTAGTGAAATGGAGTTGAGATCAATGATAAATTCTTCCCCCATCGTGGAAACGCACAACCTTTCCAAATCTTATGGCGGTACTAACCGCGTACACCAGGTTAATCTGGCAGTTGAGACAGGACAGATTTTTGGCTTCCTGGGTCCGAATGGAGCAGGCAAAACAACCACATTAAAAATGCTGTTGGGTTTGATCAAACCCACCGAAGGCACTGTGAAGGTGTTCGGCAAAGATCTGAATAAACATCGCCCTTCCATTCTGAATCAGACAGGTTCACTGATCGAATCCCCATCTTATTACGGCCACTTGACTGGACTTGAGAATATGAAAGTCATGCAGCGACTGCGGAACGTACCGCACAAAAATATTGATGAAGCTCTCAAAATTGTCCGGCTCGAAAATCAAAAACATAAGCAGGCCGATCAGTATTCCCTAGGGATGAAGCAACGACTCGGTATTGCCATGGCCCTGCTTGCCTTCCCAAGCCTGCTTATTCTGGATGAGCCTACAAACGGACTTGATCCGGCCGGAATCGGTGAGATCCGGGAATTAATCAAGTCCCTTCCGGGTCAATATGGCATAACAGTCCTGTTATCCAGCCACCTGTTGTCAGAGATCGAACAGATTGCTACCTCGGTCGGGATTATCAGTGATGGCAAGTTGCTGTTTCAGGGAACCATGCAGAGCCTTCAAGCCAATAACAAGACCACCATTCGTTTTCAGACAACAGACACGACAAGGGCAGAGAAAATCCTTTTGACTCAAGGCTACATGCCCACAGTTCATGGAAAACAGTTGGTGTTCAACTATCTTCGTGACGAGGAAGTCTCTCGGATGAACAAGGTGCTGGTAGAACATGATATCCCCGTGATCCGGATCGAGGAACACAAGAAAAGTCTGGAAGACATATTCCTGGATCTGACCGGAAAGGAGCGGAGCCTGTAATGAAAGCTCTATCCCTGGAGTATTATAAAATCCGCCGCAAAAGGATCTGGGTCATGCTATCCCTTTTTCTGGCCGCAGAAATGATCTGGGCCTCCATGTCCATGAGCATCTCCATCTCCCGAAGTGCAGCCAATGCGAGTTGGGAAGCCTTGATCTTCAGCATCGCTTCCATGAACGGACTGTTCCTGCCCATTATATCGGCTATCGTTGTATCCCGCATCTGTGACATGGAGCATAAGGGGAACACTTGGAAGATGCTGATGACGACCAACATCGGACGTAATCATGTCTACACAGCCAAGTACATATGTGCGAACAGCCTGATTCTGTATGGTATTCTTGCGCAAGCTGTGTTCATTGTCGGTTTCGGTCTATCCAAAAACATATCCGGCCCGCTACCATTCTCCCTGCTGGTGCAGTTCGTTATAGGCACACTGCTAACTACACTCGCGATAACCGCTCTTCAGCAATGGCTGTCTCTTACGGTACGCAATCAGGCTTTTGCGTTATGTCTGGGTATGCTGGGCGGATTCATTGGTACAACATCAGGGTTGTTTCCTGCAGGTGTACGTCACCTTTTCATATGGTCTTACTACATGGATCTGAATCCAGTCACTTACATTTACAGCGCAACTTCGGGTACCTATGTATCGGGTATGCTGCCTGTCGGTCTTTTCTTAGCCGCCTTATTGATGGCTGCCATCTTCTATTTTGCAGGGAATATTCATGCTTCAAGAAAAGAGATTTGAGGAGGGAAACACATGCTGAGGAGCATTTCCGCCGAATGGCTTAAACTTCGGCATTCCCGGATCAGTCTGGTACTGGCCATTCTGCCTATTATCAGCCTGCTTATCGGATGCTTTAACTTTTATTTCAATCAAGCGGCTTTACAAAACGGGTGGTACAGCCTGTGGACACAGGTCAGTTTATTTTACGGGGAATTCTTTCTACCTATCCTAATCGCTATCTGTTGTGCCTTTGTATGCCGCCTGGAACACAGCAATCGCAACTGGAACATGATTCTGGCTTCTCCGGTTTCGGTCACCAGCCTGTTTGTTGCCAAGTTGGTCATTGTCGGCATATTGATCTTCTCGGCTCAAACCTTCTTCATGCTCATGTACTGGGCAGCAGGCAAACTGTTCGTCATTCCGGGTCCGTTCCCGATGGAGATCGTCGTATGGAGCCTGCGAGGATGGTTTGCCTCTATCTCTATTGCTGCACTGCAACTAGGGTTGTCGATCCGGATAAGAAGCTTTGCGACGCCAATTGGCATCAGCCTTTGTGCAGTCTTTCTGGGACTAGGCATGTATGTGCTGAAAATCGGCATGTTATTCCCCTACTCCTTGTTAACTATAGGCATGGGCGTTCTGAGTCAAAAGGGACTGACATCCTCGGAGAATATCGTCTTTCTTTTCATGAACAGTCTCTTTATCCTTCTGTTTGCTACCTGGTCGATCCGCCGCCTGAAATATAAAGACATCGCATCGTCCTAAATTTACCGAGATCAAAGGAGGACAAGAACATGAAAAAAGCATTCACTATTCTCGCATTGGTACTCGTTATTCTGACTTGCCTGTGGCTCTTCTTCATGGACCCTGCTAAATTGACTCCCGATAACCCTGCTGGCAAAACAACCTACTATACCACTGTGAATCAGACTACAGTCAACAAGGATGACAATGGCAGATATGCTTATGAACTGATCGGCTATACAGACGAAGGAAAATCCAAAACACTCAGCTTCTCCACCAGTAAGCTACTCAAAAATGGGGCCTATCTGAAACTATATGTATCCACGCTGCGTGGTGTTACACACTGGGAAGAGGTCACAGCGGACGATCTGCCAGGGCAAGCCAAGCAGTTAACCTCTAAATAGAAAAAAAATGCGTTTCTATATCTCCATTGATATTTGCGTAACAAAAAGAGCCTTGCCCCATTACTTCAAGGGTGGCTCTTTTAGGTTATGCCAATGCCATCTGCAGCGCAGTCAGCGCAATCCCGATAACAAATCCGGTAACGGCTCCGTTGATCCGAATCCATTGCAGATCCTGTCCAACCTTATCCTCAATCATCGAAACCAAAGTGGCATTGTCCATTTTGTCCACATTTTCGCGTACGAGTTTACCGATTTTGGAATGGTTTTTCTCCAGCAGTGTTGTGACGCCATCTACGATCTTGGCATTCATGCTTGTCATCAACTCGTGATCTGCCCGCAGATCAACCAATACCCGCTCAATGGCAGGCAGTGCATACGTATCTACATAATGTCCATCTTCCATCGCGGCGAGCGCCTTGTCTCTCAGTTCGGTGAGTTTGTTCAGCACCGTTTCCTCTGCGTTCCAGCCCTCCAGCATATTGTTCTTCCAACTGTTGATTCCATCTTGCATAGCCTCGCTCATTGCCAGACGCACCGTCTGGGTACGTACCATATCAAGCACCTTGTACCTTAGAGCGCTGCCTTCACGTTTCATATCCTCTACCCGATCGAAGAGATATCCTTGTAAAATACCACCCAGACGCTCCTCGTTCATATAACCAAGGAACGCATTCATCGCAAACTGCATCAATCCGTTCATCTGAATGCCGCTGATGGCTTTCATGCCGCTTTCACCCAAAAACATGATCGTCTCGGGCTTAACCAGCCACTCCTCGGCTTGCTTCAGTCCGTAGTCCAGCGCTTTGGCGTCATAACCCCGCTCTGTCATCTGGTGGGCAGCCCGTTCCAGAATCGGACCTAGATCAAAGGCGCCCGCTTGTGACTTGATCTCACGTGCTACGAGCGGAGCAATCTGCTCTAACGGCAGACCAGCCAGAATTCGTTTGCAGAGCGTATCAATCATGATCTTGATCCCGTCATTATGAAGCTCACGTGTCAACGTATCGAGCACTGTCTCTGCTGCTTTGAAATCTGCAATTTTCTCGGTAATGCTGTCTTTGTTGAGCAAGTTATTCTCTACTGCGGAGACCAGACCTTCCGTCATTTTATCGCGATTTTTCGGCAGCAATGCCGTGTGTGGAATGGGAATGCCGAGCGGGTGACGGAATAGTGCGGTAACTGCGAACCAGTCCGCAAGTCCACCCACGAGTCCCGCTTCAAATGATCCTACCAGCAATTTGCCCACCGGAACGCCCTGGAACGGCAAGGATGCAGCAAATCCCGCTCCCATGACCACGAGAGACCAGGCTGCTGCTTTTTTGGTTTGTTTAGGTTTAGCCATTGTAATCTTGCTCCTTTATCGTTAATCGTACGGTCTGGACTGTACCCGATTCCGCACTTCTTCGTTTCTTATGTAAATTCTCCATAGCAAAGTCTCGACTTCCATATTTCGTATACTTCATCTTATCACCCACAAGCGTCAAAACCAAACCTCTGGTTGAAGAAAAAGGATAATAGCGGCGTTTACTTCGTAAAATGGATCACTCCCTTTTCCAAGACCAGGAAGATTCTAGTATAATCAATCAAGACAGCCCTTCGATATCGATTGGCTGCTGAACAGCAGGGTAATTACATAGTGGAACAATGAATCAATAAGAGGAGGAATTTCGGACCATGAAACACGTGCAGGACACAACCACACTCTATAACGGAGTCAAAATGCCATGGCTGGGTTTTGGGGTATTCAAAGTTAAAGACGGAGACGAAGTCGTTCATGCTGTCAAAACAGCCATTCAAGCTGGTTATCGCAGCATCGACACAGCCAAAGCGTATAACAACGAAACAGGTGTCGCTCAGGGTATTCGTGAATCTGGAGTAGCTCGTGAGGATCTGTTCATTACCACTAAAGTATGGAATAGCGATCAGGGATATGAATCCACGCTAGCTGCCTTCGAAGCCAGCATGGAACGACTCGAACTGGAGTATCTGGATCTCTATCTCATCCACTGGCCGGTTAAGGGCAAGTACAAAGATACATGGCGAGCGCTGGAGAAACTTCATAAAGAAGGACGCATCCGGGCGATCGGTGTGAGCAACTTCCAGATTCACCATCTGGAAGACTTGATGATCGATGCCACGATCAAACCAGCAGTTAATCAGGTGGAGCTTCACCCACTATTGATTCAGTCAGAGCTTCGTGAGTACTGCAACAAACATCAGATTCAGATCGAAGCCTGGTCCCCGCTCGGACAAGGTCATCTGATGGATCATCCGTTGCTGAAGGATATCGCCGCCAAATACAGCAAGTCCCCGGCACAAGTGATTCTGCGCTGGGATCTGCAGAACGGCATCGTGACCATACCCAAATCCGTCACTCCTGAGCGTATTCACGCGAACGCCGATCTCTACGATTTTGAGTTAACTTCGGAAGAAATAGAGCAGATTAACGGCCTGAACGAGAACAAACGCTTTGGTTCCGATCCCGACAACTTTAACTTCTAATATAAGCAGATAAATTCGATTACACCCGCCTTCGATCTTAGAAGAGCGGGTGTTTTGGTATGTGATGTTATAGGCAAACTATTCGTTGTTAAGAATGGAGGCGAGGCTCGTTATCCTATTCAGGGCCGAAAGAAAAAAAATTTTTTGACCGTTTAGAACTATTTCTTCTCCTCATCAGTCTAACGAGTGTCAAGCGAACTCAAGCACTTATATAGAATCCAGGCCTGGAACGAGCGGTGACTTGAATTTTTAGGTTGATCAGGGGGGGATCAGGCGTGATTAGACTGAACCATAGAAAGACAAAAGAAGAACAGTTCAGCGAAAAAATAACAGAGATTCAAAATAAATTATATCGACTGGCATACTGCTATGTTAAAAATGAACAAGAAGCGCTGGATATCGTATCCGAAGCGGTCTATAAAGGGTTCATCGCTTATGGAAAGATGGAGTCCATGACTTATTTTGATTCCTGGATGTCACGAATTGTGATCAACACAGCGATAGACCATATTCGACGCAACCAGCGAGTGACCTATATGGAGGATCATGTTCAGGAGTTTGTAGCTCCAGAGCGAGGGGCGTCGCTGGAAGAAAAAATGGATCTGTATGACGCACTGGACCGACTCGTGCCCGAAGATAGAGCCTATATTATATTAAAGTTCTTTGGTAATATGCGTTTCCGGGAGATCGCTGAAGTGCTCTCCCTGTCGGAGAATACCGTTAAGTCAAAATTCTATCGGATTATCAACAAATTAAAAATGGATTTAATAGAAGGAGAGGTTGGAGATCTATGACAGGTAAAGATCGTTACGAAAATATTGAAATCCCTGCTCAACTTACTGACGTTATTCATCATGCACAGAAAAGAGCCACTGCTCGCAAGAATTCATCTCGAATGATTCGTTATGCCTCAGTCATAGCGGCATGTGCTGCTTTTCTCTTCATAGTCAACATTCCTACTGTCGCAAACGCCATGGTCAAAATACCTGTGGTTGGATCTATTGTTCAGGTGTTGCAATTTGGCGATGGAGGCAAAGTTACAGATGGAGTAACTGTGGGATCGGAAGCAACAGAAAATACGCTTAAAATCAATTTTAGCACCGACGAACAAGATCAGACTAATGATGCACCCCATTATAATGTGGTACACAAAGAAGCGCCGAATCGTATCCTCTTCACTTTTAGCGGTGCACGTTACATGGATATAGAGAAAGTCAAAGCCGACTTTATGACCCAGCCTTTAGTGAAAGATGTTTATGGTTCCATGATTTTAGACGACTCTTCCGTCGGATTCGTAGTTGTTTTAAAAGAAGGGGTACATTATGCCGTAACGGAATTCAAGAACCCTGGATACCTGGAAGTGAAACTGACTTCTGACGGCAAACCGGTCACACCTCGGAAGGTATACTCTCTCCGCACAGAATCAATGCCTTTTGGAGAATCGATGGGTATAATTAAAGAATCCTATCCGGATGAGGACATCTCTTTCCTCAAAACGTCCACTGGTGAGTTTACAGCAGTTATTGGAGAATATCTTACCGCTGAAGAAGCTGAACAGAAACTCAAAGAACTCGCTCAGCAACCGGATTATCATGAGGAGTTTTATGTGGACAGCTGGATGAGTAACGAGAAGCCCAAGTGATCCATCATCGCCAAAAGTGATGCTGATCCCAAAGGGAATCCTACATCCCCGAACTGGGCATAGACCTTAGCATACTTAATACGCTCAATCCAAAAAAATCCCGATTCGGATGCCCTGAGCATCTCCGATCGGGATTTTCACATATTAAAACCTATTCGCCTTTGGAGACCAGCTTGAAATCATCAAAGTGGAAACCTGGCGCTACTACGCAAGTTACCAGTACAGGCTCATCGCCCAGCGGACGCGCGGTCTGCCATACGCCGGCAGGAACGAGCACCTGTGGTGATTGCCCCGCAGCAATATCCATCCCCAGAACAAGAACTTCCTCGTTCTCCGGGTTCTCCCCGTTGCCGCCCAGCTTCAGTTCAACCGGACTGCCGCTGTGCCACAGCCAAAGTTCATCGGACAGAACCGTATGCCAATCGGAGATTTCATGTGCGTGCAGCAGGAAATACGTGGAACTTGCCGAGAATCGTGGGCCGGAGTATGTATCCGGCAGAACGGACTGTGGAATCTGATAAGATGCCTTCCATTCTTCCTTATACCAACCGCCTTCAACGTGAGGTTGCATATTGAGCGCAGCAACCAATGGCGATAATTCATGTGTCGTCATAACCTATTTCCTTCCTTCCAAATCATATTGGAGACACTCCTTAACCAGAGTTTCGCCTCTCTCTCCCTACTCTAAAACATCATTCAAGTTTTGTCACCTTGACAGCACATAAGTGCCATGCCAGATTCGTTCTCTCGGTATCTAACGATATGATTAAAGAAATATTTCATTTCCAATGATAGCGTTTACAAAAAGATGGATGTTCCGTTATGATATGGATATCGTTGTTAATCCGTGAAGCAGAGGGGAGCTGTACCATGAGTCTCATAGAGGACCGGATTGGACCCAAATACCGAATCGGTGAACATTCATTTACCATTGAACATATGCGCAGACATGATGGGAATGGTATGCCACAACCTCACGCTCATCCATTCTACGAACTGTATTACTTACTTGAAGGTGAACGAGTGTATTCCATGAATGGTCAGATTCTGTCCGCTCGCAAGGGTGATTTCATTCTGATTAATCCACACGATGTACATACCACCTCCAAAGGAAGTATTCCCGGCTTCGAACGGATATTAATCGGTTTTTCTCCTGCTTTTGCAACGGGGATGGAACTTGGCATATGTGGTCTGCTGCCTTTTAATTGTTCAAGACTCCTTCGCCTGCCTGAAGCGGAACAGCCCGAGATGGAGCGTATATTGTGGCAGATGCTGCAAGAATGCAAAGAGCGACGCCCTCACTATGAGATCGCCGTAAGAAGTCTGCTTGCCCAACTTTTGATCCGTATTCATCGGGTAGAGGAGGACATCCGGCAGTCATGCCCCGGTCCCTTGCATCCAATGCAGGACAAAATCAGTGAAATTGTTACTTATGTGAATAAAAACTATACCGAACCACTTACACTGGAGGGTGCAGCCAATCGTTTTTATATCAGTCCATCCTATCTGAGCCGAATGTTCAGCCGGTTTACCGGGTTTCGATTTAGCGAATATTTGCGTGTTGTTCGTGTCCGGGAAGCACAACGAAGATTACTGTCCACACAAGAGCGTGTCCAGATGATCGCTGAGAAGGTAGGATTTGAACATACGGCTCATTTTAACAAAACATTCAAACAGGTTACCGGTACAACACCGCTGCGCTATCGCAAGGAACACCGGTAGATCATCAGATAACTTCATATAAAAGCCGAGTGGGTAGCCTCGCTCCAGAGATTACATATTCCTTATATTAAAAGGCATCACGATTACTGGATCTATGGCTACGCCACTACGGCTGAATTGGACCAAGTTGTATAACCCCTACTACATACCTTTTACCTGCGAATGATCACACCACTTCGTACCTCGGGACCCACAGAGATCTGACGACCGTCTGTGTCAGCATCGCCTTCACGACATACAATGCCTGCGGACTCGTGTCCGGTCACCATCAGAAGTCGGCCATCTGCACCTTTGCCCTGAATGCTCTCTAATTCTGCCCCTTTGCACTGGTGCAAATGAACCAGCGGACCTTCAGTGATCTGCGCCTTCAATTCAGCGATATGCAGATGTTTCGCATGAGCACATTGGATACCACTGCGAGCTTGCACGTTGTAACGCTGGATGATCACCCCATCCAAAGGCTGTTCCGGCAATCCACTCACAAGCAGCGCAGTGTCGGCACCGGCACAGACCACATCCGATATTCGAATATCCCGGAACACTGGCGTCTCTTCGCTAATCTCCTGAGATAGATCACTGCCCCGGGCAGACCCTTCCTGATTTGCATAGAAAAAGGAAAACGAGATCGCTTCCATAATGATATCTTTCATATATATGCGCTCAATCTGAATGTCCTCAACCACTCCGCCGCGCCCACGTGCGCTTTTGAAACGAAGTCCTATGTCCGTTCCGATAAACGTGCAATCCGACACCCGCACATGCCGCACACCACCGGACATTTCACTGCCAATGACAAACCCGCCATGACCGTGATACACCGTGCAATCCCGAATGGTGATGTACTCCGATGGCAGACCCAGTTCACGGCCTTCGGCATCCTTGCCTGATTTCAGACAGATCGCATCATCACCGACATCGAATACACTCTTCTCGACCACCACATGACGGCAGGATTCAACGTCCAGCCCATCTCCATTCTGAGAAAACCACGGATTTCGCACACTCACGTTACGAATGGTGACATGCTCAGATGCCCAGGGATGCAGATTCCATGCAGGTGAGTTCTGGAACGTTGGACCGTCCAGCAGTACCCGTTTGCATCTTCGTAAACTGACCATATTGGGACGTAAAAAGTCTCTGACTTCTTCATAGGCAGCAACATCACGTACCTGCTCCTGATGCAATCGATTCGCGATGGTGCCGCCCTCAAGTGCAGCTATGGTAGGCCACCAGATTTCTTCATCTCCGCCGGATTGCTCTACAACACCACCGGAAGCGACCAATCGTTTCCATTGTGAAGTGGTCATTTTGGAGCGTTTCACTGGACGCCAGGCTTCCCCTCCACCATCCCATATCCCCTCACCCGTAATCGCAATATCCTCCAGTTCATCACCATCGATCGGGGATTGGCAACGTACCACCTGCCAGCCTTCGAAGCTTGATGCAATTAAAGGGTAGTGATCAAAATCTCGGCTAAATGTAACCAGCGCCCCTTCTTCCACATGTAGTTCAATACGGCTGCGCATTACAATCGGACCTGTGAGCCATACTCCGGCAGGAATAACGATTCTCCCACCTCCTGCTTCAGCACATGAAGCAATGGCAAGTCGGAACATCTCCGTATTATCTGTTACGCCGTCTCCAACAGCTCCATAGTCTGTAAGCTGAAAATCCTGAGCGGGAATGACGGGCAAATTAGCTTCAAAAGCTCGAACATCGGACTGGGCACTTGCTCCTGTCGACATTGGGGAGTGATATGTATTCATCGTGCAGAATCATCCTCTCTACATGTAATGGAATTGTTATAGGGTCAATATTTCGCTTCTATTTTCTTCGTTTATTTTCAGACGGGTGCTCTCTTGCTCCATCATATCAATGGCAAGAAGTGCAAGGTTAAGCTTTTTTGCCATGTACGGTTAGAACTTGATGGTATTTGTTTTATAATTCAAAGTCATAAATCAAACATCACTTTCAGTATACTCTATACAACTATTCCAAAGGTTGGAAAACAACTAGGAGAATAGATTCATTTTTCTGTCAGGATTCGTCACAAGGCATTTAATAACATGACAGATATATAACATATTTTCTGGCTATAGCCCTAGATAACCTATTACTTATGTCATGTTTTATCACAAACCAATTGCCATAAGCAGGATGACTATGTATGATTAAATAACTAGTTTCAATTTATTCCTTATTATTCCTTTTACACACAGACGTTGCAGAAAGGATGGGGTGTACTCTTGATTGAATTTAGGGGTGTCCAGAAACATTTCGGTCATTTTCATGTCCTCAAGGATATCCATCTTCACATTGAAGAAGGAGAAGTCGTCGTCATTATCGGACCTTCCGGCTCCGGCAAAAGCACGTTACTCCGCTGTATTAACCGCCTGGAGACCATTACCGAAGGTGAACTTGTCGTCAGTGGGATTCCTCTACATCAGAAAAAGGTGGACATTAACCTCTTCCGCCGTGACATCGGCATGGTATTTCAACACTTCAATCTTTATCCTCACAAAAAAGTCATCGATAACATTACCCTTGCACCCATGAAGGTGCGTAAACAACCCAAAGAACAGGCAGCCGCAACGGCAATGAAGTATCTGACCCGGGTGGGCATTGCCGACAAAGCAGACAGTTATCCCTCCCAGTTGTCCGGTGGACAGCAACAACGGGTAGCCATCGCCAGAGGACTCGCCATGGAGCCCAAAATCATGCTTTTTGACGAACCTACCTCTGCTCTCGATCCCGAGATGATCGGGGAAGTCCTCGATGTTATGCGTTCCCTTGCCCATAATGGCATGACTATGGTCGTCGTTACCCATGAGATGGGATTTGCCCGCGAAGTTGCGGACCGGGTCATCTTCATGGACGAAGGCCGAATTGTAGAAGAGGCCAACGCTACCGAGTTTTTTGACAACCCCAGAGAAGAACGAGCACAGCAATTCCTGAGCCGTCTGATTCATCATTGAGAATAATCCACTATTCCATTTTTGAAAGGGGTCTTTATTCATGAAGAAATTATTGAAATGGCCATCATTTATGCTTGTCCTCATTCTCTCCCTTGTATTGTCAGGTTGTAGTACAGGTACAGATACACCTTCGACGAGCGGTGGTGGAGGTGACGCCGAGGCGAAAGGCACGATTGAGCGGATTAAGGAACGCGGTAAGCTCATTGCCGGTGTGAAATACGATACGAAGCTGTTTGGCTTGAAAGATCCTGCAAGTGGCAACGTTGAAGGATTCGATATTGATATCGCCAAGGCACTCGCCAAACAGATCCTTGGAGATGAGACTAAGGTCGAACTGAAAGAGGTCACTTCCAAGACACGTATTCCCATGCTGCAAAATGGAGACATCGACATCATCATCGCCACGATGACAATTACGGATGAGCGTAAAGAACAGGTAGATTTCAGTGATGTTTATTTTGAGGCAGGCCAATCCCTGCTGGTGAAAAACGACAGTGCGATTACCGGCCTGGAAAGCCTCAGCGGGGTGAAAGTACTCGCGGTGAAAGGCTCCACATCCGCTCAGAATATTCGCGAGAAAGCCCCGGATGCTGAGGTGCTTGAATTCGATAACTATCAGGATGCATTCACCGCTCTCAAAGCAGGTAAAGGCGAAGCGCTGACCACAGATAACATCATCCTCATCGGCATGCAACAGACGGATAACAGCTTCCAATTGGTTGGTGGTAATTTCACAAGCGAACCTTATGGTATGGCCATTCGCAAAGGCGACACTGCCTTCGTGGAGGAAGTCAACACGCTGCTCAAAAGCATGAAAGACAGCGGGGAATATGACACATTACATGAGAAATGGCTGGGCTCCAAGCCCGAGTAACCCGAATTAAGATAGGTAAGCGGCGAATTCATCTGCTGGATGCGAAGCATGAGCAGATGTAATCGCCGTTTCTACATCTGGAGAACGGAGGCTTCGCCTATATGGGCACATTGGATTTCAGCGTACTGATGCGACACTCGGATCGTTTTCTGGAAGGATTCCTGAATACTATTCAAGTGAGCATTATGGCTCTCATTGGCAGCTTTATCCTTGGTGCGATCCTGGCTATCTTTCGGATATCCCCTGTGAAACCGCTGAACTGGATCGGCACGGCATTTGTGGAATTTATCCGAAACATCCCATTGCTGTTGGTTGTGTTTTTCTTCTATCTTGGACTGCCTGCACTAGGTATCTCACTGGATGGGTTTGTCTCCGGCACTCTGGGTCTGACCATCTACACCGCCGCTTTCATTGCCGAAGCGATCCGAGCGGGCATTCAGACGGTGCCGCGTGGACAGCTGGAAGCAGCAAGGTCTTCAGGCTTGTCCTATGTACAGGCCATGAACCTGATCATTCTGCCCCAGGCCATCAAGATTGTACTGCCGTCTATCGGCAACCAGTTCATCAATTTGGTCAAAAACTCATCCATTCTTGCCGTTGTCGCCGGTATGGATCTTATGTATTTTGCCGACCTGGTTAACTCGGATACGTTCCAGCCGCTAAGTGTGTACACCATTGTTGCGCTGTTCTATCTGGTGCTGACGCTACCACTCAGCTTCCTGGTGCATTATATGGAGCGCAGGTTTGGACAGAGCGATGCAGAGGCGCGCAGCACCAAGGGCAAACCGAAAAAGAACAAACCGGCAGGTCAGGTTACCATGTAACAGATTGACTTGTACCTGCGCAGATTTTCAGGGAGATATATTGGCTTGTCCATGTGGTTTAAATGAGTACTGGATCATCTGTGTTTTACTGGCATTGGTGATCATGTCACAGTGCATATTGTAATTCACTGCTACGGTGCTTGAGTTGCTTTATACACAGTCCATGCCCCATCTATTGATCCTCAATATTCCATTCCTGCATACAGAAGGAGGCTAATAAAATATGGACTTTAGCGGGGCCTATGCGTGGCCCAACCTTCGTTTCCTGCTTCACGGATTCCTGATCACCCTGCAGGTAGCAGGGCTATCTATTATATTCAGCTTTGTGTTCGGCACTATGCTGGGTACGATCCGGTTTACCCGTATCCCTGTTCTGTCACAGATTGTGGCGGTGATCGTGGATACGATCCGGAATCTGCCGCTGTTGCTCATCATTTTCTTCATCCACATGGTGCTTCCACAGCTCGGGATTAAAATGTCCGTCTTCTGGTCCACAGTTGTTGGACTGAGTCTGTTTGAAGGCGCGATGATCGCTGAGATCGTCCGTAGCGGTCTGAAGTCTGTTGAGCGCGGTCAGGTGGAAGCTGCCCGCTCCTCGGGCCTCAGCTACATGCAGACCCTCGGCGGCATCATCATGCCACAGGCGCTACGCCGCATGTCCCCGCCGATGGTAAGCCAATTCATCTCACTCCTGAAGGATACTTCACTGGCAATCATCATCTCTCTCCCGGAGCTGATGCACAACGTGCAGATCCTTGGCGGTCAAAGTTTCGATTACATTATCCCGGCCCTGCTGCTCGCAGCCGTATTGTATTTTGCCATCAACTACGCGCTGTCCATTGTCGCAAGACGACTTGAGGCACGGATGAATTGAATGACTGACTGAATGAATGAATGAAGCGCTGAGAATAAGGCATGAGATAATACGAAATATGAAGGAGCATGACGGAACCGAGACCTCGTGATTGATTAGATGCGAAGGACTAGATATGAAGGATAGAACCAATGGATTAAAAGAATGAGAGCGCCCCAAAGACTCTAAACCCACCTAGCAGTGTGATTTGGAGTCTTTGGGGCTACAGTTATGCTCATCAATTCACGAGCTTCCCACCAATTTGTAACGAACTGAGGGAAGCTTATTTAGCCTTTTTCGGAGCAATTCCTAATCTAACGAATCGTAGACGCCCTATTCTTCCGATTCACCTTACTTTCACCCCCTATTACAGGGTTTTGAGTAAAATAGCTTCACTGAGATTCGTTACATTTTCCATTTCAGCTTATAGCCCCGTATTAGACGTCTCAGGTTCGTTAAAATTTACACCACCGCGAATTAAATAAACACCCACTCCCACTATTAACGATTCGCCCAATTCGTCCACAATCAACTCATCTGCTAGATCGCCGCTCCGTTGTGACGTAATTCCGCCTGTAACAGCTCGATCGGCAGTTCCACCGGGTCCAGCTTCATCTTCACTGTGAGTGCAGCCGCTATTCCCGCGGCCTCCCCGGTAGCCATACAGCTTGGAGTCAACCTTGTCGTTGCATGCGCCTCATGTGTGGTGGAGATGCAGCGTCCTGCCGCCAGCAGATTGCGGATATTGCGAGAGATCAGACAGCGATACGGAATATCATATGCCCCGTCTCCCTCTATAAAGGCAGCCACAACGCCTTGACCCGAAGGGTCATGAATATCAATCGGGTAACCGCTTCTAGCGATCACATCGTCGAACTTTCGTCCTGCAACCACATCAGCCTTGGTCAACGCATAATGCCCAATGATTCGTCTGGATTCACGGATACCAATCTGCGGTGCTACTGCCGAGATCGAAGCCCGTTCGAATCCAGGCACATCACGCTGCAAAAACTCAGCGATCATCAGCACCTGCTTCCGCCCTTCCTGTTCCGCAGAGGTCAGATCCTCGGCATCCGTCGCATCAAGTCCCTGCACCCGCGTACAATTAATCAGCACTTCATCCTCTGCCGGTCCGGTAAAAAATAACACCTGGTCGCGATTAATCGGCACACCTGCTTTTTTCCACTGGGAGTAGAAGCCACTCACCCCGGTTAACGGAATGCTGTCCAGTTCAGCAAAGGGAGTTTTCACATAGAAATCCTCCGGGTGCTCCAGCATGTATTGTTTCACTCGTCCAAGATCGACACCACGCATGCGGAATTTCATGGTCATCGGCTGTGACTGATGGTCGCCGTCTCGTCCCTTTGCCACAGAAGCACCCGCTAGATAAGCCAGATCCGCATCGCCGCTTGCATCCACGAATACGTTCGCCTGGAACTCCTTTCTTCCAGACTTGTTGGTCACTCGCACCGCTTTCACCATATCATCTACAACGAACACCTCGTCCACAAAGCTGTGCAATAACAGCCGGACGCCAGCCTCCTGCAACATCTCTGCTGCAACCACTTGAAAGATGGCTGGATGGTACGGCGTGACTGTATGCACAAATCCAACCGTATCACGCAGATGTCCCGGGGAGCCGCCACGTGCCTGCAAACGTTCAACGATCTCCTGCGCAATGCCTTTAATAACCTGCTCCCCACGCTCCGTATGGAAAGTCATCCAGGGATAGACCATAGCGGCAGTTGACATCCCGCCTACGAATCCATATCGCTCCACCAGCACTGTTCGTATACCCTGCCGTCCAGCCGCAATGGCTGCCGCTATACCCGCAGGGCCCCCTCCCACAATAACGACATCTGCTTCTTCCTTTTTCATACTCTTCTGTTCACGCAAATGTTGTCCCTCCCTCCGTTCTATTGCACGTATTACACGGCTTACTCTTTCAGTCCCGTCATGGCAACCCCCTCAATGAAGCGCCGTTGTGCCAGGAAAAAAACAATTAACAGTGGCAAGGTTGCCATGACGGTGGCGCTCATCAGATATTGCCAAGCTGTACCCACTTCATCTGTAAATAGAGATAATCCAAGCGGAAGCGTCATTAGATCACGCGAGTTAATGAAGATCAACGGATCAAAAAACTCATTCCAGATGGTCACAAACGTAAAGATCGTCAGCGTAGCCATACCCGGCTTGGCAATGGGCAGCATAATTCGCGCATATATCCGGAATCGGTTGCAACCGTCAATCATCGCCGCTTCCTCTAGTTCCGTTGGCACCGTAATGAAGAACTGCCGCATCACAAAGATGCCAAATACACCGCCCGCGCCAAATATCGGTAATAATATCAGCGGAAGATGGGTATCAATCCACCCCAGTTGTCGCATGAACAGAAACATCGGAATCGCCGTCACCTCATGGGGAATCATCATCGCACTTAGCAGGATGAGAAATACCACATTACGTCCCTTAAACGGAATTTTGGCGAATGCGTACCCAGCGAGGGAAGCAAAAAATACTGTTCCCAGCACAACCAACGCAGAAATGTAGATACTGTTCCAATAAAAACGGTGAAACGGAATCAATTGAAAGACATCGATATAGTTCTGAAATCGGAATGTTTCCGGTATCCACTGCGGTGGATAGGTGAATATGCTCTGGGGTTCCTTGAATGATGTCGATATCATCCAGATAAATGGCACAATCATAATGAGGGAAATCAGAGTCAGCAACAAATACGTCCCCAGAGTACTTCCTATCTTCCGCCCCGAAGGACTAGGCATCGCCTTCATTGAATACCCACCTCTTTCGGAGCTGCCATTGCAGCAGCGTCAGAATTAGCACGATAAAGAACAGCACATATGCGAGAGCAGAAGCGTAGCCAAACTGAAATAATTTGAACGCTTTTTCCCAGATATAATAAACCAATACTTTTGTGCTGTTGCTCGGCCCGCCCTGTGTCATCACATAGATCTGCCCGAATACTTTGAGTGAACCAATCACAGTCATGACTACGGTCAAAAACACGGTTGGCGTGATCATGGGCAGCGTGACGTGAAAGAAGGTTCCCCTTTTGCCCGCCCCGTCTAATGTTGCCGCTTCGTACAGCGAACGCGGTACCTGCTGAATGGCTGCTATGAACAGCACCATGTTCAGACCGACATTTTTCAGCACACTTGTCACGATAATCGCTGGCATTGCCAGATCCTGATTGTAAAGCCAAGCCGGACCCTTGATGCCCAGCATCAACAGAAGCTGATTAATCAATCCAGACTCTGTCGCATACATCAGCTTCCACACGATGGCCCATACGATCAACGAGGTCATGACCGGAACAAAGATCGCTGTTCGGAAAATTCCGATGCCCCGCAGATTTCTGGACAGCAACAACGCGAGCAACAGGGCGAGCACAATATTAAGCGGCACCAGCCCCGCTGTGAAATAAACTGTATTGGCGAGCACTTTCCAGAACATCGCGTCTGTCATAATATTCCGGTAATTCTCCAATCCAATAAAATGATGATCTCCCAGCAGCGGCCAATCGGTCAGGCTCATGTATAACGCGAGACCCATGGGAAATAACAGCAGCAGGGTAAACCCAAGGACCATCGGCGATACAAACAGCCAACCTGCGATCTGGGCCTCTCTGGCGAGCGGTCCCCCTCTTTTGCGCTTGTGTGAATGGTTCACAAATCAGGCCTCCCCCTTTTAAACAAATTTCCTCCGAAGCTGAACTCTGCGACGATTCTATATAAGGTGAACTATACATTTACACAAGAACGTAGAGGACAGAAAAAACCTGAAGAAGCGAAGTGGTCGCCTTTATCCCCGGATTTCCCCTTTATATATGGGATTCAAAAAAAATCTGGGGATAACAGCGATCGGAAGGTTGTTCTGGCATCGGAGTGGCAAGTGTAAATATTCTTTAGTTCAACTTATATAGTCCGAACGGTTCAGACTGTCCACCGCATTGCGGAACCCGTTCACAGCCCTTCGCAGCTGTTCCTCCGTATTGCCAGTCACGACCGCCCCAAGCATAATTGCTTTGACCCCGGTATCGCGCAGCACCCGAACATCCTCCGATACCAGCTTTCGCTGGGAAGGAACCAATACCGGTACCTGGGCTTGCAAGACCAGACGGCGATACTTGAGTACATCCGCGAAGCTTAGCGGTGTACCATATTCTTTTCCAGGTACAATGGATGCCTCCAGAGCGGTGAAGCCGAAGTGCGCTGCCGATGTTACGAGGGAAGCATCATAATCTTCATTGATCGCAAACGTTGGGTCCAGCCCCAAGTCATTCAACATGAAAGATGGCAAGTGATGTGCATAGATGGAATAGAAATCAAAACCCAGCCCGGAAAGCCCCTCCACATCCTCTCGCCTTGCTCCATCAATACTGCCAGAAGGTACGACCCCAAGCGGACCACCAAACTCACTGCGGATCGCCCGAAACACCTCGGCATACATGTCTAATGGACCAAAATGATTCCCGCTGGCGCGATGACCGACATTATAATGCACCTTCAGTGCATCAGCGCCCTCTTCCATAGCTGCCCGAGCCAAAGCAATATCATTCTCAGGCAGGCTGACCACCAGCGACAGCGGTTTCCGTTCAAGTAATTCTTTGAATTTGCCCATCGTTCTCACCTCCGGTTTCAATCAAATGATTTAGGGTTGCAACACACTTTGGATCTCTTCCTGCATTTGTTTCAGGTTATCCTCAGCTGTCGCTGTCTTTGCAAACAGTCGGTCAAATCCCTGCAATACCGCATTGTCGATATCCTGCCAACGGATATGACCAGGAATTAAGCGCGCTTTTGGCATTTCATCAATGACGGCCTGCACGATATGCTCTTTGCTTGGGTTATTCGGCTGAAGAATGAATGCATCTGAGTTCAGAACAGAGGTACGCGGAGGTACAAAGTAGGTGGCTGTGGCTTGAATCCCCTGTTCACTGGCAAAATACTTCAACAGCTTCTTCGTTTCCTCTGGATGTTTGCTGTCGTTGAACATGGCATATCCGGCCTGCCCCAGCATCGGCACACTGCCTTGAGAACCGGAAGGCATAGGAGCGATGCTCCATTCAAAATCCGTAATTTCTCTTGCTTTGGAAACATAGCTGTAATTATCAAAGAACATGCCCACATTACCTGCATCAAAGCTGACCTGTTCGCCCGCCTTCGGGTGTGATTCATCGGTGAACATCATGCGTTCCAGTAATTCAAAGGTCTGTACGCCGTAGGCATCGTTCCAGGTGAACGTTGTCATGCCTTCGTCGAATGGACCGCTCCCATTGGACCAGGAATAGGAGGAAAGCACCGCCCAGGTCTTCCAGTCGCGAAAAAAGTTGGCACCATAGACTCGGTTGGTCGCATCCTTGCTGGTCATGACTTTGGCGGACTCTTCGAACTGTTCCCATGTCCATTGTCCTTGGGTGGCAAGTGAGTTTGGATCAGTCAGGCCGGCTTGGTCGAACAGCGTTTTATTGTAAAACATGACCACCGGAGGTGTAGAAAAAGGTAGTCCCAGCAGTTCATCCCCATCACGGAACAAATCCAATGTACTTGGAATATAATCATCCAGCTTAAACTGTGCATCATCCTTGAACTCGGATACATCGGCCAGGATGTGGTTGGACTTGAATTGTGGCACCATTCGCTCCGATACCCAGGCGAGATCGGGAAGAGAGCCTCCGGCGGCAAGCACCGAAATTTTTTGCTGGTATTCTGCGAAAGGTACGGATTCCATCGTTACTTTGATGCCTGGATTTTCCTTTGTGAAGTCATCGATCAACTTGTTGTATACATCCATATGCGCCTGATTGCCCCACATCATGAACTTCAGCTCGACCTCTCCATTCTCTCCGCTTGCACTCCCAGATTCACTGTTAGAATTGGAGCTTGCGCACGCGATTGAAGCCATCATCATGAATATAAAAACCAGTATCAGTCCTGCTTTTTTCATGGAAATCCCCCTTATGGACGTCGTGGTATACATGTGCAACCAAAGTATAACGAAAGCATCGTTCTCTCATAAATCACGTCAACTACAGAAATGGTATGGTTTTTCAAGAGATACTGAATCGGTCTCGATATTCTCCTGCGGTCCATCCCACCTGCTGCTTGAACACCAGCATGAAGTGTTTGGGGCTCTGATGCCCGGATAACCGTGCCACATCATAGACTTTGAGACCAGTGTTAATCAGCAACCACTTGGCCCGCTCCATACGTGCCTCAGTGATGTATTCGGAATAATTGATGCCTATTTCGTTCTTGAACAACTGGCTTAAATAAGTGGGGTTCAAGTTAACAAGATCCGCCATCGTCTGAAGTCGCAGATCTCCATCGGGATGTTGCTTGATGTGCTCCTTCACATCTCGGATAATCTTCCGTGTATCTCCACCAGCGTGTTCTGTTTTGCCAGATGGCTCAGGGGTAGAAAGGGTTGAAATACCGTATCTGCGATCCAGCAGCAATTGAATCTTTTGTATACATAATGCCAGTTCATAGCGATCGATTGGCTTCAACAGGTAGTTCAACACCCCGAACTCCATCGCTCTCCGTGCATATTCAAACTCGCCATAGCCGCTAATGATGAGCATTAGCAATTCAGGGTACATGTCTCTTGCTTTGCTTACCAAAGTTAATCCGTCCATTTCACGCATGCGGATATCCGTGATTAACACATCCGGTACCTCACATCTCAGAAAATCCAGCGCCTCGGTACCGCTCGACGCTTCGCCCGTTACCTGAAACTGAGAAGATACTTGTACGATCAGCTCCCTCAGTCCCTGACGGATGACCGTCTCATCCTCTACAAGCAATACTTTATACATGCGCTTCAATCCCCTTTCGGTAGAAGTTGAATGGATATCGTGACCACCAGTCCCTGCCCGGGACTTCCATCAATGCTTAGGCTGCCGCCTTCTCCATACATGAGGCGAAGCCTCTGAGCGATATTGTTAAGCCCCAGACTGTCCCCGGCATGGCAACGTAATGCCTCATTGGAAGGCTGTTTCGATATGGACTCATTTAACTCGTCAATCTTTGTCTGAGCCATACCCTTACCGTTGTCTCGCACGCTAATCAGCAGCTCCTGGTCGAATTTCAAAGCGGATACCCAGATTACTCCTCCATTTTCCTGCCCTTCAATGCCGTGGTAGACTGCATTCTCCACCAGCGGTTGCAGTACCAGCTTAGGAATCAAATACTCCGTTATTGCTTCTTCGATGTCATAGATAATCTCTAACTTGCCGTCGTAACGTACCTGTTGAATGCGTACATAGGATTGTACAAAAGCCAGTTCTTCCCCAAGTGGAACCATCCGGTCCACCTTATCAATCGTATAGCGCAGCAGCTTGCCAAGCGCCGTCACCATGTCCGATACCTCAGCATGCTTCTGACGAATGGCCATCATGTTAATGGACTCCAGCGTGTTGTATATAAAATGGGGATTCATCTGGCTTTGCAACGCTGACAACTCTGCCTCCCGCTCTTGAATGCCCAGCAGAAACACCTCATTGAACAGTCGATGAATCTCTTCCATCATTCGGTTAAAGCCCCGGCTCATCTGTCCAAATTCATCACTGCTGAAGTGTGCTACACGCTGGCTGAAATCTCCCTGCTCCACCCGAATCATGTGGTGCTTCAGTCGAATCAGCGGCCGGGTGATACGATAGGATAACAGGACCGCCAGAATCGCTATACCCGCCATACATAACACTGCGAACCATATTGTGAAGGTGAGCATCTCACCTGACTCCTTTTGAATCACAGCAATAGGTGTAAGACTGATCACCGAAAGTCCAGAATAACTGGAATGATGTTGTACATAGAGATAGGGCTGCTCATCCAGAACAACTCTTTGATTTCCTGCATAGCTTGGAATCTGTCCATGCATTAGCAACTGGTCGTACGCAGACATTCCTCCGGTCGAGGTCCGCTCGAACAGAAGACGCTGCTTGCTGTCTACAATCATCAGACTTGCATCTTGCTCATAATTCAGATTGGATAACAGTTGGCCGAAGGCCTCCAGACGGATGTCAATCAGAATGTAACCCAATCGCTGGAGCGTACCCGGATCACGCAGCACTCTGCCCACCGATATATACGATTCTTGCTGACCGCCCATGTAATAGCCGGGGTCATGCGGAGGAAGCAGGCGCCATGTCCCTTCCGAGTCTTCAAGCTCTGCAAACCAGTCATCCTGCCTGCTGTCCCATACCGGCTTGACCGCCAGCGAATCGAGATTGGAGAACAGAATGCCGCTGCTGCTGATCAGATGAATACCCCGAATCTCGGGTCGGTCATAAGCTTGACCAGATGTATAGAGCTTCATTTTCAGATAATCCTCAGACCTCGCCCATGTACCCGACCCCATTGAAGCATTGTATTTGCCCAGAATGCCAAGCACCATCTGATCGTAAAGCGGCAAGAGCGACAACCGCTCAAAGTCCTTCAGCAGCCGATTCAGATTGGCGTTAATCTGGCGAACCATATCAATGGTGAACTGCTCGGTCTTGCGATCCATCGTCTGCGAGAAATGCTTGTAGTTCATCACTCCCTGCAAACTTAGCGGCAGCAACGTCAGCGCCAAGAACAACAGGAGCAACTTGGTGCGCAGGTTTACATTTTTTCCGAAAAAAATGCGTACCTTGTCCATCATTTCCGTTCATCCCTCCCTCTCCCGATCATTGTATGAGCCCCCTTCACAGATCAATCTGGATATAACTGGGGTCATCATATCCAGTTTTAATGATCATCCGCTATCCTGCCAATCCTGGAATTGGTACGGAATTTCAAGTTATCCGCATAGGTTTCAGGGTGAACGCCAAAAAGCCGACTGTATCGCTACAGTCGACTACGCTATTTCTATAGAACACTAATTAGACAAAAAAACCGACTGCATTATGCAATCGGTTGTCTGTTCCTAAGATGGCTTTTATATTTGAATCGATTATATTCATTAATAAGCTCGTCCAGTACCATGGACTGTCGGAGGACTTGGTTGTCCTGCATGCCATGATTCTCCGCCAAACGACTCAACTCTTGCCTGTTCCGTTCGATTTTATCTGTGATCTGTACCGGTTCACTCACAGCATGCACCCCCTCTTTTTTAAATATTTTAGGATACATTGCCAAAAAATTAACATTATATTCCTTTGCAAGGTAAAATGATCGTTTACAAAGGTAGTTTCATAAAACTTAAATTAATTTATATCTCTCTACTTTACCTGCTTCAAAAAAGCTAAGTCAGGATTGATGCCATCTCCCGTTTGAATAAACGCCTCATATGATCCACTTAAAGGTTACTGATCTCAGCCGGACTCATTTCTTCATCTACATAGGGTTCATTGTTCAAGGCAATCTGGTTTGAGTGGTCAGAGTAGAGAAAAAAACGAAACAGATCCTTGGCCTTCAAGGTTAAAGGAACTAATAACCCCTGCAGTTGGTATATTGAACCAAGAAACGTATGGTCTATCAGGCCCACTTATTTTGAAATTATACTTATACTGATGGAGTAAACCCACTGTTGTCGATTGCAATCACTAGACATATAAATCAGATGTGTTCTGATCGCTGCAACGGTATCCACCATAATAGTAAGTATGGTATAATATTCCTATCAACAGAATGGCTAATATGGGTGGTCGGCTAGTCTCCTGCAAAGGAGGTGATGCCTGTGGCGATTGAAACGGTATTGACATTGATGATCAGTTTTGCGGGGTTCATTGTAACCTTGATTGGACTGATTGTAACTATTGTCATTGCCTTAAATAATCAAAACAAAAAGAAATAGACCGCCCCAGCTAAGGTAATGGTCTATTTCAGCTACCTATGCACAGCCACCGCCCTTAGAAGCGGCTGTTGTAAAGAGTAGGGATGTTCGCGCATCCTTGCTCTTTTTTTATTATCTCCAGTTTAGCACAGTTTGTTGCAGAAGTTAACTCTTTACTGGTAATTATTGTCGCTCATTTTTGGAGTAGAAGGGAAGGGGTATAAGCATGGTTGTTGCATAAAAGTTTGCTAAATCTTTAATTCCAGTTGTACTTCCTCATTTAATTTATCGATATAGGGTTCAAACTTTACTGCGGCATTCAGATTATTCAATTTATTCAGTGTTTTCTTAAGCAAGAAAATGCGGTACTGGCATAAGGCCAACCGCTCCGAGTATTGATATTTCTCACTGTCTGCCACACATTCATACAAAATAAGAGCTGCTTCTTTTAGTCCTTTAGAGCAAAAAATCTTTCAGCTACTTCAAATAACTGTTCAATATATGATCGATCGTCCGTTACATAAGTAATAACTTGTTGTATGCAATCCAGCTTACCAAGTTCAGCACACTCGTATAGGTAGGGTTCCAAACGTCTCCAGTGAGGCGCAAATTCAATGAAGGACTCTACCCCATAACTCTCATAAAAATACCCTTTCTCTAATCCCATAACAGAAGTAATCTGATTCAGTTGGTTCATAGACATTGGCCTGTTGCCTTTAAGAATGGCACTTAAAGTTCCAACATTAATTCCAGTAATATCGGAAAAATGCTGCGACTTGAGATTCTGCTCTCTCATATGTTTCTCAATAAGTACTCTTATTTTAGGTACCAATTCCACTATCACACCTCCGCCACATAAATCACTTATAATTCAATTACATATAATAAATGTTATTTTAATCCTGTATTTTACATCGGTCAATCTATAAAAACACAAAAAGGCTTACTTCCGCATTCGGAAATAAACCGCTATTAATTAGTGTAGTTTAAGTTTTTGTATCTTACAACATTCCATCACCATGTGCTAGCAGACTATAGATTTGATCTTGTACATTAATTAGTATAGTGGGAAAACTAACAATAATAGCACTAAACAAAAGTATAGCTATGATTTTTTTTGATTTCATAATAACTATAAGCCTCCTCCATTAGATTATAATAGATACCTTCTATTTCTTTAGATGCAAAAGACCTATACCTTTCAAAGAGAGCAACACATTGTATTATGTCATTAGAATTATTAATCTTGATGGCTGAACTCAAACAGGTGACAAGCTTGTGTATTCCTTCCATGTATCGTTCTCTTTTAAAATAATACATTGCCAACTCAAATAAGAGTTTTGAGTACAGATTGTTTTTCATTTGTTCATTGTATCCTTCTGATAAAGTTCTATCATTCAACATAGAATTAATGGAAATATCAAATTTAGAAATAACATAATCTATATCCAAGTCGTACTTATTTGCTGCTTCTATAATTTTAACAAGACCAGTAAGTGTCTCCTCTTCATTCTGCTCAATCCAAGCTATATATTCCGGGAGAACCTCTGTCTTTCCCATCATCAGTTTATACAATTGAGTATTAACCTCTGCCCATCTGTTGAACATATTGATATATATCATTTCTTCATCATCAGGATTGGGTATCTTAACCAAAGAAGCATAATTATTTGTATATTCCAGTGCATCGTTATACATCTCTCTCCACTCACATGCACTGCTTTTAAGCAAATTCGAATAAGCTCTGTATACAAATAAAGGGTACGCTGTAATCCTATTTTCTTTAATAACTTTTTTCTTAGTATACGATTGAATAATTTCCGCTTTATGTCCCAATTCATCTGCAAGCGCGAACAACTTGTCCCAATAGCGAAGTGCGGAGTACGTATTCCCCAAATCCTTAATCGCATCCAGTTGCCGTTCCTCATCCAGCCGATTAATATATGGCTCAAAGTGCACAGCGGCCCGTAGGTTATCATGTTGATTCTGACCTAGAGACAGCGTGAAGATGCGATACTGGCACAGAGCCAGACGTTCCGAATGTTGGTATTTCTCACACTCCGCCACACATTCGTACAACATCCGTGCAGCCTTCGTCTGTCCACGTTCAAGCATGCCTTCGGCCATCTCAAACAACTCCGAGATATACGAGCGATCATCCGTCACTTCCTGGATAACCTTATGAATACATTCCAGCTTGTCCAATTCAGCACAGCGTTGCAGGAATGGTTCCAGTCTCCTCCAATGAGGTGCCGATTCCACGAAACATTCAGCCCCATAAATCTCGTAGAAATACCCCTCTTCCAGCTTCATGCCTTGGGTAATCAGATCCAGTTGCGCCATAGCGATGGGCCGAGTCCCCTTAATAATTGCACTAAGCGTTCCCGCGTTAACTCCCGATATATCGGCAAAATACTGCAGGGTGTACCCCTGTTTCCTGATGTAGTCCTCAATATATGAGCGTATCGTAGTTGTAGGTTCCATGTATCCCACCTCCACAATGAAAATCCATAATTTTGAATTTATATGATAAGCACAATTTTAATCCTAAATTTTACAGCGGTCAATAAAAATCGTGGCAATTTCCTTCACATGTATG
Source organism: Paenibacillus xylanexedens (assembly GCF_017874615.1). Taxonomy (GTDB): domain Bacteria; phylum Bacillota; class Bacilli; order Paenibacillales; family Paenibacillaceae; genus Paenibacillus; species Paenibacillus xylanexedens. The sequence goes on from NZ_JAGIKV010000021.1 coordinate 69,157, forward strand.
CAAGGAAGCCCGGCTGTTCCTGCTTATAGAAAAAATCCATTAGAAGAATCCGTGAGAACGTGATACATTTAATCCAACTTACATATCCTACTATTTCAATAGGATTATACGACACAGAAATTATCAATTCAGTTCGAGGAGAAGGTCAGATGAAATTTGCCTTGTTTAGTCTCATGATGAATCTGCCTAATGCCGTAACCGGGGAAGCTCTGACGACTCAGCAGAAATTCCACAATATATTAGAGCAAGCAAAGCTGGCTGAACGACTGGGATTCGATGCTTATGGAATCGGTGAACGACACGGTGCGCCTTTTCTATCTTCCTCGCCACCTGTCGTATTAACCGCAATAGCCGCAGCAACCACACGCATTCGGTTACTAACTACCGTCACTGTTCTTAGTATACTTGATCCAGTCCGGGTTGCCGAGGATTATGCCACGCTGGATCAATTATCGGGCGGACGGCTGGAGATGATCATCGGGAAAGGCAATGACCCTCGCCACTATCCGCTGTTTGGCATAAGCGAAGAGGAGCAATGGGACTCACTCGATGAACGCTACCATCTGCTAAAAAGGCTTTGGTCTGAAGAGAATGTAACCTGGCAGGGAACGTATCGCCCTCCTCTTGAGGGAGTGACCACGTGGCCCAGGCCGCTTCAGCAATCCATCCCTATCTGGCATGGTAGCGCGTCGAGCACGGTCTCGACGGAACTCGCTGCCAAATATGGCGAGCCGCTCTTCACGTCTAATTCTTTTCACCCGCAAGCCAAATACAAAGCGTTAATTGATCATTATCGGGAGCGCCTCGATTATTATGGTCATGATCCGCAGCAAGCAGTGATTGGCTCTGGTGCAGGCAGTCTCTATCTTGCGGATACGGGTGAAGAAGCCATTCGCCGTTATAAGCCATATTATGAAGCGTTCCATGCCACCGCCGCCGCACAGCATAACCAGTCGCCCTTCACCGATCTGGAGGATAACATTGCACGAGGTCCTGCGTTAATCGGCAGTCCGGAGCAGATCATTGAGAAAATTCTGGACTACCATGCCGCTTACGGACATCAGGTGCTGAGTATCAGCGTAGATGGACTGACCCATAGCGAGCAGTTGGAGCAAGTGGAGCGTTTTGCCAAGGAAGTTGCCCCTGTATTACGCCGCGAACTGCCCAGTTCGGTATGGAATGAACCCTCGGTGTTAACCCAGCACTCATCCTCCCTTTCCTCCAACGCTAAAGACTCATGGCCCTCAGCCATCTCACCTATATTCCAGGTCTAACAATCTCCCACGTACAATAATATACATGTGCTCCTTCCAGGGTGATTCCTACGAATCGCCCTCTTCCCTCTTCCTCCCACTTGTATCGCGACTATCCCTATATCTACTTGGACTGAATGCCTTCAAACAATGAACGGAGCATCATATCTACAAACGCATCCTCCATCGATTCCCCCGTCACTAACATACGATAGAACACCGGCCCATAGATCAGATCAATGTATAATCCAATGTCCGTCCCACTCTTTAATTCGCCGCGCTCCACACCCTTCTCCAGAATTCCCCGAGCTTCACGTCGACGTGGTTGGATGTATCTTGTACGGTATTCTTCGGCAAGCCCTTCATCCGACTGCCCTTCTCCAATAATCTGTGTAATCACCTTACCTTCACGACTGGTCAAAAAACGAACCAGATTACTCGCATGTATGCGTATATCCTCCAATACCGAGCCTGTATCCGGCACTGGTAATCTTGCCGTTGCAGCAGACATATATCCGTCCATGATCACAGCGCCTTTATTCGGCCACCATTTGTAGATAGTGGCTTTGCTCACCTGTGCACGTTCAGCAATCTTCTCGATTGTAACCGCCCCGAATCCGTGCTCCAACAACAACTCATACGATGCTGTAAGAATGGCATTCTGGGTTTCCATGTTACGTGGACGTCCTCTTTTGGCAGTCATCTTGAGCCCTCCTGGATGTATTAAATATATATAGTCATCAGTAATATTCATAAAAACGATACGTTCATTATACTAAACTGCCATGAGTACACACAATTCCTTCCTCCGCTCACCTTTTCATCCTCATAAATATTCTCATTAAATATATTGAGCCTATTTACAATACTATACGTTTAGTTTATTATATATTTGTAATTAGTGTACACACCGTTTAGTAATTAACGTTTTTAAATATCACCTGTTTATTGGGAATACCAATTTAGAACTGTGGAGGATGATTATGATGGATATGAGACAACAAGTGAAGAAGGCACCTGTGCCCACCTGGATTATTTTTTTGCTGGCATCCGCTTGTGGATTGATCGTGGCAAATCTGTATTATGCTCAGACCGTTATCGGTCCGATCAGCATCACAACGGGTCTGTCTTCTGCCGCTGCCGGATTGATCGTAACGTTGACTCAGATTGGTTATGTCATTGGTTTGCTGTTTATCGTGCCGCTCAGTGACATTACCGAGAATCGACGCCTGGTCGTGCTTTTCCTCATCGTACTGGTTGTTGCCCTGATTGCTGCCGCTTTCTCGCCCACTGCTGTTGTATTTCTGACTGCCTCTCTATTTATTGGTATAGGTTCTGTGGTCGCTCAAATTCTGGTGCCCTATGCAACATATCTTACTTCCGAGGAACAACGCGGACGGGTTGTTGGCAATGTAATGAGTGGTCTGTTGCTGGGCATCATGCTGGCTCGTCCTGTCGCGAGCTTTATCACCAGCCTCTTCGGATGGCAGACGGTCTTTGTATTCTCCGCCATTGTCATAACACTTCTCATGCTGCTCCTATCACGTGCTCTTCCTGCTCGCCAGCCTGAACCCACCTTGAACTACGGGCAATTAATCGTGTCCTTGGGCACACTGTTCAGAACGATGCCGCTGCTGCGCCGCCGGGCGTTCTATCAGGCCAGTCTGTTTGGTGCCTTCAGCTTGTTCTGGACCACGGTTCCGCTCAGACTGGCTAACGATTTTGATATGTCACAGCAAGGCATTGCCTGGTTCGCACTGGCTGGTGTCGGAGGTGCTATTGCCGCTCCTATTGCCGGAAGATTGGCTGATCGCGGACTAACACGTATTCTGACGGGTGCTGCCATGGTGATCGCTGCTGCTTCGTTTGGTCTTGCTTATGTGTTCCAGAGCCACTCCACGTTGGCATTGATCCTGCTTGTGATCGTAGCGATCACATTGGATATGGCTGTCTCAGGAAATCTGGTGCTGGGTCAACGCATCATCTATTCGCTAGGAAATGAAGCGAGAGGACGTGTGAATGGCATATTCATGTCGATCTTTTTTGTTGGCGGTGCGATCGGTTCATCCCTTGGAAGCTGGTCTTATGCTAACGGGGGCTGGAGTCTCACAACGCTGATTGGTCTAATCATGCCGCTGCTAGCTTTGGTGTATTACTTTACGGAAAAGAAAGCAGCCGTTGTCAGCAAACATCTATAAGTGCGTGTTCAAAAAGGGCGGTTTTCAGTACCTTGAACAACCTCTATAACGATTCTTTCATATGTAAAGAAGGGCAGAGTGATCTCTAAGATCAGCTTCTGCCCTTTTCCCTTATTTCATGACACTGAATTTTTTGGTCGCTGCCCTGACTTGATCATCTTCTCCCCAAACAATGACACCTACCACTTTGGTAGCTTCCAATTCCATCGAAGCAATCTCAATTGTATATTGTTCAAAGGCATTGTTGAGCGACTGACCTGTCTGTGAAAAAACAACATGGCTCAGTTCCCCGCTGTCATCTGCGCAGAGTTTGGCCAGATTGATCAGTTGATTCTCCCCGGCCTTCAGAATGACCGTGCTATATCGGATGCCCGCATGCTGAACGCCGCTATGATCCAGCACAGGTTGATCAGCATATAACCCCGGCTCATTCAGGGCTGCTTGTCCCATTAACAGGGCGGCCACATTGGCGGCGGCTCCAGGTTCCAGATTTTTATCCAGTATAATAGCAATTCTTTTCATATGACTGCATTCACCCTCTGTGTATTTTGTGTAAAACATACCCATGGCATGTTGATTCCCTCGCGCAACACCTTGTAGGTCACAAGTCCGTAATGATCAGCGCATAGCTGATTCGTGAGCGCAATGGACTTCTCCTTGTTGAGCATGACCTTCCTGCAAGCTTCAGGGTTGGACGATACGGTGCTATTCTCTCTATAGGTTGTATCAAGTTCAGATAACAAGTATGTGGTTGCTGGATGATGATAGATAATATCGATCTGATCGGGACATACCGCATGGAAGCCGGATAGAACCAGCGCAGGAATTTTCTCCACAAAACTCTCAGACACCGCTAGTTCAGAATCCATGATGAAGCTGTTGAGCTTGGGATACGCCCCGGGGACCAGCAAGCAGGATATGATCCCTGATCTCAAGTCTTCCGCAGCCGCTTCAAATTCAGGGTATGGCTGGATACGTTCCGAGTTGCCTAGCTTCTTCGCGATATGCATGCTGCAAGTCAGGAATCCTTCATCGTCTCCCAGCGTTCCCAGTATGGCATATTTCTCTTTAACGATCTCCATTTATTTCTATTTCCTCCTTTTTATTTCTAATCCGCTAAAGATCGTATACCAAAAAATTCCTATTGTCAATTAACACTTTAACGCAACATAAATATGTATTTTGGTTCATATTTTTAACCAAAAGGTGTATTCAAAGTGGAAAATATTGAGCTATAATGTTATGAAATGAATTTTTACTATTTTTAGTATTTTGTTGAAAGGGGATATACGAGAACGTATGAAAACCATTGTATACATATCTGATTTCAGGCTTCCAACTGGATTAAACTTCGTTAAACCTTTGCAGAAATTGGCGGATCACAAGAAAATTCTGATTATTGAACGGCATAATTTGCATCATGATGAGGTCCTCAGGGACTTCTTTGATGAAATTAGATATGTCGATCATCTGGAGTCGGTAGATGCCATCCGGGAGCATATGATGCAGATCCGAGAATCTCATTCCATCTCTGCTTTGTTAACGCCGGGTGAGAATGCGATTGAGATCGGTGGTCAGCTCCGTTCCGAGTTCGGGATCCCCGGTATGCAGCGCAATCAGGCTGAGGCTGTTCGCAACAAATGGATCATGAAACAAATGCTGCATCAACGCGGAATTCGGACATCCGAAATTGCCATTGCTTTACATGAACAGGACTATATTCGTTTCACTGCTGTACACGGCTTCCCGATTATTGTGAAGCCACTCAGCGGATATGGAAGTATCAATACGTTCAAATTGTCCAGCATGGATGAACTGGTACATTATCTTCACCATACAAGACAAGCACAGCAAAGGGATTTGCTGGAGGAATTCATCCACGGTACGGAGTTTCATTGTGATTCCATTGTGTCTAAGGGTAAAGTTGTATTTGCATCTGTTTCCCAATACCTGTATAACTGCCTGGATATTGCGACGAAGCAGAAACCTCCAGCCAGTATTACGTTCCCTGAAGGCACGGAAGCTGATTTTATCCATCACATCAAAGTACTCAATGAACGGGTCATTGCTGCCTTGGGTATCAATCAATCCGTAACACATGCCGAACTTTTTCTGACTCCGGAAGGAGAAGTGGTGTTTGGAGAAATTGGTGCAAGAATCGGGGGATCACATGTTATGCCTCCTTGTATCAAGAACACCCATGGCGTTGATTTCTTCGAAGCCGTCACTGATCTGGAAGTTGGAATATATGAATTTAAGCAACAGGAGACAAGCCATAAATTCACAGGCATGATCTGCTTCCCTTCACGCGCAGGGGTAATTCAACACATATCCGGGATAGAGGATTATGCGGATATCCCTGGCATCGTTGAGTTCAATGTATCCTATCAAGTGGGGCAGCGCGCCGGGGACGTCAACGATACCATGACCCGATCAGGCTATGCTATCGTGGAGGGTGATTCGTTCGAGGAATTGCGTCAAACCCTGCTGGATATGTACGATCGCTTCAAGATTGAAGTGACGGTTGCTGAAACCGTATAAGATGTACGGATCATCCTCACTGTTTTTGGTCTGGAGTGAAGGTTATCTTGGGGAGGGCTGGAATTATTGTCGTTATTCAAAACCTACGCGGGTCTGAGCCGCGATATCTATTATCTCTGTTTAGCCAGAACGATTAACAGCACGGGAGATTTTGTATTCTCCCTGATTACCTTGGTGCTTACGTTACAGATGGGCATGAATGTGGTCAGTGCAGGGATCTTTGTATCCATGGCAGCCCTGATTAGCGGACCCGGTGTACTTCTCGGCGGCTATTTAAGCGATGTTATGGGCAAAAAAACAATTATTGTCATCGGGCAACTGTTGTCTGCCATCATGATTATAAGCTGCTCTTTTTGGTCAGGCACCATTACGGTTGGTTATCTTCTGATTGCAGTCATGTTCTTCATCAGTATTACCCGGCCTGCTTATAATGCACTGATTATTCAACTGTGCACAGAGGAGAAAGAGCGAAAGTCCGCCTTTTCCCTCATGTATCTGGGGGCCAATCTGGGTATAGCCATCGGACCACTGGTCGCCGGTTTTTTTATCAAGGATCACGTCAACATTGTCTTTATAAGTATTGGTACCGTGTTTCTGATATCTACTTTTATCATCATCAACCAAGTTAAAATCGGCACACGCAAGGAATTGGCATCAACAAACAGCGAACATGCTGGACAACAAGAACAACAACGATCGAGCCAACCGCCTTTGCCGTTATTCAGACTACTGCTGAAAAACCCACTCGTTGCCTTCTTCATCGTCGTGTCATTTCTTAACTATTTTATCTATATGCAATACTCATTCAGCCTCCCACTCCAGATGAATCACTCGTTTGGCGAGAACGGGGCTGCATATTACGGCTCTGTCATGACCATCAATGCCATTAGCGTCATTATTCTTACCACCGTGATCCTGTCCGCTACACGCAAATTAACTGCCTTAAACTCCATAGCTACAGGCGCACTCTTCTATGGAATCGGATTTGGAGCCTTGAACCTGCTCGGTTACTTCCCCCATTTTTCCATCGTCGCCTTATCCACGGTGCTGTGGACCATTGGAGAGATTCTCGTGCAGACCAATATCAATCTGTATATTGCTTCGCGTGTACCCGATACACATCAGGGGCGGTTTAATGGCTTGCTGTTATTCGTAGGTTGCCTGGGTTATACACTTAGTCCATATTTGACAGGCATTTTCATCAAAAGCATGGACATGGAAAGTGTATGGATCATTATTCTGGCTTTCAGTCTGTTCTATGCGTTGTGTATGATCATTCTCTGGTATATCGAAAAAAGCTCAACAAGAAGAAACGAAATGAAACCGCTGGATCACTCCAAAAGTATCTGAACCTCAGGGCAGCCTATTCTGCCCTTTTTTTTCACTTTATTTTCACACCAACACTGGCAGATGCGTAGCAGCATCATACTCGACCAATCGCTCACCAGCATTCAATTTACGCACCAGATCAGGGTTAGAGATAAACGGTCTGCCGAACGCAGCCAGATTTATACTTCCCTTACCAATCGCGTGCTCCGCGGTCTGAACATCCAAATCCCCCACACCAATGATGATTCCAACCCACCTACTTCGAATCCGCTCGTGAAAGGACTGCTCCCCTTCCCATGCTTTTGCATAATGGTCTGTTGAGGGATGCAAGATCGTAATTCCCGTCTCGCGGAACAAGTTCAGATATGCATCGATCATTCCAGCTTTGTCTACCCATGCATAGGATGCATCATCATCCTTTTTCTCAGAAAATCGTACCGATATGCGATCCACAGGGATCTCTTTTTTCACAGCCACAATAATATCCCGCAGGAACCGCAATCTACCCGCAGTGTCTCCTCCATATTTGTCTGTTCTGTGGTTGGTCTTCTCATTGATAAACTGGTCGATCAGATACCCATGCGCAGCATGCAGCTCGATCCCGTCGAACCCCGCGAGAACTGCATTGCGGGCAGCAGTCTGAAAATGCTGAATCGTATCCGCTATATCCTGTGTACTCATCGCCTGGGGAACCTGATACGGCTTATGCAGCTTATGCACTCTTCCCTCTGCCGCAAGGCTGGAAGGTGCAAGTGGAGCCGTTCCGATCAGATCCGAGTGGGACAACCTGCCGACATGCCATAGTTGAGCAATAATGGTGCCGCCATGTCTGTGAACAGCATCCGTTACCCTTTTCCAAGAAGTCGTCTGTTCATCTGTATATAAACCGGGGATGCCGTAGGTGCCTTTGCCTGCCAGATTCGGGTTAATGCCCTCGGTAATGATCAGTCCCACACCATCTCGCGCACGCTGCTCATAATACGCCACCATCTCATCCGTTACGGTCCCCTCCTGATCATCAGCAAATCCCCGGGTCAACGGCGCCATCACAATTCGGTTCCTTAATTGCCACTGGTGAATCTTTACCGGGCTTAATAGTACTGAGCGTGTATTCAAGTTATCCATGTCATATCCCTACTCTCTTCGTCTTTAAGGATATTGTAAGGCGACCCTGATATATCGTAAAATGATTGAAATATATAGTTGTATCTCTCAAAGAGATACCTAACATCAACATCTGCGGAAGCAATTGAAGTTAATCCACGTTCAGGAGGATACAACATGGAACTTTCCGATATCGATATTGTTCTCGCGGTGGCGCGTTCAGGCAAAATCTCACAGGCCGCCAAAGAACTGAATTACGCGCAATCCAATGTCACCACACGCATCAAAAAACTGGAGCAGGAATATCAAATCCAGCTGTTCAACCGTTTTCCCAAAGGTGTTGTACTGACCTCCAAAGGAGAACAGTTCGTCCAGTACGCCACACAGATTCACAATCTTTTGCACGATCTGAAGCAGGATATGACCGATCCCGGGGAGCCTTCTGGCACGCTGAAAATCGGCATTGTGGAAACGGCGGCATCCAGCCGTTTTATGGAGATTCTGAATGAATATCAGATAACCTACCCGAAGGTGTCCATCTCACTCGTCAACGCAACTTCACCCAAAGTACTGCGCAAGAAAATACAGGACGATGAGATTGATGGTGCTTTTATCAGCGGGGCTTGTGTGAAAGAAGGTTTGAAGGTGGAATACGAGATGCAGGACACCGTTCATATCATCTCCAAGCAGATGGATACACCACCCGAAAGTCTATGCCAAGTATCATGGGTCGTTTTCCCCGAGGGCTGTCCGTATCGTGAAATGACCGAAGAATTTTTGCAGGAAGAAGGGTTGTCCGCACGTAATATCATCGAAGTGAGTACGATGGAAAACCTGCTTAGCTGTGTGGAGTCAGGAATTGCTTTTACCATTATGCCGTGCAGCGTTATTCACAAGAAACCGGATGATTTCTCCGTATTTGATCTGGCAGATCGCTATACTCATACCACGACAACCTTTGTCCGCGGTGAGGATCGGTATGTCAGTAGTGCGCTGGATCAATTCATGAAGCTGCTGAACCAGAAGTGCATCACGTTTTGAAGATACAAGCTATACCACATCACACGGAACATTGCCCTTATTACGCATTAATTGGATGGGGACAGGGGTGCTGGTTGCAAAACCAAAAAACACTCCGAAGAGTGTTTTTTGGTCATCCTTTTTTCCCTCTATACCATATTCAATTAACCCTTACTCCACCTTGAATCGCGCAGCCGATTCGGCCAGCTTTTGCGTCAATTGATCAATCGTATCGACCATGTTGGCCAGCTGCTGTACTGTTGAAGATTGCTCCATCATGGTTGCTGTTACCTCTTCAACCGAAGCGGATACCTGCTCTCCTGAAGCTGACAAACTATGGGCTGACTCCAGTACATCATCCTTATTCTGTAACATCTCCTGCATCTGTCCTGCCATCGTAGCGATCTGTTGATTAATGACCGTTACCTTCTCCAGAATCACATCAAATGCCTGACGAGTCTGCAAGACAAGCTCATCCTGTCTGGACGAGATGGTGTAAATTTCGGCAACACTTTGGTTGTTCTCGGCAACATCGGCCAGATTCTGCTCGATAATGCTGGAGATTTCCTTGGACTGGCGGGAACTCTGCTCTGCCAGGTTGCGGATCTCCTCAGCTACAACTGCAAATCCTCTGCCATGCTCACCTGCCCGTGATGCTTCAATGGAAGCATTCAATGCAAGCAGATTGGTCTGCTTCGCAATCTGGCTGATGGCTTCCGTGATCTGACTAATACTGCCCGAACTCGTTTGAAGTTTGACGGTAATCTCCGAGATTTTCTCCACTTCCCGTTCGTTCACCTCGTTGATACGCATCAGTTCATTCACGACTTCATTCCCGTTGTGGAATACAGATTCGATCTCATCCGCTCTTGCCTTCACATCCTGTGCACTGCTGTTCATGGCAGCCACTTTATCGCCAAAGCTGTTGAATTTGCCTGCAATCTGCTCGGTATCTTCCGATTGGGCCTCCATGGCTTTTGCAATCCCCATGGACGTCGCCGATGTCTCATCAATGGATCTTGCCGTCTGTCTGGATGTCTCCTCCAACTCCTGAGTGCTGGCCTGAAGGACATGAATCGAACTATTCATATCGGTAATAAGGTTCCTGTTCTGCTCCACCATACCATTGAAGCTCTCCGCCAGATCTTTGAATTCACTGTTATATCTGCCATTGGCCTTAACGGTCAGGTTGCCTTGAGCAAGCTGTTGGAACAGACCGCTCAGACGTATGATAGGTCTTGTAATACTACGAGAAATCAGCAATCCCACACCAATAGCCAGAGCAATCCCGATCAATATCACGATAACCATCTGGCGCTGCATATCCTCTATCGGACGCTTGATATCGTCATAATCGTCAATAATGAGCACAGAGAGATCTGCACCCGGAATCTGATTAATACGATAGTAGGTATCTTCTCGGTCCATGGAAGTGACTTTCACTTTGTCGGTGGCTCTGGCCTCGATAATTCCCATCGCGTCCTTATCCTCTTCCAGCGTTTGTCCCACAACGGAAGGGTCCAGTGAATCATACATAATGATGCCGCTCCGACTCAGTACTTCAACTCTGCCTTGACCATTGATTTTAATGTCTCCGAGTTGCCCCAGGAAGAAGCTGCTGTCCACCGACATAGCAAGCACACCCAGGTTATTCCCCTCTTCATCGATGATGGGCTCCGAGAATACAATAATTAGCTTCTTGCTAGTCTTAGAGACGACGGCATCACTGATGAAGGACTTCCCCTGTATGGACTCCTTAAAATATTCCCGATCTCCCCGTGACTGACCAATCACTTCCGGCATGGTTCCTGCCACCATGATCCCTTCCTTGTCAAATACGAACAGGTCTGGCTTGCTTCCTTCCGTTTCCGATATACTGTTGGTCAAGATCGTATTGGCCTTATTGAAAAACGGGTTATCATCCGATAAAAATTCTTCATCCGTCATATCAGTTGTATTACGCAGCTCCAAGAGTTCCTTGAAGGTATTATGTACGGATATCGCATGACTCAATTGTTGTTGAAGCTGCATCGCTGTCCAAAGCCCTTCCCCAAGGCGGTCAGCCATCACATTCATTTCATCCTTGCTTTTCTTGACCACAACATCAGATGAAATCATATAACTTGTGGTCGTTGCACCAAGCAGAACCAGAACAACCAATACACTGATCATGAAAGGCAGCTTGATTTTAAGCGACATATTTTTGAGCTTATGCCCTATACCTTTTCTTTTCCCCATTTCCTTCTCCCCACTTCCCTGAACCATCTGCATCTGCACGATGTACATACATTATCGGAAAAATCCATAGTAAAATTGATCGATTAGGGAGATATTGCCACTGTTTTTCTTTTTTTAATTCTGATAGCAACATAAAAAAATGGCCTGTCAGATCGACTATCCATCTTTGGAATGGATGTTGCCGTTATCTAACAGACCGTTTTAAGTTTTTTTATGAATCTATTACGTTTACTTGCGCAATCTCCGGGAACTCAATGCGTGATGACCATTCTGCAAGAATGTACTGCGCGTATTCTTCATCTGTTCAATCCGTCGCTCAGCCAGACGATCTGCAGCAACATAGGTTGCGATGCCCTCGGTACGTGAGCTTTCGAATATTTTCTCCAGATTGGAATAGATCTCTCCGATCTTGCTCCACGCCCGATCCGCGTTATAACCGTTCAACTCATCCGCAATGTTAATTACACCACCTGCATTGATAACATAGTCAGGCGCATATACGATGCCCATATCATATAATTGATCCCCATGACGGGTCTCCAACAGCTGATTATTGGCACAGCCCGCTACAACCTTTGCCTTGAGCGTTCTGAGCGTATCGTCATTAATCGTACCGCCCAGTGCACATGGTGCATAGATATCACATTCCACACTCGTGATGTCTGCGGGATCAACTGCTGTTGCGCCGAATCGGTCCACAGCCTGTTTCACCGAGTCCTTATGGATATCCGTAACGATCAGATGTGCACCTTCCTCATACAGATATTCGCACAGATGCATCGCCACATTGCCGACTCCTTGGACCGCTATCGTTTTACCCTCCAGCAGATCGGTACCAAATGCTTCTTTGGCTGCTGCCTTGATCCCCCGATATACACCCCAAGCCGTTGCAGGCGATGGGTTACCGGATGAACCATAACTCGCGGAGATACCTGTCACATAATCGGTTTCCTGATAGATCAGGTTCATGTCCTCTTCCGTTGTTCCTACATCTTCGGCTGTGATATAACGTCCGTTCAATCCTTGAATATATCGTCCAAACGCCCGAAACATCGCTTCATTTTTGTCACGCCGCGGATCTCCGATGATAACGGTTTTGCCACCGCCCAGATTCAGGCCAGATACCGCATTCTTATATGTCATACCACGGGCAAGGCGCAGGGCATCTTCAATGGCGGCTTCTTCTGAAGCGTAAGTCCACATCCGCGTGCCTCCCAGCGCAGGGCCGAGTGTTGTGTCGTGTATGGCGATAATTGCTTTTAACCCTGAATTTCGATCCTGGCACAGAACCAGTTCCTCATAATCGTGATGCTCCATTGCTTCAAACCAACTCATGTGCTAACCGTCTCCTCCAACCATTTTTGCGATCCAATCGCATTGTTCTCTACTCATTGACCATCCTCTATTGTACCCATGAATACCCAGTTTGTGCAAAATCACATCGCAATGTCAGAGAAGCATCGATCGATGTTTCTCATATGGCGAGAGCAAAGCTGTAGAATTTCAGATTATAATTTTATCGTCTATCAATAGAAAAACCTCTCTCCCTTACAGGAGAAAGGTACACTTCCCTCAACAGCATCAACTTAATCGCCCCAAGTAGGCCACTTGATCGTTCACATTTAAGGGAGCGTCTCAACCACATTAATTGGATGCAAATCGCCATCCACAGCAAATGAAGCCTGTCCTGTCTCCTCGGAGACAACCAACACAACCGCATCCGTCAATTCACTTAATCCCAATGCAGCCCGACGACGAGTGCCTATTTTTCGTTCATGCACTTCCGCTTGCGACAACGGCAGCACATTACCAGCGGATACAATCTGATTACCACGAATCAGAACAGCCCCATCATGCAGAGGTGCACCGGGAATAAACAGTGATTCCAGCAACGCATGCGTCACTCGTGCATCCACAGTCACCCCTGAGTGAATGATCGACTCCAACGGAATCTCCCGTTCAATCACAATCAACGCCCCATATCTCCGGTCCGATAGATGCTGTACGCTCGATGTTAATTCGGCAAACTTCTCGGTAAAGGGTGACAGATAACAATCCAGATAAAACGAAGAGGCGAGCACCTCGATCTGCTTGATCTCCGCTCGAATCTCTGCAAATTGCCCCAGCAGACAGGCACTGTCATTGTCAAATCGGGATAACGTCAGATTCATACGTTCTGCTACACGATGGAGGTCTGCCTTGAGTTTCTGCCTCATTGAAGAACTGTCACAGTCTGCTTGCCGGTTCATCATTCGCCGCCTCCTTGGTTGGGTTGGGCTTCACGCCGCATCATTAGTACCCATACCTTCCCCTCTGGAGCACATATTTATGCAATGGCGGGGCTGTAGGAGCTAATCACGAGCTTCATTGTAACTGATATAACAAGCAAAAAAAGAGCCTGTCCGCGAATCGAAATTTCACGGTCAGACCCTATTCGCATAATGATTTGATGTTTGCCTATTTCACTTATTGCGCTTTGCCGTATGAACCTGTCTTAAATGTAGTCGGATCATACCATTTGTATCCCGTCGCAGGTGCAGCCCATGGCTCAAGTTGCGGCTCGGTTGATGCGGCCGGAGCTTCGATAGGAAGGAGGCTTGTTGCCGTATCCAATGTCAGTCCTGACACTTGTGCCAGACTCGTGTAGCTCTCTTTGACCGCGAGCCATTTCACAGTATTCACAAGGAACGTTGCATCATCCACTTCTTTGAATCCATCGTAGGTCTTCTTGGTAGCACCGGTCTCTTCACGCAAATATTTCGGAGTCGCGTCTTCTACAGGTGAAGAGTCGCCGATAAATGCGGCTTTGCCTGCACCAACCTTTGCAATGGCAGCATAGGCTCCTTCAGCTCGTCCACCACCATTGTATACGCCCTGATCCACGGCATTGCCCCACTTGGACACACCACTTGGTACATACACCAAGCCTTTGGCCTTGTTCGGGTCTATAATCGCAATGGTCGATCCCGCATGCATGGCTACAGAATTAACACCGGCCGTAATGCCAAAGGATTGAGCAGGTGCAACGATATCCGATGCATTAACATCTCCAAGGGCATTGTAGCGGAAACGGACACCAAAGTTCGTCGCGAGCCAATCTGAACTTGTCACACTCTGCATCGCTGGTGATTCGGCTTCAGCCGAAGACATGCCTTTGGCCGGATTCAGGAAGGCACCGCGGCGATAACCGTTGAATACTTCGGAAGAATCCCAGCGGTTTTTGTTGCGGTCTGCATTATAATGGTCGGAGATGAAGAAGATACTTCCTCCGTTCTGCACGTACTGCACCAGCGCAGCCTGCTCAGTCGCTTTGAACGGCACGTTGGCTTCGCCGATGACAAAGACGTGGTAATCTTTCAATTTATTATAAGTGATGGCTTGCTCACCGAATGTATACGGGATGCTGCGTTCCAGCTGATCCACGGCAAAGCCTGCGTTTCGCAAACCATTGGCAAAATCCGAAAATGCCCCGTCAATAATCCAGTCGGCAGCACCCGCTGTCTGGGCGTGGGTATTATCGAACAATACTTTCTTGCCGGTACCGTCCGGCAGTGTTGTACCCGGGTTCGGTTCTGGATCAGGATTGGTTGTTCCGGAGGAAAGTGTGATGGACGTTGGGTTTTTGACTCCTGCATAGCTGTTGTAGGCACCGAGGGTTCCGGTTACGATGATCTTTTTGCCTACAAGACTCGGATTGGAAGCCAGTCCATATTGCGAACGAAAAGATGCGGGAATCTGTACATCCAATAATCTGGCGTTGGTTCGCTCTGACGCTGAATCCGCAATCAGAACATTAAAATCATTGGCATACGGAGATGTAAACTTCGCGGTAAGCGACCCGGTAGCATGTCCAACAATGATTCCTTCAACCGTTGCTGTGCCTCCACCGCTCTGGGCAGCGATGGCCTGAGATACCGTAAGTGGTGCTGCAGCTTGTACCGGACTTTGCGAACCCGGCCCCAGCAGTGCGGTTGCCATCATGATAAAGACCAGGAATGCCCCGATCCAGTGCTGCCATAACGCCTTCTTCATATTCCCTTTCTCCTCCTCCAAATTACCTGATAATGGGTTATCCTCCTTTAATTTAATTGTTCATATGCTGAATTCCTCTTTCTTTTTGTAAAGTTTATGAAAAAGTTTAGAAGTTGAGTCTATTGGCCCATACTGATTATCATTAGAATTCCATTTACCGAAGGAGTAAAACGATGATGAAGTTAATATTTTTGTTGCTCTTGTTGATTGTTCCGCTGATTATGGCTTATGTTGCTCTTCGTTCCCGAATGGTTACCCGAGTATTTCATATTCTTGCGCTACTCTGTTTCTACAGTGCGGCAACTGTCATCGCTGGTGATGTGTATGCAACGAATGCTCATATGACCACATTCACCACCGAGATCCACCATTTCTTGCTGAATGGCTGGTTCCTGTATCCGGCTGCTTATCTGGGTGTATATATCCCCTATGTGTTGTGGATGAGCCTATTTTCAGAAAAAAGCTAAATTCGAGGCGGACTTGGGATTGCATTTTGCCAGCGTTCATTGCATAATGAATATACAAACATGATAATGATTATCATTCTTGAACTTGTCTCTTTGTAACTTTCTACTGCATATGATTTTACGATTTTATAGATAAAGGGGAACAAACATCGAATGAATACAACTCTGCAAAAGGCTGATCTGCAGCTTGACGATTATTTGGATCTTCTGAACCTGGCAACCAACCTGGGTGATACGAGATGGCAAAAGGAAATTATCCGCAAGCTGGCTTATACTTATCCCGCAGTTCAATGTAAACAACCACAATAGCATTCCACATACATCATAGATCTACATTATGGCTCATGACCGATTCATTCGTTGAATCTGTTATGGGCTATTTTTGTTGTACAATGTACAGTAAAGTTACTCAAACGTGAAGGAGTGAACAATGATGCAACTGGAGACCGACAGACTGATCATCAGGGATATTCTGGAGACAGACTGGAAAAGTATACATAGCTACACATCCATGCCGGAAGTTACACAGCATACAGCGTGGGGGCCGAATACCGAAGAAGATACACGAGCATACGTGAAGTTTGTGTTGGACACACAGCAGGCACATCCAAGAGAGGGCTTTGAACTTGCAATATGTTTGAAAAGTGATGGAACTCTCCTTGGCGGAGTAGGTATTCACGTGATGGAGAAAACCAATGCAGAGATCGGTTACGTCCTTAATCCCACCTATCAAGGAAAAGGGTATGCCGCCGAAGCAGCCAGTGCTCTACTAGGCTTCGGTTTCAACAAACTGGGCATTCACCGGATTTACGCCAAATGTCGTCCGCACAACACAGCTTCGGAGAATGTCATGAAGAAGATTGGCATGCAGTGTGAAGGTCTGCTGCGGGAGCACTGGTTCTACAAAGGTTCCTTTCATGATTCGGTGCTCTATTCGATTCTTGCAACGGAATATGCACATGAACAATTTCAAAGAAACACAAAAAGCTGACTCCCATATATGGGACGCCAGCTTTTTTTCTTTTACTCCGTAACGACCCCAATCGCCAATGGAGGTGAAGCCTTGAAGCCTCATTTGGAATCCAAATCAAATTTGTTCCTCGGGAATGCAACCGTTGTGCTTCCCTCAACTCGGAACACCGGAACAAGTTATTTTACAGTCGGCACAGCTCTACCGGACAGCTCGGGAATGTAGGACATCCACACATACAACGCAGGGCTGCCAGGTCACGAATCATCAGTTTGCCGTCCATCATATCCAGCGTACCTTGTTCCTTCCATGCCCCCAGCATCCGCGTTACGCTCTCCCGGGTCGCTCCAATCATCTCGGCAAGATCGGTATGGTTCAGCTTCATGTCCAGCACAATACCATCCGGTGTAACCCTACCATACGAATTGCTGGCACGGATCAGTGTCGAAGCGAGCGCACCCGCCTTGCCATAGAGCAGCAAATCACGGAATCTCGACTGGGTGATCCGCTGCGACAGTGCCATCCATTGCAAGAATTTCAAGGCAAGGTCGCCATGTTTGCTGAGTATACTTTCCAGATCGCTAAGCGAGATAATGGCCAGTTCCCCTTTTTCCGCCATCTCTGCACTGTAGCTATGATTCAATCCGCCGATGCCGCCGAATTCACCGATGAGATCGCCGCTTTGCTGAATGGATAAAATAATTTCCTTGCCATCCTCCGTCGACTTGGTCATTTTCACTCGTCCCGAACGAATGTAGTACAGATATCCGGCTTCATCGCCTTCGAGAAAGAGACTATACCCCGACTTCACCCGTTTGGGCTGCATTTTTGCTTCAATCAGGCCCCATTGCTCAGATGTAACGAACGAAAGGATTCCGCCTGTTTCTCGTGTCATTTTGCCCGCCTCCGTTTGTTTCTGCTCTGCTCTCTGGGTTGTTCTTTCTACAAATACTGTACCCATACCTTCGTCCCCCTCGGTGATTCCTTATGTATCCATCATACCGCGAAAGTAGCGCGAGGGTTATCGGGGGATTACCTGATCCTTAACGAGAAACTCCCTGAGTTTGCTGTGAGAAAAGTCACATTTCACCGATATGCCTCATCCTTCGCATTTCTTCAATCCCTTGGTGCACCTGACTCAGGAGTCCTCCACTGCCCAAGTTCAGTAGATTATAGAACGGAAATAGGGGTTTTCCCTGAATTACAACGTACGAGAAAGGGTCTACAATAGAATTAACATTGTAATACCCTTACTTTAAGATGATCCTGTTCAAAGGTTAATGATAATAATTACAGGTTACGTACGTTATAATTTCGAAAAAGGAAGTGTCCTCTCATGCATGATGAACTGCCATCTGGCATTCAGGAGATGATCGACGGCCTGCGCCTGAACACATCCAGCGACTTCTGTGGACTTGCCTGTCTGAACGGGACGATGCTACGCTGGAAGTATACCTCTGGGGCTAGTAATGAACGGGTGAGACGCATGGAAATGCGCCCCGGACAAGATCTGGTAGGCACAGCCCTTCGGACTGGACGCACAGCTCGATCTGATGCACAATCCACCGGGAAGCATACACCCGGTCGTTGCCCGTTAATGCTCGCTGAGCGGCTGGTATGTGCCATAGCGGTACCTGTGTTCCAGGAAGGAAGCGTGCCTGGCGCCGTGCTGCTCGTTGGCAGCAGACTGCCTTGCACCTTCTCACCGGACATGATCCGGCAGACGGAGCAAGTCGCTCTACATCTTCAGCCAAAGGTGTTTGGATAACGACATCTGAAACGATGCCAAGAGTCTTGTTGTCTCCTTATGGGGGTAACAAGACTTTTTTATTATGGTTTATTCTTAGTTGGGCAAGAGCTATTCTTCCATCTGAAGCAACACACACAACAGTGCCATTTCCATCGAATTGCCTTCATTGGTTACTTGCACAGCAACGGTGAACTATCATCATGTTCAGAAACACGGTGTTTTTCATAAAGACCAAACCCTATTTTTGTATCCCCATGCTCTCTGGAGCCATCCTTTATTTAAAAACAGCAGCCAGAATATCCGGCTGCCGTTGATATCATTTCTTTCTGGTGCTATCGTTTCTCATTATCCCTTCGTGGCCTGCCAATGAAACAATTCATATTCCAGATTTTGATTAATAATCATCTTTTTTTCCTATATCTCATCCATCCCATTATAAAAAAGAAGATCGAGAAGGAACTCATAAGCAAACTTATAATCACTACCATGGAATATCTAACGACATTATGCGAAAATTGGATTTCGTAAACATTAGTCGAGTTCGGATGTGCAGTATACTTTAACTCCACTTTTGTATGAATCAACCAATTATCATATTGAGGAAATCCTTCATGGTCTATTGTTTTAAAAATTCGATTTGATTTTGAACCTCCTTTCTCTGTAATTACAGTATCCTTAATGTATCCGCGTTCAATTTCATTTTCGGCAATGGATTTTATTTTTGCCACATCTGGAGTTTCAGAACGATATAGTTCAGCCCATAACGCATTGTAAAAGGAAGCTCGTTCATTTGCATAAAACTGTTGGCCTCCCCAAATAGTAAGTAGCAACAATATAACAAAACCAAAACAAAAAAGTGAAATTTTCCAATATACATTCCATTTGCGTCGTTTCGATTTTATTTCTGGATTATCATAAAATATATCCTGATTTCCACCAAATTGTTCGAATGCGTCTATTGTTGCTTGTTCTTCACTTAAACCTTTCGCTCTTCCGTCTTGGATATAATCCACAAGATGGGTTCGCATTTCTTCTCTCATTTCATGCAATTCTTGTTTACTCAACCCACTATCCCGGTATAAGTTATCCAGAAACGTCTCAATTTTTTTCATGTTGGTTCGCCTCCAAAAACATTTCCAATATCGCTTTGAGAACAATCCATTCTTTCTGGCTGTGATTAAATTCGACTTGGCCCGTAATTGTAATTTTATAGTACTTTCGCCGTGCAGCTCCCTCCGATTCACTCCAATACCCTTCGATCCATCCTTTCTGCTCCATTCTTTTTAAAGCTGGATATAGCGTCCCTTCCTTTAACTCGAATAAATCCTGGCTAGTTTTCTTAATTGCTTTACTCATTTCGTACCCATATAAGTCATTTTGAGAAAGCAAGCTAAGTAGAATGAAATCAATATAACCCTTTAACCACTCTTTTCTAATTTCCATTAGAACACCTTCCTTACACAAAAAAATGTATCACAATATACCTTGTAACACAAGGTATATTGTGAAAAAAAAGTTGGCAATTAATATGCCAACTTTTCCTTACCTCTAATTAGTTCTTATTTTTTCGAGGCATCTTCAATTAACCAAGTCAATGGCTGCGCAAAAATATCCTCCTCTTGCCCAGTAATACTTTTGTCTCCACTAGGATCTATGATGTAAGCTGTTGTATCCTTAGTCAGGTTAGAGATTTGATCTTTAGAGACATAGCCTTTCAAATCAGTATATCCCGAAAAGGTTACTTTGCTGTTATCCAATGTGATTTCCTTAATTGAATCTGTTGCGATTGTAATACGATCATTGTTTTGATCAATAGCTCGAGCCTGAACTTGTTCAACTTCTACATTATGCTTTTTTGTGAAACCTTCAAGTTCTGAAAATGTGATAGGTTTCTCAAATGTTATAGTCACTGCAATTTTTTCGGAATCTCCAGCATCTTTCAAAAGAGATTGTGGATTCACAATAGAATCTAGCAACACTCTTTTTGCTTCCCTGTACGATGATATACTTATTTGACCTGACTCAACAGCCTTGTACTCACTAATAAAATCTGGATATCCAGATTCATATGATTGTAATTCAGTAGCCAATGATTGTTCTGATGGAAACTCTTCAAGCAAGGTTGGTTCCCCAGGTAATGAAAATCCTCCCAAATTGTCACCATAGGTATGCACATGTTGAACTACACTTGATTGCACACAATTGTTATAGTCGCTAACTCCTTTTTTACTTATGGCAAACTGAGCGTTCACCTTACCACTGTCACCGCTATCACCATCTCTGTAGTCATTCCATAAAGACTCCATGTAATAGGTTTTTCCTGACTCGACGGTACCCAGTACAGTTACTTCCGTTTCATCATCTTCACCAAAAAAATTATTATCTTCAATATCTATTTTAGGATTGGGGAGATTCGTTCGAACTTCATCCCCATCGATTTCTAAATCCCATGAGTCTGGTATAGCTGTCTGATCAATTGTTAAATAAGCGTTCGCATTATCACATGTATTCCCCGGATTATCACCACCATTGTTATAATCGAGGATATTCGTAACATTTGTTGAATCCAAAGTGAAGTAAATGGAAGTATTTAATCTTGTATTCCCACCACTCGAGACTAAACTAAGAAAACCTTGACCTGACTTTGGAACATAACTACCGTTGTTATAATTTGAATAACTCCATGCATGGATAGATGAACTGAGCGAGAACAACATTACCGTTCCCAAGGCAAGAACTTTAAAAGTAAACTTTTTCAATTGAAAACCTCCCAATTAAGTTATTGATTATTGTTTACTGCCCTTATCAGTAACGCAACAGCACAAATAAGTAGCTATCCCACCTTTCAAGTGAGTTGCTCCTATATCAAATGTTTGCATAAAGCTTGTTACCTTATGTAATCTCTAACTGTCTGCTTTACTCTAACAAAGTATAAGAGCACAGGACATAGCCCCGGATGTGTAGACAACACTCAAAAATATTATCTGCTTTCTCAGAATAATCCTAAGATAAGCTAGATTCATATTACAATATATTCTATTTATATTAAATAAAAGTAATTTAATTGTATATTTTTACATATTATCTTAATTATCATAATCTACACTCACACTCTCTATGATTTGTGGCTAAGTAAAATATCAGAAACCTCAGCCTGAAAGAAAAGCAAAAGGGGAAAAACTGCAGTAGAAAACTAATCATGTAAACTGCGATGCTAAAATTTATATCGTAGTCATCAAACCTTCAATTTTAAACACACTAAAATATGATGACTTCCTGAATACAAAGTTATCTCTTGAAATAAATGTAATATATTCAATTTAAAAGGGCCCTTATGTGTGCTTAATCTGGTTAAGGGCATAGATGAAATTGGACGAATCGACGGCCCTGCCAAGGACTCCATTCAAGGGCTGGTCAAGGAAGGTACGACCTTCTCCAACTTCAGTCTCTTTGGTAAGGATTGGTACATCAACGGAGATGGTGTCAACCGCGGTGGACAAGCCATCTACCAACAGCTCGGACTGAAAGCACCAGACATTGTACAAAAGGAACTGATTGATCAGGATAAAGATACTGTAACTGTATCCGAGGAGAAACTGGCGGGTTATGCAGGTGATTATATTTTCCTCGATTTATCCAATGGAGGTTCGCTGGATGAAACATCACCCGTCTGGTCATCCCTGGACGCTGTGAAGAACAATCGAGTGTTTAAGCTGGATGGGGAACCGTTCTGGCCTTATGATCCTCTTGCCGTGGAGGCACAAGTCCAGGAAATTGCCAATATGATTCAGGAACGTTTCGGCCAAACAGAACATTAAGGTTCAATGTTTCTATCCCACACGTTGAGTGAGAGAAGCTATTCGGAGATTAAAGCTCTGAATTGCTTCTTTTTTTGTTATGATATAGATAGAACTAAGGAAGCGGACAGGGGGAAATCATGTGATTCAACTATTAGTTGTAGACGACCATGTTGTCGTGCGTTCCGGGCTGATCGCCTTACTTGAAGGAAAGAATGATATACATATCGTTGGAGATGCCGCAGATGGCGATGAAGCCATTGCCAAGGCTCAAGAGTTGAAACCAGATGTGGTCTTGATGGATTTCAGCATGCCGCCAGGCAAAGACGGTCTGACCGCTACCGCTGAATTGAAGAAATTGATGCCGGATGTCTCCATTTTGATACTGACTATGCATGACGATGAAGAATATCTGTTCCGCGCCATCCATGCAGGGGCATCCGGATATATCCTCAAAAGTGCGCCGCATGAAGAATTGCTTGCCGCGATTCGTTCCGTAGCAGAGGGTAGCGCCTATCTCTACCCCAGTGCGACCAAGCGGCTGATGAGTGAATACCTGGACAAAGCCAAACAGGAAAACGCCGGACCGTATGACACGTTATCCGAGCGGGAGAAAGAGATTTTGTCCTGGATTGCCAAAGGCTACGCCAACAAGGAAATCGCCGAACATCTGATCATCAGTGTCAAAACGGTCGAATCCCACAAAAGCAATCTGATGGAGAAACTTGGCCTGCGTACACGCCCGGAACTGGTGAAGTTCGCTATGAAAAAGGGGTTGCTGAACTTTGAGTAGTGCACGTAAGAACAGACTAAGTGGACTCGCAGACCAGCCCGTACGTCTCCTGCTGAACGAAATCGATAATCACATTACGGATAATGAATTTCGCAGCAGGTTGAAGGGTTCCCTGCATCAACTGAGTGATCTGAAATTTGCCTTGGATGAATCCTCTATTGTAGCCCTGACAGACCGCAAGGGTAAAATCCAGTATGTGAATGATAAATTCTGTGAAATCTCGCAGTATGAGCGCGAGGAACTGATCGGTAAGGATCATCGAATCATTAATTCCGGATACCATGGCAAAAGCTTTATGAAAAACCTGTGGGACACGATATCCTCAGGTAAGGTATGGAACGGGGAAATTCTCAATCGTGCCAGAGATGGCAGTCATTATTGGGTCAACACCACCATCGTGCCTTTCCTTGATAACGACGGGGAGCCATATCAATACCTGGCTGTACGCAGCGAGGTCACCAAGCTGAAATCCGTCGAAGCCGAATTGCAAAAGATGATGTCCCAAGTGATGAATATTCAGGAAGAGGAACGACGCCGGATCTCGCGTGAACTGCATGACGGGATTGGACAGAGTCTCTTCTCTCTGGTGATTCAGATGGATCGCCTGCTGGCAGACCAGCCTCACCCCGGGGTTGAAGCACTTCGTAAACAGGTCACGGGTATCATGGAAGATGTACGCGGTATGGCATGGGAGCTGAGACCATCCGTTCTGGATGACCTGGGTGTTGTTCCGGCGATTCGTACGTATATCGAGAATTACACCCGCCACTACGGGATCGAAGTTGATCTGGAATGTAATTTGCGCAAACGACTGGAGATGAACCGGGAGATAGCCATCTACCGAATTATTCAGGAAGCCTTAACCAATGTCGCAAAGTATGCCGATGTTGCCGAGGCACGTGTTACTATAGAAGACGCTGAGAACATGACGATGGTTATTATTGAAGACCAAGGTGCTGGATTCAGCGAAGCAACCGCTGGCAATGGTGTTGGATTGTTTAGTATGGAAGAGCGTGCCCGTGGTGCAGGAGGAACGTTGAGAGTTTCTTCCGAGCCTAGCGAAGGGACTACCGTTACCCTTTTATTGCCCAAGACAGCACAGGGATAACCGTACATGCTTCGTATCACACTTTGCGCTTCACTCCAGCTTATCTATTATTTAACGGCTGCTCGCTATTAGACTGTGCGAGTGGTCTTTTTATTTTCCGATTGGTCGAAATGACAAAATGAAGGCTCAAAATCGGTTAAATTCAATAATCATGATAAATAGATTGACTCCAGTTACGATTCGTCATTAAACTATGAATGCCACATACACATTGTATGTTAAGTAAAATTTTATTGTTTATTTCATATAGCGAGAGAAAAGGATGGTCAACATGTCAGAGAAACGCTCCTCCAAAGGAGGAGAAATTCCACAAATGTACAATCTGGACGAGATGGATCGCAAAATTATCGCCGCGCTTCACCACAACAGCCGAATATCCTATACGGATCTGGGGACACAGATCGGATTGTCACGTGTAGCTGTTCAGGCCCGCATTAATGCGTTATCCGAAAAAGGAATCATCGAACGCTTCACCGTTGTGATTAACCCTGGCAAGGTTGGGCTTCAGGTCTCGGCCTTTTTCAATGTCGATGTTGAACCGCCCTTCCTGGATGAAGTCGCTGAGAAACTGGATGAAGAGCCAGCCGTCACCAGCCTTTATCATATGACAGGCCCGAGTACACTGCACATGCACGGTATTTTTGCGGATATGGAAGAGATGGAGCAGTTCTTGCTGGAGAAGCTCTATAAGATGCCGGGTATCGTCAAAGTGGAATCACAGCTATTGTTGAAACGTTATAAAAGCCGGATGGGCATGAGACTCTAGGAGGAAATCAGCATGGGTTGGAAAGATTACAACGGTCTCGTCATCGGAATGGTACGAACCGGAATTCTCGGATATGGCGGTGGCCCTTCGGTTATTCCGTTGATCCGTTACGAAGCCGTTACGCGTTACAAATGGGTCAGTGATGAGGAGTTCGGCGAGATTTTGGCTATCGCCAACGCCTTGCCGGGTCCCATCGCGACCAAAATGGCCGCATATCTCGGTTATAAAACCAAAGGTGTTCTGGGCGCGATCGTGTCCGTACTCGCTCATATTTTACCGACAAGTATTGCCATTATTGCTCTGCTCGGTTCCATGTACGCGCTACGCGAGTCGAAAGTGGTCGCAGGCATGGTAGCCGCCGTAAGGCCAGTCATTTTTGTCATGCTGGGCATGATGGCTTATGAATTTGCCATGAAAGCCTGGAAGGGACTCGGTAAAGTTTTTGCCGCCCTATTCGGCGTGATTGCCTTTGTACTATTGCAGCTGCTGGATATCCATCCGGGGATTGTGATCGCGGTTTTCCTTGGATACGGTGTCTTCCATCTGGATCTGGTTCAGCGCTTCAAGTCCAAAGGCGAGTCCGATAAGGGGGTGTCCTAAGGATGCTCCAGACCTGGTGGGAATTATTTTGGGGATTTTTCGTAGCAAACATCTTGGGATATGGGGGCGGTCCGGCTTCCATTCCGCTAATGCAGGAAGAGATTGTGAACCATTACCAATGGATGACCACCGAGCAGTTCGGTGATGTACTGGCGATTGGTAACGCCCTTCCCGGCCCGATTGCAACCAAAATTGCTGCATTTGTCGGGTATCACGTGGCAGGCTGGTTTGGGGCATTTATCGCAAGTTTTGCCACAATCGTACCTTCCGCAACCGCACTAATTATATTACTTCGTCTGTTGAACAAACATCGCAAGTCACCGAAAGTCAAAGGCATGACCCTACTCGTGCAGCCTGTTATCGCTGTACTCATGATTCTGCTCACATGGGAATTCGGACAGCTGTCCACTAATTCCATCGGCATCTGGCAGACGTTGATCATTGCAGGCATCTCGCTCTGGGTCATGACCAAAACCAAGCTGCATCCGGCCATTCTGATCGTGATCGCTTTTGCCTATGGTGCGCTGGTACTGTCTCATACGATGTAGTTATAGAACCTACAGGGAGCGTCACAGAATCTCTTGGATATACATCTGTAATAGGATGGTGTATGCAAGGGTTCTGGACGATGGCGAATGGCTAGACTCTTTTCAATTTCTAAGGAACTGAGGACGTCCTATTTGGTCTTTAGGTCCTCAGTTTATATTGTAAGGAACATCAGACACGTTATTTACCAAAATCACCTGACAAAAGGGCTATAAAAGACTGTAATTTCCGATATAACGTGTCTCAGATTCCTTAGATTTCTGCAAATGCTCCAGTCCCCTGAATAAGACGTTTCAGATTCGTTATCGCTTGAAGACATGCTCTAGTTTATAGACCAAAAAACGGTGATGCCAGCTAGTAGCTGGCATCACCGTTTTATTTTCGCGTTTCACGCTCACATATGGAAAACCAATTACTTCGCTTCAACCACTACCGTTACTTTGGTTTTCACACCTGCAAATGTCACCGTAATTGTTGCTTTACCTTTGCCGTTCGCCTGAATAACTCCATCTTTCACCGATGCTGTTGCAATACGGGAAGATTTCCAGAGAGCCGGTTTGGATACATTCGCTTCACTGCCATCGGCATACGTTGCAGTTGCAGCCACGGTTACCTTTTCACCAGGTTTCATAGTCAACGTTACTTTATCCGTCTGCAAATATTTCAGTGTATCCACATCTAGAGCAATCGTTACAGACTTGCTACCGTATTTTGCTGTGATTTTAGCTTTACCTGAACCTGTAGCTTTGACTTTACCTTTGGTCACTTGAGCTACTTTGTAGCTGTTCGTTTTCCATTCAGCTTTGTCCGTAACATCACGCTCGCTACCGTCGCTCAAGAAGGCAGTTACCGTCAGATCAGCTGTATCGCCTGATTTCAGGGACAGAACCGGCTCGGAAGCTTCAATACGTGTGATGACATCCACTTCAACTTGGATCGTCACTTTTTTGGAGCCGTATTCTGCTGTGATGTTGGCTTTACCACTGCTGTTACCCGTGATCACGCCTTTTTTCACATCCGCTACACGTGCATTGCTGGATTTCCAGGTTGCTTCGGATGTAACATCCAACGTGTTGCCGTCCTCATCCGTACCTGTTAGAAGGATCGTCTGAGTTTCTTTGGCAGACAGAACAACGAAGTTCACATCTGCTTCCAGTCCACTAGCCATACCTACTTCAATAGGTAGAGTCAGTGTTTTGCCTTCAATCTTCGCGGTAATGGTTGCCTTACCTGTGGCAACACCTGTGATAACCCCTTTGCTATCTACCTCAGCGATTTTGTCGCTGCTGCTGCTCCAAGTTGCATCTTCAGATACATCTTTGGATGTTTCACCATACAACGCCAGCACTTTGGCCGAAGTCGTTCCACCAACAGCTACCGATGCTTTTTTCTTATCCATTTCATACTTGTCTGGAACGTCAACATTTACTGTAAACTTAGCTGTTTTACCGCCATAAGTTACAGAGATCGTAGCCGTACCGGATTTGTATGCGATCAGATCACCGTTGGATACATATACAACATCTGCATTGCTTGAAGTCCATGTTGCTTTGGAAGTTACAACTTCTGTGCTTCCATCAATATACTCTGCATTGGCTACCAATGTCTTGGACTTGTTATCACCCGTAACACTCATGGCAAGTTTGTCATTTACATCTTTGATATCCAAATATCTTGCCGTATCTACATCCACAGCAATTTCTACAGTTTTACCACTATAGGTTGCTTTGATCGTTGTTGAACCTGCACTAATCGCTGTGATCTGTCCCTTGAACACCGTTGCAACTTTCTCGTTGCTGGATGTCCATGTTGCCTGATCCGTTACATTCACATCGCTGCTGTTTGGATAAGAAGCCGTTACAACGACATTAGCCGTTTTGGTTGTCTCGCTCAAACGGAAGAAAATACTTTGTTTCTCCACACTCAGTTTGCTGGTCAGATCCACATCCACGTCAACGGAAACGGATTTCGTACCGTATTTGGCTGTGATCTTGGCAGAACCTGCCGAGTATCCTGTAATTTCGCCTTTGAGGACGTCCGCAACCTTCTCATTGCTGGATGTCCACTCCGCCAGATCCGTTACATCTTTGGTTGTGCCATCTGGGTAAGTAGCCGTCACTTTCACACTTTCACTTTTGTTCAACAGCAAGTTAACCTGCTGTTTATCTACATCTACACGTTTAACCACTTCAACGTTAACATCCACCGTCACGCTTTGGCTGCCAACTTTCGCAGTAATAACTGCCGTACCCGCGCTTTGTCCAGTTACTTTACCATTCACAACGGTAGCAACCTTCTCATCACTGGTAGACCATTCTGCAGTATTTGCTGCTGCATTATTTGTTTCATTGTCACTATACGTTGCTGTCAAAATAATTTCTTTCGTATCTCCCGTGCGCAAATCCAGACTTTGCACGTTTTTCGAAAGGGCTTTGACCTTTTTCGTTACTTTCACTTGAACGGTCTGGCTTTGACCCTGGTAAGCTGCGGTAATCGTCGCTTTACCTTCCTTTTTGGCCGTGATTGCACCATTATATACAGTTGCTATCGAAGTATCTTCGCTACTCCAGGTTGTACTAATCGTTACATTAGCCGAGGTATTATCTGAATATACCCCTGTCACCGTAACAGACCCAGAATCACCAACTTCGAGCGACATCTCATTCTTGGAAACCACAATTTTGGACAGTTCTTTGTCTGCCGCAGCGGCCAAGCCTACGTTGGAAATACTCAGCATCAACACCAGCATCATCACCATGTACTTGGTCAATCTTGGCTTTAACATCATTTCCCCCCGATTATCATCATTTTTTTCCTTATGTTTTATGTCGGCAAGTCCTTTCCAGATGTTTAGACTTTCAGGAAATTTTCAGGGAATTCTATGGAAATTAATTTATCTTCTATTCCTGTTTCAACCGATCATACCTGCGAATATTGCGCATACCTATGTATATTGACTGTCTTGAACTTCTTTTAACAGGATTGGAGGAAACATAATGCATCAGCCTTTTGATTACATCGGGTATTGGGAGGAAACATATCGTTCGGGTGAAACTTCTGGGAGGGGTTCATACGGGGTTTTGGCTGAATTCAAGGCCGAGGTCGTGAACGGACTGATTCAACGTGAAGGGATTCATCGTGTCATTGAGTTTGGATGTGGGGATGGCAACCAGTTGCAATACATGAATTATGAGGACTACCTGGGCGTGGATGTAGCGGCTTCTTCCGTAAAGCGTTGTGCTTCCCAATTTGCCAAGGATTCGTCCAAGAGCTTCATGCTGTATACACCAGGCCTATGGATTAACCGTGGTTTCCTGCAAGCCGATCTGACGGTCTGTCTGGATGTGTTATATCACATCACGGATGAAACAGATTTTCGCAATACCCTCTATGATATTCTGCACTCCTCAACAGCATGGGTGGTGCTTTACACCCGTTTGAAAGAAAACGGCAACCCGGGGATTGATACAATCCAGGACCGTAATCTGTTTGAATATCTCTTCGACTACCCTGATTTCAAAGTTCATGAGATTATTCCGCAGCGCTATCCAGATCAATCTTCTGCCGACTTTGTCATCCTGAGACGTACGCCTTCGAAGTGAAAAGCGATTTTTTCAGTAGAGCATAGCTAAGTCTGCACCCCAACTGGACCCGTAAGAATGAGTATTCATAGACCAGACATTCTTTTGTCTTCCTTCGATTACGTACACCATCCGCCTGTCCGCTCACCTTGATTGGTCTATTCAAAGAAGCTTAGGTATACTCCGTTTCCAGTAGAGGGAATATCGTTCCTAATCCTGGAGACAGCCTTATGCGGACAGGTGATGATGGTTTGCTAATGATGCTACTGACAACTAAATAATGAATATATAACTGGTTAACTAGTTGAATCTAATGAAATAATTCGAAGGCTCACAACACTAATACCTTACTAATCCGTTCTCCCCTTCAGTTCTTCCAGCCCGTATTTCTCAATTCTTCTTTTAAAATAACCCCGCATGTCCACGCAGCTTCGCCAGCGCTTCCATATAGAAATAATCGCCGTATATAATCGGCACATTCAGCCCTCGCCCTTCCGGGTAATGCACCGTTCCCTGCATGATCAGACCTTCTTCCGCTGCCGAGTCGCCGGAGCTATAGTGCTCATGCAAGCCGCGGACGATACGTTCTCCCGCGGCGGCATAGGTCTCCCCGCGTGGCGACAGCTTCGCCAGCTCAAGCAACCCGCTCGCGGCAATCGCCGCAGCGGACGAGTCCCACGCCACCTGATGCTCCGCAGGTGCGCGGAAATCCCACATCGGCACGATCTCTTCGCCAAGCATGGCGAGGAAGAAATCGGCCGCACGCTCCGCTGTCTCCAGATATCGGGCTTCGCCCGTATACCGGAAAGACAGCGCAAACCCGTGCAACGCCCAGGCGGTGCCCCGCGCCCAGGCGGAACCTGGAGCATGGCCCTGTCCGCCATGCTCTCGCAGCTTCTGCCCCGTGTGTGGATCAAACTCCACCACGTGGCAGATGGACCCGTCCGCGCGGATGAATTCGCGCGCCACGGTGTCCGCGTGCGCTTCCGCCAGCCAACGGAAGCGAGGGTCGCCGCTCTGCTCGGATGCCCAGTAGAGCAGCGGCAGGTTCATCATGCTGTCAATGATGGCTACGCCGCGCGTATCCATTGCTGACGAGCTGAAGTTCCAGGCGCGGATGAACTCACCGCGCACGTGGAAGCGGGCAGCGAGCAGGTTGGCGGCAAGCATGCCGCGCCGCCGTCCATCCGCGCTACCCGTCTGGCGGTAGTTGGCTACGCCACTAAGCAGCCAGATGAACCCCAGATCGTGATCCACCGATTCGGGATCACGCAGACAACCCTCCAGTTGCCGCTCACAACTTTCGGCAATGCGATGTAGCGGAGCCGCCGCTTCACTTTCTGGAGCATCCCCATAGACCAGCCTTAATAATCCAGGCCAGAAACCTGCGGTCCACCATTCCGGATCATTCCGATCATACGCCCCCTGCGGGGCAATGTGTGGAAATGTATCCTTGATCCGCTTTGCATTCCGAATTGTCTTGGCAGCGCCCTGTTGCCACGCTTCCTCGAGCCATTTTACCGACGTTGATGTGTTCATGAACATATCCCTCCTCGATTCAATACCGGACATCTAGCTTGATGCTCCAGCTCATCCTCAACTTATCTATAGCGTCGTATGCCGTAACTGCAATAGCTATCCGTTAAATATCACTAATCATCCACGAACAACACTTTTAACTATCATTCGAGATGTTTCCAAAACTAATGATCCTCAACCTGAACACCTTCAGTTAACCTCGCCCCATCGGATCGCAAATGACAACCTACGTGCTCCGTTCACTTCAATCCGCGCTCCCTTCAGCAACCCATTACGGGAGGCCACGGCCTGCTCTTCCAGATGAATAATGGCTCCCTGATCCAGCGCTGTGGATTCTACATAGGCCCCCCGATACTCCGTTCGTACGTTATGATCCGTATGGGTAATTACCGCCTGTTCACGGCCATCATGGAACATCAATGGAATGAGTGCACCTGCCGCCGCGATCTCTCCTTCGAATTCATACGTTATAGTCAGCACATCCGCCTGTTGTAGATAATGGGTACGCAATGTTTCAATTCCGGGTAATGGACCGACCCATGTCACGGCAAAAGCATTCTCCAAGGCAGTTATGCCATCTTCTGCCGTTCTTTCCGCCAGATGCTGCTCCACTTCATTCCGGGTATAACGGTCCACCTTCTCATACACAATGGAACCACCTCCCTGAGCAGGGTCTAATCCAACATCCCGATCATATGCACCACCGGATGGAATGCCCTCTGCAAGGCTATGCCATACTCCATCTGGTGTCTTCCAGGCAGGACAGTAGCTGAGCGGACGGACCGCCCCTTCGGCAAATTCCGTAAACCCGGCCTGCACATGGCTGGCAGCGGACGGACCAATCAGACCAGGTAACCCCATCTGTTGAATCCGTACCAAACCAGGAATCGTATACGGATCATTCATCGCCGTGTGTAATACCAGTTGCTGACCAGGTATGGAAGCAATCACGGTTTCGAACCACCCATCCGTCTGCAAAACCCTGCTGCCCACCTCGGAAGGAAGGTACACTTCGCCCACATCGTCTCCCGGATCACTGAGACAAGCGTGGGCCAGCGCTGCTGCCGTCCACAGGTTGTAACAGGTATGGTTGGTATAGATTTCATACCCGTGCCGATCTTCTGGCTTGTATTCATTGCGTACGATTTTCAAACGTCCATCTTCCATCTTCCAGCGCTCAACAGCAGCAAAACACCGATTGGCCGCACGTGCAAAAGCACCCGCCATCACCCGATCTCCCGCCTTCAGAGCCTGCGTTGCATGTGTGGAGCATACATAAGCCGCCGCCGCTTCATTCCACTGATGCTGGGAGCTGCGACCACGCGGTGGAATCTCACCTAGCGGCGAGAGCGTCAGTAACGAGCTGAAGGCACCATGGCGCAGCTGCTCACGTAACGTATCGGCAGTGGTTCCCTCGTAACCAGCTTCAAGCATCACCCCAAGGTGATAACGGGTGGCAATATCATAGGAAAATGGACAATTTGGACGATCCAGCGGTCCATCCTGATACAAGCCAAGGGCCGTAAACCGGGGTAGATGATAGGCTTCCAGATATCGATCCATCCACGCAGTACCCTCATTCGCCAGCTGTTCATGCCACCGCAGATATTCGCCAGAGATCATAATGGCGTTCCAGTTAATCATGCGATTGGGATTGTTCATCTTGCTCATCGTAAATACATAATCTTGTTCAGGACTGATTGTCTTGAGTGCCTCAGCCCAGATCTGTGCATGTTCAGGCAGGTGTGATTTCAACAACATATAGGCTCTCATCATGAGCACCGGAAAAAAATCAGGGTGATTGTCTGGTGCGCTACCATTGACCACGGCATCAATGCTCTGTGACAGGGCTATTGCTGCCGATTGGAGCAAATCTGTACGCCCTGCATCAACCAGAACCGCCGCCGCCATCGCATAGGCCGGTGTAGAATAATATCTCTCCACACCCGAGAACGGGTCGATAATTGCACCCTGACTGTCCTGATATGGTGTGTAAGCGCGAACAACACTTTCAACAAGTGCCAACTTGCGCTCCCTATTCCAGCCGTCTGCCGGAGGGCGACCCGCTTGTTCTGCCAATGTACGGTAATGTTCGAGTTCATCTTTCCATGGATATGTGGACGCAGATGTATATTTACTCACGCATGCTCACCTCGGTTTCTCCCATTTTCGGTTCAATGATGAAGCGTACCTCACATACCGTTTCAAGCGAATTAGGGCGTTCTGTCCGAACATCTGTCTCATCAATCACACCTGTCCATGATAGTGACGTCCGATAGAATGTGACGGGAACATTGTCATGATCAACTGTGTCCAGTTTCTCGTAAAGAATTTGCCACTGGTTCGCATCATACGTCATATGGACCGTTCCATGTGCACCTTGCCAGCGAAGGTCACCGCTCTTCACCACTTCAGGCTGTACTCTGCTCATCCATCGCTCCACAACGCTTGAACATCCTGCATCTGAATCGCCCATAGAAGAGAATCGTTCTGCCGAGGCCACCATCCTGCTCTTCCATTGAAACCGATCAATGAGACGCAATTCCGCTCCATTCCTGCTACCGCCAGGAGCCATCTTCCAATGAAATTGGCGTGTATAACGAGCCAGTGAAGCTGCCCCAGAGTATGCGGATGTCAGATCCAATGTTGTATTTAGCTCACCGCCACCCTCTGCCAGCTTTGCCTCTAACACATGGGCCTGTGCTTGCCGACCGGAATCTTGCTCCTGGCCTTCAATGAGCGGAACGTTATGCCCGGATGACGAGATGTGGAACAGTTGCTCTCTGCCTGGTGCAAAATACGCTTGGGTATACAACCCTGCTCCTGGATCACACAGAATATTCTCACCACCGCAATGGATAATGAACTGCCCCAGATCATTATGGTTGTGAGGTTCATCGTTATGTCCACCTTTAACGGAAATAGCCACATGAAGGGGTGCACCGTTCATACGTTTTGTATCCCAGTAATCGAACGATCCTTTTGCAATCATCCAGCCCAGATTTTGAAAAATAAATCCTCGTTCAGCCTGTGCAGAGGCACCTTCATTACTGTATACTGCCGGATCGCTCCACATCACGTTCCGCAATAGATGAGCCCAGCGATGACAGGGATCATCGGTAAGCAGTGGAATATGAAATGGAAGATCTATCTGCAATCCAATCCGGGACGCGAGCAGGGAAAGCAATCCAGAAGGGATCTCTTCCTGCTCGGCACTGTCCGAATAATTCACATATGTGCCGCCCGACAGATGAACTCGCAACGGGAAGGCTGCGATAGCTGTTATTTTGGAACCCTTCAGTAGATCTAGTTCGCCCTCACTGTACTCACGAAGCATCTCGGCATAATAGGTGAAATAACCGAATCCATATACCCAATATCCAATGCCTTCGGCACAGCCGCCATCCTCGCCATATCCGCTCAAGAATGCGTTCATACAGCTGACCGTATGGGAGATCGATTCCTGTAGTGTGGACTCATCCTCGAGCAGCAACAATGCAGCCATTCCACAGCACCCACCACAGACCGCCGACCAGTTGTGATCCGCTGTCCGCCAGTGGAACTTCCGTTGCTCCCGGTAAAGCGGGATGAAGATTCGCCGTTCTGCTTCAGACCTGATCCGTTCTATGACAAGGCGATCCAGCCGCTCGGCGTGAATGGTCACAATCTCGGCCAGCATATGTACCGTCTCTGCAGCGAACAAATCGATGTTCCCATTCACCTGGTTGACCTCTCCCGTACCCAAATGCGCGGGCAAACACCACGTATACTCACCACACACGTCCCACAACATTTCTTCCAGCGCTTGCAGTGCATCCTTCCTAGCTGTGTCCAAGGCGAGCATCGCCACAGCAGCAAGTCTGCCCCTTCGATCGAAATAAGCCTCTTCATAGGCTTTCCGCTCACCCGTATCGCTGAACTGGCGGTATAGACGGAACGACAAGGAAGGCATGGGTTCGCTCAAGGCGCGTTCACCGTAAGCCTTCAAGTCCGTGTATAACGTAGCCAATTCAGGCCGGGATAACTTCTCCAAGAGTCTGTCGGCACTTAAGGAACTCAATGCTTTGCTCACAGTTCCTCGTTGGTTTATATTTTCATTTTCGACTTCGTGAATGGAATCTTCCACTGGATTCACCACTCTTCGTTAATGGATTTTCATGCCCATATTATAATGTAATCGATTTCATTTTACCGGATATGATAGTACTTTTGAAGAATTATCCATTAAAACCCTTTCCACGACGTTACTCCCTTCTCCTTCCTAACAAAAAAAAACAAAGAACCTTCGTCAGGTTCTCCGTTGCATCCCGCCTGTCACCACAGGCTTTATATGACTAACTCATATCCGTAACTATCTTATGTCCTCAACTAATCCTGAACACCTTTAATGCTGCTGCCCATATCGCAACTGTCCGCTGTTGTTATTACACAATCGCAAGCGGAGAATTCTGTACAACAGACAACCATTGGCGTGCAATCAGCTCATGACCTGCTGCGGTTGGGTGTACGCCATCCCATAACCAGTAAGCTGCATCCGCCTGCTTCAGAGCGTCATTAAACGTCTGCTGCAATGGCACCCACACCGCTCCAAATTCTTCAGCAAGACCTTGGGCCAGCTTCTGATATTGACCGATATACTCTTCCCAGGCTTCCCATTTCTCCGCGGTCGCTCCGGTTCTCAGAATAAACGGCTCCATCAAAATCAGCCCCGTATCCGGCATCACTTCCCGAGTTTCTTCGAGCAAATGGCGATACGCCCGTCCGAAACGATCCGTTACCCCGCTAGGTTCACCATTCATCGTGCGCCAGGCATCATTAACCCCAATCAGGATGCTGATCAGGTCCGGTTTTAGACTAATGGTATCCTCATTCCAGCGTGCGTACAGATCCGATGCCCGATCCCCGCTGATGCCTCTGTTATAGAAGGTTTTTTGCTTACCCGCCAGTTCCATACCCAATTTGCTGGAGATCAGATACGCATACCCGTGACCGAGAAAATGATTTGGATCATCATTGCGTGATCTTCCCCCATCTGTAATCGAGTCTCCCTGAAACAATATAACGGATGGACTTGTACTCATGATTGAAATCGTTCCTTCCTCTTGTGCAAAATGGAAACACTGAACACCTCAGTCTCCATTTTATCCCTTTCGGTCACAATAGAAAATAGCGTTTTCATCACTGCGTGTCGCCATCTTATGACTCTCCTAGCAATTATCCGATCCAATATCGCAGTATCATCATAGCCACAATACCGACCAATACGGTTCCAAGCAGACTGCGTGTCCAGATAGCCACTGCAATCGTAGGCAGGGAGGCCCACAGAGCTGCATTGTGCGTAATCGGCACTAACTGGTTGTCCGACATGAACAGTTCCTGACCAATCAGCGCTGCCATAACCGCTACGGGTACATATTCCAGCCAACGTAACAACCACATTGGAATCTGTATCTTGCTGAACAGCATCAGTGGCAGTACACGCGGGATAAATGTAAATAGCGCTGAACCCATAATAATCCAGAATACATCCCATCTTACTTCCATCGTTCCATGAACACTCCCATCGTTGCCGCAATGACCGCAGCCACAATGACACTCATGCTGCCAAGTGAAGCCATGCTGGCGAAGATTACACAGACAACGGCGATAATAGCCACATTAATGTGTATTTTTTTGTTTTTGCGATGCACCAACTGGAGTACAACCAGTCCAATAAACATCGCCGGCAGAGCATAATCCAGACCCAGTCGTTCCGGGTTAGTGATCCAGCGTCCAAAGTACGCTCCCGCCATATTAGCCACGAACCAGTTCAGATATGCGGTAATATTCAGACCGTGCATCCAGCGTTCACTGAGCCTTTCTCTGCCAATTGCACGTGTCATCGCAACGCCGAAAGACTCATCGGTAAGCAGTGAACCAATCCACATATTTTTAAGCGGGGTCAGATGCCGAAAATACGGTGATACAGCCGCACTGAGCAGCAAATGGCGAAGATTCACAAAAAATATGGTGAACATAATGGCTACTGCTGACCCATTCGATGCGAGCATGCCTGCTGCAATGAACTGAGCCGATCCTGCATATAAAATCAGGCTGAGCAGAGCTGTTTCCGCCAGACTCAGACCTGCGGTCATTTCAATGACACCCGCCGCAAACCCAATACTCAAATAACCAAGCAGGGTTGGGATACAATCTTTGACCCCCTGCATGAATGTAGCTTGATCCTGGACCTCTTCCATGTTCTCCTGTCCAGATATCTGTAGTGTACTTTGGTCCAACTGCCGTACAACCCCTCTCCAATTTCTGTCCCCATAAACCGATATATATGGATGTAGATCCATCTAGGTCCATTCTTCATGAAAACAACTTCTTTGTGTATTCAACATGACCAGTTACATGCCTTATGGATTTCACATTTTGCAAAATTCACTTCACATTAATTCAGAAATATACCACAAGATGTGCACTAAGGGAGAGACAGATTACTTTTTATAGAACAGATGTAATCCTAAATACCTACAAAATCGAAAAATATTTTCGCGAAACTCATAAATTATGTTGAATAAACGCGAAATTTGTCATACGATAGCACCAGAAACTTCTGGAAAGGATGGAATGAAATATCTTTTACCAGATGGGCTTGTCCACTAGACATGGGGATGGGTTACACAGAGGGGGAATGTGTATGAAAAAAATTCGTAAACAAGGGGTCAAAAGAACAATGCAGATGAGAGAGAAACTGATTTTGTCATTTGCCATTGTATTGCTCATTCCAACTATTAGTCTGGGCATTATCTCGTTCCAAACAGCTGATGCCAAGGTTGAAGAGAAAATGTATGAGAACGCGATCAGCAGTGTTACTGTGCTCAACCAGACCATTGACCAAATCATTGGTGCAACACGCAAAAATGTTGATTTCCTGGCAAGTCAGCTGGATGCAGGCAATGTCGGACCCAATCAGGGTGACGAAACAGATACCATCCGTACCTTGCTCGACGCGTATAAGGAAACGCATGATGACGTGGAACTTGCCTCCATCGGTACCGATCAGGGCGTGTATATTAACTCCCCTGTAACTGCGGTGAACAAAGAAGGATATGACCCGCGCGAACGCCCGTGGTATCAGGCTGCTACGCAGAACAAAGATATCCCTACCGTAATTACCCCCTACTTATCAAGCAATACCGGCAATGTTGTTGCTTCGGTAGCTCAGACCTCAGCGGATGGCCATGGTGTCGTCTCTGTCAGCCTGTCGCTTGAAGCCCTCTCGAAGACGGTTAACTCCACGAAGATTGGCCAGAAGGGTTATATCTATATTATTGATAATGCCAATAAAATCATTGTACATCCTACCGAAAAACCAGGGACCGAAGGAACCATGGCACCCTATAAAGATATTTTTGCACAGAAAAACGGAAGTCTGACCTATACACTAAATGGAAACCAGGAACACGCCTTTTTCTCCACCAATGAAACGACGGGCTGGACCGTGGTTGGTGTCATCGACAGTGGGGAAGTGACGGCTTCTGTCCGTCCGATTCTATACACCACACTTATTGTTGTAGCGATTGCAATTGCGGTAAGCTCCGTCATTATTTTCTGGATTGTGCAATCAATCACCAAACCACTGAACCGCTTGGTGAAGGCATCTGACGAAATTAGTAATGGTAATCTGACCATCGAGGTTGCTGTATTGGGACAGGATGAATTCGGCAAGCTGAGCACCAGCTTCAATAAGATGAGCGAATCCCTGCGAACCGTTATTCAGGACGTACGACACACGGCTGACGAATTAACCGCCTCATCCACACAATTGGCAGTCAACTCATCGGAGACAACCAAAGCAACAGAGCAAGTCGCCCTGATCACGGAAGAATCCGCAGCTGGACTTGAGAAACAAACAAGCAGCCTGAAACATACGGCACTACAGATGAATGAGCTTGCTGGAGGTGTGGGACAGGTAACGAACAGCACACAGCAAGTATCCGAAGCTGCCATGCAAGCAAGTGAGCTCGCGGATAAAGGGAATGCTACCATGCAGACGGCCGTATCCGAGATGAGTTCCGTGAGTCGCTTTGTGCAAGGTATGGCAGATACTGCTGGACGACTTGAACAGCATTCCACATCCATTGGTGAGATGGTATCTGTCATTACAGATATCGCTGCACAGACCAATTTGCTTGCTCTCAATGCTTCTATTGAAGCAGCACGTGCAGGTGAGCATGGACGTGGCTTCTCCGTGGTTGCCAGCGAAGTCCGCAAGCTGGCGGAACAATCGAGCCTGTCCGGCCAGAAGATTGTAGAGATGGTCGGAGCGATTCAACAGGAGATTTCAATGGCCAATCACAATGTACAGATCGGGCAACAGGATGTAAGCAACGGCATTCGTGCCGTTCAGTTTGCAGATGAAGCTTTTGCCCAGATTAGTGAGGCTGTTGGGGTCGTCAATCATCAGCTTGAGAACATTGCAGCCGCCTCACAACAGATGTCTGCAAGTACAGCCGAAGTGGTGCAATCTATTGATCAGATCCACGCCATATCGGAAACCAATGCCGATGGAACAGAGAACATCTCTGCTGCTACGGAGGAGCAAGTGGCTTCCATGCAGGAGATATCATCCTCTGCTGATTCCCTTGCCCATCTGGCTCACAAGCTGCAGAAGCTGGTGGAACAATTCAAGCTGTAGTCGTTGAACTAAAGATTAGTTACACTGACACTACGATGTCAGAATAACCTTCCAATCGCTGTTATCGTGCAAACGATTAGTTCGACTTATAAAATTAAGTAGTCTGTAATACCAAAAGCCCCTTTGCCATCATATTGGCAAAGGGGCTTTTGGTTAATGAAAGGTCAGGAACTTTAGAAAGGAAATGACTCTCCTATTCTGCGGATTGCTTTTTATCTCCGTGGTACCCTTGATCTCCGTAGGGCTCTAACTGTTCAAACCAGCGATTCAGACATTTGGCGAGTGCATCTTTGGGATCGTAATACGGGTTATCATCTTGCTTCAATGTCTCCAGCACCTCGATCACAAACGCATTCTCTCCATATTCATTCCATTCAGCCTGCAATCTTCGATTCAGATGGCTACCCATCTGTAACATAAACCGTTGTCCGTTAATGGTTTTCAGGTTAAGTGTGCTGTCGATATAAACTTTGCCGTTACGTTCATTCCGAATCTGGTAGACGCCCGCTTCCGTTTTGACTTCTTTGGCCTGTTCCTGCAATTCTTTGCGACGATCCATCTTCTCCTGCTCCCCCTTTGCTTTGCGCTCCTGTTTTCCAACTTCGGCGCTCTGTTGATCTGCGTGGCTTCCCAGCCAATACTGACTCCCGTCTGGCTCACGTTCCAGCAAGCCATAGTCGATGAGATACCTCCGTATTTCCACGT
Organism: Paenibacillus xylanexedens; assembly: GCF_017874615.1. Taxonomy (GTDB): domain Bacteria; phylum Bacillota; class Bacilli; order Paenibacillales; family Paenibacillaceae; genus Paenibacillus; species Paenibacillus xylanexedens. The sequence continues at coordinate 110,180 of NZ_JAGIKV010000021.1, forward strand.
AATCGTCATAGACTTCCTTCAGCAGCGCATTGACCTGTTTCTCGGAATATTTGCGTTCTGAATCGAATCGTTTGGCAATCTCGGTGAGCACGATATATTTATGCTTTTGCTGCAAATGAAACGTCGTCAGCCGACCGCCAGTACCCTCTGGAAAATACTTGTTTAACACCTTCTCCCGATCCTGTTCTGTAATATCAAATGAATCACGACGGATCGTATGTCCATGTCTTGTCACAGGTGACACCCATTCGGCTGGAGCCTGGGTATCCTTACTTTTGAGAAGTTCCATTAATGCCAGGAATATTTTGGCCTGCCGTTCCTTCTCCTTCAATACAAACCGATGATTCCGAATCGTGGAGGCACTCCCGATACCAAGGGCCTTCTGTACTTCAGCATCCTTCTTGCCTTCATAGAATTGGGCCAATAGGCCACGCTGGACATCAGACAATCCGGTTACGCTTTTATCCAGCTCCAGCAAATACTCAAATACCGATCCATGAACCTTCTCAATATGCACTCGCATATAACGGGCTGCCTCATAGAGCACTCCTTCTTCGGGATAGATAATCCCCGCTTCCGTCCTGTATCCGCAGCAGACACATATATAGGCGGGACCCTCCTCCATATAACCACGCTTGATCTCTTCCAATGAAGCTGTTTGCAACCAGGATTCCGATGGTTTCATGTAAAAGCTCCTTTTCATCATTGTTATGGTCTTTCCAATTGTATATTAATCAAAAATTTTATAATTATGTTTGTTTATTTATAGATATAATATAGTTTTGTTTGTTATGTGTCAATATAACGGAAAAGAATGCTGTGTTTAAAGACATAACGGCTTCCCCTTGTTCAACAGAAAAAAGACCGCAGGGTCGCAACCCTGCAGTCTCATCGCAGAAAGGGCATTTCAGCACCTTCCATAAGCATTTATCCTCAATCATTATCATTTCAATCTCTGTTACAACTTAAAGCGTTCAATCATGCTTTGCAGATCTTCAGCCATACGTGACAATGCTGCCGAAGAAGCTGCAACCTCTTCCATTGTAGCCAACTGCTCTTGAGCCGCCGCTGATCCATCTTCCGTTCCAGAGGCAATTCTGTCCGACAGAACCATTGTATCACTTACTGCCTTGTTGATATGACTCATGCCGCCATCAATTTGACGGGAAGCCGTGGATACTTCTCCAGCTTGTGCAGCCACCAACTGTACCGCAGTACGAATGTTATTGAATGCTTCGCCTGCTTCTGTAACCATCTGCGAACTCTTCACCATACCTTCTCCCGTACGGGCAAAAGTGGATTGCACCGCATTGGTTTTCTCCTGCATCTCATGCATAAGCTCATTAATCCGCTCGGCTGAAGCGCCTGAACTGTGAGCCAGTGTCTTCACTTCGTTGGCTACAACCGCGAATCCGCGCCCTTGCTCGCCAGCTCTTGAAGCTTCAATGGATGCATTCAATGCAAGAATGTTCGTCTGCTTGGCAATGGCCGTAATCTCGGCCACAATCACAAGGATCTCTTCATTTTTCGCGTGCAGATCCTCAATGACCACAGACATGGCTTTGCTCTCATCATTCACCTGCTGAATATGGGTAACCGCTTCTTCTACTGTAACCATACCTGCTTCCGACTTAGTGGATGCATCCAGAGCGATACGAGCGGTGTCTTCAGCACTTGATGAGATCTCTTTGACTCCAATGGACATTTCGCCCACGAGTTGACCTGTAGCAGCAAGACTATTGTTCTGCAAAGTCGTTCCCGCAGCTGCATCCTGCATCAGTTCAGCCACTTGTTCTGTGGCTTTGGATGTCTGCTCGGAACTTGCCATTAGCTCTTCAGAAGATGCTGCCAACTGGCTGGATGTATCATGCACCTCTCCAAGCACACTACGCAGGGAAGTCGTCATCGTATCAAAGCTATCTCCAAGCTGTCCGAACTCATCCTTGCGCTGCAAACCAACCCGAACGGTGAGATCCCCGGCGCTTACTTTGGATGCTGCCTGCGTTAATTGCAGCAATGGCCGGTGAATACTGCGGATAATGAATATAAGCAGAATCAACCCGATAACCAATGCAGATGCCACAATTGTAATTGCACGGATCAAAATAGGCCTTACGGCTTCACTTGCTTCGGAAGGAACCATCTCGCCAACAATTTTCCAACCTGTCACCGGATTGGTGAAATACACAGCTTCCACTTCGTGACCATCATATGTATACTTCACCGTTCCACTTTCCTTCGTATACATCTCATTAATGTAGCTTTCATCCGACTGTGTACCGGATTCAATATTGTAGTGGAACAGGAATTTACCCCCGTTATCCAGCATGTACAGTTTGCCTTCTTTACCAATACGTATCTGATCAACGGATTCTTTCAGATGATTGAGACTGACATTGGCCCCGAATACCCCTTTGCCATCAGCCAGCTTGGCAGCTGCCGTTACAACCCATTCACCTGTCGTGACCGACTGGAACGTATCCGAGATTACAGGTTCGTCCTGGGACATGCCCATCGTATACCATGAACGTTCACGTGGATCATAGATCTGTTCCCCGGGATCAGGAGATTTCATCCAGCTGCCATCTTCCGCACCTGCGGTGAGTACACCCAGTTCCTTATGATTCTGAGACATCCGATCCATCTGCCTTTGCAGTGCAGGGGATTTATTAATAATATCGTTTGAAGTAATACCCGCAGCCATCTGCGCTGCGTTATCCTTCTCCATATCCAGCATTTGATTTATCTGCAGACTAAGCATTTCTGTTTTGGCTTGTGCGGAACGAATAATTTCCATTTTAACCTGGTCAGCAGCTTTTTGATAAGACAACCAACCAACAGTAATGCTCGGTACAATCAGGAACAGGAGCAATGCAGCGATCAGGCGTTTTTTTACGGTTAAAGTAAACCAATTTCGAATCCTTTTCTTCATTAAACTATCCCCCATCATAATCTTCACCCATCCTTTTATCGGACAATTGCTGTAAAAATATTATGTATAGATACTAAATTAGAATAAATTTAATCTTTTCGGTCAGTTTAGATGGATTCACCTAATCCTTCTATTCGTTTTGACCCCCTTAGCGAGATCGTTTACAATGCTCATAAGCTGGCTATTCATGAAACGATTGGAAGGAGAGGATTCAAATCTTACGCAAGTCAAATGAAAGACAACGTATTTCCACGGTATATTCATCCATGTTCCGCATTCTGTTAGCGCTCATCCTGTGTGCAGGCCCGATTCTGGGACAGGCTGGTATTACGGCATCCGCAGCGCAGGCGACGCAAGCAGTTCACATTGAAGTGAATGGTGAGCAACAATCCTGGAAGAACGCACCACTTATCATCAAAGGCTCAACGTTTGTTCCACTGCGGGATGTGGTCACATCGGTTAAAGGCACGTTGAAATGGGATAATCGCACCAAGACGGCTACCATTACCGTTGGCAGAGACAAGCTGATTCATCAGGCTGGCAGCAATTCCATTAAAGTAAACAAGGTCGATCTGGCTACAGGTGTGAATTCACGTACTGTTAACGGTACGTTGATGGTACCTGTTCGGGCCATGGCTAATGCAATCAAAGCAGACATCAAGGTCCAACGTACAGCTACGGGGCAGATGAGTGTAAGTATGGTCACTGATCAAGTCAGCCTGCTGAACAGCGAGGTTGCCAGCGTTGATACGTATCTGCGCGAGATCAACTATCCAGGTATGGCTCTGATCGCCCGCGATGGTGAAGTACTTCTAAAGCAAGGCTACGGACTTGCCGATGAACAGACGCTGAACCGCCCGGATCAGAAGACTCGAATCGCATCGCTGAGCAAATCCTTCACGGCCGCGTCCATTCTGAGTCTGGTTGAGGATGGTAAGATTAATGTGCAAGATCCAATCTCCAAGTATATCTCCGGTATACCAAAGGGAGATCAGATCACGCTGCATATGCTGTTATCCCAGACTTCAGGTCTGCCATCTGCATTTGGTCGGGGTGAAGGAACTTCTATGGAAGAGACTGTAGAGGAGATTCGCCACAAAACGCTGAAGTTTGAACCAGGAAGTGCCTATCTGTACAGCAACAGCGGGTATGTTTTACTTGCATACGTCGTTGAACAGGTATCCGGTATGAGTTATGCCGATTATGTGCAGCAGACGATATTGAAACCACTTGGCATGAAAAATTCGGGAGAGGCCTCCCGTAAAGTGCACACGATTAGTGGTTTTGTTCAAGAAGATAACACATGGGTAACTGCGCCTTACTATGTGTCTCAATCCGGGTCAGGAACCATCTATTCCACGGTGGACGATATGCTGAAATGGGATCGTGCGCTCTATACAGACAAGATTCTAAGCCAGGATACGATTGAACAGATGTATGAGCCCTACTCCGATAAAAACTATGGCTACGCCTGGATTCTCAAAGAGAATGGCACAAATCGTACCGTCTTCCACAACGGTAGTGGTGGCGGGTTTGCCACAGCCTTTTCACGTAATCTGTCCGATGATATCACCATTATCCTGCTTGGCAACCACGCAGGTATGGACATGACTTCACTTTTGGATGAAGTTGAGGCACAGACAGCCAAAGCACTGCAATTGCAATAATCTATAATTAATAGCTTATAATAAGCAAAGAGACGGTCCTTTAAAGGATCGTCTCTTTGTGTTGTATATGTTCTCATTTTAACGACTCACACTTCCGTTTCGCTCAACCCACAATCCATCTCTTCTCCATCCTGCAAAAGGCAGATTAACTCATATTCTTATCACCGCCTAGGAAACATCCGCTCTTTCATCATCTGTCTGCTTTAATGTTACAGGAAGTCTCCCCGCAAAAGGAATGCGCCCCATCAGCGCCTGAGCGACGCTATCCATGGCAAGTGGCCGGCTCTCGTAGGCCGCTACATAGACCTCGGCATCCGGAAGCGCCAGCAGATCATAGGGGCTTCGCAATGCCACAACAGCCAGCGGTTTGCCCAATTGCTGTATCCAACTAATCAGTCTGCACTGTGGATCGCCGGAGGGGCTTCCTGCATTGTAGGTTCCCACCACAATCTGCCGAATGTCATCTGCTTCCGCTGCCTGAAGCAGACATGCGGAGCGAATGGCGACTTCCTCGGGCGTGACCGTCAGATCGACAACATCCAGACCATATATGGATAAGGCTGAGCCCAAGGTGAACGTCTGAGTCAGCTTTTCGTCGGCAATTGTCGTCACGGACGTGGCAACCGTTATGACCAGCGTGCGTTCCGGCTTCAAAGGCAGCATATTCAGCTGATCACGCACCAGTGTGATACTGTTCTCGCTAATACGGCGGGCAACCTCTTGGTGTAATGAACTGTTGCGCTCCGACCAACTGGATAGAGCAGGAGCGTTTGATGCCTTTGGCAATGATGCATTCGATACTACACTATACACTTCATCATCACCTGCACCGCCCATTCCACTCTCCAGTAAACCACGCTTCGCCTTGTACATCAGCAAGCGATTCACCGACTCATCAATACGGCTCTCGCTAATCCGCCCGCTCCTCACAGCTGCTAACAACAATTCAAATGCCTCTGCCTGAAGCTTAGCCGTATGGCTAATTAACACCAGATCTGCCCCGGCCTCTACCGCCATTACGGCTGCATCGACAGTGCCATAGTTCACGGCAATGGCATCCATCTCCATGCAATCTGTCACGATCATGCCCTGATAACCCAGTTCCTGGCGAAGCAGACCGCTTAATACGGTTTGCGATAGCGTTACGGGCAGCCGCTCTGGCTCCAGTGCAGGAAAATAAATATGCGCCGACATCATGGCATCGACACCTTCGGCGATAGCGGCTCGGAATGGAATCAACTCCAGGCGCTCTACCCGTTCCCGATCATGAGTGATGATCGGGAGGTCCAGATGGGAATCGGTATCCGTATCCCCATGCCCAGGGAAGTGCTTGGCTGTCGCTGCAATCCCAGCGTCCTGTATTCCCGCAATGGTTCTGGCTCCATATTCTGCAACGGATTGTGGAGATTCGCCAAATGATCGTACACCGATGACCGGATTGGCTGCGTTATTGTTCACATCCAATACCGGAGCAAAGTTCATGTTAATGCCCATGGACTTCAGCTCCAACCCACTGATATATGCCGCCTGATACGCATCGTCAAAGGAACCGGCAGCGGCAATAGCCATTTGTCCAGGCATCAAGGCGATCCCTTCGGTAATTCGAGCAACCATGCCGCCCTCCTGATCAATGGAGATCCAGAGCGGCACATTACCACTGCTTTTGGCAATCTGCTGTAACCCTAACGATAACCGCTCTACCTGCTCTGGCGACTCAACGTTGCGAGCAAAGTAGATTACGCCACCGATTGGATACTTTCGGAGAAAGGGTTCCACATCGCCAGCAGCTTCGGTGCCATGAAAGCCACAAAGCAGCATTTGCCCGACTTTCTCACGCAAGGTCATCTGTTTCAGCTTCGACTTGTATGACTCTTTTTGCCTACTCATTTCATACCTCCCTCCGATAACAAACATCCGTTCATTCATATAACAAAAACGGCTTTCGCCGCTCCTTCCATTCCGCTGCCTGTACATTCCACGCTTCGATTAAACGAATGAATTCCGCGCGGTCATGAATCGTTTCCCTGACTTCCTTCCCCCCTGCCAGCAGGTCGATAAAGTACCTTGAACCCGGCTCTGGTGGCTCCAGCCAGCGGAATTGCTCCGGATAGAGTGACACCAGTTCATGCAAAAGCACTAACCCTGTCTCTACCGCCCGAAATTTCCTGCTGTCCGTTACAAAAATCCTTACGCCACCACACAGCTCACCTGCGTGTTTGGAGAATGTTGGGGACATGTACACTGGATGCACATGTACACCTTCCAGCTTGTATTCCCGAAATCGTTCCGCCAAACGCTCACCCTCAACCCAGGGGGCTCCAATCCACTCGAATGGGCGGGTCGTGCCCCTGCCCTCCGATACATTAGTGCCTTCGAACAGGCACGTACCCGCATATACCCGCACACTGTCCAGCGTGGGCATATTGGGAGAGGGTAACATCCAGGGAAGCCTACAATCCGCATACTCCATGGAACGCTGCCATCCTTCCATGGCAACCACGTCCAATTCACAAGGTACATCCATCTCGCTGTTGACCATCAGGGCGAGTTCACCTACCGTCAATCCGGTACGTACAGGTACACGCCAAGCGCCAACGAGTGATTCATACCCTGCGTTCAGCACACCGCCTTCCACAACGTTTCCACCCAGCGGATTGGGACGGTCCAGAATCAGCATACGTTTGCCTGCTCCAGCACAGGCATCCATCATATGGAACAAGGTTGAGGCATACGTGTAATAACGGATGCCCACATCCTGAATGTCGAACAGCACCGTATCCACTCCAGCCAGCATTGCAGGCGTAGGTTTCTTGTAATCTCCATACAGGCTGAACACCGGAATGTCCAGACGTGGATGAAGCATGTCTCCGAATCTGACACCCGCCTGAAGCTCTCCATAAAGTCCGTGCTCACAGGCATAGAGCGCTGTAAGCTCGGTATTAGCCAGTCCGGCGCACACATCTATTGTCGATACGAAATCCGCTGTAATACCAGTCGGGTTTGTAATTAGACCGATTCGGTTACCCGTTATCCATGGATGCGATAACCCTCTGGACAGAAGATCAACTCCTGTTTTCACAGCCGGGATCTGCTCGGTCCCATTCAACTGACCCATCACACATTCCCCTGGCTGACCCAGCCTGTATGCTGGTGATCATTACCGCCTGTTACGACAGGCTCTTCTTCAGGCTCCAGCACATTAAGAGCAACCTTATGCTGATAGATGGCAAACATCCCTCCAAACAACGCTCCGAAACCAACGACAGTCAGCATCAGCAGAGCCGTCAGGCACATGGCCTGAAAACAAGCGCCCATCGTGTACCCCGGGTGACGGAAAAACAGCTTTACACTTTCCCCCATCGCCTGAACGATGCCCATGTTTTTTTGTAAAACAAGCTGCCAGGTATAGAACTGTGACATCAGCGCCATGAGAACAAAGAATGTCTGGAATGCACCCACTGCTGTACCTGTAATTCCACCCTGTCCACCGTAATACCACCAGGTTGACCATAGAATGAAGCCAAGCACCGCGAAAAGCACACCCACCGATCCTCCCGGGATTATTCCCTTCAATGTTCCGACCCAGATATCCTTAAGTCCATTGCGCCGTTCCTTACGTTCCAATCTGTTATGCACGGCATAACAAACCCCGAACAGCATGGGCATATACATCAAGGCCAGTAGCAGCACCGCGATCGGCAACGGAGCAAACATCAGAATGGGAACCAATATGATGGAGCTAAAGACACTGTACAAGGCCACCGGAATAATATCCCGATAGATTTCCGCGCCAGACTTGATCAATACTTCACTCAGCTTACGCATTTTCATTCTCCCCTTTCTCACCGTTCCTTCTTCACCAGGCATCGTCTCTTACTCACGTCCGATCGCAAGCTCCGTCTCTGGATCGAAAAATTGCGCCTTACGCAGGTCCAGTACAAAATTTTTGTCCATACCTACATAAGCATGTGTTTCCGGGTGGACCTTGGCCGTAACAGTACGGGCACCGGAATGGAAATATACCAAATTCTCGGAGCCCAGATGTTCTACAACCTGAACCCGCGCCTGCAGCATGTGGTCTGTCGGGATATTCGGAGCGACATCATCACCAAAAATATGCTCTGGACGCAGACCCATAATCACCGGCTTGCCTTGATGACTCTGAAGACGAGCGAGTAGATCTTCTGGCAAGGTGAATGATGCACCGTCCACGACAACCTGCGTGCCTTCAATCCGGGCATCGATGAAGTTCATCGCCGGGGAACCGATAAATCCGGCAACAAACATATTCCGCGGACTCGCATACAATTCTTTCGGTGAAGCCACCTGCTGAATGTCTCCATGATTCATGACCACGATGCGTTCCCCAAGTGTCATGGCTTCTACCTGATCATGCGTCACGTACACAATCGTGGCACCGAGACGTTTATGCAGCTCACCCAACTCCACCCGCATCTGTACCCGCAACTTGGCATCCAGATTGGACAATGGTTCGTCGAATAAAAACACCTGCGGATCACGGACGATCGCCCGTCCCACCGCAACACGCTGGCGCTGACCACCAGACAGCTCGCGTGGTTTGCGCTCCAGCATCGCTTCCAGTCCCAGAATGGAGGCCGCATTCTGCACCTGTTCATCAATATAGGACTTTGGCTTTTTCAGATTTTTCAGGCCAAAGGACAGATTTTCACGGATGGTCATATGCGGGTACAGTGCATAATCCTGAAACACCATCGCGATATCCCGATCCTTCGGATGCAGATCGTTAACAAGCCGGTCACCGATCACAATATCGCCGCTCGTTTGCTTTTCAAGTCCGGCAATCATCCGCAATGACGTTGTCTTGCCACAGCCCGAAGGACCCACAAACACTACGAATTCCTTATCTTCTATAACAAAGTCCGAGCCGGCCACAGCCGTGAACGTTCCTTTATGATCGTCTTTGAATTCTTTGCGCACTTGGCGAAACTCCACGCGTGCCATAGGTAGATCCCCCTTTACGTTGTCGCTTGTCCTGAACTAACAGTTAACCTTTAACTGCACCGATCGTAATGCCCTGCAGGAAATAACGTTGCAGTGAGAAAAACAGAATGATCATGGGCAGCGCACCTATTGTTGCCCCTGCCATCATCGCGCCGAAGTCCGTTGATTCGGCAAATACAAACGAGGCCAGCCCCACCTGAATGGTACGCATCTCGTTGGAATTGGTAATGAGGAACGGCCAGAAGAATTCGTTCCACGAAGCTACAAACGTGAATATCGCCAGCACCGCGATTCCCGGCTTTGCCATCGGCAGAATGACTTTCCAGAAGATGCCGAATTCACTACATGCATCGATACGTGCCGCATGTATCAGCGATGTGGGCAGCGTAGACATGAACTGTTTCATCAAGAATATGTTGCCCACACTAACGGCAGCAGGCAGAATAATGGCCGTATACGTATCCCCTAGGTCAAACACGTTGACCATCAGAATGTACAAAGGAATCAGTGTCACCTGCGCCGGGATCATCATGGTCCCAAGCAAAGTCCAGAATACCGCCTGACTACCCGGAAACTTCAGTTTGGCGAACGCATATCCCGCCAGGGAGGCGAAGAATACATTTGTTACGGTCAGAATGATCGAGATGAGCAGCGAATTGTATAACCAGCGCCAGGCATCAGTTTTGGCAAAAAAGCGCTCATATGGTGATAAGGACAGCTGCTCCGGGATCATCTGCGGTTTGAAGGAAGCCGACATCGCGCTATCCTGCACCGAACCGACCAGCATCCAGTACATCGGAATGACCGTCACCAGCGCCCAGACCACCAACAGAATGGATGCAACAACGAGCAGGATCTTTTTCTGTGTTGATTTCATGGATTTCATTCACCCCCGGATGCTTAATACTCAATATCGCTGGAGAAATATTTGAACTGTATGACGGAGATGACAATGATGATAATCGCCAGTACAAATGACTGAGCCGAAGCCAATCCGAACTCATAGAACTTGAATGCCGTCTCATAGATCAGATAAGCGATTGTAGTTGTCGCAAAGTTTGGTCCACCCTGTGTCATCAGATATACCGAGATGAACACCTGGAAAGACGTGATCACACCTGTAACGAGCAGATACAGCGTCGTTGGTTTGAGCAGCGGCCATGTAATCTTGCTGAACTGGGTCCAGCCGCTGGCATGATCAATATCCGCCGCCTCGTACAGCGATTTCGGAATACCACCCATGGCTGCCAGATACAGAATAATGCCCGCTCCGTGCGATCCAAGCCAGTTCATCAGAATGAGGGAAAAGAGTGCCGTTCCCGACTGGCCCAGCCAGATTACCGGGTCAAGGCCGAACAGACCGAGGAAACGGTTGAGCAGTCCCGAATCTGTCGGGTCAAAGATCGCCAACCATACAATGGAGATGGTCACCCCGGAGGCTACCGCAGGCAGATACATGGTAGCTTTGAAAAATGTCTGCCATTTGCTTTTCATCTGATAGATGAAATAGGACAGTACAAATGTAATGAGAATATTGACCGGGACTGTGCCTACGGTGAAGATGACTGTATTTTTAATCGACTTCCAGAATGTCTCATCCTTCACCAAACGCTCGTAGTTATCCAATCCAACCCACGTCGAGTTCATAATATTGTATTTCTGGAAGCTCATCACAAGAGCCGTCAGAACGGGATACAGTGTGAAAATGAGAAACAGCAGGACAGGCGCCAAAATAAACAAATACGCCCACCCGTAGTCTCGCCAAAACCGGGCAACCCGGGAAGTCCGGGGCACTGACGATTTTGGCGCAAGGGCGGTCTGCATGGCGAATCCTCCTCTCCTAATCAGTGTGGTTTTACGTTATGTTTGATTGTCCGAGTTATTGTCCAAACATCTGCTGGCCTTTGCTCTTGAAGTCTTCTGCGATCTGCTCCGGTGATTTTTCTCCCGAGAACAGCGCCTGGATGTTTGGCTTCACAACCTGTTCCTTGAATTGTTTTTGCTGGGATGCTTTGTCGATATCCAGTTCAAGTACAACCGGCATCGCGATATTCTCTGCCATGACTTTTGCAGCAGCCAGATTATCCGGTTGACCAAGCTCTTTTCCTTTAAACAGATCCACCTGGGACTGTCTTACGAATGGAAGCGCCAGTTCATTGGCCGAGTTCCCTGCTTTGGCACCACTAAGCGCCTCCATCACCAGGAACGTATTTTTGGCATGCTGTTCGCCCTTGTCCTTTTTCTGTTTGAAGGCTACATACCCTTCGCCGCCCATCGTTGTGGCAGCAGGTTGATCATCATTATGTGGTACAGGCAGCAGGACAAAATCAATCTTCTCTCCCTGCACCTTGCCATCATCGATGTCCTTGTTGCGGTTCTGAATCATCACATCATAATAAGGAATCGCTTTGGAAATAATCGCCGTTTCCCCCGCGTAGAACATATCCGTCCGTTTCGCTGGAGCGAGAGCCGCCGTTTCCTTCGGCATATACCCTTGATCCATCAGGTTTTTGATAAAAGAGAGGGTATCCAGAATGCGACCATCATTCCATTGGAACGTGCCGTCTTTATCAAGAACATCGATCATCCCGTTGTTACGAGACAGCATTTCAATGAAGTCAAGCGAGGTTCCGTCGGTAACCAGTGCATATTGCTTGGCCCCGCCATCCAGCGTTTTGGTCAGCTTGGCAGCAGCATCGTTGAATTCGGACCAGGTCCAGCCATTTTGTTGAATGGACTTCCAATCAATGCCCGCTTCCTCCAGAATGCGTTTGTTACCACCCCAAGCCCATTGGAATTGATACAAAGGCAGTCCATACTGTTTCCCCTGAATCTGGCCTAAATCAAGCGTACCTGGCAGGTAGTCGTCCTTGATCTCAGGTGTCAGGTAGCTGTCCAGCTCAAGTGCCAATCCCGTATTCACATATGTGCCGTCTACGCTATGAAAGTAAAGATCCGGCGGGTTACCTGCGTTCAGAGCGACATCGAATTTTTTGGGCCCTTCCGCCCAGGAAAGCATTTCCGTCTTCACGGTAATGTTCGGGTGTTCTTTATTGAAATCAGAGATTAGACCCTTCAGTTCATCTTCATATGTGCCATGTACAGGATAGGTCCATACCGTTACCGTATCATCGGCATTCGGGTCATCCGGAGCAGCACCTCCGCTATTCCCACAGGCAGTAACCCAGACCATCATCAACAACATCGTCCATACCAGACCCTTCTTTTTCATCCCTTCATCTCCTTTGCATGTCATCATCCGATTCTTTCATTGCCTAACCATGCTACCCCTTTGTGATCGTTCAGCCTTCAAACGCCATCCACCTATACACGCGGCAGTAAGGAAAAGCACCTCCCCTGTAGATTGGGCCTGCCAGTCGCAAGCTAAATCTCTTAAATGCAATATTAACGTCAACTTAATTGACATTAACAGTATTAATTCCTTCCAAAATTGTAGATTGAATTCATTATATGAGTTGTAAAATAAAAATTCAACATTATTTTTTATTATAAAATTTAATTTTACTTTTTCTTTTCATGCAACTATACTATGTAAAAAGAAAACCCAAGCAAGCGAGGTGAGCCACTTTGCGAGTATATGTAGGCGTAGATGGAGGCGGTACCAATACTGATGCAGCAATCATTTCTGAATCTGGTGAAATTCTTGCCCGACTCAGCGGCGGTCCCACGAATCCTCACAGCGTATCCACTGAACAGGCCCTTTCCGAACTGCAACGAGTGCTGGAACAGCTATTTAATCTAATAAGTGATTTATCGACAAATTGTGAGGGTATATGCCTTGGTATGTCAGGTGTAGATACGATCCAAGAACGGCAACTTATAGCCGAAGCAGTAAATAACTATATGAAGAGTCGTAATCGACAGGCATCAGAAGGTTGTCCAGTCTGGGTTGTATCCGAAGGAGAGATTGCTCTGATGGCCTCTCTCGGACATACGCACGGTGTATTGTGTATCTCTGGAACAGGTTCCATCGTGTACGGATTTACGCGGGAAGGCGAGCGATACCGTGCAGGAGGCTGGGGTCATCTGCTCGGAGATGAGGGGAGCGGCTATCGTATCGGGCAGCGTGCACTCCAAGTGGTTATGCAAAGTTATGACGGTGTTCTTCCTCCAACCTGTTTAACCCCGCTTCTTCTAAAGAATCTGAACCTTCGGGATATATCGGAGCTAAAGACGCGGGTGTATCAGACGGATTGGGGCAAAACCGAGACCGCATCCATCGCCCGCCTAACTATAGAAGCTGCTGAACTCGGAGATGAGGCCGCCCGCGCACTAATCATTGACGAAGCCTCACAATTGGCGGATACCGCCAAGGCGCTGATTGCCCGTCATCCCGAATTTGCATCCACTCCGGTTGTCCTGTCCGGATCAATGTTTCGATACGCTGCACTTTTCCGAAATACATTTATCCAGAAGTTATCAGGATATTATGGAGAGTTGGACTTTGTATATCGTGAAGATGCCCCCGCTCCAGCGATTGGCGCAGCACAACTGGCAAGAAAACGCTGTTCCCTGAATGAATCATTTTAAAAGAGAGAAGGAGGCCATACGGATGAATCACATGCTGAATTCACTACTAACAGAACAACCCAATCCATTAACGGATCATATAGATGAATTGCCTTCGGCAGAAATTATGGAGCTCATTAATAAGGAAGATCAACGGATTGCGGAGCTCATCCAGCCCCTGATTCCGGTCATTGCTCAAGCTGCGGATCGGATCTTGGAGGCGTTTCAGTCTGGCGGCAGGCTTTTTTATGTAGGCGCAGGTACCAGTGGACGATTAGGAATACTTGACGCTTCGGAATGCCCGCCTACCTACGGAACCCCTCCCTCCATGGTGCAGGGTATTATTGCAGGGGGATTCCGGGCAGTGAAGGACCCGGTTGAAGGTGCTGAAGATAATGAGGAGTTGGGAGCTGCGGACCTTGATGAACATGGCTTAGACAAAAACGATGTCGTGGTTGGCATTGCAGCCAGTGGACGAACGCCGTATGTGCTGGGTGCGATGAGGCACGCCAAGGAGGTCGGGGCTACGGTGATCAGCCTGAGCAATAATGCAGGCACGCCGATGACCCTGTTGGCTGATGTGAGCATTGAGGCTGTTGTCGGCCCAGAGGTTGTCATGGGTTCAACACGTATGAAGGCAGGCAGCGCCCAGAAAATGATTCTGAACATGCTCACCACTACCGCCATGATTCGTCTGGGCAAGGTTTATCGTAATTTCATGGTTGATCTGAACCCTTCGAATGAGAAGCTTGTCCATCGGGCCAAACGCATGATCCATCTGGCAACCGGAGCAAATGAAGCAGATATTGAAGAGGCTTTTACCGGTGCAGACGGTCATGTAAAAACGGCAATCGTCATGCTGATGGCAGGCGTGGACGTAACAGAAGCCCAGCACAGGCTTGATCTGGCTGACGGTTTTGTCCGTAGCGCCATTGCGGGGCCTTCCTGAGCCGTACAGGGGTATTATTAGAGGTTGAAAGAGAAGAGCCCGACATTAGTCTGGGCTCTATTTTTATTTTTATATAGAGGCGGATATAATACGTCAAAAAATCCCCTCCTGCATGAACAGAAAGGGATTCATATGGTTCTACTTCACTTGTGCTCCAGAATAGCCTGTCGGCTCTTCTCCAAATACTCCACCGACTGGTTGTAATCCCGACTGGCAATCGCGAGATACAAAATGTCGATCACGTTCAGCTGTGCAATCCGTGACGAGGTTGCTCCGCTCCGAATATCACTTTCGGTGGAAGTAATCATCAGGGGTACATCCGCCATACTACTGAGTGTATTGCTGCCCCACTTGGTAATGCTGATTGTCGCTGCACCGCCATCATGAGCATGCTTGAGACAGGAGATTACGTTCGACGTCTCCCCTGAATACGAGATACATACCACCGCATCATCTTCACGAAGCGTCGTTGCAGACGAAATCTGCATATGCGGATCGGCGAACGAAAAGCTTGTGCGATTGATTCGCATGAACTTGTAATGTGCATCCAGCGCAATCAGGTTGGAGGCCCCTACTCCATAGAAAAAGATCCGGTTTGCCTGATGAAGCACGTCCACGGCTTTTTCTACCAGACGTGGGTCCAGAATATGAACCGTATCCTTCACCGACTGAATATTGTTTGCGGACACATGCTGAATAATGCTCTCCATGGAGTCCTGGGGACGAATCTCCGTATATTGATATGGCTCACTCGTCTGCAAATCTCCGGCAATCTTCAGCTTCAGCTCCTGAAAACCCGTTACACCTAGTGATTTACAGAGACGGATAATGGCAGCTGGGCTGCCTCCACTCCTTTCAGACAACTGGGCCACCGAGGATTGAACAGTTTCTTGCGGGTGATCGAGAATATAAGCTCCGATCTTCCGTTCGGACGGAGTTAAATCATCCATTAATGCGCGTAAACGCACAAGTCCACCTTTCATGCCTTCCATTCGCTCCTCCTTTCCGTACTGCATTCATGTACAAGCATTTTATCTTATAATTCCACTCGCGTCTAATCGAATTCCTCGCCCTTCCATAACTGAACTCCAATTAAAGTCATACCTCACTAAAGTGTGAGATTGCCTGAGATTACGGCGTGTTTCGCGCCGGTTACTGCCGGGAGTGTATTGGTTCTTCCCATAAGTGCCTCATGGCCAAGTAAAGCAAATCCAATGGCTTCCCGAGCATCATCGGGTATACCATAATCTGCCGTTCGCTCCAAACGGATATCCTTCGGTAGTCTCTGACGGATCATCTCCATTAACGTGGCATTGGAAGTGCCACCACCGCACGCGAGCATGGCCGATATTTGCACCTTGGGCAGGATAAAATCCTTCACTGCACGCACGATGGTTTCCGCGGTCAGACAGGTGGCAGTAGCCAGCGTATCTTCAAGAGATAAGGAACGCTTTGCGGCCATCTCCATCAGTCTCACTGCATACGCGGCTCCATATACTTCTCGCCCGGTACTTTTCGGTGGAAGTCTTTTGAAATACTCATCCTCCAAACACAGGTCTACCAGACCCTGATCGACCTTCCCCTGTGCGGCAATACTTCCATTCGGATCATAATGCTGCCGCCCATCCGTTGCCTGACGCACAATGGCGTCCATCACCATATTCCCTGGTCCCGTATCAAATGCCGAAATACCTTCGCTAGATGACTCGGAGGGAAGCACCGTCACATTGCCAATGCCGCCGATATTCTGCACCAGCCGCCCTTCCGTCGGGCTTCGGAACATCAGAGCATCCGCATAAGGCGTAAGCGGGGCACCTTCCCCACCAGCCGCCATATCCCTTGCTCGCAGGTTGCCAATCACTGGCAGTCCTGTCCGTTCTCGAACGACAGCACATTCACCGATCTGCAATGTCGATACCACATCAATACCTGCTCCCGTTGGCCCTGGAAATGCAGATGCTACAGGAGCATGCCATACCGTCTGCCCATGCATGCTAATCATATCCACCTGCTGCGTTGAGATGCCGGCAGACCGCATCAGTTCCGTAACACTATGCGCATACCACTCCGATACACCAAAATGCGCGGCAGTCAGCTCGTCGACACGAGCTGTCCCCGGCGAACATAACCGAATCAGTACGTCTCTCAATTCATTCGAATACGGCACACAGACGAAATCAACCAGCTCGATCTGCTGTAATGCCCCGCTCATATCGGTTTGAATATGCACCAGCGCCGCATCCGTTCCGTCCAGAGACGTCCCTGACATTAGTCCAATGACCAGATGCTCCTGCTTCAAACGATACTTCTCCCACATCGGATAGCTGCCTGTATCCATCCACTTCCAACCTCCTGCAAGACCCGATGAACACGTCATCCTGCCATAATTTCACCCAGTATATGATATTAAATTTCACAAGTCAAACATTATATGAAATTTAATTACATCATTGAAAATAAAAAGAGAGATATTCATCCCATTTGCGATCCCACCTCATGTTTTCTTCCATCAATTGATAATTAGATATCAGAAGAGAAACATTTTTACATTTTTACCGTTTATATTATGTAGGGATATTTTGGATAGTAAGATATAGATCTAATACTAGTCGAGGTGCATAATGAAGAAAACTATTTTACTACTGTTTTTGAGTCTGTTCTTACTCGTTTTGCTCCCTAATCAGGGAAATGCCGCTGCAAGCACGTCGAAAATCTTTATGGATGGAGAGGAATTAGTCCTCCCAAGTGATGTACAGGTGACGATTATCAATAAAAACGTGATGATCCCGATTCGTGTCGTTGCCGAAAATTTGAAATTCAAAGTCGATTGGAACCAACAAGCACGCACTGTAAAAATTCAGCAAGATCAACAGACGATTTCCCTAACCGTCGATCAAAAGCAAGCCATGGTTGCTGACAAACAAGTCACTTTGAACACAGCACCGCAGATTTTGAATAAAACGCTGGTGGTGCCCATTCGATTTGTCAGTGAACAAATGGGGCTTAAGGTAAGATGGAACAATCAAGACAAGATCGTATACTTAACAAACACCAGTAAGGAACCTGCTATCGATCCAGGCAAGAGTTCTGGAAAAGGGGATTCAACGTCTACCGCTCAGGTAACCGATATCCAATTTGCCAATAATCAGCTCGTGTTATCCACCGATGGGGCCGTTCAGCCGATAGTAACGACCCTCAAGTACCCTGATCGTCTGGTTGTGGACTTGCCCGGAGCCACCTTTGGCGATATCTCCCAGCCGCTGGATCAAGGACTCAATGGCAAGTTGGATGTGAGCGGTTATCCCAATGTGACAGAAGTGAGATATTCACTGTTCAAACGAGAACCGGCACAAGTTCGCATTGTCGTAGAATTGAATAATGTGAAGAATGTCCAGTACAGCCACAATCTGATTGCCGACAAACTGATTATTGATCTGAATGTTGCGGGTGACAATGTCACACCTGCTCCAGTCACTCCAGTAGGCGACTCAGGACGCAAGGTTGTGGTCATCGATCCAGGACACGGTGGCAGTGATCCAGGGACGATCAGCATCACGAACAAACCCGAGAAGGAATACAATCTGGCATTAGCTCACAAAGTACAAGCCCTGTTGCTCAATGAACCCAATATCGAATTGGTGATGACTCGTGAAGGTGATACCTATCCAACCCGCCCAGAGCGTGTTCAGCTCGCCAATCAATTAAATGCGGATGTATTTGTATCTATCCATGGCAATAGCGTGAAGTCCGCCCCCCAAGCCACAGGTACGGAGACATATTATTATCAACGCAGTAATAGCAAGGAATTAGCCACTATCATTCATCAACGTTTGTTGAAAGCCATGGGGCTTAGAGATCGTGGTGTGAAAAATGGCAACTTGGAAGTGATCCGAGACACGACCATGCCTGCGGTGCTTTTGGAAGTGGGATTCCTGAGTAATGTGCTCGATGAAGAACTGATGTCGTCCGATGACGTTCAGATGAGAGCCGCTCAAGCGATAGCCGATGGAATCAAGGAGTATTTGGGCCTGTAAACCATCAAATAAATCAGATAAAGGAAGTGATTCTTTGAATAAGAAGCTAGGTTGTGCACTTATATTATCATGCTTGATCCTTATCGGAGTTGGATGTGCCCAGAAGCCAGTGAGCCAATCCGGTTCGAATGAACCTGCTGTTCAGGGAGGACAGGTACAGGCGCCAAACCCAGCCGAAACGGAGGTGGATCTGGGTACAATGAATATACAAGTCGTCGATGTATATTTGGCAGATTCTCAGGTACTGGAACTTGAGAAAACAGAGCAGGAAATTGAATACAAGGATGATTCCGAAAAATATGAAAAGATATTTGCAGCGTTGCAAACGAACACCGATTCGGAGCTTGTTTCCCTCTGGGAGCAGGTGGAATTGCTCTCTATTCAATATGCTGAGGGTACGGTGACTTTTGATGTTCATATCCCCGCTGAAGCCAACCTCGGTACCAGTGGAGAATTGCTCGCATTGGAAGCTTTAACAACAACGATGTTTCAATTTGATGAAGTGAACAGCCTGGATATACTGGTGGATGGCGAAGCCGTTGATAGTTTGATGGGCCATGCCGAACTTGAACATCCCATTCATCGCGAACCCTAAATGATCAGTCAACAATGGAAAAAGAACGTCCCCAGGGACGTTCCAATCTGACGCATCAATTCGATTCATGCACAATTCACACATATAGCTCGTCACCAGCAGACAGTGAATGTATCACTGTTCCCGGTGATGGGCTATTCTTGAGCAAACCTTCTTTTAATCTGTCCGTCTCTTCCCGGTAAGCATGTACAAGGACCGTATGCCTTGCTGGAACCTGATGCAGCATCCGTTCAACATCCTTCCAGCCCTGATGTACTTTATAACGTATTTTCCGCACATCACACACGCCATACTTGTCAGGAACCCGTAGCAACTTATCAGCAAATGTACCATGAGCAACATGCCCGGTGAGCAGAATCAGATTCTCCTCCCTGTCCGATAATTGACTATAGTACCAACGGGCAAGCGAGGACTGCATCATGCCGTCCGGAATGAACCATAGCGAAGCAGCATGATGTTCCAACAGTTGTTCCCGCTCTTGGGTGGTTGTAGGTAGATCCCATCCTCGTCCGGTCAGAAAGCCATCAATTCCGTCTTTCAACGAAATTGGGATGACATGCTCTCCCTTCTCCCTCAACCAATACGGAACATGCACAAGCTGCTTCATACCGTCCACCAACCCTTGTTCCACTACGATTGGGATAGCCGGGAATTGTTGTTGTGCCCACAGTATGATCTCCTGTCCACGCCCTACGACAGGCATAGGTAAGAGCACCTTTCCACCTTGAGCAATCGTCTGGCGAATGGCTCGTTCCAGCTGTTCCAGTTTGTCAGCCTGTGTATCCTGGTCCGTACCGTAGGCCGCATCAACGATCGCCAGATCCACCAGCCCGACGGAAGATATTGGCGCAGCGTCTGCTACGTTTGCTCTGACCGCTCTGCCTGCTCCATCTGCTCCGTTGGATGTGAAATTCACCTGCTTCATGGGTATCTCCATGGATACAAGTGTTCTTGACGATGCCTCTGATGCAACAGATATCTGATCTTGGGACGTTATGATTTCTCCAGCCTTTTGCCCACTGTTCATAACGATTAGTTCCTCCGCGCCCCACTGTTCACTGCTCGGAGCATCGAACAACGTATCTTCACGAATCATGTTTGCCCGTGAGAACGCCTCCGCTGGACAATCCTCCTGTAAAAGCATCGATTCGGACGTGTAGTCCCCGGAATAAAAAATCCGCTTACCTTCCATTTCAACCCCAAACCACACCGATCCAGCCAGATGTCCACTCCGGCCCCACATCACTTTTACTTCAGGAATGGGTTCGAACCAGGTTTGGGATACAACCTCATCCTCCAGATACCGATAACGAATAGCTTGCTCATCTGTTTCATCATAAGGAAGTTCTTCGCCTACACGCTCTACGAACCTACGCCAGTTGGCAAAATACGTACGCAGCTGCGCCCTCGTCTCCCTTGTCGTCCACACTTCACCCTTGTAACCCATCTTATACAGCAATGGGATGGCGACCGAATGATCCTCATGGGCGTGGGACAAGAAGACCGCATCCAGTTGCGGAACAATCTCCGGGTCAATCAGCGGATACTGGCCTGTGCCTTCTTTTTTTACACCACAATCCAGCAAAAGGCGAAAGCGGCTCCCCCTTAGGAGATAGGCGGAACGTCCATGTTCCCCTGCCCCGCCCCATACATTCAGTTTGATCATGATGCATTCCACTTTCTCTTTGAATTCAGCAGTTCGATTCCCAGCAGCATCAGCACCGTCATACCTACAGTCACCACGGCCATCGCCATTCCCAGTGATACCTGACCTTGTTCAAACTGGGCAAAAATATACGTAGCCGACGTCTGCATCGACGGCGGAAGAATCAACAACGATCCGACCAGTTCCCTTGTTGCAATCGTAAAGGTCATCATCCAACCCGCCAGCATGCCGGGCAGGATCAGCGGGATCAGGATACGCCTCAGAATATACAGCGGCTTCCCGCCAAATACTTGCCCAGCCTGGAACAATGTTCCGTCAATCTGGGTAAAGCTTGATTTTACATACTGCACGGTGTAAGGCAAGAAGAGAACAACGTACGTGAGCACAACCATGCCGTAGGTGTTATACAACGTGACTGGCATCCAGGGTGAGTTCCAGAACAGAATCAGACCCACCACCATCACGATCCCCGGCACCGTATTAGGCAACAGACTGAACAAGTCAATCACACGCTGCATGAATGAAGATGATCTGCCGATCGCGAGCGCAAATCCAGTTCCGATAATAACAGCAACCGTGGAAGCCGCGAGGGATAGCCCGAGACTGTTCCCGATTGCCTTCATACTCACTGATCCCCAAGATAACAGCTCCTTGTAATGATCCAAGGTCAGATTATCAAAAGCGAGTCCCGATCCCCGTAGCTTCATGGTCGAAGCAGCGATGATGGAGAAATACGGGATACCTATCGACAGGATCAACAGGATTGCAAGATACACCCCGCACAACCATCCTGCTCCGCCACGAAGAGAATATCGCTTTGAACGTTGCCCTTTGCCACCAACCAGACGATACGTGAACTTCCGACTCATGGCAGACTGCATATACCACATCACCAGACAGACGGACAGTAGCACCGATGCCAGCGAAGTCGCCTTACCGAAGTCAATCGGCCAACTGGAGATGTATTTATGAATTTCGGAGGTCATGACATAATAGCCAATCTTGCGCCCAAAGGTTGCCGGTGTTCCGAATTCCGCAATCGTTTTGACAAAGACCAGCATGATGCCCATGCCGTAAGACGACAACAACAGGGGTAAAATAATACGTCTGAAACGGTACCCTGCACGTGCACCGTGCACAGCTCCCGCTTCTTCCAGATTGCCACCGATG
This sequence comes from Paenibacillus xylanexedens, assembly GCF_017874615.1. Taxonomy (GTDB): domain Bacteria; phylum Bacillota; class Bacilli; order Paenibacillales; family Paenibacillaceae; genus Paenibacillus; species Paenibacillus xylanexedens. The sequence goes on from NZ_JAGIKV010000021.1 coordinate 132,706, forward strand.
CGGATCAACGCATCTCGAAGCAGCAGATACAGGAACGGGAACAGATGCAAGCTCATGATGAGCACCATGCCCCAGAAGCTGAAGAACAGCTCACTCCAGCCCGCAGATGAGGGCACCCATTGCTGCAGGTATCCCCCTTTTTGCATAAACAGAATCCAGCCCATCGAGCCGATATAAGGCGGGGTCATGAACGGAATCATCAGGATCACATCCACCCAGCGATGCTCGCCCATCCGGGTCTTCGCCATCATCCAGGCAAGCGGCAACGCCAGCAGCGTGGTTACCGCTACAACGGAGATACCAAGCCAGACGGAGTTCAGCAATACACCTGATAGATGATGACCTGTAATCGTGCGAATCGGAGCCATCCAGTCCCACTGTCCATCCGGATACACACTTTGCCAGAAGATCAGCAAGAGCGGCACGCCAATGCTTATAGTCAGCAGAAAGAGGGCCAGAATCACGCCCACTCTCCGAAAAATTCGGTTGTTGTCCATTCCAACAGGTTTCACTACGTTCACCTCACATGACTTTCCACAGACAGCAGGTATTCCTTTTGCCTAATTGTCTCTATACTTGTTTCTTTCGGTATTTTGCATAATTCGAATCAAATCGCTGGCGGGTACAAGGTATAGACGAATAGAAACATTTCGATCTATACCTTGCTTATTGAAAGACGCTCTTTGGATTTATGCAAAAATACTTACTTAAAAGTCTCTGAAAAACGCGCCGCTGTCTCTTCGCCATGTTCGCTCATCCAGTTCCAATCCACTTTAAGCTGTGGAATATCCTTCACATTGGCACGGTTAGTCGCTTCAATGTCTTCGCGGCCCGGGATCAGATAGGCATCTGCAACAAGCTTCTGTGCTTCATCGGACAACAAGTAGTCAATGAACGATTTGGCATTCTCTACATTTGGGCTGGATTTCAGAATCGCAGCCGGTCTTGGGCTGATGACTGTGCCTTCCTCAGGATATACGATATCCAGTGGTTCACCTTTTGCTTTGGAGGAATACGCCATGTAGTCCACACCTGCCGCTACGATACTTTTGGCACCCGTAATGACCGGATCAAGTGCTTCCTGATTGGCACCTGCCATCGCTACACCATTGGCTTTATAGGCACTCAGCAGATCCCAACCTTTTTCACCGTTCGCGCTCAGGTACCCTGTGATGAAGTCGAGTGCTGAACCTGATAATGTTGGGTCGGGAATGTTCACTGCATCTTTCCACGCAGGCGTAGCCAGCTCTGCCCAACTTGTTGGGGGTGTAGATACCAGTTTGGTGTTATACACAATACCCAGTGCGGAAGCACTGCTGCTGAAATAGTTGCCCTCTGCATCCGACCAATCCTTGTTCAGCTTGTCTGCATTTGCTGCTTCGGGGTATGGCATAGTCAGTCCATCGGCTTTCAGAGCCTGTGCTGAAGGTAAAGAGGCCAGGATCACAACGTCTGCAACCGGATTGGATTTCTCTGCTTCCATACGAGCCAGAATTTTGCCTGTCGTTCCCTGGAACATCTCGACTTCAATTCCCGTTTTGTCCGTAAATCCGCTCACGATGTTATCCGCCAGCTTCTGTGGACCAGCACTGTACAAGACAAGCTTGCCACCAGCCGGTTTCGTTGTTTCCGCCGCTGCTGCTGTGTTTCCTTCACCCGCCGGTTGTGCCGCGTTGCCTGTAGTCGAGTTCCCTGTGCTACATCCGAACAAACTGATACTCATTACCGCTGTTAATAACAGCATTGCGCTCTTTTTCCGTGTTTTCATACCCAACATATTCGTCCACTCCCCTGGTTTCTTATAAAATGTGTACTCCCGCTTCCAACTGCGTGCTCGTTCACCAATTTAATATGCCACTGCGATCGCTTCGTTCTGCTTCATACTCGGGTGGTCATAACCGTCCATTCGGCATATTCGCTCAGGGGCTACATAGAGCTGAACCCGCTCCCCAACGCACATTCTTTGGTTCATATAGGCTGTCCACACGCCCAGCCCTTCCATCTGCACTCGTACTTCATAACGCTCACCTACATAGCTGACACTAAGTACCGTCCCCGGATAACATAGATCATCATGACCTGTTTTGTTCCAGGTGACATGCTCTGGTCGCACCATCGATTGATTAGGCGTGAGCCAGTTGGACTTTCCGATAAACGAAGCGACATACGGATCACTTGGTGCCGAGTAGATCGTTTCCGGGCTTCCTTTTTGCAATATCCGCCCCTTCTGCATCACCACAATCTCATCCGACATCGACATCGCTTCGATCTGATCATGTGTGACGTACAGCGCAGTCAGTCCCATGTCCCGAACCAGTGACATCATCTCAATCCGCATCTCTTCCCGAAGTACAGCATCCAGTGCACTTAGTGGCTCATCGAACAGGATCACACCAGGTCTGACCGCTACGGCTCTGGCAAAAGCAACCCGTTGCTGCTGTCCACCAGACAGCTGATGAGGATATCGATCTTCCATGCCTTGCAGGCGAACCATGCCAAGTGCTTCGTTCACCTTTTGCCGCAGATCGGATTTCTGTTTTCCGGCCTTCAGGCCAAACGCTACATTTTCGTATACGGTCATATGCGGCCATAATGCAAAATCCTGAAACACCATGCCCAGATTACGCTTGTGTGTCGGTATATCAATCCGCTTCGCCGCAGAGTAGATACACTGACCATCTGCACGAATCTCCCCCGCGTCCGGCTGTTCCAACCCGGCCAACATGCGGAGCAGTGTTGTTTTGCCACAGCCCGATGGGCCAAGCAGTGTCGTGAACTTTCCATGTTCCAGCGTTAGATCTGTCGGCAGCAGTGCGGGTGTTTGATTAAATGATTTTTGAATTCCAGTCATCTCTAATTTCATAAGCATCCCTGCCTGTCTTCTGTTACTTGTCTCTTGCACTGTTCTCAGTCTAACGTCCGCTTTCGCGAGTTGTATGTCTTGTATGTAAAATTGGAATTAACTTTTTAGATGAATTCTGTTGATGTTCATAGATTAAATCTATAGTAGGTGAACTAAATTAATTTTCATGTTGTCGCTCCGATTACAGCACCATCTTCCGATCGCTGTTATCCCCAGATTTCTTATATTCCCTTTATGAAGGGAGAAATCCGGGGATAAAGGCGAAGCATATGCTTCCGAAGCAGCTTTCTTCCAGAAAGCTTTTGGCTTCGCTTCTTCAGATTGGTTCTGTACTCTCCGTCTTTATGAAAAACATTAGATCATCTTATATATTGGGCTAGTAGAAGTGAGAGGAGTGTTGGGACATTGAATCTGATCAAATTGCAAATTGTTGAGCTGATCGACAAGCATCATCACATGACAAGCGTGGCCGAGTTACTGGGGATCAAGCAACCTACCGTTACATTTCATATGAAGTCATTGGAGGAAGAGATGGGTGTGCGATTATTCGAATCGCGCAGTGGAAAGACCTTTCTGACCGAGGCCGGACAGGCTTTGCTCCATTATTCCGTCAAAATCAATGCTCTGACCCAAGAGGCAAGGCGGGTTGTGAAGGAATATGACAGCCTCTATCGGGGGACCCTGCACATTGGGGCAAGCTATGTACCAGCTACATATCTGCTGCCCGCCATACTCAACACCTTTTCTCAGGAGTTCCCGGGCATCCGTATCGTCTTATCCGTCAAACCATCACCTGTCATTCGCGAGATGCTGATTCGGCATCAGATTGATCTGGGGGTGATCTCTTCCGAACCGTTTGTTGGACCCGCGCTGCAAGCCGAGACACTGTGTGAAGACGACCTGGTATTGATCTGTTCTCCGCAGCATGGGTTGGCTCAGAAGGATGCATTAACGCCTGATCATATCGCGCAGATTCCTTTTGCCTTACATGGCAATGAATCCAGTACACGGCGGCTAACCAATCAATGGCTTGCGCAACATGATATTCGTTTGCGGAGTACCGTGGAGATGGATTCCCTGGAAGCAATCAAACAGCTCGTGTTAATCGGGGGGCATGTCTCATTCATGTCTCGGATGGCGGTACAGTGGGAGGAACAGCACGGGCTCATTCAAGTTCTTCCCATTCCCGGAGAGCAAGCACCGCGGCATATCTATACGGTACATAACAAGGACCGCCACCCTTCCGTTCAGGTAAACCGCTTCAAAGAAGTGCTTCGACAGGTGAGTCACGGCTTCCCCATTTTCCATGGCTGATTGCCCTGATCCGCTATAAACTATCGTTTGCCATTCATCAAATCTATGCAGGGTTAACGCAATGTGCGCTTCCCTTTAATCGCTTTCATATATTCGGGCGATAAAGTGGGATCTGTACGTTAATCCAGATTAGGAGAGTGATTGGTTTTGAAAAAGTGGAAAAAGGTAACCGCCTCATTGATGCTGAGCATCGTAACATTGGGAAGTGGAATGACATTTCTGGGGGCACCCCAGGCTTCAGCTGCTGCCAATGCCGTTCCTGCATATGAAGTAAAGTTTCTGGCCAAGCCGGAACTTGTATTGAATACAGATGGGACACCACGCAGTGAAGTGATTCAGACACTCGGCCTGAGTTCCACGCCAAGAAACATTAACGTGGAGTACTTCGACACCAATGCTCTCGGATTGGATCAACAAGGATGGAACGTTCGTTTTCGCAAAAAGGATGACAAGAATAACTACGAATTGACTTATAAAAAACGCTACCCTGTAATCAATGGCGACATCAACGCAGCGCTGACTCTGGCTAACCAAGAGGGATTCGACAAATCAGATGATAACTACGAGGCTGAAATTGATTGGGGATATGGCAAACAAACCCTGAGCTTCTCCAATACCAAAAAAGTCGATACCAAAGCGACAGGAGTCCAACTTCCTTCCCAGCAAGAAGCCTTGAACATGTTACTGGACAAGCTTCCGGGCAAATTGAAAAACTGGTCTGCCTCCAACTGGGGTAAACAACAACTGACTCAATCCCGTGCATATGGTCCAATCACATTCCATCGTTATGAAGGTACATGGAATGGTCAAGAGCTTACGCTCGAAGTATGGCCGATCCGTGACGCAGCAGGTACAGGTATTGAGAATATCGTAGAGGTTTCTTTCAAAACCGATGATACTGTAGCCGTATCCGGACTGCGTACCCAACTGTTGCAGTTGCTGGAGAACAACAACTGGCTGATTCCGGCTGATGGCTTGAAAACACAGACGATTCTGGAAAGATACTAATCGCAAGCTCTAATTAAAAAGACAAGTTCCTCTTCCTGTGGACATCGTAGGAGAGGGCTTGTCTTTTTTTTCGTAGTGAATTAAATGATCTGTTATTTAAGTAATTCTACGATTAACATCAGTTGAGATTTTCACTAATTATTCGCTCAACGGTTTAGATGATGGGAAATATGCATTGGCTATTTTCCAACTCGGTAACCTATTTCAATTCAAGTTATAGTGGAGAATTACGCGGTTCAATGATTAGAATTCGCTATTTCATTTCATATATCATATGGACTTCTTATTTGAATGACAATATGCGATAATTGATAATGATTCTCAAATGCATCATATGTAATGTTACTATTGCAAGTTAAGGAGGGATTCTGGTGACTTTGCAAGTCTTTCCACTGATATCTAACGGTGACCATACCCGTGACCTATATGCAAGATTCAAGACATCCGAAGTTCTCGATCAAGCGTCTTTTCTTGCTCCATTCGTATTAGCAGACTCACATCTCCTGCTCATCTGTACTGGCGGTGAAGCCGATATTCGTATTGGGCACAGGCTGAATCATGCCACACTCGGCAAAATGTATCTGATCCTGCCAGGAACAGCGATAGAATATACGCCAGATGAGGTTCATCCCTTACAGGGCATCGCGATATATTTTGATATGTTGAAGCCCATTTCAGATATCAACAAAACCACTTCCAGATCTACTGTAATGGAGGTATACCAAAAAGGGTTACTTCGTTCGTCTTATGCCGATGAGTTACCGCATGAACTTTTTCAGGAATGTACCAGAATTGCCTCACAGCTCCATGAATGCGTCTCTGTACCTCAAGAAAATCGTCCATTTCGTATTCAGACTTTGATGCATGAATTGTTGAGCCATGTGTATGCTCCTCCCAAAGAAAGTGCAATAGGAGATTCCGAACACACCTCTGCTTTGGATCAAACACTTGAACTTATTGAGCTTGGATATGCTGAGCATCTTTCTCGGGAAGTTCTTGCCGGAGTGGCAGGCATGAGTGTATGGCACTATTCGCGGGTATTCAAAAACCGCACTGGCATCAGTCCCATGGAATACGTGAATAGCATCCGCATGGACCGGGCCAAAGAGATGCTGCTTGTCCCCGGCCAAACCATCAAACATATCGCCTCACAGGTTGGTTTTCAGGACGAGTTTTACTTTAGTCGCAAATTCAAAAAATATGTTGGCGTGTCTCCCTCCACCTATCAACGGCAGAAACACAGCAAAATTGCTGCTCTCTCCTTCGGAACCACTGGCCATCTGCTGGCATTACAGATCATCCCCCATGCGGCATTGATCGATAACCGACGTGATCAACACAGGAATCTGTTTTTCTCGAATATCCCTTATCATCTGGGACGTAGCAAACACATGAATCCTCATATCTGGCAAACCAACGTTGAGTTGTTGATGCAAGCGAGCCCGGACCTCATACTCTGTAATGAGTACGAAGCCCATACGTTAAAAAGAACGCTGCAGCGAATTGCTCCTACCATCGTTATCCCATGGAAAGGATTGAGCTGGCGGGAACACTTCGTACAAGTTGCCTCCATTGTGGGACAGCAACAAGAAGCTCAGCAATGGTTAGAGCAGTATGATGACAAAGTAACCCATGCCAAAGAGCAGCTTAGTCATCTAATAGGTAAGGATACGGTCTCCATCATTCATATCATGATGGGTCATCTGTTAATCTACGGGCGACGCAATGGGGGTGCTGTTCTATATAACGACCTGGGCGTGTCCTCTTCATACGATCTGCTTCCAGGACAAGTCTATCGTGCATTGGATGAACAGGAGTTGCCTCTAATGGTTGGAGATCGCATGTTACTGATTGTGGATCAGGACTCAGAATCCCAGCAACGTTGGCATAAACTACAACATACTCAGCTATGGAAAAATCTGATGCCCGTGCAGAACCAGCATGTATATTTGTTAGATGAAATGCCTTGGTTGGATTATTCACCATATGCCCATGATCAAATTATCGATGAAACCCTGAAACTTTTTGGTGGAACTCAGCACATTAATCCATGACCGGATAGCACAGAAGGCTATGTCTCCCCCAACATGAGACCGCTACAATATAAAGTGTACTGAGAATCAATATCATTAGAAACACAGGGGGATTATGATGTACAAACAGCATTATGTCAAAATAACGGGGATCCTGTTCATACTCGCCATGTTACTTGTTGCGTGTGGACAGACACCTACTAGCACTTCGCAGTCATCTGCTGATGGCGTAAAATCAGCTGCGGGGACAGATGGGGACTCATCCAATGAATCAGCTACTAAGACCGTGGAGAGCGCCAGTGGCAGCAAAGAAATCCCGGCACATCCCGAACGGATTGTGTCCATTAATATGGAGGACATTCTCCTCTCCTTGGAGGTACCACTGGTACTTGCTACACCTATTGGTCGGCAAGATTACCTGAATGAGCAACTTGAAGCTCAAGGCGTGGATGTCGAACCCATCAATGAAAGTGTCAATTTTGAAGCTGTAGTCAGCGCCAATCCGGACCTCATTATTGCCAATGCCAGTTTGGATGCCAAGATTCTCGAACAACTCGAGAAGATCGCGCCTACGATCACTTATGATCGCCGTAATTGGCAGGAATCTATCGTGAAGGTAGCTACTGCACTGGATATTGAAGAGCGGGCTGAACAGCTTTTACAAAAAAATAAAGACCAAGTAACTGAAGCTCAGAAGCTCGCAGCCGATATCACCAAGACCAAACCTACAGCTGCATTCCTGCGCCTGGAAGAGAAGGATATGCGTTTGTTCTTCTCTTCCATTCCATCCACGCCATTTCCAGCTTCCAGTTATATAGGAGCGGGTTATGAGGTTGGATTCACTCCCGACGCTCTCGTTACCAAACTTGAGGCAGAGAATCCGGAACGGATGAATGCCAGTATCTCGGTTGAGCTTTTGCCTGAAATCAAAGCAGACTATCTGTTTATCGTGTCCATTAGCTCAGATGGGTCAGCTGAAGCGTTGCAAAAAACAAAAGATGAACTCAATGAAATCCAGCAACTCCAAGTATGGAAAAGCCTACCTGCTGTTCAAAATGGTCATGTCTATGTCCTCAATGCTAAGAAATGGCTCATTGACGGCCCCATTGCCGAATCGCTCAAACGTAATGAAATGCTCGAAGTTCTTGGGCTACCTGCTCCATAATAGTCAATATACCTCTGTTTCATTCACAACAAACAAAAGGAGATTCACCGGATTTTCGGTGGATCTCCTTTTTATTTAATATTTCAAATGGCCTCATTCAGTTCTGTTTCATGAAAAATCATTCTACATGCTTAACAGCTAAATGTATTTCATGTACACCTTTCTCATCCTGCAATTAATTAGGGATAGGTAATCATCAAAATCATATATAACTGTCCGGTTTTTAATAAATCTTAAAGTTCTGGGCTGTTTCAATCCCAAGTGCACTCTGGATAAACGTATTAGCCACTTTCTCTACAGGTACAGGATTAAATCCAATAAAGAAATCCTTATATTTTTCCGCAGACTCTACAAACAGATTAGGACTAACCGAATTCAAACGAATGCCTCTTGGTAACTCAAACGCTGCCGCTTTGGCAAACGAATCAATAGCCCCATTGACCATAGCACTTGATGCACCTTGCTCAATAGGGTGGTCTTGTATAATGCCACTGACCAGCGTGAAACTCCCCTTGTCGTTAATATAGTGCTGTCCAATCAATACGATATTGACCTGTCCAAGCAGTTTACCCTGCATACTAATCATATTGTTCTCAGGTGTCAGTTCTTCGAGTTTCGCATAATGGGTCTGGCCCGCCGCCACAATGACGTAATCAATATTTCTCACCGTTTCGAAGAGGGTTGTAATACTCTCTGTCGACGTCATATCCACCTGAACATCCCCGGATTGTCTACCTGCTGTAATAACCTCAACGGAATAATCTCTCAGTTTCGCAACAACGGCTTTACCTAATGTTCCGTTTCCACCAATGACCAGAGCTCTTTTCATTACTGTTTGTCCTCCTTTATAAATAAGTGCGGTTAATCAGATACGAATTGTTCTATTTATTTAAACAAAGATTTCATCCTTAATCAAATGACAATTGACCTTATTTTAAATAAATTACACTTATTCTTTTTAACACAAAAAAAGCCTTTGCTATAAGCAAAGGCTCTTCTATATGTTACTCGGAAGCGGGTGATGGGAATCGAACCCACGCTATTAGCTTGGAAGGCTAAAGTTCTACCATTGAACTACACCCGCAAATAAAAAAAATCGGGATGACACGATTTGAACATGCGACCCCCTGGTCCCAAACCAGGTGCTCTACCAAGCTGAGCTACATCCCGATACTTATGAGAATAATGGCGCGCCCTGAGAGATTCGAACTCCCGGCCTTTTGATTCGTAGTCAAACGCTCTATCCAGCTGAGCTAAGGGCGCAAATATTGGAGCGGAAGACGGGAATCGAACCCGCGACCCTCGCCTTGGCAAGGCGATGCTCTACCGCTGAGCCACTTCCGCAAAACATATGGTGCGGTCGAGAGGACTCGAACCTCCACGGGGGTTAGCCCACACGGACCTGAACCGTGCGCGTCTGCCAATTCCGCCACGACCGCAAAATATAATGGTGAGTCATGAAGGGCTCGAACCTTCGACACCCTGATTAAAAGTCAGGTGCTCTACCAACTGAGCTAATGACTCGTAATGAAATGGCTGGGGATATAGGATTTGAACCTATGCATGACGGAGTCAAAGTCCGTTGCCTTACCGCTTGGCTAATCCCCATTAAAAAATCATGGGGCGATCGAGGGGAATTGAACCCCCGAATGCCGGATCCACAAACCGGTGCGTTAACCACTTCGCCACGACCGCCATAGAGTAAGCCATTCATCCACTAAGAGAATCTTAGTATTAACAATTTTACTTGTAATATACATTCTATCACAAATTCAGATGTAAATACTAAAAATGGTGCCGGCGAGAGGACTTGAACCCCCAACCTACTGATTACAAGTCAGTTGCTCTACCAGTTGAGCTACACCGGCACGGTGTATATTTAATTAAAAAATGGCGGAACCGACGGGATTCGAACCCGCGATCTCCTGCGTGACAGGCAGGCATGTTAGGCCAACTACACCACGGTTCCAGATCACTTTCT
>NZ_JAGIKV010000022.1 GCF_017874615.1 Paenibacillus xylanexedens
ATCCACTCCGCTCGACTTGCATGTATTAGGCATGCCGCCAGCGTTCGTCCTGAGCCAGGATCAAACTCTCCAATAAAGTATTGAAAAGAGCGATATGCTCATTTTGAATCTGACGAGATTAAAAATCTCATTTGTGCTCCAGTCGATTCAAGCCAAGGCTTATCTCGAACTTTCGCGTTCATTCTGCAAGCAGAATGTTTACTCACTCGTTGTTCAGTTTTCAAAGATCAAACTCATTTCATTATTTCTTGTGTTTCCCGAGTCAGCCGTGTGTTTCAGCGGCGACTTAAATAATATATCATACGGCTGAATGTAATGCAACAGTTTTTTCATTTCTTTTCTTTAGTAGTTTTGCATTAGCTAAAGCTATCATATCCGTACCCTATCTTGTCCTATCATATTAGGTCATGCTAATAGGGTACAAATATTTTAACACATTTATGAAAGGGTTTACAATAACTTCTTAATAAAATGCTTTTTATTATTTCCTGAGCAACTATATCTCGGTTATGTGCAACTCAATGTTTACTCAGGTAAGCGGGAAGCCAGCTCTCTATTACAGAGTTGGCTTCCCGCTTATATAACAGGCACCTCACTTATTTATCAATCGCAATCCCCAAGTTAGTTTTGTATCCATGGATTACGACGCTTTTTATCGGATTTCCGTTGGTTAGAAGTAGCTGCACCCTCTCTGGATGTTTTCCCAGACACGGATACCTTGGATTTATTCTTCAGAGGAGCCTTGCTTGTTCTGCGTTTCCCAGCTGCCGGCTTACTCCCTGCTTGCTTGGACTTCCCTTCCGAATCTGATCCAACCTCTTCAATTGCTACCTGACTTAAGTTAGCGTCCTCACGCCCCCCTTTTTTACCACCCTTGCCTTGCCCTTGAGGAGGATACATTTCACCAAATGCTCCAAGCGGGGACGGCGGAACCATGTTCTGAGTAGGGTACGGATTCTGATAAGCATACTCAATAGGCTGGTTTGGCATCGTTGATGTAGACATTTCAGGCGGCATACCGTACGAAGGACCATACATATTCCAAGCCGGATCCTGATAACCATGAGAAGGATAAGTATACTGAGGCATATGTGTATGTGAGCCACATCCACATGGAGGGTACGGAAGCATTGAGTATGGAGATATGAAAGGCGGCTGATGATTCATATGACTAGGTGCTGCATACGTTGGGAATGGACTATTCACTTCGCCAACTGGCGCAATCGGAAATGAGTTATTTTGCATTTCTGCGGACAGATTCGGCATAACGTTATTGTGGTTATAACCCTGCTCCGCGCTAGTCCACGGACTGTTAGGCAGATCACTGTTATTATAAGGACTAACTTCCGGAATCCCTGGAAACGACGCATTGTTACTCATTCCAGCCGTGTACATGTCTTGCTGAGCACCATACACCTCTTGTACAGGAACCGGGATTTGAACATAAGGGTGCTCGGCTGGTGCATGATGCAACTTGTTACCACAACCACAAGGCTTTTTCGTTGCTGGTGCAACTTCAGTTGGAGACTTTGTATTAGGCATTACAGGCAAAGGCATAATTTCAGGCGAAAGATTCGGCATTGTGTATTTCTTGGATTCTACTACCGGTTTTACATAAACTTCGGGTTTAATCTCTTCCTTTTTGTTCGTTTCCATTTCAGGTTTCACTTCAGGAAGCTCTGGCAACTGCGGCAGTACCTCTAGTTCAGGCTTCACATTAGGCTTTTCCGTATTGGCTGGTGGTGGAGCAGGCACTGGGACCGGAACTGGAACCTCTGCTACCGGAGCAGGAGGAGTTGGTACAACTGGCGCCGATGGTTCCGGTTCTTTGACTCCGGTGTATTCCTTACCTTCAGGCGACAATTTTTCATGCGCAGCAATGTTGCTGGCACCCGAATTAGATGTGCTGTTTCCTTGTGCATGCATAGATGGAATATAAACTGTCTCCCCCACCAGCAGAGCATTCGGATTTTTCAACTGTGGATTGGCATTGATCATATCTTTTAAAGGAACTCCCCAGGCTTGTGCCAACTTCCATAACGAATCTCCTTGCTGCACCTTGTGGCTGTGGAGCACACCCTCCGGCTTCGGTGTTACTGGCTCTGCAGGGATTTTGACCTTCATGCCAATATCCAGCTTGTCGGGATTTGTGATTTGCGGATTAGCCGCGATCAATTTGTCCAGCGCTACATTGTATTTTTGGGACAGCAGATATAATGTGTCGCCTTTTTTCACCATGTGTATTTTCACAGGGAACTAACCTCCTAGACGTCATACTTGGGCAGTACATTCGCCCATACCGTTACTACATCCTATGCAGAAACCGGGCTAATGACATCAACTAAACAAAAAAAATCCTCCCTGCCTCTAAAATTCCCATACATAAGGTATGCAAAATTTTATCGGACAAGGAGGATTCCTGTTCCCTATGTTATGCAATTCTAACTTAAGATTCCCACACTTTATATCCATCTTTGTCAACAATCTGACGGAATGCTTCCAGCAGTCTCAGCGTTACCGGACCTGCTACTCCCGTGCCAATTGTTCTTCCATCGACTTCATATGCAGCGATAACTTCTGCAGCTGTCCCGGTGAAAAAGACTTCGTCTGCGATATACACATCATGCAGGGTGAATGGCACTTCTTTTAATTCAAGCTCCAGTTCGCCACATAGATCGATAATCGCTTGACGTGTAATGCCTTCAAGTGCTCCGAGATAACAAGGCGGCGTGTACACTACACCATTTTTGATGATGAAGATGTTATCACTTGAACCCTCAGTTACGTAACCTTGGGAGTTCAGCATAATTGCTTCACCAGCACCTGAATAGTTAGACTGGATTTTAACCAGGATGTTATTCAGATAGTTTAACGATTTAATTTTCGGATTCAATGCGTCCGGAATGTTCCGGCGTTGGGATACGGACACGGCTTTCAATCCAGTAAGATACGCTTCCTCCGGATAGATCGCTAATTGCTCCACGATGATGATTACTGATGCCTTAGGGCAACGTAACGGGTCCAACCCCAGATTACCAGGGCCACGCGATACAATAAGACGAATATAACCATTACGCATATCATTGCGGCGCACCGTTTCAGCCATGACTTCCAGCATCTCATCAATGGACAGCGGAATGTTCAAACTGATGGATTTCGCCGAATCATACAAACGATCCAAGTGGGCCTTACATCTGAAAATGTTTCCGTTATAGATCCGAATACCTTCGAAAATCCCGTCTCCATACAAAAATCCATGATCATATACCGAAACGGTTGCGTTCTCCTTGGTCACATACTGACCATCCAAATAGATCCATTGTTCTGCCACCGATGACTGCACCTCCATAAAATATCCATTTACTGTACTCCGAAACGTTATTAACCCGTCCATTGTACACCAAAAGACAAGCCATTACTCGCTCATTCTACCCCGACTTATGACAACCTTCTAACATTCCCAAATACCATCAGGTCAATTATCTCGAAGGATATGTATAACAAGGATAGCTACCCAGAACACGCACCTGACAATTCAATGCTTCAATCTCCGCCATGGCCGCGGTAAGCAATACGGAATCGACCGTTTCCACAACATCAATGTAAAAATAGTAACTGCCCAATCGTTTCTTCGTTGGACGAGATTCGAGACGGGTCAAGTTCAGCTTCCGCCATGCAAAAGCCGACAATACCTGATGCAACGCACCCGGTGCATCTTCTGGCAACGTCACCAGCAAGCTTGTTTTCACATGATCCGGTTCACGTGGAATGTTCACAGGTTCATGGCCGATGAGCACAAAACGGGTATAGTTATTGTCATGATCTGTAACCCGTTCAGCCATAATGTCCAGACCATGCTTCTGAGCAGCAAGCTTGGTACCGATTGCTACCCAGCCCTTACCCGGATTTTTTTTCACAATTTCTACAGCTTCGGCTGTACTGTTCACACCTTCAAGCTCCGCCCCAGGCGAATGCAGCCGAATAAAATTCTGACATTGCGGAATAGCCACAGGGTGAGACATGATCTTGGTGATTCTACCAAAGTCATACTCGCCACTCTCTGTCTTAAATTCCGAGCCATGTCCAATCACATTCTGAATGGATGGGTATACCCACTCCGCTTGCATCGGAATGTCCACTTCATTCACAAGCCAGTCCATATGAAGACTAACAGAACCTTCAATGGTATTTTCGATCGGAATGACACTGTATTGTGCATTTCCACTATCCGTTGCTCGAAAAACATCCGAAATGAGCTTGGAGTGAAGCAAATCTAATGGTTCACCGTTAAAAAGGAAATCAATTGCCTCATGAGAGACTGAGCCTTCAGGTAATACTGCAATTCGTTTCATGCATTAACTTCCCCTTTGATTCTGTCCAGAAAAGGACGTTCGTCTTGATCAGGCAGCACGGTTACACCGTCCAAATCCGGATCGAGCCATAGTGCAGAAGCAGATATACCCTCCCGCTCCATCGTGTCCAGCAAATATTGTTCCAATCCCGCTTTCCGGGTGTCATGACGATCTACCAAAGTCAATACAGTCGGTCCAGCTCCGCTCAGGGCAGCTCCCAACGCTCCATGATCGACGGCATGTTCCAATATCTCAGCCATGCCTGGCACCAATGATGCCCGATATGGTTGGTGAATTCGATCTGACATCGCCTTCTGAATCATATCCAGTCGTCCACTCGCCAAAGCGGCAACGAGTAGTGAGGATCTGCTAATATTATGCACCACATCAGACATGCCAAATTGCTCTGGAATTACATTCCTTGCTTTTGAAGTAGACAGCTGGAATTCAGGTACAATAACCAAAGCCTGCAGATCCTGGTGTGGTTCAATACGTATATGATCTACCTGTTGACCATTCCATGCAGCCGTAATAATACCGCCATACAGCGATGCTCCCACATTATCAGGATGCTTCTCGAGGGATGTGGCCATATCCAGAAGCTTGGCATCGGATAAAGGAGCGCCAATTAATGCATTCGCTGCTGCCAATGCACCAACGATGGCTGATGCACTACTCCCAAGTCCCCGCGTAAGCGGGATATCGGAATACATGGAAATCTCCAATTCAGGTATGAACACCCCGGCTTCATCGAATACCATCTGTGCCACTTCGTAAATCAAATTCGATTTGTCTGTAGGCAGGCCTGTCAAATGATTGCCGTGAAGATGAAATGACGTCTGCTCGGCAGGTTTCATTTCCAACCAGGCATACAAAGACAATGCCATGCCCAGGGTATCAAACCCCGGACCGAGATTGGCTGTGCTTGCAGGTATTTTTACGGTTACCTTTTCACGCAAACTCATACAGATTGCTGCTCCAGTTGTGCAATAGCCGCCATTACTGCTTCTTCCGTATCTTCAACAACAAGCGGCTCAGTCGCTACTGTTTTGATCGCAATATTAGGATCTTTCAGGCCATTACCTGTCAGTACACAAACGACAGTCTCTCCGCCTTTAAAGTACCCTTCACTCTTCAGTTTGTATACACCGGCAAGGGAAGCCGCAGAAGCAGGTTCAGCAAAAATTCCTTCCCGAGAAGCAAGTGTACGATACGCCGTCAGGATTTGTTCATCCGTTACATAGTTGATCTGTCCACCAGATTCCTCAGCTGCAGCTACTGCCGTTTTCCAGCTGGCCGGATTACCGATTCGAATTGCTGTTGCTACTGTTTCAGGTTCAAGGATCGGCTCACCTTTGACAATGGCCATCGCACCTTCTGCTTCGAAACCAACCATACGTGGAAGCGTGCTGGATTTGCCTGCCTCTTTATATTCTTTGAAACCTTTCCAATAAGCCGAGATATTCCCCGCATTACCGACTGGAATAGCCAGAACGTCAGGCGCTTCGCCAAGTTGTTCAATTACTTCAAACGCTGCTGTCTTCTGTCCTTCAATCCGGAACGGATTCACAGAGTTTACAAGTGTGATCGGATGTTTGGCTGTGATCTCACGCACAATCTCCAGTGCACGGTCAAAGTTACCATTGATCGCAATCACTTTGGCGCCATAGATCATGGCTTGGGCCAGTTTACCCAGTGCAATGTTGTTATTCGGGATCAGCACGATACAATTGAGACCACCACGTGCGGCATAAGCCGCTGCCGCTGCTGATGTATTACCTGTGGATGCACACATGATCGTGCGACTGCCCTCTTCCAGTGCTTTGGCAACAGCCATAACCATTCCGCGGTCTTTGAAAGAACCCGTAGGATTCAAACCTTCGTATTTGAAATAGAGGTTCAAACCAAGTTCCTCAGACAGATTCTCTGCATGAATCAACGGTGTATTTCCTTCCTGAAGCGTAAGCAGGGGTGTATTTTCATTAACTGGAAGGTGCTCTCTGTACGTTTGCAAAAGTCCTTGATATCTCATTGTGGGTAAACTCCTTTATGTTTTAATAATCTGAAATGATGACCTGTTGAACCAGATATAATTAACTTGTACGTTATAACTTAGATAATTGAGATGTAGTCTGGGATACGGATGATTATCCTTCCACCCGGTAGACACTCTTAATGCGGCGAATGACGCTGAGTGATTCAAAATGTTTTAACACTTTATCCATGCTTGCCTTACTTGCATTATGTGTAACGATAATGATCTCGGCATCCGGGTTGTGCTCATTCGGCTGTTGAACAACCGACGCCAGACTGACATCATATTCTGCGAAAATTTGTGTGATTTGTGCCAATACACCGGCTTTATCGTCTACGTGTAGTAAAATAAAGTTTTTCGACACGATCTGCTCGTCGCTTTGCAGTCGCTTCGTCTTATAAGGCACAATGGCTTTGAGACCGTTCACGCCAAGTTTAAGGTTTTTGGTAACCGCCACAATGTCCGCTACAACCGAAGTTGCCGTTGGGAGTTCTCCCGCACCCGCACCGTAGAACATCGTCTCCCCTACAGCTTCACCGTGTACATATACTGCGTTGAACACACCGTTGACTGAAGCAATCGGGTGATTCTGTCTAACCATTGTCGGCTGAACGCTGATCGTGATCTCATCGCCAATACGGTCCGCAATACCAAGTAACTTCATCTCATAGCCCAATCTTTTGGCATACATAATGTCTTCACGAGTTACGGAGGATATTCCTTTAACGGTGACATCCTTCAACTCCACATTGGTGCGGAAACCGAGTGTACTCAAGATCGCCATTTTGCGAGCTGCGTCAAGTCCCTCCACATCGGAAGTTGGATCGGATTCGGCATATCCCAGAGCCTGTGCTTCAGCCAGTACTTCTTCATAGGATGCACCTTCCTGACTCATTTTGGTCAGAATAAAGTTCGTTGTTCCGTTCACAATCCCCATAATGCGGGTAATCCGATCAGAAGAGAAACCTTCAATCAGCGTACGAATGATCGGAATCCCTCCAGCAACACTCGCCTCATAGAACACGTCACATTGTTTCTCCTGCGCCTTCGCCAAAATCTCTGTACCATGCAGTGCCATGAGATCTTTGTTTGCTGTTACGATATGCTTCCCACGTTCCAATGCTTCAAGAATATACTCCTTCGTCTGATCAATGCCGCCCATGACTTCAACGATGACATCAATATCCGGATGACGAATGACTTCCCAAGGATCTTCCGTAAGCTTGGCACGGTCTACAGCAATAACACGTTCTTTCTCTGTATTTTTCACTGCGATCTTTTCGATGACAATCGGCGATCCAACCTGACTGCTCAGATCCTCCTGATTCCCTTCCACAATGCGAACGACTCCCGTTCCAACAGTTCCCAGACCCAACAATCCGACTTTTACTGGTTTCACTAACGATCTACCCCCTAATGTCTATTCTTGTCTGTCAGTCCTGTATGTTAAAGCCTAATTACCCTTGGCCTACAATACGCGTGCGTCTTACTCCAGGCATATCTTGCATTCGATCCAGCATTTCACCGATTTCGCCATGAAGATGTGTTGTTTCCACCGAAATGACAACATTGGCTCTTCCCTGAAGCGGGATACTCTGATTAATTGTGAGTACATTAGCTCCATAACCAGCTACATGTCCAAGCACACGAGACAAGATACCCGACTGATGTTCCAGATCAATGGAGATCGTTACAATTCTCTCGCGCTCAAGCTGGTTGATCAGATGTATTCCATCCTTGTACTTGTAAAAGGCACTCCGGCTTAATCCGACCTTTTCAACTGCCTCATGCACTGTTTTAACATCACCAGAAGCCAGTAGTTCTTTTACCTGCATGGTCTTCACCACTGCCTCTGGTAAAATATCTTCCCGTACTAAGTAATAGCGTTCGTTCACAGAACGTCCTCTCCTCAAAGACTCATGTATTCATATAGTGGACATTATATAGGATCTATGACAAAAGGGCAATACATGACACGCCTATTTTTTGAAATACGTTCCTCACAGTATACAAGTTTCTCCCTCTCCCATGTCAGGAAAAAACAAAAAAAACGCAGAGTTGCGGGTCAACTTCCCACTTCTCTGCGTTCATATATTGATCTGTCTCTCCATGGAAGACGGCTACTTAGTAGTAACTGCTGCCTTCCACGAATTCGAATTCAAAGTCTCCGATGCGCACGATGGTGCCTTCTACAGCTCCGCGCTTACGCAACTCAGCATCCACACCCATATAACGTAGTGTACGTGCGAGTTTCAGTATAGCCTCGTGTGAGTTCAGTTGCATTCGTTTCATCATGCGGTCAATCTTGGCACTTTCGACAACGAACATTTCATTCTCACGCACAATTTTGAAACCATCGTCTTCTTTTTTGTCCAGGCTATATACTTTACGTTCAGATACATCTGCTACCTCTTCAACCACTCGCTCGTCTGGAACCTGATCCAGCAGATCAGCGGCACGATACAGAAGTTCTTGAATCCCTTTCCGGGTCAAGGATGAAATTGGCAACACTTCAATATCAGGTTGAACTTCACGAACTTGCTGTAAAAATTGCTCCAGGTTCGCTTCAGAGTCTGGCATATCCATCTTGTTAGCTGCTACAACTTGCGTTCTCTCGGCGAGAAGCGGATTGTACAACTTCAATTCGTCATTGATTTTCTGCCAGTCTTCAAAAGGATCGCGTCCTTCCGAACCCGACATATCTACAACGTGAACAATAATGCGAGTACGCTCGACATGACGCAGGAACTCATGTCCCAGTCCGACTCCTTCATGCGCACCTTCAATCAGTCCAGGCAAATCAGCCATGACAAAGCTTCGGCCTTCTCCTACACCGACTACACCCAGATTCGGTGTAATGGTTGTGAAATGGTATGCCCCGATCTTTGGCTTGGCTGACGAAACGACAGAAAGCAATGTGGATTTCCCGACACTCGGGAAACCAACCAGACCAACATCTGCCATAACTTTCAGTTCGAGTACGATGTAACGCTCTTGTCCTTCTTCACCGTTCTCAGCAAGTTCAGGGGCTGGGTTGTTCGGTGTGGCAAATCGGATGTTCCCTCGTCCGCCCCGACCACCACGAGCAATAACAACCTGTTGACCGTGACGTGTCATATCCGCCAGTACTTCTCCACTGTCTTCATCCAAAATGATAGTTCCTGGTGGAATGCGCACAATCATGTTCTCCGCGTTTGCACCATGCTGACTTTTATTACGTCCCTTCTCACCACGTGGGGCCTTGAAGTGACGCTGGTAACGGAAATCCATCAACGTACGCAAACCTTCATCCACACGGAAGATGATGTCAGCTCCTCTGCCTCCATCGCCCCCGGCAGGTCCGCCGTTTGGTACATACTTCTCACGACGGAACGAAATAATTCCGTCCCCTCCGTCTCCGGCTTTTACATAAATCTTCGCTTTATCTACAAACATTGGTTAACCCCTTCTTCCTATATTCCACACGGCATTCTGAATTGTATAAACGTATCCTCAGACGGAATCTGCTCCGTTCTGACTTTTTTTCCTTTGAGTACGGCAGTAAGCTGCCGCAGTGTTTCCGGATCGGGTGTTTGATCCCCATCCAGTCGGACAACCACATCTCCATGATCCTGTCCGAAGTTTAAGGTCAGTTTGCGAACCTCTCCCCAAGAAGACCGGCCGCCGCCATATTGATAGGCCCTGATTGCATCCGCAATCGCCCCGGTAAGTGACTCGCCATCCTCGGGAGAGACCAGAGCACTAAGCTGCAACTCATCTTCTATTTCCACATGCAATTCCAGCGCAATTCCACTGGCGCGAAAAGACTGAAGATAAAACACGAGGGAAGGAATGCCTAATCTGGAGATTCGGCTTTCTTCTGTAACCCGCTCTTTTATTCTTTCCACACATTGCAAGGATTTATCAAGTTTGCCCAGCCGAAGATATCCATATAACACCTGAAGGTCGTTCATCCAGTCGTGTCGATGATGATTTAATGAAGCAATTGCGGTTTTTTCCATGGATTGTATGATGGCTCTGCGTTCCGCCTCCGCCTGTTTCTTCATCGCATTCACAGAAATGAGCAATACTGCGACGGACCACAATGCGCACACGACGCTTGAGATCATCGCCGGATACAACATAACGAAAACCAAAGGAATCAGAAGTGAACATGCCGCAATCCACGGCACTCTTTTCCAAGATTTCATGGCTTCTCCCCGTTCTACAAAACTCGGTTGGTCTACACCCACCGTAACCAAGTATAACATGTCTTTTCTGCCAGTTCATTATCGAATAACCGTTGAATACAAAAAACCTTCGGCAAAAATGCCGAAGGCTCCTTAGGCGGAATGCCGATATTACGCTTCTACTGCTGCTGCTACAGGAGCAACATTAACAGGGTAGATGCTTACTTTTTTGCGATCGCGTCCCCAACGTTCGAATTTTACAACGCCGTCGATTTTCGCGAACAAAGTGTCATCTTTACCGATGCCAACGTTAGTTCCTGGGTGAATTTTCGTTCCGCGTTGGCGAACGAGAATGCTACCACCAGTTACAGTTTGACCATCAGCACGTTTAACACCCAGACGTTGAGCATTACTGTCACGTCCGTTCTTCGTGGAACCTACACCTTTTTTCGATGCGAATAACTGAAG
The DNA here is from genome assembly GCF_017874615.1 of Paenibacillus xylanexedens. Classification (GTDB taxonomy): domain Bacteria; phylum Bacillota; class Bacilli; order Paenibacillales; family Paenibacillaceae; genus Paenibacillus; species Paenibacillus xylanexedens. The sequence continues at coordinate 11,025 of NZ_JAGIKV010000022.1, forward strand.
ATTTAATTTCAACATGATTGGTTGTCCTCCTTCTTTGCTTATTTGAATTGCTGTATTTTAATATACTTCCCGTATGACTCTGCAATATTAGAGAGCATAACCACCATGGATTCGAGTAACAATTGTACCTGGGACCAGGTTTCCCCTCTCTCTAACAAAGGTAAAGAACCGCTTAAAAAGCCATTCTTCATCTTGGCATCCATTTCGACACCGGTCAATGTTTCAATCGAGTTCACCGTACCCACTGTAACAGCGGATACCCCGGCACATACGATGTCTTCTCCCCGCTTGGCAAAATTAGCATGCCCTTCAATGGAAAAACGTTCGATGTTCCCGTCCTCATCACGAAAGATTTGAACGATAATCACTTATCGCACCTTCTTTACGCTTTGATTGTTTCGATAGTTACTTTAGTGTACGGTTGACGGTGACCTTGCTTCACATGGTAGTTCTTTTTAGGTTTGTATTTGTATACGATAACCTTTTGTCCTTTGCCATGTTTCTCCACTTTAGCCGTTACAGTAGCTCCAGAAATCAATGGTGTACCTGCTGTCAAACCTTGATCGTTAGATACAGCCAGGACACGGTCGAACGTTACGCTTTCGCCATCGTTCGCAGTCAATTTCTCGATGAACAGAACATCGCCCTCTTGGACTTTGTACTGTTTGCCGCCTGTTTCAATAATTGCGTACATTTGCCTTGCACCTCCTCATGTCTCAGACTCGCCCGTTCTCAGGTGACAGTGTCCTTGCGGAACTGTTCTTATACCCGGCCAGTGCGGTTACAGCATGTGCAAGACCATTAGGCTAAACACATACTTGAAGATTATATCACGCAATATATCAAAAATCAATGCAAAGGTGTAATATATCTTTTTCCCGTACCATGACAGGAAGAACACGGCTCCACATAGGGCAACGTACTCTCTTCCCGCACTTTCTTACGGGTAAGTTCAAGCAATCCAAGCTTGGTCCAACCCATTACAAACGCTTTGGTCCGATCCTTCTTGAGCTCGCCCTCCAAAGTCGCCGCCACTTCATGCCGATTTGAAGCTTCCTCCATATCAATGAAGTCGACAATAATCATGCCACCGATATCCCGCAGGCGCATCAGACGAGCAATCTCCACTGCTGCCTGTATGTTGGTCTCTGTCACGGTCTCTTCCAGACTGTCACCGCCAGCTCCCGTATATTTGCCTGTGTTCACATCCACTACAGTCAGAGCTTCAGTATGATCAATAACAATGTATCCGCCACCAGGCAACCACACTTTCCGGGCAAAATCCTTATTCAACTGTTCCTGCACACCATAGGCAGCAAAGATGGATTCTGTTCCCCGATACACCTGTACTTTGGGTTGATGACCAGGACTAATCTCTTCGAGCAATGCTTTTACCTCACGGGCTTGTCCTTCACTATCAGTGATGACTTCGTCACTCCCTGGCGTATACACATCTCTGATGATTCGCTGTACCATGCTATGATCCCGATGCAAGAGGCTTGGTGAAGGCAAACTGTCCGCTTTTTCACGAATCAGATACCACTGCGCGCGTAATGTTTCCAAGTCCGACTTAATGGCTTCATGCTGCTCTTCTCCAGATACGGTTCGAATAATAAGTCCTTCTTCATCCCGCCTCAGTTGCTCCCCAAGTGCCTTAAGACGGGAACGATCCCCTTCACGGGCAATTTTCTTGGATACCGCTACATAGTCAGCAACAGGCATGTAGACAAGCCAACGGCCCGGGAGTGAATAATGAGTCGTCACCCGGGCTCCCTTGCCTCCTACCGGTTCTTTCAGAACCTGAACAATGACTTCCTGACCCGGACGAAGCAACTCCGAGATGGAAGGCTTCACCTTGGGCTGTTTCTCCAGATGGGGATGCAACACATCGTCCACATAGAGGAACGCATTCTTTTTCTGACCAATATCCACAAAAGCAGCTTGCATACCTGGTAACACATTCACGACCCGTCCCTTGAAAAAGGAACCCAGCAGTCCACGATCGCGTGTACGCTCTGCCGTAAATTCCACAGCTTTGCCTTCTTCCAGAAGCGCCATTTGCATGAGGTTATGTTCATTATGTACTATCATTTGTTTCATGGCTTCACCTCTAGAAGACAATTCAAATCATCCACATCCATTTCAGTATCTTTTCAATTCTCATTGTACATACATTAACCCATTTCAGAACAGGTCCACCAGAACACTACAATTTATCACCATTTTGTTGAAAATAGGAACCGATAATCCGTTGCTCAGGCAAGACGGCCATAATTCGACCCTGTCTGTTCATCACGTATACCATATGGTATCTTTCTCTCTTTAATAGACGCAAAATAGTGTCCAAAGGTTTCGCCGGGAATGAGATTATTGGCTGCGCCAAACTGCCAGTAGCCGCGTGACGAGCGAACGCGCCCTCTCGATTCATAAGAAAACGAATAAAGCGATAGGGCACATTTCGGTAATCTGTTACGTTGGAATAGAACAAAAAAAGGCCGATTAACAGAATGTTGAGCGGTAGGCCGTAGTCTCCAGTAAACCATCGGCTGATAGCATATAAAATAACCCCTACGCTACACAGAATGCTAATTCTGTAAGTCCACATTAATGTTGTATAGTAGGGTGCCCACAGACTGACAAGCGCCTGAACAATTTTACCTCCGTCCAGAGGAAGTACAGGCAGCAGATTAAAGAGGGCAATGAGCAGGTTCCCCTGAATGATATAGTTGAGAAAAACCGGGTCACCCAGATTGCCATACTGCAACAGCATAACCACCCCAACCATCAGCATGTTTTGTAATGGACCAGCCAGAGCAATGATGATTTCCCGGTAGGCAGTGATCGTACCTCCATCTTCGATAACCGCTACTCCTCCAAAAGGGAGCATCTGGATCGACAAGACACGATAGCCCAGAAGTGCCGCCGCCGCAGCATGTCCACATTCATGAATGAATACAATGGCAAACAACGTAATAAGCTCAATAAAATGTCCAGTCAGAAGGGAGGCCATCATGATAATTACAAAAAACGGATGAAACGTAATACGGACTCCCCACACCCTAATCAAGGGCAACAACTTCCGCCGGGTCTACGTACTCCTCCCCCTCTTTCACTGCAAAATAGAGCGTGGCCGGTTGTTCACCACCCGTAGCCTTGAGACTCCCCACTGGATTCCCCGCTTCCACCCAATCATTCACGCTCACTTCACTTTCGTTCAGCCGACCGTATATTGCCGTGACATTGCCTGTATGTTGGATGACAACTGTGAACCCACTTGCTACATCGCCGATAACCTCCATGACACGCCCAGCATCCGAACTTGCGACCTGTATAAGTTCTGCACCTGCGGCATCCGGAACGATCTCGATTCCCTTCATGCTCAGCGCAAATGGCTGAACCACTGTGCCTGAGATCGGTTTGCCCAGTAACTGCCTTACTTTTAATCCGTTCACGGCATCCGTCGTATGTCCGAGGACCGGAAGAAACGAAGGCGTTCCTCCAAAATGCCGTTCATACCAAGCCGCTGCTGAGGCAAAATCCATATCCCGATGGAGTGCATCCGCAATTACTGTTTTGGGTGATGTCGTCCACGATGTATCCAACTGAAATAAACCCCATACTCCGCCAAATATCAAAGCGCTAATAACCGTCCGCTTGAGAAGCGACTTGAACAGGTTAAATCTCGAATGCCCCCCTGGAACGAAATGACCATTCTCTTTTTTCCACAACCATTCCGGATCTCTTTCCTGTGCCCCCTCACTAGGCGTAAATGGTTTTGGGTGTATGATCTCATTCTTGTCCAACAGTGAACCTAATTTCTGCTCCTGTAAGACCTCCACAGTGGCACCATCCATCAGTCGCCGAATGCGTTCTTCTCGTCTCTGCTTGATTCTGAGTTTCGTGTTCATGGAATGTCCTCCCGCCGAGGCTTGTTTACTACATCCTATGAAGAGGTGGTTGATAATATGAACAAGCCTGCCCGCAGGTAACAAAAAAAGCCGGGCTATAAGCCACGGCTGTCATGTAATCAGATAATGAATAAGTCCATTTAAATGAGTTAACCCATTCCCAAGAACTTTTTGAAACGTGTAAAAGCGCCCTTTTTCTGCTCCAGCTGCATCAATGGGACCGTATCTCCCAGAATGCGTCGTGCAATGTTGCGATACGCAATCGCCGCAAGTGAATCCGGATTCATGACCGTAGGTTCTCCTGAATTGGCCGCTTTGATGACCAGTTCATCATCAGGCACGATGCCAATCAGGTCAATATTAAGTACTTGTAAAATACCATCGATATCTAACATGTCACCCGATTTAACCATATTATTGCGAATTCGATTCACCACCAGCTTTGGTGATTGAATGTGCGAACTCTCCAGCAGGCCGATGACACGATCCGCATCACGCACTGCAGCATTTTCCGGTGTAGTGACCACGATGGCCTGATCTGCTCCTGCTACCGCATTTTTGAAACCCTGCTCTATGCCGGCTGGGCAATCAATAATGACGTACTCAAAATCTTTTTTCAATTCAAGGATAATATCTCTGACCTGTTCTGGCGACACTGAGTTTTTGTCTCTCGTCTGCGCCGCAGGTAACATGTATAATTCTTCGAAACGCTTGTCTTTGACCAAAGCCTGATTCAGACGGCAGCGGCCGTCCGCAACGTCGCACAGATCGTAAATAATACGGTTTTCGAGTCCCATCACGACATCCAAATTACGAAGGCCGATATCGGTATCTACCAGACAAACCTTTTTGCCGAGCAGCGCCAGCGCTGTCCCGATGTTTGCCGAGGTGGTTGTTTTACCCACGCCGCCTTTACCCGAAGTGATCACGATCGCCTCTCCCATGAGCTACACTCCTTTAAACACATTAAAATCTCGGCGTAACCGAACGATATTGCTCATTTTGTCTATCTGCATCTGATTGTCCTGTAAGTAAGCAAATTCCATTCCGGTCTCTCGGCTCTCCCATTCATCGGGAGGACGACTGATGATATCCGCAATCCGTAGCTGCGTCGGTGCAAATACCGAAGCGGCAATGATCGCTTCCTCGTCCCCGCCAATTCCGGCATGAGCCATACCTCGGAGTGAACCCAACACATATATATCTCCGGTACACGTCACTGTGCCCCCCGGATTGATATCCCCAAGAAACAGGAGATTTCCTTCATGATGAAGCACCTGACCTGAACGCACCATACCACACATGGTTATAATCGGCGGTGGTCCTTTAACCTCCGGTTGGAGTGCAGGTGAGTCGATGGATCGAATAAGCAAATTCCCTTTTTGCTTCAATATATCGAGGATTGCTTCTTTCTGGTCCTCTGTCACTTCGCGGGCACCCAACTTGATATCCACATGAACAATCGGTCCGGTCAAAATATTTTGATGGCTGTGTTCCAGCTTATAGCGGAGCTCATAGAGCAATTCCTCGAATTCACATTGATCGTCCAACAGGAAAACCAGGCCGTCTCGGATGCCTTTAATCGTTACGTGATTCGATTTTACCGTCATAAGCCTGTCCCTCCCATCTCATTACATTTCGTGCCCGGGGCCCCAAGTTCCTGCTTTGCGCTCCATAAATGTATTTAGGAAGCTTCTTCTGTCTTGCTCCGTCTCTTGCCGATCCGCTCCAGTTGTTTCCGAAGGGGGACATAAATGATCAAGGCAAACACAAAATGAATGAACAAATTAGGAATCATGTATTCAATCAACGCCCAGTCAAAGGTCACGTGGTTAAGTTGGAAGAGCTTGTACAGGAAAAATAGCATGGTGTCATTAAGCAGACTTCCCAAAATGACAACCGATACCATAACCGGCAGTGGTGCACGCGGTGCTTGAAAAATGAGTCCCATCATATATGCCGATAATCCCATCGAGAATCCATAAGGTCCAATCATCTCGCCGTAGAATACAACGTCATGCAATAGTCCAAAAAATATACCGAGTACTAGTGCCGTGTGACGATGATGATATACAGCGATAAACAAAATTACGATATAGACCAGATTGGCAGAAATACGCATCTGCCAGCCAGAAGGGATGAGCAGCGGCAAAATTGTGCCTTCCGCAATGAACAAAAGGAATAGTAACAGGAACAAAACTTGCTTACGTGTTACCATTATTCTTTTACCTCAGGCGGGATAATGACAATCAGCTCTTTCCAATCAAGGAAGCTTGCGTATGGTTTGATAATCGCAGTCCGCGTTAAACCGTACTCCCCAACTTCAACCTTTTCCACTTCACCAATCCGCATATACTTGGGAAAGTTATTGATGATCCCCGAAGAGATGATCTCATCACCCTCTTTGATGTTTGAATCCTCTGAGATCTTGGTCATTTTGAGCATGCCCGTCTTCGGATCATAACTCTCAATCATACCAAATACTTTCTCCTTACCTACTGCCGTTGCTGCAATGGCATTGGATGTCGGATCATTGGCGTCCATGGACGTTAACAGATTAACCGTTGATGTATATGAGCTGACATGACTGATCACGCCGACCAGCCCTTCCTGGGAGGTAACGGCCATCCCCGGCTTGATTCCTGCATTTTCACCGATATCAATGTTAATGGTTCTGCTATTTGGATCCGAATTGGCACTGATAACCTGAGCAATTCGCGAACCGTAATTATAGCGATTCTTCTGTTCTTCTGTGAAATTGAGCGCTTTCTGAAGTTGCTCATTCACTTGCTCCATATCATTGTACTTCAGCCGATCTCGGGTATAGTGACCCATCGCGATGCGAAGCTCTTCATTCTCATCATATACCGTACGCATGTTCGCTACATCTTTGAAAAAGCCCGCTACATAGGAAGCGGGCTTGTAAAATACGTATTGTACAAATCCAACTGAATCCTTCAGGAATTTCTCCGGCCAGGATAGAGTGGTTCGCGGACTGAGCGTAAAGCCCATTAACGCGATAAATGTAACAAGGCCCACCAGCAAAACAAAAAGTCTTTTGTTGCCTAGCAGTTTAAACAGTTCGAACACCCTCTAACATCCATATTCTCTTCCGAGCCATGCCCGGCGGGGAGACTGTCAGACCTGTAGTCCCTGCGAGAATATCAGCCGATCCTCCCCTGTTAAGCGGGTAATAGCTCATCCCCGGGGTTAACCGGGTCCTCTATAAAGATATCTTGCCACTTGGTCGCTATGCCAAGTTAGGCAAATACCAATTAACGTTTGGAACGAACTGCCGAACTGCTTCTGCTCTTGAACAAATGAATATTCTCTAGCGCTTTACCTGTTCCGATGGCTACACAATCCAGCGGGTTCTCAGCCACAATGACAGGCATTCCTGTCTCACCAGCGAGAAGCTTGTCCAGGTTGCGAAGCAGCGCCCCACCACCTGTAAGTACAATACCCCGATCCATGATATCGGCAGCAAGTTCAGGCGGGCATTTTTCCAGTGTTACTTTTACCGCTTCAACAATTGCATTCACGGTATCAGCCAGCGCTTCACTGATCTCGTCCGAAGTAATCGTAATTGTCTTCGGCAGACCTGTTACAAGGTCACGTCCACGAATTTCCATCGTTTCTACTTGTTCCAATGGCATAGCTGATCCGATGTCCATCTTCAATTGCTCCGATGTACGCTCACCGATCATCAGATTGTATTGGCGTTTGATGTACTGGATAACGGATTCATCCATCTCGTCACCTGCTACACGAACCGAACGGCTCGTTACAATACCACCAAGAGAGATAACAGCCACTTCCGTTGTACCGCCACCAATATCTACAACCATACTACCCGTTGGTTCCCATACAGGCAGATCTGCACCGATTGCAGCAGCAAAAGGCTCTTCAATTGTGTAGGCTTCACGTGCCCCAGCCTGTTTGGTTGCATCTTCAACCGCGCGTTGTTCTACTGCCGTGATCCCGGATGGTACACATACCATCACGTTTGGATGACGCTGGAACATGGAGCGTTGTTTCTGTGCCTCACGGATGAAATATTTGATCATCGTTGCCGTTGTATCGAAATCGGCAATAACGCCATCTTTCATTGGACGAATGGCACGGATGTTGCCTGGTGTACGACCAATCATTTTTTTGGCGGCTTCACCTACTGCCTCGATGCTATTTGTATCTGTCCGTATAGCGACAACCGAAGGTTCTCGCACCACAATTCCTTTTCCTCGTACATAAACCAACGTATTAGCTGTCCCCAAGTCAATACCCAAATCTTTCGTAAAACCACCAAACATAACATAATCTCCTTTTCTGCCTCATATAGCCGCTCCATTCTGATCCAGAGCGTAATAATTATATTCCCACGCAATACGTGGAGCTAATATTCGCATTTGTTTTTTTGCATTTGTAAAGTGAACCTATCTTTTACGGACAACGCCGTTAACATTCATAGGAAAACATCAACGCCAACCATTATATTATACTAAGCCCTTCTCCTTCAAACTTACGTACGTTCCATCTCCGATAATAATATGATCAAGCACGTCAATGCCAACAATAGCGCCTGCTTCAATCAGTCTCTTGGTTATTTGGATATCCTCCGGACTGGGCGTAGGATCACCACTCGGATGGTTGTGTGCGCACACAATCGATGCGCTGCTGCATTTGATGGCAGCCCGGAACACTTCACGTGGATGTACAATCGAAGCGTTAAGGCTGCCCATGGAGAGTGTTTCCTGGGCAATAATATGATTTTTGCTATTCAGAAAGAGACACACAAAATGTTCTTTTTGCAAGTAACGCAATTGTTCGGTCAGGATATCAGCAGCATCACGCGGTGTACGAATTGAAGTCGACTGTGTGAGTCTGCTCTTGGCAATCCGATGACCCAGCTCAATGCCAGCTTTCAATTGCACAGCCTTGGCATTGCCGATCCCTTTCATCGCGGTCAGTTCTTCCAGACTCAAATCCATCAACGAGCGAATGCCACCCGTTTCAGCCAGAATCCGCTGTGCCATATGCACCGCGGACTCCTGTCTTGTACCTGTTCGAAGTAAAATTGCCAGCAATTCAGCATGGCTTAAGGCGCCCGCCCCGTATTCCATCATGCGTTCTCTCGGGCGTTCTTCCTGGGGGATGTCGCGCATCATGTATTGAGGCGACTCCATATGTTCCCTCTTTTCATTTCACAACATTTGGCTTCATTCATGTTCGTGGCAACACATGTACGCCGAACCCGTCCAACATATCACTTAGCAAGGATAGCGGCAAGCCAACCACATTAAAATAACATCCTTCAATGCGGTCGATCAGTGAAGCACCAATGCCCTGAATGGCATATGATCCTGCCTTGTCTGAAGGCTCGCCTGTCTGCACATAAGCACGGATGGTCGCATCCGAAAGTTCTTTCATCGTTACATCGGTCTGGCGGTAATGAACTAACGACTGTCCATTGCCCGCATCAATACAAGCGACGCCCGTAAACACCCGATGTACGCGGCCCTGCAGCCGGGATAACATACGTTCAGCATCCGCTTCGTCTAAGGGTTTGCCTAGAATCTCACCATCCAGAACAACAACGGTGTCACTACCAACAATAATGGCTTCCTGCTCGCGGCCTTCAAGCCCGCGATACACGGCAAGCGCCTTGCGCAATGCAAGCTCCTGTACCGTCTGTTCAGGTGTCCACTCTGGTGGTGTATCTTCATTGGCATGACTTGGTATTACATCAAACGCTAGGTGGAGTGATGCGATCAGTTCTTTGCGCCGAGGCGATGTGGAGGCCAGAATAATAGGGCGCTGTTGAGTGTTATCCAAAATGAACGGCTCCTTATGCCACGGCAACATCCTGTCCGGATCACGATAATAGATGTCACTGGTTTAATTTTTTTCGTCATAACTCGTCATTCTCCTACAGTCTGCGATACAGCCACACAGCGGCAATCATACCGATCAGACTCAGAAGGCTCATTTGAAATTGAAGTGAAATATCATAACTGATAATATCCAGATCAGCCTGCGGCGACCAACGTATGGTCGTGGCTTTTGTAAGAAAGGCTACTGCCTTAACAGGCTGCAGTGCCTTGGCGATCCACGCTCCGGCCATCCAGCCGAGCAGCAGAAACAGCAATAACATGCCGAAGTTTTTTTTCATCGGTAATCTTCCCTCGCCATTTTTTGACACCCACATTATTATACGGGGTTTTGTACGTCAATACAAACACAAATCCGGCAAGGGGAACTATTTCCAGTTCCTTGCCGGATGGGTATTTCCAAGCGTTGTTATGGGAAAGAGCATGTTACTGCTTAATCGCTTCCAGCCATTTTTTCTGCTGCAGTACATATTCCATCAGATCGGACTGCACGGACCACATGTGCACATCATCCGGGTTTTTGTTGTACTCTGCGATAGCCGTAATTGCACTATTCATTGATTTCTCCATTCCACCAATAATAGGTTGTACATCTGCGGTCAGGCCGGGTGTAAGACTATTCAATCCCGTCATCCATGACTGGTGCTTATTTTGAATCGCGGTCATCGTTTCTGTAGAGACTGCTGCCGGAGCAGACTGTCCCAGCTGCTGAATGGACAAGGTAGATAATTGTTCAACCAGTGCAGAACTGTTCGTGAAGAAAAGCTGCACATCCTCTTGCTTGCCACCGAATATAACCGGATTGATCTCAGGGTTCACGATCTCCCTGACGTACAGTTCAACTCCCTGGGCTTTTAGCCTGGAGCTAAGCAGTTTGGCCTCTTCACGATCAGCCGAAATGCCTGCATATACTCGATTGCCATCTTCAGGATCAGAACCTGCGGCTATACCTGCCTGAGCCAGCTCAAGCTTGGCCTGCTCAGCTCGTTCAGGAGAACTGAACACGCCGTATTGAAGTGCATAATACGTGCTGCCAGTCGCCGCTGTCTGAACCTGCTGTTCTGTACCTGCAGCCCCCTCCTGACCCGTCACAGTTGAAACTGCCTGATTGACGGGAAGAAGATCACCTGGCTTGACGGCTCCTTCTTTATTAAAAAATGAAAGAATAACCATGCCGAAAAGCGCTCCGGTAACAAGTGCCCCAGTGACAGAACCAATCATTTTCCATCCCCTTGGGGGGCGATTGCGCTTATAGGAATAGTTCTCTGAATCTGCAAGCCAATCATGGCCTTGATCATCATGTGTATTGGACAGATCACGACGCTCTTCCTCCGGATTATCGGTGTGATTAACATAACCGTAACCGGAACGGTTCCCAAAATAATGGGCCTCATCCAAGTTCAAGTTCGAATTATGACTCACCCGCTCGTCAGGTTCAGGTACAGTAGAGCTTGTCGGCACCGTCTCTCCCCAGTCTCCGGGGATATCCTCAGGCGTCCATGATGGGGTTGTATCCATCTGCTTAGGCGTTAGCGGTTGATTACGCGGTAATTCTTCACTTAACGTCACCAATGGACTGGACGCGGATATCCTCTTGTTTTCAGGCTTGTCCGACTCATGATCCCCGAAGCGAAACGTCATTCTAGCATTGCTCACCCGTACCCTCTCCTTTGTCCCATTTATATCAGCTATATGCAGAGAAGGCAGAATACATTCCATATAACGCAAAAAAACGCCTGCTTCGTATCGAAGACAGGCGTTTTCTCAATTAATTTATTTCAAACCTTTGGCAAGTGTATCGCCGACTTTCCAAATATCACCTGCACCCATCGTAATCACAAGATCCCCTGGCTGCAAACGATGCTGCAGATCAGCTACAACTTCTTCTTTTGTAGGGAGGTAACGTGCAGAAGCATTACTGTTTTGAACGATCAGTTCAACCAGTCTGGCTGAGGTTACCCCTTCGATCTGTTTTTCGCCCGCAGGAGAATAGATATCCGTAATAAGCACCTCATCCGCTTCCGCAAAAGCACGACTGAACGCATCCAGCAGGAAGAACGTACGCGTATAACGCTGTGGCTGGAATACCGCAATAATACGTTTGCCCGTTGCTTTGGCGGCACTAATAGTAGCTTCAATCTCAGTCGGGTGATGAGCATAATCATCGATGATGAGCATATCATTCGCCTCGCCCAATACCTGGAATCTACGTTTGGCTCCGTGGAACTGGATGATAGCTGCCACAATCTTCTCAAATGGAATGCCTGCTTCCAGACAGGTAATCACAGTAGCCATCGCATTATAAACGTTATGCTTACCCGGCACTGATAATTCCACCGTGCCCATAGCAGCACCCTGATGATTCATCGTAAAGGAGATACGGCGATCGCCCAGTACAATATCCGTTGCCGTATAATCTGCAGCACGATCAATACCATAGGTTGTAATCCGTGACTTGAGTTCTGGCAAAATCGCTTGAACATTCTCGTCGTCAGAACACACAATCGCTGTTCCTTCCGGACGAATCTGGCTCAGGAACTGCACATAAGCCCTTTTGAGCTCCTCAAAATCACTGTTGTAATTCTCCAGATGATCTGCCTCAATATTGGTTACAATACCGAGCCATGGATGGTACTGCAAAAACGAACCATCGCTCTCGTCCGCTTCAGCGACTACCCAGTCGCCCTGGCCTGCCTTGGCGTTGGTGCCCACATTCATGATTTCTCCGCCAATGATATATGTCGGGTCCGTATCACATTTATCCATAACAAGTGCAATCATGGATGAAGTGGTTGTTTTACCGTGAGCTCCAGCAACAGCCACACCTTTACGTTCGTTCAACAAACGTGCAAGCATCTGGGAACGATGCAGAATCGGAATGTTCAGCTCTGCAGCTGCTACCCGTTCCACATTATCAGCAGGCGCTGCCGTAGAGTAGACAACAAGATCTGCTCCAGTGACGTGCTCTGCCGTATGTCCGATATATATTTTCGCTCCCTTGGCTGCCAACTTCTCGGTCAACTCCTGTGAAGCGACATCCGATCCGGTAACGGTGTATCCCATTTCCAACATAACTCTTGCGATGGCACTCATGCCATATCCGCCAATCCCTATAAAATGAACGTGTTCCGATGTATTTAACAAAACTTTCACCAACCTTTTTCAGAATCGGTTTGATGCAAAAGGGCTGCCCGCACATCCGCAATCAGGTACAGTGTGCCGGAGACCACCCCCAGATCTTCCGCTTCCGTCCGTGACTTCAATAGATCAAGTGCCTTTGCCCATTCGGGCTCGACGATGATTTCCAGTTCCTGCTTCGCAATGGCGGGACGTACCCGTTCGACAATCTGCAGCAATTCGGCTGCATCCATTTTGCGTCGGAAATCTGGCTCGGTCAGGATCAGCGTATCCACTAGTGGCAGTATATGCTGCAAATACGCTTCGTGATGCTTATTTGCCAACATACCCATCATCAAAATTAACTTGTTGTGCGGATAGACATCTATAATGCTCTTGGCCAGTGACTCTGCCCCTTCCGGATTATGTGCTCCATCGAGCACAATTCGGGGTTCATCGACGACTTTTTCGAATCTTCCTGCCCAGAAAGCATTCTCCAGTCCAAGTGCAATATCGTTATCATCCAGCATAAATGCCATGTATTGTCTAAGCAACTCTAGCACCATAAGTGCGGCCGCTGCATTGTCACATTGATGTGAGCCCTGCATACGTATGCGAACGTCCAGATCACGGAACGGGCCTGTAAAATGAAAAGATTGTCCGTTCTCATTGCTGTCCAGTCTATGATAAGAGAATTGATCTCCAGCCAAATACACGCTTGATTGAAGCTGCTGTGCTTTCTCCTGAATCACCTTCACAGCTTCGGGTTGAGTCGCGCAAGTCACAACGGGTACTCCCGGCTTGATAATACCTGCCTTTTCTCCAGCAATCTGCTCAATCGTATCTCCAAGCACATCCGTATGATCCATACCAATGTTGGTGATGACGGACACAACAGGTGCGACAATATTCGTTACGTCCATCCTTCCCCCTAGCCCCGTCTCCCATACCACAACGTCAGGGTAACACTCCTCTGCATAGTACAGAAGCGCGAGAGCCGTGGACACCTCAAACATGGTGGGTGATCCAAGCGGAGTGGAGGCCATTTCCCTGACCAGTGGACGTAATCGGTTCGAGAGCTTAAGCAGAATTCCTTCAGGAATATCCTCACCGTTGTATTGAAAACGGTTTGTAAACTTGGTGATATAAGGCGACGTAAAGGTACCCACATCATATCCAGCCTGAAGAAGCACTGACGTCAAAAAAGCGCAAGTCGAACCTTTGCCGTTCGTTCCCGCGACATGAATAAATTTGAGACGTTGGTGTGGATTGCCTAACATGGACATCAGACTCTCGATTCGTTCCAATCCAGGTCGGATGCCAAAAGGAATAAGGCCATTGATCCAGTCCACGGCCTCGTTATACGTAAGTAAAAGAGCTGCTGCATCTGTCCCGTCTAATTCCGTCATCTGATTCACCTTCGGTCCCGAGTTTGAGTGAAAAAAGCGGCCGGATGGCATAATGGCTCTCCATCCGACCCACATATATTAACCTTTAAGTTCCTTGATTCGTGCAATCACTTTATCCCGTTTATCGGAATAATCTGCTTGCTTGGCGCGCTCTTCCTCAATAACTTTGGCAGGAGCTTTGGCAACAAAGCCTTCGTTCGCCAGCTTTTTCTCTACACGGAGAACTTCGCCCTCAAGGTTCTCCAACTCTTTCTCCAAACGAGCCACTTCCTGCTCGATATCAATAAGACCTGCGAGCGGCAAGTATAGTTCTGCCCCCGTAATGATCGCAGTCATTGCCTTATCCGGTGAACTTAGATCCAGCCCACTATCGAACTCGGACGTATTACAGAAACGTTTGATGTAATGGCTGTTACGTTCAATGATGCTGGACGTCTCAGCACTGTTTGCTTTGACCATCAATTCGATCTTTTTACTCATCGGCACGTTCACTTCTGCACGAATGTTCCGAACCGCACGAATGGTATCCATGAGCAGGTTCATCTCGGCAACAGCCTCTGGGTTCTCAAGAGCAGTATCGTATACCGGCCAAGATGCCAACGTAATCGTCTCACCTTCATGTGGCAGATGCTGCCAGATCTCTTCAGAGATGTATGGCATGAACGGATGAATCAGGCGCATCGTCTGATCCAGTACATAAGCCAGCACGGATTGTGTTTTCTTCTTGGCAATCGGATCTTCTCCGTAGAAGGACAGTTTCGCAAACTCAATGTACCAGTCACACAGGTCATCCCAGATAAAGTTATACAGCACACGACCCGTTTCCCCAAATTCATACGCTTCGATTAGACGCGTAATATCGCGGGAAGTTTCGTTCAGACGGTGCAAAATCCAATAATCCGCTGTACCAAGCTCTCCGCTAATGTCACGTTCTTCATAGGTGAATCCTTCCAGATTCATCAATGCAAAGCGCGAAGCATTCCAGATCTTGTTGGCAAAGTTACGAGCCTGCTCCACCCGTTCCCAACGGAAACGCAGATCCTGACCTGGCGTGCTGCTGGTTGAGATCATGTAACGCATCGCATCTGCGCCGTATTTCTCAATCACATCTAACGGATCTACACCGTTGCCTAATGATTTGGACATTTTGCGTCCATCTGCGTCACGAACAAGACCATGCATCAGAACATCCTTGAACGGAATCTCATCGGTGAATTCCAATGCAGTGAAGATCATACGTGCAACCCAGAAATATATGATGTCATACCCTGTCACAAGTACACTTGTCGGATAATAACGTTGCAGATCTTCCGTATCTTCCGGCCAGCCCAGTGTGGAGAACGGCCATAAGCCGGAGCTAAACCAAGTATCGAGTACGTCTTCGTCCTGTCTGAGCTTGCGTCCAGCATTCTCTGGCAGCGTCGTCGGATCTTCAGCAGATACGATGATTTCACCCGTTTCTTCATCATACCAGGCAGGAATACGATGTCCCCACCACAGTTGACGGGAAATACACCAGTCACGAACGTTCTCGATCCAGTTCAGATAGGTTTTCTCAAAACGATCTGGAACGAAATTAACCCCTTCGCCGCTCTGTTGTTTCTTAATCGCTCTCTCTGCAAGTGGCTTCATCTCAACGAACCACTGTGTAGACAGATACGGCTCAACAACAGCTCCGGTACGCTCACTGTGTCCAACCTGATGCGTGTGATCCTCGATATTGATCAATACGCCCTGTTCTTTCATGTCAGCAACAATCTGCTTGCGGCAGTCACTACGATCCAGTCCCTGATACTTGCCAGCCTCAGCATTCATTGTGCCGCTCTCATCCATTACCGTAATTTGAGGCAGATCATGACGAAGACCTACTTCAAAGTCATTTGGATCATGCGCAGGCGTGATTTTAACTGCACCACTTCCGAACTCTTTATCCACATAATCATCAGCAATAATTGGAATTTCGCGTCCGATGATAGGCAGTACAAGTACTTTACCAATCATATCTGCATAACGCTCATCCTTCGGATGAACAGCAACCGCGGTATCACCCAGCATCGTTTCAGGACGCGTTGTTGCCACTGTAACGTAGCCACTTCCGTCTTTGAGCGGGTAACGCAGATGGTACAAGTGACCCTGAACCTCTTTATATTCAACCTCAATGTCGGACAGAGCTGTCCGGTTCACCGGATCCCAGTTAATGATGCGTTTGCCTCGGTAAATAAGGCCTTTTTCATACAGTTGAACAAATACTTTACGAACCGCTTGGGACAGACCTTCATCCAGCGTAAAACGTTCACGTGAGTAATCAAGCGACAATCCCATTTTGCCCCATTGCTGACGAATGGTCGTGGCATATTGATCTTTCCAGTCCCATACTTTCTCCAGAAACTTCTCGCGTCCCAGATCATAACGAGTCAGACCTTCTTCACGCAGCTTCTGCTCCACTTTGGTCTGGGTAGCAATGCCCGCATGGTCGGAACCCGGAAGCCACAGTGCATCATAACCCTGCATCCGTTTCGTACGGATCAGAATATCCTGGAGTGTAAAATCAAGCGCATGCCCAATGTGCAGCATCCCGGTCACATTTGGGGGTGGAATTACAATCGTATACGGCTCGGCATCTTTACGTTGACCGGCTTTGAAATATCCACGCTCCATCCAGGTGGAGTACCATTTGTCCTCTGCCGCCTTAGGATCGTAAGTGGTCGGCATTTCTGTTGCAGCTGATTTTTTTTCCTCAGACATGTGTCATTCCTCCGTTACTTCATCATCTTCGCCAAAAAAAACAAAAAAAACCTTTCATCCATCAAAGGACGAAAGGTTAGCTTTCGCGGTACCACCTTTGTTTCACGCCGACAGCAAGATAGACTTCACCCTCTGTACATGACGTGACACTTCAAGCAGATAACGGCTGCTACCGGCCTATCCTACCTCAGAAATAAATGACGATAATCTCATTCATCCCTTGTATTCAAACAGGCAACTCCCGGGCGACTTCGATCAGTTGGTTCCTGCGGAATCTCACAGCGCTGCAATTCCACTCTCTGAAAGGTCATACTGTCTACTACTCCCGTTCCACGTTGTTCTTCAAAAAACCTACACACATCATACCCTGCTCGTGCGCGATAGTCAACCTGACAACAGCGGAAAAAGAGCGCTGGAATGCAGGTTTAGGGCGAATCATGCAAAAACCCGTAATCCTCAAGGGGATCACGGGCCGTAACGAAGGCTTTAACTACGGATTAAGGGATGTACAATATCTGACCTTCTTCCACAACCTGCTCAGATAATCGGTTATACAACTGAAGTTCCCTCGTGCTCAATTGATATCGATCTGCAATGGCATCCAGTGTATCTTCTCGCTGAACAATGCACAGTTTCACTTTGCGGAATGGGGTCTGATCCACGATCGTTCCCAGGAACAGGTTCTTCCATTCCACATCATCAGCTGGATACGTTTCTTCCTGTGCCACACCCGCAGGAACCTCATCGCCTCGCTCCACTTCAGCATCGCGTGCCGCTCTGCCGGAGGATAGCAAGGAAGAGATACCTACGCCCTCTTCTTGCCGTGGTGCGGATTCTTTTTTGCTGCCAAAAGCAACCTTCAGCTCCGGCTTGTCTTCCGTCTCAGCCACAGGTTCAGGAACAAATGCTTCGTTCTGTACGAACTCGTCTACCCCAGTCGCTTCAAAAGACGGTCGGTCTTCCTCAGCGTTGCCTGGTTCGGACGAAGCAAATACACCTTGCCAGTTCTCCGCCTGTGATTCGCCCGCGACATCGGCAACTGCCTGATTCTCCTGCTGAGGTACAGATCTCGCTGATTCGAAGTGCCATACCTCTGGTGCGTCCGGTACATCTGGTGCTGACACCTGATTAGAGGATTCGGCACTAGGCTCTGAGACTGCTTGATCTGCACTTCTCGAGTTCGCAGGCAATGCATCAACGGAAGGCTCGGACCAACCCGAAGACTCATCTTCCAGAGGCAGCAATGGTTCCGACTCGGGGTAAGAAGCTAACCGATCTGCGGTCTCAGCCATAAATGACGAGATCGGAGAAGGTTCGCTGTAATGCTCATGAGATGCCAATTCATCTCCATTCGCTGTCAGAGATGCGGGATCTTCGTTTGCATCAGGTTGTCTGTTTTCGTTAGCGTACTCCGCACTTAACTCCTCAGATTGAAGTGGCTCGGCCGATGACGAATCCGCATATTCCTGCAGGTCAGCGAATTCCGGAGCACCATATGCAAGTTCTGCTGCATTCGCAAGTCTCTCTTCCTCACTCCGCTGGAGCAGGTACTCTTGTGCAAATATGTTGGGGTCGCTGCCTGTCTGTGCTTCTTCATCGGAACGGTTGGATTGCTGAGCCTCAGGTGAATGAACAACTGTAAACTCATCTGCTGACCACACTTGTGGCTCTTCAACAGGAAAGCCCTCGATGCCTCGCAGCGACAATACGCCTGTAATGTTCAGACTGCGATTGGATAACAGATCCACGTCAAAATTTTCGATCTCGATGGAAATATCCTCAATCGATCTGACCCGGTTCAGCGGCACAGTGATCTCCACGGGAATGAAATGTTTGAGCTCCTCTGAAGCCTCATTTTCTCCTCTGTACGCACCTGTAAGCAAAAGATGTCCTCTTAATGTGGCATGATCATCCTGCCCTATGACTTGAATGCGCGGGTATAGTTCAATCTCCTCCAATTCCTCAATCGCAGGAACTCCCTCAGACAAATGAACGCGCTCATAAATATCGAACCGCAAACCATAAGGTTGATTCAACAAAGGTGGCGTCCTCCTTTCGGCATATGTTCACCATGATCCTTCTCATGGGACTGATCCATGGTCCAAATCCTTCGTTACCCCATCTATATGCCTTGAATGAGGGGAGCATGCCACCTTTTGAAAAACCTTGCTATATAAAGCGAAATAGAGAATGTTGCACCTAGCCACTTCGATGACAGAATAACCTTCCGATCACTGTTATCCTCGTTCTCGTGTAACTATTAAAGTTCGCTTTATATCATTTATTAATACACCCTTTCACGCTCTGCCAATTGTGTGAAGTCGGATGGCCAAGGGTCGTTCACTTCAATCATCGCTGCGGTTAAAGGATGACTAAACTTAAGCATCTCTCCGTGAAGCGCCTGCCTACCAATGGCATCCGCTCTACCTCCATACAACGCATCACCAATAAGCGGATGTCCCGCGTAACTCAGGTGTACACGAATTTGGTGTGTTCGTCCTGTATCCAGCTTTAATCGTACAAGGGTTGCTCGTTCCCACACTTCGACGATCTCCACATGAGTAACAGCTTCCTGTCCACCTTCCGAGACACGTCTGCGCTGCTTGTGATGTCTATCCTTGCCAATTGGAGCATCAATTTTGTGGAGTTCAAGGGGGATTTGTCCACCTGCAATGGCTACATAATGGCGACCAATCTCTTTGCGACGCATCGCTTCATCCAGTTTGGCGAGGGCAAAAGCATTTTTGGCATATAGGACAGGTCCTGTTGTATCCTCATCCAGTCGATGAACATGGCGTACGCTCGCCTGTATTCCGTTCATTTCATAATAAGAGGCAACCACATGATCCAGCGTGATCGCCTGATCAGCACGGCTTCCATCTGGATGCAGTTTCATGCCTGCCGGTTTGTGCATAACCAGACAAAAATCATCCTCATACAATACATCCACATCAGCCCAGCGTGGCTCAACATCGATTGGCTGGGACGCAAAAAGGGCCAGCCGAAGCCGGTCCCCTGCAAGTTGTATTCCTCGGTTTGCTTTCAGCTGACGGAGCAGTTTCTCCGGAAACTGCAGTTCAGACAATAGCCATTGCTCTGCAGCCATCGGTTTGTCCGAACTGCCTGTTACGGCTTTCCCTGGCATCAGCTCAAGCCATTCCCCGCGGCGTTTCCAACTTTTGATGGTCATAGCGATTGAAGAGCTTTACGATTCGCTTCGATCGTATCGTCAATATCCTGCTCCGTGTGCACACCAGAGACAAACATGCCTTCGTATTGCGAAGGCGCAACACTCACACCTTGATCAATCATGGCCGCAAAATAACGACGAAATTGATCCAGATTGCTTGCTTTGGCAAGATCATAGTTGGTTACCGGAACGGCACTGAAGAACGGACAAACCATGGAGCCAACACGGTTAATGGTTACCGCCACACCCGTCTCAGCTGCATTTTTCTCGAATCCGGCTTGCAGACGTGCAGACAATGTCTCCAGACGGTCATAGACCTCTGGTGTTAACAATTTGAGCGTGGTATATCCTGCTGCCATAGCCAGCGGATTGCCGCTCAATGTACCTGCCTGATAGATCGGTCCCGTAGGAGCAATCTGTTCCATCAGATCCCGACGACCGCCATAAGCACCAACGGGGAGTCCGCCACCGATAACTTTACCCAGACAAGTCAGGTCAGGTGTAACCCCATACCGTCCCTGAGCACAGTTCAACCCGACTCGGAAACCGGTCATGACTTCGTCAAAAATAAGCAGGCTGCCATATTGCGTCGTCAAACTGCGCAGGCCTTCAAGGAAACCGGAAGCCGGAGGTACAACCCCCATGTTACCTGCCACAGGTTCCACAATAACAGCGGCCAGTTCTTCACCATAACGTTCAAAAGCAAGTCTCACGGACTCCAGATCGTTATAAGGTACCGTAATTGTATTCACAGCTACACCTTCAGGTACACCTGGACTATCCGGTAGACCCAGTGTTGCAACACCTGAACCCGCCTTGATCAGCAAGCTGTCTGCATGTCCATGATATGATCCTTCAAACTTCAGAATTTTACTGCGTCCGGTTACCCCGCGTGCCAGTCGAATGGCACTCATGGTTGCTTCCGTACCGGAATTAACCATCCGCACGATATCGATAGAAGGTACACGCTCACAGACCAGTTTTGCCATCTCGGTCTCCAGCAAGGTAGGCGCACCAAAGCTTGTTCCTTTGAGGGCTGTCTCACGCAAAGCTTCTACAACGTCAGGGTGTGCATGTCCCATAATGAGGGGGCCCCACGATCCCACATAGTCAATAAAAACATTGCCATCAATATCGTAGATTTTGGACCCTTCGCCGCGTTCTGCATAGATCGGAGTAAGTCCCACCGATTTGAATGCGCGTACAGGGCTGTTCACACCCCCGGGTATGTACTGCTTCGCTTCCTCAAACGCGCTGCGTGAGCGCTCATCATTGCGACGATTACCTTGTTGTGCAGTCATGAATATCCTCCTTAATGTAATTTATTTTATTTCTCAGCCAACCAGCGTGAAGCGTCTTTTCCGTAGTAGGTAATGATCATATCTGCACCTGCGCGTTTCATGCTGAGCAGGATTTCCATGGCAACTTTTTTCTCATCGATCCAGCCTTGAATCGCCGCCGCCTTCACCATGGCATACTCGCCACTTACATTATAGGCAACAAGCGGAAGATCAAATTGATCCTTAATCGTACGCATGACATCAAGATAGGACAGCGAAGGTTTAACCATTAGCATATCTGCTCCTTCGAGCACATCCGTCTCTGCTTCCCGCAAGGCTTCACGCGCGTTCGCCGGGTCCATCTGATACGACTTGCGGTCCCCGAATTGTGGTGTGGAATCCGCAGCTTCACGGAATGGACCATAGAATGCGGATGCATATTTAACAGAGTAAGACATAATCGGAATATGACTGAATCCATTCTCATCCAGCCCCGCGCGGATCGCTTGTACAAATCCATCCATCATGTTGGATGGTGCAATAATGTCCGCTCCTGCTTTGGCTTGAGACACTGCCGTTTGCACGAGTAGATCCAGTGATTCATCATTTAATACATCTCCGCAGATGTGGCCGTCAATCTCCACGGTGTGTACCATACCGCAGTGACCGTGATCCGTGAATTCACACAGACAAGTATCCGCAACAACCAGCAATTCCGGGTACCAGGATTTGATCAATCTCGTCGCTTCTTGCACAATGCCATCTTCAGCAAAACCAGATGAACCCAGACTGTCCTTAGTCTCCGGAATACCGAACAATAACACGGCTGGAATTCCCAGCTCCGCAATTTCCGTTACTTCCTCCTGAAGGCGATCCAGCGAGAACCGGAATACGCCAGGCATGGATTTAATTTCGGATTTTACATTTTCTCCATACGTCACATAGATCGGTTGAATAAAGTCGTCCACGGTTAGATGGGTCTCTCTGACCATATTGCGAATACCTGTGGATTGGCGTAAACGGCGATGCCGTACAATTGGAAAACTCATACGAGTAAAACCTCCTTGAAAAAAGTTAAATAGAGCAAAAAGGGAAGCGCGCTGGTATCCTATCGAATTCAGCACGCTTCATATGTTAACATGATTACATGGATCAATTTCATAACTCGCTAAAAATGGATTTCGTAACTAAATATAGACAAATTGAACCGTTTTGATCTATATCTAGCCTTGATTGAAGCAGCTAAAGGTATTATGAAATTGATTCCCATGTGTATTAATTTCGAAGAGCGCCTTCTTTGGTGCCTGTCCGTTTCCAGTCGCACAGCACTGTGATCAAACTATCCATCGTTGCTTCCTCTGCCATCAGTGTAACCTTTAGTCCAGCGGCTTCTGCCGTCTTCGCTGTAACAGGTCCGATACACGCAACCTCCACATCTTTCAATAAAGGCAGTGGATCTTGCAATCCCATACGTTTCAACATACTCATGAAGTTGGTAACCGTCGAAGAACTTGTAAAGGTCACCGCATGAATACCACCTTCTTCAAGCAGCTTGAGCAGTTCATCATCATCCTCACCAGCGAGGATCGTATCGTAGGTGATGGCTTCGGTGACCTGAATTCCTCGTTCTCTCAACTGATCACGTAACCATGTACGTGCAAGATCACCGTGGGGAAGCAATACTCTCTGACCTTCCTTCAGTTCGCTTTCAAATGCCTCAAGCATGCCTTCGGCCTGAAAAGGACCTTTGACAACTTCAGCTACGATGCCATGTTTGCGCAAAGCGTCTGCTGTGGAAGGTCCTACGGCAGCAATTCTCGCTTGATGAATCGAGCGAATATCCTTGCCTTCCTGTTCCAGATGGCGGAAGAAAAACTCCACGCCGTTCACACTTGTGAAAAACACCCAGTCATAGGTATTTAAAGCACTGAAGGCGTCTTTGACACTTTGCTTGGCAGATTCACTGGACGGCATGACCGTCTCAATGACCGGAAACTCATACGGTTCGCCGCCGAGTTCCTCAATGCGATTCACCAGTTCACTCGCCTGACTGCGAGCACGGGTTACCAGAATTCGTTTGCCAAACAGCGGCAGCGCTTCTGCCCATTTCAATTGTTCCCTTTGATTGACAACATCCCCCACCACAATAACAGCTGGTGGTTGGAAATTGGCTGCGATCACTTTCGCTTCTATATCCTCAAGGGTACCTGTAAGGGTATCCTGTTCCGCTCGTGTTCCCCAACGAATCAGAGCTACCGGTGTTTGCGCTGGACGACCATGACGAATCAATTGTTCGCTGATATATCCAATTTTGGCAACCCCCATCATAAATACAAGTGTGCCCGTTGCGTTCGTCACTTTATCCCAATGGATACTGCGATCAAGCTTGTCCGGACTCTCGTGCCCCGTAATAATAGAGATGGAAGATGCATAGTCACGGTGAGTCACAGGAATTCCGGCATACGCAGGTACACTTATTGCAGCGGTAACCCCAGGTACAATCTCAAAGGGAATTCCGTTTTTGTGCAGCAAACCCGCCTCTTCGCCCACACGTCCAAAGATAGTTGGATCGCCGCCCTTAAGCCGAACCACAACCTTGCCTTCAAGCGCCAGATCAACCAACAGTTGATTGATCTCTTCCTGTTTCATCGTGTGCCGATCCGGGCGCTTGCCCACGTAAATCTTGACTGCGCCGGGTTTCATTTGTTTCAACAATCTCGGACTTGCCAAACGATCATAGACTACAGCATCGGCTTTCCCGATGGATTCCCACCCTTTTACCGTAATCAGCTTTGCATCCCCAGGACCTGCACCTACCAAAAAGACCTTTCCCACCATGTCTTCATCCCCTAACTTCTGCCAGTATCTGCTCTGCTCCCCGTTCGATCAATCTCCAAGCCACTTCTTCTCCCAGACGAACCGGGTCCTTGCCGATCATAGCTTCCTTAAGAATCAGTCCACCATCCGGCGTGCCGACCATACCTGTTAATTGTAACGTGTTTTCACCATTCAGGGAATCTGCATCTTGCTGAGGCACCCACACCGCATGAGCACCGATCGGAACCTGACAGCCCCCATTCAATACACTGAGAAAACGGCGTTCCGCCTGTACAGGAAATGCTGTCTCGGGATCGTTATACAGCTGCAGCAAGTGCAACAGTTCCTCATCGTCTTCACGACATTCGATACCAAGTGCGCCCTGGCCCACAGCAGGAAGGCAAGCTGTTTCCGTCAAGTACTCTGTGATTCGATCTTCCCAGCCCATACGGTACAATCCTGCAGCTGCCAGAATAATCGCATCGAATCCTTCGGTCTCCAGCTTCCGCAGACGGGAATCAATATTGCCGCGAATCGATTCCAATTGCAAATCTGGACGATAGGCCTTTAATTGACTCGACCGGCGCAGACTGCTTGTTCCGACTCTAGCTCCTTCTGGCAGTTGATCCAGAGTAAGTCCACCATTGGAGATCAGCGCATCCCGTGGATCTGCACGACGGGGAATAGCACCATTGATTAATCCTTCGGGTAACTCGGAGGGCATATCCTTCATGCTATGCACAGCCATATCAATCGTACGATCAAGCATCGCCTGTTCAATCTCTTTGACAAACAATCCTTTGCCTCCCACTTTTGACAACGTTACATCCAGAATGAGATCTCCCTTGGTAACAATCTTATGTACTTCAAAGTCAAAAGCTAATCCTTCCCGCTCACAAATATCGCGTAAATCCTGAATGACATGGCCTGTCTGGGTTAGCGCAAGCGCGCTCTGTCTACTTCCAACTTTAATTGTACGCATATCTACACTTCCTCCTGATTACGGGATATCCAATCCCCGATTTCTTCTTCGGTCCACCACCGAAAATGGCCTGTACGAATATCTTCTAATATGTGCATTTCAGTTAATTGCCGAAGCAACGTACTCCTGAGACTTGAAGAAGATACGCGTGACTTCACCTCGGTCCTCATCTGGTGCAAAAACTCAAGGTACATCTCATACTCATCACCGAACTGTCGTTCGAGTGTGGCACGTATCTCCGCAGCTGCTGCTGGTCCCGCTCCTGCTGTGGATATCGCTATGCTTAATCTCCCGCGCCTTACCACGCTTGGCGTAATAAAGCTGCTGTGCTCCGAAGACATTGCGTCATTCACCAGTATGCCCGCAGCCTCAGCATCCCGAACCACAGTTGAATTGACCTCTGAACGGTCAGTCGCTGCATATACGAGAAAGGCCCCCCGCAAATCTCCATTGCGGTAGGACCGGTCTATCCATTGAATTCGGGATTCATGATGCAGTTGTTTTAATACGGGAGTAAGCTCCGGACTAATGACCGTAATCTGTGCCTCAGCATGCAGCAATCCCTTAATTTTACGTTCGGCAACACGTCCACCACCAACCACGCAGCATTTCTTGCCTGAAGTATTCACAAATATCGGCGTGTAACGGTCCATCCCCTTCACTCTCCCGTCCAACGATGAAACGCTGAATACGCATTGGATAAAAAACTTATAATGACAAATCCGTACCCGATCAGTGTCCATCTTGCCATGATAATTGTAGAGAACTGTTTCCTTCTCTTGGATACGAAGTAACCCACATAGATGGCAATGGCAAGACCTGTCGCAATAACTTTGAGATCCAAGAGCAGGACCCAGCGTGTTTCCGCTACGATGGACAATACCGCAAGCATCACAGAAACACCAAGGAGCGGTGTACCTATGAAATTAGCACCATCCATGTATTTGCCGATCACTTCCAGGCTTGGCATCCGTCGCATCGTATCATTCCACTTTTTTTTCTTCAACTTACGGTGCAGGAACAGATATAACATGGCAAACACCGTAGCAACGGTTAACGCCGCAAAACCAAGATTCGCCAAGGTAATATGCATAATGAGTAATCCATGTACCGTTTGCCAGTTATGCAGTGATATCTCTCCGGCCGTAAACCACAGTCGGTTTAATACCGTAACGGAAAAACCTACAACATTCAGCAACAAAATCACAAATTCGGAACGCTGGATGCGAGTCATGACAAGAGACATCAGCACAATACTGAATGAAAATATAAACAAAAAGTCAAAGGTGGTATAGATGGGGAAATGGCCTTCAGTCCACATGCGCAATATGACATGCGTTACCTGCAATCCCCAAACAACGACAAGAAACCCTGTGCCTGTCCGCTTCGCCCCCGCATTGCGTCGAATGCAGTCCGAGAAATAGAACAGTAGGCTCAGGGCATACATATAGATTAGAGCTTCATAAACTTGTTCAGCAAGGGTCAAGCTGCCCACCCGCCTTATACGCCTGCCGGAGCATAAGCCGGCACGGGGTCTTGCCGGTTTTCGTTAAGGTGAGCGGCTGGTTTCGCCAGAGCTGTGGCATCACTCTGACTCACTTTTTCAGCGGCCATCTCTACTGAATCTTCCAGAGCGAAAATCTGAGTAAACATGCGCAGAGCTTCATCACCTTGCTTCGTGCCTGCCATTTCCTTAATCCGATTAATCGGATCTGTCGTCATTTGGTTCACAATGCTCTTGGTCAAACGACGAATGACTTTACGTTGATGTTCATCGAGCTCAGGCAGTTTATTAAACAGGCTATCCATCGTTTCTTCATGAATGGAGACACCTTTTTCCTGCAAAGCGCGAATAACAGGACGAACACCCAACGTTTTGAGCCAATGGTAATAATCTTCCATCTCAAGCTCAATCATTCTCTCAATCTTGGCAGCTTCCACCTTACGCATCTCCAGGTTGCTCTCCACGATTCCTTCCAGATCATCAATGTCATAGAGAAATACGTTGGATAATTCACCAATCGCCGGATCAATATCGCGTGGAACCGCAATATCAATCAGGAACAATGGACGAGATTGACGACGCTTCATGCTCTCCCGTACCACTGCTGCATCCATCACATAACGTTCAGCTCCAGTGGAACTAATCACAATATCAACTTCATTAAGTCGATCTAGTGCCTGTTCCATGGTACAAGGTGTCCCACGGAACTTGGCTGCCAATTCTTCAGCTCTTGCAAGCGTACGATTCGCCACGATGACTTCGGATGCCCCGTTGGCATAGAGATGTTTCACGGTTAGTTCACTCATCTTGCCGGCACCCAGAATGAGCACCTTCTTATCTGTGAACATGCCAAATATCCTCTTACCGAGTTCAACAGCAGCATAACTGACAGATACGGCGCTCTCCCCGATGGAAGTCTCCGAATGTGCCCGTTTGCCCAGCGTAACTGCCTGTTTGAACAGCATGTTAAACCAGGTACCTGTTGATTTCTCTTCCTGCGCTTTAAGAAAAGCCTGTTTCACCTGTCCAAGAATCTGAGTCTCACCGATGACCATGGAATCTAGTCCGCAGATGACGCGGAACAAATGGCGCATGGCTTGATCATCTTCATATATATATAAGTGTTGCGTAAATTCTTCCCGTGGTACGTTAAACCATTGTTCCATGAATGTTCGAATAAAATAACCACACATGTGAAGACGGTCCACCACAACATACAACTCGGTACGGTTACATGTGGCTACGATTACACCTTCCAATACACTCTTGGTCAGCTTGAGCTGCTGCAGCGCTTCAGACAAATCCTTTTCTGCAAATGTGAATCGTTCCCTAACCTCTACAGGCGCCGTGCGATAATTCAAACCAACGACAACGATGTGCATTGCAAGTTCACCTGCCTAATAAATTTCCAATCAAAGTGCTTACTGCATATGTCTATCCATTTATGATTGACAAGGTTAATTATATCACACATCATAGCCGTGACCGGGTCATTTTTATGAAATGTTTATGAAATCACCATGTTCATCATCATATGCACTGTCATTTATTGTAGTGTCTCACCAAAGTTCACCGTTATGCGTTAAAAAGTGTCGATTATGAATATTCATAACGATACGCATATTAAAACAAATAGCCATGGAATTATTCCACGACTATTAGAGTTTGGGAGGTTATGTGTCCATCCCGATATGTGAACATTGTTATGCAATATACTTTTTATATAAACCCGTTCAATCGGGTTGTTCATCTCTGGTGTTTCAAATAATGTCCTGAGTGAATCCTGGTTCCTATATTGTTTTCAACGAGATTAAAAATAACATTGAATCAGAGTGAAATCAACCCTTTTCCAGAAGATTGTAAAATAAATATGTTCAATTCGGAATATTCGATCTCACATCAAAAAATCCCCCTGAACCTCCACATTGGCGAGTGCCAATGCCCGGAAGATACAAGGGAATTCATTACATTCATATACGTTTATAAATATACAATTTTAAGTTAATAAGCTTCAAGCTCAAACAACCGTTTTTGATGACGAGTAAGGGTCTCATCAATCTGATGGAGCTGATCAGCAGTCGCATCTTTTCTAGTATCCAGCAGTAAATCGATCTCGGCATACACACGGTTGATTTCGCGTTCTACATCTCTGGCCTGGAACAGATGTTGCAATTCAAGCAACGTATTTTTGTATTCATAGATCACTCGGGTGTTCTCCCCGGTCTTCTCCACAATTTTGCGGACAGTGCCTTGAGCATACACATACGTCATGGTGAACCCTTTATAGATCCGATGAACGACCCCGTCACCCTTAAAAGTCACAAAGAGCTTCCGGACAACGTTGGTCAGATGCAGATTCACCAGGCGGCAAGATAACTCACAGATATAAAACCCTTCTATGCGGTCAAAAGGGAAATGCACTTCTTCTCCACTTACATCCCCCAGCACAACCTCCTGACAACCATTGTCCAACACCTTAACCCGGTGATGAAGCCTGCCGTCTTCTGTCATGCGCAAAAACTGATGCATCTGGGGTTCTGACAATTTCATAGTGGCCTTCACATACTCTGTGGCTAACCGCTGAGCCATACAAATCCCTCAATTCTTTCCCGATTGTTTTGTCTTCCTGCACATGTAGCAGTCATCTCAAAATTCTTCAGGCCGGCATGGCCGGTAATTTTGGTACTGTTGGCAATATGCACCTATGCTCATTATACACTACCCTAACGTTATTTTTCTCCAGACCCAGATGATGAATTCTCCCGAAATCCCATAAAAAACCGGATTAATCTGGATCTCATCAAAGATTCATTTAGCATGCTCACTTTCCTGCACTAAAACGGTATACTATCTCGGTTATCCGTTAATTTCGTTGGTTTCTTCCTCATCAGAAGCACCCTCTGCATCCAGCACTGGTGCATACTTATCTATGCGGGCATGGCGGGTAATGATGTCCCATAACTCTTCTTTCCCCAATCCCTCTTCGGATGAAAAAGGTACAAACAGATCCCCGGAACGAAGACCCAGTGATTCCTTAATGACTTTGATATATTTGGCTCTGCGGGTTTTTGGAATCTTGTCCATCTTGGTTGCTACGACAACCAAAGGCAGTCCATTATGACGAAGCCATTCGTTCATCATCTTGTCCTCTTTGGACGGTTCATGTCTCATATCCACCATCTGCATGACCAGTTTCAATTCCTCGCGTCCCAACAAATATTTCTCCATCATTTTGCCCCAGGCAAAACGCTGCTCTTTCGAAACTTTGGCATAGCCATACCCTGGGAAATCGACAAAGTAGAGATCCTGATTAATTTTATAGTAGTTCAGTTGCTGTGTCTTACCCGGGGTAGAGCTCGTCCGAGCCAGATTTTTACGATTAATCAAACGGTTGATCAGGGAAGATTTCCCGACATTGGAGCGTCCCGCCAAAGCAATCTCTGGCAGACCGTCCTCGGGGTATTGTTCAGGCCGAACGGCACTGATAATAAATTCAGATTGATTTACTTTCATATTGTATCTTTCCTCTCTTGAACGCCTGTGCTATGCATCACCTGTTGAAGGTATTATGCCATGGATTGTTCTATCATACCAAAAAAACCGTTCCAGCGGACGCCGAAGCCTCCGCAGAACGGTCTACTCTTCATACGAACCTTTCGGATACGTGGATTACAGGTGAATTCCTGTCTGCTCAACAAGTGCATGCTGTAATACCTGATCCATATGGGCTACAGGGACAAACTCCACATCTGCCTTGATGCTGTCTGGAATGTCACGCAGGTCCCGTTCGTTATCCTTAGGCAATAATATTTTTTTATAGCCGGCACGATGGGCTGCCAGTGATTTCTCTTTCAGACCACCAATCGGCAGCACACGTCCACGCAGTGTTATTTCACCAGTCATCGCGATATCTTTGGACACATGTTTGTTCGTCAAGGCTGAGATTAACGCTGTTGCCATCGTAATTCCGGCAGATGGACCATCCTTCGGAATCGCTCCTTCCGGAACGTGGATATGGATATCGTTCTTCTCATGGAAGTCAGGCGAAATTCCAAGCTGTGTAGCTTTGGAACGGGTGTAACTGAATGCGGCTTGTGCAGATTCCTTCATGACATCCCCCAGTTTACCTGTGAGGGTCAATTTACCTGTTCCAGGCACAACAGTCACTTCAATGATAAGGGTATCTCCACCCACTTCAGTCCACGCCAGACCCGTTACGGTACCAATCTGATCTTCCAGTTCGGCCATTCCATAACGGAACTTGCCAGGTCCAAGGTAGTCTTTGATCTCATCGGATGAGATGTTAATCTGACCTTCCACACCCGATACGATGTTCTTGGCAGCTTTCCGGCACAACGAAGCCATCTGCTGTTCCAGATTACGCACACCTGACTCCCGTGTATATTCACGAATTACACGCAACAACGCGTCATCCGGGATTTCCAATTGCTCTTCTTGCAAACCATGGTCCTGCTTCTGTTTGGGCAACAAATAGTTTTTCGCAATTTGTTGCTTCTCCAGCTCCGTATAACCAGGGATGTTGAGCATTTCCATCCGATCCAGCAATGGACGCGGAATATTGTGTACCGTGTTGGCAGTTGTTATAAACATAACGTTGGATAAGTCAAACGGCAATTCTACAAAATGATCACTAAACGTATTATTTTGTTCCGGATCAAGTACCTCAAGTAACGCTGCGGAAGGATCTCCGCGGAAATCTGAAGCCATCTTATCAATCTCGTCCAGCAGGAATACCGGATTAAGTGACCCTGCCGTTTTCATCCCCTGGATGATACGCCCAGGCATAGCCCCTACATAGGTGCGTCGGTGACCACGAATCTCGGCTTCATCACGTACGCCGCCAAGAGATATTCTTACAAACTCCCGACCCAGCGATCTGGCGATCGAACGAGCAAGTGATGTTTTACCGACCCCTGGAGGTCCAACCAGACAGAGAATTGGCCCTTTGAGCTTCTTGACGAGCTTCTGGACAGCCAGATATTCAAGCACACGTTCTTTGGGCTTATCCAGTCCGTAATGATCTGCATTGAGCACATCTTCGGCTTTTTGGATATCCAGATCATCCGCTGTCATCTGACTCCAAGGAAGACCAAGCAGCCAATCCACGTAGTTGCGAATGACTCCGCCCTCGGCTGAACTTGCAGGCATTTTCTCCAGTCGATCAATTTCTTTCTCGACCTTCTCTTTCACCTTGTCCGGCAAGTCGAGTTCTTCCATCTGAGTGCGAAGTTCCTCGACCTCACCCGCACGGCCTTCTTTTTCACCCAGTTCTTTCTGGATCGCTTTCATCTGCTCGCGCAAATAATATTCCTTCTGCGTTTTCTCCATCTGTTTCTTCACACGTTGGCTGATCTTGCGTTCAAGCTCCAGCACTTCGCGCTCATTGTTCAGGATATCCAGCAATTTCTCCAGACGTTCCCGAACGTCGATGGTCTCCAGAATTTCCTGTTTATCCTTGATCTTCAAGGACAGGTGACTCGTGATGACATCGGCCAGACGCCCTGGTTCTTCGATGTCAGACACTGCTGCGAGTGTCTCTGGTGTCACTTTTTTGGACAGATTAATATAATTCTCGAACTGGTTCAGAACGGTACGCATCAAGGCATCCGTCTCCGGATGGGTATTCTCCTCTTCAGGCAGCTCTTTAGCCAGTACTTCATAATATTCCTCGTTGTCCGTATATTCAATAATTTCAGCCCGTTCCAAGCCTTCTACGAGTACACGAATCGTACCGTTCGGAAGCTTCAGCATCTGTCTGACCTTGGCCACGGTTCCGATTCTGAAAATGTCCTCTTGTGTTGGTTCTTCAATATTCACTTCGGCTTGGGAACATAGGAGAATCAAATGTTCTTCTACCATCGCTTTTTCTAAAGCCTTGACCGATTTCTCCCGGCCCACATCGAGATGCAGTACCATACTCGGGTAGACGAGAAGTCCTCTTAAAGGCAGTAAAGGAAAACGACGACCTTTCGCTTTGCTCGGTCCCATCGCTTTCGCACCTCCAATGGCTCTCAGGTTGTAGTCATTCATTATTCTATCAAATGTTCACATAAAAAACCAATGAAGGGAAGCGCTTAGCAGCTTCCCGAATCTGTAACCTGTCCTGGACGAGGCACGTCCGCACGCAAATAGGAAGCGGATGCCGGTGGAAAAATCTCCGGTGCAGGTGCAACGTTCTCCTCTGCAAGCTTCGTTTGTTCCATCTGTTGTGATTCCGGGACCCAGGCGAACACTTCACGGAATACGTCCTGTACCGTATCTACCGGGATAACGCGCAAGCCCTCCAGATTCTCAAAAATGGACTGCCAGTTCTCCGCGGGAATTATAACGGTCTTCGCTCCTGCCTGAAAGGCAGCCTCCACCTTGGCCAGCACGCCACCGATAGGCTTAACCCGACCATGAATACTGATCTCGCCAGTCATCGCTGTCTCATGATCCACAGGACGCCTCTGAATGGCTGATGTAATGGCAGTCGCCATGGCAATCCCGGCGGATGGACCGTCAATAGGCGTCCCACCTGGGAAATTCACGTGTAAATCGTAATCATTCGGACGAATACCCATGGCTTTTAATACGGTTAACACATTTTCAACCGAGCCTTTGGCCATACTTTTTCGCCGGAGTGTACGCGAACCGCCTCCAATCTCTTCTTCATCCACAACGCCTGTAATGTTGATTCGGCCTTGATCTTTAAGAGCCGGAACAGCAGATACTTCGATCTCCAAAATGGTTCCCATATTCGGTCCGTATACCGCCAAGCCGTTAACAAACCCCACCTGCGGCTGTGTAGGGACCTTTCGATCAGGCCGTGGCTGAATCTGGCTGCTACCCGCCACCCACTCCACATCAGACGCCTGAAGCGTCTCACGCTTCTCTGTCAGCGCAAGTCCAGCAGCCAGCTGGATGATATTGACCGCTTCACGTCCATTGGTTGCATATCGCTTGACCACATCAACGGCATCCGGACATGGACTGAACCCTATTTTCTGAACAGCATCCTCTGCAATTCGTCCAATCTCCTCAGGTAATAAAGGACGGAAATAGACTTCCATGCACCGTGAACGCAAAGCTGGTGGCAGCTCATGAGACGAACGGGTCGTCGCTCCGACAAGGCGGAAATCGGCCGGCAGGCCGTTTTGAAAAATATCGTGGATATAAGCAGGAGTATGCGTGTCTTCCGAGTTATAGTACGCACTCTCCAAAAACACCTTGCGATCCTCCAGTACTTTCAACAGCTTATTCATCTGGATCGAATGCAATTCACCAATTTCATCAATAAAAAGCATCCCCCCATGCGCTTTCGTCACAGCGCCCGGTTTGGGTTGGGGAATACCAGCAACGCCCATGGCTCCTGCTCCCTGATATATCGGATCATGAACCGAACCAATTAAGGGGTCTGCAATACCACGCTCATCAAAACGGGCTGTTGTTGCATCCAGCTCCGTGAATTTCGCATCTGGCTTGAAAGGCGATGTTGGATTCTTCTTAGCCTCTTCCAACACGACCCTTGCGGCAGCTGTCTTCCCGACTCCGGGAGGGCCATAAATGATAACATGTTGCGGATTCGCACTGCATAATGCAGCTTTAAGGGCACGTAGCCCGTCTTTTTGCCCAACAATATCGTTAATGGTCGCGGGACGCGTCTTCTCCGACAGCGGCTTGGTGAGTGAGATTGAACGCAGCTTGCGCAGCTTCTCCAGTTCCTTGCGAGATTCACGCTCAACGGCACTGCGGTTCGTTTTCTGGCCACGTAGCAGGTTCCAGAAATACAAACCAATCACCACTCCAAAAAATAACTGAATCAACATGATGACCATACCAAATTCCATGTCTTCACATCCTCCTATTTTGTCGCTATTCTCATATGAGATCATGCTAATACTTGGTAGTATAGCCTTTTCAACGCGACGTAAACGGGCGAGGCGGAATTTGTATGCGAGAAAATAAAAAGCCCGCCATCGCTGGCGAGCTTTTGTTGTAACAAGATATGAATCAATCAGTGCGAACGACCAGGAATAACACCTGTCTCTTCGTAGGCTTCGACGATTTTGTCGATCTCTTTTTTTAATTCCTCAACCATGATTTCTTCAGGCACTTTACGAATCATCTTACCATGGCGGAACAAGAGACCTTCTCCACGAGCACCGGCAATTCCGATATCCGCTTCTTTAGCCTCACCCGGGCCATTAACCGCACAACCCAACACCGATACTTTAATCGGCACCTTCAGTTTGGAGATATACTCTTCCACTTCGTTGGCAATGGAGAACAGGTCGATGTCCAAACGTCCACACGTTGGGCAGGAGATCAATGTGGCTGCATTAGTAATGAGTCCAAATGTTTTGAGCAGATCACGAGCAACCTTGATTTCTTCTACCGGGTCCGCACTCAGTGAGATCCGCATCGTTGAACCAATACCCATGGACAATAGAGCTCCCATACCTGCGGAGCTTTTGATCGTACCGGAGAACAATGTACCCGCTTCGGTAATCCCGAGATGCAACGGATACGGAATAATTTGAGCTGCTTTGGTATACGCCTCAATTGCCATCGGCACATCCGATGCTTTGAGAGACACGATGATATCATGGAAATCAAGCTCTTCCAAAATACCAATGTGATACAATGCACTTTCTACCATAGCATCTGCCGTAGGATACCCATACTTCTCAAGGAGATGGTTTTCCAAAGACCCCGCATTTACTCCAATCCGAATCGGAATGCCGCGGTCTTTACAAGCCTTAACCACTTCTTCCACTTTTGCACGTTTACCGATGTTACCTGGATTAATCCGAACTTTATCAATGCCGTTCTCAATCGCAAGTAAAGCCAGCTTATAGTTGAAATGAATGTCCGCTACGAGCGGTATATTAATGCGTTTTTTGATTTCCTTGATGGCTGCGGCAGCTTCCTCATTATTCACCGTTACACGTACCACTTGACAACCCGCTTCTTCCAGTCGCAGAATCTCTGCAACCGTTGCTTCAACGTCTGCCGTTTTGGTTGTACACATACTTTGGATAATGACTTCGTTACTGCCACCGATCGTTACGTTTCCCACTTTCACGGGACGTGTATCCTGTCTTAAATACATGAGTGATTTCTCTCCCCACAACGTCAAAGCTCCACCCTGACAGAGACATGAATTCGCCTTCTGCCAAAGTGGAGAACTGACAAGTCTATATTTCAGAGTTCAACGGGATTCAGGCCTTTATTAGGCGCTCTCTTCCTGCTTATCGTCCTTCGATTGGCTTAGTTCAGGCACGACTCTTTTCTCAACAACTTCCTCGGTAATGACACAGTTCGTAACATCTTCACGTGAAGGCACTTCATACATGATTTCCAGCATGATACCTTCAATGATGGCACGTAATCCACGTGCACCTGTGTTACGTTTAATTGCTTCTTTTGCAATCGCAAGCAATGCAGCTGGTTCAAAGACCAGATTCACATTATCCAGCTCAAGCAGTTTTTGGTACTGTTTGGTAAGCGCGTTTTTTGGTTCGGAAAGAATCCGTACCAGCGTATCTTCATCCAGTGGCTCCAAAGTGGAGATGACTGGCAGACGGCCTACAAATTCCGGAATCAGACCAAATTTCAGCAAATCTTCCGGCAATACCATACCCAGGTATTCACCTGGTTTCAGATCTTTTTGCTCAGAAACGGTATTAAAGCCAATGACTTTTTTACCGATCCGGCGTTTGATCATTTGCTCCAGACCATCAAAGGCACCGCCGCAAATGAACAGGATGTTTGTTGTATCGATCTGAATGAATTCTTGATGAGGGTGTTTACGACCACCTTGTGGTGGTACAGAAGCCACAGTTCCTTCAAGAATTTTCAAGAGAGCCTGTTGCACACCTTCGCCCGATACATCACGAGTAATGGATGGGTTTTCGGATTTACGCGCTACTTTATCAATCTCATCGATATAAATAATGCCACGCTCTGCTTTTTCCACATCATAATCAGCAGCTTGAATCAGTTTGAGCAGGATGTTCTCTACATCCTCACCCACATAACCCGCTTCTGTTAATGACGTAGCATCCGCAATAGCAAAAGGAACGTTCAGAATTTTTGCCATCGTTTGCGCAAGCAACGTTTTACCAGAACCTGTTGGTCCTAACAGCAAAATGTTACTCTTTGACAATTCAACGTCTTCAATTTTGCTTTGTGTGTTGATCCGTTTATAGTGATTATACACCGCAACAGACAATGATTTTTTCGCTTGTTCCTGTCCAATAACATATTGATCCAGAATATTACGAATTTCTTTTGGTTTCGGAATATCTTTCAGGTCTACTTCTTCATCATGACCAAGTTCTTCCTCAACGATTTCGGTGCAAAGTTCGATACATTCATCACAGATGTACACGCCTGGTCCAGCGACCAACTTGCGTACCTGCTCCTGAGATTTACCGCAAAAAGAGCATTTCAATTGCCCTTTCTCATCGTTAAATTTAAACATGAAACCACCCCTTTAGGAATTGATCGGTCTACTGAGCACCTGGTCAATAATGCCGTACGTCTTAGCTTCTTCAGCGCTCATGAAGAAGTCACGGTCGGTATCCCGCTCAATTTTCTCAAGAGGCTGACCCGTACGATCGACGTATATTTGATTCAGTTTCTGACGTGTTTTAATAATCCATTCTGCGTGTATCTTAATATCCGCAGCCTGTCCTTGAATGCCGCCAAGCGGCTGATGAATCATTACTTCGCTATTTGTCAGCGAATATCTCTTGCCAGGTGCACCGGCTGTCAGCAATAACGAGCCCATGCTTGCTGCCATCCCTACGCAAATGGTAGATACATCCGGCTTGATAAATTGCATCGTATCGTATATACCCATCCCTGCGGTGACAGAACCACCAGGTGAGTTAATGTACAAGCTGATATCCTTCTCAGGATCGTCGGCTGCCAAAAACAAAAGCTGTGCTATGACAAGATTGGCTACATCGTCATCGATCGCACTGGTTAGAAAGATAATGCGATCTTTCAGCAAACGTGAATATATATCGTAAGACCGCTCGCCTCGATTGGTTTGTTCTATAACCATTGGCACCAGACTCATGAGACCAACCTCTTTTCTACATGTAATTAGACATAGGCCACCTGTAAAGCAAACCCAAATTCATTCTAACACTTTCCTGTGACAATGTCATTTTTCACAAGAGGGGTCAGACATCCGTTTGTTTACTTTTTTAGCCTGATCATATTTAACCATGTTTTCTATGTATGTGCAAATTGAAGCCATCCTATGCCGTCTTACCGTTTTTTATTTGCATGAAGTACATAGGTATGTAAAAAGTGTACGCGGATCAATAAAATCAGTGTTCATCCATATAATTACTTCATTTTCTATAAAATGGATGTCATAATTTAAAAATAAGGCACGCAATAATTCACGTGCCTTATCGTTTATTCAACTGACAAGTTGATAACAGCTTGTCTTATTTTTCGTCAGCTTCTGCAACAACTTCTTCAGCTGGAGCTTCAACCGGTTCAACAACTGTGCTGTTCTCAAGGAGAACGTCAATCGTTTTACGCAGTTTCACTTCATCACGAAGGCTGTCCAGGGAACCATTACCCTCGAGGATGCCACGGATCTCATCAGCAGGACGCTTGTAAGATTCAGCCATTTTTTCGAGTTCTTGATTCACTTCTTCATCAGACACTTCAATGTTTTCCGCTTTACCTACAGCTTCAAGCACCAGGTTATTGCGAACACGTTTGGAAGCATCTTCTTGCATTTGTCCTCTCAGGTCAGCTTGTGTCTGGCCAGAGAAGCTCAGGAACATTTCAAGGTTCATCCCTTGGTTGCGAAGACGGTTATCGAAATCACGCATCATGTTTTGTACTTCGCTCTCTACCATTGCAGAAGGAATGTCCACTTCAGCGTTCTCAGCCACTTTTTCTACAACTGCATTTTCTTGAGCAGCTTTGGCTTCGTCAGCTTTACGGGATTCCAATTGTGTTTTCAGATCAGCTTTGTACTCTTCAAGTGTGTCAAATTCGCTAACATCTTTAGCAAACTCATCATCCAATGCAGGAAGTTGTTTGCGTTTGATTTCGTGAATTTTCACTTTGAATACCGCTTGTTTGCCAGCAAGTTCTGCTGCATGGTAGCTCTCTGGGAAAGTCACTTCTACGTCTTTGAAGTCACCTGTGGACAGACCCACAACTTGCTCTTCAAATCCAGGGATGAATGTGTTGGAACCCAGTTCCAGGGAATAACGCTCAGCTTGTCCACCTTCGAAAGGTACACCATCAACGGAACCGTCGAAGTCGATTACTGCAACGTCGCCGTTAGCAGCGGAACCTTCGTCGATTACAACGAGTTCAGCGTGACGTTGTTGAAGACGCTCAAGTTCTTCAGCCACTTCTGCGTCAGTTACTTCACCTTTTGCTACAGCAACTTCGATTCCTTTGTAGTCACCCAGGGTAACTTCTGGTTTCACAGTTACTTTCGCTTTGAACTTGAATGTTTCTCCTTTAGCGAATTGTTCAACATCTACGTCAGGACGATCAACCGGGAAGATATCCGTTTGGTCGATTGCTTCTGTATAGGCTTCAGGAAGCAATATGTCGATTGCTTCTTGATAAAGGCTCTCTACACCAAAACGTGCTTCGAAGATGGAACGTGGTACTTTACCTTTACGGAATCCAGGTACGTTTGCTTGTTTAACCACTTTATTAAAAGCTTTGTCGAGTGCTGCAGTTACACGATCCGCATCCACTTCAACCTCAAGAACCCCAAGGTTCTTCTCTATCTTTTCCCAAGTTGCTTTCATTGTATACTTTCCCCTCCAAAATTCACATGTTCACGTAGGCAATCACGTACAAAATAACCATTTTAGTATAAACAAGATTAGATTCTTTTTCAAGGGGAATCCCTTGATACAGTTTAAGGAAAACGTTTCCGGCCTCGATTAACCGTCCAAACCGGCAGATACAAACTGTTTCATCGAACGATAAGCCTGCTCCAGTCGAAAGCGCATCGCGCCTGTCACAGCATACATTGAGCGGGTATTTTCCTCATCATGCGAGCCACCCAGACTGTCTGCAACGGTCATATGTAGAGCTGCTGCCCATATATCTGTCATGGAATCATTTTCTTCCAGCATCGATACATAATCACGGGTTCCATACACCGCCATGACATATTGTATCCACAGTTCCTGGGCAAAATAAAAGAGCGTAGGTTCATGAACCTCCGTCTGATCTGCCACTCGTTCCAGAATCTGAACGATTTGGAGCGGGAATTCCTCTGGTCTAAGAGGCACGGTGTCGATCTCGACTTCAACCTGCTCTTCGCCTCTCGTAAACAGGATCATACCTTGAACACCTCGTCGACGCAAGGTTTGCAACACCCGAAATTGAAGCAGAGGGTGAAGCGACTTATCTTTTAACCAACTGGTAAGTGCCTCGTCAATCTTCGGTAGATCAAGATAGGCCAGCTGCTCCAAAGCCAGCATCGTCTGTTCAGACAGCGGCTCCTCCATTACGGTGCGAAGCATCTTATCTGCATAACCATCATCCTGTTCAAGCTTCATTCGGGCATGCTGCCGTGCCATGTCTTCCTCACTAATCTCTTCTTCCTCTTCTCGTTCTTCAAGAATGGCAGGCGAGGTTTCTTCATATTGAGGAAACGCAGCCTGAAGCCATTCGAGCAGAGCCCGCCATTCATCATAGTGGCGCTCTTCCTGGCCCTGACATTGCAGCAAAAAGTGAAGCAATTTCATCGCTTCACCATACCGTTCATTTTCAAGCATAACTGTCAATTGAATCTGGTAATAGTCCAGCGTCTTAGGAAACAGCACAATATTGTTGTTATGCTCGTTTTCCGGGGTCGTGGATTCCTTAATGGGAGCACCTCCTCTATATCCTGAATCTCCAGTTGGAATCAACCTAAATAGATGTATATATTAAAACGATTGTTGATCTATTTTCTGAGTTCTCCTGATATTCTAACATAACCTTAAATATAATGAAAAAAACGTTACTGCCGCCAAATATCATATACGAAAAATAGTTTAAAATAAAATGCTTGATATTCCTGTATGCATATGATAAAATCAATTTTGCTTGAAAAAATTCATGTCTCAGTAGCTCAGCTGGATAGAGCAACGCCCTTCTAAGGCGTCGGTCGGGGGTTCGAATCCCTCCTGGGACGTATAAAAAGAAGCTTCCTTCGGGAAGCTTTTTTTGCATTCTAGGGATGAGAACCCCAACAGTTCGTCGGAGCGTTCGCTTCGTTACGTACTTTATGCGCTGCATTGGAGCGTCCGCATTTGATCACTCTATAAGCAACGCGTTGAAAGTATCGATGTTCTAACGAACACAGGACACTTTATTTGCTGCAAATTCAGTATCACGGAATTCTAACGAATCTTATAGAGCTTATCTCACCAATTCTGGGATAGTAATTCACTTATTTGCAATTCATAGCCTGATTAACGTCGCTGAGGTTCGTTAGGATCTGAAAATAGCGGTTTTACCCATTATAAGACCTCGTGGATTCGTTAAAGTTCACAGGCTAGTCAAGGCACCCACGGTCCATTGGGTGTTTTTTCATTTCATTGCTCAATATTGACATAGAATGTTATGCTTACGGAGTGGGTAATGTAACAATCCATACATATTAACTTCTTAGGAAACAGGAGATTTTATCAATGTCATCTTCAATACAGCAACACTCATCTATCCATACCGAGGAAGAACATTCTTCGACATCCAAAAGATTCGGCCTGTTATTAGCAGGCATTATCGTCATAGCAGCTACCATGAGGTCACCGATCACCGCAACGGGTCCCGTCGTGGAGATGATCCGCTCAGATACAGGTATCGGCCATACAATGGTGGGGCTTCTCACCTCACTTCCTTTGCTCGCCTTTGCAGCAGTCTCTCCTTTTGCACCGCGCCTTGCCAAACGTTTAGGACTCGAATCTGCTCTGCTATTGGCTGTTATGATTGTAACCATTGGGGTGGCATTACGCTTGTTGCCTTCCGTTCTCTCCTTATATGCAGGAACCGCAATTTTGGGGTGCGGCATTGCATTAAGTAACGTGCTTTTGCCAAGTTTAATCAAACGTGATTTTCCATTGCGGGTAGGTATCGTCACCGGATTATACTCTGTATCCATGAATATATTTGGCGCCATCGCCTCAGGTGTGAGTGTGCCCGTAGCAGGAGCCACATCTATGGGTTGGCGTGCTTCGTTAGGCATGTGGGCCCTGTTGTCCATATTGGCGCTTCTCTTGTGGCTCCCCCAGATCGCCGCAGGACGTCACCGAATGTTATTCATAGCCACACAGAGTGAAGGGACGTCTGTACGTCTACGGACCTCTTCCCTGGCCTGGTTCATTACTTTATTTATGGGTCTGCAATCTCTAATATTCTATACAACGATTACCTGGCTTCCCGAGATTCTCGCTGAGCAAGGATTCAGCCCCACCTCAGCAGGGTGGATGCTCTCCCTGATGCAGATGGTTAGTGTCCCAGCTACCTTTATCGTTCCGATCCTCGCCGGCCGAATGCGAGATCAGCGTGTTCTAACCGCGATAACGTGCTCTTCTTTAATTGTCGGGTATACTTTATTGTTAAGTGGCATCGCTTCGCTCGTTACCATTGGTGTCACGTTGGCAGGAATAGGCGCTGGAGCTTCGTTTGGAATGGTAACCATGTTCTTCGTCCTTCGCACAAAAGATGCCAGACAAGCTGCCAGCCTGTCCGGTATGGCCCAATCCTTCGGATATATGCTGGCCGCAGTGGGACCTCTACTGTTCGGTATGCTTCATGACTGGACGAAGGGATGGACCTTCCCATTGTTAATACAGGTCATTCTGGCCATCGCTTTGCTAATCGCAGGGATTCAGGCCAGCAAAAATAGAATGATCGGTTAGTCATCTAATTCATTTATAAAAAAAAACAAAACGGCCTCCATCCTGCCAATCAGGATGGAGGCCGTTTATGCATAGAACAATTCCTTCATTAATTTGAATCAATTTTAATGAGGAATGAACTTACTTCACTTTTACCTTAATCGTTTCTGTGCTGGTAACTCCGGCTGCGTTAATTAACTCTGCCCGATACGTATACGTGCCCGATGCTTTCCCGGACAGTGTAGTCACAGCACTTTGCGCATAAGGTGTAGCCGAACGGAGTTCTTGCGTATCGATCAACTTATCATTTTCATAGAGACGATACTCAGAAGCATTCGTCCCCCACCACAGGTTCATGGTCACCTTATAATGGCCGTCGCCATCCCAGTTATCTTGCGAGAGAACCGCTTTGCCTGGCGTTGCGTTGGTAACCTGAACAGTCAACGTCTGACTCCGCGTTGTTCCCTTGTCGTTGGTCAACTCGGCCACATACGTATATGTGCCGTTGGCTTTGCCCGTGATCTTCGTCTGAGCAAACTGCGCCCAAGGCGCGTTGTAAGTCAACTTTTGTGTATCAACCAAAACCCCGTCCTCATATAACTTGTAGCTAGTTGCGTTCTCGCCCCACCAGAGGTTCATTGTAACGATATACGCGCCCTCTGGCAGGCCGTTGCCTACCCAGTTATTGTGAGACAATACAGGCGTACCTGGGGCCTTGGTTGCCGGAGTTTCAGGTTCAGTCTCCACGG
The DNA here is from genome assembly GCF_017874615.1 of Paenibacillus xylanexedens. GTDB lineage: Bacteria > Bacillota > Bacilli > Paenibacillales > Paenibacillaceae > Paenibacillus > Paenibacillus xylanexedens. The sequence goes on from NZ_JAGIKV010000022.1 coordinate 54,516, forward strand.
CTTCCAATTTCAGTGCCGTATTGGCTGTACCCGAAAGCCCCTGTTGGTCTTTTACTGTAAGTTCAACGGCATATTCCCCTGCTTCGATCCCTTCCAAAGGAAGGCTGAAGCTGCCATCAGGTTGCACTTCAAAGGTTCCCTCTTTATAAACCGACCCATCCTCTTTTTTCACAACATATGTTGCTTCCAGGGAAGCTGCCGGATCAAACGCGATGTTCCATCCGCTGGCAAGCGCAGGAGCTACGCGGAAGTACAAGTCTTCCACGCTACCGTTAAGGACAGCAGACTCATCCTCTTTGAACTCCAACGCTTCTGGTGCAGTTACAGCGGGAGCTGTCTTTTTCACCAAAAATGGCGAAGTGTCTTCCTTATAGGTTTTGCCGTCCGTACCAATAGTAGTGATGTCTACCGTATATAAACCATCCGGAATCTCCGTCACTTCATCGGTTGTGTAGTCTGCATATGAGCCGTCCCAAGCAAGGTTGTATCTTGCATTGGCATTGAAGTTAAAATAGTTACCAAAGATGGAGCCAATATAACCATCTTGATAATATCCACCTTCCGGATTAAGACCATCATAGATTTCAATCAGGGCAAATGTCATCGGGTTATAAAATTCCATCGCTACATTAAGGGTATCCAACGTACCATCAGCCTTCAATGGATAGTGGAATGGATTTTTTTCAGTGCCTTTTACGGTTTCAATATATTTAACCCCACTCAACGTAACGTTGAAATGAGCAACATATGGCACAGTAAAAGTATTGGTTCCATTCGAGAACTCAATGTATCCTTGTGCTTCTGTAGTCGTAGTAACCCCACGCGGAACGGTGATTGTCACTGCAAGTTCTTCCTCACCATTCAATGTAAAGGAATTCTTGTCTACGGCAACGGATACACCAGCGACATTACGAGTTGGATTCACATTTACGGTGTAATCCCCGCCACTACCATTCAGCGCTTCAACTTTAATTGTTTTGGTAATCGTCTTTTCATCTGTGCTCAGGAAATTACCGTAGTTGATACTTCCGGTGATATTCTCCTTTTCAACAACAGAGCCACTTTCTGTGTATTGAGTTACATCAAGCACTTTGACAAAAGCCGCAGGATCAATGGTATTAACAGCCTGAATACGGCCAGCACCTTGATCAAATACATCAAACTTGGTTGTATCCAGCACCTTACTATTGTTCATCAGTGCAACTTTGATATCAAATGGTGTCCATTCCGGATGCTTCTCGATCAGCAACGCAATCAAACCTGCTACATGAGGTGTAGCCATACTTGTACCTGATTTACGATCATAAGCTTGTGCGTAATCTGCGTCTGGCTCATCCTTGCCGTAGGCAGGAATCGTAGACAAAATGCTTGTACCTGGTGCAACAATATCCGGTTTGATGTCCAGCGTTACCTTAGCAGGTCCACGTGAACTGGATGAACTCATTTCATCGCCCGGAGTTTGGGAACGTTCAAAATCACTAAAGCTCACTTCAACGGCTTGGCCTGCGTCCAGCTCAGCCTTGATCACATCTCCATCTTCCTTGGACATGCTCAGTGTTGGAATGAGTTCAAAGTTATCGCCCAGACTTACACCGATTGGACCCGGAATGTTGTTATATACAATAACAGCCACGGCTCCAGCTGCTTTGGCATTGGCGACTTTCTCTACAAATGCGAGTTCACCACGCTGTATTAATGCCACTTTACCTGTAAAATCCTTACCTTCAAAATCAGTCGGCTTACCCAGTGCTGCAAATTCAAGCTCATATTTCCCTGTCAAAACAGTTTCAGGGTCTGCTGACAGGCTCCATCCCATCAGATCCAGACGGTAAACCGACTCTGTAATAGCCAGTGGAGCTTCAGTCGGAGCAATTACAGACTCTTCTTCCACAGGAGCAGCTTCAACCGGTGCAGAAGGTGAAGCAGATGGAGTATTTTCTGCTGTTGTAGCTTCTTCTACATTCGGAACTTCAGCTTCGTTAGAAACTGTGTCCTCCACAGCCGCTGCACTTTTCTCATCAGCAGTTGCGGGTACACCTTGCTCTGAAACTTCTGGTGCTTCTATTCCAGGTGCTGTACCCAGTTCAGGAGATTGTTCAACCTTTGGCACCGGTTGTTGTTCAGGTTGTGCCTCTTCGCCTTGCTCACCAATCCAGAAGTGAGTATCGGCTGTAATCAGCTGGCTAGGTCCTGTAGAGTTACCTACCGTAATGGCCATTGCAGACGCACCCGGAGAACCGAGTGTATAACGGTTAGGTCCACTGTTACCACTTGCTACAACCGCTGTCACACCAGACAACATCGCATTGTTCAGGGCAACCGAAGTAATATAACTCGGGTCGTTGGCGGCGTTACCCAACGAGAGATTAATTACGTCCATGCCATCTTGAACAGAACGATCAATTCCGCCGAGTACCCATGAGGTTTGGCCACTACCATACGGTCCAAGTACACGGTAAGCATAGATGTCTGCTTCAGGAGCAACACCAACAATACCGTAGTCCCCTGCTTCGCGAGCAGCAACGGTACCCGCTACGTGCGTACCGTGAGATGTGTAATAGGCGCTTCCAGTGTCATTGAACTCAGGTTCACCCGAAGCTTTCCATTCCTGATATGTCGCTTCATACGGATCATTGTCGTTTCCAACAAAGTCCCACCCACCTTTGTAAGCTTCCTGCAAATTAGGATGTTCATAGTCAATCCCTGTATCGATGACACCCACTTTGATTCCATTTCCTTTGTAACCCAGATCCCATACTTCAGGTGCACCAATAAAAGGAGCTGTGTCTTTCATGTACGGGTTCACTTCATCTGTCTCTGGCGCTATTGTAACTTCAAGGTCAGGATATACGCTGACCACGCCAGGTATTTGAAGCAATTGTCCCACCTGGTTTCCTTTAAGCTCAATCGCTACACCATTCAAGGCATATGCATATTCTTCCAATACTTCATGTTTGATTTTCTTCTGAGTGAGGCTATGTACAAATGACTGTTGTTGTTGCTCAACTTGAGTCACAGCCTTTGTTTCCATAGAGGAGGTAAAAGATTTTCCAGAGAGGGTTGATTCACCTTGCGCTACTGCAACAGGTTTATTGGAAAGCTCAACGATCACTCGGGTGTTCTCTCCACCCAGACCTTCCAAGCTTTTATCCAAAAATGGATCTGCGGCAAGTTTTGCTTCCCGTCCTGCAAGAATGTCTCTCCATTGTTTGGCTTCGGCTGTACGGGGTAAGTTGTCAAGCTGAATAACTGATTCTGCGGGAGCGGCTCCAGCCGCGGGGAGAATAATGGAAAAGACCATCAGAACACTTAATAACGTGGATATCAATCGTTTACTCAAGGCTTTGCCCCTCCTTTTAAATGTGAATACGTCACCAAATGATGGGTTCCTGCTGTTTGTGCGTACTGCAATACACACTCCAATTTCACCGCCTATCTGCAAGAAGATTGACCCTTGGTAAATTATTCTATCAAAATACCACATTCTCCTTCTAAATACTTACAAATATGATATAGAAATTACTTATATGGGTCTCGAGTATGATAAAAATATCCATTTGTAATTATTTGTCGTATGAATATTTCATTTTTAAAATAATGCATAAAAAAAGACCAAGAGCCTCTTTATCCGAAAGAGATTCCTGGTATATAGGTGAAGCATGATTAGTATACAAATGCCCGCTATAATTCGTTTAACATCGATATAAAATGCTACATATCACAAAATTCTACTTTATTCTGGATTCTGGCTTTACGGCTTCAATACGCAGGCGCTTGTAATCGGCATACATCGCATCATCTTTCCAAAGGTGAGACATCACGATCTGACTGGTTTCATGGCATATTTGTTGTATCTCTTCATGACTGAGACCTGCAAAATAGTCGCCTCCAAAATGAGCCAACCAGCCTACTATACCTTGCTCACCATCTGCCAGTCTGGTAGGACGGTCATAGTGATAGGCATGACGCACTACAAATCCACGTTGTTCTAAAATATGACTATATTCTCCGATCGAAGGAAAATACCAAGGATTGCGTTCCGATGCACGAATGCCCGTGTTACGCTCCATAACCTGCTCTAATGCATTCACAATGGTCTGCACGTTCCCTTTACCACCGAATTCTGCTACAAAACGCCCTCCGGGCTTCAATGATTTCCATATACTATCCACCACTAATCGTGGGCTTCGCATCCAGTGCAGGGCTGCATTGGAGAAAACGGCATCATATAGTCTATTCGTCTCAAACTGATGACCGTCTCCTTCCACGAATTCAAGTTCAGGGAATTTTTCCCTCGCACGGCGAATCATGTCCTTCGATGCATCCATGCCAATAACTTCAGCTCCGGCCAGAGTAATTTCATGCGTCAAATCCCCCGTCCCGCAACCCAGATCAAGAATGTATTCCCCTTTTTGGGGTTGAAGCCAAGAGATTAGATTTTTGCCATATCCGGACACAAAAGCCAGTTTGTTGTCATACTCATCTGGTTGCCATTGATTTAACGATTTCATGAATACCACCGTCGCTTTCGTTATTGATATCCTCATTGTGGCATAGAATTGTTTATTCTTTAAATATATAAATTCTATATTGTTTATAGGTATAACCAATATAACACTTCCTCTGAACGCAAAAAACTTCCCAAAGGAAGCTTCTTGTTCTTTACGTCCTAGGAGGGATACTCTCTTTCCAGTCGAGACTGCGATGTAGCGCCAACGAAGCGGATGCTCCGACGAACCATTGGGGGTTCTCTTCCCTTGAACGAAAAAGAAGAAGCTTCCCGAAGGAAGCTTCTTCTTTTTTTACGTCCCAGGAGGGATTCGAACCCCCGACCGACGCCTTAGAAGGGCGTTGCTCTATCCAGCTGAGCTACTGAGACAAATATGTATAATAAATTTTCGGCGCGGTTCTTATTATACTCTGATTTCTATATTTTTCAATAGTTTTATAAAAAAATTAATAATTATACTTAAATACGGGCTTAAACATGTACTTTTCGGTGTTATTCTCATACTCCAGCCCCTTTGAGAATATGATAGCTTGAACCAGGTTATATTGAGGAGATTGGGACATTTAGAGTAAGATTAACATCAGACATTTTCAATGTCAGAATTGCTGGGTAATCTTTTGCATACATACATTCAATGTTCCATTGAAGGAGAGAATCGTCATGAGACAACTTTTATCAGCCCTATCCTATTTCAGTATTTTCTTTGCCCCGTTCCTGTTTCCGATCATTATATGGATTGTTGCCAAGGATGATTACATTGAGGGACATGCAAAGCGCGCCTTATTCTCACATGTATTCCCCTTTCTCGCTGCCATTCCGTTATTTTATTTCTTCGTAACTGCGCATAGTCTGGGTTCCGCCGTCGGATTTGTCATTCTATTCTTTGTGATCTACGGATTAAGCTTTGTGTACAATGTGGTTAAAGGCATTCAAGTGCTGCGCGAGTATGCTTGATCACATCTCCACCTGATCTGACCATCGCATAACAAAACCCGCCGTTCAATGAACTGTACCCCAATTGGTAGTTGTGTCTAACAATTGGGGTACAGTTCACAACAACGGCGGGTTTTTCCAGTTAAAGATACAGTCAGAGCAACCAGCAACAGCAACAGATCACATCTACATATAACTCAACATCGAACTCTATCCCGCTAACACCACATGTATTGTTGGAGCATTACCTGTTAAGCCTGCCCGATCAGATAACGCTGAAGTGTTGGACCAAGCAAACCAAAGGAAAACAACTCACTTTGAAACCGAGCTTTATCTTCTTCTACTGTCATACCTTCGCTGTTCTCAAATGCGGTATCTGTCGCCTCTTCAAACGCAGTATGCATATTATTGTTATACCAGTCGATCGCCGAATCGGAGTGATTGCGTACAATCCGAACAACTTCCAGCGAATTTCCGGGCTGTGTTGAAGCCACGTATACAAGTAACGATGGATCTCCGGCATTTCCAGGCTGCACTTCAACCTCTGCACAAGACAATCCATCCACCTCGGTTAATCTGCGTATTTTGGCATCTTGAATGGCATACATTCGTCATCGCGCTCCTTTTCCTTTGTGCTTATCATGTACTTTGTTCAATCTGGTATCGTGTCTCTGCTGTGCCCAATCGGTAAATCTCTCGATACACCTGTTGTAATACCGTTTCATAAGCTCGGTTTACGGACTCCTCCGGTGTATCTGGCCATGGGAATACCATGCCAGGAAAGGCCTCTTCCTCCTTTTCCTGCATGAGGCTCAGCAGTCCCAGTAATTGCTCCGCTTCCTGCGGCGTTGCCTGAATGATCCATTCATATGATGTTACCGACGGATCCGGAATAACGGAGCGGCCCATGACAGACACATAATACTTCATACTGTCCATTGCATGTTCTCTCCTTCACAGGCATGTTGAGGCCGTTGTCCCTAGAACTAGTTTCCGAAGAGGACAGACATTTTATGCCTGCTTTCGGCATATATTTGTTACGACCTCTGACGAAAAGACAACATTTGCTGGTTGCCAGTAACTAAGCAGCCATACGGATGAATGACTCGACCAAGAAAGGATGAACAAACCATGTGCGGTATTACCGGCTTCATACAGTGGAATCGGGATTTGACCCAGGAATCAGAGCTGCTGGTCCGTATGACGGATAGCTTGTCGAACCGGGGGCCCGACGCTTCAGGTACATGGATCTCCAATCCTTGTGCCTTTGGACATCGGCGTCTTAGTGTAATGGACCCCGAGAACGGCGCACAGCCCATGCATGCGTTACAGGGAGATACCTCCTATACCGTCGTGTATAACGGAGAACTATACAATGCACCCGAGTTGAAAAAGGAATTGCTCCAGCGGGGGCATCAGTTCCGCACGCAATGTGATACGGAAGTGTTGCTCGCCTCTTATATTGAGTGGGGACCGGCATGTGTTGACCGGTTTAACGGTATTTTTGCTTTTGCCATATGGGATGGGGGACGCGAACAGGTTTTTATCGCACGAGATCGCCTTGGCGTGAAACCTCTGTTCTATAGTAATGTCAAAGACACACTCGTATTTGGTTCAGAGCCCAAAGCTCTGCTTATTCACCCGGATGTGGAAGCCGCTGTTGGCCCGGAAGGATTGGCCGAAGTGTTTATTGTAGGGCCTGCACGGACACCAGGACACGGCGTATACTCTTCACTAAGCGAACTTAAGCCTGCGCACGCGCTGATCTATAACCGAAACGGAATCCGAACCTATGCCTACTGGAAACTGGAAAGCCAAAATCACGAACATAACCTGGAAGAGACGGCAGCAGAGGTACGCTCTCTCTTGCAAGATACACTGGAGCGCCAGTTGGCTTCGGATGTTCCAGTATGCTCTCTTTTATCAGGAGGACTGGACTCCAGTGCCTTGTCTGCATTAGCCGTGGATTATTACAAGCGGACCGGGCAAGGCCAAATTAGTACGTATTCTGTCGATTATGTGGATAACGCCAAGCATTTCCAAGCGCATTCCTTTCAGCCGGGTGCAGATGGTCCCTGGATTAAGCGAATGGTGGATGAACTCAAGACCGACCATCACTGGATTGAGATTGAGAACGGAGAACTGGTTCATGCACTGACACAGGCCATGTTAGTCAGGGATCTGCCAGGTATGGCGGATGTAGATTCCTCGCTCTATTTGTTCTGTAAAGAAATCAAAAAAGGGGCCACCGTTGCCATTTCAGGCGAAGCAGCGGATGAAGTGTTTGGCGGTTACCCCTGGTTCCATCGCGAAGATATGCTGAACTCCGGTACGTTTCCGTGGTCTGTAGCGCCTGATATGCGAGCAGCATTGTTATCCCCGGATATTCGGGAATGGATTCGGCCACTCGATTACTTGGCAGACCGCTATTCGGATGCAGTGGCTGAAGTGCCTCTGTTGGATGGGGAAACAGGTAAAGCTGCACAAATGCGGGTGATGTCCTACCTGAACATTACACGTTTCATGCCAACACTTCTGGATCGCAAAGACCGGATGAGCATGGGGGCAGGACTGGAAGTGCGGGTACCTTACTGTGATCATCGTCTGATCCAGTATGTGTTTAACATCCCTTGGGAAATGAAAATAACGGGTGGACGGGAAAAAGGTATTCTGCGTAAAGCACTCGAAGGTGTCCTGCCTGACGATGTGTTATATCGCAAAAAGAGTCCGTACCCGAAAACACATAATCCGCAATATCTGGCCGCGGTCAAACAACAGGTACTTGATATCCTGGATGATCCCACATCACCTATTTTGCCTTTGATCGACAAAACTCAGATCAGGAATCTTGCGTCTTCACCGGATGCAGCTTCCAACCTCCCCTGGTTCGGGCAGCTCATGTCGGGTCCCCAGTTATTTGCTTATCTGACTCAGATCAATACCTGGTTGCGGACATATAAAGTCGCTATTCGTTAAGATCATGTTATGCATTGATTCAACATTATGAATTATTTAAGGGTGCCCAAACAGTAACTACTGTGTTTGGACACCCTTTTATTACTTTTTTATAAGAATCTCTGTACGTATGCGCTCGTTCTTCATCCACATTCCACTCAGTTCGATTTATTGCACTTTGAAACGACTGACGGTCTGTTGCAACTGTTCTGCCATCAAGGAGAGATCATTGGCTGCGGAAGCAATCTCCTGCATCGCAGACAACTGCTCCTCTGAAGATGCACTCACTTCTTCTGTTCCAGCGGCCCCCGTTTCGGTCACTTCCATGATTGTTTTCATAGACCTATTAATCTGTTCTACCCCTGTTGACATTTGCTCAATTGAAGCAGAGACTTCCTGTGTTTGCCCCGCTACGCCCCCAACCGCTTCACGAATTTCATCAAATGTGGCTCCCGCTTGGTGAACAAGTGTAATCCCCTCTTGAACCTCTGTAGATACAACCACCATAGATTCAGCAGCATTTCGCATTCCCTTCTCAATCGATGCCACCAATGGAACAATTTGATTAGCAGAAAGCGCAGACTGCTCAGACAGCTTCCGAACCTCTGTAGCAACAACTTGAAACCCTCTTCCCTGTTCGCCAGCTCGTGCAGCCTCAATAGCAGCATTAAGGGATAGGAGATTCGTCTGTGCTGATATTTCCGAGATGCTGTCCACCATTTTCACAATATCCTGAGAGTGTCTGCTCAGTTCCTGGATCACGACCGACAGATTCGACACCGTCCCTTGTATAGAATTCATTTGACCTATCGCAGACTGAACTGACTCGCTACCCGATATTGTTTTTACGGAGACTTTGGTAGCTTCTTCAGACATATGGAGTGTGTTCTCCGTAACTTGCTGAAAGCCTGTCGTCAACTCATTCATCGTCTGGAATCCATCACTCGCCATTCGAACCTGTGTATCCATACCTGTTGCAATCTCACCCATTGTGATGGCCACTTGCTCTGTGGCGGTTGCTGTCTGTTCGGTGCTTGCCGTCAACTCCTCTGAAGAGGCAGCTACCCGTTCTGCACTGTCTCCTACCTGATGAATGAGTGTACGCAAATTGGCAGACATGATATTAAAGGCTTGGGCGAGATCACCAATCTCATCCTTGTTACGGACCACAATAGGCTCACCAGTCAGATCTCCGTCTGCAATCCGGCTCGCGGATTGGGCAATAGCAGCAACAGGCAAGGATATCATTCTGCCAATGACATACGCCACAAGTGCTCCGATTAGAAGAGAAGCCACTCCAATAATTGCAATCCACCTAAGAACCTGCACAATCTGAAGATTAGCCTCCACAACGCCTGAGTTCATGGCATCTTGTTGATGCGTTTCCATACCTTCCACAATGCCTTCAAATTCAGAGATCAGACTTGGGGCTGTATCCTTCAGTAATCTTGAGATTTCACTGTTATTCCCCTGTCTTGTCAATGTCATAATCTGCTGCGCAAGTTCATAATATTGGCTCATCGCTTCATCCGATCGTGAAAGGTAATCTTTCATCTTTGAACTTGAAACTGATGATTTTAATTCTTCATTTAATGCTATGTAATCTTCATAAGCTTTATTAAATGCCTGTTCGTTCTCCGCACTGTCTTCCAGAATATAATTTCTCAAAGCAATCTGCTGAGATTTAAGATCAATCGACATATTTTTAATGAGTAATAGTTTGCTTGTTCTATCATTAATTAATTCTGTATACGTTTTCTCAACCGAGACAAACTGAGTATATGCGATGACTACAACGGCTACCAATAAAATAAGCACAGAACCAAAACCTAAAAGCAATTTCCTACTAATGGATACTCTTTTCATTTCATTTCCCCCATACGTTTCAATATATTTAAATCATGAATTATGTAGTCAGTCTGAATGCTAAAATCTCCCCTCCTTTTACTTCAATAAAATGGATAAATATGAGACTACTTAAATTAGATTAGCATACTTGCGCATTCAAATATAGGTCTATAGTATCTACCTATATTATAATTTAGGTTTTTATTCATACCCAACCGACAATATACTACATCTCTTTTATCCTAAATTACACATTTTGAATCGTTAGATCAAAATAAAAAAAAAGACTTTACCCAGCAGTATTTACTGGTGTAAAATCTTTATCAATTTCAGCGCATTTCAATTCAAAGTTAACGATTGATCAATACCGGATTACGTTCAAGCAGCCCGCTGCCAAACGTTTCTCTGAACGGGGAATCCTCCATATGGATATAACCGATGTAACAGCCACATTTTTTCATGCGACAGGGCCGATCCTCAGACAAAGCCTGCAAACCATCGCGATATAGATGTCCAATGATTCGTCGATCCTTGTAACATCTCTTCACATGCCCGGACCCCTGTACATAAAATACTTCCGAACCGGCAGCACATCGTTTGCCCAAGCTCTCATAATCCTGCAGATTACCTTCAAAAAGCGGATCAAGCCCACGTAAAAACTGAATCTCTTCCGGCGTGTAATACTTGGGCCGATCTTTGAAGGCATTAACCCACATATACACATCATCCGGCAAAGCCTGTCTCATGGACTCGATTGCGGGGAAAGCACTACGGAGTCCGACAGTACCGATACTAAAAGCAAGTCCCATCTGACGCAAGGTCAGACATTGTTTAACAAAAGAAGCCTCTTTTGTCTCACGAGGATGATACGTCGCCCAAAAGGCCGCTTTATTCGCATCCAACTCCCTCGCCCAATCCAGTTTGACGGACAGGTTGGTTTGAATTGCAACCTTATCCACATGTGGCATATGTGACAGCTCAACCATCGCTTCCCGGTACCACCGACGCACCAAAGCTTCACCATAGGGATTGAAGAAAATCGAAAATTGATGCCCAGCACTCTCTTGCTCCCTGACCCAATTCACAAATTGACGCAATTGTTGTTCATCCACTTCCAACGTCTCTTTGGAATCCACGGTTTTGCTAAAAGGACAGTAGGGACAGTCGTAATTACAGGAAGACAACTTTCCCCGATAATACAAAGTCGCTCTCATGAGAAAACAAACCCTTCCATCTGTTCACGAATTTCGGCAGATATAAGCCAATCTCCAATCGCATCGGAGTAACCTAGTCCTTCTTCTGTCAGACGCAGCACCTGCTTGCCCTCATCACTCTCCAACTCCGCCATGCCCTCTGTCAACAGTTCAGCCAACCAGACATAGTCGGACATCACATCGGTACCAAAGCGCTGTTGGTAGTCAGACAGTGTCATTCCCTCCCGATGCAGCAAGGCTTTCAGAATAAAGCGACGTCTCTGTTCCTCACGGCTTAACACAATGCCATAATCCGCCACATCGTAGCTCTCAGTTGCCACATAATCGGCAATAATGCTCTGTGTGGCCTTGTAACTCACGCCATACTTGGATGCATAATGTACTTCACTCGTATAAGAGCGTGCGCCACATCCCAGACCAACCATGCCCTCCTCCTGACAACTATAAGGCAGAAGCACTTTGGAGGACGACTGTTCCTTGGCAAATCTGCGCATCGAATATTGCACATAACCTTTACTTTTTAAAGTCTCACGTGCAGCTTTATACAGTTCCATCCGGATGTCAGGTCCCTGACGGCGAATATCATCTGGCTTCACGATTGTATTTTCCCGTGTATACAAGGGATAGATAAAGATTTCGCCTGGTTCGTAAGCCAGAACTCTTTCCAATGAATAGATCCACGATTCCACCGTTTGACCTGGCAGACCATAGATCAGATCCAGATTCAACAACGGGAAATCATACCGAGTAAGCTTCTCAAGCGCTCGTTCAACTTCCTGCGGTTTTTGTGGACGATAGATGGCAGATGCTTCAGCTTCAATAAAACTCTGGATGCCCATACTGACACGATCCACACTTCGTTCCTTCATGATGGCCAGCTTGGCTTCCGTAACGGTATCCGGCGACGTTTCCACTGAAATCGATGCTTGCGCAGGGTCCAGCCCCATCACATGTTCAGCAATATCAAACAGACGATTCAACTGAACCTCATTTAATAATGTAGGCGTTCCCCCACCAATCGCGAACCGCGAATACGGTCTTCGAGATGTAATAGGTGCCCACTGCTTCGCCTGACGTTCCAGCGCATCTACATAGCGTTCATGCGTATCTTCCCGTCGATCCGGCAGTGTGAACAGATTACAGAATCCGCAACGAGCAGCACAAAAGGGAATATGCATATATAAAAAATACGTATCGGTATTCTCTCGTTCCCACAGTGGCCCTAACGGCAGTGGTGGGTCAAGCTCCCGATAGGCGGTCTTGTGCGGGTACGAGTATAAGTAAGAACGATAAGGGAATGCCAGTACTTCACTGAGACTTGTAGCTTTATCGGATCCGGACTGTGTGGAATGGCCTGTTGTTGTATGTTGTATATGTTTCTCCATCGGTTTCCTCCTGTCTCCGGTTGTTGTCCTCATAAGATCAATACATTCTATACTAAAAATTCACGGTAAGGCACCGTCCAGACGACATCATGTGCAAGCCGGTGTCCTTGATACCCGTCTTCACCGTAAGCTGTACCATGATCGGAAAAAGCCAGGCAATACGCAGGCCGGGAGCGTTTTCGCATCGCCTCGAACAATGGTCCAAGAGCCTCATCTACATATCGAAGTGCAGCTCGCTGAGTCTCCACCGAGTCCTCCTTCGCTCCTTCCACAAAGTAACGATTGGGTCCATGAATGGCAGACACGTTCAAAAACATAAATATCTTTTCATCCGGCGCTGTCTGTTCAAGCAACTTTAATGCATGCTGTACCTGATGCTCTGTTGATTTGGGGTTGGTTACCCCAAAGTTCATTCGCCAGTAGCTCTGTTGGAAATAGCCGGGCAATACTTTCGCAAGCGGGTTTTTTTTCGTAAAAAAGATGACGCCGCCAATACAGATGGTACGGTAACCTTCAGCTGCGAACCCGGATACGATATCCGGTGTATCAAACAGCCAGGTGTGCGGATGTGTCTTGAGTCCGGTATTTCGGGAATGAAACAGCCTTACATGAGATGCCTTATCTGTATTGGCAGGGGTCGGCATAAAACCACCAAAAAAAGCATGATGTGCCGCATATGTAAAACTGCCTGGGGTATGACGCTTCTCCCACGGACCCGAACCACACAGATTAGGACAATTCTCCTCTTCCAGCTTGGCTACGTCATAGCGTAACGTATCCAGCGTAATCATTAACAGATCATGGGAGCCCACAATGGTGTTCATATCAGGCATGTTGAATAGGCTCCTTTCGTAAAAGTTCCATTTCCCACTCATAGGTTCCGAAGCCATGATGCTCGACCCTGTATAACAGATCTCCAAATGGATTCACATCCAGCACATAGGCACGCGGATTCGAACCACTCGTAAGCATCACATCAATCCCGGCTGACCACGAGTTGGGAAATGCAGACATGGCTGCTTGCGCTGCCAACCGTACCAGCGACATCCGCTGTTCATCCAGGCCTGCTTCAGCAGGCAGCATACGCTCATTGCGCAGATGCAGATTGGTAATCGGGGTACGGCTCAGCCGCATAATCGCGTGACCTGCCTGTCCACCCGCAACCAGTTGGCGGATATCATAGGCCCGCTGATCAAGCGTGGCTTTTGGCATCCACCGTTCAATCTGTGCACCTTCTGCACATAACCAGTTCATCAGCGTAGCAATCTCTTCACTGCGGGTATACTTACGTAGACGTCCTTCATTGAAGAAAATCGTCTTGCCCCGCGACTGTTCCATTCCCATCGTTGTTACAGCAATTTCATCACCCGTTCGGGGATTGACTTGATAGGCAACAACTCCTGAAGCCCCGGAGCCGTACGCAAGCTTCACAAACACACGATGCATCTCGGCAGCCTTCATTGAGCTACGCAGGTCCATATAATCGCGGATTGGCTGGGAAGATGGAAGCGCCGGAGGTACATCAACTCCATGTGAAGATAGATGCTGCTGACATGTTCTCTTGTCAAACATCAATTGGATATCGGCGGGATCATTCAAGAATCGGACTTCAGGCCATATTTCCCGAGACTCACGGCCGATTCGATCCAAACATGCTTTCCAGCCACGAAACCACTGGGCGGGAGCGTATATTCTTCCCCACTCCTGTTCCAGCGCAAGTGCCTGTTCTGCGGAAAATGCTTCTGCACCCATTCCACCCGTTAATGTTGACGTATCGTTCATAGCCCCAAGGAACAGTAGTTCACGCTCCACTTCCCACTCCTCACCAGGAGCATCAATCCGAATCAGGGGTACAGACAGATTGAAATCTACTGTATCAGCGATGGTTCGTCCGTGTCTCCAATTCTGGAGCAATTGAGCATATGGCAGTACAACCGCAGGTTTCAGACCCAATCTATGCCTAGCCTCTTGTAGCCCTTGTGTTCGTCGGTTATCAGGGTTTCCGATCAATAAAAAGGGCTGATCTTGCGTTAGATCATGCACATCTATTGGCTGGTGCAGGCTTTCATTCATTTCCTTTACACCTGACATCGACTATTCCGTTAACGATGGATAGCGCCAGTCATCCTCATCACTCTGTTGCTGGTCGCTAACATCTACAGATATACCCGATCGGTTCCAGCGACTGATCATTTCATTGGTCATGTAATGGTAACTTAGATCAAGATGTTTCAGTTTCTTGATCTTGTCACTGGCAAGCAACGCCTCAGCCCCTTCATCGGACAACGTTCCTTGCGATAGATCCAGTACTTCAAGTTGATCCAGAATAGGTGCTTCTGCTGCTGCTTTGGCAATCTCATCCTGAATTTCACTGTCTTTCAGACCCAAGTAAACCAGCTTTGGAAACAATCCTTTTTCTAGCAAAGGAAGCACATCTTCAAGTGATCCATTGAAACCATAATTATCCACACCCAGGTACAGTTCCAGTTTACGCAATTCAGGCAACTTGGCATGGGTGATTGAAGATAACACTTCTTTCGGGAGACCACCACAAATAATAATCAATTCTTCAAGCTTGGCATGCTGGAGTGGTTCCAGACTGAGGCCGCTACTGCCCATTACAGAGAATGATTTTAATTCTGGAAAAGCACCTAACAGTGGTGTGAGATTTGTCTGGATAATCCACGATACTTCACATTCTTCGAATCCCATATCTCCAATAAACAGTTTCTTCAATGACGGAAAGCTTGGAGCAGACTCGACAAGCGTACCTATGAACTCGTCAGGCGAATTTTCATAAGCCTGTCCCCAATCTCCGATGACCAGACTTTCCAATGAGCTAGCCTCCGGTTTAGCTGCCAGTTCCTTAATTAATTTTTCCATACGAATGCCGTCCTCATAATCATCGTAAGATACAACAAGCTTCACTTCTTGCATGAGTAGATCCCTCCGTTTAAGGTTCATATGTGATTCGTTAGTTTGAATGTTAACCCATACCACACAAGGCTTGCAACTTCTTCCAACTCCAGTCCCAATGAGATTCCCAATCGTGCAATGTAAACCATTTCTCATGTAGGTACAAGAACATATGTTCTGATGTGTAGTCGCAGAAATAGCTATCTTCAATTAGGTATATGGATGGACCCTCACCAAACCCGATCAAACACTTCATTTCATAGAAAAAGCGTTAATGGCGGATGAAGCATCCCATCGGAATGCTTCTGTCCTTCCATTAACGCTTTGATGTTCACATATCATGAAGTTAAATCAAGATGTTTCGTTTAGTCTCAGCCTTCAAGTCTGGATACAAGCGCTCTCAGCGCGTGACCACGGTGGCTAATCGCCTGTTTTTGCTCAAGCGTCAGCTCTGCCATCGTCATCTCGTATTCAGGTACATAGAAGAGTGGGTCATATCCAAAACCGCCAGCACCTGCAGCTTGAGCCGTAATCCAGCCTTCCGCAGTGCCTTCTGATTCATACTTATCACCTGTTGTCGGATCGTACAGGACCAGCGCACAAACAAAACGAGCCGGACTTAGTAGCGGCTGCTCGGTGTCCTCACCGGATTTCAACGATTCCAGCGTCTCCAGCAACTTCGCATTATTCTGTGCATCCGTTGCTCCTTCGCCTGCATATCTCGCTGAATATACCCCTGGCTCACCATCCAACAGGTCTACACATAAACCTGAATCATCTGCCAGAACGGGCAAACCAAGCGCATCACCAACCGCTTTGGCTTTCTTCCAGGCATTCTCCGCAAACGTTACGCCATCTTCCACCACAACCGGCAGTTCCGGGTAGTCAAACATGCTCTTAACCTCTTTGCCAAGCGGTGCGAAAGCATGAGCGAATTCACGGACTTTACCCGCATTGCGGGTTGCAACAATGAGGATCGGGCTGTCCAAACTCATCTTAGGCTTCCCCTAATCCACGCGCGCCGATCTTGAGCGCAATCGGTCCAAGCACTTCTTTTTGACGCTCAATCATCTCCAAAATCCCCTGCTCGCCCAGTTCCAACATGGCGTTCAGCTCACGGCGATCAAATGGTGCTTCCTCACCTGTTCCCTGAAGCTCGACGTATTTACCGCCACCTGTCATCACCAGGTTCATGTCTACCTTTGCTTTGGAATCTTCATCATAGTTCAGATCCAGTACAGGCTGTTCACCCACAACACCCACACTTACTGCGGCAATGAAATCCGTAATCGGGAACACTTGCAGTTTGTGCTGTTGGGAGATCTTGTTCACGGCAAGCGCCAGCGCTACAAACGCACCGGTAATGGACGTTGTGCGTGTGCCTCCGTCAGCTTGAATAACATCACAGTCCAAGGTAATCGTACGCTCACCAAGAGCCTGCAGATTAACTACCGAGCGCAGTGCCCGACCAATCAGACGCTGGATTTCCATGGTGCGTCCAGTTAATTTGCCACGATTGGCTTCACGTTGGTTCCGGGTATGTGTTGCACGTGGCAACATGGAATATTCAGCTGTTACCCAGCCTTTACCCTGCCCTTTCATAAAGGGAGGTACACGTTCCTCTACTGTAGCTGTACAGATCACCTTTGTATCTCCAACTTCAATCAGTACAGAGCCCTCGGCGTATTTATTCGTGTTCACTGTTAAATTCAGCGGGCGCAGCTGTTCGCTGGTTCGTCCGTTTGATCTCATATTTTCTGCCTCCTACGACTTAAGCATCCTGTAATGTTGAACTTATTCACACTTTTAGAGATTGTTCAAAAAGCTCGCTTTTGATTACGAAAAATGCCTTAAGGCATCATCAGCATCGAATATGGAATTCAGCCGAAATGTCCGTTGCTCACGTAGTTTGCCTACGCTCCGCTACTCCATTTCTAGCTTCATCCCATCTTCTCGGTACTGAAAACCGATCTTTTTGAACACGTATTTTACGAATCCCTTATATTTTACCAAAGAGTTCGGTTAAAAGCATCCTTAAGCATTCCTTGCTCATTAAATCGGAATTTCGTTGATATATTCAGGCTTGGAAACCGGCGCACTGTAATCCCTGTTGTCGTCACCCATGACCGTTTTTTGGCCATTCCATTCGATCTGTACTTTGGCATCCTTGCTGGCTGTGTTCTCCGCAGTGGTTAATACGACAGACTGTAACAGCTCGCTTGGCACGATATCTCCTTCGGCAAACATATCATCTTTCAAGGCAACCGTGACCGTGCCATCCTCTGCTGTTTTGACCGATTGCAGCTCCGTTCCGCCTGTCATGACCTCTTCCAGTTCGCCGCCTTTGTCAGGTCCTTTGATCAGTTCATTCAACGCTGCCTGCACCCGATCTTCACCAGGTGTAACCAGACGTGTCACCGGAACATAATATTGGATGCCTGCTGGCGAAGCAGCGGAGAAATAGACCGTTACCGGACTACTGTTGGTCACAAATGTATCACCCAGATCCAGATTGATTCCCACAGCCCGATTCAGCGGTTCAGGCAGCGGCGTGCTGTTCACCGGCATTTGCGTTAACTTTTTGCCATCCACCCAGATCTGCACATTCTCCACATCAGGCGTTCCCGTCAAGGTCCACGTGACAGCTTCTAGCATTTTCCGTTCTTCCTTTGCATCATACTTGGCAAAATTACCCGAGAACTCAACGACCGCCAGCTTGTCATCCGCGTGAATCGTTACATTCTGCACAACCGTTCCCTGCGGGAGAACGCCCTGGAATCCTTCAGGCAGCATACCCGCATAGGCCCCGCCTGTGACAAGTGTGTCCAGAGCTGTCTTTGGACTGCTTGCGTCTGTTCCAGAAGGAAGTGTCAGGGATACCGGAGCGAGCAGCCCCTGCTGGTCTTGCAGATATACCGTCGTTAACGGGAGCATTGCGAGTGCTCCATTCCCTTCGGCCGCTTGAATCATAGCTGCTTCCTGGATGGGCGGTGGTGGATCAACAGCTTCGGAAGACTGTGCTCCAAACATGCCGCAGCCTGACAATACCATAGGAATACTCAGCAGCGCTGCTGCCGATACCGTACGCAAAGAATGGATCTTTCTCATGATCACGTTCCCCCTCATCATTTTTACAGTTTGTACTACCATGTATACGAGCCTTTGTCCAAAAAATAACTAAAAGATAATCGCTCCGCTGAAAATTTATATATTATCTTAAAGAAACGTAAAACAGGTTAATAACGTATTAGGAAGCAAGAGTAGGGACATTGCTAACTTCAGAGGAGGAATCGCCCATGGAACATCCTGAGCAAGAAAAAATCCCTTACAGCCTGAATAGCCGCAAGGTGGCGGAGGCAACAAGGGAATGGCTGCATAAGCGGGGCGTCACGATCCATGAGATCGCAGAGCTGGTCATGTTATTGCAGCAAAAATATTATCCAGGTCTTACGATGGAAGAATGTATCGAAAATGTGGAGATGGTTCTCCGTAAACGTGAGGTACAGAATGCTGTTCTGACCGGGATTCAGCTTGATATTCTGGCAGAACAGGGGCAGCTCATATCTCCTTTGCAGGAGATGATTGAGAACGATGAAGGACTGTATGGCGTGGATGAGATTTTGGCATTCTCCATCGTCAATGTATATGGCAGCATTGGATTTACGAATTATGGTTATGTGGACAAGCTGAAACCAGGGGTGCTTGAACGACTGAATGACAAGAGCCTGGGCCCTGTCCACACGTTCTTCGATGATATTGTCGGTGCGATTGCATCAGCAGCGAGCAGTCGGATCGCCCATCGCAAACAATCCGAGCTTGAAGAAGCACTGGGAGAAAAACCTGTTAGTGATGACGCTGTATAATGCGTAACTCGTTTTATATCTGAAGCCATGTGGAACATTGGACATTTGTATGGATGCTTCGTGATATAACTGTTCAATAAAATAACTGTTCATGGAAAAAGCGGCCAGATGGCCGCTTTTTTTACATGTGTAACGATACATATTGGATAATCCACATGTTATTATTTCAGATGTTTAGGTCGTACCGTTCCCACCAAACCAAAACCTTCAACCCAATTCTGCTCGGAAGGTGAACCAGATGTTGCACGTTTCGGTCCAATCGTGATTTCCGGCCCTTTACGCTCTCGCAACATGCCACGTAGTACGGTGATACCGAGAATGCTGAGTCCGGTAAATACATATATCATCCGCATGATGATATTGCCAGAATCCGTTCCGGTAACCATGCCGTGAACCAGCAGACCAATGAACACCGGATAGGACAACATGTGGAACATGAACCACCATTTACGGCCCAGCTTGTTCCGCAGATCACTGGATAACAGGACAATCACTAATCCGTAGAAGGCTAACGTTCCCAGACCACTGCCGATCGGATGCACGGAGGCGGTAAAAGGAATCAGAAGTTCTCCCCAGCTAAATGGGCTGTAATGATCAATATATAACGTTAATGCGTGCACGAGTCCAAGTCCGAAGGCGAGCCAGGTCGTTCGAGTATGCCATTTGAACATGGCTGCTTTTGGTTTGCCTTTGGCCATAGGCATCCCTTGCGCAATACCCAGAAACACACCGACAAAGAGCAGCACATAAGCAGCAATTCCACTAATTCGAATGATACTCCACGTTGGCAGGTAATCTACAATCCATTGTGCCATAACCGGCTCCCCCATATCTGTTAGACTTGTCCTCGTTTATAATAGACTGAAGCGATGATCCGGATCAAAACCGGGCCAATGCTCAGCGAGCGTATCCGTATTCCCTCTAAAATAAATACTCCCATCCCGTGTCATCCACAGGACGTCATGCCGATCGTAATGTCGGTTTAACCAGCCCACCGCCTCGGCACTACCCAAAATGCAGACCGTCTTGGCAATGATCTCGCATTGTGACGCATGCTGTCCCAGAACGGTACACTGTAGCACATCCGTGTCCGCCGGTTCCATCGTCCGAGGGTCAATGAGATGGTGTGCAAAGCTTCCGTCCGTATTCTGCCATTGTCTGCGGGAAATACCCGAAGTGGCAACAGCTCCTCGCTGTAAACGGATCGCTCCCGACACAGCACCCTGATTCTGCAAAGGATCTGCTACTTGCAAGGTCCATTGGGAATGGTCTGGTGAACCCCATACTTGAATATCTCCACCCGCGTTAATCAACCCCGCCGGAATATGCAACGTTCGCTGTAACCAGTCTGCGATACGTTCCACTGCCCAGCCCTTAACAATTCCTCCCAAGTCCAACTCAGCTCCGGGGTCCAGATGAACCATCCGGCTACCTTCCCGCTGAATCCAGCTCGGACGGCTGTGGTCATATCGATCTTCCTTCCAGCCTGATGATTCAGGTGTTTTCGTTCGCAATATGCGTTCAATTAATGGACGTTCCAGTTGTCGTTTTTGCACCTTCTCGAAGCTTAGATCATATCCCGAAGCCTGAAGAGCCTGCGAGATACCCGGTTGAAAAATCCCTTCGGTCAGTCCAATATATCCATAGGCCAAACTCAAAACTTCATCCATCGCAGCGGAGATGGGCATCCATCCGGTTGAAGCATTCAAACGATTCAGTTCACTGTCTGCAACAAATCGGCTGAAGCGCTGCTCCTGCGTCTCAAACCAATTCTTCACCACGGTTGCTGCATGTTCAGCTTCTTCCCGCCCAGCGGACAATTGTACTTCAACATCCGTGTTCATCGCACGGAATTGAAATCGGAGCGGACGAGCAACTTGCTCCGTGCGGCTCATGACGCACCTGTACGTGACTGATAGTTGCCACTGCTGTATCCGGAGTCTGTACCCTGGTTATTTTGCCCGATACGCTGAGAATCTGAATAATTCCCCTCGTTACTCGTGCTCTGATCTGGCCGAGCTGCTTGTGTGCTATCGGATGTTCCATTATATTGACTATCATTATTGTCATTGTCCTGCGTGTTCCAGTTGTTGCTGTCTGTTGTACTGTTGATCCATTCATCCATCACATCATCATGCGTATCCACTTGGCTTGAAGCTGTAACACTCTTATCTGTGCCATTCGCTGCTGCATAGGCCACATCAAAGGCATCCGAAGTTCTTACATATTGAAAGAGTGCAGCCACAGTCAACGTTGCTGCCGCTGAAGCCTGCCATTTTCTCCATTGATTCCGTTTTCTTCTGGTCATCGCTCTTCCCTGCTTTCTTTAGCGAAGTTCAAAGATGTATCGAAGTTCATAGATGTATCATAGGCGCGCTGGCTTAAAAATAGATGAATGAACCGTTAAGAGAGACTAAAAAGGCCCAGAACAGGTGAATTTCCTGTCCCGAGCCTCTATATAGGATCGCATTATTATTTCATATCGATATCATCATTCCGTTTAAATTTGAAAATAGAACGTGCCATCCGGTTGCAGCTCTTGCTTCACTACTTCCCGTCGAATTAACTCCTGCAAATGGGCCAACGTCTCACTCATGGCAAATCGCAGTTGATGGGTACCCAGCCGATTGCCAAACATGTGCACACAGATGTCATAAGCATTCGCCGGTGACTCCTGAATTCGCTCCGTCATCTTCTGAAGACGTTCCTCGTGATGAGCCAGCAATTGAACTGTCCGTTCGGTGAACTGGGCAAAAGGATTCCGATGCCCTGGATACGCCTGCTTGACATTTAACTCCCCTAGACGTTGCAATCCTTCCATATAAGACAATAATGGCTGAGGGTCACTGCCGGGTTGCAGACTGATATTCGGTGAAATCTGTGGCAAAACTGCATCTCCGCACAGAATCTCCATGGACTCCGGAGCGTAAAAGGATAAATGGCCTGGGGCATGTCCACCCGTCTCCACAGCAACCCAACGTTTCCCGCCCATATTAAGCCACTCGCCATCTTCAATGGGTGTGACGTTCGGAAGTGGTGTGATCTGCGAAGCAAATGCCTTCATATGTTCATGTATCTGCTCAGTCTTGTCTTCCGGCATACCATGACGACCATAATAATCAGGTAATATTGTATTGATGCGTGAATCAGGTCCCCACATATAATCAGCCTCTTGGCGGGAGCGTGTGGACATTCGAACGGGTGCCCCCGTCATCTGTTGCATCCAACCCGACAACCCAAGATGATCGGGGTGATGGTGGGTCAGTACAATCTGACGAATATCGCTAAAGGTCAGGCCAAGACCTGCCAGCGCTTCACTCCACTCCTGTTCTGTTTCCGAATTACGCGGTCCCGGATCTATAATAGTTATCTTCCCATTCGGTTCTGATAACAAATAACTGTTCACCCATCGTAAGGGAAACGACATGCTGATCTTGACCCGGTGTATGCCCTCTGTCATGGATATCTCTTCTGTGCGCTTCATGTTATCCCCCTTCCAGACTTTCTCTGTTCACTCCACAGGACGACGACCCACAAAAATCATGCGCGGAGAAGTCTGCTCGTCATATTTCTCTTCGTCATAGCCGCCATGTACCTGATCTACCCGGAGTCCGGCGGCACTTAACATCTGACTCAGTTGATCCCGTGTGTACAACTTCACACGCTCCTGATATACCCGCGGTTCATGTCCGGATGTGGTATCCGTAATGCGAATTTCCTTTTGCACAAACCCTTCCTCAATCTTGCGATACTCCTCAATACGCTGTCCTTCATCCTCTCGAACGGAGTGCTGCACCAGATGACGCGTTACATAAGCCGTATTCATAAAATCAATAATATAGCTGCCACCTGGGCGAAGCATGCGATGAATGGCACGTAATACTTTCAATTGTTCTCCGTCCTCCAGGAAATAACCAAACGATGTGAACAGATTAACTACAGCGTCAAAGCCGCCTTTTAGCGGGAGTTCACGCATGTCCGCAAGACACCACGATACTTGGTGTTCGGTGTCCATTAGGCGCGCTTCACGTAAAAGCACATCGGACAGATCAACTCCGGTCACTCGCAATCCTGCGTCAGCAAGCGCCATGGAGTGACGTCCCATACCGCAGCATAGATCCAATACTTCAGCATTGGGCTCAAGCTTCAACCAATTGATCATTTTATGTACTTCCTGATAGGCACCGTGCACATCCCGGTGCTTGTATACGAGAAGATAATCTTCTCCAAAACTTTTTTTATACCATTCCGTCATTACATCTCGCCCTCCAGATGGTCACTAACCCAGCTATCCGTAATCCCTTGTTATAAAGGTCTGATTCATTACTAATTGATTCCCTTAATCTTAGAATGATTGTATCGTCTTTACCTTTGAAACTCAAAGATTGGTCCCTCTTATCCTCCATTGAACGCACAGAAACCACACGATATAATGTTAAACATAGTCACACTCTTGTAAACCGGTTAACTATATGTAGAAGCTTTATATACAGGCATGCTGCTGTCAAACCAACGAATGTTAGAAATCGTTGGACGCAATATGCTGACATCAGATGCAGCAGCAGGAGGTGTTATTCATGATTCAGATTGGACTCACGGGATGGGGGGATCAAGAGGATCTCTACCCCAATCGCACCAAAGCCAAAGACAAGCTCAGTCTATACGGACAGTACTTCTCCACCGTGGAGGTGGATAGTTCTTTCTACGCCGTTCAGCCGCGGGATCGAATGGCACGGTGGGCTGCAGAGACGCCCGAATCCTTTGCTTTTATCATCAAAGCCTATCAGGGAATGACCGGACATCTGCGAGGCAAACCATACTTCACCAGCACGTCGGAGATGTATAAGGCTTTTCGGGAATCACTGGAACCGGTCATTGAAGCCGGCAAGATGCAGGCAGCCTTGTTTCAATATCCGCCTTGGTTTGAGTGCAATAAAGACAACGTGAAAGAGCTTCGTGAAGTGAAACTGAGAATGGAGGGCATTCCGTGTGCCCTGGAATTCCGTCATCGTAGCTGGTATGAAGGTGACATGCGCGAGCGGACGCTTTCGTTCCTGAAAGAGCAAGGCTGGATTCACAGCGTCTGTGACGAACCTCAGGCAGGTCTTGGTTCTATCCCCATCGTGCCACAGGCGACGGATTCCGAGATGACACTGGTTCGCATGCACGGACGTAATGTGTCCGGGTGGCATCAGAATGGTGCGCCTAATTGGCGCGAGACCCGTTATTTATACCGTTACAACAAGGAAGAATTGTTGGAATGGAAAGGGTATCTGGAGCAATTGCAGGAGCAGAGCAAGGATGTCTATGTTATTTTTAATAACAACTCCGGTGGCGATGCAGCAGCGAATGCCCAGATGATGATGGACCTGCTGGATCAGCCGGTGAAGCCTTTCCCTGACCGTTCTGAACCGGAGAAGGAAGAAGGACCGGAGCAGCTGGAGCTATTTTAATACGTGCTATAAACGGAGTTATTCATATTATTGGGTGAAGGTAAGTGTATTTATTATTGCTATTATGCAGAGCGGATTCGAAATTGGAAACAAACTAAAAGCGGCAAGCCCGGGGGGCTTTGCCGCTTTCTTTAGCTGGTAATCTACCTATAGAAGGCTATCCACAAATATCCGTTCCGTTGCGTCAATCATCAGCGCTGCGCGGCTGTAACCGAAGAATCGATATGCGCCTCACGGAGCTGCTGGTTCATTTTATACACTTCAATGCCAGCCAAGAGCACAATGCCAATCCCATGGGTATCGTTCAGATTCCATCCCAGATCATCGCGATAATACAAGGCGGTAAACGAGTACCCGGAACCCCGGCATACCCCGTATATATTGCCTTTATAGTCAATCGACAAACGTGTCATGCCTTCCCATCCTTTACGTACGGCCTCCAGATAAGGCTCAGGCTGTTCCAGCCAGCCTTCCCGAATACCACGGGCATAGGCGTAGACGAACATCGATGTGCAGGAGGTTTCTTCATATGAATCCGGGCGGCTCAGCACCTGATGCCATAGTCCATTTTCCCCTTGCAGCGCCAGATAACCTTGACTTAAATCACGATAGAAAGTTAGCAGTTCCGACCGTTTCACATGATCATGTGGCAGGATGGATAACAATTCGGTTAATGAAAATAGCACCCAGCCGTTCCCTCGTCCCCATGGAATACCTGTCGCCCGACCACGCACAAAATCATACACATGGGACATGATCTGTTGTTCGGGAAGGTAGAGGTATTTACGGAACATCAAGAACTGATTAACCGCATCATCCCAATACGTCGCATCGCCTGTTAACTGACCATAACGCATCAGAAATGGTGTACTCATGTACAAGTCATCACACCACATCGTCTCCTGACGCATCTCCCCACTGCCGCGAACCCGGTAAAAGGCACCATCCTCCAAACGTTCCTGCTCATCCGTAATGTAGCCCGCAATCCGATCCGCAGTATCTCTTCCCCCACGAATATCACCGAACTCCATCGCAGCAAGCAAAGTGGACCCAAACGAACCGCAATCATCCAGGCTGTCGATGGCAGACAGTTGATTATTAATCCCTGCCGCACCGTACCCTTCCCGATCCCACAGACCATAGCGGTCAAATGAAGTGCTCAGTTCAATATGTTGCCGCACATACTGAATGTAATCATCTCGTCCCAATTCCTGTCCCGTCTGGAGAAGCCCAAGCAGGGTGACGCCAAGCGGATAATTCCACTTTCCGTAATGTGTATTCTCCAGGTAAGGACGGACATGGGTGTCGGGAAGATCTACCCGCCAATACACACCTTGTGCGCCATCATCAAATACGGTATCGGTTCGTACGATGTCGGCATGCGACGGTTCAGCACCGAGAGCAAACACACCCGTGTACAGCCAGGGGTCAGAGCATCCCGCAACCGGATGAGGAGGTTTCAGTCTCCAGCCTGTGGAACCCGAGCGCTCGGCATCTTCCAACATGAATCCCCACGAGCCACCAAGTGCTTGAATTTCACCTTTCGCGACCAGATCAGATGAACCGTAACGGCGCGGGAGTTCAACGCGGAAGTTACCGCTGCTTCCAGCAGAGTATACTTCCGTGCCATCCACATACAGGGTCAAAGCTCCATCATGACGGCCTTGTAAAATAATTGGCTTTGATCCTGGCAAGGTTACATCCATTCTGGACCATGCGTAGGCCACAGCGGGCTGTTCTGTACCAAAGATCCGGGCAAATGAACCTGCGCTCTGCTCCTCATCTGTCCATCCCCTTCGCGGATACCAGGAAAGGCCCGTTTCTTCTTCCGTCATGCCGTCACGAGGAAGAGATAATACAGGTTCATCGACGGGTTCCGAAAATAACCAGCCTTCCTGACCCTGACGATCTGCCCCAGGAGTGAGGAAGTGCAACGGGAAATTTTTGAACGAGGCTGTTCCGTAGATACCGCCGAATCCCACTTCTGTTTTGACAAAACATAGCAACACATCATTCCAGCCATAGTTCACGGAAATTGGAATCTGGGTTCTTCGCTCGGGAAATAATTCCTGCAACAGCTCAGACTTGAATACCTCTTCACCGTTCACGTAAATCGTCACCGGACTATAACAGTTCAGGCCCGTATTTAACGTTGTACTCTGCTCGCTCCATAACTTGCCCCACACATATACGTATTGCCCTGCACGCGCCTCTAAGCATTTCTCATTCAGATTCAGGTCGTAACGATAATCTCCAAGCCTACGAAAACCTCCCTGATGATATGCTCTGAACAAAAAGGAATGTTTCGGATGATCGCCAATATAACGCTGAGCCACCGTAGTCAATATATCCGGAATTGAATCGTACACCTTGCCTGCAATCGCCTCGTTTTCATGAAAATAACGAATGATCGTCAGCTCCCTTCCTTATACCTTGATTCGTTCGCTTAGCCGCAATGTCTCTCCGCCTTGCACTTCAACAACCTGCTGATCCGCTGTGAACCAAACCGGGATGGCAGACGGATTATGAATGATGGATCGATCAGCTGAACACTCCAATCGTTGCACCGCTTTCCAATAAGCAATCACTTCGATGTTCGTGGCATACCAGATATCGTCCCTGCCGCCAATCTGCTCACCGAACTGTTCGATGATCTCCCAGTTGTCGTTGTCATTGAACTCATAACTGTGACCCCAGACGTAGAGTAATAGTGGTGTACCTGTTTTGGAGTGTTGGATAAAAAGTTTGGCATGCCCCGCCAGATCATGGTTATGATGACACGTCGGATGCCATTCAAGCGGCCGATCTGGCAACGTGTATCTGCCATGTGATTCAACGGTACGGGCATAATCAATGCCAAGCCACTCCAGCTTTGTACTTAACGCACGGTCGTACCCTCCGTTGGGATAAGCCATGCCTCGTACCGGATAACCGACGAGCTGCTCCAATGCTTTTCGGTCTTCGATAATCTCTTCGGTCAATAGTTCATTCGGAACATAAGGCAGCGTAGGGTGAGTAACCGTGTGAACGGCTACTTCATGCCCCGTATAAAGTTCAGCGACTTCCCCAGCCTCAATGCGGCCTGGATTACCCAGGGTACCGGAGTTCAGATTAAAGGTTCCCCGTAGACCATACCGATTACAGATTTCCACCAGTCTGCGATCATGCACCACTCCATCGTCATAACTGAGCGTTAACGCTTTCATCACACCACCTGGATAGCGGTCAAACTGAATACGATGTCCCATTCCTTACTTCCACTCCTTTATCCCAATTCTTCAACAGGTACATGACCTGCATCCTGTAATCGATGATGTTCCGAATCAAAATACGTACCTTCCAGCAGGCCGATCAATGTGTTGGTAATCCGCACTTCAATGTCGTTGTCTCCCGGACGCAACCAGGAGGTCTCTCCCTTCCAACGATACGGAGACCAGCATCTTACACCCAGGCTATGTCCGTTTACCCGCACTTCCACCACATCCTGCACACGCCAATCGCTAAATTCCAGTTCAAACGAGGTAATATCTTCCCCTGACTCATCCAGCCAGAACGTGCGTTTATAACTCATTTCCCCGGCAAAATGGGGATACAGCGGCTGCGGTGCAGGTCCGATACGAAGGGCCGTGTCCGATTCCCGCACAAGCGAAGCCATGCCTACATGATGGAACTCCACGCCGAATCTTCCCTGTAGATACAGGGGATCCACGATGCCATCCTCATCTTTCGTTACCTGCACAATCACCGTCATTTCGTTGAGACCGCTGTGCAACAACTCCGTGATATCACAAGCGATATTATTGTGATCGGTGATTTCAATTGGATCGAACTGTTCTTTTCCAAGTGGTTGCCCATTAATCTCCATCGACCAAGTGCCCGAAATCGCCGCTCTGTCCATAAATAACAAGCATGCAGGCAATGCCGTTCTTAGCTCAAATGTAGTCGTATATCGACATTCGATGGGATAGGCTAAGGATGCCTTTTTCGGTGTGCCAAATACCTGATTAAACTGGACTGGCAGATGCTGCTGCTCCGATAATTCTGCCGCCTGATCAATAAACGGTTTTACAGCTACATGCTGGCTTTCCAGAATCACACCATTAACATTGGAAGCCTGAAGATGGAATTGTCCCATTCGCAAAATGTTAGGCTGCACCGTTTCGAGTCGCCATGGCCCTTCCGAAGGGACCATGATCTTACTTGCTTGATTAGCTCCTGCCAATACATCCGTTACGAACGTCGAACCCGTTTTGTCTGTTACATCCACCTTCGTTGGTACTACCTCTGCCCCCGCAGCTTGTAAAGTAAGGCGTACAGCATGCGCTTCATAAGGCGCCAGTGTTAGTGAAATGCACCATTCCCCGCCACTACTCGTATACGGCAATGTCTGAAGCTGCCCTGTCTCCAGATCAAGTCGTTCTGCCACAATACAAGCACCCTCTGTCAACTCCGTTCCATCCCACAGCTGTCTGGCGACCAGCTTCAATTGACCAATCAGGTCCTGACCCTCCTGATTGGTCAAAAAAACCATATGCTCCCCAGCCGACAATTGACGGGTATGCATCAGCAGGGAGGCGCTTTCCTCCTCCATGATCCAACAGATGGGTTCCGGCAATACCTGATCGAGCAGGAGAGAGATTAGCTCCAGCGAAAAGTCATCTCCCTGCCCCGTTCCTGCGGGTAGAAAATAGGCATTCCCCTCACCCTGATGCCACATGGTTTCACGGTTATCGTGATCTGTTGTCACGCTACGGCCCCAGTACACCTCATGCGGCTGCTCGCCCGCGCCAAAGAACTGGGCAGCTTCCTCCCCCTCCGGACTTCCCGGCTGGATGGCAATATGCGGAGGCATCCCAACAGAGATGACAGTTCCTCCCTGCCGAACAAATCGCTTCACCTGTTCCCAGGCCGCGGCCTCCAGATTCAGCATCGGTGGCAGGATCAACACCTCATAACGGGCCACGCCGATCTGAATGATGCCACCCGTTAAGTCAGCTTCCGCCAATAATTCGGGATCAAGGTGGTCATAGTCACGTCTGTTTTCGAGCAGATGGGTAGTAATCCGCATCCAGTCCTTCGTCAGGCGCTCCAATTGCGCGCGTTCTAATTCGTCCTCGCCGCTATACTGGAATCCATGCAGCGGATTACCCATCAGACTCCAGAATGTCGTCGTTGGATCAAGCACGGCAATACGAATGTCTGCTGCTCCGGTGCTCATGAGATAGCTCAACCGTCCGGTGTAATCCCCCAACTGCCGGAAATGCTTCCAGTAGGGATTCTGCAAAAATTGAGATGGCGGTGCATCATGCTTTGCCAGCCCACCAATCGTATAGAAAAAGGCGTGAAAGTTATAAAAATTGGTGCCCATGGCAGCCATTCGATCAATCATCCATTTCGCATCCTGTAGCGTCATCGACCAGCCTACACTGTGAAAACATTCAATTAGATTGCGGCTTCGGCCCAATTGTCGGGCGAGCGAACTGACCATCTTGGGATTGTCACGCATCTTTTGACCATACCGTTCCAGAATCCACGATAAGGATCGTCCGATTTTCTCATGGGCCGAATCACCACCCGGCATATGACTGAACAACTGGGTCGTCATCCGTACGCCAGGCACTTCAGCCGCATACTGGATTCCTGCTTCCTCACACCAGTCATGCACCTGTTTGTGATAGGACTCCCTGAGAAGCAGATGCAGTGACTGGTAATAGTCATACCGAATACGATGCGCGTCCGGAACATCACCATATAACAGCGCCGGTAGCGAATCGATCAGACTATAACCACAACGCTCGCTGAAATAACGGGGAAGCTGTGGCGACCAGGGGATACGACCCAGCGGTGCAATCTCATCCGAGAACATGCCTTTAATTACGCTTTCAAATTGATCTCCAACCGCTGACTTATAACGCTCATGCGTCAGTTCAATAAAACGACTCATCGCTTCCTTGTGGCAAGGATCAACAAAGTTACCGTAATATTTGAAATCATCGATCTCTTTTTCCTGAAATATAATCAACTCCCAATCACCCACGGGAACATCCCACAGCAGACGAAACGCTGTTCGGTAGGTGAAAAACCGCTTGCGGTTATACGATGTGAGTCCGGTTTCCTGATACACCTGATCGGTCTGGATATTGCCGATTTTGCTGCGCAAGTCAATGGATTCATGCCACAACCGTTTGCCCTGTTCATCCTTGGGAATCGCCTTGGCAACCAAGACTCGTCCCCATGGCAACTCCAGATCCACAGCTTCTCCGCCCTGAACCACCAACTGATGATGCACGAGCTCACGCTGCTTCGCTTCAGGGAAATCAAGGGTCACTTCCCCGCCAGCCATTCCACTCGGATAGGGATATTCGTCATATAACCATACCTGCATGCCATGATCGGCAGCTGCCTGCACTGCAATCCGAACCTTATCAAACCACGCCTCCGACAGATAGGGAATCTGTAGTCCCTGACGTGGACAGATGAAGAATCCACCTACACCTTGCGTGGCCATCTCAGCCACTTGCCGCTTCACCTGTTCTTCTTCCATATCCCCGTTCCAGAACCAAAAGGGATGGACCCTGTACTCCGCCTCGGGATTTTCAAATGCATCCCCGTTCCACATGTTGCTTTCCTCCCTTCACACTACTTCAGTGCAGCGTACAGTTCATTAACTTCTTTGACATAATCGTCTCCGCCGTTATTCTTCCACAGGGCAACAGCATCTTCGAATCCTTTCTCATCAATCTGACCTACGATATATTTGATCCGCGCATCGTTGATGATATTGTCCAGCTGCGGTCCTTTCTGAGCGTAAACATCAGAGATCAGCGGTTCGCCAGGATTGGCAATGACAATCTCTTCGTTGGCTTTCTGCACCTGTGCAACCTTTTCACGGACAGGTGTCTGTTGGACACGAAGCGTTCTGTCTTCCGGCACAAACATCAAAATCTGATTTAAACCCTGCAGGTCGCGGAGCGCAAGCTTGTCAGTGCTCGGTATGATGTAGTCTTCTTTTTTCTCGTATTGCTTGCCTTCCAGTCCGTTGTACAACAATGCCTGCAATTCCGGTTCATTCAGCTGATCCAGAAAACTCAGTACCTTCTTCAGGTCTTCTTCCGTTTTGACACTGCTTTTCGAGATCGCAATCAGGCCGGAGTAGCCGGACGTTGGCATATCGCGCAATCCCTTTGGACCTTCCATCGCTTGCAGCACATCCACGCGTCCTGTCGCATTGGGGTCTTTATCGAGTATTTTCTGATCCATGCGCTGTGCATTATCTGCTACATCCACCATGACACCGGCTTGCCCATTCACAAATGGATCAGGCAGCTTCGTTGCATCCATCACGGCAAAGTCCTTGTTCACCAGACCTTCGCTATAGATTTGACGGAAAAATTTCAGAGCTTCCATGTATTCTGGTGTCTCATGCGCCGGGATCAGACCTCCGCTGCCATCATCTCCCCATTTGTTGGGTGCACCGAACCATACCTGCATGTTATCCCACGGGCCCGTGAATTTGCTGGCAACCAGACCATACGTATCATCCTTGCCGTTACCGTCCGGATCATCCTTCGTGAACGCTTTCAATACATTGTAAAATTCATCAATCGTCTTCGGCTCTTCGAGACCCAGATTCTCCAGCCAATCCTTGCGGATTGTGACCCCATTACGTCCGAGGGCCCTTGCCCGGTAGATCCCATAGGTTTTGCCATCGATTGACGCATTGTTGGTGATGATTTCATTCATTTGGCTCAGATTCGGATAATCTTTCAGATATGGACCCAGCTCCCAGAAAGCCCCGGTTCGGGCCGCATTAATGAAACTTGGAGACTTCCCTAACACCACCATAATCTGAGGAAGCTTTCCCGAGGCCAGTGTGATGTTGAATTTGTCTTCGTACGAGCTGCTCGGCACCCACTGCAAGTTCACATCCACCTTGGTCAATTCCTCAAGCTTCTGGATGACTGGGCTGTTCTCCGGCGGATTCTCCGCTTCAAAGTTCGGAAGCATAATAGTAATTTCATCTGTTCCACCCGCAGCAGTTCCTGAACCTGCTTTGTCCGTGGAGCATGCTCCCAGAATTGTACTCAATACCAGTGACGCAGAGAGTAACAGTGCACCTTTTTTGAATCCCGTTTTTTGTCCCATACGTTCTCCCCCTTGGCTTTAGCCTTTGATTGAACCTAACATGACCCCTTTGGCAAAATGCTTCTGCAAAAACGGATACACCAGCAAAATCGGAATGGTACCTACAACGATCACCGCCATTTTAATCGACTGCTCTGGTGGCTGTACAAAATTGGGGTCCATGTTTGCCATATCTCCGACACTGGCTTGCGAAAGTAACACGATCTGTCTCAGCATGACTTGTAGCGGCCATTTGTCACTGTCGGAAATGTACAGAAGTGCCGAGAAAAAGTTGTTCCAGTGTCCTACGGCGTAAAATAAGGCGAACGTGGCAATCACCGGCTTCGATAAAGGCAGAACGATTCGCCACAGCACCCCGAGATCCGAACAGCCGTCGATGCGGGCCGCTTCCTCCAGCCCGGGCGGCATTTGCTGAAAAAAGTTTTTGACAACAATTAAGTTAAAAGCGCTGATCGCGCCAGGAAGCATAAGGGCCCAGTAAGAATCGAGCAGTCCCAGTCCACGAATGACGAGATACGTTGGAATCATACCACCACCGAATAACATCGAGAAAATCACCATGTTCATCATGACGTTACGGCCCCAGAAATCACTTCTGGATAGTGGATAGGCCATCGTTAGTGTGAAGAACAGATTGACCAGTGTGCCTGCCACCGTGATGAAAATGGAAACACCAATGCTGCGAAAGATCGTGGACGATGAAAAGATATACTCATACGCGCTGAAGGAAAACACCTTCGGAATGAGGAAAAAACTGCGTTCGGTGATCTCGGCTTCCGTTGCGAAAGAATTCCCTATAATATACAGGAACGGAAGGACGGTTAATATGCCCAGAATCCCCAGCATGACGTAATTGAAGATATCAAATACCTTGCCGGCAGGGCTGTTGTATAGACGGCTGTTCATGGGCGCTCCTCCTTAATAAATTCCGGGATGGCCGAATTTTTTCGCAAGTTTATTACTGCCAAGCACCAGGATGATCCCTACCACAGACTTGAATAGTCCAACAGCGGTACTGTAACTGAATGCACCTTGCGTAATCCCCACCGTGTACACATACGTATCAAAGACGTCTGCGACATCCCGGTTGAGGGAGTTGGTCATCAGATAGATCTGCTCAAATCCGGTATCGAGGAAGTTCCCCAGTCTGAGAATGAGCAAAATGACTATGGTCGTACGAATGGCTGGAAGAGTGATATGCCACATCCGCCGTAATCGTCCTGCGCCATCCACAATGGAAGCTTCATATTGCTCCGTATCTACACCTGCGAGGGCTGCAAGGAAAATGATCGTGCCCCATCCCATCTCCTTCCACGTCATCTGCACAATAATGAGCGGACGGAACGAACCTGGACTGGAGAGTACATCAATGGGCTTGCCCGTAATCCAGGCGATCAGATCGTATAACACGCCGCCTTGCGGGGTCAGGAACACGTACGTGATACTCGCGATAATTACCATGGATACAAAATGGGGTACATAGACCAGCGTTTGAATCGTTCTTTTGAAAAAAGCGACCCGAATTTCATTTAATAACAAGGCGATAATGATCGGTGCCGGGAAAAAGAAGATGAGATCATACAGGGCAAGGACCAGCGTATTGCGTAATAGTCGGAAGAAGTCCGGATTGGAGAAAAAGTTCGTAAAGTTCTCTAGCCCTACCCAGTTACTCTCCCGGATGCCCAGAAAAGGCTGGTAGTCCTGAAAGGCAATGATGATCCCCCACATGGGCAAGTATTTAAAGATGACAAAGTACAAAAAGCCGGGAAGCACAAGCACATATAACCATTTGTTTCGTTTGATCTGCCTTTTCCAATTGGACTCCTGTTTTAATGGTCTTGTTGCCATATCCGCTTGAGCAGTTGCAGTGCCGTTGGTATTCCAGTCCGTCTTCCCGTTCATCATGTCTCCCCTCCCTCAATAATGTAAGCGTTATCAATTTATCTGTTATTCAGACTATACAGACGCCTGGTTTCCGGCAACCTTCATTTTTTGCATTGCTACGACATGATGGCCGAAAAGCCCGCTATAACGCCATTTTCACAAGAAACTGAACATAACGTAGCAGGTAGAATTGCACATTTTTGCGGGTTTATCCTTCTTTGTATCACAGTAAAAAAAAGAAAAAACCAACATTCACTAAAGCTGAATGCCGGTCTGAAAGGACAAAGATATAAACGGTTATTGTCCAAACCATTGATCGCGAAACTGACTCGGGGTAACTCCCTCCTGTTTCTTGAAGATCCGATTAAAATAACTGTGCTGATAACCCACAGCTGCCGCAACATCATTGATTTTCATCGTTGTCTCCCGTAACAATTGCTTCGCCGCATCCATTCTCACACGTGTCAAATAATCAATAAAGTTGATGCCCGATACCTGTTTGAATGCCTTGCTCAGTGCATAGGGTGTCATCTGCTCCTCGTCAGCACAGTTTTCCAGCGAAATGTCGCTGCGGTAATGTGTATCGATATACAACATCGTTCGTTCCACCACCAGTTTCAGCGGTTCCTGCGATCGTACCTCAACTTCTTGTATATAAGGTATGAATACCTCATTCATCATCCACTGCCTCATCTGTACAGGTTCACGAATACCGGATAGTTGCTCATACATGTTGTAACCACCAAACAGCTTATAAGGTGTGACACCCGTTTGCAGCATCATGTGCTGAACACTGCCGAGCAATTGAAGCATCATCTGTTGCACCTGAAATTCGGTACTGCCCGTCCGCGTAATTTCACTCATGAATTGTTCCAGCACACGTTCCGCTTCGGTTTGTTTGCCCAGCCTGACCGCCTGTAACAACTCCCGTTCCAGCCCAAGCGGATAGGAAGCTGCTTCGTTTCTGCGGAAACATGCCTCATCCTCCAGATCGAGAATCTGACTTCCTTCCTCCACACTGCGATAAGCCACGGCCTGTTCCATCTCGACGAATCGTCCGGGCAGTTCCTGAAGTGAAGCTGCTGGGCGACTGACCATCAAGGTCACCTTCATTTTGAGCGTACGTCCAATGACTTCCACCAGTTCCTGTCCCCATAACAGCGCTTGTGATTTCACAGGTTCGTCCTGGGGAGCAATCACAAGCATGGCGGAAGACAGGTCATGAAAGTTCATGACACTGATCTGCTTGAAAACATTTTTGGCGACTTCCTGTGTAATATTCACTGCTGCAAAAGTAACCAGTCCCGTGTCCTGGCTTCCGAATCTGCCTTGCAGCTGCTCATATCCCGTAAAATACATCTGCACCAGCAAAAACTGCTGGCCCTCCAGTTCAAAGCCAAGATTACGCATGCGCTGCTGAAGATCATGCTCGTTATAGGCATATAGATGCCCCTGTACAAGTTGTAAAACAAAACTGTCGCGCAGATGGGGAAGCTGCTCCTGCAATTGGCGATGTGCCGTGACACTGCGGGAGGTCAGTTCGTTCCATTGTTGCTCCAGCAGCTCAAACTCGTCCAGCTTGGCATCCGTTGGTGTTGTTTCGTTTCTGCCAGGCGTAAGCAGATGAAGCATCCGCGCTACAGGCGAATAGATGCGGCGGGAAGCAAACCAGGATAACAACAATCCCAGGATGAGACTGCCTGCACTCGCAATGACGATGATTTTGGATACCAGTTTGACTGGCGAAGTGACTGAGGTCAAAGGTGCTGCGGAGACATAAGTCCAGTCTGAATCGATCCGACTCAATGAGCCATATGAGACAGAATAGGTCTGATCTTCATATCGGAACAGGAATGAGCGGCTGCCCGCATGCAGGGCTACTTCATCTTTTAGCTGCTGCTCAAAAGCAGAAGTCTCTTCCGCCGTTCCCGGATTTCCGGTAACCAGTGTGTTTCCTTCCTGATCCATGAGGAACGTTAAACCTTCGTCATAAGGAGTAAGCGTTTTCAATAAACTGGCGACTTTCTCGTTATCCAGCGTGATGATCAGTGCACCAAACGGATTAATGCTCTCCCCCGGTATCTTATGTACTAGAACAAGTGCATTGCCTGCATCCGTATGCAGTGGACTATCGTTGGTCGAAGGTTCGGTATCACTGTTGATGCTGGAAACCCAGTCTGTCCAGTACACGTGGTTCCCCATGGCAAGGTAACGATCATAGGCTTGTACTTTGGCTTCATCGTTCAATTCGGTATAATCCCGATTAAACAAGATTGGCTTCGGCTCCTGCAAATACAGCTGTGCTGACTTGATCAGTGGATGTGAACCTTGTAATACGTATAAGGTAGTCACAATCTCCTGCGTTTCATTGAAATAATACACAAAATCCAGCGTTCGCAGTGCATTGCCAAACCTCGGTTCAAAAGCCCAATGGGATAAGTTCATCTCCAGATAAGCCAGCTGGTCATCCACATTGCGTGCCCGGTTCTCGATCTGGTTCTGATGCATCTGATTGAACTCGGTTTCCATCCGGCCAACAACCTGTTGATACATGACGATACCTGTGATTAGTCCGGGAATGCTGGCAATGAGTAAAATAAGCATCAGGCTGTTTCGATAAAATCGTCCTTTATGCCTTCCAGCCTTCAAATCGGATAACCGCTTGAATCTGCCAAATATTCGATCGCTCCTAGTCGGTTCCATCGCTGCTCACCTGCCTGCTTGCATCGAGTCTGACTGTCATGGTCCTCAACTCCCCTGAGAATATATGGATGAAATCCTTTTCTTGTATTATACGCACAATCTTCAGGTGAATGAAACGATCTGTAACCGATCATTTTTTTAACCAATGTTTTATTAACATGACAAAATGGATTACAATGAGATATAGCAAACTTGAAGGAGGCCTTTTTAATGAAAGAACAGACTTATTTTGAACAAAATAGAGAAAAACACCTGGCAGAACTGAATGAATGGTTGTCCATTCCAAGTATCTCTGCCATTTCAGAGCATAAAGAGGATATTAACCGTGCAGCACAATGGGCAGCAGATGCGCTCACACGTGCAGGCATGGAAAACGTAGAGGTCATTCAAACGGCTGGACATCCGATTGTCTATGCAGATCACCTGCATGCACCGGGCAAACCGACAGCTCTGATCTATGGACACTATGATGTACAACCTGTAGACCCCCTTAACCTGTGGGACACGCCTCCTTTCGAACCGACCGTTCGTGATGGCAAGCTGTATGCCCGTGGTGCAACGGATGACAAAGGACAGATCTTCATACATATCAAGGCAGTAGAAGCGATGCTTGCCGAAAACAAGGAACTTCCGGTTAACGTCAAGTTTTGTATCGAAGGCGAAGAGGAAATCTCCAGCCCGAACCTGCCCATCTATCTGAATGAACATACAGACAAGTTGCGTGCAGACATGATACTGATCTCAGATACATCCCTGCTTGAAAAAGGAAAACCGGCAATCTCCACAGGCCTGCGCGGCTTATGCTCTATGCATGTGGATCTCAATACAGCCAATACCGACTTGCACTCCGGATCATTTGGCGGTGGTGTACCCAACGCACTGCATGCACTAGTGTCCCTGCTTGCTTCGCTGCATGATGAGCAAGGCCGTGTGAGTGTAGACGGTTTCTATGACGGCGTTCTGCCGCTATCTCCTGAGATGCGAGAAGAATTTGCGAAACAGGGATTCAATGAAGAACAGCTTCGTCAAGACCTCGGGCTGGAGCAATTGTACGGCGAAGAAGGCTACTCGTTCGTGGAACGTGTTGGCGCTCGTCCAACGCTGGAACTGAACGGCGTATGGGGTGGTTTCCAAGGCGAAGGCAGCAAAACCGTTATTCCGAAGGAAGCTCATGCCAAAATTACGTGCCGTCTCGTGGCGGATCAAGATCCACAACATGTATTGGATCGTATCGAAGCACATCTGCGCGCTCACGTTCAACCAGGTGCAACGCTGCATGTGAAACAGATCGAAAAAGCTTTTGCTTTCAACACCGATCCTTCCAATCCAATTCTGCAAAAAGCGGCAGATGCGTATGAGCACGTGTATGGCGTTCGTGCCCTCTTTACCAAAGATGGCGGCTCCATTCCGATTGTTGAGAAACTCTCACGTGTACTCGAAATCCCTGCTGTTATGATGGGCTTTGGCTTACCGGATGAGAACCTGCATGCTCCAAACGAGCACTTCAACCTGGAGAACTTTGATAAAGGGTTGTTGACGATTGTTCAGTTTTTGAAGAGTTTGTAATAGTTAGGGCTCATCGTGTTAAAACCAGTTCATGAGGGCGTGCTGAGTGGACGTTCCGGGGCCGAATCGTTCTTTAGATCGCTGTTATCGTCGGATTTTTTTGGATTCCCCTTCTCAAAGGGTAAAATCCGGCGATAAAGGCGAACGCTCCGCTTCTTCAGAATCGATTTCGTCCCCTCCACTACGTTGCAGCTTCTCGCATGACTGATTTTAAGATTGAGCTAACTATTGAATGGTTAGTGTAATTAGGAGAACAAAAGGACGGCCTTCGGGTCGTTTTTTTTTTTGATTTATTTTATTTCTTTATTCTTTGGTTCTTTGTTTCTTTTTTCTTTGGTTCTTTGTTTCTTTTTTCTTTGGTTCTTTGGTTCTTTGGTTCTTTAGTTCTTTAGTCCTTTAGTCCTTTAGTTCTTTAGTTCTTTAGTTCTTTAGTTCTTTAGTGACGTTGTAGTTTTTTCATGGCTGCTTCTTATGATGGAGACGATGAAGACTTACTTTTAAATGGGTTAGTGTTTTAGTGATAACAACATGGTAGCCCTATAGGTCGTTTCTTTGAATTTTTTATCGCTCATTACGTCGGAGCTTTATCATAGCTACTTAAAGGATTGGGTCTCACTTTGATGGGTTAGTGTGATAGATTACCTTAACGATGGGCTTCTGAACACTTTTTTTGGTTTTTCTCGATCATTTCGTTATCGTTCTTCCTATGACTGATTTTATAGACGAGGTCTCGGTTTTAATGGTTTAGTGTATTAGAGATAACATACGCAACCTTATAGTCCTTTTTGATTCGGTACCCCTCACTATGTTTCAGGCTTTTACCGTGGTTGCTTTATTGTGACTGGTTTTAGACGACGGCTAACTTTTAAGGGGTTGTGATAGAGATAACTCAAGCTATGATCTTCGGGTGTTTGGTTAATCGATTGATATTCAATATTTAGAATGCATCCTTATGGAGTATGATGTGGATCGGGTAACGGATATTGTTGATGGCTACAGAGGTATTTCTGGATGGAGGGTCTTTCGGAATTCCTGCGTTTTGACTTGTTTGTGCTTAGCGACTTCGGCGCGGGGCTTTTGCCATGTGTGTTTACGTGCTGTTGCGCCCCGGCAAGCTAATCCAAAATGATGAGGTGAATGTTGTGTCTGCTTCTCATCTGACCAAAAATGCGCTGGCTCACTCGCTTAAATTACTGATGGAGCATACTCCACTGAACAAGATTACGGTCAAACATCTGGTTGACCATTGCGGCGTGAACCGGCAAACCTTTTATTATCATTTTCAGGATATTTACGCGCTGCTTGGGTGGATCTATCAGACTGAAGCGGTGGAAAGTCTTACGGAGTACCGAAGCTACAGCACATGGACGGACGGATTCTATAAAATCTTCTGTTACATCGAGAGCAACAAAACGTTCTGCTGCAACACACTCAACTCGCTCGGGCGTACCCATCTGGATGTATACCTCTATGAAGTAACCCATGATCTGATCATGGGAGTTATTGATGAGCTGGCCTGTGGGATACAGGTCCGCAGTGAAGACAAGGAGTTTGTCGCCAACTTCTATACCCTTGCTTTCACTGGGCTCGTCATTCAGTGGATGAGAGGTGACATGCAAGAACCGCCAAAACAGATTATTGAGAAGCTCAATGGGCTGATCGAAGGCAATGTCCTGAGGGCACTGCACAGGTATGAGAATAAGCTGCCATCCACTTAAGGATGCGCGGCTTTTTTTCACATGTGATCTAAGCCTAGGTTTTAGACACTTTTCCAAAAGTGACCAAAAAATGGACACTCCCTTTCTTTTGATCATACCTTACGGGACCTGCAAGGTTTACATTAGGGATGTGATTACAGTAACTTTTGGAGGCGAATGATCGTGAAGAAAGAACATGGTAATAAACAGGTCTATTTTGTAGGCGGCGGCATTGCATCTTTGGCGGGTGCAGCTTATCTGGTTAGAGATTGTGACTTTCCCGGAGAACATATTCACATTATCGAAGAAATGCCGATTCTCGGCGGCAGCAATGACGGAGCTGGTAATCCCGATCAAGGATATATCATCCGTGGCGGACGGATGCTCAATGACGAGGCTTATGAGAATCTCTGGGAGTTGCTGGCTTCCATCCCTTCCATCGACCGTCCGGGCATATCTGTCCGACAGGAAATTACCGAATTTGACGATGCCAATCCCACACATTCCAATGCGCGGCTCGTCAACCGTGACGGCAAGGTCGAAGATGTGCTCTCCATGGGTTTTGATATGGCAGACCGGTTGGCGATGGGCAAACTGATTATTACTCCTGAAGACACGCTGGGTAAATTGCGAATTAATGACTGGTTTGGCCCTCATTTTTTCAAAACGAACTTCTGGTATATGTGGGCGACCACCTTCGCCTTCCAACCTTGGCATAGCGCCGTGGAATTTAAAAGATACATGCTTCGCTTTTTTCACGAATTCCCAAGAATTCAAACGCTGGAAGGTGTCACTCGCACACCATTCAACCAATATGACTCGATTATCCTGCCACTGCATAACTACCTGGAACCGTTTGGCGTAGATTTCAAGCTGAAATGTGCGGTTACCGATCTGGATTTCAAAGACGGTGACAGCATTACAGTAAGTCGGATGCATGTGCTCAGGGGAGGTGAAGAGGAAGTCATTGACATCCTCGAAGGTGATCTCGTCATTGTCACAAACGGTTCAATGACCGAAGGGGCCGATATCGGCTCCATGACTTCCGCACCGAAACTGAACGGCAAGGGCAGCTCATGGAAGCTGTGGGAGAACATTGCCGCCAAGAAACCGTTGCTAGGCAACCCTTCTTCTTTTAATGATCATGTGCATGAGTCCAAATGGGAATCGTTTACGGTCACCTTCCAGGATTCGGTCTTCTTTGATCTGATGGAGAAATTCACACGCAACCGGGCAGGTACCGGTGCTCTGGTTACTTTCAAGGATTCTAGCTGGTTCATGTCTGTCGTTCTCGCCTTCCAGCCGCACTTCCGTGGTCAGCCGGAGCATGTCAACGTATTCTGGGGATATGGATTATACCCGGATAACGTGGGCGACTACGTAAAGAAAAGAATGTGCGACTGTACCGGGGAAGAGATTATGCAGGAGTTGATCGGCCATCTTCATTTCCAGGAACATCAAGAGGACATCATGGCTACCGCCAACTGCATTCCTTGCATGATGCCTTACATTACAGCGCAATTCATGCCTAGACTGAACAGCGACAGACCGAAGGTTGTGCCTGAAGGCTCCACCAACCTGGCCTTCATCAGCCAATTCTGCGAAATTCCCGATGACGTGGTATTCACTGAAGAATATTCAGTCCGAGCAGCACGGATCGCCGTATACACTCTTCTCGGAGAGAACCGGCCAATTGAGCCGATCAATAAGTATCAGTATGATGTTCGAACGCTGTTCAGCAGTTTTGTGACTTCATTTAGATGACTGCTTTTCATGAGGATTCAGACATTAGATGAATGAATGTTGGATGGATCTGTGGATGGGGATAGATCTTTGGAGATATCTATAGAATTCGGTGAGTAACTTTGTGATCTTTAGGAAGCTTTGTTATCTTAATTCTACGGATTGTGCCAAGTTAGTAAGATATGAGTTACTACATGAGTTAGCTTCAGAAGCTTGCATCCCCGTTGAACGAGTTAATGAGTGAATATGGTTGTTGCTGAACTGAAGAGTCGTTGTATAAGGAAAATAGAGAGAGTTCCGTCAGCTATGACAGGACTCTCTCTTTCGTTTACTCGTGTACTATCTAAGTCCAACCCATAGCTTTCATCGAGATTGCCAACTGTCGTCTAAAGAACCTCACAAACCTTATTACTTGAAATTTCGCAGGTTTGAAAATCTAACGAATCG
The DNA here is from genome assembly GCF_017874615.1 of Paenibacillus xylanexedens. Lineage (GTDB taxonomy): Bacteria > Bacillota > Bacilli > Paenibacillales > Paenibacillaceae > Paenibacillus > Paenibacillus xylanexedens. Next base: position 97,778 of record NZ_JAGIKV010000022.1, read on the forward strand.
TAGACATCTTATTTGCGCTTTAGACATGTTTAAGTAACGAAATATCGTTAAATTGCATTAAATAGCGTGTCTGAGATTCGTTACATTTTCTATGACAGCCAAATCATTGAAATAAGGCTTCGCAGGTTCGTTAGAACTGAGCGACCTTCGGAAATTACTACTTATGAGATGCACTCGTTGTCATGTCTTTATTGTCGAGAACCTAGTCCATTCTTTCTTGAAACTTAACATATCACTCTTCCATGTTACTCATGCATACTCTTGTGGTTGTTCTTATTATTCTTGGTGTTACTTTTCATTTTTGCGTTGTCACACTTTGCCTATGTGCGGAAAGTCGTAAATTTCAACATGTGCACAAGCTTGGATAAATGTGCGATATCCTGCTGGACTCCAGAGGTGTCCGTACCTGCCATTGCCTGATTTGCTCGCAGCGTTCTACGTGTATTCAGCATACCCTCGATCAGTTTCATGACTGTGTTGCGTCCACGATGATCGACAATCATATACTTTTTGCGTGCATCCAGCTCTACCCATACGATGTTGCTAAATGATGTGAACAGATGCCTGCGGTACAGCTCCATATCGGTCTCATTGTAATGCTCGCCATAAAAGGCATAATATCCGTGTATGTGCAACTTCTCCGCCAACACTGTGATGAACGGATCATGTTCGAGCATAGCGTTACGTTCCATGTTTCACGCCTCCGTTATGCGTGATCCGCAGATCCCGTCTTTTTGAGATCTATTTTAACATATTGTGCAAGGTGTTGCCTCTCCACAGATAAAAGCCAAGTTTTAACTCCGAAGACTGATGCATACCAAATGAGAGTTATTAACACGATACTAATTCTCTGAATCTAATATGACTCGCCGATCCGTCTGCCCTTCACCCACACACCCTCAATATCCAGCTCCGCATTCAGCAAAACAATATCTGCCTGTTTTCCTTGAGCCAGGGAACCTGTCCGGTGATCAATGCCCAGCAGGCGTGCCGGGGTCAGACTTGCTGCACGTGATGCAGCGTTCAGGCTCAAACCCACTTCCTGTACCAGGTAACGGAAACCGCGAATCATCGTCAGTGTGCTTCCCGCCAATGCGCCGCCGTCCTTCAGTCTGGCCTCGCCATGCTTCACGATTACGGGTAGGTCGCCGATCTTGTATTCTCCGTCATCCAGTCCCGCAGCAGACATGGCATCTGTAATCAACACGAGTTGATCATCATGTTGCTTCAGCTGAGCGAGGATTGAGATCGCCGCAGGGTGTACGTGAATACCATCGGCAATCACCTCAGCACTGATGCGTGGATCACTCAGCACGGCTCCGGCAGCACCCGGCAGCCGGTGATGTAGTGGTGTCATGGCATTGAACGTATGTACTGCATGGTGCAGTCCGGCTTCCACTGCCCGCTCCACCTCTTCATAGGTCGCATCCGTGTGACCAAGTGCCGCTGTAATTCGTTGTTCTCGCAACCATGAAATGACTTCCAGCGCGCCTTCACGTTCCGGTGCCAGCGTGACTTGACGGATTAGGCCGGGATGTTGCTTTTCCCATGCTTCAAGCCAAGATACATCAGGCAGAATGATGTGTTCCGGATTTTGCGCACCAGGCCATTTCGGACTGAAAAATGGACCTTCCAGATGTACGCCCTCAAGCTGTGCATATGGCATTTCACCGGAACGGTAGCGGTCCACTTCAGCAAGTACGCTGTCCAGTCGCTCTTTCGGAGCCGTCATGGAAGTTGCAAGCATCGCTGTTGTTCCTTGCGTACTATGAAAAGAAGAGATCTTGTCCAGCACCTCCGGGCTTGCGTCCATAAAGTCTTCTCCGTTCCCACCATGCACATGGATATCAATGAACCCAGGCACAATGAGGCCGCGTTCCGGTACAGACAGCGGCAAAGCCTCTCTTCGAATCTGTTCGGGCAGACCTTCAGGTAACCCAGCATAGAGGATTTTCTCATCCCTCCAAGCTAATACACCGTCTTCCAATATTTCATTTGAAAGGAGCAGCTTGCCCCGAAGAAGAGAAATATTTTCATCACGCTGGCTCCCAGGTTCATGGCTATTCGCTCCGGTCATCTCACCAGCCTCCCTGCTGCACGGTCCAGCAGTACCACCACATTTGGATGACATTGCAAAAGCGATGCAGGACAGGCCGTTGTGATTGGGCCCGTAAAAGCTTCGCGAATAATCTCGGCTTTTTCCTCGCCACGGGCAATGAGCAGAATCTGTTTGGCTTTCAGAATGGTACCGACACCCATTGTAATCGCCTGAGCCGGAACCTCCTCAAGGCTGTCAAAGAAGCGTGCGTTTGCCTTTCGCGTTTCGTCTTTCAGATCCACGACATGCGTTCGTCCTGTAAGTTCAGTTCCTGGTTCATTGAAGCCAATATGACCATTATGTCCGATGCCCAGCAGTTGAAGGTCTACCGGTCCACGATCGTCCAGCCTTTGTTCATAGGAATTACATTCCTGTTCCAGATCTGCAGCCTGACCATCAGGCACAAGCGTTCTGGCAAGATCCATATCGATATGATTGAATAATTGTTCGTTCATGAAACTGCGGTAACTTTCACGATGTTCTGTTGGAAGTCCGACATACTCATCGAGATTAAAAGAAGAAGCCTGTGAGAAGCTGACAAGCCCCTTCTGATATAACGTGATAAGCTGTTTATATATGCCTACAGGAGAACTTCCTGTCGCAAGCCCCAGTACAGCCCGTGGTTTGGTCTGCAACAAGCTGGCAATGAGGCCAGCACCTGTGGCGTTCAAATCTTCTTCATTTTCAAAAATTCGTATATTCATCTTCATCTGTCAGGCACCTCCGTTGTGTTGGACTCGATAAGATTGCACATTATGATAGGATTGTTCCAGTCTGGGGATAAAACGGTCGAAGTCGGCACTTACCATGCCTGTGAACAAAATATCGACCACATGCAGGAGTGCAATACGGGAAGCCATATCTCCACGCCTCATGCCTTCTTCCAGAGAGGACGTAAAGAGTGGGATATCGGATACAGTTGCAAGCTTGTTGCTGCCATAGGAAGTCAGTGAAATCGTAGAAGCTCCGGCCTGTTTGGCACAATGCAGGGCATCGATGGTCTCTGGTGTTTCGCCTGAATAGGATACGGCCATCGCCACATCTCCCTCTGCGAGCGAAGATGCGGATGTAATCTGCATGTGTGAGTCGGAGAAAGCCGTACAGCTTTTGCCGATCCGCACCAATTTCTGATAGAAATCCTGTGTAACAATCGACGAGGTCGCCACACCGTACAGATCGACGCGGCGAGCCTGGCACAATAATTGAACGGTTTGCTCCAATCTGCCCAAATCCAGCAAACGGGTGGTATCTGAAATAGACGCGAGGTGGTTGGCTTCGATAGCTTCAACAATTTTGGATAGGGAATTGCCCGCTACAATATCCTGATACGCCGTTTCATCAGATGCGTGGGATAATTCTGCGGCGAGCTTCATTTTGAAATCGGGAAAACCTTTGAAATGAAACGACTTGCAAAAGCGGGTCACCGTCGCCGCACTTGTGCCACTCTGCTCTGCCAGATGACTAATCGTCCAGCCGGGAATGTCCGATGGAGATTGCATAATGACTTCGGCGATACGTCGCTCCTGAGACGGAAGGTTATTCAGTTCTTGCTGCAACGCACGTAATATGGCTGCCATAAGGACCTCGCTTTATGAAAATTATTTTTATTTATTTTTAATAAATTAAGAAAATCATTTTTATAACTTCATTTTAATCAAGACCATCCTGCAAATCAAGAGGAATTTAACATGACTTTTGCAATATCAAAAGAAGGAGCAATTCAATGAATAAAAGACAACGGAGAAAGTTCATTCCTTCCACCTGGATTATGGCTACCAAACAAACAGAAGCACATGCCTATTATGCCCTCTATGCTATCGATTGGAAACGCGGAGGTAGACTGAGTTGGGAAGGCTGGAATCAGCTCGAAGACCTGCTGCAATTTCATATTCCGATCAAACGAAAAGCCGGAGGCCGGAAATCTTCTTCCCAGCCTGCCGCCAAAATAGCAAAAAGAGCGCTCCATCTTCATCTGAACGAAGCACAATTCGAGGAATTGGAGCAGCTCTTTTATCAGCCATTTTCGAAGAAAAGATGGAGGATGTTCATTCAAATGAATAGGAATCAATAAGTGATATGAATTCGGTTGTTTCATTTTTTCACGTTAAAACAAAAAAAGCCTCTTCCCTTCTTTGGATAAAAGAATAGGAAAGACTTTCGCGGTACAACGATTCAATTCATTTTGATTCAATTTAACTCAAGTTAACTCGTTCTAACTGATGCCATCATATCGTTTTAAAAACTTGCTGGCTAAGCTGGGGACAGTCATTTGATGAACCGATTGATTTTCAATCTCCTCCGCCAGATCGTCATCTGTTAGAGAAACAAAGAACGTAATATCTGCTTTGGCTTGTCCATATCGAGCAAAAACGTCATCCGCTGTCTCATTCACGACTTTGGAGATGATTCGCATGATCTCATCCTTATACTTCTGGACCTCTTCTGTTGCATACAACAATCGGCTGATGTGGTTAAAGTGCGTATCCTCGCCATACCGATATTCGGAGCAGCCCCATCTGTAATAGATCTCGTCCTCCTCACTATCACATAGCCCTTGCTCTTTCATACTCACAATATGCCCAGCAAGGGATTCCTCTGTATTTACCGCCAAAAACAGGGTAACCCAATCACTGTCCGTTCCAAAAGCACAAGCATATACTTTTTCATGCTGCACCTTAGCCAGCGTTTGTTCCAGATCGGGTAGAAACCCCGCACGAAAATGGTCTTCGAATTCATTTAAAAAGCGATCCATTCAGCTCATCCTTTCATTTTCAATGCAGTTTAAGATTCAAATGTCTTTTCAAACCATTGATTCGGGCCGAAACGGTTAACGAGATATTCATTTCCCCGCCCTGTTGCTATATAGGTCTCTCGATAACTACAAGGTACCACATAATTACAATTAACGCGCTCACTTCCTGCATCCTTAAACAACTATGGTATAATAAAAATACGACTATCCAAGTGAGGTGACGCCGATGAAATGGGGAGAGATTACTGAATTACACCCAGATCGTTTTGTGCTTGTGGAAGCAATCAAGGCAAGCTCCAGCAACCGTGTCCGTCAACTAGAGGATATAGCTGTTATTCAAAACTATGATAATCCTCAAGAAGCCTGAAGCGGTTATAAAGAATTGCACAAGCTCCATCCGACACGCGAGTTATATGTATTTCATACGAGCAGAAGCGATGTTGAGGTTGTAGAAGAATTTTTTTCAGGAGCCTCATGTAAAGTCGACTTTGAATTAATGGATGTTCAATACTCAACATAAGCCATGTAATGATAACCTTTGATGGTTGTCGTTACGTGGCTTATTTTTGTACACCATGGTTGGGTGACTCAATCCCAGAACAGCGGATCATCTGATGTAATAAACTATAATCAACAGCAAAAAAGCCTTGCCCCATTCTTCATGACAAAGAATAGAGAAAGGCTTTCATGCTGCTACTTAATCCTAACTGTAATCCGCAACTAAATCTTCAGCTCTCCAAGCTTAATCAGCTCGACAACTGCCTGCGAACGACCCTTAACATTGAGTTTCTGCATCACATTCGAAATATGGTTACGCACCGTTTTCTCGCTGATGAATAACTGCCCTGCGATGTCACGCGTTGTTTTGTCTTGAACCAGTAATTCGAATACTTCGCGTTCACGGTGGGTCAACAAAAATTTGCTTTTATGATCGATACCCTTCAATGTTCACCCCTCCTTGCTCGGGTTGTGTTGGTGTAACAAGGTTAAGGGGATACAGTCAACTCATCTTATGTCAGGTCAAGGGCGTTGGTTCAGTTTTATAAGAAAAATGGGCAGTAATTTGCATACATCGCTCTAAAATAGTTGGTGCATCGTTCATAAACTTATGTATTAATCAATTATTGTTATTCCAAGCCCTTTCGGTATAACTCCAGCACCTAAAAAACTCTTTCTCATCAATTATTGAATGATAAACAGGTTCAAGAAAAGAAACAAGAGCATCCATCACATCCTGAAATGCAAGTTGCTCTTCAACCCCTAAACGACGCAGAAAAGCCTGCCACTGTTTTGTCCGACCTTTATTTCCAGCAAATTCTTCATGAAACAGAGGATGCTCTTTTTCAAATATTGTACCACGTTGTTGAAAGGTTTCGGACACTGCCTCGTAAAGAATTCGACCATCAAAGTTGTTCGTTGTTAACAGCGTATAAATATCATAAAAATCCTTCATTCGACTATTCATTACAGATAATGTAATCATGGCTTCAAATTTTTCTGAAATGACGGATTCCTTCGAGTAGGCTTGCACTTGTGGTGCTGCCATATCAAGTAGAACAGGATATTCAATAAGCTGCGGCTTAGGGACCACCACATCGCCAAATCCGATATCAAACTGCAAACTTTTTCTCATCCGCCCTAAAAGAACAGTTACTTTAATTCTTACGCCCTCATAATCAGCATCTTCTTTAATTCTCTCCGTTGTCAGTTCATCCAACTGAAATACAATACCATCCGTGGGAACAGCTATTGAGCAAATGGAGACAAACAACTCTCTTAATAAATCCAGTTCATTAGCAATCTGTCTGGCGAGAAAATCAACGTCTTTGGTTGGACGTGCCTTGAATCGAGTTTGTGAGAACAGAAACAACCCGCCCTTTAAAATGAATTTATCCCTGTACTCAGAAATGGATAAACGATATAAGAATCGCTCCTGAAAATAAAGCAACAGCAAGGTATCAAATGCTTTTCCTGATTTTTTTGCTATATTTTTCAAACGTTCAGAAACAGAGGCGGGGATATTTTTAATTTCACTCATCAGATCAGCACCTCCAGATACTTTTGCAAAACCGTTCGAATTCGTAGCTTATCAGCGTAGGAGACAAGCCTTGTTATATTCTTGTAGGGGGATTGAAGATAATTCCTCAGCCCTTCCTTCATCAAATCAATTCCAATCTTCTCACGATACCTCACCATATCACAAATTGTTTTCTCACGATCATAAATTTTAACTGCCGAGCCATCGATACAGACTTCATCAATTCCAATTTTGTATTGAACATCTGCCAAATAGATTACTTTAATAGGAGGATAGTCTGGAAGCTTGGGCTTTTTACCGCCACGATGAATAGCAATCTGATATTCCCATGGATTGTAAGTTGTCAGTTCATAGAAGGAGAGCGCAGAGAGAAGACATATCACCCCTTTGGGAACAAGTTTGGATACCTCAACCATTTCATTGGGCGGTTCATTAAATTGACCAGACTGTCGGTAAATCCCCTGCTTTACCCGTTCAATTTCACCAGCGGACTCCAGCTTTTTTATGTAGTAAGGAGATACGCCTGCTTCTATAAAATCTTTTGTTCGAGCAAAACCATGCTGTTCTTCAAATACTCGCATTGCAGCAACTACAATTTTCTCGTTCATACACTCACCACCATTCACATTTGAAAGAAAAAGGGCGTGCATTTCTTTCTTTATCTGGATCTGTTCAGAATTTTCTTTCCAAATTCATTCTAATCCATAACTATTCCATACCCTAATTTCAATCCCCTTTATTATTCACTAAAAACTCTGCACTTAGACGTAAGAGCAGAGCATAATCCTTTTTAGAAGCACAAGAATATTAGATGGCACTTCATTTTGTTGTCTGTATGGAAGACAAATATTCTGAGTTTATTGAAAGAAACATTCAAAGTAAATGCTGTGCTTGTAGTAGGAAGTGTTACCTCTGCAGATGCTGGAATGAGGAAGTTAGCAACATATTTAACAGAACATGCAGAAACATTATGTATTAGAGATCATGTAAAACAAACATGCCCCTGCAGCGGATGTTACCATCTGCGCAAAGGCACACTTGTTCATCTGTCTTAAGAACTACCGATTCATTCGGTTCATCATGCCATCGTTATTATTACGGTTCATCAGGCCATCGTCAAGGATGCCATCACGGTGATTCGTATCTGTTCCGTTCGTTGGGAAGATGCGCTCCACCATCGATTGGAACGTATCGATCATGCCACTAACGGGCTTACCGTTACGCATATCTGTGGCATAGTTCTCCACATGCTCCACAAAATCCGGATTGGCTGATACATATACATTCTCGATGTTCGGTGCAAACTGCTTGATTTTGGCTGAAATTTTACCCTTAATCTCAGCTGATGTGTTATCATCCGTGCTATCTACACGTTGTCCTTCACTTTTCATACCATAATGCCCACCGTCCGTCCCACGTGCTTTGCCGCTGTTCGTCAGACCACGCATCATACCAACCGCGCCTGTGCCCATCGTGCCATAGATGCCACGATCATTGCCCATATGGCTGCGATCCGTTGCTGAATTCGTGTTCAGTCCTGGAGCAATTCCGCTAGTGCTGTACGGAGACATTGTGCTTGTACCGCCATTCACACGCATACCACCCATATCATGATTCATGTTGCCCCCACGCATGGTATCACTGGCATGATTACGCATCGTTCCATTCAGCATGCTCGTACGGCCATTGGACTTGCTTTCTAACTTGCCTGCATGACCATCTGCCAAACGAACCGCTACATAAGCATTACGATCCGTTAACATGACACGGGCGGATTTAACTTCTTTCATCTCCGTGATGCGTTTTGCCAGCTCTTCACTGGATTTCAGGTCATTGACATTATGCATGCGATAACTTTTCGCACGAATACCGTCCATCCCATTGGACTCCACGCCATAACGGTTAATTCCGTTCGCTTGTTGACGAACACTTTGCGTGTGCATATTGTTGGTATCCCGATTCGTGCCACAACCTGTCAAACCGGCCATTACAAAGATCGCAGTAGATAATGATAACGTAATAGCTGTTGCCTTTTTGACTGCTGGCATGTACTCATCCTCCAATGTTTGTTGGTTTTGGTCACAAAGATAGGATGCGCTTCTGACCGTACCGATATGCTGAAAGGATATGGAACCTTACCCTGTAATTTTTGGTCTACTGGCATGTTCTTTGATCTTCGGGTTTTGATTCGAGGGCAGTGAGATATTTGCCTTTAAAACAAAAAAAACAGTGCTGCTTTGTTCGCAGCACTGCATCAAAATAATATTTACATCTCATCTCATCTCAATTAATATCACTTATCTTCTGCCCGGCTCATTTCCCGTCTGTTGAAGAGGATGTCGTTGCGTCATTTACAGAACTCGGTGTCTCTTCCGACGAAGTTGTTGATGCTTTAATGGTATCCGGGAATTTCTCGGCTTCCGTTAGACTCGTAGCATCCATGGCATATGCCCATTGACCATCCGGCGTAATGACCCAGATCTGATCCGATTCGGATGGCACCGTAAGCCCCCGATATACATCTCGAACTTGTTGCCCATTGACCGTCTCTTCAACAGACAGGGTGAATCGTGGAACCGAATTCTTTAGCTCGGACGCTTTACGCACATCATCTGCCGTCGACAGGTTTTTGATTTTGCCGATAAGAGATACGGCATCTGTGGCCTCAATCGTTTTTCCATTCAATGTCCAGGTCTGCTCTGCCGCTCCGTTCTCCGATGTTGATTTCAACATCCATGTAGCTGCTTCACCCTCCCACTCCAGAGACCCAACATTTGTCTCATCCATGTTAAAAGGTGTAGTGTCCAACAAATCACGACGAGACAAACCTATGCTGGTAATCGTCTCTGTCTGCACGGCAACCACAGGGCCCGAATCAACACGCACATAACGTGCATCATCTGCTGGAAGCTGGCCACCAATAGCCATTTTGATCTCCCGATTATCTTTGAGTTTGATATCCATACGTGTAGCATCTGTTCCTAATCCGTACTTATCCAGATCCGTCGGCGCTTCTTCCACCACCAGTTCCTGATTTGCACCACTCAGAGCATCCAGCCAGCTACTTACACTGTAACCGTTCAGAGGATAGGCTTTTGGCTCAACCATCTGCCATACGCCATTTTCAAGCGTCAGGGTCGAAGTTGCTGCTGCACCAGATGTCTCCTCCGTTATGTCATGTATTGTAATGGATTGGATATCCCCGGATTGAATACCGAGCAACTTGGCTTGCACCGCTTCTTCTTCTCGAAAATAATTTTGACTGTCCGCGTACACCCAGCCCACAATTAGTACGATGACCACCAGAATCGTTGGGACCCATTTTCTCATACTCGTCTTCGCCTCCACCATAAGAGTACACCGATGATAACAAAGATGAGTGGGAATGCTACAATAGCCACGAAGAAAATCGTTCTGGCCTGTTCGCCATTCAGGTATGCCGTCTCATACCCGGCTTGTACCCGTGGGCGAATCGTCAATCCATTTTCTTTCTCACTCAAGTAGTTTACCGTATTTAAAATAAAGTCCCGATTGCCGCCATTCGCAATTTCCGAATCCTGCATGAAAATGGACGAGCCCAGAATAACCGCCTTCGGTTTACCATCCGTCGTATCGGCTGCATACCCTAATTCAACGGGTCCCTGAATGTCCTCTTCGGCATCATTGGTTGTTTCATTCTGCAATAAACCGCCGATATTCGTCTCCCCATAACTGTCATTCGAAGAATGAATTAACGGTGAAAGGGTATATTTATCCTGTTCTTTGCTGGTCAGCGCAATCGACAACGACAACATCGGATACAATTGGCTTGCAGCAAGTTTGTCCGTAATTGCATGTGTACCATACTCCGGCACCACCCAGAGTGGCCCCATCGTACTGGCTTGCTGATTATCCACCATGACTGCATGCTCATCAACGACGCCATAATCAGCCATCAGAGCATCGATGTTTTTCCAACTGGATTTCATATCTTCCACAAATCCGAGGGATAATAACAGCTTGCCTCCATTACTCAGATACGTGCGAATGGCTTTCATTTCCGTATCACTGAGATCACGTTGTGGGCCAATAATGGCCAGCACATCTGCATCTTCGGGAACCTTTCCTGCTTGATTCAGCTGTAACTCTTCCGTCTGCACATTATTTTGTTCCAAGGAGGATTGCAGCGTAGTCATCTGAGCGAGATTCAGCTCTTCATGTCCAGTCAAAAAGACCATTTTGTGCATCTCCGTGGATGACATATTCATGAGCGCCTGCGTAAGTTTTTCCTCACCTGTGAATTGATATGATCCGTCACTGCCGTCACCTGTCGCGGTGAACAAACTGGCGATATCAATCACTTTGTGTTGATCTCCCTGCTCAAGCACAATGGAGCTGCCTGTTATGCCATATTTGGATGCAAGCGCAGGTTCCTGCGTCAGATTATACTGTTTTAGCTTCAACTTGCTATTGCGTTTCGTGTATTCCTTGACCATATCCGTGACCTCACGGTTCAGGACGGTGTTGTTGGCATTTTCGACGGTTAACACCAGAATGTTGACGTCATCCTTCACATTTTTGATCGCAGTAAGGGACTGGTCAGATAATGTGTATTGTTTGTTCGAGGTCAGATCCAGCTGGAAGCCGCCAAGTGAATTCAGGAACAGTGTTAGCAAAATAAAGATGCCAATCACCGCTACGGACAGCACGGTACTGTTGGTATGACTTAACCATTTTTTCATCTTCTCACCTCCACCGCTTCCGTTCCACAATTTGAATGCTTAACAGCAGAAACACACCCGAAAGGGTGACATAATACAAGATATCCGGCCCACTAAGCACACCTTTCATGAAGCTGTCGAATCGGTTAGTCAGGGCAAACGGGTCCAGCCACTGCTGTAAAGCAGAACCTGTATTGCCTGCGAATGAATCAAGCATCCACAAAACGAGCAAAATAATAAAACCCGCCACCGCAGACACCATCTGATGCTGGGATAATGTAGAAGCGAACAGTCCAATCGCCATCATACTTCCGCCCAGGAAAAATAACCCCAGCGCAGACATCCATACCGTCGTCATATCCAATGTCCCATAGAACGACATGATGAATGGGTACACCAGACTGCACAGGATGAGCACAACCAGAATGGCCAGAGAAGCAAGATATTTGCCAAAAATAATTTCTGATACACGTGCCGGAGAAGTCAGCAGCAATTCATCCGTTCCTTGTCTAAATTCCTCTGCAACCAGTCGCATTGTTAGCAATGGCACAACAAACAGCAGCATGGACAACGTGTCCCCCAACACAAGACGATAATCAACAATGCTCGGCTGGTAATATACAAAGCTTGAATAGAACAGCAGACTGGTCATCAGTACATATACGGCAAAAGCAAAATAGGACGTTGGTGACAGAAAATAAGCTTGTAGCTCTTTATTACATACCGCCATCATTCGTCTCATTTGGAGTCCTCCCCTTTGTGAGCTTGGGGCGAAGTATCGGCTGATGTTCCCGATATACTCGACGAGTCGATGTCCGAAGTTACGTCCTGATCCATCTCTGCCCCAGCAACCTTATCCACATCTGCCGAATTTGCGTCTGTGTCTGTTGCCTCGGTTGTGGTCAGCTTCAGGAAGATTTGCTCCAGACTCAGGTTCTCCTTCTTCATCTCCAGTATCGGTAATCCTGAACCTGACAAAAGGTAGAACAGCTCCTCTCGGAAATCTTCCGAGTTTTCTCCAGTAAGCAACATTTTAACCGTATTCGCCGAATCTGAATTAAGTGAAGTATCTTTGGCGGTATTCGCATCCGACGCTTGAATGACTTCACTCCGCACCTTCTCCCATGGTGTCAGCACATTATGTAATTGCTCCGCAGTGGCCTTCACTTCAATCGATACCTTGAACTGATCCCCCATTGCTGATCCGAAATGCTGAGGTGAACCATCCAGCACGAGCTGTCCCTGATTGATGATCAACATTCGATTACATAGCGTGCTCACTTCAGGCAAAATATGCGTACTGAGCAGCACCGTATGGTTCTCCCCCAGTTCTCGAATCAGATCTCTGATCTCAATAATCTGATTTGGATCAAGGCCCGATGTTGGCTCATCCAGAACCAGCAGATCCGGCTTGTGAATAATGGCTCCTGCTAGCCCGAGGCGTTGCTTGTATCCTTTGGATAACCCACGTACCATTTGCCTTTCCCGACCCTGAAGTCCCAGTCTGCTAACCATCTCACTGACCCGCAGCTTAACCTCACGTGCCGGGACATCTCGCAAATTGGCTACGAATTTAAGATAGGACTGCACCGTCATATCCGGATACAGTGGCGGCGTTTCAGGCAGATACCCAATCTTGGAACGAACACGCTGACCCTGCTCATGCACCGATACTCCATCCACCATAATGGAACCCGCGGATGGATGCACATAACCCGTAATCATACGCATCGTTGTTGTTTTTCCGGCACCATTGGGTCCGAGAAAGCCAACAATCTCACCACGTTCCATGGTGAAATCCAGTTGATGTACGCCGCGTTGCCCTTCGTAAACTTTGCTGACCTGTTTCACTTCGAGCACATCATTCATCCTTTCCCGTTAAAATACCCGTGCACCATCGTTCGTTATATAAATTCAACTGAAAATATTTACACTTTCACTCCGATGGCAGAATAACCTTCCGATCACTGTTATCCCCAGATTTTTTTGATTCCTTCATTCAGAAGGAAAAATCCGGTGATAAAGGTGAACGCTTCGCTTCTTCAAGTTATTTCTGCCCTCTCCGTTATCGTGTAAATGTTATGTTGAACTTATGTAATAGATGATAGACACGGGAAGTTCCTTGTATATTACGTGAGCTATCCTAGCCTCAGCTTAATGATACTTAAAAGGCAGCTTAAAATTTTTTGTCCAAAATGTGAACAATCCAAGTAACACCCACACCCTGCGCTTACAGCCAACGTAACATAGAGTACAGGAGAATGTGCTCCTGACCAAAAGTCAGAGGGTGAATCGTGTGAAAGTATTATTCACGTTTTATGTTCCGAGCGGTGGCGTGGATACGTTAAATCGACTGCGCACCGCTGTTCTGAAACGCCATGGCATTGAAGCGCACCTATTGTATCTCAGCACAGGCTCGGGATTGCAGAACAACAGTGATACACCCATTTTCACCGCGTCCAGTGACGAGGATATCCATCATATCATCCATACTCATCATTATGATGCCATCATTGCCACTTCAGACATCGCTATGCCCGGCCGCTTGAGAGGACTTGGTTATACCGGACGAATTATTTTTGAAGCGCAGGGACTCGGAACACGCGATCAGGCTCTGGAAACGATACAGATGGGTGTCCCTTACCTTCAAGCCCATTGCGATGCTGCCGTTATACCTCCCACAGACCACCTGCTGGATATGTTCATTCATATCTGTCCTTGGCTTCATCGGTTTGTTATTCCCAATATGCTGGATACCGACACCTTCGCACCAATCTTGGTGGATACCCCACCCTATCCGGTGCTGGCTTGGGTAGGACGACTTGAACACAACAAAAACTGGCGTGAATATTTAATCATATCGAGTGAACTCGTCAAAAAAAATCCAAAAGCCAGACTATGGTTGTTCCACGATCCAACTTTGGCTAATCCAGAAGATGAAGTCATGTTCCGGCACATGCTGGCAGAATACGGGCTTGAAGATAAGATTGGCATCTTTATCAATGTTCCCCATTCTCAGATGCCTATCTACTATTCCATGATCGCGGCTTCAGGAGGTATCATGTTGTCCACTTCTCTGCTTGAAGGATTCGGTTATGCCGTCGCTGAAGCCATCTCTTGTGGCTGCCCTGTACTCAGTACGGATTCGGACGGTGTGCGTTCATTTATCACACATAATAAGACTGGAAAGTTTTATCCGATTGGCGATGTTAAGGCAGCTGTAGCCGAAGCAAAGGACCTCATGAAAAACAAGAAACTGCGTGAGTATATTCGCATTCAGGGCAGACAGCATATGAGCTTGTCTTTTTCACCAGATCGATATGCCATTTCTTTCCGTGAAATGATGACAGCACTGCGAATTTTCCATTGATCATAGCAAAAAAGGCAGTTCAGCAAAATTTCTCTGAACTGCCCTATTATGGTTTTTATAGAATCTTAGTGTCCCATCATCATCGCGGGATCAGGCTTGTCGCCATTTTGAAGTTCTTCTTCCGGCATCGGTTTTGGTTTGCGCAGAATCAGACTGAGCAAACATCCGAACAATGCAATACAAGCGGCCAGGAAGAACGTATCATTGAAACCAGCCACCAAACCATGAACGATAGCGGTCGGCTCTGTACTCGTTGTATTGTCTGCGATTCTTGAAGTAAGGAAACCTGTAAGCCCTGCAACCGCAAAGGACACGACCACTTGCTGTGCAGCGGCCGTGAGCGGTGTAACCCGTCCAACCAACTTACGCGGAGCAGCATTCAATACATGCGTATTGAGTGGCATCATGGACAAGCCCATACCCAGACCCATCATGACCAGAGCCGTTATAATCAGGCCAAGACCTGTCTCTGCCGTAATAGAGGACAGAATAAACAATGCTCCCGAGATAATACCCAGACCCACGAAGGCCAGAGGTCTAGCACCGATTTTATCAAACAACCGACCACCGAGCGGCATACCCACTCCGGAAGCCAACGCCTGTGGAAGCAGAATCAATCCAGTTTCCAATGCAGTGTACCCTTTGATCTGCTGCAGATAAAGCGGGATCAGGATCATCGCACCGAACAGCGCCACTTGTGACACCCATGCGAGAATAATTCCCCGTGAGAAATCAGATGATTTGAATACCCGGAGTTCGAGCAATGGATTTTGATGGCGAAGCTCCACAATAATGAACAAAATGAGCGCTACACCACCCACAATGACACCCGTCAAAGTTGTTGCAGACGTCCAGCTCGTTCCACCCTCACTCACACCGTAAGCGAGCATCGAGAACGCAATTGGCGCCAGAATCATGCCGAGCAGATCTAGTGCAGGTGTGCGTCCACGATCTGTATCAGGCAGAAACTTGATACATAGGATGAAAGCTGCAATACCAATGGGCAAGTTAATCAGGAAGATCCAGTGCCAGCTCAGTGATTCAATAAACCACCCGGACAACACCGGACCCAATGCAGGGGCAAGCAGCATCGGAATTCCCAGCATCCCCATGATGGAACCTCTTCGCTCAGGAGGAGCCAGACGAAAGACCATTGCCATACCAATAGGAGCAACCATGCCTCCACCAAGGCCTTGAATGATACGGTAAATGATCAATTGCTCAGGCGATTGGGCGATCGAGCATAATACAGAACCCAAGGTAAACATGGCAATGGTGAACAGGAACACTCTTTTGGCACCAAAACGGTCCGTTAACCAGCCTGCCAGTGGAATAACTGCAGATAAAGCCAAGGTGTAGCCCGTAACCGTCCATTGGATCGTTTTAAGATCCGTCTCAAAATATTGAACCAGATTCGGAATGGCCACGTTCACCACCGTGCTGTCCAGAATAACCATAATCATTCCGACGATAATTGCCAGGAGTGGCAGTATAATGGCTTTAAGCGAAAACTCTGCCGGCTCCTGGGGTACTGCTGTTTGTTCTTTCACGTTCTCCACACTCTTTTCCAGCCAGTAGATCGCAGGCTTATCCATGCGTCTCACTCAGCCTATATTGACGACTAATTTCAAACTATCGTTTTAAATCGTCGTTTTAAACTTTCGTTTAATACTGATCTAATTCTAATGAAAATACCTTTGCTGTCAAGCTATTTTTTTCAGACAATTCTACTATGGATGCACCACAAAAAAATGGAACAGGCACCTTCCCTGCTCCACACGTTGGTTAATCATGACTATGCAATGATGTCCATATCAGTCTGCAAGCTTCATCATCTGATATTCTGACAGTATGCCCAATGTCTGACCGTGAATACTTCTGCAATATATTCGAATAACCAGATGATTCGGTGAAGAACTGTTGCTGATGACCCTAAGTTCATAAGGCTCGGATGACACATCCAGATTATGAATGACCTGATTACCGCCCGCTCCCCCTGAATTTGACATTAGGTGAAAAAGGTGTCGGTACAGTTCTCCGTGCATACTGGTTCCACCAACAAATACATCCGTCCCTTCCTCGCCGCCCACATAGGCCAACTCCACATCCATGTACTTGACGGGAACAAATGTCTGTAACAGATTCTCATGAATTTCAAGTAAATATACCGCCACTGTAGATCCCTCCTTCGGAGCACATGAACCTTCCTGTACATAGGATATGCTTCCTCTCGTCCATTGCCATTTGCATTCACCCATTTTCGACCAATTACACGGAAATGCCCGACCTTCCGGTCCTCTTTTTTCATAGAATAAAAGGATAGAAGCTCGGCCGGTGCAGGCCGTGACAAGGAGGTCGCTATGAAAGTTCTGCTCGTTACGTATTGGGAGCTTACACATATGGGAGGCATATGGACATATGTTAAACAACTGGCCGACAGGCTAATCGCACTTGGTGTAGAGGTTGATATCATGGGCACAAATGGTGCCAATAACGAAGTATATGTTCGTAATCTGAACCGCGCTTTCTCCAAGGATAAGGTGTGGCCCATGCTGCAAGCCAAACTCAATCCGACTGATCTGCCACAATTCACTGCCGATCCTCTTCTCGCTTATTATGAACTGAATAGATATGCCTTCGAGATGGCGGCCGCTTATCTGGGGGTGGACCACTATGATGTTATTCATGCGCAAGATCCGGTAGCTGCCGTAGCCATAAAACGCATCTTGAACCGCAGTATCCCACTGGTTACAAGCTATCATGGCGCTCTTGCACGCGAAGCCTTTTACGATGCTCAAAATTCCAACCCACAGCTTACTCTCCCTTCATATTTGCAATCCAAGCGTGGACGTTATTTTCTCTCATTGGAAGAACGAAGTGCAGCACAGTCCGAGCTCATTCTCGTGTCAAGCCACTGGATCAAGAGTACGCTTACAGAGCTTGCCGTTCCTGAATCAAAGTTCAGACAGATTCCCTATGCTGTAGATCTGCCAGCCTACCGTGCCTCAGCAGCTGTGAAGTTCCGCCAGCGACCACCTGCGGGCAAGAAAGTCATTGCCTTTACCGGACGACTTGAATACATCAAGGGCGTTCATGTGTTAATCAAGGCCTTAGCCAGTCTGAAAAATAAACGTTCCGATTGGGTCTGCTGGATCGCAGGAGAGGGCAATCTAACCGATGAATTGCGAGCACAGGCCGCGTCAACGGGTATTGGAGCGGATGTTGTGTTCTGGGGCAAGTTGGACAATATTCCTTCCTTCCTGCGCCATGCAGACATATATGTCCAACCCAGTCTGCAGGACACCCAGCCGTTCTCCGTTACCGAAGCGCAACTGGCGGGTGTACCTGTTATCGTCAGTGGTACAGCCGGCATGCCCGAGATGGTTGAACCTGGACGTACGGGATGGGTTGTTCCTCCGCAGGATGTCGACTCGCTCCGTGAACTGTTGAATGCACTACTTGAGGATGATGTTACCCGAAGAACAGTGGGTGCGGCGGCGAAAGCTTGGGCTGAACAACACCGTTCACTGGAAGTGATGGGATTGCGTACATTTCAAGTCTACCAAGAAGCCATCTACAGAGGAGGACATACGATATGACGTTACTTGTACCGAGTGATCTATACAACCGCTGGTTTTCGACTCCAGTTTCCACACCTCACATCAACGTGGATTACGCTGTAATGAATGAATTGATGAAGAAGCTGCCTAAAGGATATGTATTTCCCGATCCTGCATCCATGGCGATCATGAATTCAAAAGATTAAGTCGTCCAATGACATACCGTCTTCATATAATATGCCGAAATATCAAACAAGGGGTGTCCCATCTGTCATATGAATGACTGAGGACACCCCTTTCTCGCTTCATATGTGTTCTAACGGACCGAGAACACGCTATTACAGATCTCTCTAATCTGTCGCCAACTTGGAATACATACTCAGATCACTGAACGTTTCGCCTACCCTCTCGTATGCTCTGAGAGTGCCTTCATATGTGAAATTGAGCTTTTGTAATAGCTTGATAGAATTCACATTACTGGGGTCAACCTTTGCTTCCATTCGATTCAGCTTCATAGTTGAGAATGCATGAGCTAACAAAGAAGAGATCGCTTCCGTAGCATATCCTTTCCCCCAGTGTGATCTGGCAATGTCATACCCAATTTCTGCTTTAAGATTGTCAAAATCCAGTGAATTATAACCACAGGAACCTATGATTTCGTTGGACTCTTGCGCAAAGATAGAGAACCGAATGGCCTTGTTTTCCTGAGAAAGATCATTCAGAAGATTAATCATGGCTATAGCTTGATTTTCATCTGTAAAATGAGTGATATTCATAAATCTAGTCACATCCGGATCAGACCAAACCTTAAACAAGCTGGCCGCATCCGATACGTTCATTTTTCGCAAATATAACCGTTCTGTGTGTAACTCTGTAATCAATACTCTTACCTCCATTAGTTTATTAATAGTTGGGTTTAAGATATTGATATCTGCGCATAGTCCAGTCCCTTCCGTGTATGAATCATTTCATTATACAGAGACTTCAGCAATCGTTCACCCTTTCTGTCCACGTATCTGTCCATAGAGCAAAAAAAGAGCTTACCACTTATAACACTTAAAAAGTGCTTCATAAGGGTGCTCTCCTGTCCATTTAACATCTATTCCATTCAGCCATCATTGCCAAATCCATCTACTTCCAATACCCGCCAACCTGAAGCAAATTGAGTAAAATAGGTCTATGCTTCTCTTGAACTTTTTCCATCTCGGCAACCAGTGCCTTGAAGTGACGTTTGGTTCCCATTGACTCATGCAATCGGTAACACATCAGAGGTTCATTGTAGTAGAACAGCTCATACATTGGAAACAGCCTCATCCACATCTCATAGTCATGGGTGTAGCGAAAATCAGTGTCGAACAGTCCGAACCGCTCAAATGCTTCCATCTCTAACATGACAGTACAGCCGTTGATCGGACAACCTTCCAGCAGTACCTGCAACATCTCCAGACGACTTCCCACTTCCGGATGCACCGTATCCAACCATTCACTCTTCTCATTCACATAATGGTAGGCACCATGACAGAATGAAGCCTTGACCTCTCGCATAAACTTCAGTTGTTTCTCCACCCGATCCAGTAGCATCACATCATCCGAGCTAAGCCAGACAAAGTAATCCCCTGTTGCCTGCTTGATGCCCTCATTTAATGCCGTCGCGGTTCCACCGTTTTCTTTGCGAATATAGTGGATGGAACCCATGAATGGCTGTAGCCGCTCCACGTGCTCGGTTGACCCATCATCCACCACGATGACTTCGATATGCGGATACGTCTGGTGAATGGCACTGTGAACAGCCTGCTCGATATAAGCACAATTGTAAAAAGGAATGACGATTGATACTTTTGGCTCCATTCGGGCCTTCCCCTCCTCTTACTGTCTTAGGGTAAAATTCTGCGCAAAGAGGGCGTTAATCAGCCATCTTTTGGCTTTCTTAACTGCCCTCCCTACGCTACCCGCCAAGCGTCGCTATTCGCTGCAACAGCGGTTCCCGATATCTGGACCATACCATGGATGCCTCTCTGCCGATGACATCCGCATGACGTACCGATCCCATTCCACCATGCCACCGATAGGCAGTAAGCGGTTCATTCAGGTATGGGAACCGATGACCGTTCAGTACAATACGCATCCAGAGATCCAGATCATGGGTGTAGGGAAGAAGTTCATCGAACAGCCCCACTCCGCTAAAGAGATCCTTGCGGATCATGACCGTGCAGCCATTCACCGGATTGCCGTTAACAAGCCGTCGTAGTAAATCCATATCCGACATCGGTTCAGGCCCACCATGCATTCTGGTAACTGCCGAATGCTCGTTGATATAGTGAAAGTTGGTATGTGAGACGAGCACATTCTCACGCTGCATAAACTCTAGCTGATAACGGATTTTATCCGGGTACAGATAATCATCCGAACTGAGCCAGGCTACATAATCACCAGAGGCATGGCGGATGCCATGATTAAGTGCCGAAGCCGTCCCGCCATTGCTTTTGCCAAGCACATGAATATAAGGAAGATAGGGTTGAAGCAACTCTGCATGCCGGGTTGAACCGTCATTCACAACAACGATTTCCACATCGGGATACGTCTGGTTCAACGCACTCTGAATCGCCTGAGGCACATAAGGGCAGTTATAGAATGGAATGACAATGGATACTCTCGGATTCAACTTGTCGTCCTCCCTTGCTGGACACGAACATCACTCAGGATATCCTGAAGCGATGTGGCAAATGGAATCATCGGCTGCCAACCAAGCTTGCGCAACAGTGATAATTCCTCCTGTTTCCCCGAACCATCCGGACCAGAAGATGCCCCATCCCAGCGAACAGGAACTTCCGCTTCTGTCATGGACAACAGCAGATCTGCAATTTCACCAAGACTGTGCTCGACTCCAGACACCACCGGGTATACTGTACCGCTGGACCCGTGTACCAGGAGGGTCGCATACGCTCTGACGGCATCCCGCACATCCAGAAAGTCACGGGTATTATCCCGTCCGGACAGACGGAATGCCTCGGTTTTGCCCGCCTGCTCACAGGCAACAACATGGCGTGCAAGCAGTGAACAGATGCCTGTGGAAGGACCCGCACCAATCAGATTGCCTGGCTCCGCCAGCATGATCTGTTGTCCGAAGAGCGACATCCACGACAAGGACACCATCTCTTCCAGCGCTTTACTGAGGCTGTATGGATGCGGTGGCTGGGGAATCCGGCCAGGTTCCGGCGTATATTTTAACCTCGATCCTACAATAACGGTTCGTGCTGTCGGACAATTGCGAAGCGCATCCAGCAGATACAGCACGGCCATCACATTGGTCTCTAGGACCAGTAGCGGATCAGACCACGAATCAGGCACGGAATTTTTGCCAGCGAGATGCAGCACATAGTCGGGCTGCACCTCGCCGATCAGATGACGTACTTGCTGTTTATCGTTCAGATCACAGACATGGACTTGTGCACCTTTACCGAATGAATACACATCCGGCCTCCGGACTACCGCTGCAACCACTGCACCCGCTTCCCGAAAATAAGATACGGCATGTCGCCCGGTAAAACCGGAGGCGCCTGTAATCAGTACTTTCTTGCCTCTCAGCTCTGCTCCATCCATAATGCCAACTCCTTCAGCATTGTAGAATAATCCGGCAGGTCTGTCTTCACATCCTCGCGAGTGGACACCAGCGTACGGTCCTGCACTACACTGTCATCACGCACAATCGTCACATCCTGCTTATCCCAGGTCTGCTTGAACAATACAAGCAGGTCATGCTTGCTGACAGGTGCCGGATGAGCTAAGTGGATCAGACCACTAACCGATGAGGCCAGGTAATGGTCTACCCATTTGGCCAGCTCAAGTGTGGTCACACCGTTCCAAAATACGCGGGTATACCCCCCGACTTCACCTGTGCTGGACATAAACCATTGCATCAGACCAATGCCGCCCTGGCGAATCTCGGGTCCAATGATGGACGTACGGATCGTCAGATGACCTTCATCCTGAACTTCGCCAAGTGCTTTGGTGATGGCGTAAGCTGAAGTCCCATCCGTAACATCATCTTCCCGATATGCTCCCCGTTCTCCACTGAACACACAGTCCGTGCTGATATGAATCAGGCGTGCACCAATCGTATCTGCAACCCGCCGCAGACGATGTGGCAGGAAACCGTTAATATGATATGCAGTAATTTTGTCCTCATCTGCGAAGTTGTTCAACACACCTACAGCATTAATAATCACATCCGGGTGCACAGCTTCTACCAATCGATCAACCATGAAGCTGTCGTTCACATCCAGGAGCAGACCATTGGGGTCCGTTACATCCCGAGATGTGTAGAAGACGCTGTGTACACCTTGACGGCGGAAATAGTCGACCAAAATATGGCCGGCCATTCCGTTTCCACCAAGTATCAGCAGTTTCATGACAAGAATCCTCCGCGTTTCAGAATTTCACGAATCTCCTCTTTGGTCATGAGTTGGTGTTCAGAACTGAAACTGTTAAAGGAGACCGGGGGACAATTGGTATAATGTTCACGCAGACCCGGTATGCCCAGGGTAGGAAGAATAACCAGGTACTGCTCATCGTAAACAACGGTCGTCATGCTCTCGAATTCACTCATCAATATTTCATGGATTTTCTCCCCTGGACGAATGCCACGTTCCACAATGCTCACATTCTCCACACCGGAATCCTCAATCAGTACTTCCGCGAGATCAACGATTTTGCAGGTAGGCATCGTCATGACAAAGATCTCTCCGCCGACACTTTCCACCGAAGCTTTGAACAGCAAGGTAATTGCATCCTTCAGCGTAAGAAAGAATCGAGTCATACTCATATCCGTAATGGAGACCTGCCCTTTCTGGCGGATCTGATTCTTGAACAGATGTACCACACTTCCATTTGTTCCCAGTACATTTCCACCCCGTACCGTAACAAACTTGGTATCGCTGTGTAACAAGTTTGCATATACAATTAATTTCTCGCCGATCGCTTTTGTCATGCCATAGAAGTTGGACGGATTGGCAGCCTTGTCAGTCGAGATATAGATTACTTTTTCCACCTTGTTCTCAATAGCGGCCTCAATTACGTTCTGTGTACCAATCACATTGGTTTTGAGTGCTTCGTACGGTTGGTCTTCACACACCGGAACATGCTTGAGCGCTGCCAGATGAAATACATAGTCCACATGCTGGCAAGCCGCCGTCAAAGCGTCCTTGTCACGAATATCTCCAATCCGGAAATGAAGACGTGGGTCTTCAAATTCACGACTCATACCCACTTGGCTGGACTCGTTCCGGGAATATACAATAATTTCTTTGGGCTGCTGGGGCAGCAGTTGAGCCACAAGTTCATAACCCCATGATCCCGTACCACCAGTCACGAGTATACGCTTATTTTCAAACATGCATTTTCCCTCCAAGCAGAAATTTAACCACTTTGCTGGATACATCTGTGGCTTTGTAACCTTGCGGGCAATCCCAATCGCTAGACATCGTTGTCATGACTTTCACGCAATCAGCGATGCGCGCGGCATCCAGACCGGAGACCACATTGCTGCCGCAATCCACCGTTTCCGGCCGCTCGGTAGTTCGACGCATCGTTACGGTCGGCACGCCCATAATACAACACTCCTCCTGTACGGTACCGCTATCCGTAAGTGCACAGCGTGCATGGCGTTCAAGCATTACAAAGTCGAAGAATCCAAACGGCTCGTGAAACTCCACCAGCGGGTTCATCTCCAGATGCAGATGCTCCGCAATCCGGATCGCTGTACGCGGATGAATACTGCAGATTACACGCAATCCGTGTTCTTCTGCGACCTGGTTCAGTCCTTTCATAATCTCCAGCAAATGAGGGGCATGATCCACATTCTCGGCTCGATGGGCAGTAACCAAGAAGTATTGCCCGGACTTCAGCTTGAGCTTCTTGAGTATTTTGCTGGAACTTACTTGCGCGTCGTAGTGCTGCATGACTTCATAGATGGGATTGCCCGTTAGCACGATACGCCTGCTTGGTACCCCTTCGCTGATCAAATGTTTCTTGCTCTGTTCCGTGTAAGGCATATTAACGGTGGAGATGGCATCAATAACCTTACGATTTTTCTCCTCAGGCACATCCAGGTCGAAGCAACGATTGCCTGCTTCCATATGAATAACAGGAACACCCATGCGCTCAGCCAATACGGCACATAATGCGCTATTGGTATCACCGAGCAGCAACAATTTATCGGGTTTCTCCTGCAATATGAGATCTTCCATCTGCGTAAACATCGAGGATAACTGTCGTCCCAGAGAGGCCGCTTCATCCTGAAGAACGTAATCCGGTGCGCGCAGGCCCATTTCCTTGAAAAAGAGACCGCTGAGACTTTCCGTGAAGTTCTGTCCCGTGTGCACCAGAATATGTTGGGACGCGTACTGGTCCAGCTTGGAGATGATCAGGCTGAGCCGTATGATCTCAGGTCTCGTACCCAGCACCGTCATGATCTTCATCGTAATCCCTGCCTTCATCTTGTATTGGAACCCTTGCGCCCTGCTCGGCTACGTCCCGCCTTGGCAGATTTGCGTCTGCGACTAGCCGATTTCCCCATATGCGAACGCGGTCCCTTCGTTGTACGGGATCTCCCCTTACGTCTGCCAGTTCCAGAAGTATGTTTCAGCCCCTCACGGTCTCGGCGAGAATGAGGTGCAAGTGACTTGCGACGACGCTTCCGCGTTTTGCCCCTCTGTTGAATCAGTTTTGCAGCCGAGCGAGTACCTGAGGCCCCCGAAGCATCGTGACCCAGTGCGAGCGGAGGTAATGAGGAATGTGGCAACGCCTGTATGACGGTCAGCGGGAATAACAGTGCCCGAACCGTAGCCGGTTCCAGAACCAGTACAGTGCGTAGTCCTCCCTCCCCATGGGTATACACAGGTCCATTCGGAGGTTGGATATAAGCAAACCATCCGGGAAAACGCAATAACCACTGTGTCACCATCGTATGCAGTTTCGTTCGGTAGGTTTCAATCCCGTAGAGCCTTTCCGCTTCTGTCCGATTGCGCCACCCCGTATTCGAGGCCAGCTCTGAATCATTCAGCAAGGTTGTTGCCAAGGTGACAAGCGCTTCGGTATCACCCGGCGGAGCCAAAAATGCATCACTGCCTACGGATTCCATTAATTCCTTCAGTCCACCCTGAGCGAAAGCGATCACCGGTTTGGCAAAATAGAGACCCTCCAGTGCGGTCATGCCAAATCCTTCTTTGACCATGCTTGGGATGACCACGATATCCATGGCGGTATACGCCAGAGATACGTTCTCTTCAAATGTGGTGAAGGTAAATCGGCGTGAATACCCGGATTTTTTCACCCGTGATACACACTCGTCATAATACTTTTTATCCGATGGTGCCCCGATGATCCAGAAGCGACAGCGCGAATGTGTTTCACAGATCTTCAAGGCCATATCCACAAAAGGTTTCAACCCTTTGGCATCATATATAAATGAAGAAATATAACCGATACAGGTCTGCGATGATTTGAAACCGAGCTCCTTACGCTTACGTTCGCGCAGATGAACCCAGCGGTCCGGTGCTGGTAGCGCGGGTTCCCAAGTTGGGGATATGATGGTCACTTTGTCACCCATGCCGGCTTCTTGGAAAGGGGCTACCGCTGTCTCGGATATACCAATAATCCAATCCGCGTAACGGCCAATCATCTGGATCGCCTCGGTTGTATGTTCATTCGTATGAATAATCTCGGTAATTTTCCAGATGACCGGAATCTGAAGGGACTTTGCCGCTACAGCCGGCATCACATTAACACAGGTGTTCGTTAACACTATATCGGGAGCAGTCTCCCGTATTAGGGAGACTGCTTCCTGATACGCTGGCGTATGACGAAGATGCTCCGCATCATCTGCAATGCCCAGGTAAGGTGTGTACACACCGTGAAGCATCGGCAGAGTGCATATTTTGACCTGAATGCCGAATCTCCGCGCAAGCCCTGCAAGCTTCCCCTCCTGAGGGGCTACGAGCACACATTCAAAGATCGTACCGATCTCTCTCATAAAATGAAGCAGCAGCTTCTCGGCACCTGTAATGCTCCGAGTATTGCACACATGTGAAAATAACATCATCTTTGGTTTCGTTGCCATGGCCGCACGGACCCTGTACCTGGTATCCGATACAGGGTACTGTGCACACCTCCTCCCGGCCAGTATTAAGGGAATATGATGGTTAACATTTCATTAATTCTTTTGCCATACGTGTGGTCTTTCAGTGTACGTTCGAGTCCACGAAGTGCAATCTCACGGCGTTCCTTTTCATGAGTAAGATAATATTCCACTTTGTCGAGTAACTCCTGCGGCGAGGAATATGTCTCAATCTCCACACCCGGTTTGTAGAAACGCGCAATGTCATCCCGCGCGTCGGTCAGCTGTAGCGTCGTGGACGCGGCAATTTCAAACGTTCTCGGGTTCGGTGAGGCTGGCGGGATTTTGAGGTGATTATTATTGACGGAATCATCTTCGTGGGATCGATGCAGGTTGATGACAATTTTGGTGCCATTGTACACATCATTGGTCTCCGGCGGACTCATCCAGCGACCGAGCTCAATCTTCTCGCCATAAGCAGTATAGTCAGGCAGGCGATCCCACCAGATGCCGTTAAATACCGTATTGTGTGACATCAACTGAGGCATGATCGGATTGAAGAAGTATACCCGGTTCCAGTAGGCCGAGCCGATAAAGCTGACATCCCGTTTTAACGGGGAAGGAGTTGTAATCGGAAAGTAATGATTGGTGAATGCAGCAAAAGGGAGGTAGTGAACGGACGCGCAGCCAATTTGTCGATATAGATCGATACAGTTCAGTTCCAACGTGAAGACATGGTCAAAATGTTTCACAATTTCCAGCGTCATATCTGTATAGTACGGGTCATCCGTGAGCCAGATCGCCGTCTGAATGCCCGCTTGGCGAATCGCATCGATATGCTCGACAGGAATATCCATTCCATCCAGCACAAGCACAAGATCAGGACGCGTCTGTAGCGCAATTTCAGAAATCGGTTGACGCGGATCAGAGAGGGTTACCTGGGCTACCATACCCTGTAGCGTGGCCATAATGGCCTCATCCAACGGGGAGTAAGGGAAGCCTTTACCAGAGGATACATACAGCACGTGAAGCTGTCGGAAAGGTAACGGTTCCTGTGCACAATTCACAATATAGTTGGCGCGACCGCGCAGATATCCTTCTTCCTTACCTGCGTCATATCCGGCATGTTGCCCATTTTTGCGCGCTTGATCAGTCAGGCTCAGTACGGGTGCATGAATCTTTTTGGTTTTACGGTGTTTGAGAGACATACCGCCACTCCTTTATTTTTTGGGATAGTGTTCTTATTGATGCTGCACTTCAGACGGGGATTACAAATATTCCAGCAACTGACCGATCCGGCGAGTGAATGTATGCTGGTTCATCGTGGTGAGAAGTCCACGCCACGCCATCGCCTGTCGTTCTTCTTCATGCTTCAGATAATAGTGGATCTTGCGCTGAAGTTCTGCTGCGTTGGTGAACGTCTCGATGTCATATCCCGGCTTATAATAACGGGGTAAATCTGCACGTGCATCCGTAATCTGCATTGTGCCGCATGCGCTGATCTCATACGTGCGTGGATTAATTGAGTGACCTTCAAGATGATGTGTATTGCGATTGTCTTCCCCATTCTCGCAAGTCCGGTGAATGTTAATGACAATCTTGGCGCCATTGTAATAATCTACTGTCTCTCCAGGAGCAATCCATCCTTCGTGGATGAAACGGCCTAGTACATCAAAGCGTGCCAACCGGTTCCACTGGCTACCCGCAATAAATACCTTTTTGTCCGCAAGAAAAGGGGCCAGCTCATCAAACAAGGCAATCCGGTTCCAGAATCCGGTACCGATAAAACAAATGTCGTGCTGATGCTGCGGTGCGGCGCGCCGTGGTTGAAACATGCCTGGATTCACCGCGAGTGGCATATAGATAACCTGGTTCGCTCCATGTCCCAGATAGAAGGGCACCGCGGCCTCTTCATGCGTGAACACGACATCATAGTGCTGGCAAAGGGACGTTGTATCTTCGGTGAAATACGGATCATCCACAAACCACACGGCAGTTCGGATACCGAGTGCACGTATGCCATTCACCTGCTCTACATGATCTGCGGGGAATACATGCAGACCATTCATGACAAGCACGACATCGGGCCGATGCTGACTGGCTTCCTGCAACATTGCTGCTGGCGATCCAACAACGCATTCACGTACAGATTGCTGCAGAGCCAAGGTGACACCTTCATCGATGGCATCGAATCCTTGCGGAATATATAACACCTTCATGTCCCGCAGGGTCGGTTCAAACATCTGCACCCGCTCCATCATGGCTTGACAGCCGCCGAATCTGCGGCCTTCTGCATATCCGCCGCGGTAAGCTGTTTCCGCTTCGGTCAGCGGACGGTGCCTTCGTTTTGCCACATTCTTCACCCTGTCTTCCTTCAGGAGATCTCACTTCCAGACTCTCCCCGATATTGGTCTTCCCTCTAAAGGATATGCCTCGGGGTCAGATGCATCATGGACGGGTGTCCTGCAAGGCGCAAAATTGGCGCATGCCCTCCACATCCGCCTGTACGGGCATGTCCGCTTTTGCGGCGATGCAAATAACCCGGAGGGATCTGTCCCCCCGGGCTAACTGTTATACAGGTATCATTCCATGCAGGAATAATCCTGTCTACTCGGTTACTGTGCTTTGTACGCCAGCTGATGTCCGTCCTCGAATCCCTTGGCGAAACCCGCGTTGAATCCCTCGTTGTACGCCTCGTTGTATCCCTGGCTGTACGCACCGTCCGGGTTCGGATCGGTAGGGGTAGCCGGGACGACTGGTTGTACGGGCTTCGGACTCCGGTGCCGCCGTACCGTACGTTTCTTTTTTTTGAGCCACGCACTGCGTCCTTTAAGTGGGCGTTTGTGAAGAACACGTTTGGCTCTGAGCGCACGCAGCTTGCGAATTTTGCGCAGACGGGCTCCACGGGTTAACAAAGCTCTTTTGGTTCTCAGTCGTATTTTCTTCTGCTTTAACATGTCAACATTCCTCCTGTATGTCCCGAACGATACGAATTGCACACCCGGGGTCTTTGAGCCACGGCAAGCCAGGCTCCCCATGCTGGATTCGGGCCAGCCTGATTCCCGTAACCATACGAGACATTTCTGCCTGATAGCGACTCAGCAAACGAATGTTCTCGGCCAGACTGCGGGCGGATACTTCCGAATGAGCGGTTACACTGGCTACACTGTCCAGAATGCGTGCCAGCGCCTGCTGACTGTGTGCAATGGATTCAATGAGCGCCAGTTTGGCTTCCTGCTCACGCCGCATCAGACTCATTTTCCCATGTCTCCCAGATCCATGCCGCCAAACATGCCACCGTCCATACCGCCGCCATCTTCGCTGTCGTTCTGTACCATCACCGCTTTGAGATTGTTGCACAGTCCGGTCTCCATCCGGGTTAATCCTTCCAGCAATTCCACCAGCTGATCATGCATTTTGAGTGGCTCGCCTACCTGATCCCCGTGCGTCAGAAAGGTATCTCCATTCAAATGATTCAGCGTCCAGTTCCGTACCTTCTCGGCCTCAATCGCTTTTGCCTCCAGGATCAGGGCAATATTCCACTGCATTTTGGCTGCTGCGTCCAGCATCAGAATGAGGCTCTGTTCTCTACTCATGTTCCTTCACCCGCCTTCCGGGCTTATTCTTCCTCTTGAACCGCGATCTCCCGCATGACTTGGGTCAGCGTTTCGGCTACAGCCTCTTCCAGATCTGCAAGGCCCCCCAAGTAAGAGATAATGCTTTTGTTGATTTGCCCAGAGCTATCCAGCAGACCGTCAACGCCATCCAACTCCGGTTCGATATCTGGCAAATGATTGATGATTTCAGACATGCGTACAGCGACTTGGCGTTTGGCATCCAGCACACGTGCGATCTGCTGGTGAGAGTGTGCAATATGTGTGATGATTTCATCGATTTTGCTCTGCATGGTCCTCCTCCTTACCGTCACGGCCTGCTTCACCCATAGAAAACCCGGCCTATCAGCATTTGCCTGTTACAGCATATGCCGGGCCGGGATCGTCAGTTACTACAGCTTGCGCCTATATCGTCAGATGACATAACTCCAGTCGGAAGAATATCGACTGAGGAATTGGCGAGTACGTTCCTGCTTGGGACGTACAAATACCTCTTCCGGGGTTCCTTCCTCCACAACGGAACCTCCATCCATGAAAACAACCCGATTTGCCACCTCACGGGCAAACCCCATTTCATGGGTGACTACAATCATGGTAATCCCCTCTTGAGCAATGGAGCGAATGACAGACAACACCTCACCCACAAGCTCGGGGTCCAGCGCTGAGGTCGGTTCATCAAACAAAATCACTTCGGGATTCAGTGCCAATGCTCTGGCGATGCCCACCCGTTGCTGTTGTCCACCGGACAACATACTTGGATACTCATTGATTTTGGCAGACAGTCCGACTTGTTCAAGCACACGCAAGGCACGCGTGCGGGCATCGGCTTTGGACATTTTCTGGGCAATAATTAAACCTTCCGTGACGTTATCCAGCACTGTCTTGTGTTTGAACAAATTATAATGCTGGAACACCATCGCCGTTTTTCGTCTCAACTGCACAATGTCATGTTTGCGTGCATGCTTGCAATCGACGGTTAATCCACTGATCTGAACCTCGCCCTCATCGGCACGTTCCAGAAAATTGACGCAGCGCAGCAGCGTTGTTTTACCTGATCCGCTCGGTCCAAGGATCGCTACGACATCGCCCTGTTCCACGGTCAGATCAATTCCCTTCAATACTTCCTGCTTGCCAAATGTCTTGTGTATGTTCGTTAGTGTAATCATGACACGCCTCCTTTGCTGTACACGGCAACCCGACGCTCAAGCAGAGCAGTGATCCGCTCGGCAATGATGGTCAGCCCCCAATAGATGAACGCTGCGGCGATAAAAGCCTCCAGAAACTTCAGACTGACGGATGCCACCACATCCGCTTTACCGAGGATGTCCATCTGAGACACGGTAAAAGCGAGTGTTGATCCATGCAGGAACCCAACAAACATACTGCACAGGTTAGGCAATACAGCCCCGATCGCTTGAGGGATGATGATACGCCTTAAAGCCTGGAATGTGCTCATGCCTACAGCGTGAGCCGCCTCCATCTGGCCGATATCCACAGCAAGAATGCCTGAACGGATAATCTCGGACATATAAGCGCCCGCTGTGAGCGAGAAAGCAATCAGTACAAATACGAGAATTGGAATCGACGAGGATTGGAAAGCCCAACCGTAACGTTCCGCCAGCTTATCGATAATCATCGGAATACCGTAATAGATGAGGAATAGATGCATCAGCATCGGTGTTCCACGCAGGAATGAAACGTAGAAGTCAGCAATGCGGTGAATCCACCGCACACGATAGATACGGATCAGAGCCGTAGCCAGACCGATTCCGAAGCCTGCAATCAACGGAACAATCGTAATGACGAGTGTCAGTGGCAATGCCTTCAGGATTTGAAAAAAAGATGTATAGATAAACTGGAGATCAATCGACATATGCTCACCCCGCTATTCGTTTCAGGCGTTTGGCTTGAATTGCTGGTTTGTATACAACCCTCTTGCGTTCATGACGCTGGAGTCTGCGTTCTGCAAAGGCAAATCCTTTTTCAAGCACAATGACAATGACATAATAGACCACGGACAAACTGATATACACTTCAAGTGCGTGGGACGTGGCGGAGATTAGCGTCTGCCCTCTGCCCACCATGTCCATGACACCAATGGAGAAGGCCAGAGACGTATCCTTTAATGAACCGATTAACGTATTGGCCATGTTCGGAAAAGCAACGATCAGTGCCTGCGGAACGACAATCCGCCGAAAAGACTGGAATGTGGTCATACCCGCAGCATAGGCTGCTTCCGTCTGACCTTTATCCACGCTGCGCACCGCTCCGCGAAAGATCTCGGCAAAGGATGCCGCGTCACTAAGCGCATAGGTCACAATGACAAATAACAACGGGTCGGTTCTCGACAGGTCGATGCCAATGGGTTTGAGCAACTCGGGAAGTCCGTAATACACCAGGAACAATTTGATCAGGATCGGTGTGCCCCGCATGAATGAGACGTACAGGGTAGCCAACTGGCTTAGTACCGGAATCCGATACAGCCGGGGAACGGCCAGAAGCACGCCGCCCACCAGTCCGAGCACGATGGAACCACCCAGTACAATCAGTGTTATATGCAAATATCGTAGCAGTTCCGGGATGAAATCCAGAACCAATGACAGATCAAATGATTTTCCCATTACCGCTGCACACCTTTCTCAGACTACTCTTCAACCGTATAGTCAGCTCCAAGCCACTCAGTGCTCAGTTTGCCTAATGTTCCATCTTCTTTGATCGCTTTGAGCGCTTCGTCCACTTTGGTTTTGAGCTCCTGCTCATCTTTGTTCAGAATGAAGTACACTTTGGAGTTGGAGAGGGCATCTCCTACCGTTTTCAACTGAGCATCAACCGCCTTATTCTGATAATCAATGGCAAACTGAGTGCTGATGGTGGCATCCACCCGGCCTGTTTTGATCTGGGTAATGGTATCCTCACCCGCTCCGGAATAAACGATATCAATCCCGTTGCCGTTCGCTGCATTCCATTTCTCAGCAAGTACAGCCGCATTACTTGTAGCACCAACAATCAGTTTTTTCCCTTTTAGATCCTCAATGGATTTTACTTCTTCATTTTTCTGACTTACGACAATTTTATTTGGGAAAATATTATAGGCTTCATCATTAAACAGGAACTTGGCCTGTCTCTCATCATTCACTTCCATCTGGTGCGCGATCAGGTCAATTTTTTTCGTTTCCAGACTCAGCAGCAGGTTTTTGAAATCCATGGTGCTGAATTCGAATTCGTACTCAGGCAAACGTTTGTCGATCTCCCGGATCAGTTCCACATCATAACCTGTTAACTTGCCATTCTCATCAATGAAGCAGACATTTGGAAACTGTGTACCTGTTCCTACAATGATCTTTTTCACTTTGGTGTCGCCTGCTGCCGAAGCAGATTCTGAATCATTGCTTGCAGTTCCTGTGCTGCATCCAGCCAGTACCGCCAGCATTGTAATGAACAGCAGTGCTGTCCGGAATTTTTGAATCCCCCGTTTTTTAACCATTCCCAATCTCCTCCACAGGCTGTTATCACAGCGAATATGATGTGTACTCCCATTCCTCTTCCTATTAACAAACCATTCTTACTTGTATAGTCGGAATTAGGTTGAACAAAGAATATCATTACAAGTCATCTTAGGGCAATAACTAAACTAATAGGACATCCTGATATGGTTATAGGACTTCTCTATAGAACAAGAAAAAGCCATCCCCCATATCGATTGTAAAATGTACCCTATAAGATGGACACTTTGAAAAAAGTCCATCTTATAGGGTATTTTGTTTATAATGAAAAAAAACGATGTTGGAGCGGAAATG
>NZ_JAGIKV010000023.1 GCF_017874615.1 Paenibacillus xylanexedens
AGCGTGCCAACCGTCGCTCGCATATGGACTCCCGCGCTTAGGGCTTCGGCGAAAAGCAGCATTTTGTGATGGGCTTGACAAAAACGTTCATAGCAGCGAATCTCAAACACGTTAATCTGGTGATGTTCCTCCAATTGGCGCTATTTCAATCGTTTTTGAGAGTAATAAGGTTACTGAGATTCGTTAGAATTCCAATAACGCTAATTCAGTGCAAATAAGGCGTGTTGAGTTCGTTAGGATGGAGTTTTAGTTGTACCTAGAAAAATGCAAAAAACCACCTGAACACAGGCATGCATGCTCTCCTGTTCAGGTGATTCAACGATCTATATATACTGTTTTTATACGGTCGGTATACTGTTTTCATATCAATCCGTGTATCTTTTATTATATTGCCTGGCACATGCCGTTACTCAACGTCAGCGCAGTCCTCATTCTGTTCAGGAAGGGCCCATACCGAGACGCCTCCACCGCACACATGGAAGGTGGCCCATCCGTCTTCCTCAATGGTAATCTGATCATCACAGCTCTTCGTCAGATCCACCCAGACTTCACCAGCACGATGCTCACCGATGAACATTCTCTTCTCACCGTCATCCCCGTTGGAGATGACCACTGCACAACCGGAACCTTCGATTTCCTCTACGCCACGACGTACCCAGCCGATGGTATTCGCGTGATCGAAGTAATCTTCCTGCTCTCCATACGCCTTGTTGCAACGGGCAGACAGCAGAATGTCCAGAATTTCTTTTTTGCCATCCACAGGTTCAGGACCACCAATGCCATAATAATCCCCGTAAAATACAACCGGATAACCATCGCGGCGTAATAGCGTCAACGCATAGGCGCTCGGCTTAAACCAGTCACCAATCCATGATTCTAACGCCTCATGAGGTTGGGAGTCATGATTATCTACAAAAGTTACCGCATGGGTAGGATGGGTCTGCACCAAGGTGTCATCAAAAATTTTGGAAAGATCAAAGTCTCTGCCTTTAAGCGAAGCCTCATGCAACTTGTAGTGAAGAGACACATCAAACAGGTCGATCTGATAGTCTACCGTATCAAGGAATTCACGACATGCATCCAGGTTCGAGTTCCAGAACTCACCTACGATGTAGAAATCCTGACCGCGTTTGCGGATCATCTCTGCTGCGAACTCCTTGATGAATTCGTGGTTGATATGCTTAATCGCATCCAGCCGGAACCCACCACACTGGAGGGTATCGATCAGCCATTTCCCCCAATCGATCATCTCGCGCCGAACATCCGGGTGGTTATAATCTATATTGGCGAACATCAGATAGTCATAGTTGCCAAACTCATCATCGACATTCTCATTCCATTTTTTATTCTCTCCTGCGATGCGGAATACACCTGTTCGTTCTTCCCTGGCATCAAAGTCCGTGCCATTGAAGTGTTCAGAGTTCCATTTAAAAGAGGAGTATTGATCCCCGCGACCCGGGAATGTAAATTTGGTCCAGCCCTCAATTTCGAACGGCTCAGAAATTTCCTTCGTTCGATCATTGGGATCAACCTCAATCACTTTAAAAACTTCCGTCTCATCTGCTCCGGCCTTGTGATTCATAACCAGATCCACATAGACGGCGATTCCGTTCTTCTGACACTCAGCAATGGCCTCTATCAGTTCCTGCTTGGTGCCATATTTGGTGCGTACGGTACCCTTCTGGTCAAATTCACCCAAATCATACAGATCATATACACCATAACCTGTATCCTCAGCTGATACGGCTTTGGTCACAGGAGGCACCCATACCGTATCAATGCCTTTGGCTTTCAATTCCGGGGCCATTTCAGCCAGTCGCTTCCAATGATCTCCGTCTGCAGCCAGGTGCCATTCAAAAAACTGCATCATGGTATGATTTCTCTTCATTATAACCGACCTCCTTGATTGCTTTCGAAGCGGACCGCGGAACGGATAGGGTAATCGCCGTTGTTCGTTCGTTGCTAACCAAGTTATAACCCTTTCACCCTACCCTTCAATCATATAAAGGAAAGAAATCTGAGAAAAATGTTAAACTTCTTGGTTCAGCATTTGCCTGATTCCATTGAAATTGCTGTGGAAATGCATCATATTCAAATTCGTTTATAGTCCCGCCACTCCTCGGGCAACAGGGAACGATAAGGTTCCTGGATAAAACGATCGTCGACCAGCACCAACACACCCCTGTCTTCCTCCGTCCGAATCAGCCGTCCACCCGCTTGCAGCACCTTGTTCATACCCGGGAAAATATAGGCGTAATTGAATCCGTTGCGTCCTGTCCGATCATAGTAATCACGTAATACGTTGTTCTCCAGACCAATCTGCGGCAGCCCCGCACCTACCACAACGACGCCATTCAAGCGGTCTCCCGGCAGATCGACACCTTCCGAGAATACACCACCCATAACGGCAAATACCAAGCGTGTTCGTTCAGGATTCGGCTGAAATCCATCCAAAAACTGCTCCCGTTCCAGTTCGTTCATGCCTTGCTTTTGTATGACCGTATCCGCTTCACTTGGCAGCTGTGCATAGGTTTCGTATATCTCCCGCATATAAGGATAAGAAGGGAAGAAGACCATTAAATTGCTGCGCGGCCACTCACTTACCAGCTGTTGCAGCATCTCCGCAATGGGGCGCCGGGATTGCTCCCTGTCCTTATAACGCACGGATAAGGGCAGGAGTCTCACATCCAATTGTTCGCGCTGAAATGGAGATGGAATCTGCAATGTATAATCCTCTTCCTCTGCACCCAGCATATCCCGATAATAGCGAAGGGGTGACAATGTGGCCGAGAAATGAATGAGGGAGCGGAATCCTTTGGCCGTCTGACGAAGCAGTACCGAAGGATCGAGACAAAATAACTTCACTCTCACTTCACTTCGAACACACTCTGCATACGTAATAAAACGTTCATCATACAGCTTGGCAATACGCAGGAAATTCTGTGCCGTGAAGTAGGCATCCAACAGCAGCTGATCCGTCTCGGCATTCCCCGAGCCACCTTCAACAAGACATTGCTCCGCAACCATGACAAAAGGTTCCAGTCGTTCAATCAGTTCCTCCGGTGCTTCCTGCTGGATGATCTTTCCTTCTTCTCCACCGTTTTTACGAAGGGTAATCAGATACTTATCAATGGCCCCGGTGTAGTCAACAATGGCTTTGGCAGCAGGCACACTGCTGTCCAGCGACTGAAACTCTCTTTTCACATCCAGAAATACTGCCTTCTCCAGCTCGGCGGAAAACATCATTCGGCCACGATCGACCAGATTATGCGCCTCGTCCACCAGTAACACCGTCTTGCGTTTCTGCTCCTCCAACATTCTTTTCAGAGAGATCCTTGGATCGAAAATATAGTTATAATCGCAGATCACCGCATCGGCTGCATACGCCGCATCCAGGGAAAACTCAAACGGACACACCCGATGTTTGCGCGCATACTGCTCGATGACCGGACGTGTCATCAACGTCTCATGTTCCAGCATGTCCAGCACGGCCTCGTTAATACGGTCATAATATCCTTCACACATGCCGCATTGCCCCGTATCACAAGCTTCCTCTTCTTTAAAACATATCTTGTCCTTCGCGGTCAGACTGATCACATGCATCTTCAATCCTTCCGATTGCATCCGGGCAAAAGCTTCTTCTGCCGCCACCCGTGTCGTCGTCCTCGCGGTCAGATAGAACAATCGGCTCGCTTCGCCTTCGCCAATCGCTTTGACCGTGGGGAACAGCACGGACATCGTTTTACCAATGCCTGTTGGTGCTTTGGCCATCAATCCCTGACCCTCACGGATTGTCTTGTATACGGCTCCTACCAGCTTCCGTTGCCCCTCCCGGTATTTGCGAAAAGGAAACGGCAGCTCTTTCACACTGATATCACGCTTTTCTTCATATGCAGCGATCATCTCTGCATATGGCGCATAACCGGCAATCACTTCTGCCGCAAACTGCTCCAGTTCCTGTCGCTCTGCCATTCGGCGAAACCGTCTTTCTTCATGGGTTACCGAATGCACATACGTCAACTGCACTTGCATGCGTGGTTCATCTTGCTGAACGGCGTACATGTAGGCATACATCATGGCCTGCGCCCAATGCACGGGAAGCCCCTCGCCCAGATCATCCAGATTGCCCGCAGTTGATTTGATCTCATCCACCGTCAACTGACCCTCCAACCGGATCAGGCCATCACATCGTCCCTCCACCACATAGGTCAGATCCCCATGTTGAATCTCAGCTTCGAGCACAATCTCTTTCAGATCCTCTTCCGTGTACTCCTTCTGTACCCGCTGGTGAATTCGAGTTCCCTCTTGCATCGAGGCATTGGTCCGGAACCCTGGACGTATGCTGCCGCTGCGGTACACATACTCCACCAAAGGTCTAACCGATATCCGAATTGTTGTTGTCATACGATCACCCGTTCTGTTTGTAGTGATTATACTTTATCATGAAAAGACGTACTCAAACCAGTTGACTCGCTGATTGGACTCGCACAATCCCATATGCTATGTTGAGATATATAAGTTAAATAAGGAGGCAGCTTCTATGTATATCTATTTGGTTCCTTCACCGATTCCGGATGCACTTGCTGCATACCCGCATCTGACTTTGCGAAGCGAAGAGCACGTGCGTCTGGCTATTGAATCCGCAGAACGCCTGATGAATATCGAGTCTGATGATAAAATAGCCGCATATGAAGCTTTTGATGCCGCAGGCTCCTGGACTGGCGGAGGTTACGCTGTTCTCAACAATATCCCTGTCACAGAGGATGGTCGTAACGACTTCGAAGAACGGTTCAAGAACCGTGCCCGCAAGGTAGAAGACGAGCCTGGCTTTGTTGGTATTCGTGTGCTTCGTCCTCTGAAGGATGACACATATGTCGTACTTACACTCTGGCAGTCGGAAGAAAACTTCAAAGGCTGGCAGGAATCCCAAGCTTATAGTCACGCTCACCGTAACCGCAGTACTAGCGAAGGGCTGACCGCACAGAAGCCTACCATGTTCCCCAGACCTTCTTACGTCACAACGTACACTATAGAATAACGAAATTGGGTCGCATCTGGCTTTTATCACAGTGGCCCATGTTTTTTCAAACCTCTTCCTGCATGGAAGAGGTTTTTTGCCGTCAATTGTAGAAGGCTCTCATTTTTGACACAGCCATGCTCAGATAGGATAATACTTGTTAAATGAAACTTCGGAAGGGAAGGCGGTACCTTGTCACGCAGTTCACTCACCCGATTTCTAAGCGGACCGTTTATATTCTTTACCATTATCATGATGATCAAAAGTTCACTGGCCTGGATTGTTATCTTCGATGACATCCCTGTCTGGAAACCACTGCTGACCGAATTGCCGCTCATCTGGATCGGCTTCTGTCTAATTGAGTGGTTTGCTGCCAAGCGGCGAATGTGGATATACCTTGCCATGAATTTGCTGCTCTCAGGGATTTTCTTTGCAGCCATCATGTACTACAAATACTATGGCGTAATCGTTAACTATCACGCGTTGGCACAGGTGAATCAGGTGACCTCGGTCAAGAGCAGCATGTTTTCTTTGCTCGACCCCTATTATTTGTTTATTTTTGCAGACGTTCTGATTATCGGGGGGATACTCATTCGTCGTCGGATCAAGCTCGGGAGTACAGAACGTCCGAACCGCATTCCGCTTGAACGACGTGCCAGAAGAAGGGTTGCCTCGGTCATACTGACCTTGTCCATGATCCTGTGCATGCTTAACATCTATCCCAATCGGGCCAGCATGAGTGAGCTTACACAAGCAGAACAGATGGGCATCCTCGGTTACGAGGCGTATACCATCCTGGATCGACCTGATAAACCTGTGCCCATCGCTCACATTGATCAGACTGACATCGACCAACTGAAACAAACGACCGAACTTCCTGCGATTGTGGAGAAGGGTGCCGCGAACGGACGCAATGTGATTATGCTCCAGTTGGAATCGTTCCAGAACTTTCTGATTGGATTAGAGGTAGATGGACAAGAGATTACGCCTAATCTGAATCAATTGGCTAGACAGAGCCTGTATTTTCCGAACTTCTATCAGCAAGTGGGACAGGGAAATACATCAGATGCAGAATTTGTTGTGAACACATCGTTCTACACCCCACCGAACGGGGCAGCAACGACTGTATATGCGGATAAAGCTCTGCCGAGTCTACCCAAATTGATGTCAGCAAACGGATATCAGACAGCTACATTCCATACAAATGATGTTCGTTTCTGGAATCGGGATCAGATATACAAGGCACTTGGATTCGACCAGTATTATGATATTGATTATTTCGGCACACAGGACTCTATCGCCTTTTCGGCCTCGGACGAGGTTCTGTATTCCAAAACACTGGATAAGCTGGAATCCATGCAGTCTTCGGGTGATCCCTTCTATGCCCATATCAACTCCATGTCAGCCCACCACCCGTACACTTTACCTAAAAACAAAGTGAAGCTGACGCTGCCAGAGCGTTACAAGGATACGTTGCCCGGTGATTATTTGATATCACAGTATTATGCGGATGAGGCAGTTGGACAGTTGATTGCTGGATTGAAAGAACGAGGATTATGGGAAAATAGCTTGTTCGTCTTGTACGGGGATCACCTGGGGCTTCCCATCTACTCACTGGATCGGGATGACGAAGTCCTTATGAAAGAGTTGTATGGTCGGGAATACACATCAGCAGATATGATTAATATTCCACTCATTATCTCGGCCCCGGGCGTTACCCCGAGTGTACAACTGGAACAGATCGGAGGCCAGGTGGACATTCTGCCAACGATTGCCGGACTCACCGGAGTATCACTGAAGGACCAATTACACTTCGGACAGGATTTGTTACACGAAGGCGGAAATCTCCTACCCGAACGTTATTACCTTCCTTCCGGGTCAGTGCTAAACGATGCTTCTCTCTTCATACCGGCGAAAGGATACGGGGACGGAACACATTATTCCCTAGCTGATGCGGGCAGACAGGATGAAGGGCAACAGCAGATGAATGTTCCGTCAGAAGATACGACGAAGATTTCGGGAGATGAGGAATTTCCAACTATCGCCACGCCCAATAACAGTGTGGTGCCCTCTTCACGGTTTATAACGAAGGAACAATATGATCGGGCATTGGATCTTGCGCACTTGTCCAACAGTTATTTGAGCCAGTTACCGGATCGAAAAGCTACACAATAATTGAATCTTTTCACTCGAACTCATCCATTCGTGAGCAGACCATCAAAGAGCCAGTTGCCTTCCTCAGAACGAATGAAATAGAAATCCAATGCACCGTTTCCATCAGACCATACTGTAGCCATATGTAACATGACACGATCTGAATCCAGAGGATTAAATCCACGGTACTCCAAATTATTCAGGCTAACGTTATGCAGAAAAGGGACTTCGTAATCCCCCTGTTCCAGTTTCGAAATAATGATATTGTTCTGCTGCGATATTTCTATGTTCGGAGAAGACACCGATTCAAGATATGTATAGTTATTGGATTGCATCGCCGCCATCAGTTTAAACGTTATGTTCAGCGTTTCTCTTAAACTTTCTATTTCTTCTTGCTCTTTTGCGTCTTTTTCATCTTTTTTCTTCTGGTTGTTCCGTACCTGCTCCTTCAGCAGTTCATTTTCCTTCCGCATTTGTTCGGTATTTATGGCATCCTTGCGTTCCTTCTCCTGTACATCTGGTAGTGAAGCATCGTCACTCGAATTACAGGCTGTTAAAAATAAAGCGAGTATCCATATCAACAAGATTCTGCTTTTTCTCATCTAATCCCCCCCTTAATAATAATGAATAGAAACACATATCTTCCATATTTATGGTAACATATCCCATACAAAAGAAAATACTATCTTGTTTATTCTGAAAAATAAACAAAAAAAGACCCGAACCCTGTTAGTCCGGGCTCGGGTCGTTCATATGATTACAACGGCAGTAGCGCAACCGACTTGCGAGCAGTCAATTGCTCTACCATGGCAAGCCATTCCTGCGGTTTGTTAGGAAGCACAGCATAATATCGATTCAGGAAATCAGCCACCAGGCTTGCTGGCAGTTCACCGAGCGACTCATCGCCTGGCATGAAGCACAGGTCCAAGCCGCCAACCGCTTCACCGTCACCTTGCCAAGATGGATGAACATATGGGAAGTCCAGACGCTGATATCCCAGATGAGACAGCACTTCGCGACGCACATACGGGTCCATCGGCTTGATGCCGCCAAACTCGTGATCCTGACTCAGATAAGGGTTATAGATTTCGGCAAACATGCCGAACAATTCTTTCCCGTTTGCTGCAGCCAGCTTTTGCAGATCACGCTTGCGGTGATTCGCCAGGAAACTGCCGATCCCCAGTCCTTCGCGCCCAATAATCGTAAAGTCCGTCATGGCTACGTTCCAATCCTCGTAATAACGGTACTCTGTCGCTCCAACAACCTGTCCCTCATGCACAGCCACGAACACCCGAATACCCGGATCTTCCAGGGGTTCTTCCCACAGGGGGAAGTCCAGCACTTCTTCCCGCGGGAAAATCTCCTGCATCAACTTGTGCATTTGGGCAAACAATGGATCTTTAATGGATGTAATGCGCGTGAATTCCATGAATAAATACCCCCTCGATTGATAATGTATTTCATTTAACATTTCTTTATCTGAACGGATTCTGCCACTCCATCAGGGCTGCATAGTTGCAGGATTCCTCATCGTCCAGATAGTCTGCGGTCACACCAACAGGCATGCGGCCACAGCGAAGCAGGAACGATATCACCGGGTCACGTCTCTCTCCCGCTGCTACCTGATCCAGATATTCCTGCGCAGACAGTTGGTCTGCAACCAGGTGATAACCGGGCATTCTACCCGCACCTAGTAACCGATCCATCCCCTGAGCGATGACAAGGTGGTACATCGCCTGCATCATAAGCTGAGCCAGTCCCCACTTGCGATACTTTGGACGAACACAGAGATCCACAATATACAGCGTGTTGCCATCTGGCTGGTGGTTACGAATATATCCGTCATCCGTTACTTTGGCCCAGGTATGACTTGCTGGATGTGCAGGGTCCCACTGCATCCGTAGCGAAGTCATTGAGCCAGCCAACTCTCCATCCACTTCAATACAGATGGCACCCTCCGGGTAATGCTGCACATGACTGGTGAGCTGCTCGTGACTCCAGAGCAGTTCTTCCGGATAAGGAGGAGGGAAACTCTCCGCCTGAATGCGAATGAGTTCCTCAAAGTCGGATGCAACATAATTGCGAACGACTACTTTTACCCTTTTGCCACTTCGCTCCGGGTCGGTGATCAGCATTTCTTTGGTATACATGTTGCCGGGTCCCCCCTTTCCACTGACAAAATGAATTCTAATAAAAGTTCCTTTGTCCTTTTCGGTTATAAAAGCAGTTCG
The DNA here is from genome assembly GCF_017874615.1 of Paenibacillus xylanexedens. Classification (GTDB taxonomy): domain Bacteria; phylum Bacillota; class Bacilli; order Paenibacillales; family Paenibacillaceae; genus Paenibacillus; species Paenibacillus xylanexedens. Next base: position 9,403 of record NZ_JAGIKV010000023.1, read on the forward strand.
CTACTCCCAATCGGTATATAGATCGGTCCGGCGGTCACGCCAGGTCGTTACCGATCCACGTTCACGTACCTCATACAGCAAATCCAGATCCAGATCGGCGGTCACAATCATATCGTTGTTAATCTCACCCTCGGCCAGAATGCCACGTGGCGGAAATGGGATATCATTCGGCGTAATAATTGCAGCCTGTCCGTAGTTGGCACGCATGAAATCAACGGTCGGCAAGTTACCCACTGTTCCGGTTAATACAACATACACCTGATTCTCCACCGCGCGGGCATGACTCGTATAACGCACACGGTAGAACCCGTGACGATCGTCCGTGCAGGAAGGACAGAAAATCACGTCAGCGCCTTTGGCTTTAGCCATCCGTACAATTTCCGGGAATTCAATATCGTAACAGGTCAGCATGGCAATACGGCCTTTATCGGTGTCGAACACATCAAGTCCATCTCCGGGAGCCATATTCCATTCCTGGACTTCGGTTGGTGTAATGTGGATCTTGTCCTGCCGCGCGATACGACCATCCGGGTAGAACATATGGGCTGTATTATACAGCTTCCCTTCACGGCGAATGACGTGGGTTCCCCCGATAACGTGCATACCGTATTTGGCAGCAAGTGATGTGAACAGTTGTTCATATTGCTCCGTAAAGTTCGGCAGATCCTCAATTGTCAGTGCATTGCCTTGTTTGTCCCCAATGGACATTAACTGCGTTGTGAAAAATTCCGGGAACAGCACAAATTCGGTTCCGTATTCGTTCGCTGTCCGTATGTAATGCTCAGCCTGAGCGGCGAACTGCTCAAACGAGCTGATTGTGTGCAATTGGTATTGTACAGCGGATACCCGCAGTTTCATGTTCGTACACCTCCATCATGATTATGCTTCCATTGTAACAACGATCCGGGGTCAACAAAAGAGTATTTACACTGGGCACTACAATGACAGAATAACCCTCCGATCGCTTCCCTTACTCACCCAGCATCGACTGAGTGAATCCAATCCACTCTCTCGTGGCAAAAGACAGATAGCGGTCCTTCCGCCAGATCATACCGAGCTGCCATGGAATTACCGGTTCCACCACGGGTATGATGCGTACACGCATATGGTCCACCTCACGACAAATCGTTTCCGGCAGTAAGGCTACCCCCAGATTGGCGGCAACCATCGCGCTGAGCAGATCCCACTGGGAGCTCTCATATACCACCCGGGGCTGGAACCCCGCATGCTGACAAGCCACGATAATCCGGTCATGCAACGCAAAATCTTCCCGAAACAGTACAAAGGCGTCGTTTTCCAGTTCGTGCAGTGCAACCGACTCTTTCCCCGCAAGTGGATGTGAAGGGTGTACAAGCAAGTTCAGCTTCTCTTTCACAAACACAAAATGATCCAACAGCTCATCCACAGTTGGCAGTACGGCAACACCGATATCCAATGCACCACTGATCACATCGGCCTCCACTTTTTTGGCACCATCCTCAAACAGCTGAATGGTCACCTGCGGGTAGGCTTTGTGAAATTCACCAATGATCATGGGGAAAAAGCTTGACCCCACCATCGGCGGCAAGCCAATCCGCAGATGGCCTTTCTTCAAGTTCATCAGGTCGTCCAATTCGGATGACAGACTGCGGAATGATTTTTCAATCTCAAGTGCCTGACGAAAAAACACATGACCTGCATCGGTTAGTTCAACTTTCTTGCCATAGCGGTCCAACAACGTGATACCCAATTCCTCTTCAAGACTCTTGACCGTCTTGCTGATCGTAGGTTGGGTGATATACAGAACTTCAGCGGCTTTTGTGAAGCTCTGCTGCCGGGCAACTTCCAGAAAATATTGCAAATGGCGGATATCCATCGCTTGATCCCCACCTCTCATAGACAAATGGAATAGTAAACATTCTTAATATGCATTTTACTCATGAAAGAATGCCATGTAAAATTTGTGATATTAAATGAATCATTTTCATTTTCATAATAACTTAAACGATTACGTTGATTATACAAGGAGGGATTGAAGTGAAAAAATGGGGCCTCGGTATTGCACAAGTTGCGCTCTTAATGGTTTTTTCACTGCTCATGGACCTGCTGGCCCGCACTCTCCATCTTCCTGTACCCGGTTCAATAATCGGTATGGTTGTATTATTCATTCTGCTTCAGACTCGTGTCGTGAAGCTGCGCTGGATTGAAGTTGGAGCTGCCTGGCTGCTCGGTGAACTACTGTTATTTTTTATCCCGTCAGCCGTTGGCATCATGAACTATATGCCCATGTTAGAGCATGACGGATTGCAAATTTTATTCATCGTACTTCTTAGTACATTCCTGGTCATGTCCTGCACAGGCCTGGTTGCTACACGAATTGCGAAACGAAAGGAGCGTCACACCGGATGATTGGATTCCTCTGCCTGTTGTTAACCGTCGGTATTTATTGGGTTACCAAACGAATATATCGCAATCTGCCGAAAGTATATCTGTCTCCACTGCTCATTACGCCGCTCCTCGTCGTTGGCATATTGCTCGCAACGGGAACGGATTATACCACTTATAGTAGTGGTGGCAAATGGCTGAGTCTGCTGCTTCAACCGGCCACCGTGGCTTTTGCCGTACCGCTCTATACCTTTTTCCATGTACTCAAAAAACATATTTCCGAGATTGTCTTCAGTGTCATGACCGGTTCGGTCGTTGCGGTACTCTCTTCTGCCCTGCTCGCCAAATGGTTGCGCCTGGATTCAGGGCTAGTCCACAGCTTGATCCCGCGCTCCATTACTACACCCATTGCCATGAACGTTTCGGCTACCATCGGTGGCATACCCGCAGTGACAGCTGTTTTTGTTATTATGACAGGCCTGCTCGGGGTGATTATGGGACCTTCGATCGTCAAAATGCTGCGCATTGATGGGGAGATTGCACGAGGCACACTGTTTGGAACCGGTGCCCACGGCACAGGGACATCCAAGGCGTTTGAACTGAGTTCCCTGACCGGTACCATCTCCAGCATCTCCATGGTGCTCGCTGCATTGTTCACTTTAGCCGTTGCACCCGTGCTTTCCAAACTTATTTTCCCATAATAGATGGCATTATCCCACTTTTTTGAAATATTATTGTTGTATTAAAGCCCTTTCTTCCTTACAATAAGGACAGGTTTTAATTGTGAATATTGCGGGGGAGATGCGATGAAAAGAACCGGAATGAAGAGATCTCTGGACCGTCTTGGACGAATTGTCCTTCCCAAAGAAATGCGGGATACGATGGAAATCCATATCGGCGATCCGCTTGAGTTTTTCATTGAAGGGAAAGAGTTGATTTTAAGAAAGTACAAATCAACATTATGTATTTTTTGCGGTGACATGGATACACAAATGTATTTCAAAGAACAATTCATCTGCCGGACTTGTGCAATTCAATTAAAACACCCGGATGACTCTCCCAACTGGTTCGTACCTCAGAACAAACAGGCTCCTGCACCCGTGGAGCGTCCTGCTTCCAAATCCGCCTCCGTCTCATCTCCCGCTAGGGAAGAAGGGACCGCTGCTGACAACCAAGAATACCCGGACCTGCGGCCAAAGACGGCACGCATGCTGCAACAGATGAAAGAAATTGTTGAACAGAATCCCGGTTTGGCTCAACAGCAAATTGCGGAAAAGCTTGGCATTAGCCAAGGACGCGTCTCTCAATTAAAAAAGTTACTATAATCAAAATGGCATTCGATCATTTATAGTCAGAAGACCTTCCGATCAGGAAGTCCCGCTGCAAGAGAACCCGTTGTTTTTCGTGGGTTCTTCTTTTTTTATATTCATATTGTAATGGAAAGGAGTTCTATGGATAAAATTCTGTATTTATCACAATTCGACCTCATGTCCTCCTTATCCGAGGCAGACCTGATTGAAATGGATGGGATGACTTCTATTACGACCATAGCCAAAAACAGACAGATCCAGACACCCGATACGTTTACAGAAGGTTTCTATTTTGTAAAACGGGGAAAGGTTCGTTTATATACATTAAATCCGGAGGGCAAGCAGTTCACTCTCGATATTTTGACGGAAGGTAACGTGTTTGGAGAAATGAACGGAATCTCACTCGGAACACGTGCCGTTTATATCGAAACGATGGAGGAGTGTGATATTTGCCTGATGAACAAACAACGATTTGAACAGTTTCTGATTGAACATCCGGAATTTATGATGAGACTGATGAACGTACTAAGCGAGCGGATCAAACGAATGAGCGAGTTGACACAGACGCTCGCACTCGGAAGCCTGCATGAAAAGGTGATACATAATCTCTTCCGGCTGGCTGAACAGATGGGATGCATCCAAGAAGATGAGTACTACCGGATTCAACTCGGGCTTACCCATCAGGAGATTGCCTGGATGGCGGGAGCCACACGGGAATCGGTTACGATTGTCATGCAAGACTTGGCAAAAGCTGGCCGTATTCGTACCGGATTCAAATCAGTCTCCCTTCATCGTGACGAAATCGCTACCCTTCGGAAAATCACCCCCCACTTGTAAGATGCCTTACATCTCTGTTCTCCAGCAAGTTGTATTGTATAGCTCATGAGTCTATACAACCAAGGAGGAGTACATACATTGGATGCTAAGTCAGATCTGTTTATCCCTGAAAACATTCTTCTTCGCAAAGGTGCCCGTAAAGCATCGGAAATCCCTGAGCATATCCGCAATCGGCTACAAGCAGGACATATCGAATCGGTCAATCTGACCGAATGGCTGGCTGTAGATCATGTTTCTCTTTTTCAGAAGGTTACCCATGAATGGGGAATGGATGCCGAAACCAGAGCAATTACAGAGCAGTTAACACAGATGGATGAGCAGCGGATCATGAAAATCATCCCGGCCATAGCCATGCAATGGCTTGATCTGTTGAAACGTCCATCAGTCAATGAAAAAACGAATCTCTTTCGTTCCATTGCAGAGCATCGTTCAGACAGTGTTCGCTGCTGGGCGGCTTATATCATTGGGCTGGATTCCGGTCTGGACCTGACTGAAAAGTTGGAGCATATTCGGTCCTTTGCAGCAGATCATCACTTTGGTGTAAGAGAAATCGCCTGGATGGCTGTACGGGAGTCCATCTCTGCCGAATTATCCTTAGCCTTGCAGCAGTTAATCCCATGGAGCGTTGACCCTGATCCACTGATCCGTCGCTTTGCAATAGAATCAATCAGACCTCGTGGGGTCTGGGCCAAGCATATTCAGGAGTTAAAAGAAAATCCGGCCATGGCCCTTCCCTTGCTTGACGCGGTGAAATCCGATGCCCATAAGTATGTGCAGGATTCGGTAAGTAACTGGCTGAACGACGCCAGCAAGACGAATCCAGAGTGGGTGCGGCAGGTCTGTGCCACTTGGACGCAGCAGTCGGATACCCAACATACGCGGCGAATCGTTACACGTGCCATGCGAAGTCTAACATAAAAAAAGATGGCCACGGCTCACTGGCAGTGGTCATCTTCTGCATAGGCATCCGCGTTTACATTCCTTTTGACAGGAATACCTTTTCCTCGGTAAATAGCCCAATAACGTTCCCTCTTATCTTTAACTCACGCCTGAACCGCGTCCATCTGGCCTTCTTCTTCCGCTTCCAATCTGCGCATGCCCACAACCAGGACAATGATGTTAGCTACCAACAACACAGCCGGGAACGGAACAGCAGCGTATTGTGCATAGATCAGATGACTTCCAACGGCCCCAATCAGAATGAATGTCAGTATGCCAGAAGCCAGAATGCGAGTCCGTGGAATCAGCAGTCCTACAGCACTAAGCAACTCCGCGGCGCCCAGCAGATACATGGTCCATGTCGGATAAGAGAAACTTTCGAAGGTCTGAATCATCATGTCTGCTCCACTAATCTTGTTAAACCCCGTCATGACGAAGACACCTGCTAACACAACCAGAAAAACGTAACCCAAAATCTTGTTCATATGTATTTCCTCCTGTAACAAATTATATGTTCCTACTATGTAATGATTATTTTTGCTGCACATTGTAAAAAAAGAATCTATGTAAAAGTTCCCAAAGGTCACTCTGTTTTCAACCGTTCAGCCCCGTTCAATTTTCAGAATAGTACGCGTTCATATTATACGTATTATTTATCACCAACTTACTTTTGTGAAGTTAGTATATAATAATAATATAATTTCTTCAAGTAATTTTTCACTGTATGATGTATAATACATACAAAAGGTATGTTACAGTATATTTTGTAGTAACCCTCATTTACTTGGATGTCCTATATTCTTAAAGCGGCAGAAATCATGTCCTTTCATATACAACTTTGAAGAAAATAATTATGAATCGAGGTGAACACGTTGAAGCTTAAAAAAGTAAAATCACCAAGTCCCTGTATGATCACTCAAGCCATAGACATCATAGGCAAGAAGTGGGTACTGTTAATCATGTACCAACTGTTGTCTGGACCCAAGCGGTTTACGGAGCTTGAAGCAGAGATGGCGATCAGTGGACGACTTTTATCGGAGCGATTGAAGGAAATGGAGACGGAAGGTATCGTAACCCGACACATGTTTCCCGAGATACCTCCCCGTGTAGAGTATGAATTGACACCGAAAGGCAGAGCCATTGAACCTGTCATTGATCAGATCTACAGTTGGTCATCTGACTGGTTGAAACAGCAGAAATCCGAGTAGTTGAATTGCTGCTTAATAATCTCTACTCAACACAAATACGCCTGAATCAGGTTGATCTGCGGATCATTCCCTGATTCAGGCGTATTTATATTACCTTCAACCTTTTAATGAGAGAGATGTTTTGAAGGCTGAAGCTGTACCGGCAGACCGGAATCTGCCGATGCCAAGGCCGCCGTCGTAATCTCCTGTGTACGGCAGGCATCCGCATAATCGGACAGAATTCGTGAACGGTCTCCCGTACGCAGGGCGTGAATGAACGCTTCATTCTCACGCTCGTATGGATTATGTCCTGCCGGAATCTCCAGACCTGCCATCGCATGTGTTGCGGCACTTGGCAGAAGCAAACGTTCTGGCGTCCAATCCCACACGCCTGCATCCGTGTAGAACTGGAGCCCTGCGCCGCCCTCTCCGTCTGGCAACAGACATGTATTGGCGATACTGGCAATCGCTCCACTTTCCAGCTTAAGCGTCACATTCGCCACATCGGCTACGGTCACATGCTCATGCTTCTCATGCATGCTTCGCTGAGCTGCTACAGCATATACCTCCGTAACTTCTCCTGCACAATACCGAAGCAAGTCTACAATATGTGTAGTCTGCTCTACGAATTGCCCTCCTGAACCGTCCTGACGCCGCCACCAAGCGACTCCTGGCATTCCGCCCATCCAGCGGCCAAGAGCCATGCCGACCGTCTGTTCTTTCATCGCTTGCTGCAGGACCTGCGCAGCCTCCTGATAACGGAAATGGTAACCGACAGAGGTTAACAATCCGCTCTTTTGTACCTGATCCAATACCTGACGCGGAACGTCCATTCCGGTGCTCAACGGTTTCTCCACCAGAAATGGAATACCGCGGCGGATTAATTCCGACTCCATCGATCCGTGAGACATCGGAGGCACACAGATATACACCGCATCCAGCTTCTCACCATCCAGCATATGTTCAAGTTCCCCGTAACCAACAGCATCATAAACGGAGGCCATAGCCTCTGCCTTTTCGAGCGATGTTCCACAGACACTCGCAACACGAACACCTTCCATCCGTGCGAGAATATCCGCGTGTACCTTACTGAACCAGCCTGTTCCAATGATTCCGATCTGTAATGTCATGGATGTAATCCCCTCTCTATGTTACACGCTTACATGTTCCATTCGACTCTCGATCTTGAAATCCTGCCTCAGATTTTGCCGGATGCTTCCAGCAACAGCTGATCCAGTTCCTGTGTATGCTTAACCTCTTGCTCTTCAGACCAGTTCAAACAACCTGCCATATATGAGATAACCGCTGCTTTATAGCGACGGACTTCATCAATACGGAAGAATAAATCACCTGTTCTTCGTACCAAAAAGTCAGACGGGGTTACAGCCATCTCTTCATCAATCGCGTAACGCAGCATCAACAGTAGCTCCTGTGGCATGTCATGAAGCTCAGCCTTGGTGCGTGGGTCAGGCATTCGCTCATACAGTGCCTTCACATTGGAACCATACGTGCGGACCAGCCGCTCCGCAGCAGGCCGGGCAAGCCCGAGAGCAACACCGTCCTTGATCTTGCGCTCCGCATACGATACAAATCCAGCCGATCCCCCTACATCACCGCCGGAAATCGGCATCTTTTTCGTTACGCAAGGGCCTATGGAATGTCCACTCTCCTGCTCCATCTGGCGTGCGACCAGATCAACAACCATCTCAGCCATTTTACGGTATCCGGTTAACTTGCCCCCGGCAATCGTAATCAGATTGGATTCGGATACCCAGACTTCATCTTTACGTGGTATTTCGGAAGGATTCTTGCCTTCCTCATGAATTAGTGGACGTACACCCGCCCATCCGGATTCCACGTCCTCGGTACCAATGTGTACATCTGGAAACATGCCATTAACTGCATCAATCACATAATCGCGGTCCGAGTCGGAAATTTGCGGGTGCGCAGGATCATCCTGATATACGGTGTCGGTTGTTCCTACATAGGTTTTACCATCACGTGGGACAGCAAATACCATTCGACCATCTGGTGTATCAAAATAGACGGCCTGTCTCAATGGGAATCGTTCACCATCAAAGACCAAATGAATACCTTTGGTCATCTGTAGCGTTTTCCCCTGGCGTGAACCATCCAATTCCCGCAGACCGTCCACCCATGGACCGGAAGCGTTGATCACCTTGCTTGCTTTTAGCGTATAGGTCCGCCCATCGATCTGATCCATAGCTTCAATACCTGTAATCTTGCGATTCTCCTTCAGGAAACCTTTCGCCTTGACGTAGTTCACTGCCTGTGCCCCACGTTTGACAGCTTCTTTCATGACTTCAATGGTAAGCCTGGCATCATCAGTCCGGTACTCCACATAGAGTCCACCACCCAACAACCCCTGTTTGCGTAACAAAGGTTCACTGTCTGACACCGCTCCAGCATTCAACATTTGGCGCCGTTCACTGCGCTTCACCCCGGCGAGCCGATCATACACCATCAGTCCAATGGATGTGCTGAAGCGGCCGAACGTGCCAGCCGTATAGATTGGTAACAACATCGGTTCCGGTGTTGTCACATGTGGCCCATTCTCATATACTACAGCCCGCTCCCGTCCTACCTCAGCAACCATCTTCACTTCATATTGCTTCAAATAACGCAATCCGCCATGGACAAGTTTGGTCGAACGACTGGATGTACCTGCTGCAAAATCCTGCATTTCTACAAGTGCCGTCTTCAATCCACGCGAAGATGCATCCAATGCAATCCCTGCGCCTGTAATCCCGCCGCCAATAATCAATACGTCAAAATGTGCATTCGCCATGCTTTGCAAATATTCGGTCCGGTGTGCTGACGAGAACGTTTCTGTCATTCTTGAACCTCCCATTGATATCCTTAATATTTCCGTAAAAAGACAAAAAAAGGACCACGTCATTCGCTCAGCAATTGCTGAGCGGCACGTGGTCCCTCCCGATCTCCAGACATCATTTTATTAACTTGTGCCTTTATCCTATCACAGATTTTTGACGGCGTGAAGTCCTGAAATGACACATTATTCAAAAAAAATTCAAAAAGTTGTTCTGCCAAAGGATGTAATTTCAAATGAATCCACTAACCTTGTTTTTTTCCTTATAGTGGCTATATATTTTGCCTTCTCCAGGAAGAATAACCCTGTAAATCATGCATCATTTTCAACCAGTAAATATCATTTATAACATATGTTTAGTTAAAAAGTACAAATACCCACACCAAGGAATATTCATTTCATTCCTTTTATTTAAAAGCCATTGCTGCGTTCACTGCACGCTTCCAGCCTGCATAAAGTTCTGTTCGTTGTTGCTCAGCCATAACAGGCTGGAAGACACGCTCCGTATTTTCATGATCGGTCAATTCATCCGCACTCGTCCAATATCCAACTGCCAATCCTGCCAGATAAGCCGCACCCAATGCAGTTGTTTCATTCAACGTTGGGCGTTCGACAGGAATGCCGAGAATATCACTCTGGAACTGCATGAGAAAATCATTGGCCGCCGCCCCGCCATCCACACGCAGAGCATGAACGGGAATACCCGAGTCGGATTCCATTGCCTCCAGTACATCTTTGGTCTGATACGCCAACGCCTCAAGTGTAGCACGGATAAAGTGTTCCTTTGTCGTGCCTCGGGTCAGGCCAAACACCGCACCCTTAACCTCACTATCCCAATACGGACTGCCCAATCCCACAAATGCAGGTACAATATACACGCCGTCTGTCGAAGGCACGCGTGAGGCGTAATCCTCACTATCTTTTGAAGAGCGAAGCATCCTTAATCCATCACGCAGCCACTGAACCGCTGAACCTGCAACAAAAATGCTGCCTTCGAGCGCATATTCAACCTTGCCATTCATGCCCCAGGCAATCGTTGTAATCAGTCCGTGATTGGACTGTACCGGCTTCTCTCCCGTATTCATAAGCATAAAACAACCGGTACCATATGTATTTTTCATACTGCCCTTGGTGTAACAGCCCTGACCAAACATCGCTGCCTGTTGATCTCCTGCTGCTCCCGCAATCGGAATCCGATGACCGAAGAAATGATAGTCTGTTGTATGTGCATACACCTCGGATGAACCTCGCACTTCTGGTAGCATAGCCTTGGGAATGTCGAGGATATCCAACAATTCGTCATCCCATTGCAGATCATAGATGTTATAGATCAGAGTACGTGAGGCATTGGATATATCTGTGACATGTGTACCCCCGCTCAGTTTCCAGATCAGCCAGCTATCAATCGTGCCAAACAGCAGTTCACCCTTCTCTGCCCGCTCCCGGGCACCAGGGACATGATCCAGAATCCATTTCACCTTTGTTCCCGAGAAGTAGGGATCGATTAGTAATCCTGTTTTACGTCGGAAAAGGTCCCCGAGACCCTGCGTCTTCAATTCTTCACAGATGTCTGCGGTCTGTCTGGATTGCCATACCACTGCATTATAGATGGGTCTGCCTGTTTCTTTGTCCCATACCACAACTGTCTCACGTTGATTCGTAATTCCAATTCCGGCAATCTGGACAGGCTTAATTCCGCTCTCTGCCAGACATGAAGCCATCACGGCAAGAATGGAACTCCAGATTTCGTTGGCATTCTGCTCTACCCAGCCCGGTTTGGGGAAATATTGAGGGAATTCCTGCTGTGCAATGTGCACAATCTCTCCGCCACGGTTAAACAGAATAGCTCGGGAGCTTGTTGTTCCCTGATCCAGAGCCAATATATATTTTTCCATACAGACAACCTCCTGTTGTGGGTTATTTTTACGGTGTAAGCGATTTCTCAAAGTGTCGGATCAGATCTGCATTGGATGTGGTCACTGCCGTAGCCCCGACGCCAAGCGCAAGTTCAACCTCTTCCGGTGATCGAATCAATCCTCCTGCAATAATAGGGATACCCGTACGCACAGATACTTCCGCAATAATATGCGGAATGACGCCAGGTAATACTTCAATATAATCCGGTTGGGTTTTGGCCAGCAACAGATAACTTTTCTCCAATGCATGGGTATCGAGCAGAAAAATACGTTGTATGGCTGTAATGCCTTTCTGCTTCGCCTTCTGAATGACACTCGCTCGCGTAGAGATCAGTCCTGCCGGGCGAATGTGCTGGCACAGATACTCTGCCGCATACTCATCATTCTTCAATCCCTGTACCAGATCTGCATGCAAAAGTATCTTTTTGTCATACCGCCGCGCCTCGTCCATTACACTCTGAAGCTGTGAAATATGCGTTTCCAGCATCACCCCATAGGTATAAGGGCCTTCAATCATCGCTTCAAACTGCTTCATGCTCTTTGCAGCCGGCAACATACGTTGTCCCTCAAATGGCACCTTGGTTCCTCCCGCATTCATCAGATGACTATATTGTATAATCCGCACTGTGGGAACGGCAAGCCATTCCATGAATCAGGAAAACCTGATCGCTACCCTATCATCCATACCAAAAAGCCGCTGCTGTACTTCTCCATAACGGAGAGTACAACAACGGCTAATCAGCTAATCGTATATGTTCAATGAGTAAAGATTAAGCCTGCGCATGCGGAAGCAGCGTCTCTGCCCCAGCCCAGCCATCACTTTCTGCCAAGTGACCAGAACGGTTCACTTTCGTTTGCAGATATTTCTCGTTGAATGCAGAGCGATCTCCCCACAGTGGTACACGTCCGCCCACATTCAATCCCGCTTCCTGCAAGGCAGCCAGCTTCCGTGGATTGTTGGTGATCAGGGTAACCGGTGCGGAGCGAAGTGCACGCAACACGGCAATCGCATCGTCATAATTGCGGGCATCGTCTGTGAATCCAAGCTGCAAGTTTGCATCTACCGTATCCAGACCTTCTTCTTGCAAAATGTACGCCATGGCTTTGCTGAACAGACCAATGCCACGTCCCTCATGGTTCGCAAGATAGAACAGTGCGCCCGCTCCATGAGCGGCGATCATTTTCATGGATTGCTCCAATTGGAAGCCGCAATCACAGCGTTTGCTGCCAAAGATGTCGCCTGTATGACAGATGCTATGCATCCGAATCAGCGCTTCTTGTGCGTCGGCAAAGTCACCATATACCAGAACACTGGATTGTTGACGCTCTGCCAGTTCAGCTTCAGCAAGAGATTCAATTAACTCGCCGCTCTCCATCGCTTTGTCCGATTTCATCCAGCTGTACCACTGGAATGTCTTGGTCTCCCCATCGAGGTTAACCGGAAGCTTGATTGGCCCCACCAGGTATATAAACTCTTTTCCACTCGGAAAAGTCTGAATTTTGGGGGCAAGCAGTTGAATAATATGTGAATTGATCATTGTCGTTCCTCCTGTTTAGGCCAACTTGTCTGTTGATTGATTCGCATCCAGCGTGAAATTGGATCACTTGGACGTTATATAGTACGTATCTATATTATTCTCATCATCATTAGTTACTTTATGTAAGTTAGTTTAGAATAAAAATTATAATGTGTCAAGTAACTTTTATTTTTAAAGTAACTACCCAATTTATGTTACGCAATCGACACAAATATGTGTTTCACTTTAGGAATATTGGGTATGAGTTTATAAACTGCTCATACACTAATGTTGTAGTCCAACGCACTTCATGCCTCGAACTTAACGATGAGGGGGTAATACACATGATCCGCCGGAAAAGAACATGCTGGACAGCCATACTGATGGTCTGCGTCCTGCTCATAAGCGGATGCTCCATCTGGCCCGGACAGGACGATTCAGCGAGCAACAAAAAGGTAGCGCTTACATTATGGTACTGGAACCGTTCCATCGATGATAAGTTGATTGCCAGGGCTAAGGAAAAGTTCCCCAATATCGAACTGACAGCTCAGAAAATCGGCGGTGATTTCAAGGCAAAGCTCAAAACAACACTCGCTGCACGCTCAGGTGAACCAGACATTGTGGCATTGAACGACTGGATCATGGAGCTATTCCCCAGTGAGGACCGTTTCTATAATCTGTATGATCTCGGTGCAGGAGATATTGAAGACCAATATCTGCCGTGGAAATGGAAGCAAGGTGTTACGCCAAGTGGACAGATGATCGGGTTCCCGATGGATACGGGGCCAACAGCCCTCTTCTACCGAGAAGATCTGTTCAAGGAGGCAGGATTGCCATCTGATCCCGATGACGTTACACGCCAGATCAACAGCTGGGATGCATATGCAGCCGCCGGAGAACAGATCAAAGAGAAATTCGGAGGCAAGGTTTTTCTAACTGACAATATTGCAACCGTTTACAATCAAGTCATATCGCAGTCTGCGGAGCGTTATTTCCGGCCGGACGGGTCCTTTATCGGCATGGATTCCCCTATTGTGGGCAAGAGCTGGGATACGGCCGTTGCTTTCAAAGAGAAGGGACTGCTAGCCAATGCAGATGGCTGGACTCCAAGCTGGAACGCCGCGATGAATAATGGCGAAATCGCCTCTTTTGTAGGTGCCGTCTGGATGAAACAAGTGCTTCAGGAAGCCGCTCCGGACACCTCCGGGAAGTGGCGGGTCGCTCGGGCACCAGGGGGAGATGGCAACAACGGGGGATCATTCCTGTCCATCTTGAAGTCGAGTGAGCATCCTCAGGAAGCCTTTGAACTGGTTCGCTGGCTGCAAAGTCCCGAAAATCAACTGGAGCAATATCAGACATTGAATCTGTTCCCTTCTGCACCAGTTGTGTTTGATGATCCTGCCATGAAAGAAAAAGAACCTTTCTTCGGTGGACAGGCGACAGGGCCTGTATTTGCCGAATCGGCACAGGATGTGCCGGATGCTTTCTTTGGCGAACGATATCCATCCGTACACAACATTATCACCCGGCGGCTGAATGATGTCGCGAAGCAAAATGCCGATCCACAGCAGGTCTGGACAGATACGGTACACCGCGTCGAGCGGGAATTGCAGCGTTAACCTGAAGAACGTGTGGTTTCGTTATCCGCAAAGGAGGAATTCATATGGCTGTAACTGAACCTCGTCTTACTCCCGATCCCGGAAATGCAAGACCTGATCTGGATCGGCAGAAGTCACTGTGGGCCAGAATGTGGGAGCATCGTGCACTTTATGTTGCGATATCGCCGTTTTATATTCTGTTCGCGGTATTTGGCCTGTTCCCGATTGGGTTCTCACTCTATCTGGCTTTTCATAAATGGGATGGCATCGGTGTCATGACGTTTAACGGACTCAACAATTTCAAATACATGCTGACCGATGCCGAGTTCTGGCAAGCCGTGGGTAACACGTTCATGATCTGGATCTATTCGACGATTCCAATGCTCTTCTTTGCCCTGATTATTGCCTTTCTGCTGCATGCACCATTTGTGAAGTTCCGTACATTATTTCGGGTCGGTTATTTCCTGCCAAATGTCACATCCATCGTGGCGGTAGCCATTATCTTCGGTGCCTTATTTGCCAACAATTATGGCTTTCTCAATTATCTGTTGCAGTCGGTCGGGCTACCGGTTGTGGAGTGGCTTAATGCACCATGGGGCATTAAAGTCGCAATCTCCTCCATGGTGGTCTGGCGCTGGACCGGATATAACGCCGTCATCTATCTGGCCGGACTTCAGAGTATCCCGCAAACGTTATACGAAGCGGCCAAGATTGACGGCGCATCAGCGATACAGTCCTTTTTCCGAATTACAATTCCGATGCTGCGTCCTGTGATCCTGTTTACGGTCATTACATCAACGATTGGCGGTATGCAGCTGTTCACCGAGCCACAAGTATTGGTAGGCAATGACGGTGGCGCAGGTGCAGCAGGCATGACGATTGTACTGTACCTCTACCGTGAATCCTTCATTAACAATTACTTCGGATATGGCGCTGCCGTTGGTTGGGGCATGTTCCTCATTATCGCCCTGTTCTCGATTGTGAACTGGAAGCTTGTTCAAGGCAAATCATCCTGATGTGATAAGGGGGAGCGCACATGGCGACCAAACACCTCAAATCGCTGGTGTTGTATACCGGTCTTATCGGGGGCATGCTCATATCCATGTTCCCGTTCTATTGGCTGATTGTAATGTCCACCCGGACAACGTCCGATATCTACAAGTTCCCGCCCCAGCTCTGGTTCGGCGGTGAACTGTGGAATAATATCACGCGGGTGTTGCAGCAGATTGATTTCTGGGGCGCCTTTCTGAATACGTTGTTTGTGTCAGGCCTTGTGACCATTCTGGTGCTGTTTTTTGACTCACTGGCGGGATTTGCGTTTGCGAAGTTTGAATTTCCCGGCAAAAAGTGGCTCTTCATCTTGCTGCTCGCAACCATGATGGTACCTTCCCAGCTGTCTCTGGTGCCTTCCTTCGTACTCATGGCTACGTTCGGCTGGGTCGGTTCCTTCAAAGCCCTCATTATTCCGGGCATGGTGAACGCCTTCGGCATTTTCTGGATTCGCCAGTATGCAACAGAGTCGATTCCGAACGATCTACTGGATGCGGGCCGCATCGACGGCTGTAATTTCTTCCGACTCTATTGGAACGTGGCATTGCCAATTCTGCGACCTGCCTTTGCTTTCCTCGGCGCGTTCACCTTTATCGGCGTATGGAATGATTATCTGTGGCCTTTGATTATCCTGACGGATGCACGTAAATATACGTTGCAGATTGCGTTATCTCAATTAAACGGACTGTATAACACAGACTATGCAATGGTCATCGCAGGCACGTTGCTTGCCGTCATTCCACTCATCATCATGTTCCTGTTCATCAGCCGCCAGTTTATCTCGGATATTGCCGCTGGGGCAGTGAAGGACTAAGGTTGTGGCATTTTGATCCATCCCTCAAGTCTGATATTCTAATATATATATGAAATAACAGATGCCATATAAGTTGGATGAATAGCGCCACGTGCACGAAGGGGACAGAAAGGGCCTGAAGAAATGGAATGTTCGCATTTATAACCAAATTTCTCCCTTTGAAGAGGGAATCAAGAAATTTGGGGATAACGGCGATCGGAAGGCTTTCTGTACCCGAAGTGTTAACGTGTAACAGCATTCATTCACTTATATATTCAAGAAAGAGGGATGACAAAATGGCTTCTTCACCCTATATGATCGGCGTAGATATCGGCACGACCTCCACCAAGGCCGTCTTGTTCGAACAGAACGGAACCATTGTGGCTCAAGGCAGTGCCGATTATCCGCTGTACACCCCCACACCTGCGATTGCGGAGCAGGATGCGGAAGATATTTTCAAAGCAGTCATCAAGTCCGTTAAACAGGCCACTTCCAAAGCCGGCGTTAAGCCAGAGGATATCCTGTTTGTATCGTTCAGTTCAGCGATGCACAGCATTCTGCCTGTCGGTCAACACGGCAAACCGCTGATGCGAGCCATGACTTGGGCAGATAATCGCAGTGCAGAGTGGACGGAAGTACTCAAATCGGAGATGAATGGTCACGAAATCTATCTGAGAACAGGTACGCCGATTCATCCGATGTCCCCACTCACCAAGATCATGTGGCTCACCCGGGATCAACCAGAACTGTTCAGACAGACATACAAATTCATATCCATGAAAGAATATGTCTTCTATAAATTATTTTCTGAATACTTCATCGACCACTCGATGGCTTCAGCTACTGGACTTATGAATCTGGAAAAACTCGACTGGGATGCAGAAGCGCTGCATGTGGCGGGCATCACGCCGGAACACTTGTCCCGATTGGTACCGACCACACATGTGCTGAAACATGGATTGCACTCGGAGTACGCCAAGGAGATGGGCATTGCGGTCACCACACCGTTTGTCATCGGGGCCAGTGATGGTGTGCTCTCCAATCTGGGCGTGAACGCCATTGATCCAGGCGTCGTCGCCGTGACCATTGGTACAAGTGGAGCGATTCGTACAGTCGTAGACAAACCGGTGACCGATCCAAAAGGACGTTTCTTCTGTTATGCACTCACGGAGGATGCCTGGGTCATTGGCGGACCGGTGAACAATGGCGGTGTTATTTTCCGCTGGATTCGGGACGAGTTTGCGGCTTCCGAGGTGGAGACGGCGAAACGACTTGGCATCGATCCGTATGAAGTGCTCACTCGTGTCGCCGAAAATGTACCTCCGGGTTCGGAAGGCCTCTTGTTCCATCCGTACATGACGGGTGAGCGGGCTCCGCTCTGGAATCCCAATGCACGGGGTTCGTTCTTCGGCCTGACGCTGCATCATAAGAAGGAACATATGATTCGCGCTGCGCTCGAAGGTGTGTTGTTTAACCTGTACACGGTCATGCTGGCGATTGAAGAAAAGATTGGCCGTCCGAAAAAAATCCAGGCGACAGGCGGCTTCGCCCGCTCTGAGTTATGGCGGCAGATGATGGCTGATATTTTCGATCAGGATGTCATCATCCCCGAAAGTATCGAAAGCTCCTGCCTCGGCGCAGCCGTACTGGGCTTGTATGCTCTGGGCCGCATCGATTCCCTAAGTGCCGTCTCCGGCATGATCGGATCAACTCATCGGCACCAACCAGACCCGGACAGTGTCCGCGTGTACCGTGAACTGCTGCCGATCTTCATCCGCATCTCCCGCAAATTCGAAGAAGAGTATGCGGATATCGCTGCCTTTCAGAATAAGACGATGCAAGGGTAGGGAAGGCGTGGGACGGCATGCAGGATAACCGGAGAACGGGACGGTGTGAGGGCTAGAAGGTTAAAAGCCTAGGATGTTGCAACACGTTGGACGGTCAAAAGTTGAGCATGGAATAGCTAACGAATCGTAGACATCTTATATAAGGTTTATAGCATGTTTTCAAAATCTAACGAACCTGAGCCACCTTATATCGGCTTACATGGGCACAAAACTGCTCTAGAACCTAATATGTAGCCTATTAACGTGTCTGTGGTTCGTTAGAAAATTATTTTCTCCAACTATCCTTCAATAGCGTGTCACAGGTTCGTTAGAATTGACAGAGCATCGTCACCATGCGGTGAATCCCCATCTCCTAAGCTGCGTCTGGCTCAGACTAACCTACGACTCTAGGGACTACGGCTTACGCACGTTCATGAGGACCGTCCACCATGTTTAAAACATGGGGTAGGGTCTTTTTCATGTAAAGATTTTCATGTACACATCTTCATGTACAGATTTTGTGTACCAATTTACCTGTAGATACTGTGCTACCAGAGTGACAAAGCCCTCGTCCTCAGCGCCTTTCACAAAAAAAAGCCCTACAGCTTGAAAGACTGTAGAGCTTCGTTTCCTAACCGTTGCAGTATTACTTATTTATACTCCGCTATTACTGATTATACTTGCTGAACGCATTCTGGTCGGCCTGTACATTCTCCAGATACACGATCTGCCCCGCATCATTTACACGCGCGATATCAATGCCTGCTTTGGCATATACCGTTCCGTCCGCCGCTTGTCCGCATACTGCCCAGTTCGTTTGGTAGCTGCCGTCAGGCTGTTGCACCCAACCGTCCCACATATGTTTTACATCCTTATTGTACTCGTAGAAAGCTTTCATGAAACCGTCGAATCCTGATCTGCTGGTTCCGTTAAGCACAATCTCTGCGTCCGGTGTAAACAGAGACAATAAGTCCTGCATGGCGCGCTCATCTGTGCGTGAAGCATCAAATAAACGGAAATAGTTGTTCAACAGTGCAGTGGTACTTGTAGTACTCATTCATATTCCTCCTAGAATAAAAATCCGATTTCCAATCTTTCAGTTCGAATAATTTCGAAATAACTGAAAAGAAATGTATCATACTTCTTATACTGCCTGCAAGAGATAGTTCGATATTTTTCAAACATTGAAAGAGAAAGCCGAATATGCTAACGTCATAGATATGAGAACTCCAACGATACCTATGGCTTCGGAACTGAAGCTGACCACGGTCTGCAATGCATTGGGCGATCCGATCCGTATGAAAATTGCACACTGTTTGGCCAGCTCTGGCGAGAAAAACTGTTCCGCCTTCGAAGTAGACCATATCTCCAAATCCACGTTGTCCCATCACATCAAAATTTTACGTGAAGCTGGCGTGATCCAGCCACGCATTGAAGGTAAACAGCACTTTTATTCCCTACGAAAGGAAGAATTAAACGTACGTTTTCCAGGCCTCGTCGACATGATTCTGAATACAACCGAGGAATACGTACATTAAAGTAAGCAGGTTTGAGATTGAAGAACCACATTCATCAGGATGGCAATTCCCATAAAGGAGGCTAACCACATGGACAAAAAAGCAGCAAAGATACTGCTGAGCACCTTCTGGGGAGGCGGCGGCTGGAAAACAACCTCTGTACCCTTCTCTGGAGATGAATTTGAATATGCTAAAAGCAAAGGCGTTATGTTCGATCCACTCACGATCACGCATGACGAAATTGTCCAGCGTCTGTACGACATGCATCAGGATGACTCGTTTAAAGAACGGGTGATTTCGGCCTTTCTACATAGTCTGTCCACCAAAAAAGTCTATCTGCGCAGCGCATTATCCAGCTGGGCTTTAACATCGAAGATGCCTTTGCATACCTATGCGGAACGCCCTGCCCTTCACCCTAACACCAGCTCCTGTGGGGATTGCAACTTCCTGCGTTTGCAGTCAGACAAGGAATATTCCAACGTCGACTTAAACGTCCTTAATTTTGAACGGATCAAGTGGGGTGGCGTGCGTCATGGCTGGCTTATCTATTGCCTGATGGATCTGGAATTACTGCTTCAGGACAACGATACAAACTATGAAGTAACTCCTGAAGACCAAGCCATCCTGGTCAACCTGCTTGAAGCAGCTCAGACGGAAGACCCCAAAGACAGTGCTCGCTCACTTGAGAAAAAGTGGAAGGATCTCTTCCCTTCCAGCAAACAGGAGCGAGATGCCCTGCTGGAAATCTGGGCGGCAGCCGGAATATTGGCTCCTGGAGATAAACCGAGAAAAGGCAAAGGTGGTTCCAGTGATTTCGTCTTTGCGGCGACCTGGCAAGGTGATGATGGATATAGTGTAGAAGCGACAAATCATTATTTCGGCTCCTATCTTCATCAAATACAATAAAACCTGAACTTTTGCTCACCTTTGCGTACGTCTGGTTACAATAATGACATCGACAGATTTCCTGTTTAACTCGTATAATAAGGGGAAATTGGTAGATGGGAGTGAAACAAGCGAGTTTATGGTATACATACTGGCTTTTATAGTGTCTTTTGCTGTCGTGGTTCTGCTTATTCCGCCGCTTGGTCGACTGGCTCACCGGCTCGATTTTGTGGACAAGCCTCGGGAAGATGTGGAGCGTAAGCTGCACAGGCAACCTATCCCGCTCACGGCGAGTTACGCGATATTTACTGGATTTTTCCTGACATACATTGCTCTGACGAAAGAAATCACATGGGAAACGGCGGCTCTGGTCGCTGGTGGTATGCTTCTGCTAACGATTGGTACCGTCGACGACTGGTACAAAACAAAAGGCAAAGATTTTCCTGCCCTGCCCAAAATGCTCGTACAAGTCTCCGCGGCAGTACTCGTATTTGCTTCTGGCATTGCGTTCACCGGATTCGTGAATCCCTTCAACGCGGAATATGTCATGCTTCCAATCTGGCTGCAATTCATTCTCACGATCCTGTGGATCTTCGGGGTGACAACAGTCATCAACTTCTCGGACGGCATGGACGGACTGGCTGGCGGATTATCGGCCATCTCGGCGATTACCCTGTTCATCGTGGCGCTTGCCAAAGGTCAAAGTGATTCCGCACTCATGTCAATCATACTGGTCGGTGTGACGATCGGTTATCTGAAGTACAACAAAGCTCCTGCCAAGGTGTTCATGGGTGATGCAGGCGCTACGTTCCTTGGCTTCATTCTGGCGGTTATCGCTCTGGACGGTGCATTCAAACAAGCAACCATGTTGTCCATCTTCATTCCGATTCTGGCGCTGGGTGTACCGATCTTCGACAACATCTTTGTCGTTATCAAACGTTTCATTCAAGGTAAAGCGATCTACCAAGCCGATGCGAGTCAAGCCCATTATCGCTTGCTGCGTGCCGGTTTGAATCAAAATCAGGTGGTGGGTGTGCTGTATCTCGTCAGCACCTGCCTCTGTCTTTCCTCCATTATTCTGATGCTGGTGGAGCTGTAAAACCAAAATAACGATGAAAATAATAGAAGCCACCTTCATTGCGTTGAGGGTGGCTTTCTTATGATGTTTTTTTGGATCGCTTGCCTTTTTTTCGTTTCAGTTAAAGCGGAGTGATTCTAACTTACGATTTAACAGCCCCTGCCATAGCACCTCCAACAATGAAACGTTGCAAAGCAACATACAGGACAACCAGTGGCAAGGTAACAATCAGAATGCCACAGGCGAGCAGCGGCCAGTTGTTCATGTACTGTCCATAAAATGTAAAGAGTCCTTTGGTTACCGGCTGATAATTCGGATCAGATAAATAAATGGTCGGCCCGATAATATCGTTCCATACACCAATCGCGGTAAGAATAATACCTGTTGCTAGGATCGGTTTCATTAACGGAACAAGGATGGTGAACAGATAACGTGTATATCCACTCCCGTCCATGGCCGCCGCCTCATCCAGCTCACGCGATATTGATTTGATATAACCCACAAACATGAGAAAGGCGATCCCTGTCCCTGTCGTCTTCAGCAAAATATACCCGATCTGAGTGTTGTAGAGACCCAGATTATTGATCAGGGAAAACTGCGGAATGAGCGGGTTAGGAAGATACATGGAGATCAAAAAGAAAATATAAATGAGTGTGCTGAACTTCACATATCTGCGTGCGAGCGGGAATGCGGCAAAGATGGACAACATTAATGTCAGAAGGGTGGACATCCCTGTATAGAGCACACTGTTCCACATATACTGAGAGAAGTTTCCTTTGTTCCATGCTTCGGAAAAGTTCTCAAGCCGGATCCCTTCAGTAAGAGCTACAGGATCGAGCAGATACTCTGTCTGTGTCTTCATGGATACATTGAACAGATAGAATAGAGGGAAAACGTACAACGCAAGCATGAGCAGAACGATAACGTAGCTGACCATTCTGGACGTTTGGCTCTGTTTCATTACGCTTCCACCTCTCTTCTGCGAAGATAAAATAAAGCGACCATCGATATGGTAAATACAAAGAGGAACTGAATCATCGCCACAGCAGAAGCCAAACCGTAATCAGCCGTTCCTGTGCCAAATGCTGTAGCATAAACATCAAACGCAAGCGTCGTTGTATTGAACTTGCCGCCTGTAAGTACATAGATAATATCAAAGGTTTGCAATGCCCCTATGATAGACAAGAGCATGTTAACTGTGAATGCAGGAGCAATCATGGGGAATGTAATGTTCGTAAATGCTTTCCACCCCGAAGCACCATCCATGTAACCCGCCTCATACAGATCGCTCGGAATGGATTGCAGACCTGCAAGAAAAATCGTCATGGAGTAACCCATGTACATCCAGATCTGAACAAAAATAATCAGTTCGAAGGCGATATTATAATCGCCAAAAAAGTTGGAACTGGTACCCAAGAAATTGAGAAAGGACTGGGCTGGTCCGCCCAGCGGATTTGCAACGAGTTGCCAGATCAGTCCGGACACCGTAACCCCCAATACAACCGGCAAAAAGAATACCGCACGGTACAATTTGTCGCCTCTAAGCTTCTTGTTGATCAAGATCGCCATGAACAAACCCACTGCATTTTGTATGATCACAACAGCAAACGCAAAGTATAAGGATCGCCCAATAGCATCCATTCGGTCTCCAGCATTGGATGCACCAAAAAATGTTTTATAATTTTCCAAGCCGATAAAGCTCCATTCCTGGCCCCGAACACCAGTAGCATCTGTAAACGAAAACAGTATCGTCACAAGTGATGGACCGAAGCCAAACACGACATAAAGTAACAACGGAATGCTCAAATACAGATAAGGAATAAGTCTTGCCTTACCTTTCCCAAACGGATACATCATCCTCACACCTTTCATGTGGTAAAACCAAGACAAAGGAAAGCCGGAATAGCGGTCTGGCCTGGGCCCGAAGGCTCTGACCCTGAGCGTGATTCCGGCGTATGCGGCACATATGTACCATCGATGCTAACTTATTTTGGAGCAGCAGCATCCCAGTCCGCTTGGGATTTACCTGCAAGCTCTTCCGGTGTTGCAATCGGTCCGGCTGGCTTGAGCATCTCTGCGTGAACGCTGGCCTCCGAAATGTACTGTCCTACATTCTGACGGTTAATGAACAACTGATCCCAAGAAAGTTTAAAGTCCTCCAGGTAAGGCTCAATGCCTTGGATAAACTCACTTGTCATCTCCACATCAGGCTGTGTAGGCAGGAAGCCGGCTGCATTCACAAATTCCGTGTAGTTCTCTTTCTCCGATAACATATCAAGCCATTTCATTGCGTAATCCTTGTTCGGTGAGTTATCCACCACCATCCAGGTCATATCGTATTTACCCGCCAGATTTTTATTCTTGGCTGCATCATTGCTACCTGGAATTGGGAAATATCCAAACTTCAGATCAGGGTTGGCCGTTTGAATTGTTGTTGCATCCCAAGTGCCGTCAGCAATCATAGCCACCTTGCCTGTAGCGAACAAACTGGGCAATGTTCCGTAGTCAATACCCATGAAACCAGGCATTGCATTGTTCATCAGATCCTGAGATTTCTGCAAGACTTCAAGTTGAACCGGATCAGTCAGCTTGGTTTCACCAGTCCATAGACCTTTGATATAAGCAAGCTGATCTTCATGAATAGAGGCCTGAAGCCCTTGCACCGCAAGACCTATTGGCCATACATCTTTACCCGCCAGACCCAGCGCTTCGACACCATTGTCTTTGAACACTTTGATAACATGTTGCAATTCATCCCAGGTTGTAGGGATTTCCAGATTATATTTTGCGAAGAGTTCCTTATTGTAGAACAGTCCTGTAAATGCCACCTTGCCCATGTTTACACCGTACACCTTATCGTTATACGTCATTGCGTTCTGTACATCTGCTTCATTGTAGTTTTTGATAAAAGATTGATCAGACAGATCACTGATTAACCCGGCATCGATCCATTGCTTCCACATCGGATCAGCAGCACCACTGGACCATTCCTGCGGAGCGCCTACAAAGCTTGATTTGAGTGGAATGATATCCACATCCCCATTACTTCCGGCGTTCATCCGTGTTTGCATCAACTGATCGTAAGTCGCGTCTGCCGGAACGGTAGTATACTCCACCTTTACGTCCGGATATTTCGCTTCAAATTTCGTATTAAACTCTTTGATGTAGTTGTTAATATTCTCTTGCTGCCAGTGAATGATCTTCAAGGTAACTTTTTTGCTGCTGTCTGTAGCCTGAGTTCCTTCTGATTCCGAAGAGCTGCTACTACAAGCGGCGAGCACACATAATAAAGCGGTTACAAGTACAATGGCTAAAGTCATTTTCTTCATTTTCGTTGTCCCCCATATTTTTGAATTAAATATACGAAATCAGTTTCGTTAATTCCACCCTTATTATGACTTCAGATCTTTATTTTGTAAATAGTCATTTTGTTTTTTTGATTTCTATGCTCCAACCCGCTTGATAAAAGCTTTATTTATTGCTGTATACGTTGAAATCAAGGTAACCTTTACGATAGTTACGAAACACAGCACATGGCATAATTTCATATACAGCCCCAGATAGCCCGGTATTCCTTTAAATGGACTAAAAATCTGTAAAACAATTAAGATTACGAGCTAAAATTAGTCTTTATTTTCGTAACAAACATCCTTGATCACTTAATACCTATGGATGCATATCATTTCAAGTGTGAAACCCTCTCTCTGCTGTTGACTCTCCGGTCTATGTAGCATAGAATACTTGCAAGAAAGCGAAAAAACCGATACAGCCCCAGTTTACGAAACCAGTTTAGGAATCCGAGGGATATTTATGAATATCAAAACGATAGCGAGTTTAGCCGGCGTATCTGTAGCCACGGTGTCCAAGATTATCAATAACTATCCAGATATTAGCGAGGAAACGCGCCAGCGTGTGCTTAAAATTATGGAAGAGACAGGCTATCGTCCATCTTCTTCAGCCAAAACACTGGCAACCAAAAAATCCAGCCTCGTTGGCGTTGTGTTTGCAGGGAAGCTGAACGTGGATTTCAGCCACCCTTTCTTCGTACAGGTTATCAATGCGTTTAAGAAACAAATTGGCTTGCTTGGATACGATCTACTCTTCTTCTCGAATGAGAAGTTTCTGGATCAGGGTGAGGACTACTTGGCGAGATCCAAGTATTTTCAAGTGGATGGCTGTATTATTATTGCGGGGGATGAGGTCGAGAGCAGCATATTCGACCTGGATGCCAGCCCGATTCCTTGTATCGGAATAGATATCGAGCTAACAGGACAAAGCTCCTGTTACATCATGTCCGATAACGATAAGATCTCAACCAAAGTTGTAGAACAATTTTATATGAACGGTTATCGAGATGTTGGTTTTATCGGGCTGGAGCGCGCCTCTCTTGTGATGCAACAGAGAGAGATGGCTTTCAAACGTTCACTAAATCAGTTTAGTCTTGATGAAAAGCCCGAGTGGGTTGTATACAGCAAAGATTATGCCGCAGCGGATGGATACGAAGCGGCCAAGAAAATGCTCGCCTGCAAGACTCTGCCACGTGCCGTGTTTGCAGCCACAGATCTACTTGCCTTTGGAGCTATTCGCGCCTTTAAGGAAGTGGGGTTACGCATTCCAGAAGATATAGCTGTGGCAGGTTGTGACGACATCGAAGCCTGCCGTTATACCGATCCACCGCTAACAACCGTCAAGCAGGATACCGACAAAATCGGACGCCTTGCCGCCATGATTCTGTTTGATCTGATGAACAAACAAATGGATAATCGTTGCATTAAAGTAGAGCCGGAACTGGTTGTACGTCAATCCTGTGGCACAGCCATGCTGCTGGCACAGGAAATCTGAGCGTTAAGCCTTTGGGACTGGCTGCTGCAGATCAATTCACATCATAGACATAGCGATTTTTCATAAAACTCCACATCAAGAAACGAAAAGGGGATGTCCCATAAGTCATGAATATGACAGGGGACATCCCTTGTTCGTGTTATTTTGTTTTAATGAACCTGAGACACGCTATCCGCTCCCATTTGCCGAGAAAGTTCCTGCTATCTGGAAGCGGCAGTAGGCAGCTTGCCCTCTACTGTCTGCAAGTCAGACCATCCGGGTCGATCAAGTTCAATGAGACGCCGGTATCGCTCTTCCCCAGCCAGCAATTGTCCGTGAGAACCCTGCATGGCAATCTTTCCATTTTCCATAAAAATAAGTTCGTCCATCTGTTCCGCACCAATCAGGTGATGAGTGACCCAGATCATGGTTTTGCCTTGTAAGTTGTCCAAAATGGTCCGCATCAGTTCGCGTTCCGTCACTGGATCAAGCCCTACGGTTGGTTCATCGAATATGACAACAGGTGTCTCCCGGAGCAGTACCCGGGCCAGAGCAATCCGTTGCCTTTCCCCACCGGAGAAACGCAGACCCGTCTCCAGCATCGGCGTATCATATCCCTGCGGCAAGGATTCGATCAGACCGGATAAACCGACTTGCGCGGCCACCTGACGAATCTCCTCCTCCGTTGCATGTGGACGACCGATCCGCAAATTATTGGCTACCGTGGTGTCGAACAGGTGTGGGCTCTGATTCAGCACTGCGATGACATCAGTGACACTCTCACCCAGGGTCTGCACAGGTAAATCATTGATCAGAACTTTCCCCGCAGACGGGAGCAAGGCCCCCTGAATCAGCTTCAACAAGGTCGATTTGCCGCCACCGCTTCGTCCAAGAATGGCTAAACGTTTGCCTTGTGGCAGATGAAGGGATACCTCCTGTACGGCATAAGTATCATCAGATGCATAACGGTAACTAACGCGATTGATCTCCATGTCTGCTCTGAGTTTGGGTGGAATGCGAAGACGAATTCGTCTGTCTGGGATATCACTCGCGGCCGGCAAGGACTCCGATGTCTGTCCAGCCATCACGTTGCCGTTTTTTACTGCAGAGATCGAGTCGCCCGTTCCATCAACATCGTTCGCTCCACTCTGCCCCGGAAGATCCGCTTTCCCTTCCAGCTGTTTCAAGCGGTCCAGTGATTCACGGTACTGTGGAAGGTGCTCCACAGCATCCCCTACAGGCAGGAGCGTTTCCGTGAGTGGAAATAACACCAGTACAAAAGCAGCAATCATCACGGCAGGTAATTGCCCGACAGAAGCGGCATTTCCGGCCCATAATGTAACCGTTAATACCATCAGTCCAATGACGCACTGGGCCATCAGATCACGCCAGCGTGTCCAGCGCCGCAACTTGCGACGAACTGCGTCGACCTGTTCCTCCGCTTCTTCCTGCTGCTGAACAAATTCGGCCGCTCGTCCACTTGCAAGCCAATCTCCCAGTCCAAGTACACCGTCGGTCAGACGGGTATACAACCTGCTGTTTTCCTTTTTCAGCCGTACACGCCATTTCCACGTCACTTTCAGCGAGATCGCAGGTAACACGGCAACGAGAAATAACATGTACAAGCCCATCCACACCGCAAATCCCAGATCAACACTGCCAAAGGCAATCACAGCCGCACCGTACATCACAAGCGCGGTAACGGCGGGGAAGACTGTACGCAGATAAATATCCTGCAGCCGCTCCACATCATCGGCCAGTGCTCCAAGTACATCCCCGGTCTGCATGCGAGAACGCAGGAACAGGGCCTGCGGCTCTAGAATGCGATATAGCTTCACCCGCTGATCGGCCAACACCCGCAGTACGGCATCATGTCCTGCCAATCGCTCGATATATCGAAAGACGGCACGGAATATCCCAAATGCACGTACACCAACAATGGGTACATACACCATCAGAATATTTTCAGGACGCAGCGCAGACTTGGAGATCAGAAATCCGGAGGTAAACAGCAGCAGTACCGCACACAGTGCAGCACATGTACCCAGCGCAATGACTGCAATGAATCTCCACCGGTACTGTGCCACATACGGAGCAATCCAGCTATTTTTTTCTTTTCCGTTACGGACGGTCTCCATATGCTCATATCCGGACTTCATTTTATATCGCCTCCATCTGGGCCTGAATCATCTGATAATATACGCCTTGTCGTGCCAGCAATTCCTGATGTGTTCCCGTCTCTGCCACTGTGCCACCATCCATGACAATAATTCGATCCATATGTGGCATCCAGTGCAGACGATGGGTAGCCAAAAAAACTAGTTTTCCTTCAAACAGCGGTAGCATCGTCTGTTTCAGTTCATACTCTGTCTCTACATCCAGATGTGCTGTCGGTTCATCGAGCAGCAGGATGTTTCGTTTACTAAGCAAAGCTCTTGCCAGCGCCACCCGTTGCTCCTGCCCACCACTGAGCTGTCTGCCACCAGCCCCAATGAGCTCATGCAACCCACTGGATAATGAGGTCAGAAGCTTGGTTAATCCAGCTGCGCTAATGGCCTTCGCCACTTCCACATCCGATGCCTCCGGCATGTAGAAACGAACGTTATCGGCCAGGCTTCCACTAAAGATATACGGATGCTGCGGGATAGCTGCCGTCTGTCTTCGCCAGGATTCAAGCATATCCTGTGTCACA
Organism: Paenibacillus xylanexedens; assembly: GCF_017874615.1. Classification (GTDB taxonomy): domain Bacteria; phylum Bacillota; class Bacilli; order Paenibacillales; family Paenibacillaceae; genus Paenibacillus; species Paenibacillus xylanexedens. Next base: position 38,584 of record NZ_JAGIKV010000023.1, read on the forward strand.
GGCTGGCCGTTAGCCAGTACTTGACCCGAAGTAGGCAGCTGAAATCCAGCCAATACATCAATCAACGTGGATTTGCCTGCTCCGCTGGCGCCAATAATACCGATTTTGCCAAGACCCGTGATCTGAAATGTGACATCCTTTAGCGAATAAGGACCTTCATCATCATGCCGTACCTGTACATCCGTTAGAGCCAATCTGCTATTCTCATTCCAAGAGAACACTGAGGAAGAGGAAGAAACAAGCTCAGGAGTAGTAGAAACAGAAGCAGGATCAGGATGCCCCGCAGCCGTTTTATCATTCAACACGACACGTATGGTCGAAGTAGCAGCTTTCCTTTTACCCGAAGATAATGATGATGCAGATCCCGTCCCATCCTCTGCCATGTCCGCATGCGCAACAACATTTGCATAGGCTTCTTTCTGTTGCTGTTCAGCAGCTTTCCCCCGTTCAATCACCTGATTAATGGCCGCTCCCGCTTCCTTACCGTCCAATGTTGCGTGGTAATCGGCGCCGAGCATACGTACAGGCAGGAAATATTCAGGTGCCAGAATCAGTACCGTCAACGCAGGGCCAAGTAGCATATACCCTTCTGTCAGACGTAATCCCAGACCAACTGCTACGGAAGCAACGGACAACATCGTAAAGAAATCGAGTGCAAACGAAGAAAGAAAAGCCATGCGCAGAGTAGACATCGTTGCTTTCCGATAACGCTGACTGACCCGCAAAATGGAACCTTCATGTGTTTTGCTCTGCCCCAATGTTTTCAGCGTTTCCAGACCACGCAAGGTATCAACAAAATGGTTAGCGAGTGCTTTGTAGGATCTGAATTGTCCGTCTATCTTACGCTGGGCTGCGAGGCCAATCAGAATCATGAACACGATCAGGATCGGGAGTGTCAGCATCAGAATAACCCCGGACATCAGATCCAGCTTGAACACATACAGCAAAATGACGATGGGGGTGAACCCCATGCCCAGCATGCGAGGAATGAATAGTTCCAGATACGTCTTGTATTGGGCTGTCCCTTCACGTGCCAGTGTGACCAGATGGCCTGTGCCCTCCGTCTTGGCATAACGCGGTCCAAGTCTGAACCACTGCTCCACCATCTGTCTACGCAGATCAGTCCCTGTCTTCTCCGCATATCGTGAAGTCACGAGTTGTAACCAGAAGGATAGGGCGTAGCGGGCGGCAAAAGCAGCCAGGAACAGCAGCAGTACCGGGTACTGCTCCGTTACGGATGAACCTTCAAACAATGCCGTGATGGCCTGTGCCAGCCATTTAGCCTGCATAATGATCGTCATCGCCTGTAGCATCACCAGCGTCGAGGCCAGCGCAAGTACCGGCCGGATGCCCGGCAGCTTCATCAGCCCCCGTCCCATATCAGTACTCCAGGTGGTGCTGCTCGTTCAGACGTTTGCGGAAGATATAATAACTCCAGATCTGATAGCCAAGAACAAACGGCAGCAATGTGCAAGCTACAATGGTCATTACTTTCAATGAATATGCACCCGATGCGGCATTGTATACAGTCAGGTCATACGCCGCCCCAAAGGAACTCACCATCACTCTTGGGAAAAGTCCAATAAAGACCGAGGAAAAGGCAATTGCAATCACTGCACCTGTCATACCAAAAGCCCAGCCTTCACGCTTCTGACGAACAAAGTATGCCGCAAGGGCAAGCGAGACTGCGCCAAGTACAACCATAATCCAGAGGGCCCAGCCGCGTACGGCGAACACATCCGTCATGAAATACGTCATTAACGCGTAAACGGCGAGCAGTGCAGCCAGCGGCAGCATCAATTTTTGCGCTGTCTTCAAGGCACGCGCTCTGAGATCACCTACTGTTCGTAGCGTTGCAAACAGCAATCCATGAACCAGACACAGTAGCGTTACGCTCAAGCCACCAATCACGGTGTACGGATTAACAATATCGAGGAATCCTGCACGCAACTGCATCTCCCCATCAATGGGCAGACCTTTCATCAAAGTGGCAAAAACAACCCCGAACAGGAACGGTAAAAGCGCGCTGGAGACAACAATGATGATGTCCCATGTTTTGCGCCAGCGCTGCTGTTTCATTTTACTGCGGAATTCGAAAGCAACACCGCGACCAATCAAGGCGAGCAACACCACCACAAGTGGCAGGTAAAAACCACTGAACAACGTGGCATACCAGTGCGGGAAGGCAGCAAACATCGCGCCCCCTGCCGTAATCAGCCATACTTCATTACCATCCCAGAACGGACCGATCGAGTTGATCAGGGTCCGACGTTCACGGTCTGTTTTGGCGATAATGCCTGTAGACATCCCCACACCAAAATCAAAACCTTCCAAAAAGAAGAAACCGACAAACAATACGGCGATCAGCAAAAACCACAACTCACTTAGTGACAACGGAATAACCTCCATCCACGCCGAACGGATCGGCCGATTCATCGTGATCTTCTGGCTTCTCGACCGCAAACGGCCCTGCCTTGATCTCACGTACGAACAGGTATACCATCACGATTCCGAGAACCGTATACGCAGCGGTAAAAGCGATGGTCGAGAACAGGATCATTCCTGCGGATACGTTCGGTGAGACCCCGGCTTCGGTTGTCATATAGCCAAATACTGTCCATGGCTGTCTTCCTACCTCGGTCATAATCCAACCTGACGTATTGGCGATAAACGGCAAAGATATGGCGAACACCATCAGACGCATAAACCACTTTCCAGCGACCTCCAGCTTCTTGCGCATAGCCAAAAACGTACCGTACAGAGCCAGCACAATCATCAAACCACCCGCTGCGATCATAATGCGGAAACTCCAGAACGTTGTCCGTACCGGCGGGATGTAGTCCCCCGGTCCATACGTCTGCTGATACTCAGCATTCAGTTCCTTCATGCCTTTGACACTACCGGAGAACTTGCTGTAGGACAGATAACTGAGCAATCCGGGGATTTTGATCTCACCTGTACTCTCCTGTTTATCCGGGTCAATAAAAGCGACTACCGTCCATGGCGCCGGATCTTCTGTCGTTGTCCATGTGCCCTCACTGGCTGCCATCTTCATCGGCTGTGTCTCCACCAGATATTGCGCCTGGAAATGCCCCGAGAAAGCTACACCAAATGAAGAAACAAGAGCGATAATGATCGCGATATTAAACGATTTGCGGAAGATCTCCACATCCTGCTTTTTCATCAACTTGTAGGCACTGATCCCGGTTACGACGAAGGCCCCTGTCATCAATGCCCCAAAGACTGTATGTGGGAACTCAACGAGAAGCTGACCATTTGTGATAAGTGCAAAGAAATCATTCATCTCGGCTCGGCCGTTGTTAATCTCAAACCCGACAGGATGCTGCATAAATGAATTGGCCGCCAGAATCCACAGCGCGGACAGGAATGTGCCGACAAACACCAGCCAGATACAGGCCAGATGCACTTTTTTGGACAAACGATCCCATCCAAATATCCACAACCCAATAAATGTAGACTCCATAAAAAACGCCAGTAGCGCTTCAATAGCCAGTGGCGCACCGAACACGTCCCCGACAAATCGGGAGTACTCGGACCAGTTCATGCCGAACTGGAACTCTTGCAAAATACCTGTGACAACCCCGACGGCAAAGTTAATCAGGAACAGTTTGCCCCAGAACTTGGCCATCGTTTTGTAAATCTCCTTACCCTTAACAACGTACAACGTCTCCATGATTGCAACCAACAGTACAAGACCGATGGATAGCGGGACAAAAAAGAAATGGAAAATCGTTGTAAGTGCATATTGGATACGCGATAACATAATCGGATCCATACCGTTACCCCTTCTTTCTGTTCACTTCGCAGTATGCGTATTTGGCATTGAAGCTGCACCTTCGCTGTCTGTTCGCCAAATACGTTGATGAACGTATTGTGCCAGATTACCTATTTTATACATGTGAGAATTATCACAATCTTCGTCTCTAGAGCAAAAAAAAGTGATCCTGGTCACACAAAAGATAAAATTCAGCCTATTATCACAGCTTGCCAACTTCATCTATTCATGGAAGATACTCATGTTTGGGACGGAATGCCCATATGTTAGTCTCAGGCATATCATGCGAAGTACCGTGAGGGCTTTACATATGAAGTGAAAGCATGAAGCACATGCAAAGAAAATGAAACACCATAATTCAGTCAAGGTGAGGTGAATAATTCATGGAAAATCCTGCGCCGTTACCGGATACAGCCCCCGAAGTCAGCCCGGATGGGGCCAATACAGCGCAGTCCCCTGTTCGGTATGTTCTCTTCCCTCGCAAAGGAGGCTGGTCATCCTTTCCCTATCCCGATATTGCTGCGCTGCTATCGATCGAGGGAGAGGTCTACTATGTCAGTAGCCTGACGCAAACAGAGGATGTACCTCCGGTCATTACCGTCATCTCCTTCCCTGAGGCCGAGCAGCTATTGCTGGAACCTCGCACCGTAGCCGTGGTCGCCCATCCCTACTGGCTAATGGCTACAGCTTCGCTGGAGCCTGAGCTATGTATTGTCCTGCTCCCTGAGCCTGCTGGAAACGAAGCAGAATCTCCGCTATGGGAGAGCAGTATTTCCAAACTGGTAGGCATCGCCGATCTGGTAGGCACATCCTCCGAAACACGATATATGAAGCTGTTATTCCAAGGCGTACGTGCTATCTGGCTGGGCGGCGAAGACCCTGCACCTGCAGGTACGATGCAAAAGGATGATTTTGAAGTCCCTCTTCGGGACTTCGAACTGCTCTTCCTGCATGCGCTGCGGCAGATCCTGTCAGGTACTCCAGATAGCGTCACCCTGCTTCAATGCAGTGTACGTGCCGACTTCTACCGTCAGCTTCGTGCCAAAGCAGGTGCTCATGAGACGATATCCTTTTTGCTGGCAGCCTATGAGTACTTGCTTGAAGATCCTCGGGCTATCAATTCACTTCAAGAGGCATTCTCCCATGCGGTCTTGAATGGTCGCAGTGACTGTGTAGTCTCACACTATAGATTCCTGTCTGCCATTCATGCCCGGTCCGGCAAGTTGGAAGACGCCCTGCTGGTGTATGGAATCAGTGCAGCCGACGAACAGGAACGCCATCATTATGAACAGCTCTGTCGCTGGTTTGAGGCAGGAGAAGATCAACTTGTACGAGCGGAACTACTGCGTATGAATGATGATTACGGAAACGCCCTGCGTATCCTTGACGAACTTGGCGGAGAAACGGCGAGACATTGGAAATTCCGCATTTACCAGGAGACTGGACGTGTGGAAGAAGCACTGGCTCTGGTGCATGCAGTCGATATTCAGGATGATGCCAGTCGCCGGGATTATCAGCAATTATCCGGCAGTGCGCTGGCACTGCGGGGGGAACGACATGGGGCAGTCCGACATTTCCTTGAGACAGCACTGGAGGATGAAAATGCGCTCGCCCGGATTGTGGAGCTGGAGCTGTTGGATCATGCCGTACAGCAATTGCTTGGGGAGGTGCCATGATGCTGGACCCGAAGAAGCGTAGACAACAGTTGAATGGGCCAATGGTGCACAGGAATATCCGAACCGAAACCACTTACACGCCAACCGAAACAGTCGATCGAACTCATACAGACGCATTGGAAAATGGAGATCACACCCTGGATCATGCACAACCAACGCAGGACATCCGAAGCCAAGTGCATCACTGGAATGATTCACAAGGTCAGGCAGAACAGAGTGTTGCTATAACACTAGAGGAAACAAGTGTATTCAAAGAGCCCTTCTCCATTCGTCGGGTTCGCAAAAGCAAAGGCAACAAGCTGACCGCAATGCTGCAGGTTCGCAATGAACGTGGCCGATACCTTGAAGAAGTATTGCATGATCTGAGTGAGTTCGTGGATGAGATCGTCATTGTGGACGATGCCAGCACGGACGGAACCCCAGATCTATGCAAAGCCTATCCAAAGTTAGTCCGTCTGGAGGTATTGGAGAAACCGCTGTTCGCCGAGGAATGGCGGCTTCGCAACACCTTATGGCAAGCGGCTGCGGGAACATGTCCCGACTGGTTGCTCTCGGTTGATGCGGATGAGCTGTACAGCTCAGAGGCCAAGAAAGCCATACGCACTCTGATTAATCAGGAGTATGCGGACTGGTTTGCATTCCGATTCTACGATATGTGGGGTGGCCGGACCCACTACCGGGAAGATGATCTCTGGTCTCTGCACAAACGGCATACCGCTTCACTTGTACGATATATGCCTGGATATCCTTATTTTTATCCACAACAGAATCATCACGTTCCCCGTCTTCCCTTGTCCTGTACGGTATTGCCTGGGGTCAGCACGGAACTGAAGGTTCAGCATCTCGGCTGGGCCGGCAGCCTGGAGGATCGGGTTCGTAAATATTTGCGCTACAAACGCATTGATCCTAGCGGTGAATGGGGCAATCTTGCACACTACGAGTCGATTCTCGATCCGGAACCTCGGCTGATTCCCTGGAAGGAGGGACCGTGAGATGGGCGTGGTGAGTATTCTGACGCATAGTTTCACCGACGGGTACAATCGGGAATTCGGTCGTGTATTTGGTGGTGGACTGGAACGCTATATTCTGGATCTGTGCAGTGTCATCCGAGGACTCGGGCATATTCCCGAGGTTCATCAGCTCTCTTATTTTGAAGAATTCCAGACTCGGACGGAGCAGATTGACGTATTTGGTTATTCGTACGACATGGATAATGTACCGGAAGCCTTTGACCGGATGGCAGCAGCAGCGCGCGGCCCAGTGATCTATGCCAGCTGTCTGTGGCAACCCATCACCTACAAACCCGGCAGCCTTGGCATCTGTCACGGCATTAACTGGGATCGTCCCGGACTGCCATTGGAGACCAAACAACAAGTCGCGGAACATATTCAACTGGCTCTGGATGGACTCGTGCGCATTGTATCCGTGGATTCTCATTTTCAGACCTTTTGCCGAGCTGCGTGCACCTATACCGATCCAAGGCAGGTTGTCCTGATTCCCAATGCGGTGGATACGTCCTATTTCACACCAGCTCCGCCAACACGTACCTTCGTGCAAGAACAGGAAGACGAATGGCTTGCCGCATGGAAGAATGATCTGGCGAGTCATGAAGAAAGTGTTGGTGCAGTTATATCAGGAGTGCAAGCTGTAGAAGGCAAGGATGGAACGAGTGGTGATGGAGCGAACAGTGGTAAGGCTAACAGAGATGGAGGTGGAGATACAGATAGCGATCAAGAACGAGAGGGGAAAGAAACGGTAGATTTCCATTTACAGTTATCGAAACGGGAAGAAGTCGAGGCAGATGGCGTAACGTATAGGTTTGCTCGTAATCACCGGAATTCAAAGGATTGGGCTACGGAGATTCTAGTAGAAGCAGATGCTGAGTATCAGGTTAATGGTCCGATTCAGGGACAGGTTGAAAAGAAAACTGTGGATGCCCGTGTGACCTCTCCCCGCCCAATTCGCATTATCTATCCACGCCGCATCAGCATGGAGCGGGGTATTATTCCAATGATGCTGGCAGCGGATAAACTACTAGGAGCCTTTCCAGATCTGGAGGTTGAATTTGCCGGGGAACTGGTCGAAGGCAGCACGGTCGGGAGAGCCTTTCGTTACTGGCATCGTACTCATCCACATGCGGAGCGAATTAACCAGCGCACGTATGATTTCCGGGATATTCGGGAGGCCTACCATCAGGCAGATATCGCTGTGATTCCAACTGTGTTCTCGGAAGGCACCTCCTATGCCTGTCTGGAAGCGATGAGCTGTGGACTTCCGGTAATTGCCTCCAATGTTGGCGGATTGAATGATCTAATTCAAGATGGTTTTAATGGACTCCTGGTACCTCCTGGTGAGCAGGAACTAACCGCCGCACTGGTACGCCTTGTACAGGATCGGGCTGAGCGAGAACGACTGGGAATCTATGCGCGCGAGACTGCACTGTCCTATGATCTTACCAGGTGGCGGAGCCGGTGGAGCACGGTGTTGGAATCTTTTTTGGCAGAGACAGGATTGAAGGAGGGAATTCGGGGATGATGGATACGCCCAAGGCAACGGAATTCATGGAATCAAGATACATTCGGCAAAGTGACCCTAAAACGGACACATTGGTCTTCCCGCTGCATCCGGCATGGTGGAGCCGTCCCTACGAATATGAATGGGCCCGGCGGTTTGCACGTCCAGATGATGTCGTCCTTGATGCAGCCTGCGGCATCTCCCATCCGTTCAAATTCTGGCTTGCAGAACACTGCCGCGAAGTTCACGCCTGTGACTGGGATGAACGTATTTTGTCTGAAGAGGCGATAAGACTGGATATTGTTTCTGATTTTGGCGAGCAAGCCGCTCAGGATCTGCCAGAATCAACTCTCGTCCGATTGCACCGTGCACAGGCTAATCTGGCACAGCTTCCGTACGAGTCGGGTAAGTTTGATCGGGTGTTCTGTATCTCTGTACTGGAGCATCTGGATACAGGCACGATGCTGCGGGCGTTTCGTGAATTCGCTCGGGTGCTGAAACCAAACGGACAGTTAATCGCTACCTTCGATGTGCCCGAGATGCGGCCTGATCTGCTGGAGACAATCATGGCTGTCACCGGATTAACCATTGAAGATAAGCTGAACGTGAACGAGCCGGACGATGCCATCTGGTCTGACATGTATGGCACGCCGATCCGCTGTTTTCGAGCAGTGATATGCAAAGGTTGAGACGAATTGGGTTACGTCGAGTTAAATGCAGAGGGGGAAAATTGAGGGCTTAAGGGCTCGACCCATTAGCAACGGAACAATACACGGTTCGGGCAATGCTCCGATTACCGGTAGCTCCGTTGCTTTTGCAATTTCAATTGGATGGGCTAGTGCGGGAATATGTGGGGATGTACAGGGGTTGGAGGTTCGGGACTAGAGACTAGAAATAAGAGATTAGAGATTAGAGATTAGTGATTAAAGATTAAGGATTAAGGATTAAGGATTAAAGGAAATTATAGGTGTACCAGTAACATGTTGCACTGGTTGGTGTATTCATCAGCAGAGGCTGCGCCAGGTGCTGTCAGGCGCAACAGGGTGTGCAGGCCCGGCGGGATTGTCTTCGCCGGGCGACCTGTGGCGGCAGGTTGCCGCGCAGTGAGTTGGGCCGATTTGGCCCATTCACGCGCCAGGTTCTGCCGCCCGGCGAGCAGCGCGAGCGTGCCCGCGAGGACTGCGTGAGCGGTGCGCTCCGGGGCGGGCACTTCGTCCGCGTGGGGCTGCTGCGCGCCGTCAGGCGTGCCGCATAGCGCAAGCAGCCCTTCGCGGACGCTCGCGGGTACGCGCAGCAGCCCGCAGCGTGCCGCAGGCGGAAGCGCTGCGAGCAACGCCAGCGCGCCGCGAGGCGGCAGGGCTTGCAGCAGGCGCAGCCATGCGGCCCAGGCGCCTACGCCGGCGAGCGCTTGCGCAGCCGCGAGCACGCCGCTAGGCGCGGGCGCGGCTAGGCCTGGCGTTGCGCCGCGGGGCGGACTGCACGCCAGGCCGCTGCTGCGGGCCGTGGCCCCGCGCAGCAGCAGCGCCTCGGCGGCGTGGGCCGCGGCAGGCAGCGCTGCCTGCTGGCGAGCCGCCGCTCGGGCGTTGCGCACGCCGGGCTGCTTGTGGCCCAGCGCCCACAGCGCCAGGGCCGCCTCTGGCCCGCGCTGCGCATGCGCCGCCCAGGGCTGCAAAGCCGCCCGAGCTGCGGCGTCCTCGCCCAGCTGGGCCAGCGCAAGCCCGGCGGCCAGCGGCTGTGCCCGCAGCGGGCCAGCAAGCGCCGCCGCATGGCGCAGCAGCCACTCCGGCCGATGCGCGGCAAGCGCCGCCGGGATCAGCGCTTGCCATGCCGCAGGAGGCAAGCTTACCCGAGCCGCAACGCTGGCAATGGCATGCGGCCGCCCTGTAGCTGCGGCCAGCAACAACAGCCGCTGCCATGCAGGCAAGCTACCGGGTTGCAGGCCCAGCGCCGCCGTGTATGCGGCTTCTGCCTCTGCCCAGCGGCCAGCCCGCTCATATGCCATGCCTTCCAGCGTCAGGCTGCGATAGGTCCCAGCACCAGAGACTGATGTATACCTGCTGGCCGTGGAAGCAGCTGATTTAGCCTGTTTTAACCAATTCAAGGCCACGTCCTCTCTCCCTTGATCCAGTTCAAGTACAGCACCAAGCTCCAACAAATCCGGAAAATCCTCATACACGGGCGCCCATGCTTCCACCACAGCAAGCGCCCTCTCCGGGCTACCACTCTCTCGCCAAGCGTAAGCCGTTTTCAGCACCAGATCCGAGTGATATCCACACTCCGGTGTAAGCTGTGCCAATAATGGCTGTAACAACCGGAGTGCTTCATCATACTTCGCTTGCTGAAACCATTCGGTTGCCAGAGCATATAACAGCTCCGGTTGATCTCCCTCCTGATTCAACGCGAAACGGATCAACTGCATGTTCCGTGCACCTTTATTTTTGGCGGTAATCACCTGCTCCATATAGCCGTAATGAATGACCTCAAGTCTAGAATGAAGCACACCTTGCGGAATCAGTGCCATGATGGAAGAAGCAATCTCTTCATGAATTCTGCCCTGAAAGGCAATTCGGGGATCAGCTCGGAACAATCGACATACCGCATCCGTCACACGCTCTTCACCGGAAACACCCAACAGACTTGTGACCTGTATCCAGTACCCCCACACGTCATCCCTACTTGCCGCTAACAACCGCATGAGTTCTGTCTTCATCTGAGGGGTCTGTACCCATACCTCATCCGCATCAAGCACCAGAATCCACGGTTTCGTAGCAGCAGCCAGCGAGAGATTACGGGCTTCACTGAAATCTCCGTTCCATTCCGTACGAATTACAACGGCACCATGGAGACGCGCAATTTCAGTTGTATCATCTATCGAACCTGTGTCCACAACGATAATCTCATCCACAACATCCTTGACTGCATTCAAGCACCGCTGGAGTGAACCGGCTTCATCCTTCACGATCATGCACAAACTAATCCCTATGCCCATATTCATCACCACCCCTCACCGGAGTTCAGCCCCACCCATTAGCCCACTGAATTAAGTTGAACTCCCGCTGCCTGATCCCTCTCAGCTCTCAAACCCGTCCGCTCCCGGCAACTCCAGCCGAATATGCTGAACGACAGGCCAACAACGGTGCCGCTGTCCATCTGCATGCTGAGCGAACACCTCCAGATGATGGTCCGCAGCACTGACCAATCCTTTCACCAGCCAGCTGGTTCCCGTCAGGGTATCCGAAGCCCCAGGGAACGAATCAATGTCACTCACCTTCCCGTTTTCCTTTTTCCCTTCCATCTCTTTCTCCTTCTCTCCCGCCAATTGCTGTCGACACATCTGAATCAGGCTATGGAGCTCTTTCCATCTCCCTGACTGTACACATCCTTCCATCATCAGTCCTAGCGCCTGCCAGCCATCATACTCTGCTGCCACATACGTTCCGTCCGTACCGGAGTCCGTGTCCTTCTTCTTTGTCGCTCTCAGACCAGCAATTCGTCCTGTCTGCACAGCAGGTTCCTCATCATTAGTTACTGCTGCACCTACCTGAGAACTACGCTTCAACCACAAGGTCAAGGGATCATCTCCGTTGACTTCCTTCCCTTCTATCCACTCCAAACGTTCGAGCCATCGGGCAGACGAGATCGCGAGCAACCCCTTTTTCCGCTGCACAGGTTCCAGTTTCAGACGCGCCTTATTCCATCTTCCCTGTTGGATTTGGAGCATCGCCTCCGCCACAGATAAACGCTCCCTCATCTCTGCGGAAGGTTGTGAGGATGTACCCGATAACAATTGCAGAGCCGCTTCATAACAACGAGATTGCTCCAGAATGCCCAATACTTTGTGTGTAGCCTCTTCCGATCCGAGTGCAAAACGCTCCCTCACCAGCTCTGGAATCTGATGTTCCTGCCCGGAAACTCGCATAATTCGGAATATCCGATAGAGCGGCGGTAACAGACTGGATTTGGCGCGCACCGCTTCCACGTAAGCATCCACCGCACCCTCCAGATCTGCCCTTCCTTCCAGCAATCGCCCTAACGTATAGCACGTCTGATAGGTGCCGATGCCTTCCTCCGTATGATATATGGGTGGAGGTGGTCCCATACGGACAGCTTCACGCAGCGAATATTCTGCCCGATCTGCATCACCCAATGCGTCTGCACACACCCCGCGATGATGCATCAGATCCGTGTACTCTGGAAAGAGTTCAAGCGCAGCATCGATTCGATCCAATGCCTCCTGCCAGCAATTCAGATGCTGGAGACAACGAACTTCATATTTGAACAGCAAATGCGCGTAACTGGTCACCGCAGGATCAATCCCCATCCGGGCAACACCAAACGTCTCCAAAGCCCGCTCCGATTCCCCCACACGCAGATACTCGACACCCAGATTATAGTGATGGAACGGCTGATCCGGTTCTTCCTCCACTGCCTGTTGCAGCAGGCGGACATTGCGGTTCACCTTATCTTTGCGCTCCACAATCGCCGTCTGATACCCATAATGATGGATGACCATGTCCGTCACATGAAAAGCAGCCTCTGGGTTCCTACGGCAAATCGCCGCCGCAATCTGCTCATGAATTCGACCTTCGAACCGATGCTCCGGAGCATTACGGAAGAGACGCAAAACCGGATTCACGGTAACCCCCTGCTGACCCGTACCTGTATAGTTGTGAATGTTTAAAAACAATCCGTCACATCCGCTGACCGCCGTCCAGCTCCTGATCTGCTCCCGCGCAGCCCTATCGAGTGCCTCGTCCGCATCAAGAAAGAGAATCCAGTCGCCGGAAGCGCGCTCCAGGCCAGCATTACGTGCTGCGGCAAAATCTTCGCACCACTCAAATCGCACAACCAACGCGCCATATTGCTGTGCAATCTCCGCGCTGCGATCCGATGAACCGGTGTCCACTACAATAATTTCGTCCACCGCTCCCTGGACACTGGCAAGACAATGAGGCAGTAACTCTTCCTCATCCTTCACGATCATGCATAGGGAAATTCGTTCCGCTCGCAAGCTGATTCCTCCTTTCCTTCGCATGGAAAAGCGTACGCCATGGGATGCCTTCGGCCGTTCGCAGCCTTTGTTCCAGTGCAGCATGTTGTGCCGCAAGTGCCCCTGCCGACGAGGAGCGAACCAACTCCTGTCGAAGTGCCTCCATTGCTATTCGCAAGTAACATGCAGCTGCTCCAGCTCGAGCCTGCCGCATATCAGGCTCCAGCTCCAGAGCCTGCTCGAACAGAGACAGCGCCTGATCATAATATCCTTTGGCATACAGCGTTTCACCCAGCCAGAATAACCCTTCAGCATCCAGCTCACTCTCGGTCATGCACTGAATCAGGATGTTCGCGGCTACCATGGTATACCCCTGACGATACAGCAGACTTGCAAACTCCCGCCGTAAAGTTACAGCCGTTCCCCAATGGTCACACATCATCATTGCCCGCAACTCATGTAGTTGCTCAGCAAGTGTAAGCTGTCCTGTCTTTACGGCTTGCTGCACAATCTTTTCTGCTACCATCTCTGCCTGCGGACCCCATTGCATAAGCTTTTGTTCTTGTGAAGCAGGTTTCATGCTTCGTGGCTCTTTAGTTAACTGATTCAGCAGTCGATCCATGACCTTCCATACGTTCTTTTCTTGTGGAAGCGTAGTTGCGAGGAACGCCTCGGATAATCGTAATCCCTTGGCCCAACAAGCCAGTGCCCAATCCATTCTGTGCTCAGCCAGCAGATTGGCTTCATTTACACACCCTGCGCTCCAGTGTTCTTCTGCCAGTTGCAGCGCTTCGGAAACCCTATTCGCACACAACATCCAATGTATTCGATCCGCTACATGGATACGATCAGTACGCGCATCTGTATCCAGCATTTTCGTTGCCTGCTTATATGCCCCACATCCTGCTAGAACATAAATCACTTGCACCAGATGATCCTCATTTGTAACTTCATATGAATGGGGCATTTCACCACGAATCGAATCACCGTGGCCCGATTCCTCGATTCTTCGGCATCTGGCAAGCAATGCTTCTGCTATATTCTCATCCGTTTCACCGGATTGCTGCAGCACATCTGCCAACCCCGTCCATGCCGGAGCATATGTGAACATGCCGTCCAGAGCCAGCCCGTACAGATGTGCAGACTCATTCAGGAATCCCCGTTTCTGTGCAAGTCTTGCCATGGCGGTATAGGCTCTGTAACTGTTAGAACCCGCTTCCGTTACATATGACGCGTCTAACGTGCTACCGCCATCACTGTGTCCAACACGGTCCATTCCCTCCCGGCAGTCCGTTGCTCGGGCATACGATTGATATGCACGCTCCTCCAAACCTTGCAGCTCCAATGTCTCCCCATACAACAGGTGCAGATCGGCATAAGATGGATAACGTTGTCTTTCCACAGCCAGAATTGCATGTGCCTCGTCATAACGTTCTGATCCTACAAGGGTCTTTGCATAATCTCTAACCAGTGTAGAACGATATGGCGCGAGCAGCTCTGTCAGGCGCAATGATTCACTGAACGCTTCAGTTGCCTGTTCGATCTGACCAAGCTGGCAATACGTTACTCCCAGATTGTACAGGTGAAAAGGCTGTGCAGGCTCATCTGCGAGTTCCCGCTCAATCAGCTTTAAATTACGTCTTGGTTTATGTTCCTTCGCAATCGTGGAGGCCAGATATCCATCATGAATCAGACATAGTGGAGCAAGCGGTTCAGTTTCGATCAATTGGCTTTGTTCATCTGTATAAGTCTCGCTCTTATCCATATCACCAGCCTCTTCCTGGGCAAGCTCGCTTGGGCCGCTACGTACCAACTGCTCATGGATGCGTCCCGCATATCGATATCCCTGATGAGCACGGAACAGCCTCACTGGCTGAGAGATAACGCTCTCTTCTACCCCTTCGCCGTATCGATTCTCTATGGTAATACGTAATCTGGAAATGCTTTTATGGACTTTAGGTAAATAATTCAGCAGTTCTTCCAATCCCTGCGGAACGTACTCATCGGCATCCAAACACAGGACCCATTCCGTGCTTGCCAGAGGCAGACTGATATTTCGTGCATTGGCAAAGTCATCTTGCCAGCGGGCGTGCAATAACGTTGCTCCGTGCATTCTGGCGATCTCGAGTGTGCGGTCAGATGAGCCGGTATCGGTGATAAAAAATTCCATTCCGATATGCTTCAAGCTGTCAAGACAGCGGGGCAGGTGACGTTCTTCATTTTGCACAATCATATGGATTCCAAGTAAACGGTTCTTCAAATGCAACCACCTCCAATACAAAAAAAGTACATGAAGTCCACCAAAGGAACTCCATGTACCTATATGACAAGTGAATGGGTTATGTGCCTTGTCCATTGAAGAACACATCAATCGTACTTGGTGCACCAACTAGGCTGGAGCGGTAAGATAGACGTGTATATTTGAGAAAACGCTGCGGAACCAATACATCCACTGAGCCGGACAAAATGCCCGTCACCGTCGTTACATCCGTGTACCAGTTCGATCCGTTCGCACTGATCTCAACGCGCGCATCTACCCGGTTTACACCAGGTCCCCTGTTATATACAAAGAAAGAATACGTACCAAATACACTGGTTGTCACAGCTGGAAGCGGTGTAAAGGTGTTAGCCGTCGGGGTGCTAATGAGCTGTGACTCCTGAAAACTCTTCTGGGATATGGACGTCACGCTGCTGAGCGTTCCCGCCGTAATTGTAGCGCCGAGCACACTGGTGATCGTTCCGTTTAACAGGTTCGTCAGGGTTCCGGCTGTGATCGTTGCTCCAAGCACACTCGTGATCGTACCATTCAGCAAATTCGTCAACGTACCCGCTGTTACCGTTGCTCCGAGCACACTGGTAATCGTTCCGTTCAACAGGTTCGTCAGGGTTCCGGCAGTGATCGTTGCCCCAAGTACACTCGTAATCGTACCGTTCAGCAAATTCGTCAACGTACCCGCTGTTACCGTTGCGCCGAGCACGCTGGTAATCGTTCCGTTTAATAAGTTCGTCAGCGTTCCTGCGGTGATGGTCGCTCCAAGTACACTGGTGATCGTACCTGCGGTAATCGTTGCTCCGAGTATACCTGTGATGGTACCCGCTGTAATGGTCGCTCCAAGCACGCTGGTGATCGTTCCGGCCGTGATTGTTGCTCCCAATACACTTGTGATCGTACCATTCAGTAAGTTCGTCAGCGTCCCCGCTGTCACTGTAGCTCCGAGCACACTGGTAATCGTTCCCGCTGTAATCGTTGCTCCCAATACACTCGTAATCGTACCATTCAGTAAGTTTGTCAGCGTTCCCGCTGTCACCGTAGCTCCGAGCACACTGGTAATTGTACCGGCTGTAATCGTCGCTCCAAGTACACTCGTAATCGTACCATTCAGCAAGTTTGTCAGCGTCCCCGCTGTCACTGTGGCTCCGAGCACACTGGTTATCGTACCATTCAGCAGGTTCGTCAATGTACCTGCGGTCACGGTTGCACCAAGCACACTCGTGATGGTTCCCGCCGTGATCGTTGCTCCCAATACACTTGTGATCGTACCATTCAGCAAGTTCGTCAACGTACCTGCGGTAACTGTGGCTCCGAGCACACTGTTGATCGTACCTGCCGTGATCGTCGCTCCAAGTACACTCGTGATCGTTCCGTTCAGAATGTTGGTAATGGTTCCGGCGTTAATCGTAACGGTCGTCAGACCTGAGATGTTACTGATCGTTCCGTCCAAAATAATGCCAACCACGTTCCCGCTCGTATCGGTTCTGACCGGCTGGACTGTGCCTGTACTATCCTGACCGAAAATCAACGTCCTCAGATTATCCGGATTCGTATTAAACGTTGTAAAGTTAGGCATGTGCCTCGTCCTCCTCCCTGGTCAAATCTGTGTGATCATACTCCCTTACGGCATACGCTGTGCCTGAAAGTAAACATCGAGCCGGGTCGGTTGATCCGGTTCAACGGATCGAATTGCAAGCCGGGTATAATGCAAAAATCGCAAAGGTACCAGCGCTTTGGTCTGTCCTCCCGCGACCACCTCCTGGCTGTCCACAGCATAATCCACGGCATTTGGGCTGATCTGGATCTGTACAAGAGCCGGATGTTTTCCCCGATTCACAACGCCATAGGTATACATACTGAGTGATGAGGTGTCTTGTGCCGGGAGTGAGTGTATGCTGCTACTGGTCTCGGCTCCGACATACGTATGCTCTGTAAAACAATGAATAGCACCAGGGAGTTTCGTACGTGAGGAAGCACCCTGCTTGAACCGGGGACGAGTGATCCGGGAACAAGGGGGTTTCAGCAATTTAGCGCGGCAGGAATGACGGGAGCGACGACGGCTAACATATTTAGTTGGTTGCTTCGTTCTCTTCTTGCTTCGCTTCGCTGTTCGACTCATCTCGATTTCCCCTTAAAAAATGTGCTTACGCATCGTATGCCCGGATCGGAAATACGGGCACGGCATCTGCCGTTATTTCCGGATTTGTGGCGCAGTCCCCAATCCATTTTGCTTGTTTTCACATACACTGCAAGTACAATGAAATGCGAATCAATCGGAATGTTGCTCAAATGAACTGGTCTATGGGAGGTGGATGAGATCACCAACTACAATATATTCAACCAATCGAATGGTCCCCTGTTTACTCAACTGACCAATACCTTCTCGGCCCCAGGCATTGAAGCGTCACCAGACAGTGGTGCAGCTGCTGCAGGCAGTTTTTTTGCCTTAACGACCAACAATACCGCAATTCCTGCCAGCCAAAACCTTCTTCTACAGATCCTGAATGGAGCCGGTAGTGGCAGAACATTACGCATATCCAGCCTCACGGGAGGCACAACAGCAGCAGCCACACTTGTGATCTATTCGGGAGGAACGGTGACTGCCGGGAGCACACCAGTGCCCGTCAATACGCTACTTGGAAACACCAACGCCAGTGTCGTCACAACGAGACAAAACACGGGTACTCTTGGGGGAACCTTCACGAGCATCGCAAGTATTCCGCTTACCGCAGGTATGTATTCACTGGATTTGAACGGTTCGATTATTGTTCCACCGGGACAAACTTTATCCATTAGTGTAGGCACAGGGAGTCAGACGGGAGCCATTAACCTGTTCTGGTGGGAATTCTGAGTTTGATAATAGTAGAAGAAGGTGGTGTATACAGTGCCAAACAATAATGTATTCAACCCGTTAAGCCAGCCCGTCTATACGTCAAATACCAACACATATACCTCTCCCGGCATTGTTGCCCCACCGGAGAACGATGCCGGCAACACAGGCAATCTGTACAATGCAGGTTCCACCAACTCCACAACACTGGGATTGCTGGGAGGAACGGTAATCGCCACCGTACAATTAGCCAATCCAGCGGGGAGTGGAAAAACGCTATACGTATCACGGCTCTCCGGCGGAATTACAGTGGCACTTAACCTGTTGTCTTCCTTCAGCGGTTCCATGAATCTGACTGCGAATGGAACGCTCACTTCCCCAAGTACACTTACACCGGTGAATAGCAACCTTTCCAGCAGCAATACCAGTGTAGCCACGGTTCGATTCTCTGCTGCTGCGCCTTCAGGTGCGACCCCATTGATGGCAATGCCCCTTCAAGCAGGGCCGTTTCTATCCAATGAGTTCGGTCGTTATGTGATTCCTCCAGGTCAGGCCATTAACCTGTCTGTCAGCGGATCACTCTCGGTTGGTGGACTGATGGCCTCCACTGCTTATTTTGCTTGGTGGGAAGTGTGATTCGTTCAACGATGTATAACAAAGGCCACGTGCAAACAGCCGCCTTCGGATGAGTACCGAAAGCGGCTGTTCTTTATATTGTAGATGGATGATTAAAAATGTTGTCCGATTCCCGCAAAAACGAACAATCGTTCCCTTTTCTTAACCCAGCACGACACGATCATCTGCCATTTTTTTGCCGCTAATCCGTTCGAATTCACCAAGCAACTCAGGGACAGTCAACGTACGCTTGCGCTCTTCGCTGACATCCAGAATAATTCGTCCTTTGTCCATCATGATCAGACGGTTACCCAGACGAATGGCCTGCTCCATATTGTGCGTCACCATCAATGTAGTAAGTCTCATCTCACGCACAAGTGTCTCCGTTAGTTCCGTGATCAGTTCGGCACGTGAAGGGTCAAGGGCTGCCGTATGCTCATCCAATAGTAAAATCTGCGGCTGGGTAAACGTAGCCATTAACAGGCTAAGTGCCTGCCGCTCCCCGCCAGACAACAGACCCACTTTTGCGTTCGGCCGCTTTTCCAGTCCAATTCCCAGCTTCTCCAGTTGCGTGTTGAAAATCTCCCGTCTGGCACGGGTAACTCCGAAGCCCAGTCCGCGTCCTTTGCCACGTTTGTATGCCATCGCCATGTTTTCTTCAATGGACATATGTGGTGCTGTTCCTGCCATCGGGTCCTGAAACACCCGGCCAATCCAGCTACTGCGTTTATGCTCCGGCAGGTTTTTAATGGAACGGTCATTAATCAGTACATCGCCCATATCCGGCTTCATCACACCCGAAATGATGTTCATCAGCGTGGATTTACCCGCTCCGTTACTGCCAATCACCGTCACAAAGTCTCCCGGATTCATCGTCAGATTCACACCGACCAGCGCGGTCTTCTCATCCGTTGTGCCTGGGTTGAACAGCTTGGTTACTTGTGTAATCTCCAGCATGATCACATACCTCCCTTCGTCTGATGACCCCCGGATCGCATCAACTCTTCCGTTCGTTTGCGAGCCAGACTACGCTGCTTCATGGAGCGCTGCATCGTTGGGAATACAAGGGCGATAATGACGATCACCGCGGTGATCAACTTCAGATCCGACGTGTCGAACCATTCGACTTGAAGAGCAAGCGCAACCACAATCCGGTATATAATTGAACCAACGATCGCTGCAAGTGTAGCCCAGAATACCGTTCTTGCACCAAGGATGGCTTCACCGATAATCACGGAAGCCAGCCCGATAACGATCATACCGATGCCCATCGTGATGTCTGCAAAACCTGATTGCTGTGCAATGAATGCACCAGACAGGGCAACCAATCCATTGGATAAGCTGACACCTACAATGGTAGTCACATCCGTATTTGCACCAAAGCTGCGAATCATGCGTTTGTTATCACCTGTCGCGCGGAGTGCCAGTCCAACATCTGTTTTCATGAACAGATCGAGCATGATTTTAAATACCAGCACCACGATAATAATTAGCACCATGACATGCTCACCTGAGAATGGATTATCCATACCCATAATGGATTTATTCGGTGCGCCAAGAATACGCATATTAATGGAGTAGAGCGCGATCATCATCAGAATCCCGGATAACAATCCGTTGATTTTGCCTTTGGTATGAAGCAGACCTGTACAAGCCCCGGCCACCATGCCGCCAGCCATTGCCGCCAAACAGGCGAGCCAAGGAGAGAAGTCATTGGAGATCATAACCGCCGCGATTGCGCCTCCTGTTGTAAAACTTCCGTCTACGGTAAGGTCAGGAAAATCGAGTATGCGGAACGTAATATATACACCCAGTGCCATCAGTGCATATAAAAGCCCCAGCTCGATCGCCCCTTCAATTGAATTCCAGCTTATACTCACGCTACTTCCTCCCTGTCTATCGAAAAGAATGAGGCGAACCCGTTGCATGTCCGCCTCGCATCCATACTGCCGGATTACATTCCGGTCAGATTTTTGAATCAATCTCATAACTCATTAAATTGATTCTATTGAATAATGTTGTTTTCCTGGTCTTTTACTTCCGCTTTCATCTCATCCGTAACCGTGATGCCTTGGGCTTCAGCTGCTTTCAGGTTCAGGATCAGATCCAGTTTGTCCGGAACGGTGACTTTCATATCACCAGGTTTTGTACCATTTTTCAGAATGTCGGCAGCCATCTCACCCACCTGATATCCATGGTCATAATATTTGAAGCCAACGGTTGCGAAAGCTCCTTTTTCAACGGTATCCCGATCACTGGAGAAGAACGGGATTTTATTACTGTTTGCCGTTTGGATGATCGTATCCACCGCACTCACGACAGAATTATCAAGCGTGATGTAGAAAGCGTCTACTTTGCCAACCAGAGAATCCGTTGCCTGTTTTACTTCAGATGTATTCGTAACTGGCGCTTTCACCAGCTTGATATTATGTGTTGCGAGCGCTTTTTCTGCGTTATCTGCCATAACCACCGCATTTGGTTCACCTTCGTTAATGACCAAGCCTACCGTTTTCACATCCGGCAGATTTTTGGCGATAAAGTCAGCCAATTGTACGATAGCCTCCGGATTCGTATCCGATGCACCTGTAACATTGCCGCCCGGCTTGTCCATATCGGTCACCAGTTTGGCACCCAGTGGGTCCGTTACGGCTGCGAACAACAATGGCTTGTCCTTCCCTTGTTGAGCCAGAGCCAGCGCAGATGGTGTTGCGATGCCGAGTACGAGATCATTTTTGGAATCACCCGAGATTTTCTGTGCAATGGAAAGGTTGTTCGTCGAATCACCTTGCGCATTATTGTAATCGATTTTGAGGTTCTTGTTCTCTTCAATGCCCGCTTCCTTCAGGGCTGCGATGAATCCTTCACGTGTAGCATCCAGAGATGGATGTTCAACAATCTGGGAGATGGCAATCTGGTATGATTTTTCCTCGCTGCCTCCACCTGTTGTACTCCCCGATCCTTCGGATTCCGTACCTGTACCGCTGTTATTTCCGCAACCTGCTGCAACGATCATTGAAGCAACCATCATCAGTGACATCCAAAATTTCTTTTTCATGTGTGAGAACCCCTCTCCATCTTATAAAATGTGGTTACCCTTATCGAATTCCATTGACACGATAGGGCGGGACAAAACGAACGCTTCAACGCATTGTTGCTTTGATCGACAAAAGCAGACAAATATAGACTTTTCTCATGCGACTGAAGTCCATGACCCGTGTTGGTGTTTTATTGTTCCCCTAATATTAAGGGGCGTCCCGATATCCGTCAATGGTTGAACCGCTTCCAATTTACTTTCATCGTATGGTTGTGATAGAAAACATTACATAAAACTTAAAAACCACCCACATTGTTCTGTAGATGGTCGCCATGGGTACAGCAAAATAAGGTCCTACTCATGAAAATGGAGTATGAAGTCTTCTTCTAATCTCGTCCACAAGCATTGTTTTCTCCGCTTCCGATATGGCATCCGCGATCAATTTGCGTGCCGCAACAGGAGCAATCCAGGGTTCGATATCTGCATAGCCAATACCGGACAACTTCTCATACTCCTCCATAAAGACACCAATGCTGTACTCTCTCGTCGCATTCAGGACAACCGTCGCTTCATCGGCAGATGCGGGGGCAGTATCGCATATCGAATCATAATAATGTATTCGGCCAAGTCTGCTTCCGGATTCCCGGTAGAGGCATTGTTCCAGTCAATAATGATTGCATCATGATCTCGAAGGAGTATGTTACCCGGGTTGGGATCACCGTGACATAGTTGCTGCTTCATCGGTAATTGATCCAATTGGGCAATCACGGCAGCTTTCTCCGCTTGAGATAAGTATCGTGCTTCATCATGAGATTTTTCATATTTAAAATTTTCAAAAAAAAGAGGCATCCCTCCCAATGTACTTTGGGTATGGTCACCTTATATCGATCAATGGATAGCTCCAGAGTGCTTTATTCCTTTTCTTTTTGCAGTTCTTCTAATTCAGATGGTGTTAGCCCGGTAGCTTTAATAATAGTAGCCTGATCAAGACCTAAAGTGAGCATATTCATTGCGATTTTCCGCTTGCTCTCAGCTTCACCTTCTTTGATTCCTTCTTTGATTCCCTCTTTGATCCCTTCTTCGATTCCTTTTTGAATTCCTTCCTCCATGCCTTTCTTGAGACCCTCTTCTCGTGCGCCCTCAATCATGGAAGCTTCGTCCCATAGAAATTTCTGACGGTCAATATATCGTTGACGTGCTTGCTCATCCTGGCTCAGAAACTCTAATACACTCATGGCTTTTTTCAAAGCCGGTTCGGGTTCGTGCATCATTAACGCCTCCCAGCTTGATTTAGTCATTCCTTTCAGAAATAACAGCCAACGCACCAATCCATCCTTCATTTGAATATTTTCATCATTTAGCTTTGGTATTTCCATAAAATGAATCTCTATAACATCCGTCAACGGAATATCGGTATGGTCTTCTCTTAAATGAAATACGTTGTGGTACTGATCATTAGCGAGCATTTTGAAATTAACAATGTTGATCGCAACGCATTTTTTGAGTTGACTATATCTCTGTCCTTCAAGTAATTGTCCAGAATATTGTTTACCCCAGTAGAACAAAGTCCTCTTCTCTAAATCATACTGATTAAACAACTGCATTTCAACATTAATTAGCTCACCTTGATCTGTTTTGGCCCGTATGTCCAGAATGGACTGTTTATCTCTCGGGGTATCCTTGTCCAGATAAGGATTGATCAATACAATCTCGGTCAGTAAGGATTCACCTGCATTTTTGAAGGTGTGATTCAGAAAAGCCAGAAGAACATCCTTATTCTCTTCACTTCCAAAGATTCGTTTAAACACATAATCGTTCTTGGGATCAAGTAACTCTGTCATCATTATTCACTCCTACGCGCAAAATGAACAGGATATATCTGCTGAAGTATCAGCAAATATAAGGATGCGAACATGCACTGGATGTTAACTCTATTATAACACGCATCGCCATATGGAAATAGCGTTTATACGTAATTAACTATCAAAAAAAGAGACTATTTCGACGAATCGAAACAATCTCTTTGTATAAACCAACTAATTTCCCGACGCTTCGCGAATCTCATACTTGCACCTTTTGCCGCCATCGGCGTAACATTCGGTACGCTCCACCTCAGCTTGAAGCAGCGAGCGAAACAGTTCCAGTTCACAGCGGCAAGCCTGCTTGTAGACACTCGCGACTTGTACGATCGGGCAGTTCATTTCCGTAATGACGTAAGTTCCATCGTCTTCTCTGGACGCATCCGCCATATATCCATTGGCATTCTGGATTCGCGCGAGTTCCTCCACCCGTCCGGCCAGATCCTGGCCCTCCATCTGTGGCAATCCGCTGCGAAGCAGCTTGTCCCGGCGACTCTCGAACAACGCATCTACCACACCGCTACCGGCTGAGTCAGACAATTCTTCAAGAAGTTCCAGCGTAAGGGACGAATATGATTTTGGAAAAAAGCTGTCCCCGCGCACCGTCAATTGGTACACCGAGGACGGACGTCCGGCCGTAGCCCGGGCCTCCCGAACCTCAATCCATCCGTCCTGCTCCAGTGCCGTCAGATGACGGCGAATGGCCATGCCGGTCAGGCCCAGATCAGCTGTCATTTCCCTCGCGGTCAATGTACCTTGCTGCTTCAGCATGAACAAAATCCGTTCACGCGTCGTTCGTTCCTCTTCGC
This sequence comes from Paenibacillus xylanexedens, assembly GCF_017874615.1. GTDB lineage: Bacteria > Bacillota > Bacilli > Paenibacillales > Paenibacillaceae > Paenibacillus > Paenibacillus xylanexedens. The sequence continues at coordinate 62,979 of NZ_JAGIKV010000023.1, forward strand.
GCTTCACGATCAGCACCTGCTCTCCTGCTTATGCGTGTACCGGTGCTGCCTCCCGGCAGGCATCCGAGCAAAAGCGGTTATGCGTCTCTTCGCAATCCTCACAGCTTACGTGCTGCAGGTTGCAGGTTGGACAATTAATATATCGGTCATGTGTCGTTCCACAGTGATAACAGCTGGCAATGACGATATCTTCTTCTGTCCGGTTAATCGGTACAGAGATACGCTCGTCAAACACGTAACACTTACCATCGAACAGATGGCCTTGTACTTCTGGGTCTTTACCATACGTGACAATACCGCCGTCCAATTGAGCCACATCCTGGAATCCTTCATTGATCATGAACCCGGTCAGCTTCTCGCAGCGAATGCCGCCCGTGCAATAGGTAATAATCGTTTTGTCCTTCATGTCACCCAGGTTCTCCCGAATCCACTCCGGAAACTCACGGAACGACTCCACATCTGGACGGATGGCCCCGCGGAAGTGACCAATTTCGTATTCATAATCATTGCGACCATCGATAACGATGACGTCATCACGTTGCAGATGTTCATGGAACTCTTTTGGCGAAAGGCGTTTGCCGCTAGTCACATTTGGATCAAGGTCATCGTCCACGCGGAACGTAACCAGCTCTGCTTTGTGACGAACAAAGATCTTTTTGAACGCATGCTCTTCCACATCATCAATCTTGAACACCATATCGCTGAATAGCGGATTAGCCAGCATATCTTTCATGTACTGTTCCGTCTGTTCGGGCGTACCGGATACGGTACCGTTGATGCCTTCAGATGCGATCAGAATTCGGCCTTTCACACCCAGGTCCTTACAGTATTGCAGATGCTCTTGTGTAAACGTCTCGGGGTCTTCAATCTTCACGAACTTATAATATAAAAGCACGCGGTACGCGCTGTTACACATGTATATCACCTGTTCCTATTCCATGTTGTTATTAGCCGGATCATCCGGCAAGACGACTACGTTGCACCCTTACTGTTAAAAAGAAAAGAAACAGCCGCCCGAAACATCGTCTCGAACTGCTGCCTGACATTCGACTTTTATTCCTGCATTCTAGTTTATCGGAAGCGGAATAGCTTAGTCAATATAAATGTATAGAAAGGCATGAAAGATATGGAACATATCTGTCCACAACAATCATCCTATTCCGAGATCGTAATGACTGAGGTTACAAAGTGATACGATTCATTCTCCAATACCGCCTGCGATAACAGGATTTTATTGCCTTCCGGGCTCCAGGCGAGTGGGTCAGAAGCGTTGTCCATATCCGCCGAGATCTGGAACTGTTCTGCCGACTCCGTGTTGGAGACAAACAGCCCTTTCTCATTATCATTCTCAGAATTGATGGTGTATGCAATCTTGGAATCATCACCCGACCAACTGGTGCCGAAGATTTGCGTGCCTCTGGCGAGTGTGGCCTTCTCATTGCCTTCCAGATCGGTGAGCACTAACGCCCGTTTGGTATCCGCCGTTCTTTTCACAATCGCAAGCCTTGTTCCATCATTAGAAGGGATGACCCACTCCACACTTTTCAGCACCTGTTTCACGTCTCCCCTCTTCGCATCGTATGCATTCAACTGGCCGTCCTCGCCCGTAATATAATAGAGCATATTGCCTGACACCTTGATACTCCGTACATTGAAATTGCCTGTCTCCACCAGTACTTTTATTGTACCGTCCACATTTGCCGAGATCAGATCACCCTTCATATTGGGGAAAACGACATGTTCATTATCCAGCCACGCGCCCTCTTGGATGAATCCATCCTCTTTACCCGCAGGAGTTGCCTCCCCATTATGCAGATTCAGGATATAGCCTTTGCCCGTATTTTCCTCCGGCTCCCGGTAAAACAGGTACTGACCATCCGGTGACACTAGCGGTGCGCCCAGACTGGCTTCACTTTCCTTGAGCGGCGTGTCTGTGCCTTTCGTCAGATCATACATATATAAGTTATGCGGGTATCTTTCCTGACCTTCAACCGTGACGGGTTTCAAGGACTTGTTCTCTTTGTCGGATACAATCAAGTCGTCACTTAGCCATGCAATCCCGCGCATATTCGGCAATTTATCAATTTTCTCCAGCTTGAAGCTCTGGTACACGGACGTGTTGGTATTATCTTTTACTGTAATGTTGGTGCCCGTTTTCCCACCTTGTGCGTTGCCCCCCGGCTCCGTTGTACCCCCACATGCCGCTGTCGTTACCAGGGCAATGGCTCCGAACGTGCCCATAGCTGCTTGTTTCCAATTCATGATGGTCCCTCCTGGTTTCTCTTGCTATAGACCAAGCATACACATCGCATACTTCCAAAGTTATTCAGACTTGTTTCGAACTTGTAAACTTGCATCAGCCAAAGGGAACATGAGCTGGAACGTCACACCTTCCCCATCTTCTGGATCGCCCGCCAGCAGGGTGATTGTACCGCCCTGTTTTTCCACAAACTGCTTCACGAGAGATAGTCCCAGTCCGGTTCCGCCGGTTTTTCTGGCTCTGTCTTTGTTCACGGTGTAAAAGGGTTCAAAAATCTTCTCCCGTGCCTCTACCGGAATCGGCGTACCCGAGTTATAGATGCGAATGACCGCTTGATGCTCCTGCATCCGCAGTTCATTCTTCACCCGGATCACACCATCCGGAACGTTATATTTAATGGCATTATCCAGCATGTTGATGAAAATATGCATAAGACTCTCCCGATCGCTGCGGATCACCGCCGGTTGAAGATCCAGTTCCATGTTCAGCGCAAACTTCTCCGCTTTCCCACGCATCCGGCCACAGGCATCCTTCAGCAGAGCACTGACCTCTACATCTTCGGCCTGGTTCTCGAAGTCGTACTTTTCCAGGGCAGATAAATGTAAGACTTTCTCGACCATCTCGTACAACCGCTCGGTTTCTTTGCCAATGTTACTTGTGGCATCATCAAGCAATTGCGGATCATCCTTATACATGTCGAGCAGTTCCACATAAGCTTTGATCGACGTCAGCGGTGTCTTGAACTCATGGCTAATGTTACCGATGTATTGTTTCTGCTGCTGTTCCAGCTCCTGAAGTTTCTCAATCGCCAGTTGCAGCTTCTGCTGCTCCACATGCATGGCTGTGATATTTTGCTGAATGGATGTACTCATATAATAGATGCCCTGCCCCAGCTCCCCCAACTCATCCTTGCGCTTTAAAGGAGACTCCGTAATGTAATTCCCTTCGCGAATGGAATCTGCGGACTTTTTCAGCCGAGTAATCGCAACCGCAAACCGATTGTAGAAGAGATAACCTAATATGAAGCTCAGCGCAACAACGGTAATTCCTGCCCATGTGAACAGTTGAAGGATGCGAGTATAGAATTCATGGTAGCTTTGGACCGGATATTGCATCCATACAGCACCCATCTGCCCATCTGGACCGTCCAGTGGTGCGGCGTAGAGCAGGGTGTCCCCTTGTTCATGATAGGCAATTTTATTTTGCAGTGCATAGTTGAGCGTATCCTGAACAATCGCACTCTCCCCGGAACTGATCGATGAACCGACTTGTTGGCCTTTCATATCATAGAGCGCTATCGGCAATCCGGTAGAGTTGGCCAGTTCCTGTGCCAGCCTGCGGCCATTTCGCTGTAAAAAAACGTCCTGATCGAGATGAACGGACTCGGTGTAGTAGGACTGTCGCACATTCAGATTCACCAGCCGTGTCTGCTGTGATAAGATACCTTCAATCTGTGACTGCTGATTGCGTTCAATACCGCGCAGAACCAGTGAACTAAGCACAACCACGGTCAGGATAAGCAAGGCTGCCAGAAAAACACTGAACTTCAGCTTGATGCTGACTCTCATATGGCCCCGCCTGTTTCAGGCGCAGATGCTTTGTAACCAATCCCGTACACGGTCTGTAATTTTTGCTGATCTGTATCTCCGATTTTCTTGCGCAAACGCTGGATGTGAATGTCCACGGTCCGTGTCCCACCTGCATATTCCATGCCCCATACCCGATCCAGCAGATCGTCTCGTGTGTACACACGCTCAGGATTGGACATGAGAATGGTCAGCAGGTCGAACTCTTTTGGTGTCAGATCCAGCTTCTCCTCATTCACGGTCACCGTGCGGTGAGCAACATGAATACGCAGTGTGCCATTCACGATGGCCTGATTCTTCGAATCGTCAGGTGGTGGACTGCTTTTCTCGACACGGCGCATGAGTGCTTTTACCCTTGCGAGCAGTTCACGGATCTCGAATGGTTTGGTCATGTAATCATCCGCGCCCATCTCCAGACCAACGATTTTGTCCACGATATCATTTTTGACTGTTAGCAAAATAATGCCGATATCATCCCGGTCCTCCAGCCTGCGGCATACGCCGTATCCATCAAGCTTTGGCATCATCACGTCCAGAATCATGACCTGCGGCTGAAAAGATGCGACCTTCACCAAGGCCTCTTCGCCGTCACTCGCAGTCTCTACTTCATATCCTTCGCGCCGCAGCGCGTAAGCGATGGCACTGACGATACTTGATTCGTCATCTACCACGAGCACTTTTTTATTCATGGGATTCATCCTCTACGTTACACGAGATAACTTCAAGTGCAGTACCGTCTTCTGATCGCTGTTATCCCCAGATTTTTTGAATCAATTCTCCTAAGAGAAAATCCGGGGATAAAGGGCGTAGCATATGCTTCCGAAGTAGCTTTCTGACAGAAAGCTTTGAACTTCGTTTCTTCAGACTGGTTCTGCACTCTTCGTTTTCGTGTAAATATTCAGTTCTTTTTTATTTATGTTAGCAAGGTCCGTGGGAATTAGCTATGGACGAGTTTGCAATTTGTATGAGAAGCTTGTATCCTCTCAGCTTGGACTTGGCTCTACTTTCTTTATACCCTAAAGGTAACAAAAAGAGCCAACCCGTGATTGGATCAGCCCTTGATCTATAGATTCCCGTTTCATGTTACTGTTTAGGCAATAACTTCTTAATTTCATCTTCAGAGAGTCCAGATGCTTTAACTATAGCAGAGAGATCTACGCCAAGTGTGAGTAATTCACGAGCCATTTCTCTCTTGCCTTCAGCCGCTCCTTCAGCTCGTGCGCCTTCAATCATTGATTTTTCGTCACTCAATGCTTTCATCCGAGCATCGTAGGCCATTCTGGTGGACGCATCCTGACTCAGAAATTCCAGCGTATCCATCGCCTTTTTCAACATCGGTTCATTCATGGCCAGCACCTCCCAGTTTGATGTGTCTATTCCCTTCAGGAATAATAACCAATTCACGAGTCCGCCTTTTTCCATCGGAACAGAATACTGATCCAATTTGGTTAGTTCCATCACATGTATTTCGATATCATCCGTCAAACCAATACCTGTATGATCTTCTCGTAAATGAAAGACATTGTGATACCGCTCATTATCCAGACAGGAATAATTGAGGATATTAATAGTCACGCATTTTTTGAGCAGATTATAGTTTTCACCCTTTTTTATCTGATGAAAGTACATCTCACTCCAATAAAACAACGTCCTTTTCTCCATGTTATACGGGTTAAACAGTTGCATTTCAATGTTAATTAGTTTGCCTTCTACCGTCTTTGCTTTAATATCCAGAATGGATTGTTTATCCTCTGGACTATCCTTATCTGTATACGTGTTAACCACAGTGATCTCCGTAAGAGGAGATTCGCCGGTCTCTATAAACGTGCTGTTCAGAAAAGCTAACAAAACATCTTTGTTTTGCTCACTTCCAAAAATGCGTTTGAACACAAAATCTACTCGTGGATCGAGTAATTCCGTCACTCAGCATCAGCTCCATTCTCACCAGCATTATATCATAATTCCCATATAGCCTCAGCTTGATAATGGATCTGCACTTAAATTGTATCTACTCCTCAAATGACAGATTGAGTGGCTCGTCCGACATCTCGTACTCTGTCTCCATATGTGTCAGTGGTGTGTTCAGATCAACCTCCTCGAAGCGGAAGCTGTCGACCCACACTTTTCCTTTACCGTTCAAAATAACCCCGAATGAAATGACCGCGCTACCCTCCGGTACATCAAGCACAATACTATACTGATTCCATGGCTGCGTACCCGTAATTGGCCGATCATGCATGTTATCAAATTGAAGTACATCATGAACGTTATTATCCACACGCATCCATAATCCGCAGAACGCATCCACATGCTCGGTCTTCACGAATCCCGATAACTTCATCCGCTTACCCACATACTTGTCCGCTCTGAACTGTTGCATCATCGTTGCGAACTCGTTAGGCTCCATAGGCGTAACGGCCTTCAAATATCCTGATGCTTTTCCCTGATGCACTTCAGCTGGATCAATGCCCATCTCATAATTCTGCGGATGACTCCCGGTTAACATCCAACCTGTAATTGTTGACGTCTGATTCATCTGTAATTCTCCTCCTCTGGTTCTTCCTTCGAATAATTTCAGATCGAACAATTTGCGAAAACGTCCCGGCGGCATGCCATATAATTTGCGAAATGCACGGGTGAAGGCTTCCTGACTCTCAAAACCACATGCCAGGGCGATGTCCAAAATGCCCGCATCCGTCGATCGCAGAGTCGTGGACGCCAGACTCATCCGGCGATTGCGGATATAATCCACGATGGTCATGCCCACCTCATTACGGAAAATTCGATGGTAGTGATACGGCGACAACAACGCCTCGGATGCCACTTCTTCCAGCCCGATCTGCTCATGCAGATGAGTCTCAATATAGAACAAACTTTGCTGAATCATTGCACGGTAACGGCTCAACTGAGGTAAAGCCCCCTTCCATATCCTTACTATACGTGAAGGATGTCATCGCCGTTTTGATCATTTTTGCTATCTTTATTTCTCCTTACCTCTGCCGGAGATGCAAAAAGAGCCAATCACGGATTGAATCCTGTCCGTAATTGACTCTTCTGGGAAACTGCTGCCCTGTGGCTACTGTAGAGCCACTTCATTGATCTACAGCAGGTTCATTTAACTATTTGCTTTGTTTATCCGCACAACACTTCGTCAGACAGCCGGTACCGGCTGTGTACCAACCTCTTCGTCATCATGCTCCACCAGTTCATGTTTCTCCCAAGCTCTACTCTTCCAGCGGAAGTACATAATGACCGCGCGGGTCCACTCATCCGCCGCAATGGCAAGCCACACACCAGCGAGTCCCAGATGAAGCTTGAATATGAGTAGGTATCCCAGTGGCAGACTCATGCAGACCATGGAGATCAGACCCATGTATACCGGGAACTTTGCATCGCCTGCCGCACGCAGGGAACCAATGATCACAATATTGCAGGTACGCCCGGTTTCGAGCAAAAGACTGAGCAGAATCACTTGAGCCCCCAGCTTGATAATTTCCGGATTATCCGTAAATATGCTCATCAGCGGCACACGGAACAAAATGATGATTACATCAATGATAACCGTGGCCAGAAGGGCCCATTTTACACTGTCAAAAACACGTTTGTACGCATCGTCTTTGCGCCGCGCACCCACAAGCCGACCTACAATGATCGATGTCCCCATACCAATCGCCATGCTGAACAAGTAGATATAGCTGGAGATGTTACCCGCATACTGCTTGGTTGCCATAGCTTCTGCGCCCAGATAGGTCACATACAGCGTGAACACGAGCTGGCAGGAATGATATACCATGGATTCCATCGCAGACGGAATGCCAATCCGCAGAATTTTGCCAATGAATTTCTTGGACAACTTAATGTAGTATTCGAAATCCACCCGTACCTCGCTCACACGATACAACAACCAGAAGAAGATCAGCAGGCAGATAAACCGGCTTCCCACCGTGGAGATCGCTGCCCCTTCCACCCCAAGTTTCGGCAGGCCGAAGTGACCAAAAATCAATGCATAGTTACCAACAACGTGAATCACGTTCATGAATACAGCAACATACATCGTTTCTTTGGTGTAACCATGTGTACGAATCGTCGCAGCCAGCGCGTTAATGAGTGCCTGGAGGAAGATACCGCCACCAACGATATTTATATACGAACGGGCAAAATCGTAAATTTCGCCTTGAATATTCAGAAGTGTTAGCAATTGTCCTCCGAACAGGAGGAAGACTCCGCTCAGGACCAGACCTACGATAAGATTCAGTGTGATCGCATTACCTGTAACCTGTGCTGCTTCACTTAACTTTTTCGATCCGATATATTGTGCCACTACAATCGCAGCACCATGTCCAATGACTTCCAATACAAGGATAGCGATAGAAATAATCTGATTGGCTGCTCCAACGCCGGAGACCGCATTATCGGACACCGAGCTGAGCATGAGCGTATCCACGCTCCCCATCAACATAAATAAGAAGAGTTCCAGGAAAATAGGCCATGTCAGTCGAATCAGATTCAGATCCTTGGCATCAGAACGAAGGGACTCTTTGGTTGAGGATATTGCTGTCATTTTCTCACCTTTCCCATGTGGGCTTTAATTCTTAGGGTATGTTAGCACAGGTGGTTTGAAAATGCAGTAGTTTTGCGAAAATAGTTGAAAGTTTTTTGTAATTCCATAAATAGGTATTTTCACTGCTTTCATAAAGCCCCACTTCCGTACGCCTGCCAGAGGTTTTAGAAGACAAAAAAGGTCCTTCCCAACTCGCCTTTTAAGCAAGTAATGGAAGGACCTTAAACCCTCAACCTTTTAACCTTTAACAGAACCCGCAGCAATGCCCTCCACAATTCGATTACTCAAGATGAGAAAAGCAATCAGGATTGGCATAATGCTAATCATCAGCGTTGCACCAATGGCTCCCCAATCCGTTGTGTATTGACCAATAAAGTTCTGTACCCCAACAGTCAGGGTTTTGTACGAATCTGTACTGATGAACGTATTAACAAAGATGAATTCATTCCAGTTATAGATCATGTTAATGATCGCCGTTGTGGAAATGACCGAAGACGTCATCGGCAGCACAATCCGAAAGAAAATCCGATGCACGGAGCAACCATCCATCACTGCGGCTTCTTCCACTTCCCGGGGGAGCGCGTAGTAGAATCCAAGTAGAATCATAATGGTAATTGGCATATTAAAGGCAATATAAGACAGGATGACTGACAAAGGATGATCTGTGAGATGAAGCTTCAGGAACAAGCTGAACAGCGGGATCAACGTGGAGTGTACAGGAATCATCAGACCCACCATGAATAGCCCTAATACCAGCGAACGACCCTTCCAGCGCATACGTGTAATGGCAAAGGTCACCAGACTGGCAAACAGCACGGTGACCACCACCGATACCACCGTAATCCATACACTGTTGAAGAAGTATAAGCTGATATTTCCCTCTGTCCATACCTTGACATAGTTTTCCCAACGCGGGGTAGCGGGAAGGGAAAAAGGCGCCATATCGAATACTTCCTGATTATTTTTAAGCGAGAACAACAGCAGCCATACCAAGGGTAAAATTTGCAGCAAAGCTACTAGGGACAAGAGGAAATACAGCAGAACATATCCGAATCTCCTTAACCATGCCGAACCTCGGCTTGTCCCCGGGTAAGTTGGCAATCTAACGGCCGTATCCGTCTTCACCGGGATGGACCCCCTTTCATTTCACTTACGTCAGGAATACTGGATCGTATCTTTGGATGCCGTCGCTTTACGAAGCAGCCAGGTAACCAGCAGACAGATCAAGAGCAGGAAGAACCCTACAGCACTGCCGTAACCAAAGTCGAAGCTACGGAACGCCTGACGATACATATAGGAGGCCATCACTTCGCTGGAGCCATTCGGTCCGCCATCGGTCATCACGTAGATGAGATCGAAATACTTGAGTGAGCCCACTACGGCCAGCACCACAGTCACCTTGATGACTTCTGTAATAAGGGGCAGCTTGATTCGAAAAGCGATCTGCCAAGGACTTGCTCCATCAATCCGGGCTGCTTCCACCAGAGATTCCGGAATATTTTTGAGGGCCGCATAATAGATCAAAATATAGAAGCCTGCATACTGCCATAGAATCGGCACGAACAGTGCATACAACACCAGGGATGGCTCCGCCAGCCAGGCTGGCGGATTGCTGAAGCCGATCGCTTCCAGAAAGGTGTTTAGCACACCATTGCTGGGATGATAGATCTTCAGCCATAACTGGGCGATCGCGACCGAAGACAGCAGCATCGGGATCAAATATATTTTACGGAACAGATTGGCCCCCTTGATCTTGCCTGACAGCACCAAAGCGATCATCAGATAACCGATCAGACTCAGCGCAGAGAACAAAGCAAGTAAAAAGGTATGATTCGCACTCTGCCAGAATGTTCCGTCTTGAAGAAGTCTGGCGTAATTATCCAATCCAATAAAGGTCATTGCACCGATCCCGTCCCATTGCATCAACCCATAATACCCGGTGAGCACGATCGGGATGTAAACCAAGACCAGCAGCAGAAGCAGTGCAGGAAGCACGTACAACGCAGCAACGAGACGGTTGGACATGACTTTGTCCATCACATTATCCTCCCTTCAAGCGTTCAAACGTGTGTACGTCAATTGCCTTTATCAATTGCAGCCTGATGATTCTTCACAAAGTCCTCCGGTGTTACCGCTTTGCCAAACAATGCCTGAATCATGTCAAGATGGGCCTGAGCGGCTGCCGGTTTCATCTGTACGTCTGCAAAGAGCGTAAGGCTGCTGGCCTGATTCAATTCGTTCAGCAGGTCAATATAGAGCTGTGGCAACTGTACTGCCGCCGTATCCACTTTGGTAGCCGGGATGACGCCTGCTTCAGTTACCGAACTTTCACCCCATTTTTCCACAAAGTATTGCACAAACTTCTGCGCTTCTTCCTTCACTTTGGAGTTCTGGGCCACGAACAACCCTACACCTGGACCACCTACCCAGCTATTAATATCGCTCTTGCCATCTTCCATTGTTGGGAATTTGAAAAATCCGATCTTGTCCTTGAATTCCTGCGGGATGTCCGGATTAGTCGTGAAGTTTGGCAGTTCCCAGGTGCCCATGAGGTACATAGCAGCTTTTTCGTTCATGAATTCGGATTTGCCCTCATCGTTAGACAACCCGTTGAAGCCTTTGTTGAAGGCATTCATATCCACCAGCTTTTGTACCTCGGCAGCAGCTTGAGTCAGCGCAGGATCGTCAAACTTGCCAGAGCCATTGATGGCCTTTTCCAGTGCATCTCCACCTAACCGATTCGCCAGATACATATACCAGAGTGAGCCGGTCCAGCGGTCTTTATTGCCCAGTGCGATCGGAACCTCACCGTTCTCTGTCAGTGTCTTCAGCACACTCAGGAATTCATCGTACGTTGCTGGCGGCTGCAAGTTATATTTCGCAAAAATGGCTTTGTTATAATAAATGGGGGAGATATTCAACTCGATTGGTAACGCATATGTTTTGCCGTCTATGGCATAAGCTTCTGTTGTTCCGGCTATGAATTTCTCGCCCAGCGAGTCGCTCAGCAGATCATCGACCGGTGCGAACAGGTTCCCCTTTACATAAGGCTCCAGAAATCCAGCAGCCCAAGTTACACCAACATCGGGAAGTTCATTGGATGCCGACAGGATTTTCAATTTGTTCTTATATTGTTCATTCTCCAGCACTTCCTGCTTAATGGTTACATTCGGATGATCCGTCTGATACTGCTTGATGATATCGTTGACCAGTTTGTTTTGCTGTGCGGAACTGCCTGCTGGCCAGAGGTGCATAAATTTGAGGGTTACTTTCCCATCTGTGCCGTTGCTGCCTGTTTCACCCTCTTCATCCGAACTTGAACTGTTACATCCGGATAAAATTACGGCGAGAACCAGCGTCCATGACAGAAGAATGGCCATCGTCTTTTTGCTCATTATTCCAACCCCCTTGGTTTTTTCGGTTAATGTAACCGCTTTAACCAAATTGTAGCACGCGCCTATCACGCCTATAAGACCAGAACAATTTGGAAAAACTCCACTTTTTTGAGGTTATTTGTTATTTCGTTCAGATAGGGAATGCCGATATTTGCTTGGACTTAGCCCCTCAAGGCTTTTAAATACTGTGATAAAATACTTATCCGTCTGATAACCCACCTGTTCCGCAATCTCCGAGATTGGCATCGTTGTCTGCACAAGCAACTCCTTCGCGCGCTGAATGCGTTTGCGGGTAAGGTATTCAATAAAATTGATGCCGATTTGTTCCTTAAACAATACGCTGAAGTAACTGGAGTTGAGATGGAGTAAATCAGCGATTTCACGCATGGTTACATGTTCACCCAGATGAGTATCCACATAGGTCAAAGCTTCACTGATCTGGCTATTTAGCCTCTGTTCCCCTCGCTCCTTAACATCCAGCAACTTGGGGTCAACCATTTCTTGCATCGTTTGAATACGTCGCTGTTGTTCGCTGAACTTTAGGGCTTTTTCGACAGTCTGTAGCAATTGTTCCTTATCAATCGGTTTCAACATATACTCCACGACACCTAGCTTCATGGCCTGCTGGGCGTACTGAAAATCGGCATGTCCCGACATAATCAGGACAACAGGCTTGTTCGAAAAGTGCTGAATGGCTTCAATCAGAGACAAGCCAGAGAATTCCGGCATGCGAACATCCGTTATTAACAGATCTGCCGGCTTTTTCTTGAGCCATTCCACAGCCTCAACGCCACTTTCTGCAGTCTGAATGTGATTTCGTCCTGCCGACCATCCTTCCAGTGTTTTGCGAATACCCTCTCTTGTACGCGGCTCATCATCCACGATAAGAATCGTTTTGTCATGAATCATATGCACCCTCCGTTCCCATGGGAATCTCAAAGTAAATGACAGTTCCTTCCCTAACCTTACTTGTTATGGAAAGCCTGCAACGTTCGCCAAGTTGGCTGCCAAAGTAAAGCTCCAGTCGCCGATGTACGTTGATTAGACCTACACCTGTCCCCTTGTTGGATACAGCGGGGCCACCATGTAAAGCATGAATGACAGATTGAAGCCGTGATTCATCCATACCGGGACCATCATCCCGAACCTCAATGCGAACCAGATTCTCCTCAGTCGAAGCATTCACATGGACGCTTATCTTTCCCGGTCCCAGTTTACTTTCAATGCCATGGAGAATCGCATTTTCGACCAGGGGCTGTATAAGAAGTTTCGGAATTGCGACCGTACGCACCGTATCACTCAACTGAATCTCCCATTGCATTCTATCTCCCAACCGCATCTGCATAATTTGAAGATAACGCTCGGCGTGTTCCAGCTCGTCGGCAATTGTAACCCATTCATCCTGCTGCGAACTGGAGATGATGTAGCGAAATAATCGGGACATCGCCACAACCATACGTGCCATCTCCTCGTCTCCCTTTTCCTCAAGGGACCAATAGAACGCTTCCAGTGTGTTGAATAAAAAATGGGGATTAATCTGAGATTGCAACGCCTTCAACTCGGCCCGGGACTGCATAACTTCCTTCTCATGAACCACACGGGTCAATTCATTCTGCCTGTATACCATCTGGTTATACACGTTGTTGAGTTCATTGATCTCCATCGTAGAGCTGACCATTAGATTAGGTCTCATTGCTCCCGGCTGTGCACTGCGCATGGCCCGCATCAGCCGTATGAGCGGACGTGTGATCATTGTGGACAGAAAGAAAGACATGATAAGAAACAGAACAACACCAATCATTCCCGAGACGAGCAGCGCCGTTCTCAGGATGGATACACCTTCCGTTGTCTCCCGCAGCGGGGTCAGGACAGCAAGTGTCCATCCCGTTAACTCCGATTTTTGCCGGACGACGATATAGGATTCCTCCCCGTTCTGCACGACTGATCCGCTGTCCAATATGGCTTTGGGATCGAGATTAATCTCCAGATCAGAAGTCACCACTTCGCCTGCCCCATCCAAGAGCATGATTGAGTCCTGCGAACCATCTGTCCCATTCGAATCATTCAGTTGAAAAAAACTGCGCTGCATCCGCACCACCACATAACCTCCATGTTCAAAAGAATGATCCAGCAGGTTAATCCGCCGAATAGCCAGAAGCACACCCGGATCTTCAGGGTCAGCGCCTGCCCATACCAGTCTGCCTTTTCCTTCATCCGCTAAGCTGATCCAGTTGCGCTCCACTCTGAGATCGAGGGATCGGTCATCCATCGGAAAGATCCGGTTATAACCCGTAGTGTATATCTCCATACTTTGTGCGCCGTTGATGAAAGACTGATAGCTGCCTGCAATCTGCAAGAGAGCTTGGCGCTGATTAAAGGTTGCCGGGTTGCCTTGCTTCTCATCGCTAAGCAGACGCTGCACGTATGAATCATCCGCCACTTGGGCGGTCAGCGAATTCACTTGTGCAATGAGTGCATCCAATCTGCCACTGGCTTGGACGGCGGTTTGGTGAATATGTTTCTCCGCATTGCTTTTCAGCAAAGCAGCTACCCGATCATAAGCCGATATGCCTGCGAGCAGCAGAACAACAAGCATCACCATAACAAAACCAATGAAAATCTGATTCCGAAGTGAGTTAAAATGTCCTTTTTTCCCGTGCAACTTCCCCATTCTCCTCTCTTTTTGGCATGTAAAAGAACCCACCACCTTACGCCCGTGCTCTTGAAGACTGGGTACAAACGATGCCGGATTTATCTACGTATTCAGTTCTTCTATATAAAATGAACAAAAGAATATTTACACTAGCCACTACGATGACAGAATAACCTTCCAATCGCTGTTATCCCCAGATTTTTTGATTCCCTTTTTAAAGGGGAAAATCCGGTGATAAAGGCGAAGCATATGCTTCCGATGCAGCTTTCTTTCAGAAAGCTTTTAGCTCCGCTTTTTCAGGTTATTTCTGCCCTCTCCGTTCTCGTGTAAATGTTTAGTTCATTTATATAGTTAAAGCGCTTGCAGAAATGAACCTTACTCTTCTTCTCTCTTAGTCTTTGTTTACTGATTAAACTAACGACTAAAAAATAGCATAGATTTACAGGTTAATCAATCCTCCCGAATAGTTCCCAAACGTTAAATGACAAGGATCAAAAAAAGAGAGGGGACTTTTAAAGTCCACCTCTCTTTGTTCATATCCCTTCACACATATCCTTCTCTGTGACACATCTTCAGTTATTTCACGGACCCTTGGGTAACCCCGTTGATGATCCACTTCTGCGCAAACAGGTAGATGATAATCATGGGCAGCAACGCGAGCAGGTAGGATGCAAACGCAAGGTTAAACTCGGTATTGAACTGTCCTTGGAATACATACTGTACCAGCGGCAGCGTGTACTGTCCCGGATCACTGATAATAATGAGTGGCAGCAAGAAGTCGTTGTACGTGGACAGGCAAGTCAGAATACCAACCGTGGCACTGATAGGCGCCATGAGCGGGAAAATGATTTTCCAGAACGTGCCCCAAGTTGTCGCCCCATCCACAAACGCCGCTTCCTCCAGCGCTACCGGAATGGACCGGATGTATCCAACGTACACAAATACGTTAAATGCCAGGCCATATACCGTGTGCAGCAGGATCAGACCTACCAGATTTGTCATCTCCAGCGATGCGGTCAGCTTAACAATCGGCAGCATGATGATCGGAAATGGAATGAACATCGCGCTGACGAAGTAATAATAGAGTCCTTTGAAAAACTTGCGTTTCTCCATATTACGCGCAATCGCATAGGCCACCATCGAGTTGCTGAGCAACGTCAAAAGCACAGTTGATGCGGTAACGATTGCACTGTTACGGAACGATTGGAAGAAGTTTGTCATGTCGATGGCTCTCGCGAAATTCTCCCAGTGAAGTGTCGTCGGAATGGCAAAGACCGATTGGGCCATCTGTTCCGGATTTTTCAAAGCAATCGTAACGGTCATATACAGTGGGAACAGGATAAACAGGGTACCTAGCACAACGAGTAGCATAACGGGCCAATTGATTCGTGTACGGCTTCTCATTACAGATCCATCTCCCTTCTTTGCAGGAACCGGATTTGCAGAATTGAAATCACCGCAATAACGATGAAGTAAATAACCGAGTTCGCAGATTGATATGCATATTCGCCGCCTTCAAATCCGCCGGTGTAGATCAAGTGGGAGATGGACTGCGTCGCCCGTCCGGGACCACCGTTGGTCAAGGCTACGATTTGGTCGAAGACCATAAGTGAATTTTTCATCGCCAGCACCATATTAATGGTGAAGAATGGGGCAATAAGTGGGAAAGTAATACTCCAGAATTCACGCCATTTGCCTGCGCCGTCGAGGTTGGATGCCTCGTACAGTGTCATTGGTATCGTTTGCAGACCAGCCAAATACAGAATCGTATTTAGGGCCACCGATTGCCATACTGCAACAATGACGATACCGATCCAAGCCAGACTCTCGCTGCCGAGAATGTTGGTGGATAGCGCATTGATGCCCAGGTTTTGTCCCCAGATCGGGAATACGTTGGAGAACAGATAGTTAAATATGTAACCTACGATCAGTACACTCAGAATATTGGGCAGGAAGTAGATACCGCGGAAAAAGTTACGAAACTTGATCTTGGCATTCAGCCCGAGTGCAATGAGCAGGCTCAGGATATTGGTCAGGATCGTCACCACGATCGCAAACTTGAACGTAAACCAGTAGGCGTTACCTACATTGTCATCCTGGAACAAGTTGAAATAGTTTTTAAAACCAACAAAATCATACTCTTTTCCGAATCCGTTGTAATTCGTAAATGAATAATAGATGCCCTGGAGGGCCGGCAGTGTCATAAATACAAAGAACAATACTACCGCCGGAACCGTCATCCAGTAATAGGGTGCGATACGCTTGTTCATACTCCATCCTCCTTCAGACAAGGCCTAGCGCCGATTGGCAACCTTGTCCCATTCTTTGTCGAGTGTATCTAGATAGTTGTCGATGTTTTGGTTCTGCAAAAAGGACTGTACGATGGAATTCAGCTGCACCGCAGCCGGAATATAGTGATCGGGAAAGTCAATAACCTTGCCCTGCTCGATATATGGCATCAATTCCTGTACGGCAGGATCATCCTGCTTCACGCCTTCTACCGCAGAGAACAGCGTCTGTTCGTCAATGTATCTTTCGATATTTTCAGGCTCTAATAGAAACGCAATAAACGTCTCCGCCTGCTCGCGATTAGGCGTGTCCGCCGCAATGGTAAACAGGGAGTCAATCCCGTTCACCAGCTTGATCTCGCTTGCATCGTTGCCCGTAGGGAATGGGAAGAAACCAATGTCAACATTTGGGTTCGCTTTGCGAATCTCCGAGATAGCCCAGGTTCCCTGGATGTACATAAAGGCTTCACCGTTAGCAAAAGCACGGTTACCGTCCGAATAAGCTTTACCAAAGTTATCGCCGTGACCGTACTTCATGAGTTCCAGCTGCTTCTCAGCTACCTCGCGGTATTTCTCCTTGAACGTCACTTTGTTATCGCGTCGCTCTTGGTAGAAATCAATACCGACCAGATTGGAGGCTAGTGCATTGAACGGCAGGCTCGTCTGCCAGTCATCCTTGTATGTGAAATAAAATGGAATCTCACCTGCATCCTTAATCTTTTGGGCGGTCGCAATGAGTTCATCCCACGTCTTGGGCACGTCCAATCCCATTTCCTTAAACAGCGTTTTGTTGTACATGATGCCGTTTGCATTAGTCGCGTAAGGAATACCTGTTACTTCGTCCATGCCTGTGAGATCATTCAGCATTTGTATGTAGTTCGGATCAATCGTCTGGAGTAATGAGCTGTCCGTCAGATCGGTGAAAATATCACTCTGGGCCAGAATGGAATAGGTGTCGGTTGCGCCCATGGCCATAATATCCGGTATATCATTTTTGACTACACGGGTCTTCAATACTGTCTCCGCATCGGGCGGATTCACCTGTGTCACTTGGATATCGTCATGCTCCGCGTTGAACGTCTTGATCAATTCATCAAAGGTTATTTTGGCTTCAGGCTTGTTCTGGAAAAATTCAATCTGCACTTTGCCATTCGCGCTATCTCCACTGGTACAGGAAGATAAAAGTACAGCCATCATTCCACACAGCAACATTGTCCCGAGAGCCTTGGTAAGCGTTGTTCTCATGTTGTACCTCCCTCAGCTTTATACGTAAGAATTTACCCATTCAGATGGTGAAATAACCATTTGGTTAATCCTTCCAAAATAACTTCAATCTGAATGGATGATATAGGTCTTTATTATTTCTAAAACGGTTTCGGTAAAAATGAATCACGGCAGTTCTTCCCATGACCTGAATCGGGCATAACAAAAAGGACACTGGATGATATCCAATGTCCCTCATTTAATAAGCTTATATTCAGCCACTGTAACGCTTTTATCCAACCTATTACGAACGTTCTGCTTTCGGCAAAGCATTACGTAAACGCTTGGCCCGATAACTCTGATATGCACGAATCAACATGCCGATGATGATCATGACCACACCGATGTTAATTGCGACATCAGCGAGATTTAAAATCCCGCGTCCTGACGGAAACACGAGGAAATCCGTTACCCGGGCATAGATAAATCGATCGATTGCATTTCCTAAAGCCCCACCGACCATAAAACCCGCGCCAGCTTGCATCCAGAAACCGCGAATCTCACCTTTACTCCGATAATACAACATGCCCGCTATGAACAGAACAGCAATCACACCAAACAGACGCGCATTCCCCTGAAACATGCTGCCCGCCATTCCACTGTTCTCATAATGCTGTAACTGCATGCCCGAGTTACCCAGTCTCATGACGTCGCCAACTTCCATATACATCCTCACTGCAATCTTGGTTCCCTGGTCCACCAAAGTCACCAGCAGTGCTACAAAATAAAACAGCATCGTGCTTCTCCTCCTGCCTACGTAGCAATAACTTATTTTAACTTTAAGAGTTATGTATATTAGGTTCCCTTCACTTTAACACAGCCGATGTACGGTCTCCAAATGAGCCGTCTTCAACCACGCAAATAACGTCTACTAACATCGTCCAGTCCGTACTCGGAAGGTACTGCACCAACCCATGTCGAATGTAGACATCAATCATATATGTAAAGGGGCTGCCTGTAATTTGAACCTGATCATGACAGAGAAATTAAAGGAAATGCAACAGGAAGAAAAGGACTTGGTATTTGGCACATTTAATTCTGAAATGGCACTTAACCTTGGCCTGCATCTGGTTGAAGAAGCGAAGCGTCGTTCCCAAGCCGTGACCATCGACATTACCCTGAAAGGACATCGTCTCTTTTTGCATGCGATGGAAGGCACTCATCCTGACAACGAAGACTGGATTCGACGCAAGAACAACGTAGTGAATCATTTCTCCTCCAGTTCTTGGCATACCGCCCTGCGGTTGAGAAGCGAAAACCAGACACTTGAGCAAGACTTCAATCTGCCTACATCTGAATATGTACTGGCTGGTGGCGCTTTCCCGTTGATTCTGGAAAATGAGGGACAGGTCGGCACCATTACGGTATCGGGTTTGCCTGATGAAGAAGACCATGATCTGGTCACGACAGGCATTCACTCGTTTTTGTTGCAGCAAAACTAGATTAAATGGAGCAAAAAAAGCCCACCTGATCAATATAGATCAAGTGGGCTTTACTAGCTTAAGTAGTGCTCAGGACGGATTTTTACTTTTCATAATATGGTACACATTGCTAAAGCTGCCGGAGAGAATGCCTGTAATCGGGAATATGGCCCAATTGATATCCCACCGTTGATATACAAAGCCTGTGAACAAGAAGATGGCTGTCGCCAGCGGCCATACAATCGCTTCCACGGCTCTCACAACCTTTACTTCTTGCTTCTTCTCTACCGTCAACTGGTGCTTCTCCAGCAAGTTCGTGTAAGCCCCCTGAATATTACCGTAATATACAAACAGGAATGCTCCTACCCCAGCCATAACCATAAAGGCAGATACACCATAAGAGGCGTAGTTATCATTGATAGAGGAGGCTGCGAAAATAAACACAGGAGACAGAATGCACAGGCAGACACCCGTAATGATGGCTATACGATAAGTCAGAGCGAAGCTCTCCCGACTATGCTGAATACTCATTTTAAGTGTATAAGGAAGCTGGAAGCCCTTCTCCATATGACTGAAGCGTTCAAGCTTCATGCCACTGTGAATGAACATGCCTACCGCAATGGCAATCAGCACGAACATGCCGATCAGGCCCAGTACAGCCCCCGTTTCCACCGAACGGTTTGCAGCTGAAGTGGCATAGTTATCAAATAAAGTATCCATGAAAATCAGAAACGCCACACCCGACGCGCATAATAAAACACCCAGCCCGATCCAAAATCCGGCATTTCTTTTTGCAGTGGTATATGCGTAGGCTTCTTCTTCCGTCAGCACAGGTACTGCCTCTTCTGCACTGACTGGTTGAATACCGAGTTCTGCAGTTAGCTCCTCGATATTACCGAATTCTGAGATCACAATACCGATGGCTTCATTCTCCGACTTGCCTTCCCGCTTCAACTCCAGGTACTTATCTTCCATCCCCGAAAGGAGCTCCTGCTTCAGATGCTCCACCTCGGGTGTCTTCGGTAGACCAGCAAACATGTTCTCCAGATACACCATAATTGTCTCCATGTTCCGTCACAACTCCCTGATAAATAGATTAACAACCTCCTGCGTAACCTTCCATTCCTCACACTTTTCTCTGTAATAGTCGAGGCCGGGCGGCGTAATCCGGTAATAGGTACGACGCTTTCCCAAACTATTCTCATCCAGGTAAAACGATTCAATATAACCGTTCTTCTCCAATCGGGTGAAGGCCGAGTATAATGTCGTCTCCTTCATGACGTACTTTTCCTCTGTCAGCTGCCTGATGTTCTTGGAAATCTCGTAGCCGTACGACTCCCCTTCGAGCAGCATGTAGAGGATCAGCGTATCATTGTAGCCACGTATAACGTCACTGCTGATCACAAAAGATACTCCTCCTCATTACTTCATCTGTCGTAGTAGTTGAAGTATAGCACAATTTACTACGACAGGTGAAGTAGTTATTCCAAAACATAGGCAATAAAAAATCCGTACCTGGAAAAGGCACGGATTTTTTATTTGTCCTGCAGTTAAATTACTATGTTTATTGGATCGCTGAGAGAACATCCAGCAGCATCGATTTGAACTTCGGCCGATCAATGGCCTCACAGACGCGTACATTAGGCTCTTTGCCAAAACGTCCGTTGATATCAACCACACTGTATCCGCGTGTCAGTTCTCCTGCTGCTTCCACATCCACATAATACTGACCCGACTTGGTCATGATGGATTCATCTGCGGCTACAGCCATCAGCAACGTATCGGGATGAGTGGTGCCATTGAGTTTATGTACCGACTTGTTGAACTGCATAACCACTTTGTTGATAGCGGTGAAGAAATCGGCACCCGATGTACCCAGAGCCGCAATCTCTGCATGATCATCATCGTCCATCACTGAATATTGCGTGCACATCTCCCAGCCAACCATCGTGATCGGAATGCCTGCATGCAGTACAATTTTCGCTGCTTCCGGGTCCACGTAGAAGTTATACTCCGCCGCCGGTGTGATATTGCCCAGTGCATTATTCGTTCCGCCCATGATGTACAGGTGAGCAATTTCTGGAATAATCGTTGGGTCCTTCTGGATCGCCATTGCAATGTTAGTCAGTGGAGCAATAGCCAGAAGTTCAATTTCGCCCGGATGTGCGTGCACCTTCTCAATGATAAAATCAACCGCATGCCCGCTCTCGGGACGCTGATCTGCCTTCGGGAAATGCGCGCCACCCATGCCGTCATCGCCATGCACGTCTTCCACTGTACGGTGCTGAGCCTTTCCATAGGCCATTAGCGGACGCTCGCAACCTTTATACACAGGCACCTTGCCGCCATGTCCAGCAACCTGTACCGTGTACAGGGCATTTTCAACCTCCTGGTCGAATTGTACGTTACCGCCCGTAATGGTGATGCCTTCCACCTGAAAGTGATGCAATGCCGTCAGGATCGCAATCGTATCGTCTCCTGCTGTATCTGTATCGATGATGACTCTTCTCATGATGCCGCGCTCCTTCTTCCGTTTATATAGTACATTCTATAAAACACTATGTCTTATTTTACATCAAAAACGTACCAATGACGATGGAAACGCCGATGATAATCGAACGCAGCAGCTGTGCTACAGCCATATTGCCTCGTGCAATTTCGTCACATACCCGCATCTTCGGAATCAGGAAATCAAATATAATATAGACCAGGCACAGCACAATAATTCCAAACGCCGACCACAGCAGCATATCCAACCACGAATGCGTCGAGAAAGATACCATGCCCACAATAATACACAGTCCCAGCAATTTGCTACCCATATACATGCCTGCCGCCTCGTTACCTTTGGCGATTTCCTCACTATCGTTATACCGGGTCAATTTGCTAAAAGCGAAATATCCACATACCAATACCACCAACAGAATGCCTACACCCACCGCCACATTCACGAGGTTTAATCCCAAGTTTTCCATTCCTTCTCCTCCTCATCATTCATCCGTTCACTAACCGTAGCCGCGCAATAATAGGCCATATCTCCAGTTACTTTCTCCCCGACCCGTGGTAGCAACCCAGCCAAACGCCCACCGATAACAAACACCCCTGTAAGCAGATAACCGCTGTATGCTCCATTTTCCGTCTCGATCACAACCTGTTCCATCGGAACCAGCTGCTGATAGATTTTGGGCTGATTTTCGTAATACGCTGTAATTTCTTCATTCTCGTCCGTTGCCCCAGATGCAATATTGAATTCCAGCGCCTCGTTAAGAGGATGCTCCATATCCTGCTTTACAAAGGCATTGTCCGTTCCTCCATCCAGCAAAAGAGTTCCTCTGCCTTCGCGCCCCCAGTAGCTTTTGGCTACATATGATATGGCGTTCAGTTCGAATGGCTCAGCCGAAAAATAGGTGGGCAGCAGATATCGGGAAATCACGTCCATCTCTGCTTCATCAAAGAGGATAAACCCGCAATATTCCGGGGTTTGCTCGTTCCGCTCGTAGAGCGACCAGATTGCCGCCATGAAGCCTTTGCTCTGCATGAGTACATGCTGAACGGGGTTCATCAGGCCCAGTCGTCCCTCACGTACAAGTTCAAGCAGCGCAGCACCAATGTCCACCCCTGTCGTCTCATCCCGATCATCGATCAGATACTCCAGTGGATAAAGGCGATACAGCAGGTTAATCTCCCGACCCTGATGGTAAAGCGCCTCCCCTGGAACAATCTCCAGTTCCTCAAGTGGAGCATAGAAGACTTCGTATCCGGCTTCCTGACAACGTCTCATCAAGAATTCCGTATTCGTTCGATCTTCGACATGTTCTCCAAAAGAAGTGAATGTCACCGGACCCTTTAATCCCTGCTCTGCATAGAATTCCAGCCATATCCTGAAACACTCCCGAATACGTGTATCCATCTCGGCAGATGGTGCGGTCAACGCGGCATCCTCAGCAAGACCGACCAGGATATTTTCCAATGCAGCAACCTCCGGTATGCCCGTTGGAGTGTCCGTATTATTTTCAATACACTTCGGCCCAGCTTCTCCGATAATCCAGTCCTGACGGGTAATGCCTCCAGTTACCATCTCCATACGTGCCGCCGGAATAAGCCCGGGATGGATACCCAACTGATGCTCCAAAAAAGAATCCGGCATATATTGCTGGATAAATCGCATCACTTTACAGTAAATGCCGTCTACCTCCTCCGCTGCGGTAAGCAGCTCTTGTATCTCCGAGGGAGAATAGACCGTCAATGTAGGTACACAATACTGCTTCCCGTACATTCGATGGTATGGAATCTGTTGTCCCGCTTCACCCTGAAACACCTCTTCGTGACTAAACGGCAGTTGAACCACTTGCCTCATCCGGTTATCCTCCCGAACTGCGGAAGAAGCTACCGAAGCCGCTTGATTTGGACTTGGATTTGCTATAGGAGCTGTTACTGTCCTTGTTGCTTCGATAAGACGACCCACCGTAGTAATAGTGCCCACTGCTGGAATCATATTCACAACCGGTATCATACTCCGGGTCACATTCATCATTGTTGCTGCCACAACCCGATAACACGGCAGGTACCGCCAGCATCAGGGAGAACGCAACCAGCTTTGCTTTTGAACCGGGTTTCGATGCTTGCCCCCGCTCTTGGTCACTCATCACAGATCCACCTCTTTCATATAAAACAACACTTTCTTGCGATCCGCATCCAGCACGGAATACAGGAACTCATACGTCTTGCCACCGCGAACCATGTAATGGTCCAGCAGTTGCTCGGCAAGCTCCATCGTATAGGTGGATGAAGCTGTGAGTTCCAACTCCTGAAATGAACTTCCATTCCACAACATATACTCTGCGCTGTACATGGAAGACATTTTGCACATCGCCAGCGCAGCATCCGCAATGGCTGCACCGTACTCATCCGGCATCTGTTGCTCATAAGCCGTTACATATACTGCATGATCCCGCCCATCCTGGCATTCATTGGACAGATGCGCCCAGAGTTTGTTTTTCACCAGAGTGGCATCCACCAGTTTGCGCATGAACAGTTCATCTCGCGTGACTGAAGTCTGTTCCAGCACTCCCGTCTCCGCCTGTCGATCATCCGACCAACTCCGATACGTCAATGAATAATAGATACCGATAACCTCCCTTTTTGCGAGCTCTTAGGTGAGCCGTTTCAATTCATACAAACGTATTTAACGCATGTGGAGGTAAAAAGTTACACTATTCACCATGACATGTAAAAATAAGAACAGGATGTGTCGCCCAATCTCGGATTAACAAAGCTTGAAAAAACAAGTAATTCCGCGTTTGGTATGTAACTCCGGTCCAAAAAGGCCGGAGAAGATTCTCCGACCTCGTATGTTCAATCTTATGCTCATGCCATTCAGACTTATAACTCAGCCCACTGGGCCAATAGATCATTGTATTCAGCGGACAATTGCTCACGTTCATTCCAGATTTGTTCCAATTCAAGCGGATTGTTCTGCACCGTTTCCAGCTGTTGATCCAGCACCTGAATCTGTGCCTCAAGGCGAGCCAAAGTCTGTTCCAGCTTCTCCGCAGACTGTTTGTTGCCAGTGCCGTTTCTATGATTCGATGCAGCTGTTGCCGAAGGGGGCAACGACTTGATTGATTCAGTAGATGCTTCATAATCTCGACTTCCATCGGTAGCCGCAACAGTGGAACCGTTCAATGTCGAGATTGCTTCTGATTTCTTCCCTGATCTGGTAGTCCCGCCGGGCGCAGACGTTAAACCTGACTTCATCTCTGACTTGGTGTTTCCACGAGAAGAAACTCCCACTCCTGCTGTAGCCTGAGTTGTCGCCGCCGAACGAGCTTGCAAATCAAGCTTCTTCTCGCGATACGCCTCATAGTCTCCCAGATAAGCGGTCATCTGCCCGCTCTCCAGTTCCCAGACACGGGAAGCAAGGCGATTGACGAAGTACCGATCATGTGAGATGGCAAGTACGGTTCCTTCAAAATCAACCAGCGACTCTTCCAGCGCTTCTCTGGATGCGATATCCAGATGGTTGGTTGGCTCATCGAGCAGCAGTACATTGGGTTTACGCTGCACCAGTAGGGCCAGCCGCAAGCGCGTCCATTCCCCGCCGGATAATTGCCCGACAGAGCGGAATACATCCGCTCCATAGAAAAGGTATCGAGCCAGAATGCCACGTGCCTCTCCTTCCTCCACGCCCGCTTCCAGACGGAAGTATTCAAGTACGTTCAGCTTCGGATTCGTAGGTTCCTCCTGTTGAGCCAGATACCCCACATCCACACGTGCCCCCCACTCCAACTTGCCCGCATTGGGCTGCTCGTCACCAAGCAACAGCTTGAACAGGGTCGTCTTGCCGGAGCCGTTCCGACCAATAAGAGCAATCTTGTCACCATATTCCAGCAGACCCGAGATCCCGCGCAGAATCATTCGCTCGCCATAACTCTTCTCAACTTGTTCCAAGACAACTACCCGTTTACCCGTGCGGTCTGTAGGACGCACATCGAAGTCTGCGCTGCGTCGCTCCAACACAGGACGCTTCACCTGTTCCATCCGTTCCAGCGCTTTACGCATGGAAGCGGCCCGCCGGAAGAACTTTTCATTGCCACCAACTCGGCCCCACTCCTCCAGTTGGCGAATTGTTTCTTTCATTTTCTTGATAACCTTCTGCTGCTCCTTGAACTCCTCGAATTGCTGCAACAGCCGTTGTTCCTTCACTTTCATATATTCCGTATAACCGCCCGCTGCCGTTAGCGCCTCACCATCCTCCAGCTCCAGTGTTCGATTCACCACCCGATCCAGAAAATAGCGATCATGTGAGATCAGGACAATGGTTCCCGGATATTCTCGTAAAAATCCTTCCAGCCACTCGACCCGCTCCAGATCGAGATGGTTCGTTGGCTCATCCAGCAATAAAAGATCAGGTTTTACGATCAGCTGCGAGGCCAGCACCACCCGGGTCTGCTCCCCACCGGACAGTGAACCAAAGCGCCATTCATAATGAGCCTTGGCGATATCCAGACCGTCCGCCACCTGATCGATGCGGGCATCCATTTCGTATCCACCCTCACGCTCGAACTGGTCTTGCAGTGCCGCGTAGCGCTTCAGCAGGCGCTCCAATTGATTAGGGTCTGCTGCACATGCCGGATCGGACATCTGCTGCTCCATTTCCTTCATTTGCGTGCGACATATCATAAGCTCCTTGAATCCAAGACTCAGTACATCCAGTACGGTATGGTCATCCAATCCTTCTGGAACCTGAGCCACATATCCCATTCGTGTATCTTTCTTGATCATCAATTGCCCTTCATTCGGCTTGTTCAGTCTTGCCATCAGGCGCATAAGTGTGGTTTTGCCGCTTCCGTTGCGGCCGATCAGGGCGACCTTGTCACCTTCCATAATCTCAAACGTAATGCCGTCCAGCACCAGATGTGCTCCGTGGTATTGAGTCAGTTGTTGCGCGCTAATAATCATCATAATAAGGTTCCTCCTATGGTATGGAAGATCCTGACCGCAACACAAAAAGAGCCGCAGGAGGTTAGCTCCGCGGCCCTTCAGAATTCAAGCAATATCGCTTATCGTCCGAATGAGGTCAAGGCAGGCATCTTCTCGCAAATGTTAACTTCCGTATATTCAAAATTGGACAGACTTCTCCCGTTGGTCAGAAAAGTATGAACAATGCCAGCCATAGCAATCGGCAGCTGGCTAATACGGTTGTTAAGCATCTCGTGATTCACCTGTCTTCACCTCCCTTGTCATAATTAATGTAAATATATCACAGACGAATGCGTTTCCGCAACCATCCCTTCGCCCAATTCAATCTTACTGTATAGTAGTTTCATTATCCCGCTTAGTTCCTGCCCCGTCGCCGAAGCATCACATCCCTGATCGCCACCGTAATAAGTGTTAACATTCCCGCGGCACCCAGTGATGCACCGAGCAGGGCATATCCGATGCCGTTCCACCCGCCAATATCGATGCTGATCATGATTACAACGGCACCGCCAAGCAAGGCCACACATGGCAATATATATTGTACCCACGTCATTCGGCGTCCTTGCAACCGGTAGATAAGCCATTCAATCAGCAGCTGCACCGCCCACATTCCCAATGTCCACAAGATCAGTACTTCCATAAGGTTCCCCTCCTGTTGCTGGATGGATCAAGCCCTTTGTTACAGACCTTACGTTACTTCAACCAATCTGAGAAAAAGTTCCGGTACCCTTCTTTCATCTTCGTGCGCGAAAAAGCACCAAACGCATACTCCCGGTTGTCTTCTGACACACTGCGCGGCGCGGCCGCAGCCATGTTCACCAGTTCAAACCAGTTATCCTCGTTGCCTGCAAAGGCATGTGTGGATCGAATGTGACCGTAGCAGGCATGCTCCGGTTTCACGACCATTTTGCCCATCGCCATCGCTTCCGTCAGCGGCATCGCAAACGTATCAAAGGCCGAACAGCTCCAATACACCTTCGCAGAATTCATCAACGTAAATATCTCATCCTGCGTGAGCGCAAACTTCAGCTTCACGTTGGCAGGAATATCGTACTTTTTCATGGTTTCCTTATAACGAACACCGCCGAACACCATGTACACTTCCTTGTCCGGGTTCTGCCGAGCATATTCCAAAACTAGATCCGGGCGACGGTTCGCCTCATCCCGACCGATCCAGAGCACCCGATTATGCACAACCTGGCTCGGGTCATAGTGCCGGTTCGCCAGCTCTTCGCTGAAACCAATCGGGATGACGTTCACGTCATGTACGCCGAAATTGCGGCCCAGTTCTGTTTTCAAAAACTCCGTCTGCACAATGGCTTTATCCACCATCGTATAAAATGGCTTCATCATCTCATATCCCGTCAGCGCGGGATCGGGGAAACTGTGCGGGAACAATACACTCTTCGGTAAGAACATCTTCAAAAACGTAAACCCGGATACGGTGTAGATGACATGCTCTATATTTTGACTATGAATCTGGTCCAGCACAATATCGTAGTTCACCAGGTCACCTTTCTCATGCTCATAACCCGGCAACCAGTCGTATCCGCTGACATGACGCTCCGGCGAGATGAACACAATATCCACGCCCAGCTCCAGACCAATCTGCTTCAGCCGATCCGCAAATACGCGTGGCCCCTGTGCTTCCGTGAATTGAATTTTACGCATAACAAGTCCGACTTTACGCAAGCTTCTCACCCCTCATTTCTATTCCTCAGCCATGTGCTTCATGCACTGTTCCAGCGTCGATGCCGTCTCATGCCACTGGTTACGCAACTGTTCCTTCGGCCACACACATTCCTCACTTCTCAGGTCACCGTCAATCAAACGCAGCATCCAGAGTGAGAATACACTAGCATAAGCGTCGTACCATTCTGTAAAAGAAACCCGTTCAATCTGCATGCCTAGGCTCCCCAGTTTGTCCAAATAAACATCCATGACCCGCTCTCGCAATGCAGGCGTAACCGTTCTGGGAAACAGCGGATGCGAGAGATCAACTAGGTGATATATATCCCACAGTGGCGTATTCAGATGGGCATGCTCCCAGTCCAAGATGACCAATCTGCCGTCCACCTCCGCCATGTTACCTGGATGCAGGTCTCCGTGACACAAAACAGTAGGAAGTTCTTCCTCTGCCGTGAGGATCAACCTAGTGGTCTTATCCCAATCGGATGCGGATAGCTGCATATCCAATCTGGATAACAGTTCATCGGTAGATTGCCTATGCATTTGCAACTCATCCAACATTGTGCGAATGGATGGTTTCTGGCCCACGCGAGGCAGTTCGCTCCAATTCGTAACAGGTAGCGCATGCCACGCCGCCATATGTACCGCTGCGCCGAGCATCGTCGCTTCTTGTGAATCATGCACCAGTTGCCCCAGATCCTCGTAGATCATCCAGCTCTGTGCTGGAGCAATGGTAAGGTCTGACGCTGCAATGAGCTGCGGATAGATCGGTGGTAAGCCAGACATCACACGCTCGTACATCCATCGTTCCCGTCCATGCTGTGCAGGATTCGTCAGTGGTTTGAAAATATAACTGCCCCCGGTAGGAATAGTGAATCGCTCCACATATCGTCCGTTCATTCCTTTATACAACTGTTCGCGGCTTGTTATATAGTGATCATTCAGCATTCCTTCGGGCGTCACCCAGCTGTATGCATCCAACTCTTCTTTCACGCTATCCACCATCCGTTTCGTTCTCCCTGCTGCTCCGATTAAGATTTCTATTCATCATACGTTGCCGTTCACAACCCTGCAAGCTTTGTTCGTAAGCGCTTATTCAGTGTCTCAATTCAGAGTTTCAAAATTACTTATTGCATTTTGGTTAGTAATCACTTACTATACAATCATGAAGAACAAATCTCATGTGGATAGCAAAAAGAAAGATATCCTACAAGCGGCGATGCGCTTGTTCGCAACCAAAGGCGTTGACGGCATATCCGTCAAAGAGATCGGTGACGCCGCCGGAGTAACCGATGCGGCGATCTACAAACATTTTAAAAACAAAGATGCCGTTGCCCTGGAAGCCTTCACCCAATACTGTGTCGACTATACTGCACTGATTGACGGGTATGTTCGACAGGAAGGTCCGGTGTTGGAACGCTTCAAGCAACTGGTTACCGAGGTTCTCCATCTGCATGATGAAGATCCCTACGGGCTGCTGCTGATTTCACAGAATCATGAAATATTCATTGAAGCCGGAAGTAGCGAGGATTACCGTCAGCCGTTGGATGCGTTGATGGATCTGATCGATCAGGGAATGATGCGGGGTGAACTGCCTCAGCAGGATTCACGGCTTACAGCCGTGCTGGTGATCGGTGCAATTACACGCATGGCGGTCTCCAGTATGCAAGGTGAGCTACCAGAGCTGTTAGTACCTTATACGGGGGAAACGGTTCACCGTCTTGCATCGATGTTGGGGCACTTACCTCAGGAGTAACGATGGAAATGGGATGAAGCTAGAAATGGAGTAGCGGAGCGTAGGGAAAACGACGTGAGCAACTACATTGTTTCCGAAGGAAACAACCTTCGTAAGTTTCCGCTTATTTCGGCTGAATCCCATCTTCGATGCTGATGATGCCGCTAGGCATGATTCGTAATCAAAAGCGGACTTTTTGAACAACTTTTAAAAGAGAATCGTTAGCATACCATTAGGATATACGAATGGATTACCGGGTCACACGTGACCTTTTCTTTTTGCACATGAGGTTAGTGTTCATTAACTAAAATAGTCAGGACGTGTCATCTTCCATGAAAAAAATATTAATTATTCAAGGCAATCCCGTCTCCCCCAGTTACAACGGCGCACTAGCCGAAGCTTACCGTAAAGGCGCGGTGCAGGCTGGCGCAGACGTCCGCATGATCACCCTGAATGAGCTGACGTTCAACATGAATCTGGAAGGAGGATATCGTAATAAACTTCCGCTCGAACCGGATTTGCTACAAGCTCAAGAAGCGATTAAGTGGGCTGAGCATCTTGTATGGGTATTCCCAATCTGGTGGGGGGGACCACCTGCCCTGCTGAAAGGTTTCGTTGACCGAATCTTTATGCCAGGTTACGCCTTCAAGTATCAGAAAGGAAAACCATTCCCGGATCAACTGCTCAAAGGCCGCACCGCCCGTATGATCACTACCATGGATGGCCCAAGCTGGTATTTCAAATGGTTCCAGGGTGAGCCCGCACATAAAATGATGAAGATCTCCACATTTGCACTGACTGGCATCAAACCTGTGCGGATAACAACTGTAGATCAAGTTGGTAAGAAGTCAGATGAACAGAGAAAGAATTGGTTGGATAAGATCGAGCAGCTTGGGCGGAAGATGGGGTAACGGGATAGCTTTTTGCAACGTTAATTTGGATAAATAACAAGAAGGCGATACTTACCAAAGTAAGAATCGCCTTCTTGTTATTGTACTCTTCATACTACCTAGTGCGGCACCTGTGCACTGAAATCATCCCGGCTGGAACGATCGGCATGGTAGAACACTACGTCTCCGTCCCTTAAAGTAAACGAGTTGCCATAGCTATCTTCGACTTGACGCTGAAATCCTTCCAGCAACCATTGGTTCATCAGCGGTGCATGGATATATTGCAGATGCGGAGCCCCCAGGTTCCCTTCCTGGATCGACTCCAAGTTAAAGTTCACAACAATATAACCATTTTTCAGGAAGATCGGTGACTTTGCATCTAAACCACCATGGGTACGCCCATACTCGGCCAAATTGGTTCCTGCTTGAACCACGTAAGGCTCGGCAGGTAGACTATACTCTCCATACCACTGCTGAATGGCAGCATTTGCACGAAGTACATCCGCACTTGCGTTCGTCGGAATATTCGTTTTGGGTCCGATAAACGTACGTAATTGCTCCGGCATCAGCAGCAGACTGTATCCGCCTACAGGGGTTTTCATCTTCGTAAATTTATCCCGATAGTACTCCTGATACGTACGTTCACTCATCATCCCTGGATGAATTTCGCCATAGCGATTATATTTGTAGGTCGCCGTATCTCGTAGTTGTTCCGAAGGTACTTGACGTAACCGGTCATTGAGAATGACAAACCGCTTGACTTGATCCTCTGCTGAACCAATACGAATAAAACTTCGCTGGTTCGTCGAGTAATACAGATCTACTGGTACGCGTGTTTTCCCATCTTTGCTAACAAAATCAAAGGTCGGAGTCAGGCGAATGCCGTCTCTGGACCCGAACATATTGCCCTTGGTTTTGAAATCAAACTTAAAGTGATATCCCGTCTTCACAGCCACATTCTGATACCCTTGCAGCGGATGACTGCCTGGGCGAATCGGTACGGTGAATTGCGGTTTGTTCCCCCGCTTGTCACCGTCGATGCCCTGCGTTCCCGTCCAATAACTGATCCAGGTTGGGGCAATACTGCCCTTAAATCGCCGGAAAACAAGCTCCCAGTTGTAGTCTGCAATGTCCGTGATTTCAAAGTCGTATAACCTCCCAATGACCTCCACAGATACTTCGTCGCTGGCCAGATGATAGGTTAGATCTGTGTTGGCATCGGGTTGGGCATTGCTTCTGGACATCGATTCAAACTCGGCAGGTGCATTCTCTGCAATATTGCGGAACTCCACCTGGTAATCTCCTTCGTCTACCCATACAGGCAGATAAAAGGTGGTATCGAGCACGTACACCGGAATATCAATCCACGTACTCCGCGGGTAAAACTGTGTCTGGTCGGCACTGTACACGTCAAACGGAAACCTCACCTGTTTGATTCGATAATATTTGGCATAATCTCGATCCCCATATCCCGGATACGAGTTGACATCCAAATGCTGTCCGCTCGTGGGGATACGGACTGTGAACGGCCGCTCCAAAATAAGGGCAGACCGATCCATATTCGGTATCGTTTTCTGATTATGAGGCTGATCGTCTGAAACAAGAGAATAGTTCACGACCGGAGTATGAACAGTGACCGTGTTAATCCCCGGAATTTCAAAGGTTTCTTCCTCATTACCCTCATTAACATTTCCACTCATTAATTCATAACGGATTTCGCCTGTGCTAGGCGTATCCTTCTTATTTAACAAGGTTTTGGATATTTCATTGTCAGGACTGTACAGAACATCTTTGCCAATCATTTGGGGTTCTGCGATCTGACCTGGCGTTGGCCCCGTTTCTTCTACTTTTGCGTTGTCCATGACAACAGCCCCATTAAACTTCAAATAGTCATTCTTAACTTGGACCTTTGGCACAGCATCTTCCGCAATTGATGAGAGATCATCTGTTGGTGTTGGAGGTTCGCTGGTCCCTCCCGGCACTGGCTGTGAAGGCGCTGTTAACACAGCCGGTGTATTGGGTGCGTAAAAGGTACCGTTCGTAGCCGCCGCATAGATGGGACTACGATAATCAGCAGGATATAGTTCAATCTGTGGTAAAGCATAGTTTTTTAGGATCGCATCGGTTATCTCATAAACAAGCAAAGTGTCAATTTTCCAATACTCGAAATCCCGTTTCACAGTATAGGTGTAGGGTACTTTTACATCTCTAGATCTTGGAGTTGATACCGTTGTCGTACCGCCTTTACCATCCGAGATTTCCTTTACGTCTGTCCACGTTTTGTTATACGTTTTTTCAACAACTACGGTATATGTACAAGTGCCTTGCATATTCACAAACTTATTTTGGAATAGGTAACTTAGACCAAATACATTGCCATATAAACTCTCGGAGGTAGGGATACCTCGCAGTACGTCGAATGGCTCACTTCCACGTTGATCGGCCTTAATAACTGCGCTTGCATTAGGGTCCATTCTCTCCCCTGTCATTTCTCCGACAGGTGACTCTGCACATGCCGCATCTGGCGTTTCCGGAATTTCGGGTGGTGGTGTGTCGCCAACTGTAATCGTTACATTTTCATAAATGTGATACGGTCCATCTTCGGAATTCTTCCATTTTGCCGTGATGATTGCTGTACCAATATTTTTCGCAACGATCTGACCAGTTTTTGGTTCTACATAAACTACGTTTTGTTTATTTGAACTCCACTCGATTTGGTCGGCGCGTTTGGAAACATTCACCCAGTTACCGAATTCTTCTTGGTCATACTGCTTGGTTCGGATTTCTGCTACAAGGGATTTCACATCATTAACCTGAAGTTGCATGTCTTCTCGGACACGGATCTCTTTGGTTTCAGTCACGTAACCGGAGTATTCAA
This sequence comes from Paenibacillus xylanexedens, assembly GCF_017874615.1. Classification (GTDB taxonomy): domain Bacteria; phylum Bacillota; class Bacilli; order Paenibacillales; family Paenibacillaceae; genus Paenibacillus; species Paenibacillus xylanexedens. The sequence continues at coordinate 97,080 of NZ_JAGIKV010000023.1, forward strand.
TTTTCAACGGGGTATCATAGGTCGCTTGGTATTTACGATGTCCATCAGGTCTAACACCACCATAAGGTTCTTTTTTTGTTGCTTGCTTCGGGTATCCTGTTTTTGTTTTTAGTATTGCAAACAAATTACCTTTTTCATACTCCGGCTTTGATCCAGGTTCAACTGTATAACTTGGGGCCGAGACATAGTTAATGTCTTCTATCCCTAATGATTTCACATATGGCCTTCTGAAAAGGTTTTGTTTATCATCACCTAATGATGCTGGAACATAATTTTGTGTATTAATCTTATCTTTTACAAATTCATCTCCTCTTGGTACGGCATCTGCTCCACTTCCATATGTGGTTGTTGTTACTCGATCAGCACCTTCATTCCTTGTTGCTGACCAAATATCACCGTCACCTTGCGTCCATACTGTCATAGGGTGAGGGGAGGCAGTTCCTGTCACCATTACCTTTATTGATTGTTTACCTTTGGCTAATCCACTAGGATTAACTTCAATACCTTTATTTGGGTAACCTTTATTAAAATTTGCATATGATGTATAAGATAATGCAAATGTAAGATATACAATTATGAGGGTAAACAAAACAGAAAAAACATACTTCTTCATTCTAAACTAACCTCATTTCTTTCTGATCACAGCAAACGATCCACCGTCCATATCAAATTGGGAATTCGGGTTATTGAGATCAATGTAGTTAGCAACCCATAGTCTTACTCCCTTATTGTTTTCTTTGAAGAATTGCTTTGTATTCATGTTGGGCAAATTAATGTACCCATACTTTTCATGCAATTTGTTTACTATTTTAGATCCACCTGTAAAATCAATAACACCATTTAAATAATGAATTACATCAAAGTCTTTAGCCTTAGGATAAATAGTGATTTCTGAAAATACTGGTAGTACATTTGTCATTTCATCATAAAAGGACTTATCATCTGCTGCAACAAAGAGTGGCGCATAGATGCTTTTCTTTTTATTCCATTCCTGCACATTCACAGCAATTAAACGGTGAAACTCCAGACTCCCAGATCCATTTCTAAAGGTTTTTCTCTTACCTGAAATATCAGAGATAGAGGTATTGCCTGTTGTCAAACTAGATACCAATTCAAGATTAGATTTTTCTATTCCTACCATACGTAGCTCGGTTAAATCATCAAATGCAGTGGCATCCTTTTTCAGTACATTTTCGAGTCGCAACAAAATAGCAGAAGATTCCGCTCGTGTTGTTGTTTTGTCCATTCCAAACGATCCGTCTGGAAAACCGTTCATCAAGTTGGTTCCCATTGCAACAGCGAGATAAGGAATTTTATCTTGAGCAATTCCTGGTTTAAACGACTCTTTGACTGGAAGTAACGTTCCTTTCGTTTCAGCAAATGCTGTTTTATACTCAGCACTGGAAGCAACCAATCCGGAACTCAACCATTTGGCCATTTCCTCGCGAGTAATCGGAGTACTTGGTTTAAATCCGTTTGGATACTCTTTGGTATTAATGAACCCCAAAGTAACCGCCCGATCCACCTCAGCTTTACTCCAGTGTCCATTCAGATCCTTAAATGAATCAGTCTGGGCATCTTCCGGAAGTGTCATGTCTTTGGCTACTCGTGAAATTAGGGATGCAAATTCTGCTCTTGTTACCGAAGCATTGGGCTTGAACAATCCATTACCGTATCCTTTGAAGTATCCCTTGGAAACCGCAGATTCAATAGCAGACTTTGCCCAGTGATTAGCTTGCACATCTTTGAAGGTTGTTGTTGCGGCAGAAGCCTGGGAAGAAATCAATGTCGATACGACTACTACAGCACTCATTATAGGTAACATTATTTTTTTCAATTTTTCCACTCTCCGTATGTAAGGTTTTAGTAACTTTTTATTTGAACAATTCAAATTTATTGGTTACTTATTGAGTACCATATGCTCTAATCAACATCTCAATTAATCACTTTAATTTTCTTAAGCTTCAAAAAGGGCACTGATTTCTTCCATTTATTACATATGACCCTTCGGATCCAAAAAATTTATTCTAATTGAAACAGCCACTTTGGACCACCTACGTTTTCTACCTCATAAGTATTATAGTTAATTGAAATAGAAACCTTCTCATTGATATCGTTGTTAACATAACCATATAAATTAACCTTTGGATAAACATAACCATCAAAAACTTGAGAATCTGTAAATTCAACCGTGACATCATACTCACTTTTAAAATATTCTATTCCTATAGGAGTAGCCTTTTTGATGATAATATTATTCTCAATCTGATATGCAATTGTACATCCACTCACCGATAAAACTAAGATCACTAAAATGGTCAATAAAACTTTTAATTTAGAACTCATCTGATATCAAGCACTCCTCATACAATGGAGCAATACCGCCACCTTCTGCATTATTTAAACAGGGATTCACGTTTCATAATGAAATGGTTCGGATCCATTGAATTTATTGGTTCAATTGTATTTACATTAATAGAGAGATATGGATAACATTATTTTTTCAATTGTTCCACTCTCCGATTAGTTAGATTTAGTTCGTTTAGGCTCTTTTACTACTATGTAAATTTTCACTGTGCTCCGGAATCTACTTGTATAAAAATCTTCTCCCTTTTGATTAATGTAGTCCACTAGTTCCGACGTATGCTCCAGGTGCCATTCATCCAACTGCTTAATACTCATTTGAAGATCCCACACAATCGGTACAAGTCGCTGACTATGGGCTGCTCTCGGTATACTCGAAAAGGTTCTGTTGAATCCGTTCAGAGGCATCAACTAAACAGTTGCTTCAGCTTTACCGAGATGATAAGTAAATAGGACGAGCACAGAGGACAAAATGATTATCAAACTGAAACTGAGTATTGAACTGATGGTCTTTTTCATCAATCTTTTCCCCTTACTTGAATGGATTGATGATGGCCACAGCGTACTCGTCCAAATCACCATCTCTCAAGAGAATATAATCTGCTGAAGAAAATTTGAACTTCGTGTAATCATAATTCTCTACGAATTTTCCATTTTGAAAAAGATCCAAGCTACTTACTACTGGATAGTTATTCATTCCTGTTTTATCATCATTATTTATAAAAGCCGCATCTAGCACCGAACGTCCCTTTGCAAAACTATCTTTTACTAGGAACGTTATGGGATTTCCTCTGACACTACTTCTAATCTGTACCACATCGCCGCTACGTCCAGGACCTTTTACCAAATTAATGCTGTACACCACTTGACTATTCCCTAGTTGAATCGGTAAATCACTCTCTTTAATAATCTTCACGCCAGGGTAAGTTTCTTTCTTCAAGTTTTTAAAATATTCAATGCTTTGTGTATATGCTTTAAAATCACTTAACTTGGTTAACTTAAACGCCTTATCATCTGTGCTCCGGAAGTTTTTGTTCCCGATCCAGACCCAACGACCAATCTTGTCCCACTCAACCTTTTGGCCAAGCCCTTCACTCACCAGACGTAGGGGAACGAAAGTCCGATTTTGCTTCAGAATAATTTGCGAGCCATAGTCCTTCTTCTGCCCATCAACGAGGGCTGAAGTCTGCCCGATCGTCATGTCCACTTTATGATCTTTGCTGACGATCCCAACCTTGGAAACTTTGCCAGCCTTCGAGTATATCACCTTTGCGCCTAGGGCTTCCGAAACAAACCGGATTGGAACCATAACGCTACCTTGGCCATCCTGGAATGGCTTCGCATCAGGAAACTTCATTTTTACGGTATTCAGCAATACCTCTACTTGCTTCGGATTACTTGCAGCTGCAACTGTCTCGTTTCCCGAACCTATCATGCTTACAGTCAATATACTCGCTAATACAGTTAATAAAAGTTTCTTCATTTTCTAAATCCCTCTGCTTTTCATATGTACTTCTTCTCACTTTCACTTCCCAGTATCTTTTTCTTTGCTTAGGTCTAACAAATCCTAAATATCAAAAAAACCTGGCAATACTATCTTCAGTTTAGGACTTATCTGATATCAAACAAGCTTACATTCTTCAATAAGTAAAATTTGTTCTTCTATTCACCAATCTTTTTAAGATCTAAAGGAATACCGGTTCCTGTAACTTCAAAATCACGGTAATCCAAACTAATTTTAATCTTATCTTCTTCTTTACCTACAATATATCCGTATAGCACCACTCTAGTTGTAATATAAGAAGCCATAACTTGTGAGTCGACAAATTCAACCTCCACACCATAATTATCTATAAAGTACTTCTCGCCTATAACCGTAGCTTTCTCAACAATTTGTTTATCAGTCAAGTAATTCTTAACAATTAAAAAACAAATAAACAAAACTACTATAGATAAAAAAACCAGTAGGACTTTAGACTTGATTTTAATGAGAGTCACCCCTTGATTCTATCAGGAATAATATGTATTATTTCAATAATAACCTAGATAGGAAGGTAAATACAGTGAGTTTCTTAAATGATGAGCTTTTACACGCCATGTCGGAAGAATCATATGATAGAGAATTCAGTACAAAAGATACAAAATTTCGCGAGGATTGGATACGAACCAATCTGCCTAATTCAACTCTCAACGATACGAACAAATCAGGATTTGATGCGGTAGTGTTTCGCAACGATAAAGATAATCAAGTCGTTATAGCTTACCGTGGAACTGAACCTGATCTATCATGGGGTAAAGTCCCAGACATTGCAACTGATGGCATTGATGTTGTCGGGGGACGGTACAAAACCCTTAGAAAGACTGTCGAAAACAACCCTGACATTCTGTCAGAATCATCACCAAAATATCATGCAACAAAAAGCAATTATGAGAACAATCAGTTCTATCAAGCTGAGAAGCTATATCGTGAAGTGAAAGAGGCTTATCCTACTGCGGAAATTTCTACAACCGGTCACTCATTGGGTGGAGCACTTGCGCAATATACAGCTATACATAACAACCTGTCATCTACTACATACAACCCAGCCAGCATTCGAGCAGTTGTATCCGATGATATCCTAAAGAAAATAGATGCCGGAGAATATGATAAGAAAAACACCGCTTATGTCAACCCAGGAGATGGTGTTGGAGCAGGTTTTTCCAATACATCGACGCGGCATGCAGCCAATACAATCATGATTAATAAGACGTACGAGGAAGCGAATAGACCCAAAATCGTTATACCTTTAATAACCAAATCAACCGATACCTCTTCCGGTTTCTCTACACCATTCTGGAAGAATCTAACTTTCGTTTCAACTACGCTTCCATCTGGTACGCAAAACATGGGAGTCAAACTTTTCAATTCTTTCGGTGGGGAAAAGGCCCACGGTCTGGAGAACTTCGAGTTTGACAAGAATGGCTTTATTACAAATACACTTTATACACGAGATGGTGAAGTGATTGGTGGAAATCCAAGGTACACGGAATACATAAATACCCTGCTTGCCAATGAAAAAATGAAGGATACCGTAAATAAATTAATTGAAAAGTATGGTGCCAACCTAGGACCTCTTGGACAAATGGCCGCTGCCGGTGCTGGGGTTACCATCCAACTCTCACTAGAGAATCTTCAAAGAGCCGGACAAAAAATGCAGCAGCATGTAAATGAATTTCAATCTAGCCTCCCCACAGCAACCAATGCCATTCTCAGACTTATTGAGTCCAGTGATAGCCGCTCTCTTGAACCTATTGTGGATCGGTTAACAAGTGATTTGCGCAAATTTAGCCGCTGGTATGAAGAAGAAGCACATATCATTGCAGAGTATATTAATAAAAAAGCGGAAGATTTCAGACAAGCCGACGAGGGTTAAAAAGGAGCGACGAAACATATGTCACGGAGCATTGTTGTAGAATTAGTGGATTTGATGAATGCCGAGAAGGAAATCAATGATTTAATGGATATGCTTGAAGCTAACAAACGTCATGTAAGATCCATTGATGAGAGTATTGGAGATTGGAAAGGTAAATCTGCGGAAGAATTACGAAGAAAGATGGATCGTTTCCAGAACATTTTAGGAGAATGGATTGCAGATTTCAAGCAGCAACAGATTGAGCTTGTGAAGTATACATATCGTATGGAGCGTGCAGATCGGGGAAATTAGATAACGTTCAACTGATGAATAAGATGTGAAAAAGGAGGCTCCTTACCATCCAAATGGTAAGAAGCCTCCTTCACTATAAATTTCATTTAAACGAAATACGACCCGAGGGATGCTCAGGTAAAATGGACGATACCAACTGCTGCACAGCTGGATGATCCGACTGCATCACCGAATCCCCGGCATCACCGCTATAAACCAGCTTTCCCTGATCCATTACCGCAATGCGGTCACAGATCGTCATGGCAGCCCGAATATCATGTGTGATAAAGAGGTACGACAACCCATACGATGCTCTGAGCTCCGCCAATAAGGATAAGATTTGCGTCTGGTGCACCATATCCAGGCTGCTAATCGATTCGTCCAGCACGATTAACTTCGGTTTGAGCGCGATAGCTCGTGCGATGTTGACCCTCTGTAATTGGCCACCGCTGAACTGGTGCGGAAGCTTGCTCCCATCCTCAGGTGTAAGTCCAACCTGCTCAAGCAGTTGCCCAACCACACGAAGTTGTTCTTTGGCCGATAAACGCTCGTAATTATCCAGCGGCTCCCCAATGATCTGCGCGGCAGTCATAAGCGGATTCACAGCCGAATAACAGTCCTGGAACACGACCTGCAGATCACGCCGTAATCCCTTAAGTACGGGTTTGCTAGATCGGTAGATATCCTGACCTTGAAATAAAACCTGACCCTGGCTGGGCTTCTCCAGACCAAGTATGATTTTGCCCAAGGTACTTTTACCTGCCCCACTCGTACCCAGCAGTCCCAGACAAACACCCTTCTCGATCGTAAGTGAGATATCTGCCAGCACAGGAGGACGCGCTCCCGAACGATCCAGCCAATTACGTCTGCCATAGCTATGGCTTACTTCACGTACCTGAAGCATCAGGTCATCCTCCTCTCTTCTACTTGGCAGAAGCAATCTCCGAAGAAGCTGAAACTACACATCACCATGCCCATTCCACCTCTACGACTACCCACTCAAAATACAGTTTATCCCCGCTCTACACATACATTCACTGAACCATTCATCCCACATGTCATTCGCTATCGTCCTAAATACATACTGGGTCTGGCATTTAACAACATCCGGGTATACTCATGCTGTGGGTGATCGAACAGTTGGTACACATCCGCCTGCTCCACAATTCGCCCCTTCTGCATGACCGCGACTTCATCCGCCATTTGCGAGATCACGCCCAGATCGTGAGAGATGAGTAAGATGGATGTGCCGTATTCCGTACGTAAACGATCCAATTCCTGAAGTACCTTGAACTGATTCACGACATCCAGTGCCGTCGTTGGTTCATCCGCAATAACCAAAGCCGGTCGCAGGCACATCGATATGGCGATCATCACACGCTGCAACATACCTCCACTCAGTTGGAAGGGATATCGCTTCATCAGTTTAGCTGGTTCGGGCAAATTCATGTCTGCCAAGGCTGCAATCGCCCGCTCTCGGGCCGCCGATTTGGACATTCCCGAATGCGTACGCAAAGTTTCAATGAACTGAGATCCAATCGTATATACGGGTGTAAAAGCATTCATCGGATTCTGCATAATAAATCCGATTTCCTTGCCGCGGATGCGCCGCATCTCCTCGCCTGACAACGAGCCAAGCTCCCGTCCATTCAGGCGGATGCTGCCCGACACTTCCATCCTGCGCGGATCAAGCAGATTGAGCAAGGCGTTACACGTAACGGTCTTACCACTGCCACTCTCGCCGACCAGACCGAAGACACGACCTTTTTTTAATTCAAAATCAATGGGCTCCAGTAACGGGACTGAACCCTCCGCTGTTCTAAGATTCACTTGCAGACCACGAACTTCGAGCACCTTCGCTGCATCATCCATCGTTACGTTCACCCCTCATATGCCTTCGGTTCCGAACCACTACCTTTTTGCAATGCCGTAACGCTCGGATAACGCTTCACCCAAAATGTTGAACGTAATGACTACGAGCAGAATCAATGCCCCCGGGTAGATCATCAACTCCGGATGACTGCGAATATAACCTGTCCCCTCATGTATCATAGCGCCCCATTCTGCATTCGGTGGTTGAATACCGAGTCCCAGGAAAGACAGAGCAGATATATCCATAATCGCCCACCCCATCTCCAGAGTACCCATCACAACGATCGGACGCTGCACGTTGGGGATGATATGTTTCCGAATAATCGTCCACGAAGAGGAGCCGCTAATCCGCGCCGCTGCGATGAAGTTCCGTTCTTTCAGACTAACGACCATGTTCCGGCAGATACGTGCATAATACACCCACTGTACCATCATGAGTGCTAGAAGCACCTGCATCAAACCTGGACCAAAGATCCCTACAATACCGAGCACCAGCACCAGATTCGGAAACGCCATAATGCCTTCACACAAGCGCATCAACAGACTGTCCACCCAGCCACCAAGGTAACCGGAGATTGAACCTACAATGACACCTATGAGCAAAGAAGATAGAAAGATCAGGGTAGCAAATCCAAGCGACACCCGCGCTCCATACATCAGTCTGGTGAGATTGTCCCGTCCAAGATGATCCGTTCCCAGCCAATGCTCAAACGATGGACTCGCCAACTTCTGTAACAAATTCACCTTCACCGGGTCATGAGGAGCAATCCATGGGGCTAATAACGCGATCACGAAGAAAAGCAATATGATCACCGAGCAGATCTGGATGGCTCTCTGTCCTTTAAATACCGCACGCCATTTGTTTATCAATGTTCTGCCCGTCCTTTCGCTGAAATCCGTGGGTCCATAACAAGCTGCACCAGATCAACGAGCAGATTGCATACGATGAACAGGCATGCCGCCAAGAAGACATAACATTGAATAACGGGAATATCCCGGTTAAATATCGCATCGACAAAATAACGCCCGAACCCAGGCCAGGAAAACACCTGCTCTACAATAATGGTGCCTGTGAGCAGCTTGCCCATACTCATCCCCATCCCCGTAATGAGGGGCGATATGGCGATTTTCAGGACATGCTTGAGCATAATGACTCGTTCGCGAATCCCGCGTGTTCTCGCGTACTGTACATATGTCTCCTGCAATTGCTCCAGTACACTGGAACGCAACAATCGGGTGTAGACCGCAATAAGAATCAAGGAGAGAGTAATCGTAGGCAGAACCAGATTCTCCCACGATCCACGCCCCTCCACAGGCAGCCAGTCCAATTTCACTGAGAAAAAGAAGATCAGCAGGTAACCGAGCCAGAATTGCGGAATAGATGCTCCAAAATAGGAAATCGCACGACTGACCATGTCAATCCAGCTATTCTTGTACACCGCCGCCAGTATTCCCAATGGAATACTCACCAAAGCGGATAACAGCATACTCCAGAAGGCTAGTTCAGCCGTAGCGGGAATCCTTAGTTTCACTTCATCCCATACGGGTTTGTTGGTGAGATACGAAGTACCGAAGTCGAGCTTGGCAATTTTCTGAATCGTATGCGCATATTGGGTTAACAAGGGCTGATCCAGACCGAATTCATGCCGTTTTTGCGCAAGCAGTTCCGGTGTGGGATAGATATGAGCGGCTGTCAGATAAGCCTCGGCCGGATCAACTGGTGAAATATGAATAAGCGCAAAGGTAACGAGTGTAGCGATAAAAACGATAGGAATGATCGCGATCATTCGTTTCCCGATATAACTGATCAACAAACTTCCTCCCTTTTATCAAGCTACATGGATCATTATTGATTGCCCAACTCAATGCCTACGAACGGATTTTCATCACGGTTTGCCGGGAAAATAAAGTTGGAAATTTTCTTCTGATATACCGCCGTTTTCTTAACATACGAGATGGGTACAATCGCCGATTGTTCCTGAAGTGTTGTCAGGATAGAGCCATACAGCTCCTGACGTTTCGTCTCATCTGTTGATGATAGTGCGGCATGTACCTGCTCGTCCAGTTCCTTTTTCATCGGCAAGGCACTGAGCGTCTCAGAGATACCAAATCCAGGGCTCGCTACAACGTTAATGAAGGAATGTGGATCATACGGAGCACCATAGTTGTACCAGAAATACAGGTCGAAATCATTAGCTTTCAAACGTTTGATCTGTACCGTCAGTTCCAGCCCAGTGAGGTTTACCTTAACCCCAAGCTCGCTCCATTCCGCCTGAATGGTCTCAGCCATCGCTTTCTGAATCGGGTCCGTCTTGTCAAAAATCATTTCGAATTCAAGCTGTTGGCCGTCTTTCTCACGAACGCTACCATTCGCAGTCATCTTCCAACCCGCTTCATCCAATAAAGCTTTGGATTGTTCCACGTTATATTCGATCGGTTTCAGGTCAACATTGGTGTATGGGTAGTTTTTGGATAGTGCCGTATCTGCCGGTTCTTCCAGACCCAGAGTGATGCCTTCCACCATCGCTTTTTTGTTAAACCCTTGCTGGAGCGCCATCCGTACTCTGAGATCAGACAGCTTCGGATTGGAGGAATTCAGCAGCAGATCTCGCGTACCTACCGGATCAGACAGTTGACTCACATATTTATCGTTGTCACGAAGCTGTTGGAACGCATCCAGACTGATCATACCTTCACCATAGATCAGGTCGAGATCACCTTTTTCAAAAGCAAGCACGCGGGTTTCTGCATCAGGGATGATCTTAACCGTAATCTGATCCACCTTCGGTGCGGTTCCCCAATAATTCGGGTTGCGTTTGAAAACAGCATATTCGTCCTGCTTGTAATCAGCCAGCATCCACGGGCCCGTTCCAACTGGCTCTTTGATGCCTTGGGATGTATCTCCGTCATCCGGGAATCCGGCTTCACCCAGGAAGCGGAAAGGACGAACCACAGACAAATCCTGAAGAACAGGATAGTACGGCTCTGTGAGTGTCATACGGAACGTATGGTCGTCCACAACCTCCGTCTTGTCGAGCACACCTACAATGCCCAGCCAGCTATGTGTAGCTTTATTTTTCATCACAGCGTCAAAATTCTTTTTCACAATCTCAGCATTAAATGGCGTACCATCTGAGAATTTCACACCTTGGCGAAGCTTGAATGTATATACTTTGCCGTCATCGGAGATGGTCCATGATTCTGCCAGAGCAGGTTCCAGTTTTCCGTCCTTCTGATAACTGATCAGCGGCTCATAGAGCATGGATTGGGCAAATAATTGCGAAGGATTGTACGTATGCGGATTCATTGTACCGATATCACGTGGCCATGACATCGTAATCGACTTCGTAGACGTTTGATCCGAAGCAGCAGATGAGGATTCATCTCCACTTCCTGTATTGCTGCAACCCACAATAACGAATAACAACAAGAGCATAGTTGCCAGCGTGAGGGCCGAAGATTTGCGATGTTGTACAGACATGGATGTTGAACCCCTTTTCTCTATTTTATGATAATGATTATCATATTCATCCATTAAGAATAGGCAGGAGCCCTCCTTTTGTCAATATAATTCGACATTGTATGTGTTGTTATTAAAATAGCCAAAAAAGCCCTTCCTATAGGAGGAAGAGCCTCTCGACCTGAATATGAATCACAGCTGCAAAAAATAAGCTCAACTATAATCTGCTATTCCTTGCTCACAACATGGAGATCACGAAAGTACATATGCAGATATATCACTGAGATTCATCATCACATACGCCTTCTTGTTTCTCGTTTAAACTTCTACAGCGATGCTCTCATAGAACCGACGAATCACCTTCTCCGCTGGCTTACCATACACCCCGTATCCGTCATCGGTCAGTGCATCCTTCTCGTCATGTAAATGTGCACTCCAGTCCCACAGACCAAATCCGCGTACCCAGTCACGCTGACTGACATGCCGGAACATGGCCTCATAGAAACGCTCCTGTTCCTCAGCACTCACTTCGCCTTCCAGTCCCCAATCGTTTGGTACCTGGGCAGATCCGCTACGGCTGGGACAGCCTGCTTCCGCGAAGAAAAAGGGTTTACCATAGGGAGCAATCGCCTGTTCAATACGATCCAGCTGTGCCTCCCAATCTCCGATGGGATAATAACCACTGGAAGAAATCACGTCCACAGCATCCCACCACTTCACATGACCTTCCTGATATTTGTCCGTGTTGTATGACACCAGTCCAGTGTACACTTCACGCACACCGACGATCACCTCGCGCCACTCTTGATCCCGACGCTCAGATTGCACCATCTCACAGCCTACAATGAACATCTCACACTTTTCCTGCTCTGCAATCACTGCATAATGCTTCTGAAATGCCGTGTAGCTGCGGAACCAATCCTTCCACTTCGGCTCACACGGCACATCGATATCAAAAAAGTTAATATGTGCACGCCATGTGCCATCGGTGCAGTTGACGGTGGGCTTCAGAATGACACGCAGCCCGAGTGTACGGGCATAACGAATCATGTCCACCAGTTCATCATCCTCCACCAGATGTGTGCCCCGATACTTGACCTCTACCGCCTGCGGATGATCCTGATGTGTCGCCAGTGCAAAAATAACATGAGAACTGCCTGTACGTTCTGCCATCAGGCGCAAGGATTCCTTTGCTTCCGGCTTGCGGAAGTCACCCTTGCCATTCATCCAGCCAAATGTAAATCCCTTAATATAATCCATATACATTACAGCTTGCCCTCTTCATGATCTCCGGCGATAACTTCATCCGTCTCGATCACATAGTTCACGATCTCTTCGATGGTCGTGTACGCCACGCCCACATACGTGTCGGCAGCACCGTAATAGATAGCGATACGTCCAGTTTCGGCATCATGCAGTGTTGCGCATGGGAAGATCACGTTATCAACGAATCCTTGTTCTTCATACCATTTTTCCGGTGTCAGCACAAAGTTGGAGGAACGATATTTCACTTTGGACGGTTCATCCAGATCCAGAATGACCGCACCCATGCTATAGACAAAACCGTTACAGGTTCCCGTGACGCCGTGGTAGAACATCAGCCAGCCTTCAGACGTTTCGATCGGGGCGGGCCCGCCGCCAATTTTGACCGATTGCCACCAGCCCTGACCTCCTTTGCTCATTACATGACGGTGCTTGCCCCAATACACGAGATCCGTGCTTTCACTCAGGAAAATGTCTCCGAATGGGGTATGTCCACTGTCGCTCGGTCTGGACAACATCACATAGTTATCGTTGATTTTACGCGGGAACAATACGCCATTACGGTTGAACGGCAGCATTGGATTTTCGAGGCGAACAAATGTTTTGAAGTCTTCTGTTTTGGCCAGACCCAGTGCTGCGCCGTAGAAGTCTGTACACCAGATGATGTAATACGTGTCTTCGACTTTGACCAAACGTGGATCGTACGCATAGTTCGGCATAAACGGATCGCCATTTTCATCTACAAATGCAATGCGCTCTTCTTCAATTGTCCACTCCAGACCATCTTCGCTTGCGCCCATGTGAAGGTGTGGACGGCCATTAACGGTTTCGGCGCGGAATACACCAATGAATTTTCCTTCATACGGTACAACCGCACTGTTGAAAATGCGGGCAACGCCTTTGACCGGGTTACGCGGAACCACCGGGTTCGCCGAATGTCTCCATACCGGGCCTTCCGTTCCCTCCGGTTTGTTCTCCCAAGGCATATTCGGCAAAGCGTCCCCAACAATGTGTACGTTTTTCGTTTCAGCAACTGACATTTTTCATTTCTCCCTTCGGTTAGGCTTTATGAAATGAATACTTAAAATTGCACTAGACCACTTTGATGACAGAACAACCTTCCGATCGCCGTTATCCCCAGATTTTTTTTGATCCCTTATGAAAGGGGAAAATCCGGTTATAGCGTATGCTTACGGAGCGAGCTTTCTTTCAGAAAGCTTTTAGCGCCCCCTCCGTTTCTCCAGCTTTTTTCTGTCCTCTTCGTTCCTGTGCATTCTCATATGCATTTCATATAGCCTTTCGTTTTTTTATTTAACTGAGCCTTGCGCGAAGCCATTGTAGATGTACTTCTGTAACAAAAGGAAGATGATCATCGTTGGAATAATGGCGATCATGATGCCGGCGCTGATGACCTCCCACTGCGATCCAAACGGTCCCTTGAATTTGAACAAGGCGGTGGATATGACCTGCAGATCGGTCTTTGGCATGTACAGGAACGGTGTGTAGAAGTCGTTATAGATGTTCACACCCTTCACGATAATGACCGTTACAATGGCCGGTTTCAGCAGTGGCAGAATGATTTTCCAGTAGATCGTGAAGTACGACGCGCCGTCCAGCATGGCGGATTCATCCAGTGCACTTGAGATGGAGCCCAGGAACTGTAGGAAGATATAAACCGCGATGATATCTGTACCCAGGTACATCACGATGGCCGCCCAGCGTGTGTTAAACAGGTCGAGCGCGTTGATGATCTGGAATGTGGCGACCTGCGTCGTAACACTAGGAATTAGGGTAGCGAGCAGAAATGCCGCGACCATGATTTTCTTGCCTTTGAATTTGAACCGATCCAGCACATACGCGATCATGGAACCCGTTAAGGTTGCACCGATAATAGAGATGACCAGGATAATAATTGTATTTTTAAAACCAACCAGCATGTTGCCATCCACAAAGGCCTTCGTATAGTTCGCAAAATTCAGCCAGTTGGCTGGTGGAGCAAGCGGGCTACTGGTAGCGTATTCCGCATTCGTTTTGAGAGATGCAAACAGGATGACCACGATGGGTAACAGCGCGATAAACGCCGCAATAACCAGGGAAGCATATTTAACCACGCTCGCAAGGGTGTATTTGAGTTGTGTCACGTTTATTCCTCCCCTTTCATGGTGACGCGCTGCACAAGCGTAACGAGAATAACGATCAAGAGCAGTACCACAGCCATGGCGGATGCCAGTCCCAGCTTGCCATATTTAAACGCCAAATGAACCGTCTGGATTACAAATGTCATACTGCCGTTGGAACCATCAGTCATGATATATGGAATATCGAACGCACTAATTGCGCCGCTAATCGCCAAGATCAGGTTGAGCTGCAGGATGCGTGTAATGCTTGGCAGGATGATGTGGCGGAATTGCTGCCAGCGATTGGCACCATCAATATCGGATGCTTCATACACATCCTTCGGAATGGAGGAGATTGCACCCAGGAAAATGATAAAGTTGAAGCCCATGTATCTCCATACCGATGCACCTGCGAGTGACACGTTGATAATATTCGGATTACCAAGCCAGAGCTGCGTGTATTGTCCCAGCCCTACTGCATGCATGAGCATATCGAGTGTACCGTCCGGTTTGAAGAAAAAGAGGAAGATAAAACCGATGGCTACCCCATTCAGCAAATAAGGGAAAAACAGTATGCCTTTGAAAAAGTTTTTGCCTCGAACTTTGAAACTCAGAATCGTGGCAAAGTAAAGCGCCAAGCCCATCTGTAAGAACGTAGCCACGAAGTAGTACAAGCTGACAATAAATACTTTGAAGTATTCGGGATCACTGAATATGCGTGTGTAGTTCTCAAAGCCAACATAATCAAACCTTTTACTGTATCCGTTCCAATCGGTGAAACTGTATTTGAACATGTTGATGACAGGTAAGTATGCAAACGTGAACAGCAACGCCAGCGGAATAATTGAGAAGGCACAGATGATAAATATGCGTTGCGCTGAGTAGCCCCAATTCGAAACCTTTAAGTACTTCATGCTCTCCACACCTCCAAGCGGTTTTCCCGCCTATATATCGAAAGACTCCCGTCCAATGGAATTCCTGCGGAATAACTGCCGGGGAAGAGCATGGGTACCATGCTTTCAAATACCACATATTCCATGCTCCATTCATATATGGATTCCTATATCCCCGCAGTCCATTCATCACCTGATCCACTTACGTTAATCCAATTATTTCGTGAGTTCTGCTCTTGCTTTGACCCACTTGTCGTTCAGATCTTTCATGATGTCGTCATACGATTCCTTGCGGTTCCCAATACCTGCTTCGATAATGCGTTTCTTGAAGTCAGGCTGCCAGAGACCGATTTCGCCTTCGTTATCAATCTTGTCGACCAGACCTTCCTGACCTTCTTTGGCAGGTGTAAGCGTGGAGAATTTCACATCTTTATATTGATCCAAAATCGGTGGCAATTCAGCATTCTTGTCTGCATCCATACCACCACCCTGTTCAACTGCGTAATTCGATTTCGCCAGGAACCAGTCAATCCAAGCTTTGGCAGCAGGTTTGTTCTCACTGTTCACGTTCATGCCGATGTTATAGTCGGCGGAGAGCGGAACCACAACCTCACTCGCATTGGTTGGGAAAGGTAAGAATCCGATATCGTCCGGGGTATCCGTCATGCCTTGGATCTGCGTGATGGCCCAAGAGCCAAGTGCCATCGTGGCAATTTTGCCTTTGGCGAGATCCGCTTTGGAGCTTTCCCAGTCGGTTGTTGTTGGATCTTTCTCGATTAGACCGTTCTTGGCAGCATCATAGAGGACTTTGTACAGTTCATAGTGCGGCTGACCAGGCACAAAGTTCTCATCTGTGTTCGGTTGGTCCACGTTAACGTAATCCACACTGCCTGCAACGGTTGGCAGATCCGATTCCCATTGGGTGAGAGCCCAGCCGGATGCATAGTTGGTGTAGAGCGGAACCGCATCTGTATTGTCTTTGACCAATTGAAGCGCAGCCTGGAATTGCTCCGGTGTTTTTGGCAATTCGGTAACGCCTGCGTCTTTGAAGACCTGTTTGTTATAAATAATTCCGGAGAACGTGATCACGGTAGGGATACCGTATACCTGACCATCCACCATGCGTTCTTCAATGGCGGTGTACTTGTCTTTCAATTCATCATACGTGCCGAGCGGCTCGAAAAAGTCCGGGATATCCGCGATCGGAACACTGGTCGGGATCATCAGTACGTCACCATAATCCTTGGTGCTCATACGGATCTTCACTTGTCCTTCGTAGTCAGCTAGTGCCTGAAAGTTAACTTTGACATCAGGATATTCCTTGTTGAACTCTGCTGCGTAGCCTTTGAACACGGTATCCACAATATCTGTCCGTTGCGTCAGAAAGGTTATTTCACCTTTGATATCTGCCGGATCTGTGCTGATCTCCTCCCCTGCCTGCGAAGATCCACCTCCGGATGAACATGCAGCAAGTAGTGAAGTGATGAGCAGCATCGTCAGCAACATCATCCAACCTTTGTTTTTTCTCAATTGTTTCGACCCCTCTCTTAAGTTAATTAAGTTATCGTTAAGGTTACAAGATGAATTCTATTATGGTAACGCTTACCTGTCAATTCATTTATTCATAACTTAACAAGAAAAATTGCGATGCATTTCGTTGACATCTGTTTTTCAGGGCACTAATATTGTTTAATAAAGTTACCGTTAACTTAATTTAATTAGATTGATGCACTATTTTGAAGGAGCGCTCACTTATGAATACAAAAACAACCGAACTTCAATCTGAGATTAAGGCGCATTGGGAGAAGCAGATTTTACCCTTCTGGTCCAACCTAAAAGATACAACCGACGGTGGATTCTACGGCTGGGTTGGCAATGATCTTCAAGTGAATCAACAGGCGCCCAAAGGCGGGATCGCCACGGCACGGCAACTTTGGACTTTTGCAGCAGCCTATCGGGTAACCGGAAACGAAAGATGGCGGGATCACGCGGAGCACGCCTATCGTTTTCTCGCTGACCATGTGATGGATACTGATTATGGCGGCATGTACTGGATGGTAGATTACACAGGGGAAGCACTGGATACGAGCAAACATGTGTATACGCAATCATTCGGCGTGTATTCACTCAGTGAGTACTATCGTGCAACCGAGGATGCTTCTGCATTGGAACTTGCGAAAACGCTTTTTGCTCTAATCGAGGACAAAGGTCTGGATGCCGAACTACCTGCGTACAAGGAACAATTTGATCGCACATGGAAGGAACAGCCCAATGAAATGCTGAGCGAAAACGGGGTGATTGCGGATTACACAATGAATACGCATATCCATGTATTAGAGGCCTACACCACGCTCTATCGCGTGTGGCCGGATCAACAAGTGAAGGCGGCGCTGGAACGCCTGCTCGGGATTCTATATGAACGTGTGTATGACCAAGACACCAAGTTTCTCGGGGTATTTTTCAACAAACAGTGGGAATCCATCATTGACCTGCGCTCGTTCGGACATGACATTGAAGCCAGCTGGCTGATTGACGAAGCACTGAAAGTTCTGGGGATGGAACAACATCTGGAGTATGCTGCGATGGTAACGGATATCGCCTATAACATCTCCAATGTGGCCGTGAATGCGGATGGTTCCCTGTTAAATGAACAAGAAGGTGATCATATCGATGAGAAGCGAATTTGGTGGGTTCAGGCCGAGGCGATGGTCGGTTTCTATAACGCGTATCAGCGTACAGGTGATCCATTGTTTCTGGAGAGAGTGGAACGCTTGTGGACCTATACAAAAGAAAACATCATTGATCAGCGCGCTGGTGGGGAATGGTACTGGTCGGTTGACGGAAACGGTATACCGGATCAGAGCGAAATTGCCGGACCGTGGAAATGCCCGTATCACAATAGCAGATTCTGTATTGAACTAATTGAGAGGATGGGATCAGAATGATACACCCCAAATACAAGGAGTTATTGGAGAAACAGGAACAGCTGCTTACTCGCCCTAATGATATCAATTCTTCCTTCTACAACGGCATATATGATCGGTACCAATATCCGGTTATCACTCGCCATCACGTACCACTGCATTGGAGATTCGATCTGAATGAGACGACAAACCCGCATTTCATGGAACGCCTGGGCATTAACGCAACACTGAATCCGGGAGCCATCTATTTCAATGGCAAATACATCATGGTCATCCGAACGGAAGGATTGGATCGTAAATCAATCTTTGCGCTCGCCGAGAGTGACAATGGAATTGACGGATTCCGTTTCACGGGTAAACCATTGGTCTGGGAAGATATTGATGCGGATGAAACCAATCAGTATGATATGCGCCTTGTTCAACATGAAGATGGCTGGATCTATGGCATCTATTGCTCGGAACGCAAAGACCCAGAGGCTCCTGCATTTGATACATCCAGCGCAGTTGCACAGGCAGGACTGGTCCGTACACGGGATCTTACAAGCTGGGAACGGTTGCCCAACATCACCACCAATTCCCCTCAACAGCGTAATGTCGTATTGCACCCGGAATTCGTGGATGGAAAATATGCCTTCTACACCCGTCCACAGGATGGATTCATCTCCACAGGCAGTGGCGGCGGAATCGCCTTTGGTCTGTGTGAGGATATCTTGAACCCTGTCATTCATGAAGAGACCATTATCGACGAACGGCAATATCATACGGTCTATGAGGTCAAAAACGGTCAAGGCCCTGCTCCGCTCAAGACGGATCATGGCTGGATTCACATTGCTCACGGAGTTCGGAACACCGCGGCAGGCCTGCGTTATGTGTTATACACCTTTGCTACGGATCTGAACGATCCGGCGCGTATTATCGCCAAGCCGGGCGGCCACTTCATTGCCCCTTATGACGACGAGCGTGTAGGCGATGTATCCAATGTTATTTTCTGCAACGGTGCTGTGGTCAATGAGAAGGAAGAAGTCTTTATCTATTACGCTTCCAGCGATACCCGCTGTCATGTGGCAACAACGACTCTCGAGAAACTGGTCGATTATACGTTCAATACACCGGCTGATCCATATCGTTCCTTGGACTGTGCCAGCCAGCGGGGTCAGCTGATTGAACAGAATGAGAAGCTTTTACAGAAACAATTAACGTAACATCGGTAGAGCGTCCTCTCAGGGAAACCTGCAATGTGCTGAAAATTAGCGAAACAACAGCCGGATTTGCTTTATTCCAAGTGGGTAACGATGTATACTGATATGGATTGTTATTATGTTGGAAGAAAGTGTTCATCATAATGACAGCACATTGTGCCTATACCGGCTTGAAGGAGGCGACCATACTGAAGAACAATATCACCATGCGGGATATCGCCGACAGGCTCGGGGTCAGCAGTGTGACCGTCTCGAAAGCATTGAATGATAAAGATGGCGTGAGTGGCGAATTAAAGGAAAAAATTAAAGTGCTTGCTGTTGAAATGGGCTATCGGTATAATGCTGCTGCCCGTTCGATGAAGGAAGGCTTAACCCATAATATTGGCGTAATTATCCCGGAGCGTTTTACCGGACCTACGCAGTCGTTCTATGTACGCGTGTTCCAGCGCATCACCAAACATCTGGAGGAACAGGGCTACTACGGCATTCTGCACATTCTGAATGTGGAGGATGAGGAAGAATTAACGTTGCCCAAGCTGTACAGTGACAACAAGGTCGATGGTTTCATCGTGCTCGGACAGATCAGCAAAGAGTATATTGAACTGGTGCGATCGATGGAAGTTCCCAAAATGTTTCTCGACTTCTACGATGAACATTCGGACATCGATTCCGTTGTTACCGATAACTTCTACGCTGCCTATGAGCTGACGAACTATCTGGTTCAGCAGGGCCACCGTAACATTGCTTATGTAGGGAACTTGTATTCCACGAGCAGCATCCAGGACCGATTCCTCGGGTACTACAAATCCTTGCTGGAACATCGCTTGCCGATGAATCCGGATCTGGTTCTGAATGATCGGGATGAACGGGGTACGTTTATTGAGATTGATCTGCCGGAACAGCTGCCAACCGCCTTTGTATGCAACTGTGATCAGGTCGCTCATCTGCTCGTTCAGAAACTGACTTCAATGGATATTCAGGTGCCTGGCCAATGCTCTGTTGTTGGTTTTGATAATGATATCTATGCGATGCTATCCGATCCCAAGCTGACAACTGTTGAAGTAGATGTGGAACAGATGGCACGCACGGCAGTTCAGTCCATGCTCAAAAAGGTCGACAACCCAAACCGCAGTTTCGGCCGTGTACATGTGAAAGGCAACATCATCTATCGTGACTCGGTGAGTACTGTGTCTGCCTCATCAGATACTATGGATATTTGAATAAAAAAATGAAATAAACGAACACAGATGACTGGCCTTTATCTTACTGGCCAGTCTTTTCTGATGCATTAGAGCTTAACGACGGCGATGATCTGTTGAATCCATCAAAAATGTAGTCGTTCTCCAAATCGAGAGGATGAGGATCAGCTCATACACATTGGTTAAAGTACCGGTTTCCACTGGCAGGGAGATTAACTGCCCTACAAACAACAAGGCAGTTCCAACAAACAGCCAAACCCATTTATGTTTGAAAAGAACGACCAGGCTAACAAATAACAGAACAATCCCCACGATGATCACCATCATCGGCGGACCTCCATGACCTTCTGCCATATATCTCAGTACTCCATACTCTTCTATAACTTTGAGATTTTTAACCTCGGACAAAGTAAAACCTACAATCTGGTAGATAACCAAACCTAAATTTATCAGCCATGCTACCACACTCGTTATACTTCTATTGGCAAACTTGGCACCTGAGCTGCGCAAGATATGGTAGCCAACAAGAATAAGGGTAGGGGTAGCAAAGGCATGTAGCCAAAATCGAAGGCTACTGAGGACCATTAACACTTCCCCATCCCCTATCAAATTACCTACAGCAATAATTCCATTGTCATATGCCAAGCTGAACGCTACGAATAGCTGAAAACTGGAATACGCGAGCCATTGCTTCCTCTGGGTTAAATCGATGGCCATCCAAACAACAAGTATCAAATAAACAAGAGTAAGTGCAGAATATATCCATACATCCAAGCTGCTTCACCATCCTTATTGGTCAATTCTAGTAATTATATTTACCGGTAAGTAAAATTACAAGGTGAATTTGTATTAATGGCTGTCTATAGAGCTAAATTATATAAAAAGAGCACTCCCGGCTATCGAAGCTGCAGGAGCACTCTTTTCCTTGTTTGAAGAATGAAAAGCAACCGGTTACTCTGATATCAATAACTTGTCTTCAACCAATTGTCCTTGGACCAGGTCAATTTACCGGAACCCGCGCCATTGGAAGCCGTGAGTCGTGCATTCAACGTGGATGGATCATCCGTTGTATAGCTGTAAGGAAGGGTCGAGAAACCGTTCCAGGAGAACGATTTCACCACGGCCGGGATTGGCGCCAACGGGCTGCCAGACGTATCACTGCTGCCACGGAATGAGCTTCCATCCAAAGAATACATAGTATCGGTCACTCTGATTTTGCCGGTATAGGTTGGGTCTGCCGGATCGGTCTGATTGTTGCGAACAGGATACAGAACGTCCTTGATAACTGATTTCTCGACCAATACGGCTCCGCTCTCTGTGGAGATTGCCCCATTGCCAATGATATCGAACTTATAACCTTTGGACGCAATCGCTGTTGCCATCGCCGTTGTAATTTTGGCTTTAGAGGCACGTGCCCCTGTCGAATCCATCACGATGTTGTATGCATGTGCGTTGCCGCCACGCAGGCGTGGCATCCGATCCTGAATATCTTTGTAGAGATTATGGTGCAGCGTCATGGACAGGTTGGCGTTAGCTGATTCCAGGCTGGTCGAACCGACCAGATGTCCTTTCTTTTGGGGTCCTGAGATGGCGATAATATCGGCTTTGCTGAGACCTACAGCACTGCTGCGAAGGTAGTTGTATATGGGATAGGAAGCCTTATTTGCTTCCAATTCGTTAATCTGCTGGGTAACCCAGCTGTTCGAGCTGCCGTCATCCCCTTTGAAGAGGGACCAGGAGATGGTCACGCCGCTGGTTCCTTTTTTCGAATCGACAAGTCCGTCATAGGCTTTATTAAATGTGCAGTGATCAATCCATACGTTGCTGTTCTCCTCCAGGGTGATGTAATCCCAATCGTTCTTGTCGTAATCACCTTTGGTGGATTCATCCCATTCCCATAACTCATCAAATTCCAGGTTGCGGATGATGACATTTGAGCTTCGTTTCACGCTGATCGCAGCGTGTTTGATTTTGGAGCCATTGGCGGAGAAAATCGTGAGTCCATTGAAACCGTCAATCGTGAGCTTGCTGACACCGGTCTGTTTTAATACGGGATGCGTCAACGCATCATTATGCTTGGCAAAAGGAGAAGTCTGCGCTGTACTCGGAATTTCATTCCATCCCAGATTCAGATCGTTCATGATCTCAACGACTTTGACGCCGGAGTTCTTTTTCAGAGCCAGTGCCAGATCGGTGGCATTATACACTTTCTTATACGTGGCTGTGTTTGATTCGCTAATGATGCCGCCGCCCGCGTTCCCTTGGGAGAAGCCTGTAAGATTGTAGTCTGCGTTACCCGCTGCCTGCACACTTGCCGGGCCGGACAATAAAGTTAACCCCAACGTTAGAGCCAAGGCTGTGCTGCATAAGCTTCGTAATTTAGATTTCATCGATTCCATTCCTCCCAATATATGATGATGACATTCGTCCATCGCTGCCATGCCGTGTTACGAAGGACATGTTATCAATGTAAATGTTGAAAGCGATTACAACAATAATCCCTATCTCACATGTAGACGGGAATGGCTGGTACAGCAAGGAATTGTACTGTAAGCAACCTTGAATCGTACAGAGTTAACTTGGGGAGTAAGGTTTCAGGGATATATCGTGGCAACATGAAGGCGTCGGATAAAATGAAACCAAAAAAGCAGGACTGCATCTGCTGCAGACCTGCTCAATTCTACTTTTTAATGGAACGTGTCCAGAAGCCGCCATGGAACTGTTTGGGTTCCACGGTAATGACAAATGCTTTGGGGTCCAGATCGAGAATCGTCTGGTAGAGCAATTTCTGGTTTTTACGTTTTGCCAGAATCTCCATCACAAGCCGATCCCCGTCACGTCCACTACCCACCCATGCAGTAACACCGAACCCTTTATCGCGGAGGGCATTCGCGACATTGCTACCCATCTGGTTACAGATGACTTTAACGGTAACGTAACCGAGTGCAATCTTTTCTTCAATCCAGGCTCCGAGCAACACACCGAGTCCGTAACCCACCGCGTAGACGATTAAAGCAGAAGGCTGGGTCAGATACTTGAGTACCAGATTCAGACCGAGCACATAGATCACAATCTCACCCATGCTAATCAGTGCGGCGATGTATTTCTGGCCTTTGAGTGTCAGAATCATCCGGAGTGTATAAGCGGATACGTACACAATCTGGATCAAAAAGATAAATACCAATATTTTAAACAATCACAATCCCTCTTTCCTGGCCCTCACAACGGAATTGGCCCTTTGCTGCATATACTCGACGATTTCGTTTCATCTATGCTTCCTGTATGTTCGCTCTATCTCCATCATTGGACGTTATGCCCTCATTCTAAACGGTTGAATGTAAATCCGTAGGCATTTTCTGCTCTCTGGCATGCCGGAACTGCAATTATAGAACCGTTTGTAACGATTATCAACCCGGCAGAGGTCCCAGGGTCGAAAACGGTGGTCTTTGAATATGCTGTATCATCATAAAGCCAAGCACGCTGGCACAGGATATCAGGTCAAAACCAGGATGGATGGGTCAAAACAAAAAGGGGGTGCCGTCATGCAACTATGGCAGGAGATGGAGCGGGAAGGCATGGAGGAACTCATTTTTTGCCATGATGCAGATAGTGGATTGAGGGCGGTCATTGCCATTCATAACACGGTCCTTGGACCTGCGCTCGGCGGATGCCGCTACTGGACGTATGCGTCCGAGGAAGAAGCTGTTCGGGATGCTGTAAAGCTTGCCAAAGGCATGACGTACAAAAATGCAATCTCCGGACTGCCGTATGGTGGCGGGAAAGTGGTCATATGGAATGTGCCTTTTGTGAAGAATACAAAACCGGATGAGGATGGTTGCGGATCTCATAGTGGTGAGCAGGTCGCTGGAGATCTAGGGGTAGATCAGCAAAAAGGCGCTGCCGCTGAACAGAAAGTCGCCGCTGATGAGATGACACATCCACAAGATAAAAGTCTGGATACAGACGTATCCAAGCGGGCGCAGAGCTTTCGCGCACTGGGTCGTTGTCTGGAGCGGCTGAACGGACGGTACGTGACCGGTCTTGATCTGGGTACCACGGCGACAGACATGGACCAGATCCGATTGGAGACCGCACACGTGACGGACACCACGGGTTCGCTTGGGGCGCAGGATGATTTCACTGCCGAGATGACCGCCTACGGCGTACACATCGGCATTGTGACCTCGCTGCGCCAGCAAGGCATTGCATCTTTGCAGGGCATTCCCGTTGCCGTCCAGGGACTGGGCAAGGTCGGGCATGCCCTGTGCCGTTACCTGCATGCAGCCGGGGCACGGCTCATTGTGGCAGACGTTGTACCGGAGCGTGTACAACGTGCCCTTGTGCAGTTCAGCGGCACCATCTCGGCCGATCCGGCCCATATCCACGCCGCTGACTGCAAGGTCTTCGCCCCCTGTGCCCTAGGGGGCGTACTGACCCCGGCAACGGTGGAGGAGCTGCGCTGCTCCATCGTTGCCGGGGCGGCCAACAACCAGCTGAGTGAACGACAGCTGGTTGCAGGCCGCATGCAGGAGCGCGGCATCCTGTACGCGCCTGATTATGTGCTCAACGCAGGCGGAATCATCTCCACCGCCTACGAGCTGGAAGGCGCCGGGCCTGACCTAATCCGCCAAAAAGTGGCGGGGATTGCAGGCACGCTGAGCAAGGTATACGCAGAGGCTACGCAATCTGCGATCTCCACAGCCGATGCAGCCGATCGGCTGGCAGAATCCATCCTCCGCTCAGGCCATACAAAATAGGGCATCCAACCCTGCTACCTATGTATATTCACACCGCCCACACATTCTTCGTCACTCTAATGTTCAAAGCTATAGCATATCTGGAACTCATTATAGCTTCACTGGATTTCGACATTTCGACGTACTGAAAGAGAGCCTCCACTGCTTTACTTCATTCTAGCTATGATGAACGTAACCGCAAAAATAGCCCTCCATATTGCTGCACATCGTAGGTTAAAATGGAAAGTAAGAACCACCATTTCAGAGCT
>NZ_JAGIKV010000024.1 GCF_017874615.1 Paenibacillus xylanexedens
AAGCAGGATAAACCTCTGCTTTGTCCTTTTTTGAACCTATGAGTGTTATTTCTTTTTGCCGATACGCTTTTCAGGGCTTTTGAGACAGCCCCTTTGTTTTGGTTCAGTATGAAATGTACCCATACCCATAGGAGAAATTTATTAGTCTCCCTTTGACAGTTCGGTCACGGTTTGTTGAAACGTATGGATGAATGCTTCGGCTGCCTTCGACAGCACTCTGCCTTGACGATAAGCCACAACAAGTGTTCTGCTGGGAGTAGGCTCAGCAAGTGGCACATACACAGGCACGAACTCACTGCGCGGCGCACGGGCAATAAAGCGTGGAACCAGGGTAATACCCATACCTGTGGCGACCAGCGACTGAACAGTTTCAATATTGGTGCTTTCAAACACAACTTGGGGATCAAAACCAGCCTGCTCACAGAGATCAAATGTAAGTTTGCGGAAGCCCTGCCCTTTTTTCAATACAACAAACGGTTCATCACGAAGCTCTTCAATTCGCACAGGAAGCGGATGTTCCGGATCTGCCCTGCGTGCCAAAGGGTGATTCGGGGGAACTGCCAGATCAATCTTTTCCTCTCCAATGGCAACGTAGGCGAGACTTGGCTCTTGTAAAGGAAGAGATAACAGACTGAGATCTGCTTTGCCGCTTGCTGTCAATTTCTCAAGTGTAAGCCCGGAGTCTTCCAATAAGGTAACCTCAATCTCGGGATAAGCTTGTTGAAACGCAGGAAGCACGTGTGGGAGCAGGTGTGATCCCGTGATCGGCATGCTGCCTACAACGACTTTACCTTTGCGAAGCTGGGAGATATCGGACATTTCCTGACGCAATAGCTCCACGGCATCTACGATCTTCTGGGCTTGCTCGACAAACGTAACACCCGCATGGGTTAACTCCACGGTACTTGTATTACGCTGAAACAGCAGTACACCTAATTCTTTTTCCAATTTGGATAATTGCTGGCTTAATGAAGGTTGGGCAATATGCAGCTTCTCTGCTGCCCGGGAGAAATTGCGTTCGGCCGCAATTTGCAGCGTATATTGAAGTTGTCTGAATTCCATCGTCATCGGTCATTCCTTTCGTTATGCCACCATTATATCATTACAGATGAAGAAATCATTAATTTCGCTTAACCGCTTGCACTCCATCAGAAGAGTTGCTATACTAATTTTGAAAACGCTTAATAAGAACCACTTACCCGGGTAAAACAAAATCAACGTTTTCATGTGTACCAGTTTCAAGTGTTAGCACAGAATCATTTCAATTGTTCATATTCTTTTTCGTTCATATAATTGAATAACATTCATCCAACGATGGCGTGTTACTGTTCGGCAGGCAAGACCTAGATTGGGTGGGAAGAGTTTCTCTTTTCCTACCCTTTTTAGGTCTTTTTTTGTTCCCATTAAGAAACGGAGGTGCACCATGAATCACAAACAATTAGCCCAATCGATTATGGAGCTGGTCGGTGGCAATGATAATATCAACACGTTAATTCATTGCTCTACCAGGCTCAGACTTACCCTGAAGAATCCGGATATGGCGAAGACCCAAGAAATTAAGAGCCTTGATGGTGTTATTGGCGCAGTGAATAGCGGCGGACAATATCAGGTTATTATCGGTAATGACGTCACGTACGTCTACAATGAACTTGCCAAGATGGTCGATACCCAGCCATCTGGTGAAGTTCAGGAAAAGCCAAAAGCGGATTACAGTCCGAAAGGTTTGTTTAATACCTTTGCCAGTGTCATTGCAGGCATATTCCAGCCTATTATTCCGGCCATTGCTGCCTCGGGGATGCTCAAGGCCCTGTTGCTGCTAGCCACTGTGACCGGTTTAATGTCCAAAGAGAGCCAAACATATACCGTTTTAAGTGTCATGTCTGATGCGGCTTTTTATTTTCTGCCGATTCTACTGGCCTTTTCGAGTGCTAATAAATTCAAAACGAATCCCTTTGTTGCCGTCTTGTTCGGTGGCATCATGTTACACCCCAATATGATTGGTCTGCTTGGCGGTGAGGATCCAGTGTCCTTTATTGGCATACCTGTTGCTTCCGTTCAATATGCAACGTCTGTGGTACCGATTATTTTAACAGTCTGGTTCATGTCTTACATTGAAAAGTTCGCGGACAAGATCTCACCAGGACCGGTCAAAATTTTCCTTAAACCTTTGATTGTTATTCTCATTGTTGCTCCAGTTGCCCTGATTGTACTTGGACCTCTGGGGATGTATCTCGGAACGGGAATGTCCAACGTAATTTATTGGATTCAGGACAAAATTGGATGGTTGACTGTTGTGATTATGGCTGTTCTGATGCCTCTGATTGTCATGTTCGGTATGCATAAAGTATTTTATCCCATTATTTTCGCAGCACTGGCTTCACCTGGATACGAGACACTGGTACTGGTCGCGATGCTGGCTTCCAATATGGCACAGGGAGCAGGCGCATTGGCGGTGTCTTTCAAAACTAAAGACACGAAGTTTAAACAAGTCGCTTTGTCTGCAGGAATTTCAGGTGTATTCGGTATCACGGAACCTGCTCTGTACGGTGTACATTTAAGGCTCAAGAAAACGCTGATTGCCTGCATGATCGGCGCCGGAGTCGCTGGGTTGTTCGCAGGTATTGTGAATCTCAAGGCATATGCTGCCGTGGGTCCGGGGATTGCATCTATGCCTATGTTTATCAGTGAAGATCATATGAATATTATCTATGCGATCATTACCATGCTGATCTCTGCCATTGTTGCGTTTGTCGCCGTATATGTCATTGGATTTCAGGATGTTGTTCCAACAGCAGTGTCGATGGCAGGCAGTCCTACCAACAAAGCGAGAGGCGAATCTGAAATCCAGCCATCCACAGGGATCAAATCGAAAAAGATCGTTTTTGCTCCACTGGAAGGTAAAGTTCTGCCATTAAGAGAGGTGAAGGACGAGGCCTTCTCGCAAGAAGCCATGGGGCAAGGTATGGCCATTCAGCCAAGCGTTGGAAAGGTGTTTGCCCCGTTTGATGGTACTGTTGAGACGGTGTTCCGTACCAAACATTCCATCGGTCTGAGATCGGTAGAGGGGGTAGAACTTCTGATTCATGTCGGATTGGATACGGTGAAACTGAAAGGCCAGCATTTTGATGTAAAAGTGAACGAAGGAGAACAGATCTCTCATGGTCAGCTCCTGATCGAATTTGATCTTGAAGCTATACAAGCCGCAGGTTATGACACTACGACCCCTGTAATTGTGACCAATTCATCGGATTATCTGGAGATACTGGGCAATGAAACTGCGGCGACAACAGGACCGGGGAAACCATTAATTACGGTGTTATAACTCGCTGAAATATGAATGAAAGGCAGGCAGCCTGATATGGAAGTCATAAAAATACTAAATTCGA
This sequence comes from Paenibacillus xylanexedens, assembly GCF_017874615.1. Lineage (GTDB taxonomy): Bacteria > Bacillota > Bacilli > Paenibacillales > Paenibacillaceae > Paenibacillus > Paenibacillus xylanexedens. The sequence goes on from NZ_JAGIKV010000024.1 coordinate 3,387, forward strand.
GCATTGTTCTTGCCAGACGTGGTGAGGATGACAAGGAAATTATTGTGATGGGAAAGGGCATCGGCTACAGGAGCAAACCGGGAGATGTCGTGGGCGAGGATGAGATCGAGAAGATCTATGTCCTTGAAAATGAAACGATCTCTTCGGATCTCACCGCTCTGATGAAGGAAACGCCAAAAGAATATCTGATTCTGGCTGATGAAATCATCTCCCATGCCAAACATACATTGTCCCGCCATCTGAGTGATCATCTCTATGTCGCATTAACGGATCATCTGTATATGGCCATGAAGCGATTCAAGGACAATATGACGATCCAGAACCGAATGTTGTGGGAAGTTAAAAAGTTCTATCCGCAGGAGTTCAGCATCGGGTTGCATGGTCTGTCTCTCATTCAAAAACAGCTTGGACTCTCCCTGCCTGAAGAGGAAGCGGCGAATATTGCCTTTCATCTCGTTAATGCGCAGCAGAATGATGACAATATGAATCAGGTCATGATGATGACTAATACCGTCAAGGATGTACTCAATATTATCAAAATTCACTATCAAGTGCAGCTGGACACACACAGCATCAACTATTCACGCTTTTTGACCCATTTGCAGTTTTTTATTCAACGGCTTTTTGAGCATAAAACATTAAACACGCAGAATCATGAGCTCTTTGAGCAGATCGCGAATAAATACCCGCAGGAAGAAGCCTGCGTACTGCTAATCAGGGATTATATTGAAGCCCGGTTTGAACATACGATCTCCAATGAAGAGATGATGTATTTGATTATTCATATCAATCGGGTCATGAGTCGCAATTGAGCAAGAATCAAAGAGTCACAGAGATAATCCAAGGAGGAATACACAATGACCAATACAACAAGAACGTTTCCAGAAGATTTTCTATGGGGAGGAGCGATTGCTGCCAATCAGGCAGAAGGAGCGTGGAATGTGGATGGCAAAGGTCTGTCTACAGCCGACATTGCTATCTATCGAAAAGGTGTAGCCAAGAGTGAGTATAAAAAGCATAATGCGATCAATGAAGAACAGATCAAAACAGCGATGGAGTCTACCTCGGACAGAGAATATCCGAAACGCAGAGGCATTGATTTTTACCACCGTTACGAGGAGGATCTCGCCCTGTTTGGGGAGATGGGACTCAAAACGTTGCGACTATCCATTGCATGGACACGAATTTTCCCGAATGGCAACGAAACAGAGCCGAATGAAGCCGGTTTACAGTTCTATGACCGTGTTATTGATGGCATGCTGAAACAAGGGATCGAACCATTGATTACGTTGTCCCATTATGAGATGCCGATGTATCTGGTGAATCACCATGGTGGATGGACGGATCGGAAAGTCGTCGATTATTTTGTTCACTTTTGCAAAACCGTGTTCACCCGTTATAAGGACAAAGTGAAGTATTGGATTACATTTAATGAAATTGACAGCATTGTTCGCCATCCGTTTACGAGTGGTGGTATTGTTCCGGAGCGTTTCGAAAATGTGGAGCAGGCCGTATATCAGGGGTTACACCATCAATTTGTAGCGAGTGCACTCGCAGTGAAATACTGTCATGAGATCATTCCCGGTTCCCAAATTGGATGTATGCTTACCAAACTGACGACGTATGCCCATACATGTAATCCCGAAGACGTACTCGTTGCTTCCCGGGATAATCAATTCAATCTTATGTTCACGGACGTACAGGTGCGTGGAGCGTATCCGTACTTTACGAAGAGATTTTTTGCCGAAAAAGGGATTAACCTGGATATGCTTGAGGGGGATGAAGAGATTCTGAAAGTACACACTGTGGACTTTATCTCATTCAGTTATTATATGTCCCTGGTATCAAGTGTGGATGGCGACCGATTGGAGCAGGTGAGTGGCAATACAACTGGAGGGGTGAAGAACCCGTATCTGCAAACGAATGATTGGGGCTGGCAGATTGACCCGGTAGGTCTGCGCATCTCACTGAATGAACTGTATAGTCGTTACGAGGTGCCTTTGTTTATCGTTGAAAATGGAATTGGGGCGGTAGACACGATTGAAGCTGATGGTAGCATTCAGGATGATTATCGTATTGATTACTTCCGCTCTCACATTGAACAGATGCATGAGGCGATTCTGGACGGTGTTGAACTGCTCGGCTATACCAGTTGGGGAGTAATTGATCTGATTAGTTATTCTTCTTCAGAGATGGAGAAACGATATGGCTTTATTTATGTAGATCAGGATAATGACGGCAATGGAACACTGGAGAGAAAACGCAAGAAGAGTTTCTCTTGGTACAAAGATGTGATTGCGAATAACGGCTTGTAATACAGTAGTAGGACAAGTACTCTCATAGAAGGCGTTGATATGATAATTTTCATTTCATAACAGAAACTAGGAAAGCAGCTCTGGATTCAGGGCTGTTTTTTTATGTTCTAGATAAAAAGCATTGACAGCGAATAAGCGGGAACGTAGTATAAGACTTATATGATAATGATAATTGTTATCAATAAAAACCTCTGCGATGAGCATTGGTCTATTTGTCTTTCTCTCATTATAGGTTAAACCTATTACATCTATAGATATTATATCTTGGAACAATGAAGGACAGGGTGATATATTTATGTCATTCAAGAGCTTCACTTTTTAAAGAAAACAGAGGCTCTTCCAAGGACCGAACTTATAATGAGGTGAAAATGATGAGTAAAAAAACGATGTTTGAGAAAATTTGGGAAAATCACGTAATTCATCAAGAAGAAGGCAAACCAAGCATTCTGTATATCGATCTGCATCTGGTACATGAAGTAACTTCTCCACAGGCATTTGAAGGTCTTCGTCTCAGTGGACGTAAAGTTCGTCGCCCTGAGCTGACATTTGCGACAATGGACCACAACGTTCCAACCAAAGACCGTTTCAACATTACAGATCCTATCTCCAAACAACAAATTGATACACTTTCACAAAACTGCCGTGATTTCGGCGTGAAATTGTATGATCTGGACAGCATTGATCAAGGCGTTGTGCACGTTATGGGACCTGAACTGGGTCTGACTCACCCGGGTAAAACGATTGTATGTGGTGACAGTCATACGTCCACACACGGTGCGTTTGGCGCACTGGCATTCGGAATCGGAACAAGTGAAGTTGAGCACGTTATGGCAACTCAATGTTTGCAACAAGCAAAAGCCAAAACGATGGAAGTTCGTTTTGTCGGCAAACGTAACCCGGGTGTAACCGCGAAGGATATGATCCTCGCAGTCATCGCCAAATACGGTACAGACTTTGCAACAGGTTATGTTATTGAGTACACAGGCGAATCCATCCGTGAGTTGAGCATGGAAGAGCGTATGACGGTCTGCAACATGTCCATCGAAGGTGGAGCAAGAGCAGGATTGATCGCTCCGGATGAAACAACATTCGAATATCTGCGTGGACGTGAATACGTACCAGTGGATGCGAAGTTTGATGAAGCTGTAGAGGGTTGGAAACAGCTTGTAACAGATGAAGGTGCGGAGTTCGACCATGTGGTTGAAATTGATGTGGAGACATTGATTCCGCAAGTAACTTGGGGAACAAGCCCAGGTATGGGAACCGACATTTCTTCGAAAGTTCCTGTTCCGGCTGAATTGCCTACAGAAAACGAACGCAAAGCGGCTGAAAAAGCGCTTGAATATATGGGACTTGAACCGGGAACACCAATCGCCGAGATTCCAATTGATTATGTATTTATCGGTTCTTGCACCAATGGACGGATCGAAGATCTGCGTGCAGCAGCACAAGTGGCTAAAGGTCACACGGTATCCAGTCAGGTTACAGCAATTGTTGTACCAGGCTCAGGACGTGTTAAAATTCAGGCTGAACAAGAAGGTTTGGATAAAATCTTTACGGAAGCCGGATTTGAATGGCGTGATGCGGGATGCAGTATGTGTCTGGCGATGAACCCGGATGTATTGAAGCCAGGACAACGTTGTGCTTCGACGTCCAACCGTAACTTTGAAGGACGCCAAGGACGTGGAGGACGTACGCACCTGGTATCTCCGGCAATGGCAGCAGCAGCAGCGGTTAAGGGTCACTTTGTGGACGTACGGGACTGGAATTTCAAAACAGAAGCAGCGATCTAATCTATAACAGACAGAAGGGAGAACGTTTAATATGGAAGAATTCAAAACATTACAAGGCATCGTTGCACCGGTAGACCGGGTCAATGTAGATACAGACGCAATCATTCCGAAACAGTTTCTGAAACGGATTGAGCGTACCGGATTTGGACAATTTTTGTTCTATGAATGGCGTTTCGATGAAGAGGGCAACAATAATGCTTCCTTCGAAATGAACAAACCTCGTTATGAAGGGGCATCCATCCTGATCTCACGTGCCAACTTTGGCTGTGGATCTTCCCGTGAGCATGCGCCATGGGCGATTTTGGACTATGGATTCCGTTGTGTCATCGCTCCATCTTATGCAGATATCTTCTATAATAACTGCTTTAAGAACGGAATCTTGCCAATCAAGCTATCAGAAGAGCAAGTTGAAGACTTGTTCCAACGTACAGCTACACATGAAGGCTATGAGATGAATGTAAGTCTGGAAAACAAAACGATTACTGATGCATACGGACTGCATATCGATTTTGATCTGGATGAGCACCGTCGTCAATTCCTGTTGCAAGGACTGGATGATATCGGTCTGACTCTTCAACATGATGATGAAATCGCTGCTTACGAACAACGCCACGCGGCAAAACTGTTCGGTTAATCATTAAAGTATCGTACGCAGAAAGCTTCTGCCTCGCCAAAGGAACCTTGTTCCTGTGGATGAGACAGAGGCTTTTTGTAATTTTAGAAGTAAATTATCTTAATGAGTCCTCTATACATAGAAGTCCTGATCCTTCTTGGTTGAATATTTCAACACGTACTCTCCGCCATTATTCAGTTCTAGGGAAGCAATTTTGATTCGAGTATAATCCAAACGCGTCTCTCTTTGAGCACACTCGTGTGATTATTCATTTCCATCTTAAAGAGTACTTTGATCTAATGATCAGTTTTTTTGTAATACTTCCTATTCCGATATATGTATACTTAAAAGTTACATTAATAGATGGAATATCGTCAATTTATGATATCACTGCTACAAATCGATACACATTCATGTAAAAGAGATTATGTTCTTGAATGTGATCTGCTTTTTAATCTTATTTCCGACTAAATATGACAACGTTGTAACCGGATGATCAGACAATATCTGATAAACTGATTAGTAGATTATGGAAGGTTACATATCGTCTTTGATGTTACGCTGCAGAGAATCAGGTCGGATGTTCAAAAGACAAAAAGAATGGTGGATGAGGTATGAAAAAATGGTCGGCAGCAGTCGTTTTTCTTCTGTTCCTGTGTTTATTCCCAGTCATGGCCCATGCAGACACCACTCCCTCAATTGTACTCGACGGTGTAACCATTAACCAGCAGACGGGTGCACCTGCAGAGAATATCGGGAAAACGGTCATGGTTCCAATTCGAATTGTATCCGAGAACCTGGGTTATAAGGTGAAGTGGGAGAAGGAAACTCAGTCAGTCCAGCTTCAAAAAGGAAACAACAGCATGATTCAAATGACGGCTGGCAAAGATGCGGCTACAGTGAATGGAAACGTGGTGAACTTGGATTCGCCCCCACTAATCAAACAGGGAACTACGCTTGTTCCGTTACGCTTCGTCGGTGAAGGAATGGGTCTGCGTGTTGGCTGGGACAATGGGACCAAGACAGTAAGCCTATTTAGTATTCCTCCCGTAGTTGAAACGGAAGGTGACAGTGACCCCGTCGAGGCACCAGTCCCGGATGGTTTGACAGAACTTCAAGGCATCAGCTTCAGCGGAGATCGCTTAATTGTAGCAACAAACGGTAATATTAGCCCCAAAGTATCCAGTATTGGTGGGCCAGACCGAATTATTGTTGATCTGCCTTCAGCGACATTCTCTCAGGAATTCATTCAGGGACAAGCATCTAATCCGGATGGCAGTGGACAGATTCTCGTTACGGATTCATCGATAGTTTCCAAAGTCCGGTATGCCATGTTCAGTAAATCGCCTTCTACCGTGCGTGTCGTTCTGGATCTGAATCAGACGGCTACAGCCAAATGGTCTGTTGGAGATAACAATGTCTTGCTCGTTGACCTGACAGCCACGAGTGGAGAACCGACAAGCCAACCGGCAGCACCTACCAATGATGGTAAAACGATTGTGGTCATTGATCCGGGACATGGTGGTCGTCAATCGGGTGCAGTGGGTTTGTCAGGAGCTTATGAGAAGGATTTCAATCTGGCTGTAGGGCTTAAGGTACAGGCAATCCTTCAACAATACCCAAATATTCAAACGGTCATTACACGCCAGGATGATACAGAACTTTCGCTCAAACAGCGTGTGGATATTGCTGAATTGAATCAGGCAGATGTTTTTGTATCCATTCATGGAAACAAATTCACTACACCGGTACCAAACGGCATTGAAACGCTCTACAGTCGTAAAGAAAGCAAGACATTGGCTGATACTCTTCACAAATATGTGTTGCCGGTAACAGGACTCAAGGATCGGGGAGTCAAAACGGCAAGTCTGCATGTGACCCGGGAAACAACTATGCCTGCAGTCCTCCTTGAACTAGGATTTCTTAGTAATCCTACGGATGAAGCGCTGATGCTTACTGAGGATTATCAGAATAAATGTGCACAGGCGATTGTGGACGGAATCGTTGAATTTTTGGGACTGTAAATTGAATTGTGCGCAAATATGAAGGTTAGGATAGTACGTTGTTTAGAGATGTATATTTGATAAATAAGGAAAAAAGAAGACATTAAAATGTAAAAAAAGCTTGATCTGACAACGTTTTTTTTCTGTTATGTTGGAATATATTCGCAACTTTTGAGAGCGAGGGGCGTCTAATAGGTGTCTGGTAATGCCCAAGCGGTCAGTCGGAGTTGGAAAATGACAACATGCGGCAAAAAAATATGAGAATGGTAGGGGTGAAGGATGAAGAAGTTCGGTTTTTTGGTACTGTTATTTGTCTTTGGGCTCGTATTCCCGGGCTATAGTCACGCAGCAACAGACACGAAAATTATCCTAGACGGAAAAGAAATCGTACAGCCATCGGATACAAAAGCGGAAATTATCAACAGCAAGGTGATGGTTCCGATCCGGGTTGTGTCCGAAAATCTTGGATATAGCGTGGAGTGGAAGCAGCAAACGCAAACGGTGACTATCAGCAAAGACAACACTGCCATGCAGATGATTGTTGGACAGAAGACGGCAACGGTGAACGGCAGTAACGTAAACCTGGATGCCCCGCCACTCGTTAAAAACGGTACTACACTCGTGCCTCTCCGATTTATTGGTGAGGAAATGGGTCTTAAGGTGGGTTGGAACAACACCACGAAGACGGTAACATTAGTTACCCAGAATTCAGGTTCCGGAAACGGGACAACCACTCCTCCGAACTCTGGCAATAATGGCGGGGGATCGGATCAGGAAGGTCTTGTACTGGTGAACGGCATCAGCTTCAGCGACAACCGCCTCATGATCGCAACAAGCGGAAGTACGAAGCCGAACGTCTTCACGATGACAGGACCAGATCGAATCGTTATAGACTTGCCGAATACCGCATTTGCTGATTCATTCAGTGAAGGACAGGCTCTAGACAGCAACCAGAATGGACAACTCGTCGTTAGCGGCTATCCGGATGTGTCTAAGATTCGTTACTCGTTATACAGCAACAGTCCATCTACAATTCGTTTTGTGATCGATCTGTCCAGTTCAAAAGGGTACAGTGTGCAAAATGATTCCGGACTGGTCATGATTAACCTCGATAATCAAAGTGGTACACCTGCTCCTCCAGTTGGTAATAATGGCAAAAAGGTTGTCGTTATCGATGCAGGTCACGGAGATCAGGATCCTGGGGCAATCGGTGTAACTGGTAAACGTGAAAAAGACTTCAATCTGGCAATGGCTCTGAAAGTGGAAGCCTTGTTGAAAAAAGAATCCAAAATTGACGTTGTGTTAACGCGCAGCGATGATACATTTTTGGCATTGAAAGAACGTGTGAAGATTGCACAAGACATAAAAGCGGATATTTTCATCTCCATACATGCTAACAGTGGCCCTACTGCTGCGAACGGTGTAGAGACATTCTATACACGCTCCAACAGCAAAGCACTTGCTACAGTGATGCACAAGTATCTTTTACAGTCTTCCGGACTGAAAGATCGTGGAGTGAAAACGGCAAGTCTCCATGTAACCCGTGAAACGACAATGCCAGCAGTTCTGCTGGAAGGTGGATTCCTTAGCAATAAGAGCGACGAAGCAGCCCTGTTCACTGAGAGTTTCCAGAACAGTGTTGCCAAAGGCATTGTTGCAGGAATCAAGGAGTATCTGGGAATTAAATAAGGGACAAGCCCTTATGTTGAGGAGGCGGAGTTAGAATGAACAAGAAAATATGGATTGCAGCCTTGCTGGTAACGGTTATGGCAGTTGCTGCTGGATGTGGAAGCAAGCCAACAGCTGCTCCGAATCAGACGCAAGGCGCAGGAACTGAAAACAATGTGACTGAGGTTGAAGGCGAAACAATTACCGAACCGGTAACTGCTGAACCTGAAGAGAACACAACACCTACAGAATCAACGGAAGGCAGTTCGGAGGAAACGACTACAACTACTCCGCCAAGCGAAACGTCTACGGAGAAGCCGGCAACTTCCGAAAGCAATGAAAAGAAAACGATCACTGTATTCTATACGGATGAAGAAGAACTGGAGTTGCACAAAGCTTCGGCAGAGATTTCATACGCATCGGATGATGCCAAATATAAGGCTGCCTTTGAATCACTGCAACAGAGCAAAGACGCTAAACTTGTTCCGCTGTGGTCTAAAGAAATTGAATTGAAGTCTGTTCAGTTCAAGGATGGAGCTCTTACGCTGGATATTCATATGCCAGATACGGCACGTCTTGGAGCAGGTGGAGAATCTTATGCGCTGGATGCTCTAAAACAAACGTTCTTCCAGTTTGATGAAGTAAAATCACTTGATTTACTGGTGGATGGTCAGCAGACGGAGAGTCTGATGGGCCATGTGGATCTTGAACATCCAATGACAAGATCCGAATAGGCTGTACAGCATGCTGTTGTACCGTGAATCCACGGAATATGGGTCGTTTTACATGAGAGAGGGGAATCATAGGTGACTTTTAAATATAACCATACATCACACTCTAAAAAAGTAGTATCAGCCGTGCTTGCAGGCATGATGGCCCTTAGCGCCGGCGGAGCTGCCATGGCAGCAGAATCAACAGAAACGGGGCAGGGTCAGACTGCTGCAATAACAAATACGGCTGCACCAACTGGTTTGTTCAGTGACATCAAAGTCGGATACTGGGCTGAAAAACATGTGTACAAACTGGCGTATCAAGGTATTCTTCTCGGTAACAACGGCCTGTTCCGTCCAGGAGACGCGGTAACACAGCAAGAAGCTGTAACGATGGCAATCCGTTTTATGAATCAAGAGGGCCAGTTGAAAACCGACACGGCTGCGGCATTACCGACAAACATGGAAGTGGGAAATTATTTCAAGCCATATGTCGCGCTGGCACTTCAACTGGGACTGATTGACAAAACGGAAGAATCAACGGTGGATGTATCCAAGACCTCCTGGGGTCAAAAGCCGGCTTCACGGGAATGGATTACGAAATTGTTAATCCGTTCATTGGACAAGGAAGCTGAAGCGAAGGCACAAAATAATCAATCTACCGGATTTGCTGATAATGCAAGTATTTCCGAAAGCGGTAAAGGTTATGTCAATCTGGCTGTTAGCCTGGATCTGGCCAAAGGTGTGGAAGGCAACAAATTCAATCCAACCGGTTCCGTAACCCGTGCTCAACTGGCTACCTTCTTCAGTCGTGGTGAATCGTTAACGGATACAACGTACCCGAACACATCAACGGGTTATGTGACAGGATTGAAAGATGGGCAGATCACGCTGGTTGTGGACGGCAAAGCCGTTAACTTCGCAGTGAACAGCAGTACGCCTTACTTTACGAAAGACAGTGAGACTCGTGCTTCCGCCACAGATGTGAAACTATATACGAAAGTTATGGTTGTAGGTTCGGCAGGTGGGGCTTCCTATGTGGAAGTCGTTGATGCTACACCGCAGGTGGAAAGTGTTGAAGGTACATTTGCACGTTCATTGTCTGGTAATAAAATTGGTATCTTTGTGGGCGAGAATTACGAAACGTACAGTTATGATGAGGCAACTGCATTCATCGATCAGAATGGTAATGCAATCAAGCTGTCCGATATTACGGCAGATAGCATCATTGAAGTACAGCGTGAGACGTTCTCGGCTGACAAAAAAACAGTCGCTATTCGTGTGAAATCCGGCATTGTTAACAAGAGTGACAATGGCGTAATTGCTGAAGTATCCACTTCTGGAAAAACGATCAAACTTGTCAATGCAGCGGGTGCTACAGAGCAGTTTGCATACAATGACAATCTGCTTATCACATATCAAAACCGCATCATGTCAGTGGCTGATCTCAAAGCCGGCAGTGCCGTGAAATACACCGTAAAGGACAGTGTTTTGCAAACTATCACATTGTCTCAAGGTGTGGAGCAATCTGTGCGCGGAACATTGGTTGAGATCGGTGGCAACCAGTCCACGTTAACGTTCAAACGTGAAGGGGGTTCCCTTGAGGCGAAACTGCTGACTGAAAAGCCGGAAGTTATTATTAATGGTATTCAGGATGCGACGCTAAATGATCTCATCACAGATGCAACGAACGGTGATCAGGTGGAGTTGTCATTGAACTCTGACGATCAGGTAACACGTATTCAGGTGATTGGACGTCAAATGGAACCTATGAGCGGAGTAACGGTTGTATCTTACAACAGCAAAACAAAGGTACTTACCGTACTGGACAACAACAAAAAACCGTTTGTATTTACATTGGACGAAAAAACCAAACTGGACTACAATACGACCAAACCTACACTCGCTGGTCTGGAGTCGATTTTAAATGATGGTCGCAAATTGGATCTGACCTATGTGGGAACACGTGCGTTGTCCGTTAAAGTGATTTACAAGTACGAAGGTACGATCAGCAATATTGACACATTGGGCAGAAAAATCAGTTTGTTGTCTGGTAATCAGACGATTACAGTGCCTTACACTACCTTACCTACGGTTGAGATCTATAACAAATCGGGCGCAAGTCTGGGAGATTTGAAGATTGGTGACAAAGTGACCGTAACGCTTGGAGCAAATCAGGATGTAGTGCAGAAGGTTGCACTGAACACTGTGGCTCAATTCGAAGTGGTTGCCTTGGAAGCAAATAGTCGTATTCGAGTAAAATCCGATCTGTTGACAAGTCAGTTCTACGTGGATCAAGCAGTACTGACAGGAGAGAGTGGTCAGACGATCACACCTTCACAACTGACAGCAGGCAACCTGATTAATGTAACGTTTGAAGGGGCTACGCCAAAAGCGGTTCAAGTCGTGAAGCGTACGCTGGCTGAAGTTACAGCGGTGGATGCTTCATCCGTGACGCTCAAGCAGTTTAACGGCCAGACTGAAACCGTGCCTGTTAGCGGTTCGGTTAAAGTCGTAAAATCTGGCTCCACATTAACTTCACTGACGAGTCTTATGGTCGGGGATCGAGTGGAAATGACAAAAGATACGGATAATTCCACACGCTTCAGAGTACTAACTGTCATGAGCAAACAATTCTGGTCTTATGATGGCGTTGGTAACCAGATTTTGGTTAAACGGGAAACGACAGCAGACACCAACTATCGTTTTGCACTCGGATCAAGTGTATTTGTTCACCAGGGTGACAATACTTTAAGCGTGCAATCTCTCAGAGATAATGATAATATTGTATTGTATCTCCTGAACAATGTTATTCTGGAGATTCAAAAACAGTAATCGTTTCTTTTCGAGGATCAAAAGAATGACCGTCTTGATACGGGATCTTTCCCGCATCAAGACGTTTTTTTTGCAAGCTTTTTGAGGTCCCCGCAAAGTACTCGGATGAAGCTTCGAAGTAAGGCTCCGTAGAGTGGAGTCATTTTGTGGGAGGTAGCTCTTCATGAATGCAGCGACGGTTAGACATATACTCGAAACTATGGAAGCAATGTTTCCTGATGCACATTGCGAATTAAATCACAGCAATGCATTTGAATTGACGGTAGCTGTCCTTTTGTCTGCCCAGTGCACCGATGAAACGGTTAACAAGGTAACCGCAGATTTGTTCCAGAAGTACAGAAGCCCAGCAGATTATCTGGCGGTTCCTCTCGAAGAGTTGGAACAGGATATTCGGCGAATCGGTTTGTACCGGAACAAGGCCAAGCATATTCAGAACATGTGCCGAATTTTAATAGAGCAGTATGGCGGTGATGTACCGCAGGAACATGATCAGCTTGTGACGCTACCAGGTGTCGGGCGGAAAACCGCGAATGTAGTTGTTTCCAATGCGTTTGGAGTACCGGCAATTGCGGTAGATACTCATGTTGAACGTGTATCCAAGCGGCTGGCGCTTGCAGGTTGGGATGACTCCGTACTTGAAGTCGAAAAGAAACTAATGAAGCGCGTACCCCGGGACGAGTGGACTTTAACTCACCACCGGTTTATATTTTTTGGACGCTACCATTGCAAGGCACAGAACCCTGCGTGTCATATATGTCCATTGCTGGACATATGCAGGGAAGGGAAAAAACGTATGAAAACGTCCCAAATCAGGAAAGATAAGGAACGTGTCACCACCCGAAAACGAAAAATAAATTAATGAGCAGAAAAGGATGAATAATCATGAAATGCATTTCCGTGTACACTGACAATTTTGAGGCCTTCTCCGATATCTTTGAACAAATCGTTGAACAGGAAATGGCTGAAAATGAAGAAAAAGAAGTAGAAGGCATCACAGTAAGCCACTCTGGCGACGTGCCTGAACATTATCTGGAGCGTATGTCCGTTAAACCAGAAGTTGTTGTTATGAGAGACAAAGGTAGAGACATTACAATTCTGCAACATGGACAAGTATTTGAAATCTTGCTGCCTTCCATGGAGAACGCAGTTTCATAAGAAGTGATTACACTATTGGTTCTGTTGTATTAATGTCATGATGATCGTTGAGGTTAAGGTGATCGCATCGCATTCATGCAACAGACACTTGGCGTAAGCATTTGCTAGATACCGAGTATAAAACGTATTACAGATAAAACCGACTTGTTCGGTTTTATTTTTTTTAGATTATAGAACTTATACGTTCATTTATGTATATTCAATTCCAACCGTTCAAATTCAAACTTGATAATGTTAAAATAAATGTTGTAAAAGAGCTAGACGTCGAAACGGATGTCAAATTAGAGGAGCCAGGGGGAAGGCCAGTCATGTCCAGAACAGATTACCCAAAAGAAATGGCCAAACCTCTGCTTCCGCTGCGTGAAGCGATGGAGCAGACAGGGGACCATACGGCTGTACAGGCTATAACGGATTTAATCAGCAAGGCGGAAATGAAACATCTGACGATTGCGTTCTGTGGTCATTTCTCTGCAGGCAAATCGAGTCTCATCAACAGTTTATGCGGTAAGCGGGTGCTGCCTTCAAGTCCCGTTCCAACAAGTGCAAATGTGGTATCCATACGTAATGGTAAGCCAAGAGCGCTTATTTATACTACTCCAAACGTAAGCGCTGACAATGGAACAGGAACACTTGAAGTTTCTCCAGAGGAATTGGAGGCGTATTGCAAAAATGGTGGAGCTTACAGCTCGATTGAGGTATGGGATGATATTCCTCTGCTGAAAGATGATGCTGTTCTGCTGGATACACCAGGTGTGGATTCAACAGATCGGGGCCACAGTCTCGCGACCCATTCCGCGCTTCATCTGGCGGATGTGGTGTTCTATGTCATGGACTATAACCATGTCCAGTCCGAGACAAATCTTTCATTTGCCAAGAGTCTGTCGGATTGGGGCAAACCGTTGTTTTTGATCGTGAACCAGATCGACAAGCATCGGGAGCGTGAGCTCTCTTTTGACGAATATACCGAAGGTGTCGAAGCTATATTTGCGGCCTGGGAAGTCAGATATGACGGACTGTTGTTTACTTCCCTACGCGACAAGCAGCATCGCTACAACCAGTGGGATGTGCTTCCGGATCTCATTGGACACATGATGCAAGAGAAGGAAGCGTTAATTACGCACAGTTTGGCAAGTTCGGCTAGTCATGTAACGGAGCAACACCTGACGAGAGAAGCGGAGAAACGCGAGGATGAAGAGAATTCCCTGCTAGATGAGATCGGTGGCAAGGAAGGAATTGAACGTTTGGAACGAGAGCTGGAGCTTCTCGATCAACAAGCAGCAGACATTCGTACCGGACCTTCGCGAGTGCGCGAGAAATTCCGGGCAGAGCTGGAGCCTCTTCTGGCAAATGCAAATCTTACTCCTGCGGATATTCGTGCGTCTGCTGCCGCCTATTTGGAGAGCCGCAAACCAGGTTTCAGAGTAGGTTTATTGTTCTCAGGTGGCAAAACCGAGCAGGAGAAACAACGGCGTGCTTCTGAACTGGTAAGACTGTTACAGGATCAGGCTTCCGGACAAGTTGAGGTACATATTCGTACGATGCTTAGGCAGCTGGGTGAATCCCATCAGCTATGGGGAGCGGAGTGGGAGCAGGCACTTAATACAGAGCTGCCTGCTGTAGATGAAGCACTATTGGATATGAAACGCAGTGCCAGTGCAGAGGTATCTCCAGAGTATGTGATTCAATTCAGTAAAGATGTGCGGGGCGAGATTGAGGCCCGCTATCGCAGGTCGGCCATGATGCTGGCCGACCGCATGCTGGAAGCGCTGGGCGCGCGAGGCGAAGCCGCGCTCCAGGCGCTGGACGCCAGCCGCGCAGCGCTGCTGGCGCAATCCGCTGCGGCGGCGCGCTACACGGCGCTCCAGCGCAGCGCCGCCGCAGAGGCAGCAGGGCTGCGCAGCCTGCTGCCCCATGCGGGCCCCCTCCCCTCCGGGCTATTGCCGGAGGTGAAGGGCCCGCACGTGCCCGCGGTGCCTGAACCGGGCGAAGCTCCCGGTTCGCATGCGGGCACGTCAATGTCTGTGGCTGCGCAGCCACAGACGCCAGAGGCACCGCCGGCGCAGCGCGCAGTCGCAGCGGCGGTGCCTGGGCCATCGGCGGCGGCTGGTGCTGAACGCCGCCGACGCCTGGACGCAGCAGCGGCACGGCTCGAAGCCGCTGCTGCGCTGGTAGAGCCGTACCCCGCCATGGGGTCGGCGGTACGGGATCTGCGTGCACGCGCGGCTTCGCTTGCGGGCGGCACGTTCACTCTGGCGCTGTTCGGAGCATTCAGCGCCGGCAAATCCTCCTTCGCCAACGCGTTGCTGGGCGAAGCTGTACTACCCGTCTCGCCGCATCCAACAACTGCGGCGATTAACCGGATCATGGCTCCTGCCGGGGGCGCGGAGCATGGAACAGCCCGGGTCCGCATGAAGACCCGGGACGCCTTCCAGGAAGACCTGGGCTATTCCTTCCGTTTGCTTGGACTGGGTGAGCCTGGAGCGGAGTGGCAGAAGCGAGTACGCTCCCTCTCACCACAGGATGTACATCCGGCGGGACGTCCGCATTACAGCTTTTTACAGGCGGCAGCAGCTGGCTGGGAAGAAACAGCGGACCAGTTAGGTCAGGATGTGCTGGTGGATCTGGACGGTTATCGTAACTTTGTCGCAAACGAGAAGAAGTCCTGTTTTGTAGACAGTATCGATCTCTATTACAGTTGCGATGTGACTGAACAAGGCATTGTATTGGTAGACACACCAGGAGCGGACTCCGTGAATGCGCGTCATACGGGTGTAACCTTCAATTATATGAAGAATGCGGATGCACTCATTTTTGTAACGTATTACAACCATGCTTTCTCCCAAGGAGATCGACAGTTCCTGAATCAGTTGGGACGTGTTAAAGATAGTTCTGCCATGGATCAGATGTTCTTTGTCGTGAATGCCAGTGACTTGTCTTCCTCTGAGGAAGAACTGGAGCAGGTTCTCGATCATGTGAGTACCCAACTGCGCAGTAATGGAATTCGGGCACCACGACTCTTCCCGGTATCCAGCATACTGGCGATGGAAGGCAAGATGGCAGGTGATTCGAAGCTGCTTGAGCAATCCGGTTTTATCCGTTTTGAGGAAGAGTTCAACCAATTTGCAGGCAGAGAATTAGCCGATCTTGCTGTAGGTGGAGCTTCCGAAGAGATGGCACGTGTCATTCAGCGGCTGAAGAAGCGTGCGGAAGATGCGGCTCAGGGCGAGGAAGTATTGCAGCAGCGGCGGGATGAATTGGAGACGATCCAGGGACAGTCACGCCAGCGCATACAGCAACTTGCAGCAAGATCCATGAAGGAAGAATTGTCACAGGAAACAGCAGAATTGCTCTTCCATGTGCGGCAGCGACTTGCCTATCGTCTTGGTCTATTCATGGCAGAAGCATTCCATCCATCCGTACTTCGGGAGGATCGAGGCAATCTGAAGATGGCTTTTGCAGCCTGTGGACGTGAACTGTTACGTATGATTGCCATTGAACTGGAGCAGGAACTGCTTGCTACCACCCTCAGACTTGAACAGGCAGGTCAGACCTGGCTGATGAAGCAAGTTACGGATTGTATAGACGAGGTGAGACAGTTATCTGGAGGCGTGGATGTGTCACTGCCACTGAACGAACGCTGGAGTACACCTGTGCTTGAAGAAGTTCGTCTGGAAGAACCGTCTGGATGGAAAAGCTATTTGAATTATTTCCGCAATCCGAAACAGTTCTTCGAAGGGGATGGACGTCAGCGGTTACAAGAGGCACTTGATCCTGTCCTCAAACAGATGATCATTGAAGTTCTTCCTGCTGCGCAAGACAAACTGATTCAGTTTTATGACAACCAGCTCTGTCAATCCTTGCAACACCAATCCCGTCAGTTGGAAGAACGTCTGGACGAGGCGGTAAGTGGAATTCAAGATACACTGGAGAGCGGAATTCCGGCGGAGCAATGGACCAGCTTGTCTAACCAACTGGAACAGATTGAACGCAGTTAAACTCACGGCATAACACGTATTCTCTGGAAGTCTTTGTAAAACAAAATGAATGATACAGCAACACATTGAAAATGTTGCGAAAATCAACCCAAAAAGGCCCCTGCCGAAAAGGTATATAGGGAGCCTTTTTTTGGTACGAACAACCTGAAATAAAGAGAATATTCAAACATTTGATTGAAAGGTGGGTATTTACCTTCGTTAATGCGTCAATAAGCTGAAAGCAGGCAGAATATGGTCTGTTATTCGCTTTGCCGCGAATGGGGTACGGTGATAAACTTCATAAATGTTCATAGTATTTTTGAACGACATAAGAGGAGGAGAAACATGGATGTTCTTAGGCAACTGCAAACCTTTTTTTGGGAAAAGCGAACATATTTATTTGGTTCAATCTTGTTCCTCGCCTTAGCGACCGCACTTGGGTTAGTGTATCCGTACATGCTGAGGATACTGATTGATGACATCATTGTTCCGCGAACTTTTGAAGACGTTCCCATAATTGCCTTGACTGTGTTAGGTGTAGTTATTTTGAAAGCGGGAATGCAGTTTTTACACGGCTTTTATGGAGGACGCTTGGGTAACTTCCTGGCGTACAGACTTCGTAATGCATGTTACGAAAAGCTTCAATTTTTATCCTTCCGTTATTATGATACGGCCAAGACTGGTGATCTGATGTCTCGCCTCACGGGAGATTTGGAAGCCATCCGTAACTTTATCGGATTTGGTTTCGCCCAGATTCTTAACATGGTTTTCATGGTCGTATTTGGCGCAATCATGATGATGACCATGAGTTGGCAGCTGACGCTGTTCACACTCATATGCATCCCATTACTTGCCTTCGTTGCGCTGAGATTCGAATCCAAAATTCACCCTGCGTTTCAGGAGATGCGGCTGGCGCTTAGTTCACTGACAACAGCGGTACAGGAGAATATCACTGGCGTACGTACGGTAAAATCCTTTGCACGTGAGCCATATGAAGTGGAGAAATTCTCCATACGAAATGAGCGTTACAAGACAAATCAGATTCATGCTGCAACATTGTGGAGTCGCTATTTTCCGATCATGGAGATTCTTGCTTCGGTGAGTATCGTTCTGTTGCTGGTGATCGGTGGAAGAATGGTTATACAGAAGACGCTGACACTCGGTGAACTCGTTGCCTTTTTCAGTTTGATCTGGTACATAATCGGTCCAATGTGGAACCTTGGGTTCCATATCAACAACTATACGCAATCCAAAGCTTCAGGTGAACGGGTGCTCGAACTGCTGAATACGCCAGTGGATGTGGAAGAAACGCAAGATCCAGTCATTGTGGAGGCAGACCAAGTGAACGGCCATGTGACATTTGAATCCGTTACCTTTGCCTACGGCAACAAAATGCCAGCAGTAACCGATATTAACTTTGATGCTACACCCGGTTCTGTAATCGGTTTCCTCGGGGGAACAGGGTCAGGTAAATCGACCATCATTCAGCTTCTGATGCGTGCCTATAACGTGAACTCGGGAACGATTAAGCTGGATGGCAAAAACATTAAAGACATAGGCATCCGCAGTTTGCGGAGTCAGATCGCTTCTGTTTTCCAGGAAACATTCCTGTTCTCATCCAGCATTCGCAATAATATTTCCTACGGACTTAAGAATGTCACCACGGATGAGATTATCCGTGCAGCCAAGCTGGCCAAGGCTCATGACTTCATTATGGAGTTCCCGGACGGATATGACACAGTGGTTGGTGAGCGCGGCATGGGATTATCGGGTGGACAGAAACAGCGGATTGCGATTGCAAGGGCTTTGCTGAAAAATCCAAAAATTCTGGTACTTGATGATGCAACCAGCGCCGTGGACATGGAGACAGAACACGAGATTCAGTCCGGTTTCCAGGAAGTTATGCGCGGCAGAACGACATTTATTATTGCACACCGTATATCTTCACTACGACATGCAGATGAGATTCTGGTGCTCGATGAAGGCCGCGTGGTACAACGTGGCAAACATACCGAACTCATTGAAGTGCCTGGACCATATCAGGATGTTTATAAAATTCAATATGCAGATTATATTGCCCGCGGTAAGCGGGAGGCTGGGGAGCAGGTGAATTCATGAGTGCCGAAACGATAGCAGACAGGCGCGAGGCAAAAGTGGCCTCTGAGAAGAAACTGAATGAACGCTTTGTGTATCAGGATGATGAAATTATTGAAAAACCGTTTAACTGGAAAGAATTTGGACGTTTATTTGCATACATGAAACCTTATGCGAAACAACTGTTGCCACTCGTGATTCTAATGATGATTCTGGGTACCATTACGAAATTATCCGTACCTTTTCTGATCAGTCTGGCGATTGACCGGGCCATCGCACCGGCCACAGGGTTACCAAGTATGACTATGCTTTATTGGATTGCTGGCTCTATATTATTCTTGTATCTCGTTCAATGGGCTGCCAACACGTACCGGATCAAACTGACGAACATTATCGGACAGCGCGTTATTTATGATCTACGCTCGGATCTGTTCAAGCATATCCAGAAGCTGTCCTTTAACTTTTTTGACAAAAGACCGGCAGGTTCGGTACTGGTGCGTGTTACGAATGATATTAACTCCCTTCAGGATCTTTTCACCAATGGTGCAGTTAACGTCATGATCGACTGCGTACAGCTGCTCGGGATCATTGTGATCTTGCTGTTGATTAACTGGAAACTGGGTCTTGCCGTGATCATTACGGTGCCAATCATGTTTATTATCTCGACCAAACTGCGGGTGCTGATCCGCCGTGCTTGGCAGGATGTGCGCATGAAGAACTCTCGTATTAACTCCCACTTGAATGAATCCATTCAAGGGATTCGAGTGACTCAGGCTTACACACAGGAAAAAGAGAACATGAAGTATTTTGACAACATGAATCTGTCCAGCAAAAAGTCATGGGATAGAGCATCAGCGATGAACCAGGGCTTCGGACCGCTGATTGAGATTACAGGCGGTTTTGGTACATTGATTCTCTTCTGGTTCGGTGCCTATCTGATTCAACAGGATCAGTTGACCGTGGGATTACTTGTTGCCTTTGCCAACTATGTCGGTAACTTCTGGGACCCAATCAACCGTCTGGGACAGATGTACAATCAGTTGCTGGTTGCAATGGCATCATCGGAGCGTATCTTCGAATTCATGGATGAAAAACCAAGTATTGCGGATAAACCAGGTGCCAAGCCGCTTCCTTCTATTAAAGGAGATATCGCATTCGAAAATGTTGTGTTCGAATACGAGAAGGGCAGACAGGCGCTGAAAGGAATCAGCTTCTCGGCGGCAGCGGGACAATCGATTGCACTTGTTGGTCATACGGGCTCAGGTAAAAGTACGATCATCAATCTGATCAGTCGTTTCTATGATATATCCGGCGGACGTCTCACCATTGACGGACAGGATGTGCGGGATGTAACGGTAGAGAGTTTACGCAGCCAGATCAGCATTGTATTACAGGATACCTTCATCTTCTCGGGTACGATTCGTGACAATATTCGATTTGGGCGACTGGATGCAACGAATGAAGAGGTGGAGGATGCAGCCAAAGCAGTCAATGCACATGAGTTCATCATGAAGCTGCCTGGCGGATATGATACCGAAGTAGAGGAGCGCGGGAACGTATTATCCATGGGACAGCGACAATTGTTATCCTTTGCCCGTGCGCTGCTTGCTGATCCACGCATATTGATTCTGGATGAAGCTACAGCCAGTATTGATACGGAGACAGAGCTTAAAATCCAGGAAGCGTTGAAGGTGCTGTTGCAGGGAAGAACGTCCTTTATGGTCGCTCACCGTCTCTCAACGATCCGGAATGCAGATAACATTATCGTCCTGGATCATGGTGAAATTAAAGAAGAGGGCAACCATGAGCAGCTTATCCAAAAACAAGGCGTGTATAATGGATTAATAGAAGCTCAATACAGATTTTTGTGATGAAACCTTCGGACGCCTGTGAAGCGTCTGAACACATATGAACTTATAACACTCTGGCGTTCTATAGCCTGATCCTTCAATAATAAGTGCATCTTATTCATTGAAGACAGGTTAGAGGATAGCCGGAGTGTTTTTTTTATTCGTTAGTGTGGTATGTTATATTTTTGAAGAATGAAATCAATACAATCGTTCATGGCTGGAGGGAGATCAACGCAGATGGACAACAACGAAATAAATTCAAAGCATTTGGATCACCTGGATCATATGAATTTTAGGCTCCTTTACGTGAATTATACGAGTGATCCTGCGACGGAGTGGCTTCTGAGGAAACACTTCATTGAAACATACATGTTATTATTTGTAGCCAGTGGGCAAGGGTGGTTAAAGATAGATGGCAGTTTCATTGAATTAAAGGCGGGCGGACTGTATGTAGGCTTCCCGGGGCAGCTGGTTGAGGCAAATGTGCATTCGTTGGATGAACGAGGCGTGTATCACATGAGTTTTGATGTCATGTACGCACTGGAGCAGGAGGGTGAAAGAGCCCTGGATATGATGAAACAACTTTTGCGTAATGAAGTGAATGGTGAGGTCACCTCATCTTCACCCGTTGCTGTTGGCGTGATCTGTCAGATGATTTACCACCATACATTGAAGAAGGATGGCTTGCAACGGTACTATGGTCAGATCCGTTTTCAGGAACTGCTGTATACCATGTTTTACGACGGAGCCTATGCAGAAAAGACGGATCTGACTTCACCGATTGAACATGTTAAGGCCTATATGGAGCAGAATTACGCGAAGAGATTAACCATCGAGAAATTAGCAAATGTGGCACGAATGAGCTCTCGACATTTCATGCGTTTATTCAAGAAAAGGTATGGTTATAGTCCAGTGGACTATTTAACGCTATATCGAATTAAACAAGCCCAGATCTTAATGAGAAATGATCACAGTTATCGACTCAAGGATGTGGCATCGTACGTGGGTTATCAGGATGAGACGTATTTCCGGCGTAAATTCAAGCAAATCTCTGGCATTCCACCAGCAGCGTTTATACGTAATAGCAAACAAAAAATTGCTGCAATTCATTCTGTAAGCATTGGTATACTGCTTGCATTGCAGATCATTCCCTGTGCAGCGCCAGCAAGTCATCCATGGACATACTATTATAGACGTAAATATGAAACGGACAAAGTTATGCCACTCGCAGAGAGTGAGACCACTTGGCTGGAACAGCTTCGATTAGTTAAACCTGATTATATTATTACGATTGGGACAGAGTCTGAGTCTCTGAAAAGTCAGCTTCAATCCATTGCTCCTGTGTGTGACTTCCCTTGGGAAAAAGGTGATTGGAGAGAACATTTGAGATATGTTGCAAGCTTTTTGGACAGGTCGGATATTGCAGAGGTGTGGCTTCAAAGATATGAAGAGAAGGCAAAGATCATTAAGAATCAGCTTACAGATTTCATACGAAAAGACAGGCTGGTTGTACTCAAAGTTCATGGTGAAGCGTTGCAGATGTTAGGCCCAAGGAGCATTGCTTCCGTTTTTTACGTTGATATGCAAATGGAGGGTCCCGAAGGGGTTGAGACTTATTGGGAACGGGGCACAGTGACCATTAAGGAGCTATCTGTTCTCAACGTGGAAAGAATATTACTGATTGTGGGTGATGATGAGACATCCAGGCAGACATGGTCTGCTGTGCGTAAGTCTGAAGAATGGCTTGAGTTGTTAGCGGTACAGAATGGCAGAATGGATATCCTGTTGTCGAGCGTCCTGCTGGACTACACTGCATTTACCCATGAGCTTATGTTGGATGAAATATTAAAGTTATGGCAAGATCGTCCATAGCAAAAAGTCTGAATAGTCAATATCATACCTGAACATATTTTAATATACTTACTCCTATATCAAATGATAATGATAATTATTATTAATTAGACGTTGTCATAACTAAATGCCATATAGGGGGTACATAAAGAATGAGATTCAGATGGTTAACGGTACTATGCACCATGATGTTGGTGCTCATTATTTCGGCTTGCGGTGCAGCGGGGCAAGATGAGGCTACGAGCGAAGGTCAGAAGACTGGTTCTGCCAATACATCCACAACAGAAACAAGTCAGGTAAAAAAAGTGACTACCAAGATGGGAGAAATTGAAATCCCGGTTGAACCACAAAGAGTAGTGGGTCTGTCCCTTGTATATCCTGAGTTTTTGTATGCACTTGACATCGTACCTGTTGCTGTGCAGAACTATCACGAGGATCATCCTTCTTATTTGGAAGAGCCATTCGCGAATACCATGAAAATGGGCATCGCACGAACGCCGAATTTTGAAGCGGTTATGGAGACAATGCCTGATTTGATTATAGCTCCTGACTGGTGGTCCGAAAAGGATTATGATCAGCTTTCTCTGATTGCACCGACTGTACTTCTTCCACAACGTGATGATTGGCGGGACGAATTGCGTGATATTGCCAAAATTCTGGACAAAGAAGAACAGGCAGAAAAGGTTATTGAAGATTTGGTAGCGAAGGAAAAAGTTGCAGCCGACAAATTAAACGAGATGATCGGAGAAGAAACAGTTCTCTATATTCGAGTCATGGAAAAAGAAATCGTCCTTCACGGGGAGAACCTTGACCGTGGAAACTTCGTGCACAAGCGTCTGGGTATGAATCCGCTCCCGAATTTCCCGAAAGATCAAGTTGCCATGTCCGTATCCATGGAAGTGTTGCCTGAATACGATGCAGATCACTTGATCGTTCAACTGGATGACGATAAGAATCCTGAAATTAAGAAGAAATTTGAAGAGATGTTGGCAACTTCACTATGGAAAAATCTGAAAGCAGTCAAAAATGATCATGTGTACATGGTTGGTGGTAAAGAATGGCTCAATCTGGGGATGTCTCCACTGGCTGACGAGTATGTTATTGATGACATTGTAGCTGTTTTTGAAGAGAAAAATAAATAAGGCAAACGGTTCATGTTACACATATCTCTAAATTCACTACTAAATAACAGGATGTGTCCAAAATGAATAAGGAAGATATCTATGACTTGACCATCGTCGGAGGCGGACCGGCAGGATTATATGCGGCCTTTTATGCCGGGATGCGTGATATGAGAGTTAAGATCATTGATGGCAAAGACCAACTTGGTGGTTTTCTGCATACCTATTCCGAAAAAACTATTTGGGATGTGGGTGGCCTGCCACCAATGAAGTGTTCAAAGTTGATTGAGTATCTGGTTCAGCAGGCGAATACCTTTAATCCAACGGTTGAATTGAATTGCAAAGTAGATCGGTTCGCTCGACTGGACAACGAGATTTTGGCTCTGTATACTGCTGAAGGCGACATACACTATACGCGTACAATCATTGTCGCAGTAGGCCGCGGTATCGCAGAAATTCAGAAATTGGAGCTTCAGGAGCCGATTCAATATGAACATGAGAATCTTCATTACACCGTGCAAAATCCAGAACATTTTTCCGGGAAGCGTGTGCTCATTTCAGGAGGAGGCAACAGTGCAGTAGATTGGGCAATTGAACTTGCTCAATTTGCACGGAGCGTAGTGGTCGTCCACCGAAAAAATGAGTTTCGTGCAATGGAACGCAATGTTAGCGAGATGAACAATGTAACGGATGTCAGAACACCATATAGCATCACACGGCTTCATAATCATGGTGAACGTATCCATCAGGTTGTAATTACGCATATGGAGAGTCAGGACAATGTATTGTTAGATGTGGATGAAGTCGTAGTTAGTCATGGGTATAAAAGCAATTTGAGTAACCTTGCCAGTTGCGGACTGACTATGGATGATGGAATGGTTCTAATGAGCCAACATGCGCATACGAACCTCCCGGGTATTTTTGCTGCAGGGGATTGTGCAACTCACGATAGCAAAGTCAGACTTATTGCCGGAGCCTTCAACGATGCGGTTTTAGCTGTAAATAGTGCGAAAAAATACTTGACTCCAGATGCTCCCATGATGGCGTACGTCTCCTCCCATAATGAAATTTTCAGAGAAAAAAACAAGCAAATCCCAAGGTTCTAAACTTGGGGTTGGTTTGCTTATTCATGTTCACTGGAATATTAAAATCTGCTGTTTCAACATTTCCTTAATTTTGGGAGGAATGGAAAGGTTGACGAATCTGTAAGCGATAATTGTAAAATTTGATCGAAAAAACACAAAAAATCTTGTAAAATTCACAAGAAAAATAGGGAGCACTCTTGCAATCTTTAACCAAAACCCCGAAAATAGAGAGACAGATATAGAAGATTTCTCTTTGGGAGGATTGGAAAGAACATGTGGGGTGCTCCTTTTACGGCTCAAGCCAAAAAAATGCTGCTACTAGGCAGTGGAGAATTGGGAAAAGAGGTCGTTATTGAGGCCCAACGACTGGGAGTAGAGACGATCGCTGTTGATCGTTATGAGAACGCACCTGCAATGCAGGTCGCGCACCGGTCTTACTGCATCGACATGCTGGATGCCGAAGCTTTGAAACAATTGATCCGTAAAGAAAAACCTCATTACATCGTACCTGAGATTGAAGCTATTGCAACAGAAGCTTTACTGGAGCTTGAGGAAGAGGGATTTTGTGTAGTACCTACTGCCCGAGCTGCACGTCTAACGATGGATCGCGAAGGCATCCGTCGGCTTGCAGCCGAACAATTGAAACTTCCGACAGCTGATTACCTTTTTGCGGACAACCTGGAACAACTTCAGGAAGCCGTACGTGAGCTTGGCACACCTTGTGTCATTAAACCATTGATGAGTTCTTCTGGCAAAGGGCAGAGTGTATGCCGAACACCGGGCGACGTGGAGGATTGCTGGAACATTGCTCTTTCGGGGGCTCGTGGCAAATCCGTTCGTGTTATCGTGGAGAGCTTTGTGCAATTTGACAGTGAGATTACATTACTCACCGTTAGGTCTGTATCAGGCACCGTATTTTGTCCTCCGATTGGCCATATTCAGAAGGATGGGGATTATGTCGAATCCTGGCAGCCCCATGCAATGACTGCAGAGCAATGGCAGCAGGCTTGTCATATTGCCAAATCCGTCACGGATGAACTTGGCGGGTATGGACTGTTTGGAGTGGAATTATTCCTCACATCGGATGGTGTTGTGTTCAGCGAGGTATCTCCTCGTCCGCATGACACAGGTATGGTTACAATGGTGACGCAAGACAGTTCCGAGTTTGCGCTGCATGTACGTGCAATTCTTGGTTTTCCGGTCACAGGTGTACATCTGTTGACACCGGGAGCTTCAGCAACGCTGAAGGCTAATGATGAAACATCTGACTTTACTGTAGGCGGGATTGAAGAAGCACTGGCTCTTCCTCGTACTCAGATTCGTGTATTTGGCAAACCTGAGACCAAAGTAGGACGCCGAATGGCTGTAGCCTTAAGTGTTGGCCAAGATGTGGAAGAAGCTCGTAAAACAGCGGTGCAAGCCGCTAATATGCTGAAAGTGGAGGTAAATCATGTCCAATAATGTTGAGGCCCCTGTACTGATGATCCGAGAGTGTGAGCTACGAGATGCTGAAGCGGTAACGGGACTGATGCGAGAGGTCAGCTATCCGACAACAACCAATGTCATGAAAGAACGTATTGAATGTTTGGAAACCAATCCAAACGCATGCATGCTTGTTGCCGAAGTGGATGAACAAATTATTGGTGTGATTGGCTTGCAATGTGTGCAAAGTCATGCCTATCCAGAACCTGCCGCACAAATTACTTCCCTGATTGTAGGTCAAGAACATCGTGGTGGTGGGATTGGCCGTCGTCTGATGGCTCGTGCCGAAGATTGGGGCAGACAGCAAGGTGGTAAACAACTGTTTGTCACGGGTGCAAACCGTGAAGTGACTTCAACAACGTACTCTTTTTATGAGCACATTGGTTTTCAGAAGAGAGGCTATCGGTTCAGTAAAGTTCTTCTATAGTATAAATAAAGTTTCTTCTATTGCATGGAAATTCTCATTGATATCCTGATCTGCACATTCTGGTGTGGTGAATGATAAATAGATGGTGAAGCGACATTCGACTAGCATTTTTAGTCCGAATGTCTTTTTTTTAATGGTATTGTCAACGGGGGTAGAGCCTTACAGGATAAGCCCTCAGACAAATCTGTAACATTCTAAAAAATGACAAAAAAGTTACTTTTCCATATTTTATAGGTTCACAATCTCCTGTTGAATTGGTATACTGCTAGAGTATTAATTACAAAGTTGTAATAACTAATCTTGAGGAGATGAATGAATTTGAAAAAGAAATGGATGAAAACTGTCGTAACGAGTAGTCTGACAGCCGTACTGGCCGTAGGGGTAATGCTTCCTGCTTCCGCGTCTGCTGCAGATTCAACATATAAGACTATCACAACGTACAAAATTACAAGTACAGACAGTTTGAAAGCTTATATTGAGAAATGGCTCAAACAAAACGGATTCACCGTATCCGACGGGCAAATTGTAGAGAAACCTGCTACGCAGCCTGATCAAACGACGAAACCTGCTGAGCCGACAACAAAACCAACTCAACCAACAACAAAACCTGCTGAGCCTACAACTAAGCCTGAGCAACCGACTAAACCAGCACAACCAGCTCAAGAAGAAAAACCGGCAACTACACCGGCAAAAGATCCTTCAAACACAGGTAACACAGGTAACACAGGTAACACAGGTAATACAGGTAACAATACAAGTAATAATGGTAGCGAAAGCACACAATCCGACTTTGCTACTCAAGTTGTAAAACTTGTGAACGCTGAGCGTGCTAAAGCAGGTCTGAACGCTCTGACCTCAGATGCACTTCTGGACAAAGTAGCTGTAGCCAAAGTAAAAGATATGAGTAACAATAACTATTTTGATCACCAGTCTCCTACGTATGGTTCTCCGTTTGATATGATGAAACAATTCGGAGTAACTTACAGCTATGCAGGAGAGAACATTGCCAAAGGACAAAAAACACCTCAGGAAGTTGTTACAGCTTGGATGAATAGTGAAGGTCACCGTGCCAATATCCTGAGCAAAAACTTTACACATATCGGTGTAGGTTACTACAATGGATATTGGGCTCAAGAGTTTATCGGTAAGTAATCGATTTAGAGGTTCTTCAAAAAATCCGCTTTTGATTACGAAGGATGCCTGATGGCATCATCAGCATCGAAGATGAGATTCAGCCGAATAAGCTTATGCTTACGAAGTATGTTTCTTTCGGAAACATTTTAGTTGCTCACGTAGTTTTCCCTACGTTCCGCTACTCGATTTCTAGCTTTATCCCATCTTCTCGGTACTGAAAACCGAACTTTTTGAACACTTAATTCAATGAAGCAATTAAAAATTTGTTTATTACAAGGTTATGCCAGTACACAGTTGAAATCTGTGTGTGGCATAACCTTTTTTCCGTAAAATGACATATAAAAAATGAATTCTGCGAATGCAGCGCCAAAGTTTGCAAATTAACGACAGAACATTTATGTTATTTAGGAATAGCATCATCTGAATGTAAAGTCATTATAAATTATAAAGCACCCGGACTGGTGTATATGAGCGGAGATGTGATGATGAAAAAGAAAAAAAGCTTTGATTCAGCACCATGGATCTGGAGAACTGTCAGTACAGTATCCATCTTGGCAACTTTGTTGTTGTTATTTGGATTTGGATACGCCATAAAAGACGTGATTTTCCCCAAGGGAGATTCCACGTTAACTACAGGCCAGGAGACTACTTCACCACCTAAGAATAACGAGGGTGAAACGGCTGTCGTGGAAGATGGCAAGATTCGAATGGCGGTCATCGGCGATTCCCTGGCAAGAGGTACTGGGGATGATGAAGGACTTGGCTTCGTGAGACGTGCAGGCAACCTGCTTAAAGATAAAGGATATGACGTTCAGGTTCTTAATAATCTGGGTGTTAACGGTTTGAGAACAGATGCTTTATTGGAAAAACTGGATGAGCAAGGTGTGCGTTACGTCCTGCAGCAGTCCAATTTTATTTTGCTCTCGATCGGCGCGAATGATCTGTTCCAGGGAGGACAAGTTCTACAGGGGGAAGACCCGCCAACAGCAGAGCAATTGGCAGCAGCTTTGCCGGAAACCTCGAAACGCCTTCAAGAGATTTTGAAGAAAGTTAAAGAAATTAATCCCGATGCACAAATTGCGTACATAGGGTTGTACAATCCGTTTGGCGATGTGAAGGAACTGGAGAAGCCAGGTAATGCAGTGGTTGCTGCATGGAACGATGCCGCACTGGCTATTTTGAACAATGAGGACAAGATGACACTGGTCCCTACATTCGATTTATTTGAAAATCATCTGGGGGAGTATCTCTCTTCAGATCATTTCCATCCCAACGGACAAGGTTATGAACAAATTGCGGTTCGGATTGCACAGGAATTCCAGGCAGATACACCGGCAGAAGGGAGCGGAAATTAAATGGCAGAGCAGCAGTATGATTCCGTCCTGTCTGTACAGCATCTGAAAAAGCGGATCGGACGCAAATGGATCATTAAGGACGTTACATTTGACGTAAAACCTGGTGAAATCTTCGGATTTCTCGGTCCCAACGGTGCCGGCAAAACAACTACGATACGGATGCTGGTGGATCTGATCAAACCGACAGAAGGAAAAATTAAAGTCTGTGGTTATGATGTGAATCGGGACCCTGAGCGTGCTTTGAAGTATGTAGGCTCCATTGTTGAAAATCCGGAGGTATATACATATCTGACAGGGTGGGAGAACCTGGAGCATTTTGCCCGCATGCAACCAGGTGTGGACAACGAGCGCATTCAGGAAGTTGTGGATATTGTGCGTCTGGATCAGCGCATTCACGATAAAGTCAGAACATACTCATTGGGTATGCGTCAGCGGCTCGGTATTGCACAAGCGTTGCTTGGGCGACCGCGTCTGCTCATTCTGGATGAACCGACAAATGGCCTTGATCCAAAAGGTATTAAGGAACTCCGTGTCTTTATTAAGCAACTTGCCAGTGAAGGTATGGCTGTATTTGTCAGCAGTCACTTGTTAAGTGAGATTCAACTTCTCTGTGACAGAGTAGCGATTATCAGTGCTGGGCGTGTGCTTGCCGTTGGAGGCGTCAGCGAACTGATTGAAGATCATTCCAAATTGGCGATATGGCATGTTTCACCACTGGAGCAAGGCAAAAAGATGTTGCTGGATGCAGGTATTGCTCTGGTAGGTCGACCTGCGGATGTGATGGATGATACCATTGTTGCGGGTCTTGGTCCCAACGCTGTGGTTGCCGAAATGCATGAAGATCGAATTCCTGATCTGGTCCAACAGATGGTTCAAGCTGGCGTTCAGGTTGAAGGGGTACAGCGGATTCAGCCTACGCTCGAACAACTATTCTTAAAAATGACAGAAGGTGAATCCATTGAGTAATATCATGCCGCTGATCCGCAATGAAACGATTAAGATGGTGAAGAAAAAACGGCTTTATATTATATTTATTGTACTTGCGGTCCTCGTACCGATGTTTACGTATGCCCAGATGAAATCTGCGGAGAATAATCGCGACAAGTTTGGCGGCGATTGGCGTCTTGAACTGCAACAGGCCATCACAGACAATCAAAATTCGCTCGGTAGCGATCGGGTACCTGAAGAGTACAAAAAATATAGAACAGTATATATCCAACAGATGCAGTATTATCTTGAAAATGACATCAATCCCAAAGAACCGGGTGGTGTTACCTTTACGCGGGAGTTCATGAACAACGCAGTTGGATTGTTTATTCCACTGTTAATCATGGCTATTGCTTCAGATCTTGTTTCTGGTGAACGTACGACAGGTACGATTAAAATGCTTTTAACGCGTCCGGTTAGACGCTGGAAAGTGCTTCTGAGTAAATTAATTACGCTGATTATGTTTGTTTCGATCATAGTGGTATCAGCCTATATTATATGTTATGTCATATCGGGTGCAGTCTTTGGTTATAAAGGCTTCAACATGCCAATCTTCACAGGATTCAAAGTTGTGGGAACAGATGTCGATATGTCGGCAGTGCATGCTGTAGACCAGTGGCTCTATATGCTTATGCAGGCTGGACTGATCTGGTTTGTGAGTGTAATCGTGGCTATGCTTGCATTCATGGTGTCTGTGCTTGTGCGCAGTACCGCGGCAAGTATCGTCATTATGATGGCAGCTCTGATTGCAGGAACGATCTTGACCAGTATGGCAGCATCTTGGCAGACAGCGAAGTATTTGTTCATGGTTAACCTCGAACTTCCAGATTATTTGTCTGGCGGGTTACCTCCAATCGAGGGTATGAATTTAGGTTTTTCCCTTATTGTGCTTAGTGTTTGGGGCATTGCTTCACTCATTGTGTCATTCCTTGTCTTTACGAAACGGGATATCTTGAATTAAAATGGACAAGGATAAGAAAACATCTGTTTGCATTTTAGGCATTTTTTTAGTTGCAAGTTAAGAAGGGGGAGCATGAATGGTCGAGCAAATCGATATGTCGGCAGGTTCGACAGGCGGAGGACAGGGGTCTTCAGGCTACGACGCGGACGACATTCAAGTACTTGAAGGGTTGGTAGCGGTACGGAAACGGCCGGGGATGTACATCGGCAGCACCAGCACTTCAGGTTTACATCATTTGGTATGGGAAATTGTCGACAACGCTGTCGACGAACATCTCGCCAAATTCTGCT
Organism: Paenibacillus xylanexedens; assembly: GCF_017874615.1. Classification (GTDB taxonomy): domain Bacteria; phylum Bacillota; class Bacilli; order Paenibacillales; family Paenibacillaceae; genus Paenibacillus; species Paenibacillus xylanexedens. The sequence goes on from NZ_JAGIKV010000024.1 coordinate 35,090, forward strand.
CCAAAATCGATATCACGCTGCATAAGGACGGTTCTATTACGGTTCAGGATAACGGAAGGGGAATTCCGACAGGTATACATAAAACAGGGATTCCTACTCCCCAGGTCGTGTTTACGATTTTGCACGCAGGCGGAAAGTTCGGTGGATCAGGATACAAAAAATCAGGCGGTTTGCACGGTGTAGGTGCGTCAGTTACTAACGCATTGTCCGAGTGGCTTGAAGTCGAGATTTTCCGTGATGGCAAGATTCATCGTCAGCGATTCGAGTATTGGAAGGACAAAAAAGGGATTGAACATGTCGGTGAACCGGTCTCCGGTCTCGAAGTGTTGGGCAATACCAATCGGACAGGTACAAAAGTTACATTTAAACCGGATATTCGGGTGTTCCAGAGCGGTATTCAATTTAATTATGATACATTGGCAGAACGTCTTCAGGAGATTGCTTTTCTGAATTCGGGTCTGAGAATTGTGCTCAAGGATGAACGTTCGGGCAATCAGGATGAATACATGTATGAAGGTGGAGCAAGCCAGTTTGTTGCTTTTCTTAACGAAAATAAAGATGTGCTGCATGATGTTATTCACTTCTATGCGGAGAAGGATGACATTGAAGTCGAAGTCGCAATCCAGTATAACGCAGGTTATACCGAAACGCTGGCTTCGTTCGTGAACTCGATCTCTACTCGGGGTGGCGGTACACATGAGACCGGATTCAGGGCTGCATACACTCGTGTAATGAATGACTACGCGCGGCGTACCAGCATGATTAAGGAAAAAGATAAAAACCTCGAAGGCAATGATTTGCGTGAAGGTATGATGGCCGTCATCAGTGTCAAGATGTCAGAGGTTGAGTTCGTAGGTCAGACCAAGGATCAGCTCGGCAGCGCTTCCGCTCGAAGTGCAGTGGATTCGGTCGTGTCCGAGAATATTCAGCGGTTCCTGGAAGAAAACCCGCAGGTAGCGCAAACGTTAATTCGCAAAGCGGTTCAAGCCTCCAGAGCCAGAGAAGCAGCCCGCAAAGCACGTGATGATATGCGCACAGGCAAGAAACGTAGCGAAAGTTCCAACCTGAACGGCAAACTAACGCCGGCGCAATCAAAGGATTTTACCCGAAATGAGTTATTTATTGTCGAAGGTGATTCCGCAGGTGGTTCTGCCAAACAGGGACGCGACTCGAAGATCCAGGCTATTCTGCCGCTCAAGGGAAAACCGCTCAATCCGGAAAAATCAAAGCTGGCCGACATTCTCAAAAATGAAGAATACCGCGCCATTACAGCGGCGATCGGGGCGGGCATAGGAACCGAATTTGCAGTTGAAGACAGCAATTATTCCAAAATTATCATTATGACCGATGCGGATACGGACGGCGCACATATTCAGGTGCTGCTGTTGACCTTCTTTTATCGTTATATGAAGCCTTTAATTGATGCAGGCAAAATATATATTGCTCAGCCGCCATTGTACAAACTTACTCGTAAGTCTGGTAAGCTTGCGAGTGTTCGATATGCATGGACGGATGAAGAACTGGCGAATTATATGAAGGAATTCGGTAATAATGTTGAGCTTCAACGTTATAAAGGTCTTGGTGAGATGAATCCGGATCAACTATGGGAGACCACAATGAATCCGGAAACTCGTGCGATGCTGAAGGTACAGATTGTTGATGCAGCAAAAGCAGAACGTCGTGTATCTACGCTCATGGGTGATAAGGTTGATCCGCGGAAACGCTGGATTGTAGAGAACGTCGACTTTACAGAGTACGAAGAATAGAAGGTGCTTGGAATGAGTCCATCAGAACAATTTATGCCGGCCTTTCTCGAAGAGGTCGTTGGGGACCGTTTCGGTCGCTACTCCAAATATATTATTCAGGATCGAGCCATTCCGGATGTCCGGGATGGGTTGAAGCCAGTACAACGGCGTATTCTATACGCCATGTACGATTCAGGTAATACACCTGACAAGACTTACCGCAAGTCTGCCAAAACCGTTGGGGACGTAATGGGTAATTATCATCCACATGGTGACTCATCCATCTATGAGGGCATGGTACGGATGGCTCAGCCATGGAAAATGGGCCATATGCTCGTGGACGGTCATGGTAACTGGGGATCACAGGATGATGACCCGGCAGCGGCGATGCGGTATACGGAGGCCCGTTTGTCGCCCATCGCGATGGAGATGCTTCGCGATATCGAGAAACGGACGGTTCTGTTTAAGGATAATTTTGATAATACGGCCAAAGAACCGGTTGTATTGCCATCCCGTTATCCGAACTTGCTGGTTAATGGTGTCAGCGGTATTTCCTCCGGATTTGCAACGGAGATTCCTCCACACAATTTACGTGAAGTCATTGATGCTTCGATCGCTGTGATGGAGAAACCGTCGATTGAGCTGGACGAAATCATGATGTTTATGAAGGGTCCTGACTTTCCAACAGGCGGATTGATTATGGGCGGCGATGGCATTCTTGATGCTTATCGCACAGGTAAGGGACGGATCTATATCCGGTCCAAAACCGAGATTGAAAACATGCGCGGTGGCAAACAGCAGATCGTCATTACCGAAATTCCTTATCAGGTCGTGAAATCTCGTCTGGTTACAGCGATGGAGAACATCCGACTTGAGAAGAAGGTTGAAGGTATTGCCGAAGTACGTGATGAGAGCGGACGTGAAGGTCTGCGAATCGTGGTTGAGTTGAAAAAAGAAGCGGACGCACAAGGTATTTTGGCTTATTTGCTGAAGAAAACCGACCTGCAGGTCACCTATAATTTCAATATGGTTGCGATTGTGAATAAAGCACCTCATCAATTAGGATTGAAATCGATCCTCGAGGCTTACATTGCCCATCAGCGGGAGGTTGTAACATTCCGTACCCGGTTTGAGCTGGAAAAGGCACAAGACCGTGCGCATGTGCTCGAGGGCCTGGTAAAAGCACTTAACATCCTTGATGAGGTCATTGCGGCCATCAAAGCGTCGAAGAACCGTCAAGATGCTCAAAATAACCTGATGTGGATGTTTGGATTCACGGAACGCCAAGCGGATTCCATCCTTACGTTGCAATTGTACCGTTTGACGAATCTGGAGATCAATTCTCTGGAGAAGGAACTCGGTGAACTGATGAAAAAGATTGCACAACTACAATCCATTCTGGATAGTGACCGCAAGCTCATCGGAGTCATCCGCAAGGAATTGATGGAGATTCGTGAGAAATACGGCATAGACCGTCGTTCTGCGATCCAGGGTGAAGTGGAAGAACTTAAGGTTAATCTCGAAGTACTTGTGAATGCGGAAGATGTATTTGTTACGTTATCCAAAGAGGGATATGTGAAACGTACAGGCATGCAGTCCTTTACACGTTCTGGTGGTGAACGAAGCGGAAGTGGTGTGAAAGACGGCGATTATATCGCTCAGGTTCTGGAAGTAAATACGCTTGAGAACTTGCTTGTCTTTACGAGGAAAGGTCAGTACTTCTTGTTACCTGTTCACCAGGTACCTGAATTCAAGTGGAAAGACCCGGGCACAGCCATTGTGAACGTGATTCCACTTGCGAAAGATGACCGTATTGCAAGTGTGCTTGCTGTGAAATCCTTCGAAGAACCGAATCACAGTCTCGTCTTTGTCACACGAAGAGGACAGGTGAAACGAACGGAGCTGAAGGATTACGTTACCAAGCGTTCCGGTGCAGTTGCGGCTTGTAAAGTGGGCAAGGACGATGAAGTGTTATCTGTACATTTAAGTACAGGTGATCAAGATATTATGCTGATTACAAAAGAAGCCATGGCGATTCGTTTCCGAGAGGATGAAGTCAATCCAATGGGACGTGTATCCGGTGGTGTTCGTGGTATTCAGTTAAGAGATACAGATGAAGTTGTATCGGCTCTATGGGTAGAAGGAGATGAAGGTGAAGTTGCCGTGTTGTCCGATCTGGGATATGGTAAACGATCATTACTTCTGGATTACGCTATACAGAGCCGTGGAGGCAAGGGGCTTGCCACATTCGAGTTCAAAGAAGGCAAACGTGTGAAACCGAATGGTAGCCGTATTGTTGGAGCGTTTTATTGCAAAGAGCAACGTAAGATCACTGTAATGACCAAAGAAGGCCAAGTGTTCCCGATCTCTTCGGAAGGTGTTCCGATCACAGAGCGCAAACATATCGGCAAGCTAATCGTTCATGTGGACAAACAGGACGAGATCGTTGAACTTCTAAGGGACTTCAATGAGAATCAACCAGCATCATCTTCATAAAAACAAACAAACGAGACTTTTCGCAGAACAGCTAATCCTGTCATGCGAGGAGTCTTTTTTTGTTGTTCGAAGGCGGATTAGAAGAGGGCATTCATGCGAAGTTTAACAACCTTCGTCGATTACGGTCGATCGCTAGGAAATTGAAAAAAGGCAGCAGGAATGCGGCTTTGGAGCGCGAAAACTTAAGCAGGTGAAGTGATAACCGGTTGCAGAGAGGAGCGATGGAAGATGTATAATTCCGATTTTGCCAAGTGTTGGTTCAGGTTGACCAAAGATTATAAATTGCATATGGATCAAGAGCTGGCACCCTCATTAACGGAGGCTCAGCTGGCTGTTCTGGAGGTACTTGAAGATCATCAGAAAATGAAACCTTCGGATCTGATTCCTTATCTGTCGACTACGCCAGCTGCTGTAACCATGCTGCTCGATCGAATGGAGAAGAATGATCTGATTCGCAGGAATCGGGATAATCAGGATCGACGCATTGTGTGGGTATCTCTGTCAGAGAAAGGAAGAATGGAGACAGAGCGGGGAATCACCATCCGTAATGAATTCATGAACTCTGTTCTCAGTAACATTTCAATGCACAATCAACAATTGCTGGTATATCTGTTAGGCAAAATGACACCCCCCAAGACCAAAGAGCCTGCCTTATCTACTTCAGTATGATACCATGTTGATTCTTCTGAATAACCATAGGAGTGCCTGCTCGTTTCATGCAGGAGCCCTATGGTTATTTTATTTACAAATTACATATGATACAGACTGTGTCTAGGTTAGTTGAGTAAAGGCATGGATGTAACGCAATTAGTATGTCCTAATATTATTTTTGTGAATTCATATGTAAAGAGTTGACTATGTAAATATTTTTGTTATAATAAATAATTGTTCCCCTGATATTTCGTGTACGAAATATTATATTCCAAAAGTAAAAGGGTGAAACAATGACTGATACGTATGAAGTATTCTATATTATTAATTCGTTCCGCCAAGTGAATCAAATGCTTTTTCGAGCATTTTGGAATGAAAACAAGGAGATCGAGCTGACTTCGATCCAGTTTATGGTGTTATCCATTCTGAGGGAGCGTCCTTCCATTGGCATCAACGAAGTGGCTGAGCTATGCCATATGGGTAGCAGTTCCATGAGCGCTGTTGTGGAGCGACTGGTCAAAGGCGAGTATATCGTTCGGACACGTTCAGATGCTGACCGCCGATCCGTTAAGCTTCAGATTACGGATAAAGGGGAACAGGCCCAACAGGAAACGCACCATTTGTGGATGGAAAGGGTGTCACCCATTCTGGATATATCGAAGGAAGACCTTGAGCACCTACTTAGAATTCATAGTCAAATGATTGAAAAGTTAGAAGGAAGAGAGATGAACAACATATGAGTACGACTACTGCTGCAGCTCCATCCTCCGCGATGGACAACATCAAGAAAGGCCCTATTGTAGCGGCATTGTTAATTGGTGCCTTTGTGGCATTCCTGAACCAAACCCTGATGAACGTAGCGCTTCCTAAAATCATGGAAGACCTCGCGATCAATGCTAACAAAGCCCAATGGTTAACTACGGGTTATATGCTCGTCAACGGTGTACTGATTCCGGTTACGGCATATCTGATTGCCAAATTTTCAACGCGTCAAATTTTTATTACAGCCATGACTCTCTTTACCATAGGTACATTAGTCTGTGGTCTTAGTCCAACCTTCACCATTCTGATGGTAGGTCGTGTCATTCAAGCGGCAGGTGCAGGTATCCTGATGCCTCTGATGACCGTTGTATTCCTGACCATCTTCCCGATTGAAAAACGCGGTCAGGCCATGGGAACCATGGGGATTGCGATGATTCTGGCTCCTGCGATTGGGCCTACACTTTCAGGTTATGTGGTTGAGCATTATTCCTGGAGATTGTTGTTCTACATCATCTTGCCATTCTCTATTATTGCAACGGCAATTGGTATTGCTTTTGTCAAAAACGTAACACGTCAATCCAGACCTAAACTGGATTATCCAGGCGTTATTTTATCTACACTAGGTTTTGGTAGTTTGCTCTACGGATTCAGTGATGCGGGTACCGATGGATGGGGCAGTGCAATTGTCATTGGATGTCTCGTCGTAGGTGCGATATCCCTGATTCTGTTCGTTATTCGTCAACTGACAACAGATCATCCGCTTCTTGAGTTCCGTATTTTTAAATACAACATGTATACATTAACAACGATTATCAATATGCTCGTGACAATGGCGATGTTTGCAGGTATGATACTGCTCCCTATTTTCCTGCAAAACATTCGTGGATTCTCACCGATTGAATCAGGACTTCTGATGATGCCCGGTGCGATCTTGATGGGGATTATGTCTCCAATTACAGGTCGCATATTTGATAAAGTGGGCGCACGCTGGCTTTCGGTTGCAGGTCTTGCCATTACGGCAATTACAACTTTTGGACTGAGTCGTCTGGCAATCGATACTACCTACGGCTACATGATGTTTATCTACACGGCTCGTATGTTCGGTATGTCGATGCTGATGATGCCAATCCAGACAGCAGGTCTGAATCAACTGCCTCAACGTCTGAACGCACATGGTACTGCGATGTCCAATACATTGCGTACAGTTGCCGGGGCGATCGGTACAGCCATTCTGGTTACCATCATGAGTAGTAAGCTCAAAACACATCTGGCAGATGCAGTGGCTGCGGGTCAGGTTAATGCAAATGATAAGACCGCAATGATAGCTGCTACAGCAGATGCAACGATTTACGGTGTTAACTATGCATTCATTGTGGCTACCGGAATGACCGTGGTTGCTTTGATCATGGCGTTCTTTATTCGGAAAACAAAACCAGCTGTTGAACCTGTTACTGTAGAACAGGAAAAAACGACGGCTACTGCATAACGAATATCAGAAAACCAAAAAGAGAACTCTAGCAGTCGAAGGGGTAACCCTAACTGCCTGAGTTCTCTTTTTTTTGGTGTGCGCGATAGGAGGAGAGTACTTTTATTATTCGGGCTGGATCGTTGGATCGATAAGAAATACAGGATCGGGCTCATGACCGAACTGTTTGAGATTAATGGTTCCGTTCAGTTGAAACTCCACACCTTCGCTAATCAGTTCTGTTTCCTGCATCATGCGCGAGTGTTCGTCCGGTATGGAGATTTCTCCTTTTGCATTGACGACACGGTGCCAGGGCAGACGTTCCTTGCGGCTCATCGAGTGCAGAATACGTACGACTTGTCTCGCGGCTCTTGGACTTCCGGCATGGGCTGAGATCTGACCGTAAGTCATCACTTTACCTTCAGGAATCGCTGCGATGATCGCAACGACTTGTTTGGTAAACGGGGTCATCATGATGTCTCCTCTCTGTATTTTAGGTATATAGCTGAAAATATGAAAAAACGTGTCGTTCAGATACAGAATCTGAACGACACGTTGTATGGACAGATGTAACCTGATCCTGTGCACTTATAGAGGTTGTTCGATAATACCGCTTCTGATCCCATCTTCTCGGTACTGAAAACCAGTCTTTTTGAACACGTACTTATAGAGATTGTCCAAAAGCTTTTTGGTACACAGCGTCTGGCCATTCTGCCCAAGGGAATTCTCTTGCAGGCAAAGATTGCAGAATAACTTCTTCCTTAGTAACTGGATGAGGAAAAGCAGCAATCGCAGACCATAGAGCAATCTGTTGCCCGGGTTTATTCACGCTTGCGCCGTACTTCTGATCCCCATACAGAGGGCAGCCGATTTCTTTCATTTGCACTCGAATCTGATGAGATCTGCCGGTGTGCAGTTCGATATGGACGAGGCTGTAACGGTCTGTCTCGCCGATAACACGGTAATCCAGAACGGCATCCTTACCGCCAGCCGTACCTTTAGGTACAACAGTAACGGTATTTGTACGTGCATCTTTCAGGAGCGTGTGTTTTAACGTTCCCTGCTGTGCAGGCAACTTGCCGTGTACAACAGCCGCATATATTTTACGGAAATGACGTCCCCGCACAGTCTCGGACAATCTCGAAGCTGCTTTAGAAGTCTTGGCAAAAATCATTGCCCCTCCAACAGGACGATCAAGTCGGTGTACTAACCCGAGATAAACATTGCCAGGTTTGTTGTATCGTTCTTTCAGATCCTGCTTCAGCAATGTAAGCAAATCCGGATCACCTGATGAATCTTCCTGTGTAGGTACATTGACCGGCTTCGTAATGCCTAACAGATGGTTGTCTTCGAACAGAATCGGAATTGCATCGTGATCATGCCGATGTTCTGACATAATTAAGACTCCCAACGGCCCAGAATACCACAAGGCAGATCCAGACCACTGCGTGTGATCGGCAGACCAATTTCACCTGCAGTAATGTCACCACCGTACTGAGCAGACATCGTCATGGTCAACATGTTGCGCAGAACCGTAGAGGAAATGCCCGTAGTGTAGGAGTTAACCAGCATGAATAATGGATTATCCGACAAGATCGTCATACACGACTTCAGGAAAGGATATAGGTTCTCTTCCAGTTTCCATGTCTCTCCATTAGGGCCACGGCCATATGAAGGAGGGTCCATAATAATGGCGTCGTAACGATTTCCCCGACGTTGTTCCCGTTGTACGAATTTGAATACATCATCCGTAATAAAACGAACAGGGCGATCAGCCAGTCCGGATAATTGAACATTTTCCTTGGCCCATTGAACCATGCCTTTAGCTGCATCCACATGCACAACAGATGCGCCTGCATAAGCAGCAGCTACCGTTGCTCCGCCTGTATAGGCAAACAGGTTCAAGACAGAAATAGGGCGTCCTGCATTGGAGATTTTATCCATCATCCAGCTCCAGTTGGCGGCTTGTTCAGGGAACAGACCAGTGTGCTTAAAGCTGGTAGGTTTAATGTGGAATTTCAGGTTTTCGTATCCGATCGTCCAACGCTCGGGAATGGGCTTTTTCATATCCCAGTTACCGCCACCGGAAGAGCTGCGATGATAGTGACCATGCACCTGACGCCATTCATTGGTTTCTTGCTCAAGGGGCCAGATAATCTGTGGATCGGGTCTGCGTAAAATCACATCTCCCCAACGCTCCAGTTTCTCGCCGCCTCCTGTGTCGATTACTTCATAGTCCTTCCAATTCTTAGCTACGTACATAATGATTTATCCATCCTTCAAAAGTCATTTGGATACTATTGTACAACAAAAAAGGGCTTGTACGCCAGTTGGGGGACGGGAGTGCACCATATACTGAAAAACAAAGATAACCAAAAATTTAATTTGACAATGATAATCATTATCACATATGATTTTGTTAATCCAAAATTCATTCTTTCTTCATAGAGAGAATATAACATGATCAAATTAAAGTGAGGGAAAAATAGATGGCTAAATTGTTAGTGGCTTATGCGAGCATGACAGGAAATACAGAAGAAATTGCAGAACTGATTGTGGAAGGAATTACACAGGGAGGCCACGAGGCAGACCTGAAATCCGTAACGGATTGTAATGCATCTGATGTATTGGACTATGACGGATTCATGATCGGTGTGTACACCTGGGGAGATGGGGAGTTGCCGGATGAATTCCTTGATTTCTATGAGGAGCTGGATGAGCTTGACCTGAGTGGTAAGAGGGCTGCGGTGTTTGGTAGTGGTGACACCTCGTATGAGCAGTTCTGCGGTGCAGTTGATCTCGCGGCTGCCAAGCTGCAAGAGCGTGGGGCGGAGGTATCTCCAGAGATGTTGAAAATTGAATATAGTCCGCTTGAGCAGGAGAAAGAAACATGCCGTGACTTTGGCAAACGCTTCGCTGCTGCCGGATTACAGGTGTCCTAAAGATCATGTTAAGACATAATGTTCAGGCAGCGATGCCAGTCGGAAGGAATGACCTTCCTGAACGTCTGCTTGAAGATTACAGATTGGAAGAAATGCTGCGCAACCCACACCGATTCATCCGCCCTGAACCAGTGTCTGAGCAGCGTCTTCCACTGCAATGGAGGCACCGTGTACAATATGCGGTGAGCCATGCGGTCAATGCCTTTTACAGTCTCGACCCCGATGTTCGCAAAGAGGTACCCGTACAGTATTTACTTGAGAAGTGGTGGCCCAGAAAGACGGATGGTTTCGAATCTGTTCTCCATTACTGGGATGTGAAGAACAAGATTACGGATGAATTGTCACTCGCCATTGCAATGAACGATGATCTGAAGCATCCAGCCATTCTTTTTGAACAGTGGAGAACGGAGTTACCTTCATTATCCATGCATTTATCGATGATAATTCAGGCGGCCTGGCAACCAGAAGGCTGGGATTCGCTGCTTATTCAGAAATATATGGTTGTCCATGATCCAAACGTAGTTGAGGCGTTTCAGCATATGGTCAGTGCATTCTGCTGGGAAGCCTTCGGAAAATTACCGGGTATGATCGAAATATACTGCTTGTTGGAAGGACGCAAAATCAGGTACATCCCTGGACGCCAGTCTCTGATACGTTCCATGGACTACATTCGCTTGATACGTGACAGCATGCCGCAAGCAGAAGTGGTGGAGTCAGAACAGTTTACGACGCGTGATAAAGCGCGCATCCACGAAGAGGTAGATCGCTGGAGAACGGAAGCTATTGAACCGAAGAAAACATGGTTAATGTGAAGACAGTTGAAGGATAACGATATATCATGCAGATAGAGGAGGGGAAGTTGCCATGTCTACCGGTCTAAGTCAAGATATAAGCAGCAGCAAGAGACGTGCAGGAACTTGCGAATTCAGTCCGTTGCCAGTACCCCAGTCGGTTATACGAAAGTTGCTTGATGAAGCAGATCCTTCATTATATGTAATGAGTTCAGAACCTTGGAGGTTTATGTTGTTTGCAGGCGAAGGACGACAGCTTTATCTGGAAGCGGTCAGACAGAGCTATCCACCCCATCTGGCTGATCGCTACGGCGATTGGGCTACATATCAATACACGGAAGCAATTCCAACCCATCTGGTTGTCGTGGCGCCAAGAAATGCCCGTGAGGATGATCTTCTGCCGGCCAAAGCCTGGAGCAAACGCTTCAGTATTCTGGCTGCGGAACAGGGTTTGAATGCTGTCTGGAAGATCAATGATTATCAACAACATCCTGTGTTTATGAATTTGATGGGTTTGACAAGTGAAGAGAAGGTGCTGGGGGTATTCCATATCGGTTACGGAGACCAGCCTGCATTGCGGGATATGGATGCAAGCAGACCAGCCTCTGAACTGATGACGGTCTATGACCATCTGGTATAAAAAAATTCATTAGTTCTCTTATTTGCTGGTGTTGAATAGAAAATCACGAACGAGCTGACGATTCGTCTGATCTTTGTTGTAGACGGAGAACAGCCGATTGGATACCGTAAGGACATTGCCAAAAAAGAATCGTTCGAATTGGGTCTGTCTGCCCCCGAATGAACCAGACCCAAGCTCCCAGATCAGGCGGAACAGAGCGTTGCGTTCGTGAGAAGCCATATCGTTCCCCTTCAGATATATATTCAGTGAAGGAGCGATATCGGATTGAAACTCTTCTTCCTGAGGGATCATAATCACCCCGCTCGAACCCAAGAGCTGCAGAATTTCAATCATCTCAGGATAAAGTTTCGGAAAGAGGAGATTGGCTGCCATCAATGGTTTGGGTGCAGGTAATACAAATCCTCTTCCGTCTGGTATTGCACCTGCCTCCGCGGCCAAGGCCAAAGCTTTTAACGATTCAAGACCTGCGAACACACGTGCAGATTTCTCTATAACATGTGCTTCCGTATTCAGATCCAGCGTATCCGTGAGAAGCTGGATTGTACCGAGAACAAATTCCGTCTTGGCAATATAACGACACAATACCTGATGACCTGCGTGAATATGAAAGTTGCTACCACTGAAGAGACGCGAGGACATTTCCTCACTTCCTGCAAAAAATATCCGTTCATGCGGAACGAGCACCCGGTCAAAGATGACGATATTGTCCATTTCGTCATATCTGGAACTCAGGGGATAGTTGGTGTGAGATTCGGCTGCGTAGGTATCCCTGCATACCAGACTGATTCCCGGAAGATCATTGGGGACAGCAAAAGAGAATGCAAATGGATTTTCGTCATCAAATGGGGCGGGAGAAGGTGACGGATAGACAAAAATCTCATCCGAAGTGGCAGCTTGTGTAGCCATCATGAATGCTCCGCTAATAATGAGACCTTCCTCGGTTCGATCTACGACCTTTGCGGCAATAGCATCCTCAGTAGCATCCAATTGCCCTGAGATTTTGCTGGCATATGGCTGAATGAAGGCATGGGATAACGTGATATCATGATCACGGCAGTACGCATAATAATTTTTGAGATTTTCTGCATATTGGGGAGATAGTTCGTTCAGGAGATCGGCACCTGTGTAAAAGGACATTATGGCTGTATTCATGTAATCGGGTGAGCGACCAAGAAAGCCATGATGCACATTTGCCCAGATATTCATCCCTTCCCGTCGTTTACGGAGGTCGTCGGCACTGGTTGGAGGCAGGAAGGATATGCCCACAGGTTTGCCGTCTGCCGGGGAGGCATACGTCATCGTTTCTGCAAATTTAGGATCAGATTGCAGATCATACATGTACATCTGAGTCTCCATTAAACCAGCAAATGCTACATGTTCAGAGCGTTTTCCAGTAATAAGGTTACCTTTGTACCAGCAAGGGACGGACTGTGCATCAATTCGTTCGCGATACTGTGTGCCACTTTTAACAGGCATTGTTATTCACCTCTTGGTTCTAATCGTTCATAGGCATACTGACTTCTTACGTAGTGTACGTAGGTCATCTGTCCAATGTGCATTGAAGAGGTGAGAAGAATTTTTACAGAATAGGGCTTGATAATAATTATCATTCTTGTTACAATAGACAAAGAAAAAAGGAACCGGTAAGGGCTCCTTTAAGTGGATCAATTGAAATTACTTATTTTACTTCAAAAGTCTTGCAGTCTGTTTCAGCAGACTGACTTGCTTCTTTGGAACTGTGACTCACAATGTAGATCGAAGAAGCGTTACATTTGTTCTCTTGAGCCCAGTGACGACAGGAATTAACTTCACACAATACGTCTTTTGCCATGATTGTTAACCTCACTTTAATTGGATTACAGTCGTTGGTATAAAGAATCTGGATATAACAAGTTGCCGCTTGTCAATCTGGAAAATTTTGTTGCTCTCACGAAATTCGGAGGGCTTTTTTGCGTTATACACAACGATGCATACTTAGAATAGCAAATTTTATTGAAGCTTGCAACCAAATGCCCCCATCTGTGGCAAAATAGTGGACGTGCTGTGGTTATATTTGCAAAAAGGCAGTAGTATGTTATTATTTAATAGTAATAATTACGATTAAGAGTCTAATTGATTCTATATAACTTGAACTAAACATTTACACGAAACCATAAATGAAGGAGCATGTGAATACATGAGCAAAATAAACCATATGAACCGGATTCCCCGTGCGAAAGGGATCGATATGGCTGCTTTTTACACGCCGAAAGAGTGTAGACGCAAAGCCCAGCATATTGTATTTTCCGCTGAAAATGAACGCATCATTAATGAATTTATCACCATTCTGGGCATGAAAGAGAGGTTCAGAGAGCATGATGTATCAATCCCCAACAAAATGGTCATGTTCGGGCCTCCCGGTACGGGAAAAACATTAACGGCATCACATCTGGCGGAGCGCCTTGATCTGCCATTGGTTCTTGTGAGATTAGATGCGATCATTCATAGCCATCTTGGTGAGACGGGGAGTAACGTACGTAAGTTATTCGAATATGCACGAATGAATCCCTGTGTGTTATTTCTGGATGAATTTGATGCTATAGGCCGGACACGTGAGAGCAATGATGAAGTGAAAGAGATGGCTCGTGTCGTCAATACGTTGTTGCAATGTCTGGACGAATTCGATGGGGACAGTATTCTGGTGGCTGCGACGAATCTGGAAACCCAACTGGATCACGCCATCTGGCGGCGGTTTGATACGAAGATGACCTACGGTATGCCAGATGATGCAAGTCGCAGATTGTATATCAGCAAGTTGGTAGGGGCATTTGAACAGGAGAATCGACTGGAAGATTACATATGTGAACGCTTGACTGGGTGCAGTTATGCGGATATAGAGCAGATCGTTTTGAAAGCAAAGAGGAAAGCGATCATTGCCAGTAGTGCACTTCATAAGCAACTGATCTCGGATGCTTACGATGAATACAGACCACGTGTATTAGAGTGTTGATTGCTTCCATTCTGGATAAAGCAACAAAGAACCACGTTGAACTAGCCCAGTCTCCTGAATGGAGTTCTGGGCTAGTTGTCATGTTAGCGAGGTGCGTTACACCTTAACGGCTGCTCCGTATGCTGTTTCTGTAATCATAGCTTCTTGTGTTGCAGTCCAGCGTGGCAGGCTTAATCTGAACATGCTGCCTTCTGGGCTGCTGGAGACAAGTGTCAGTTCACCGCCCTGTTCCTGAGCGAGTAGCCGGCTATATGTTAATCCTAGACCTAGACCGCGGTTACGACGTTTTTTGAGTTCTCCACGATAGAACCGTTCGAAAATTTTGGGTTGTTCTTCGGCTGCGATGCCTGTGCCGTGGTCCTTAACATCAACATACAGCATCTGTTCTTCTGTACTTAGATAAATATCGAAGACAGCTTTCTGTTCAGGAGCTGTGGCATGAAGTGCGTTATTAAGCAAATTGACAATGATCTGCTGAATGCGGAGAGCATCCCCCAAGGTAAAGAAGCTAATCGGAGGGGCGTGCAGCTGAACCTCTGGCATTTTGTCCTCGTACGCAATCTTCCACTGATAGATGATCTCACCGACCAACAGTTTCAGATCCGTCCGTTCCTTTCGAACGGCAACACTTCCTGCAGCCATGGCGTTATAGTCAAGCAAATCTGCGACCATTCGCTCCATGCGTTCAGATTCCTTCAAAGCGATATCCAAAAATTCTTTACCTTCCTGTGGACTCACGACATCGTCACGTACTGCCATAACGAGCCCCTTGATGGAAGTTACTGGTGTCTTGAGTTCATGACTTACCCCTGCCAGCGAAAGTGTACGCCATTCTTCAAGTTGTTGGAGACGAGTAGCCATATCGCGAAATGAATTTACAAGTTCATTGATCTCACGTTCTCGTGTATTCAAGTCAAGACTCACATCATAATTGCCACCTCGAATCTGCTCAGCGGCATAAGCGACCTGACGAATCGGTCTGGATAACTTTTTGGACAGGAGATAGATTGTAAACCATCCACAGAGGATTAGTCCTCCGAGGATTAGAGCCACGAGCCATATCGTCTCTGGACCAAATGTAATGGATTGTTTGGACTGCATGACCCACACTTTGCCCAAGGTTTGATCGCCCTCGGATATGTTGACCGTTACACCTGCATATTTGTTGTTTCGCGGTTCAAGATAGTCGTCTGACAGTCTATAATGCACATCTTTTTGCTCCATTTTAGGCTGGGAAAAGATCAATTGATTGTTATTGTCCAAGATCATGACACAAAAATAATTATCTGTGTTGAATAGTTTCTCTCGCTTGGTTACCAGTCTGTCCAGATCGGGTGGAACTCGAAGCATATTATTCTCACTGGTCACTCGATCGGCAATCTCCAGACCAAGCAGTTCTGCGGTTTTGAGGCTTTTCTCAATGGAAGTTGTTCGAATCCAGTAGAGTGCCCCTGCCGCAATAATCGTGAAACCAATGCACAAAATGAGAAAATATCGCAGTGTCCAGTGTGACAGAATGGATATCGTTCGTTTGGGTTTCTTCTGTTTCAGTTGGCGATCCAAAATTGATACCCCATTCCTCGCAACGTCCGAATTTCTCCCGTCTCTGGCGACCAGTGGGAGAGGGCTTGACGTAGTCGTTTAATCGATAGATCCACAGCACGATCACTGCCATCATAGTCCATCCCCCATACCTGTTCAATAAGATGATCTCTGGTAAATGTACGATTCGGATAATCGGACAGGAAGAACAGTAACGACAGGTCACGAGGTGTGAGTGCAACCTCTGCACCGTTCAGCAGCACCTGCTTGGCAGCAAGATCAATGACGAGATTTCCAAAAGAACGCTTCTCTTCGCCACCTGAGGTCCAATGTGGATTACGGCGCAACACTGCATTAACTCTGGCAACCACTTCTTCCGGTACAAAAGGTTTGCTCATATAATCGTCAGCACCGGCATTTAGTCCGTTGAGACGGTCTGAAATGTCATCCAGTGCAGTTAGCATGATCACGGGACAAGCACTTTTTTCACGAATAATTCGCAGCAGATCCCATCCGTCCATTCCTGGCAGCATCACATCAAGTAATACAAGGGAAGGCGTTACGGTATCAAAAAGGGTAAGTGCAGTCGGTCCATCTGCTGCATGATGAACTTCAAATTCTGCTTTTCTCAGATAAGCAGCCAATACTCGTGCAATAGCTTGCTCATCCTCGACGATAAGTATGGATTTCAAAAAAAGCGTTCTCCTTTCGCTTTGTAAACTTGTACTGATTTTACATGAGCCAGAGCGTAAAGCCAATCCTGTATTACGGATTTCAAAAAAATATGTGACTTGTCTTATCTTGACTTCTTCCTGACACATTCAATTGATATGATTCACTCCAAGAAGCAACCTAAACAATTATGTACTGGAGGAAACATAGAGATGAACAAGAAAGCAAAAGCATGGCTTATTACAGGCGTAGCGGCGGTTGCCGTAATCGGTGGCGGTGGTTACTATATCACAAACAGTTACTTGGGGAACAACGTGGAGATTGAGCAGGTGCTTCCTGCGAGCACAGCGACTTCCACCACAGCTGTAGATAGCACAGGAACGGTTGTAGCCAATGAAACTGCTGGAGCAGAGCAACTGAACGGAGACTGGAGCATCAGCGAAGGTTCCAAAGTATATTTCTCCGTAACCACATCACAGGAGACCGTTAACTTTGTGGACGAGCAGGTAACAGGGAATTGGACAATTAATGTAGATGATGCTGCTCAGATGAAGGCAGAAGGACAGATCGAGATGGACGGAATTGATTCCGGGAATGGACAGCGTGATGGTCACGTGAAGCAAGCCGATTTCTTCGATGTCGCTACATATCCACAAGCTACATTTACAGCGACTTCATTTGAAGGGGTACCTGCGGAATGGCCTGTCGGTCAAACGGTTGATATCAAAATGAATGGTACGATTACGGTTAAAGGTATTGAAAAAGAAGTAACTTTTGATGCAAAAGCTGCTTATGAGAATAATGCAGTATTGTTGTCGGCGACATCGATGGTAACGTTCGAAGATTTCGGAATGGAAAATCCACACTCCGTTGTGCTCTCGACTGAAAATGATATCCAGGTACAACTTGAATTGAAACTTACTAAATAAGTGTAACAATGATCATATACCTGAGAATCTGTTCTGTTCTGCCTTAGGGTGGACGGACAGATTTTTTGCTTTCTTTTGCAAAATAGTGTGATTAATATAACTCAAATGTAACTGTCACAGGATCATATTGTTAAAATAACTGCTGTTTCCTTTGGATTATGCCGTGTTACCCATCACTATTAAGCGCTTACAATGAGGAGGATTCATAACATTCATTGATCCATGCACAATCAAACACAAAAAGGGGGAGATCAAGAGTGAACAAGAGGTACATAAGCGGGTGTCTGGTATTGCTGATGCTGTTCTGTGATCTGGGGCTGATGGTTCGTCCAGCGGCTGCAGAAGATGCAAAAGTGAACGTGGCACTTAACAAGGCGGTTTCGGTAAGCACAGAATATTTGGAGTGGGAGAGTAAAAAGGAGCACTTGGTTGATGGTAAAAGTGACACGCATTGGGCTGCTAAGGCTGGAGTGACAACGGAACAACCACAGTGGGCAATGATTGATCTGGGTGAAGACTACAATCTGTCCGGAGCGGAAATAACGTGGAGAGAAAACACGGTTGTGAAATATATGGTAGAAACGTCTGCTGATCAGCAGGTATGGACCAAAGTTGTTGATCAAAATGAAAATGCCGATTCCAAACAAATCGCTGATCTGACGTTTCAGCAGAAAGATGTGCGATACATCAGATTGAACATCTCCTTTTACAAGGGTGAGGGAGTTTGGCCGGAAATATTGGAGTTCAAAGTGTGGGGAGAAGCAGAAGGAACTGAACCAGCCAATATTAAAGGATATGATGAGATCGAAGTGAGAACGGTGACCAGAAGTGCGCCAATTCTGCCCAACGAGGTAAAGGCACAGTTTCAGAATGAAAAATCGGGAATGGTACCTGTGACTTGGGATCATATCGACCCTATGCAATACGCCTCTGCAGGCGAATTTACGGTAACAGGAGTTGTATATGGTGCGCCTCCAGAACCTCAGCTTAAAGCTAAGGTGATCGTTGAGGGATATCGTGCAGACTATGTTAGAGGTGTTGATATTTCCACGTTGACTGCCATTGAGGACAAAGGCGGCAAATACGTGGACAGCAACGGTACAGAGCGTGATTTGCTCGATATTCTCAAGGATCGCGGTGTCAATTACGTGCGTCTTCGTCTGTGGAATGATCCACAGAAATCAGGGGGATACAACGACAAGGACGATGTCATTCGTTTGGCCGAGCGGGTGAAGAAAAAAGGTATGAAGATCCTGTTGGATTTCCACTACTCGGATGAGTGGGCGCACCCGGGCCAGCAGCTTCGTCCCAAAGCTTGGGAAGGTCTTTCGCCCGAAGAGCTGAAGCAGGCCGTATACAACTACACGTATGAAGTTGTGCGAGAAATGAAAGCTAAGGGCGCCATGCCTGATATGGTGCAGATCGGTAATGAGATCAACAGTGGTGTTCTGAACGGCTTGAGCAGTGACGTGGATTTCGAGCAAAATGTTGCATTGCTAAAAAGCGGAGTTGATGCTGTACGTGCAGTAGAAGGAGAAATCATCGATAACGCGGATAAGGTGAAGATTATGATCCATCTGGCTGAAGGTGGCAAGGTGGATACGTTCAAATGGTACTTTAAAGAGTTAAGGGATGGCGGACTGGACTATGACATTATCGGACTATCGTATTACCCGTTCTGGCATGGGACGTTTGCTGATGTACAGAAAACGATGAATGAAGTGTCAGTCGAGTTTGGCAAAGATGTCATTATCGCTGAAACGTCCTATCCGTTTTCCTACAAAAACGGGGACGCTCATGGAAATATCATCGGATCGGACGAAGCGCTTCATGTAGGGGGAGCAGACTTCCCCGCAACCGTTCAAGGTCAATATGATGCCATCGCTGGCATTATGGACATGATTGCGAACGTGCCAGGAAATCATGGCGCAGGTTTTTTCTACTGGGAGCCAGCGTGGATTCCGGCGGGAGTAGGCTGGATTGCATCCGAAGGTAATGCATGGGAGAACCAAGCGATGTTTGACTACGATGAATTTCCGGCCAACGGCGGGCATTCGTATGAAGGCAGAGCGTTATGGTCCCTTGATGTGTACAAACGTGGATTGGGTCTTCTGCCCGCAGACCGCCAGCAACTTGATGCGGCACTTACACGAGCCGAATCATTGGTACAGACTGATTTTACTCCGGGAAGCTGGGTGACTCTGGCTCCGGCAATCTCGGCAGCGAAAGATGTATACCAACAGGCATACACGCCGGGCGGGGTAACTCAAGCAGATACAGATGCAGCGACAACAGCATTGGAACATGTGATGCAGCAGATGCAGGTTATCGCCCCGCAGCTTGACGAGCTCAGAGCTAAAATAGCGGAAGCGCGTACGTATCAGCAGCCTGACTGGTCTGCGGCCACTTGGGCGGTATTGACCAAAGCGCTGGAAGGCGCTGAGCAGGTCTTGAATGATCCAAGAGCAACACAGACGGATGCGAACACAGCGGTTAAACGTTTGCATGATGCCATTCAAGGTCTATCCAATGTGGACAAAACACAACTGCACCAGTACATTCAACAAATGCAGCAGCAGACTAAATCTTCCTATACACGCCGGAGCTGGTCTGTATTGGAACAGTCTTTGCAGGCAGCGATTCAGGTCCGAGATAACAATGGTGTTGTTCAGTCTGAGGTGAATTCAGCACTGAATACGTTGAAACAAGCCTTTACTAGTCTGGTCTCTCTGGAGGCTTTAACAACGGGAAAAACGGCAACGGCTTCAAGTAGTGCAGGGACAGGAGGCAATCAAGCCAACTCTCCTGAAGGTGCAATTGACAACAATCCGAACACTTCATGGGGAACAGACCAGAGTAAGGATAGCCGGTGGCAAGTGGATTTGGGTCAGGTTGCTAACCTCCGCAAAATCGAAATGTCGATGTGGAGTGGCGGCATCAAATATACGATCGAAGTGTCCAACGATAACAAAAATTTTATGAAAGTAGTGGACACTACAAGTGATGTTGTTGTATCGACCGCACCTAGCCATGTACTTCCAGAAGGCACGGAGGGACGTTACATTCGGGTAACGATTAAAACAGGTCCCACATGGGTAGGATTCATGGAATTTGAAGCATACGGTACGTTCCCAGCAGACAAATCGGCACTGCAAACTACTGTAGATACCGCTGAGAAATTAAAACAAACCGAATACACGACATCAAGCTGGAATGTATTCAGTAAGGCGCTCTCTGAAGCGAAGGCATTCATTCTGGATGTTGAATCTTCAATGCAAGATGTGAAAAATGCGGATCGTGCGTTACAAGATGCTGTGAGTAAGCTTGTACGTCAAGATGTAACACCTGGCCCTGGCCAGCCATCACAACCAAGTGTACCATCACAACCTTCCAATCCGGGAACAGCTCCTTCAACGGGGAATCCGGCTGTAACACCACCGGTTGAACCTGGTAATCCGCCAGTTAAGGGTCTAATAACGGTAAAAGGAACAGCAACCGGGGATGACAAGTATTCGATTCGTCCAGATGTATCCCTATTAACTCAGGCACTGCAATCCATGGATGCAGGAAATCGTACGTTGAAGCTGCTTGCAGATGTACCCGACACAGCCAAGACAGTCACATTCCAGTTGGCTGCAAGTCAGCTGGCAGCATGGATTCGTTCCGAGGAAGTAAAATCTCTGGATGTAGTTGTAGGACAGACTACCGTTCGTGTTCCTCTGAGATCACTCCCGCTAACCATTTCGGAGACTGCGGGAACGTTCGACATCGTAGTAGCAAAAGGATCGACAGATACATTGTCCACATCGCAAAAAGCAGCGATCGGTAATCATGCTATTGTCGATGTGAATCTGTTAATGAACAATAAGCCATTGCAATGGACAAACAGAGCGGTTGAAGTTGCCCTATCCAATGTAGAGCAACCTAAAAAGAATGATGTAGTTATGGTTGTACATTCCATATCCACAAGTGGAGAAATGAAACCTGTTACGTATTCCAAGTACGATGACAAGACCAAAACGATGACGTTCAAACCGCTGGAATCCAGCAGTTATGTCATTGCAGAAGTTGAAGTGCCATTAAATGATCTGCAAAATTACAATTGGGCTCTCCAAGAGGTGCAGAACCTATATGGTAAAGGGATTATTACGGGGATGAGCGCAACTCG
Organism: Paenibacillus xylanexedens; assembly: GCF_017874615.1. Classification (GTDB taxonomy): domain Bacteria; phylum Bacillota; class Bacilli; order Paenibacillales; family Paenibacillaceae; genus Paenibacillus; species Paenibacillus xylanexedens. The sequence goes on from NZ_JAGIKV010000024.1 coordinate 56,882, forward strand.
TTTTGCCCCACAAGGTGAACTGACCAGAGCACAATTTTTGCAAATGATTATTAAAGGTATTGGTGATACACGCCAGCCGGATCCATCTATTTCGGTCCCAACAGATGTGAAGGAAGGGCAGTGGTATGCCGATTCAGTACGACTTGGAATTGAAATGAACATTATTCAAGGCCGAGCAGATGGAAGCTTTGGAGCGAATGAACGTATTTCACGAGAAGATATGGCCGTTATGCTGAACAGAGCACTGAAGGTTGTGCAGCGTGAGGATGCGACCAATTCTGCACAAGGAAATATGGTGTTTGTAGACAATGCTGAGATCGCCGGATATGCAAAAGAAGCTGTAGCCTCGATGCAACAACTTGGACTGCTAAATGGCATGCCTGATGGCACGTTTGCTCCGAAAGAAACAGCGAACCGTGCACAGGGAGCTGTTGCAGTCGCCAGACTGATGGAACATCTGTATTAGAAAATAACAAAGCAGGTAAAGAGATCGGATCATATGATTCGGTCTCTTTATTTTTTGCGGAAAAAATGAGGTTCAGACTTCATCCCCCTCTCTAAATAGGCATATAAACATTTTGTTAATGTCGTATTGACAATATCGAATTCATTTGTTATCATTTCGATAATATCAAAACGACAATATTAAGAAATGGGGAATGAGCTATGTTTGGATTCCGATTTGCGAAATTTCAACCCAGTGAGTATGTCATGAAAGTGAAAAATGGTGAGGTACAACGTCAAGGAGTTGGATTGTCCTTCTATTATTATGAGCCGACCACATCGGTAGTGGTTCTACCCGTGTCCTCGGTGGATGTACCATTCATGTTCGAAGAGATTACAGCAGACTATCAGACGGTTACTGTGCAGGGGCAATTAAGCTATCGCATTGTGGATTATTTGAAAATAACCCAGAGCCTGAATTACACGTATAATTTGCGCAAGAATCGGTATATCTCCGACGACCCCGGTAAACTGGACCAACGGGTGATCACCACAGCGAAAGTACTTACCAAGAAACATCTGGAGCAAATGCCGCTGAAAGAAGCTATTCAATCCAGTGAACGTTTGGCAAGCAGCATGAAACGCGAGGTTGTACAAAGTGAAGAGTTGGAGAAATTGGGCGTTGAGTTGATGAGTCTATCGATTCTTGCCATTCTGCCTAATAAAGAGACGATGCGTGCATTGGAAGCACAAGCGCGGGAAGAGATTTTGCGTCAGGCAGATGAAGCGCTCTATGTACGTCGCAATGCCTCCATTGAACAGGAAAGACGAGTGAAAGAGAACGAACTGAACACCGAAATTGCCGTAGAGACGAAGAAACAGCAGATTCGTGAGACCCAATTGCAGACAGAACGCTCGGTGAAACAGAAACAAAACGAGATGGAGCAGGAGCAGCTTCAGTTCAATACAGCGATGGAGGAACGGAAGCAGCAACTGATTGAGTTAACTATTGCTAATCACAATGCCGAAGCAGATGCCAAAGCCTATGAGATTGCTGCCGTAATGAATTCATTGCAAAATGTACAGCCGAATATACTGCAAGCAATGGCGAATATGGGCATGAATTCTGATAAGCTGATCGCACTAGCGTTCCAGGAACTGGCTGAAAATGCGGGCAAGATTGGGCAACTTAATATCTCGCCGGATCTGTTACAGGGATTGATGTCTCCTGCGCCGGGCAGAGATCAGGGAGGTCAAGCGAGATGAGATTAGGAAGAAGAGAGCAAGCAGAGCAGGCAGGGAAATCTGTACGTCAGCAGCCTGCGGCGGATGATCGAATGAGCGAACACAAGCTGATTCTGGTGAAGCGCCGGACCCGACTAGAGGAACTGGTGGTTCGATATAACACGGTGCAGCAAGCTCAGTTCTATATTGAACGTCTGGGCGCAGACTTCAGTGATTATATGGAGGAAGACCGTCGTTATCGACTATCTGTGCAGCAGGCACAGCAGCAACTGGGTCAATTGGGACGGGTTCAGACGATTGATCGAGAACATGTGCCCAATTTTATCTTTGGAGAGCAGGATATCGTGGTCGTGGTTGGACAGGATGGGCTTGTAGCCAACACCCTCAAATACGTAACCGAGCAGCCACTCATCGGTGTGAACCCGGACCCGATGCGTTGGGACGGGGTGTTATTACCTTTTACCGTGGAGGATCTCAGCTTCATTGTTCCTGATGTCATTCGAAAGCAACGAACCTTGAAAGAAGTCACTCTCGCCAAAGTTGAACTCAATGATGGACAGTATCTATATGGTGTGAACGATCTGTTCATTGGTCGAAAGACACATGTATCGGCTCGTTATGGAGTGCGTTTAGGTTCATCCGCAGAACAACAATCCTCTAGTGGCATTATTGTATCCACAGGCATGGGTTCGACAGGCTGGTTAAAAAGTGTGCTGGCCGGAGCCACTGGAATTGTAGGGTCCGCTGCATGGCAGAACCTGAACTCTGAAGGTGAGGTTGCTACAGCATCGGCATCCATTCATGGAAGCAGACAGGAGCAGAATCATTTTAACTGGGATGCGCCTTACTTATATTTTTCAGTACGTGAACCGTTCCCGAGCCGGACGACTGCGGCCAATCTGGTGTTTGGACAGATTCATTCGAAGCAACCATTGCATATTGTATCCCAGATGCCGGAGGACGGTGTTATTTTCAGCGATGGGGTCGAGCAGGATTTTCTTGAGTTTAATTCAGGGGTGGAAGCTATCATTGGGTTGGCAGAGAAGAGGGGGCGTCTCGTGGTCTAAACCTTTATTTTCAAGCCGTTTCCGACTAGAATGGGTAACTAGATGTGATACACTGACGTCAGGAAACGGAAAGAGGGTTAACGATGCAGTCGATATTGTTGGTTGAAGATGATGCCAAGTTAGCAGGATTGCTGGCGGCTTATCTGACCCGAAATGGATTTCAGGTACAGGTCACAGGTGATTTTCGTCATGTACTGGATGAATTTGTGGAAGTGAAGCCGGACCTTGTGCTGATGGATGTGAATTTGCCTCAATATGATGGATACTACTGGTGCAGGCAGATACGCACACATTCCATATGTCCCATTTTATTCATATCAGCTCGGGATAGTGGTATGGATCAGATTATGGCGTTGGAACATGGAGCGGATGATTATATTACAAAACCTTTTCAATATGAAGTCGTTCTTGCCAAAGTCCGTAGTCAGCTGCGCAGAGCCTATGGTTCTTACGCTGCTGTTCAACAGGAAGTGAAGGTGAAGAATGGTCCCATGATCCTTTATCCTGAGCGATTTGTATTGGAATATGATGAGCGTTCTACTGAGCTAACACAGAAGGAAGCGATACTGGTGGAAGCGCTGATGGCGAAGGAAGGGCGAGTTGTCAGCCGAGAAAAATTGTTAGAACAGATGTGGGAAGATCAGCATTTTATTGATGATAATACGTTGAATGTCTATATTACACGTGTTCGCCGGAAGTTGAAGGAGCTGGGTGCAGAAGAGATTTTGGAGACGGTTCGCGGAGCGGGTTATCGTGTGTTGGATCTGGATTCGTCCTCACAGGGGAAAGGGAAATGAGACTGTTCCTGAAAGACCACCAGATGTTAGTTGGATTTTATGTGTTACAGATGCTGCTGGTTCCGTGTGTCTACTGGCTCTCTGGTGAGGGTCGTCCGATGAAGATTGTCCTTTATGGCATGCTGATCAGTACTGTTGTGCTGTTGGTCTATCTGGTCATACGTTACTTCCAGCTGCAAGCGTATTATCGTCTGCTTGAACAACCACGAAAACTGGTAAACGAGCCTTTCCAAACGCTTGGAAATTCGGTCGTGGCGGAAGCCATCCAGGAATTATTACATGAACTGGAGCGTAATCGGCAGAACGAGATGGGTCAGTTACGTACCAGTAAGGAACAGCAGGTGGTATTCATGAATCGCTGGGTTCATCAGATGAAGACCCCGTTGTCTATTATCCAACTGACCTTGGAAGATGTAGAAGATGAGACGGCGGGCAGTATTCAGGATGAGCTGGATAAGCTGCGCAAAGGACTTGAAATGGTCTTGCATTCATCAAGGCTTGAACAGTTTGAAGGGGATTTTCGTGTGGAGCTGTTGTCTTTGCAAGAAGTGCTTCGGAGTAGCATTGCAGAGAACCGACGTTTGTTTATTCGCAGAGGCATTACACCGGATATTCGTATGGAGGGTGACCTTCAGATCTACAGTGATTCCAAGTGGCTGCGGTTCATGTTCACCCAGATTTTGACCAATGCCGTGAACTATTCCGATAGCAAATCAGGCAAAAAAGTGATCATTACCGGCTATAAACAGGAAGAGCGTACAATCCTGGACATTCAGGATGAGGGAATCGGCATCTCGTCCGAAGATATTCATCGCGTGTTTAATCCCTATTTTACAGGCGAACGGGGCAGACAATACCACGAATCTACGGGAATGGGATTATATCTGGTCCGTGAGATCAGTGCCCGCCTGGATAACCGTGTTGAGTTGTTTTCGGAGCCGAATGAGGGAACGTTGGTCAGATTCAGCTGGATTCATTCGAAATATCCGAAGTGAAAAGTGCTTTGCCCATGGGCGAGGTGCTTTTTTTAATGCACAGAAGTGTGATAGAGAAGGCAGGGGAACAGAACCTTAAACGCATTGTAAGGGAAGTTTAAGGTAATTCGATAGCACCGTTACGGGAGGTCAGTTAGGATAAGAATAGAATTAACGTATAAAGAATGATGGATCAGGAGGGAATTACGCATGGAAATGTTACAGGTATCGGGACTGAACAAAGTATATCAGGGCAAAGTGCAGACTCAAGCCCTTAGTGATATTCATCTGACAATCAAGCAAGGTGAGTTTGTGGGCTTTATGGGTCCGTCTGGCAGTGGCAAAACCACTTTGTTAAACATGGTCTCTACTATTGATGAACCCAGCTCAGGCAAGGTGCTCATTAATGGCATGAATCCTTTTGGTATGAAAAAGAAAGAACTTGCCATGTTCCGGCGTCGGGAACTCGGATTTGTCTTTCAGGATTTCAATCTGTTGGACACGCTGACTGTTGCTGAGAATATTGTACTTCCATTGACACTGGACAAGGTCAAACTAAAGGAGATGGAGAGCAGACTACATCGCATTACAGCGAAGCTCGGGATTGATCATATTCTGGATAAACGAGTCTACGAAATTTCGGGTGGACAGCGACAACGAACAGCCATTGCGAGATCCATGATCAATATGCCTTCGATTGTTTTGGCGGATGAACCCACCGGTGCATTGGATTCCACTTCATCTCAGGCCGTCATGGAGTCCCTGGAACAGATTAATCAGGAGGAGAAAACGACCATTATGCTGGTTACACATGATCCCCTTGCTGCAAGTTATTGCAACCGAATTGTGTTCATCAAGGACGGAAAACTGGCAGCCGAGGTACACCGCGGGGATAATCGACAGACGTTCTTCCAGCGGATCATTGATACTTTATCTTTCTGGGGAGGGAATTCACATGAGCTTTCCTCAGTTCGCGTTTAATAACATCCGCCGTAATGGGCGAGCGTATATTGCTTTTTTTCTAAGTAGTGTGTTTATGGTCATGATCTTCTTCGCTTATGCGGTATTTATCTATCATCCATATGTGGCAGAGTTGCCAATGGGTGACACAACCGCTACGGGAATGCAGATCGCTTCGATTATCGTGTATGTGTTTGCATTTTTCTTTGTTATGTATTCCATCAGTGCTTTTCTCAAATCACGGAATAAAGAGTTTGGCATTCTGACCATACTTGGTGCAGAACCCGCACAGATTCGGAGATTGGTCATTCTGGAGAATATGTTGATCGGCTCCCTGTCCATTATTGCCGGTATCGGCGGAGGTATGTTGTTGTCCAAGTTGTTCCTGATGTTAACTACTCGTTTTATCGGGATGGATGATCTGCCCTTTTATTTTCCCGTGAAAGCGATTCTGATTACGATTGGAGCCTTTCTGTTATTATTTTTCTGCATTTCACTTTTTACATTGTTTTTTATCGGAAACAAACGAACGTTAGAACTTTTGACGGGAACCAACAAACCTAAAAAAGAGCCCAAAGCTTCATGGTTCTTCTCACTTCTGGGTTTTGCATTACTTACAGTAGGTTTTGTGGTACTCCGTAACGGGTTAAATGGCGGAACAATCATGCTTGCAGCAGTAACAGGGATAGCCGGGACGTATTTTTTCTATTCACAACTTTCCGTGCTCATCATCCGTTTATTGAAGCGTAATCGTAAAACGGTATGGCATGGTACACGTCTGTTGTGGATCTCAGAGATGAGCTATAAAATGAAGGATAATGCCCGCATGCTCTTTATGGTGACCGTGGTGATTGCGATTGCTTCAATGAGTGCAGTTGTAATTTTGTCACTGGATCAGGAGAACCGGGAACAATTTACGAACAATGATTTTCCAATTCAATACAACGTATTCAGACCAACAGAACAATTGGATATGAGCGCTATTGATTCGAAACTTGAAGCCGCAGGCTTGGATTATCAACAGATATATCTGGAATATTTGTGGTCCTCTGCAGATCAGAGTGCTGTCTCGGTTATGCCGCTTAGTCACTACAACCAATACAATCTGACACAAGGGAGAAAGATGTTCCAATTGGATACCGGATCCGCCTTATTTGTGGATACCCGCAATGAGAAGGATCAGGGTCAGATCGAGCGCAACAGATTTCGTAATTATGCGAAGGGAGACAAGTTGACGTTGAATCTGAACGATAGCCCACTGGAAGCTCGGGTTACGGATACAGATATCGATCCACAGTTTGGAACCCTACTCTATGCTACAGGTGTAGTTGTCCTCCCGGATGAGAAGTATGAAGAGATTGCTCAACAGATCAAAGAAAATATGATATCTGGTAAATATCTGTATCAGATCCCTGCATGGGGCCATGCTGTACCTGATCGCCACTCTTCGGAAGCCATGGTTAGCGATCAGCTTCTATCCTCCGCGGATTCCATTCGAAGCAGCAACGCTTCAACGGATAACCACTCTGGATATCTGAGTACGCGGTACGGTGATTTTGAAAGATTCAGACAGGCTACAGCACTCTTCACCTTTCTGGGCATATTTATCGGATTAATCTTCTCGATCTCTTCTGCAAGCTTTTTGTATTTCAGACTGCATACCGATCTTGAAGCGGATGGAAAGATGGTGCATTCTCTTTCGAAAATGGGTCTCAGTTTCCAGGAAATGAAACGATCATCCACCGTTCAGATTGCCATCCTGTTCTTCTTACCGATCGGGGTAGCTATCATTGAAACTTTGGTCGTGGTTAAGCCATTTCTTACTGAATTCGGTATTACCAATTATACGATGCCGGTGTTGACTGTTTTTGGTGCCTTTGTCCTTGCACAGACGTTTTATTTCATCATTATACGTTCGAGATATATCGCTTCTCTGCGCAAAATGATGGTGTAACCATCTTAGAAACAAACGGTCATAAGGACCGACCATGATTTGTTCATTGCCCGCATTTCTTGATTCAGATCAAGGAAACGCGGGCTTTCTTGCGATAAGATGAATGTATTCACAGATTATATTATCGAGGAGGACGATTATCATGAGTATTACGTCATTGCAAGAAGTCAAAACATTCAGTGAGGACCGTTTCACGAAACGGGTTTTATTCCAACAGGGTGGTGGAGTGACCTTTGTACTTCATTTTCTGCCAGGTCAGCAGCTTCCCGTTCATAAACATCCGGGCACAGACGTTATTCTACTGGTAGTCGAAGGTACAGGCACACTTATTCTGGATGAAAAAGAACAAGCGGTGAAACAAGAGGATGTGATCCATTGCGGCGGTGAAGTAGAGTTCGCATTCCATAATACAGGAGATCAGGAGGTTCGTTTGTTCGTGGTGTTAAACAAAGTGCCAGCAGCATCCTATGCAAAGGACATCTAACATCTAATATCAAGGAATCGATAGAATGATTCACTGATCGGTACTTAATATGAAGGGAAACTCTTTTCTGGAGTTTCCTTATTTATTTTTTTCAAGAATACTCTTCTCCAAGCAAAACAAAACAAAAAGCATACCTGGGTGCAGGGTGGTCACGCATCCCTTTGTTGTTTCAAAGCTTGCAAATCATGAATAATGATCCGGCTGCGATCCACTTCGAGAAAATTCTCTTTTGTAAGCTGGTTTAAAAGCCGATTCGCTGTTTCCCTTGTAGTTCCAATGGAGTTGGCAAACTCCTGATGTGTCATGGGCAGGTTGATGATAACTTGGTCTTCATGTGTCTGTCCATGCTGATCTGCGAGCATGAGAAGGAAGGAAAGCACACGATTGCGTACATCCTGGCCAGAGAGCACCTGCAATTTATCCTGTAATTCTCTTATTTTGTCACCGAGTACACGCATAATTTTGATCGCAATTGAAGGTGTGCTCAGCATTAATCGTTCGAAAAGTCGGACAGGTATGGCTAGTAGTTCGGTAGGGGTAATGGCTTCTGCGGTAGCCGGGTAAGGGTGCGCATTAAAAAAGCCGGTGTGTGGGAACATATCTCCTGTTTTGAGGAAAGAGACGATCTGTTCATGCCCGTTCTCATCGGTTTTATAAGCCTTTACAATGCCGGTACGGATGAAAAAGACAGCTTCTTTTTCGCTTCCTTCGCTGAAAATAACCGATTTCTTCTGAATGCTTCTGGAAATGGCGATATCTTCGACTTGCTTTAATTCCTCGGGGCTAAAGTCCTGGAAGATGGGGAACTGTTGTAGAAACTCCGCTGTTGTATCTTTGTTTACCCTACTCATGAGAATCTCTCCTCTCTGTGTTCATAGTTCTGAACGACGACATCATTTCATCATAGCGTGATTTTTGAACACATCAGGTGATATAGATCACCGTAAAGCCACATCACTGTTTTTGATTGCTCAACCAGGGTTAATGGAATGATAGAATATGATTAAACAAGAGAGGGGTCGGCCCGGATGTGGACTGCATTCATGTGGGGCGGCATCTCTGCCTCAGCGGTTGTCATTGGCGCACTCGCAGCCTTGTTTCTGAAGATTCCCAAACGAGTCATTGGATGGATCATGGCTTTTGGGACAGGAACATTAATTGGTGCAGCGACCTTTGAACTTCTCGGAGATGCGCTGAATGATGGAGGAATTATTCCTACAGCCATTGGATTTACGGCGGGTGCCGTCGTGTATACCCTGTTTGACCTGCTCGTTTCTGCAAAGGGAGGGGCAGGGCGTAAACGTTCGGCAAAGTCGGGAGACTCGAACCAAAGCGGGCTTGGGATCTTTGCAGGAACAGTAATGGATGCTATCCCGGAATCCATCATGCTTGGTGCCAGCTTGCTTGCCGGTAACGGTGTCAGTGTGGTGCTGGTAGTATCGATCTTTGTCAGCAACATTCCTGAAGGTCTGTCCAGTACGGTTGGACTAGAGGGCAAGTACAGTCGTGGCAAAATCATATTAATGTGGCTGAGTGTACTATTGATCTCCGCGCTTGCGGCTTTGGGTGGATATCTGTTTCTGGAACAGCTTCCAGAGGAGATGGGTGCAGCGATTGGTGCATTTGCAGGTGGTGGAATCATTGCCATGATCTGCTCGACGATGATGCCAGAAGCCTTTGAGGAGGGTGGGCCTGTTGTAGGTTTGATTGCATCCATGGGATTGCTTGTATCGCTGTTGCTGGATCTGTAGATGACAGAACAAGCTTCCGATCTATGAGTTGAATTTTATACAAAAAGAGTATCCGATCAGAGTGGTTTCTGATCGGATACTCTTTTTTTGCCAAAACAGCTTCCTCCGCACCTGCAAGTTCTCTTACCTAATTCATTGGCTTCGGGCAGGCGGTTCAATTCTTTCCCTAAGCTGCTCCAGTTGAAGAATAAGGATGCAGTTTCCTGTAACCTGAAGCAGTCCCTGAGATTGCATCATAGTAAGTTTGCGACTTAGTGTTTCGGGTGTAATCCCGAGCAGCAGAGCCATATCTTTTTTGAAAACTGGCAAGCGGATCTCATGTTTTGCATGATTTCGGGTATGGAAATACAAAAGCAACTTGGCAATCTTCTGTTCGGTTGTCATCGCACTGAGCGAACTGTTCCATTCATCTGTTTCACGGAGCAGATTGGAAACAGCAAGCAGGAAATGATAAGCAAGCTTCGGATCATGTTTAAGTAACTGGTCAAAGTCATGTTTGCTGATGGAGCAGATGGCCGAAGGCTCCAGAATTTCGGCGTTCGCGGCATGTGGTTTTTGGTGTAACAGGGAATCTTGTCCGAAGAAATCGCCGGGAAACAGAAACCGGATAATATGTTCCTTGCCATTTTCATTGTATTTGGATAACTTCACACATCCCTGATGAACCACATAAAGCGTATCTGACTGTTCTCCCTCCTGGACGACAACTTCGCCTTTGTTATATTTGCGGGTATGCAAAAGGGAGATCAACAAGGCAGCTTCGGATGGATCAAGATGCTGGAACAGAGATACTTTGGAGAAACAGGCATCCTTCACTTCGTGTGCACAGATCATCGTTTAATCACCTCGAATTGTTCAGGATAGGTATAGCCATTATTTATTGTCATGTCTCAGTGAGACATCTCGGGTCCACCATGATCAGTACCATCCTTGGTCACACGGAGAACATAGTTGCACAACCTTTACTCAGTGATGTTTTTCACAATCTAAAAAGCAGGTTTTCTTTCATTTCAGTAGTTATTTAGTTATAGATTACGTTATTGAGGTGGGGACGAGTGTGATGAGGCACACACTTGGGTATGTCGTATTAGAGGCATTTCCAACAATCTGTCTTCAATTGTTGTGCTGAGCAACGGAGTTTCATATAATTTTAGAGAGATGGATTGGTAAATGTTGAGTATTTTGACGCTGTGTGTGTCGTAGTTTCAGTAGAGGGGTGAATGCAGGATGAAACGTTTCGAAGATGAAGGTGCGTATAAGTATAGTTTCTATTCGGTTCTTCGACGGGGAGAGCGGGTTGATGTGAAATGTCCAAAATGCGGTGGACACGCTTCTATTGAAAAACGGAAAGATCAACTGGGATGGAAATGTTTCGATTGTTACGCTCAAGCGCTTGAAGAACCGGTGTATCAATATAAGGCCAAGGGGAATTGTGCTGTATGTGAACGTTGGTTTAACGTGGAAGTCACAGACGGGAAGAAGACTTCTCACCGATCAACGCATGTGGAATGTCCGTATTGTGGTTCTGTGAATCGGGAGCACCTGAATTATCTCATTGCTTATGTTTCCGCAGATCTGCGTGAGAAACCTGGAAATATGCCTTTAAGAACAGCTTCACATAGTATTCCGGCTTATATTAAAGATGCGAAGAACAGGGATATGGTTGTGCGTACACTGTCGAAGCTTCAGCACAAGACTGATAAGATGAAAGCGAAGATAAAACGTTAAAGCTGAAAGGAGAGAAGACATGAAACTACGCGTAAAATTGACTATTTTTGCAATCATTCTGGGTGTTTTGATGATTCCGGCTTTTTTTATTTTACAGACATTCGGTGTATTTCAAAAAGAGACAGTATTATCTGACTATGCTCTGGCCGTTGATGTTAATGGCAAGTCCTACGGAGCCGGGCCGCTGATTAACAGTTATGCAGCGATGGACAAAGAGGAAGATAACCGTCAGTTTTATTACCGGATCGACATGAGTCATATCCAATACCTGTTTAATCTGGCCTATCAGGAGTATGAAGTGAAGCCGGGTGGGGACAATCCGTATCTGGCTGGTACTGTAAACTATCAACATACGGACCATAATTATGTGCAGACCGAGAGAAAGTATGAGAACGCCAATGAATTCACAACGGTTTTGAATCTGTATGATCAGGATGGGCAGGTGATCTACTCCTACGATAACACTGGCAAGGGAGATAAACAGCTCGTACAATCCATTATTCATCAGGGAATGAGTCGTAACAGTGGTGGTAGTAGCGAAGCTGCCCGCGATCCGTATATCAATATTACGGCGTTATTTCGCGACAAGCTGAACATCGATGTGAAACTGATGGTGGATGAGGAACACAAAGTGGTTACCATTCGAATGAACAAATCGGAGGCGAGATGATGAATGAGTATGGTGTACAACATGGACCTGCTTATCTGGAAGGATTAATTAGGAAGGAAGAGAACATAAAGTCCGATGAAGTGGAGTGGAAAGGCAAACTTCAAACGAGTGATGGTCATGATAAATTCCATATTTTTTATTATGGTGACTTGACTGAAGATGATCTGATTACCTGGCATGATTCGACACCTCTTCTTGTATATGCGGAGCATACGGTCACGGGTGAGCGCTATCTGCTCATTGATACCGCCAAGCACGGCTATGATGCTATGTTATGTGAGACCTATTCGGAAGACGCACTACATGACAGACCCCTTCGTCCTTACCTGGATGTTGAAGGTGAGGACATATTTGAAGTAGAGTTGACGGCTTACTACAATGTGCCTTGGGATGAAGAGTTTGGCGAAGATGTAGATGAAAATGGTGCATATGAACTGATTACGGGAGAGCGCATGCATTTTGATCAGGTCAAGCGTGATGGATATGATGCCTTTGCCATTCGCATTCTGAATCGTAAAGGAGTATGGACTGAAATTGTACAGGAAGAACTGGCTTAGATCCTGAAAACGAATGAACCAAACTGAGATGGGAGATGTCGACTAATGTATATTGTATCCCGTGTACTTAAGCCGGTTCCAGCAGAGGAACTGGATCACTTTGAACAACAGCACGGCATCTCGCTACCTTTATCATACCGTACTTGGATTGAACAATATGGGGAAGGTACATACACGGGATGGATGAATGTGCAGAGACCGGACCCGGAAGTGTTGAAGCCTTTTGTGGAATATGATTTTTGGATACATACGGATGATTCGCCTATAAGTCAGCAGCAACTTGAGCAGTGCATCTCCATCGGCAGTTCTGTAGATGGAGATTTCCTTGCTGTTCATCCGGAAGTTGAGGGGCTGTTGTGGCTACCGCGTCATGATGAAAATATCACCTTATGGACATGCTCGGAGACTGAATTTGGCGAAACGCTGGACCGGATCTATTGTGGGTATTACCATCAGGATAAACCAATAATGCCACTTTACTTTGAGCCGTGGAATGAGTTGCGGAAACATACATTTTACCATTTTTCAGGCACGGAACAGGGAAGCTCCATGAAGGAACTCGCCGATACATGCAAAACAGAATTTAAGTGGGACGCTGTGTTGGAGAATGAGTACATGTGCAAGATGTTCATGGTGTCGATGGGAGGATATTTACGATTTAACTATGCAGCTGGGAGAGAAGTTGCCCTTTTCTATGAGGAAAAGAATGGTGCGGAGGAGGCGACGGATAACGAAATCAGTTTGTTTTTGCAGGCACATCATTGCACGGCATATGAATAGGGTTAGAGTGGAGGGGAATAGATGAGTTGGTTAAAGGAAGACATTGCGGAACAATGGCGTAATGAAGGCAAGCGTTATGCAAGGGATGTTAATGCATTTGTCCGGAGAAGTATGCGTGGAGAGCAACCGGATGAATCCGAGCTGGAGGGAGACTCCAGAAACGGAATGAGTACTGAAGTATTCCAGATGGTGAGACAGGCCAATCTCCACGGTGATGTGGAGGTGCTTCGACATGAGCTACCCGCAGCGACGTGGCCATTGAACGAGGCGTTTCAGGCTTCCATGCAAGCGGTCAAAGTTGTAGGTTATTTGAACGAGGAAACGATTGTATGTAATACGGGAATTTTCACGGAGAATAGTCAGATATATACAATGGATCAGCACGGATGGCAGTTGATCACTCCATATACTTTTGCAGGTTGCTCATCAGACGGATTAGACTATGCGCTTGCAGGACCGAATGGGATTAGTGTCATTCGTCAGCCAGATCGCAGGTTGGAAGGACAGGAGATAGCGACATATCGATGGGAAGATATTCAAGCCCGGATACAGTCGGCATTACCTCGGATTGAATCACTTGCGGACTGTGAGCATCCCGAACGGACACTTGAAGGACTTATACCTATGGATGAAGGCAAAGCACTACTTATACATTCAAGATACGGGATATATCTTGTAACGCAAGATCAATTGACCTTACTTCATCCCGATCTGGCAGAGATCGAAGAGTATGAGCTAGAGGATACACAGATAGATATGGGACATGCAGCTGTATCACAGGATGGTCGATGGATTGCCTATGGCAGCCAAGGGAGCAATCATATGGTGATGGACCGCCAGCTGAACAAGACATACTCTCTCTATCCAGAATCGAGCTACCCTCATTATGCAGCATTCACCAGTGATAACCAGACCGTCTGGTTTAACGCATGTCATTTCTATAACGGGGTCACGATACAGGTCCCGCTGGAATCAATTGCAGGCAACGAAACGAAGGAAGATTGGCCAGTGATGGATGAGAATGCACGTGTGTATGCAGCAGTGGAAATAGAGGCAGGCATGGTGCTTGGAGATGCATATGGTTATCTGAATTGTGTGAATAACAAGGGAGAGGAAGTATGGCGCCATTTCGTGGGTAGTACGATCTATTCTTTCGCCGTATCACCAGAGCGATCCAAACTTGCAGTTGGCACATATGGTGGCATGCTGCATGTGCTCGATCTTCGTTCCAAAGAAATGGACGAGTACGGGATCGGTACAGGCACTCTTCGTGAGTTGGAGCGGTATGTGTTGTGGCGTGGAGAAGAACCTCTGCGCTGGTGAGGTAGCATTTTGACCTAGTTAGGGGTGAAGGGATGGAACGTGAAGAGGCTGTAACGTTATTAAAATGTCACTCCTTTTCCTATGATGATCTGAGTCATCCCAAGATGGAGAACGGTTTTATTGGCAGTCTGCGGCCCTTCCGTGGACAATTGATTGAGGAGAATTTTCATGAGTTGATGGGGATACTGCGTGTTCTGGCGTCCGAACTTGCACGGCCTTCACTGGATCGGGAAGTCATGGCATGTCTATGGGGAATTACTCACATGGCCCGTGCTTGGGCTGTTGAACCTGAGGGTATGCTTCGCAGCAACAACCTCATTTCGGACGCACAGGTGGCGTTGATGGAACAATGGCTTAATTTGTTATCTTATGCAGTCATGATTCTGATTGAAGGCGGCGGAGAGCAAGAAGCGTTTTGGGGATATCATCAATATCTACAAGAAGAGAAGAACTGAGATATGGGAGGTGTGGTGAGATTGGAGCCGAATGTATCATTAAACTTGCTAATGGACGAGCTGAATCACTTGTTAGCTGAGAGAATACAGGATCAAGAGATTCGCCAATTGTTTGAAGAATATCAACATCGGGAAGGTGCATCCGAGGAAAGTCTGGATCTATTCGAAAAGGAGTATGGCGTCCGGCTACCTGGCGATTTTCGTGCCTTTTACCAAAGGAAAGACGGCAGTGGCTACGGGTTGCATGTGCTGTACTCGGGTGATGCCGAGACGGGCAGATGTACACCCTTTTATCTGATGTCATTGGAAGAGATTCGAGAGACCAAACAATACTTCTGTGAAGTGGATGAGAAGCTTGAAGAGTATTATTCTGCCGAAGAGATCAGCCAGCTGGACCCGGAGATCAAACCATACCTTTTCCATAAACCATGGATTCCTTTTGCAACAATTGCAGGTGGTTCACTGTATCTGATGCTCGATTTTGATCCAACGGAGGAAGGCACGTATGGGCAGATTATTATGTACGTTCACGATCCGGATTTTGTCTATTATCTTACACCTACCTTCACGGATCTCCTCAGTATGTCGAACCGTAATCTGAAGATGATGGATGAGATCACCTATTAAAATCCTGCACGATTAGACAATTCCTTCAATAATAAAGAAGCTGCCGAAGCAGCTCCTTTATCTGAACCAGTACTCTGAATGAGTCTAATGATTACCACTGGAAGAAACGATGTCCGTGATATCCTCCACCTGGAGGTCCTCCGTGTCCACCCGGACCGCCAGGTCCACCTCCGTGAGGTCCACCGGGATAGCCACCTCCTGGGAAATGACCAGGGTGTCCACCGGGGTAACCACCGCCGGGATAGCCACCATGCCACCAAGGACCGCCGATCGGATATGGTAGTGGAACAGGAACGATGGGCGGGTATGGATAGGGATAAGGGTAAGGATACGGTGGGGGTGGCGGATAATAAGGGTAAGGATAACCCGCAGGTTGCGGGGATGAAACTGAACCAGGGCCGTATGCCATGTAACAAGCCTCCAATAACTTCATTGATGATATCAGCCTATGCCACAGTGGTTTCAGATGATACAGCAGATTGAAGATTAATGAATAATGAGTAATGAGGGGGAACCTATGGTAGCCGTAGCTTTTCATACTGATCCAAGAGGAACTGCCTATGAACTGTTGATTGACGAATTGATCGAGAAGACAGATCGTTTTATGCTGGTAGACAGAAAATATGCTGAGGAAGCTACACCTGAAAGAGTTACCACAGTGTTACGGAGATTGGATCCGTATCTGATTGAAAGCAGTACGATGGAAGAAATGATGATGAAAAGTGGCGCCATGTATTCAGAGGGGATTTATTACATATATCGTTGCACGCCGGAATCAGGGCAGATCCTCAAGGAGGAAGCCAACCGCTTTCATGACTGGTTATATCCCTCAATGCCAGATGATCTTTGTTTTTTGAACGAGGATGGAAGTGACTACTTCTACACTGTTGCTCATGAGAATATGTATGGCATGCATATTACACAAGAAGAAGCAATTGAGCTAATGGAGCGAATCACTGGGTTATTTTTTAGATTAGATCGGCATCAGGACATTCATTGCTTACTGGACGATGCGATTAGACATCAGACGGATGTGCTGAATATTAGTTCACATTACTTGAAAGAGATTCCGGAACGTATTCGGGAATTAAAGCCCTTGAAACGTTTGACGATTTTTGAGCAGGATGTTTATAGGCTTCCTCCAGCCCTTTTCGAACTGACATCATTGGAAGAATTGGAGATCATGACGGCGGATTTGGAAGGTATTCACCAAGACATTGGAAAATTGAAACAACTTCGAGAGCTTAGAATTTATTGCGGCAGTTCTTATCATGTTCCGACCGGATGGAAGCCGAAGGAGAAGTCGGATCTTGGTCTGAAACATATTCCAGCCGAGATTGGTGAATTGAGCGAACTCGTAACTCTGGATATAGGGTACTCTGGTATTTGTGCGCTTCCGCCTGAACTGGAGAAATTAAAGAAACTACGTTATTTGAGTGTAACTGATGGTTTGATCGAGGGAACGCCAGACATGGTCAAGCGAATGAGTTGGCTTCAGAGTGTAAATTTGAACAGTACTCCATTAGGGATTAGTTGGGAGGGCATCTCTGACGAAGCAGAATTTTAATAGCCAATGAGCCCTGCTCGGGCTGTCTGAGTCAGGGCTCATTGGCTACTCGTTAATAACTTGGCGGAAATGGGCTCACGTATCTGGGCGCTGGGCATAAGCTGGCATATAGGTTATGACCTAAACCGAGAGCGAAGGGCAGGCGTTTTATTTTGGCAACCTCATACATGGATTACACTTTACCAACCACTGAATTTACTTACGATTTGAGCAATAACCCGTTATTCAAGAAGGATGAGAACAACTATATTAACGCTCTTTCCATCAAACAGTTAAACACACTGGGCAATACTTCTTTACTGGATATTTTCCTCAACACTGGCAATGTGGTTGAACCACATACGCATCCGAATGCAACCGAGTTGGTATACTGCATCAGCGGTTCGGCAGTTGTTTCCCTCATTAATCCATTTACCAACGAGCTGCTTCATTTCCCGATTACTCCGGGGCAGGTGGCTAACGTTCCTCAAGGCTGGTGGCACTATGAAGTGGCTACTGCAGATCATACACACTTACTGGCAGTCTTTGATGCTCCGGTTCCTGAAGCGATATTTGGCTCAGACACCTTACGTCTTACACCTGCAAAACTGTTGGCTTATACCTACTGTCTGGATGAGAAAAAAGTTCAAGAAGCACTTGCTCCCATTCAAAAAACAGTGATTATTGGCCCGCCGGCAGATTGCCAGCCTTCAACTGCTCCTGCCTCTAACAGTGCTCCAAATGTGAATCATCAGCCTTACGTAATGCATAATGTACAACCCAATGTACAGCCAAACATACAACCAAACACACAACCCAATGTACTACCAAACATGCAGCCCAACTCACAGCCGAACAACCAACCAAACATGCAACCTTACGTAAACCGTCTTCCGTACTGGGGCACTTGGGTTGATCCACGTATTATTCATGAGCCGGGCTGTCCGTATTATAGAGAGCTTCCTATGAATACGAATAATCAAGAGGAAAGATGACGTTTATGAGGCAAGGTTTATCTTATACACATAGCTACTTCAGTTAAATTAGGTATAACAAAAGAAGCGTCCGCAAAGGAACGCTTCTTTTGTTGATTAAAGGTGTCTTCAAACCTGCTGAAAGCCGATGCATACTTAAACTTGTCTGGAGCATGGAATGCTAACGAATCGTAGGCGTCTTAATCAAGGATTTGAGGCGTGCTCAGAAATCTAAAGAATCTGAGACACGTTATATCAGAAGAAACAGCCGTTTGACATGTTTTTATCGGGGGATTTTGGGAAATAACATGTCTGGAGTTCCTTACAATTTTAAATGAGGACCTAGAGGCCAAATAAGATGTCCTGAGTTCCTAAGAAATTTTTCTACCCATTCCTCAGAGACCGCAGGATGGTACTTCAAGACTTTATAGGCGCTGACATCCATCATCGATAGCTTGCCTGAGGTTGAAGAACACCTATATATGTTCAACTAAACATTTACACGATAACGGAGAGGGCAGAAATAACTTGAAGAAGCGGAGCGTTCGCCTAAAAGCTTTCTACAGGAAAGCTACTTCGGAAGCATACGCTATCACCGGATTTTCCCTATGAAAAATGGAATAAAAAAATCTGGGGATAACAGCGATCGTAAAGTTATTCTGCCATCGGAGTGCCAGTGTAAATATATTCATTAGTTGAACTTATATATGATTTAATTTACGATGTGTAATTTCGTCCCAAGCCAAGCTCCGTTAACAATTGACGATAAGCAATCGAAGTACGGTCTGCGGGAATATGGGCTTCGGCATGCAGATCAAGGGGCAGATCCTCCGGCTTCTGTGACTCGACCATCTCGCGGTCTTCTTCAAATACCTGTAAGTTGAACTTGATTGTATCTTCAATCGGGGCGTCTTTGTCAAAGTTGCGTGTGATTGGACAGAATAAACGTGTATAACGGGCAGAGATTGGCGAAGCACAATTCAGAATATTCAGTTTGTCGTCTCCTGGGAAATGTACCGTAAGAGAAGCCGCAAAAGGTGGGAACACTCGAAACTCGCGCAGCCATTGGAAACCTTCAGGTGCAACAAGATCTTGCCCTTTGCCATAGTTACTTACCGTACTCCAATACTCCGCCAGTAACTCATTACCTTCGCGTTTCACTTTGTATTGGGGGACTTCGGTGTTGTTTCGATCACCAAACGTCTCGGTATGCACATAGGCAAAATGGGATACATCCAGGAATCCCTCCATTTGTCGTCCAGAGGAACCAGCAATGTCAAAGTTGGGTGGCAAAATATTGATATAATCCGGATCATCCCATCCAGGGAAGGAGGGGATCTGTTCTTCCGTTCCCGCTAAAGTGGTCCAGATCAAGCCATAACGTTCGACTGCCGGGTACACGATAAGTTTGAGCTTAGGCGAGATCTTGGAGCTTGGGTGCGCAGGTACTGCGGTACATTTTCCTTCACAATTATAACGGAAACCATGATAAGGGCAGACAATCTCGCCATTTTCTACCCAGCCTTTACTAAGTGGAGCCCCGCGGTGAAAACAAAGATCCTTGGCTACCACAACCTGATCATTACTGCGGTAGAGAACCAGCTTGACATCGAGTAATTGAGCAGCCAGGGGTTTGTCTGTTACTTCGGTTGCTTGGGCTACCGGGTACCAATATTGGGATAATACATGCCAGTCTTCAGCAGTGAACGTACACCCTCTAGGTAATTCGGAAGTCATTGTATGGTTTGCGTTGGAAGTTATCATAGGAAACACTCCTTGCTGATATGGATAAACGATTTTCTTTTTAATGTCAGAAAAGTTAACTTCGTTAGCCGTATGTTACTACTCTTTTGGTCAAAATATCAATATATCCAACCTGCTTTTGGTTAAAATCACAAACGCTACAGCAAAAACCGTACATGAATACGGAAAATTTCTGTTTTATATTACGTCAGATGTTAATTACATAAAAAGAGAACAACCTTTCAGTATGTTTTTCCATTACTGATTTTTGACTCCATGGAGGTTGTCCTGCCATCAGAATCTCAGGGTGAATATTCGTTAGTTGAGCTGACATTCTTGTGGGCATAAAAAGATTTTTGCAAAGAATGTCACAGATCCCGGCTGTCATTTGTCTACAGTATGTAAACCAAATGACGGAGGAGAATGAGAAATGAATTTAAGAACGAATTACAGAGTAGCTAGTCCAGGTGCTTTTAAAGCGATGATGGCGATGGAGCAATATATTTCTGGGCAATTTGAAAATAAAGTATTGTATGAGTTGTTAAAAATCCGAGTGTCCCAGATTAATGGCTGCGCTTTTTGTCTCGATATGCATGCCAAAGATTTGATGAAACTGGGAGATTACGCGGATCATATTCTTTTGCTAAGTGTGTGGCGTGAAGTGCCTTTCTTCACGGATCAAGAACGTGTTATGCTGGAGTTGGCTGAAGCGGTGACCCGAATCTCGGAACACGGTGTGCCCCTTGCGTTGTACGATAAGGTCCGTGAACATTTCAGTGAATCCGAACTGGTGGATCTGATCCTGGCCATTAACACGATTAATAACTGGAACCGAATTGCGATCACAACTGGGATGTATCCGGGTTGCTTTAACTAAAAATACACGCACCATGCCAGAGGAGGCTTCTTATGAATTCTAATTTTCACACCAATGAGCCAGAAGTGTCTTCTCTGGATGTTGGTGAGTTGTATATTCGTTATAAAAAATATGCATTTTCAATAGCTTACCGCATGCTGGGCAGTGTGGCAGAAGCTGAAGATATTGTGCAGGATTGTTTTGCGGGGATTCAGAGCACGTCTGCTCAGGATATTCGTAATCCCAAGTCCTACATCGCCAGATTGGTTGTAAACCGAAGCTTGAATCTGCTAAATTCCGCCCGTAATCAGCGGGAAAGTTATGTTGGTGAGTGGCTGCCAGAGCCGAGGGGTGACAGTGAAGAGGCGAACATGCCAGAGGAAACGATGGAGAAAAAAGAGTTGATCTCCTACGCCTATCTGGTCATGTTGGAGCGTCTATCGCCCATGGAGAGGGCTGTTTTTGTCCTTCGTGAAGCGTTCCGATATGATTATTCCGAAATAGCGGATTGGCTGGGCAAAACGGAGAGTAACTGCCGTCAAATCTTTAGCCGCGCCAGACGAAATCTGCCCGAAAGACTTCCGCCGATCGAGCAGAGTGATGCGGATATGATAGCCAAAGGTGAATTGCTGAGCCGTTTTACAACGGCATTCCTTCGTTATGACGTCTCTGCCATGCTGGAGTTACTGGCAGATCAGCCTGTATTTACAGCAGATGGCGGTGGCGTTGTGCATACGGTTATGAGAACAATGAACGTTCACAAAGGTGTGCTTGCACTCCTGACCTCACGGCGAGTCCTTACGCGATTGCGTGAAAGGGAATGGGTACCGATGTGGATCAATGGCGAACTTCAACTCGCGTTGATGAAAGAAGGGCAGTTGTCCGAGGTACTCTGTTTGGAGTTGGACGCTTCCGGAGAGCGGATTGAGGGCGTGTATCTCGTCGTCAATCCGAACAAACTTACATCAATAGTCACTTCAACTCTTTGATCCAAACGTAAGGACTTGATATGTAAATTTAAAAGCGGCACCCTCTGTCTCGAGGACTGCCGCTTTTTTGGCATTCACATTTTGCGATTCAGCATCCGATTATTCCCGGGCAAATTGTTGTTGAACAGGTTCAATGATTGCTCTGACTTCAGGTGTAAGCTCATCATTGTTCTGATTGAGAACCAGTAAAATCTTTTCCATAGTGTCCAGAAGAACACTCTCCGTATTGGGCTCCCGCTTAGCCAAAGCTTTCTCGTAAGCCTGTTTCACCTCAGGGTCCATGGTGCGGATTTCTTCGTCCGTGTACCAATCATAAGCAGGCGTGTTGTCACTTCCATAAAAGAGATAATCCACAAATAACCCTTGCTTCACTGCTGATGTGCGATTGGAATTCGGGAAGTTGTTCAAAAAGGCTTCTTTCTCCAATGCACGCTGGATTAATTCGTTCCAAGAAATGATAATGCCACCATCTGAAGTTGTCATTTGGTTGGACTCGGTAGCCATAATATTAATGTACGCAGCAATATCAGCCTTAACAAAAGGCTTGAACTTTTGATATATCTCATAATTGATGATGGGGTAATACAAGCCTTCACTGGTTTCCAGTTTGAACCCGAGATCAGATGCTTCCTGCAGACGTTTCTTCGCTGTCGGATCTTTAATTTCTTTGAGCAGACGACTATATGTAAGCTTCTGTTCGTAACCAAGTTGTTCATGGGCTTGAGATATGGCCTGTTGAAATTGTTCCGTATACATTTGGTAATCCATATCAGCCAGCTTCACGTTCTGCATGTTCTCCAGTTGCAGCGTCATTAGTGTGCCCTGCCAAGGGTCGACTCTATCGATATGATTCATCAGGTATTTACGCGCTTTAACCAGACTTTCTGTGGACTTCACTGCTTCTGTTCGATAGGTTTGGAATTGATGATACACCGCTTTGGAAGCGAGAACAGGTGCAGCCAGTGCTGTTGAAGGTGTGATTATTGCGCCAATGGCAGTACAGCCTAGAGCCATAGCCAGTAAACCAAGTTTAGCAGGGTGCTTCCATCTCATTGTATACCTCCCCATTAATGAAGAAAAAGCCATTTGAATTCTCGTATAACGGCATTTCACCCTATTTTATATGTATCATCCGTAAGTTGAATATGTACGGGTTTGTCTTTGATTAAACCAGTTTCTGGTAAGCGAATCAAGTGTCTTCAGTAGGAAAATGATTACAAATAATGAAAGAACAGCCGCTACAACCCGAAAGGGTTCAAGAGACTGTTCTAGGTATTCGGACTTTATTTTCTAATTAATGAAGTGGTTTATTGTTAATAGGCATCTGAGGTGCTCCGGTTGCTGGAATGTATACCTGAAGCATCTGTTGTGTATCACTTGGAGTGAGTTGAGGTACTTGATAATAGGCGTTTTTATTCTGGAACATGAAAATTTCATAGGCCATCTCGATAAAATGCTGGATCTGTGAAGCAATGACCCGGCGAACCGTTCCATTTGTGATCTCGCTACAGGACATGCCGAGCAGACTCGCATGTGACTTAATCAGTCCCAACATATGACCGCTGATCCCGGCATCCTTTACATCGGCCAAGCTCTGGTTTGGCTTTTTAGGTGCTGATGGCTTAAGGCCATATACCGGTGGTACCATGTTGGGGATCATATAGGTAGCTGTTTCTTGATGAGGCTTCTGTCCGGATGCAAAACACTCTGCTGTCAGATTGTACTGGGATAATATGAAGTTGTACTGCCGGTCGAGAATGCCAATCAGTTCCTGGCTCTGCACAAATGTACGAAAGATCATGTATTGATCCAGGACGTTAATGGTGGAGGACAGAATCTCATGCACATCGAACATCTCATGGCCGCCATGATTCATGTTAGGGGTGACATTTGGATTGGTGTTCAATGTGGGTTGTACTACATTCTGAGGGTTCATGGAATTTGGATTCATTGTAAATTTGATTCTCCTTTGGTAAATGGTATGATTCTAGTATGCTTTGAAAGTAGTAAATTTATGTAATGTGTATGGATAAAAGCGTACGCACAAATAGGAACAAGTATGGTGGTGGTTAAGATGGAAGAAGCCGATTGGGGTGTAGCAAAGGAGTTGTTCGTCAAACATTACGGGAGCGCTATACAGATGCATCGAGAAGGCGTATATGCCGACTATAAGCGATGGGACGTACCCCAAGAGTTAGAGGAACAATGGATAGGGGAGCGCATTCAACAATTAAGTTCCGAGCTGTCTATCATGAATTGGGATGCGGTGGATGAACTTGCGTTGATTGCCAAACATCGGACAGAACCAAGTATAATTAAGGGCATTACAGCATTTGCTTCAAGACAATTGAAGAGTGCGGACAGTATGGTTCGTCTCGTGTATGCTGAACGTCTGATTGAGCTGATTAAACGGTATGAATCTTCTCTGCCTATGGACAAGTTACGGGAAACCTATCAACTGACGATGGACTTGCTGGTCGATGTGGCGACGAAACCGTTGGTGCTTGATCCAGGCCATGAATTACAGCAGTATGGATTAAAGGATAAACGAGGATTGAATTTGCGTGTGGAAAAGAATAAAGAAGAAATCATCCGATATTTTCGAAACTAATTGAATTTTATCAAGTGAGGTCAGAATCATTGAGAAAACTGAATTATATTCGCATATTTATTTTCCTTAGTGTGGTCACAATAGTAACGCTTGGGTTGTACTATGTAGCCGCAGATTGGCTGGATCATCGTTATTTCCGCTTCCTGATCTGGAATCTGTTCTTGGGCTGGATTCCTTTTGTGTTCTCTTATGCAGCCTATCTTCTAAGTGATGTAAAATGGAAAGGTGCCGCATGGCTTGCAGTTGCAAGTGGTCTGCTGTGGTTGTTATTTTTCCCGAACTCTTCTTACATTGTTACGGATTTGGTTCATCTGACAGCGAGAAGTTCACGGTATTATGGTGGGAACGGGGTGGACTACACGTATTGGTACGACTTAAGTGTTGTATTAATGTTTGTCTGGACTGGACTCCTGCTTGGATTCCTGTCGATGTATCAGCTTCAGGAAGTGATCTATCACCGAATTGGACGCTGGGCATCCTGGATCTTTGTACTGGTTGGCTGTGCTTTGGGGAGTTACGGGGTATTGCTTGGACGTGTATATCGACTGAATAGCTGGGATGCACTGACGAATCGTGAGACGTTGATTGAGCTGATGCACGAAAGTGTAAGCCGCCCGTCTCTGGCGTTTTGCCTGTTTTTTGGCACGTTTATTACTACAATCTATGCCACATTGTATTATCTGATTAATACGAGGTCTCCCCGTGAAACGAAGAAGAGTGCAGGAAGTCCCGAGGCGGACCTGCAAGCGTTGCGCTAACCTATGTTGTTTTGAGGCATGGAGCCAGATAGACTTACGGTAAAACGAGTGGAACAAGTGATTGAACAGCATTTGAGCATGCTTTGTCAAACTTAATCTTACGTTGTCTGAAGAAGGGTTATTTCCTTTTATAAGGGAGTAATCCTGCTTTTTATGAAAATTTGGCAGGTATGCAAGATATGACGAAGAATTAAGAATGAGAATGTAATGAATACATAGACAAGTAGGTGAACAACAAAATGTTGAATGGAGTAGAGCTGACAGCAAAAGTAGAAGAAATCATGGAACGCGTGAATTTTTCGGGTGTTGTATTACTCCAGCAAGCCGGGAAACCCCTTTTGAATATGAAACGTGGTTATGCCAATCGCAGTGAAGAGCTTGCCAATCAGGTGGATACACGCTTTGGAATTGCATCTGGATGTAAGATCTTCACGGCAGTGAGTATATGCCAACTAAATTGAAGCGGGCAAGTTGTCTGCGGATTCCAAGCTTACGGATGTGTTGGATGTGGAGTTTCCACTGTGGGACAAAGGGATCACCATCCAGCAGTTGTTAACACACACGTCAGGCATTCCGGATTATTTCGATGAAGAAGTGATGGATGACTTTTCAGAATTGTGGAAAGAAAGACCCGTCTACGCAATGCGGCGTTTAAGTGACTTTCTGCCCATGTTTCAGCATCTGCCAATGAAGTCTGCTCCGGGTGAACGTTTTCACTACAACAATGCGGGTTTCATTGTGCTGGGACTTATCGTGGAACAACATTCAGGACTGTCATTTACAGATGTTGTGGAAGAGCACATTTTCAAACCATGTGGCATGAAGGACTCCGGTTATTTCGTAACAGATCAGCTCCCGCGTAACACAGCTTTAGGGTATATCGATCATGAAGATGGCTCCTGGAATACCAATATGTTCTCCATTCCTGTCCAAGGTGGATCGGACGGTGGAGCCTATGTTACGGCACCGAATATGATTCGGTTTTGGGATGCTTTGCTGGGTCACCGATTGTTGAATGTAGAAATGACACAGCAGTTATTAACTCCACATGCTCATCAAGAGGATGAAGAGTATTATGGGCAGGGTATCTGGATTGACCGCAAGGGAGAAGCGATTTTCAAATTTCATATCATGGGGTTTGATCCAGGGGTGTCGTTCATGTCTTCCGTGTATCCGGACTATGACCTACAACTGGTTGTGCTCTCTAATCAAGAGTCTGGTCCGTATCCAATAATAATTGCTATCGAAGAAGCTTTGGCATGACGAATAACCCTCAACCTATGGTCAGGTTATGGCCACAAGGTTGGGGGTTAATTGATCGAACAGGAAAGAAGGACTGCCTGCGTTTATAACATTTTCCATAGCTCAGGGGCAATTAATCGAGGGAAAACATCCAGCGGAGGTTTCTCTTTCTTTCGTTTGTCATTGGTTAACACCGTAACAAGTTCGAGCTCTGGCACAATATATACATACTGACCACCAAATCCTCGCGCGTAATAATAATGTAGATTGGGTTGGTCGTCTTCAGCAGCAATATTTTGGGAGTCAGACCTTCCGTTCGGATAGACATCCACCCACCAATGCCAAGCATAACTGCCGCGATTCGGTGGAGTGACTGTAATGAAAGGCTGTGTCGAACGGGAAACGAGATCACTTGAAATGAGAGACTTACCCTCCCACATCCCTTGCTGTAGAAACAGCTGACCGAATTTCAGCAGATCTACGGGTAACATTTTAAGACCGAATCCGCCAGTATGTACACCTTGAGGGTCGCTTTCCCATTCATAATCCTTAATTCCCAGCGGGTCAAAAAGATAGTGTTCCGCGAACTCGGCTACGTTCATACCTGCATTTTGCATCAGGATGGCGGATAGGATCTGTGATACTCCTGAGTTGTACTCCATATATGTACCCGGTACATGGCTTAAGCGTTGTTCCAACGCAAAATCTACCCAATGATCGGTGCGGGTCATGCGAGGGAATGAATTCTGCCCGCCGAACTCGTCCCAGTTGAACCCGGCTGTCATGGTGAGCAGTTGTTCCAGCGTGATCGCTGGTTTGCGCGGATCAGGATCGGATGTCAACTGTGGAAAAAAGGTAGAGATTGGGGTTGATGCCTCTGGCAACAAACCTTTATCCATTGCTATACAGATGAGGGCGGATAGCACACTCTTGGTACATGAATTGATTTTTGCAATATCGGTCGCAGCCTCGTGGTTGCGGTAGTGTTCGAACATGATCTCACCGCGTACGCTAACGAGGCAGCTTCGCAGATCCAGTTGTGGAACGATCTGTTGTAATTTGGATGACAGTGATGAAGGATTCATAGTGTCCTTTCTTTACGGTTGATTTGTTATAGGTTTTTGTAGAAATAGGTGTCCATTATCTTAGCATACTCTCGAGGTTGGGCTCAATAAGCGCTTCATTATTATGTCAAAGCAAGCATGCAAAATGCGATATCCTATGAAAGCGATAAGAATCATATGCGAATATCGCATAATTCCCCAGCATTGTCTGTCAAACTTATATAATTGTCATGAGAAGAGCACAAGACATTTATTAGAGGAAGGAGGGCTGTGATGTGGGAAATATAATAGAAGAATTATATTACGGTAACCTGAGACCAGAGGAGAATATTGTTCCTCAAGATTCGGAGTATCGATCTATTAATAAGGAGATTACAGCTTATATCGAAAAATTTCAGGAAAAGCTTTCGGAGGATGACTTTAAACAACTCGAGGTATTGTTTGATATGATGGATCAAGTTCACTCTATACATTCAAAAGAGGCTTTTGCAAGTGGTTTCAAAATTGGGACGTTGATAATGATCGAGAGTGGATACTCAAGCTAATATTTTGATTTTTCACAACATGTGGTTATATAGTTAACCTCTTTCCTATGAACATATGGAAGAGGTTTTTACTAATATGAACATGCCAATATAGGAAAAATATCATATGAAACATGAACTATCTTAGTGCGTATTAAGGTTAGAAATGGTAAAATATCAATGCCTAAGCATGGAACAAGTAGATGAAAGATAATTAAATTTAGGAAATAGTGTAGAATCAGTGATTTAGCAAAAGAACTTTTTAGTAAATTATAGTAATCTAATACTGAATTGAGGAATTAAACATGGCGATTATTGACGTAATTAAGTATGATGGCTCACCTGATGTGTTTGCTTGGAAACATCCCGAGACTGAACTGGGAACATGGACTCAGTTAATTGTTAATCAATCTCAACAAGCAATTCTTTTCAAGGATGGAAGAGCGCTTGATATGTTTGGACCCGGAAGGCATACGTTGAGTACTGCGAATATCCCAATCTTGAACCGACTCGTTAACCTTCCGTTCGGGGGAAAGTCACCTTTTGCAGCAGAAGTATGGTATGTCAATCAAGTAAGCGCATTGGACGTTAAATGGGGAACGGCGAATCCGATTCAGATCCAGGATCCCAAGTATAATATTATTGTTCCCGTTAGAACATTTGGACAAATGGGAATTAAAATTTCGGATTCACGAAAATTTTTGGTCAAGCTTGTGGGAACACTGCCTGAGTTTAACCAAGCTAATATGATTAATTACTTCCGCGGGCTGATTATCATGAATATTAACTCCATGTTGTCTTCATATCTAATACATAGAAAAGTAAGTGTTTTGGAGATCAATGCATATATCGGTGAGATATCACGACATTTTGCAGATACGATAGCTTCTACTTTTGAAGAATTTGGTATTGAGTTAATCAACCTGTATATTCACAATGTCAATCTGCCCGAAGAAGACCCTTCAGTCATTCGATTAAGAGAAGCGTTGGCACGCAAAGCCGAGATGGATATCATTGGGTACACATATCAGCAAGAACGTTCGTTTGATACGCTTGAAGGTGCAGCGAAGAATGAAGGAAGCATGCAGTCAGACATCATGGGCGCAGGGCTTGGGATGGGCATGGGGGTTGGTCTGGGTGGTTCTTTCAGTAGCGAGATGTCCCAGATGTCTAAAGTGATGTCTACGAAGGAAACGCCTGCAGTAAGTATATGTAAGCAGTGTCATCATCCGAACCAGGAGAACAGCGCTTTTTGCAGCAAATGTGGCAATTCATTAGCCGAAAAATCGGTAGCAACAACAGATTGCAATAATTGTGGACATGCCTTGCCAAAGGGAACCAAATTCTGTCCTAACTGTGGTGACAAATACCATGCATGTCCTTCATGTGGGGCGGATAATGCGGAGAACGCATTGGAATGTATCCAATGTCATCAACCGATGCCTAGCCCATGCCCAAATTGTAACCATATGAATTCCGGTCATACAAAATTCTGTGGCAACTGTGGCACAGGTTTAAGCTTGAAATGCAGTCGTTGCCAACATGAAGTAAAACCCGGCCAGAAGTTCTGTCTCGATTGCGGAAACAATCTGCAAGAAGGAGGACAGGCATAGTGATGGTAAAACGGAGTAATCTCTTGATTTTGGATGTCGTCTATTTAATATGCATGTTAGTATCGTCAATCGTTTCTTTTACGGTATTTAATCATGCGCTACTATCGTTTTCTTTTTGGATGAATCTCGTCGCTTCTTATGTAGCGATTACGGCTATTTGGATCTACGCACGGTTCATTATGCAAAATATGGATCGGTTTAAACGGTTTGTTCCAGGTTACACAGCGTTAGGTGTAGTATTGGTTATTTATCTGATTTGTGTGATGATCTACACGTTGTTAACAGGTTCAGCAGATCATGCGCTTCGCTGGTTCGTATTGTTACACACGTTAACGATTGCGATCGCAATTATTTTGTGCGGAATTATTATAATCTATATTCAGAGTGTGCGCCGTCATGAAACAGATGAACATACAAAAATGGGGAATTTAAAATCGATTGAAAATGCTTTACAGCAATTGCTTCACACCATGGTGCAACATCCCGTCCTAACTGTGGAAGAGGAGCGCAAAACCGTTCAATCATTAATTGAACTTGTAAAGTATAGTGACCCAATCACTCCGGATTCACTTGAGAAAAATGACCGCCAGATCTTGATGGACATTGAATTGATGAACAGTGAGCTTGCAAATCAGTACGAAGCAGGGGAATTGGTAAATAGTGAACGTCTTGCTTCGCAACTATCCCAGTTAAAGTTCCGTTTGAAAGAGCGCAATCAACAGATCATGACAAGCAAATCATAAATTGCAGGAGGAAACGCGATGAAAAGATTTTTTGGAATTATATTCATTATCCTTTCGTCTCTGACGATCTTGTTATCTTTAATATTAATATCCGAGGGAACAGAAACGGCCATTATCAGTACGATAATTCTTTTTATCCCTGGGGTTATCGTACTTGTTACGGGCATTAAAATGTGTGGTCGACCTAAATCTCGTTCTAGGACTGATCAATATCATCACTACGATTCTATTGATAAGCAAAATGACGAAGATCAGCATCATGAGAAATATGACGAGGCACCTCAAGAATCTGTAGCCGTGAATTGTTCAGGGTGTGGAGCCAAGGTAAAGGTATATCCTACTTTGTCTGCGGATTGTGAGTATTGCGGAACAACGATGAGGATCTCGTAATCTGCATAGGAGGAATCGTGTTGTTAAGGAAGTTATTTGGACTATTTTTTATGTTTTATGCCATTGCTATACCCATACGATTACTTATGGAAGAGAATGTCGTTGATCAATTGAATATAGTTCTTGTAGTTGAAATTATTATCGTTGAATTTTTATTTTTGTTTTTTGGTATTAAATTGCTTAGGAAAAAACGTGTTAAGAAAAAGCGTGGCCCTGAACGAAATTTTTATGGGGGAGACTATGGAGGTTCTCTTGATCGCGAAAATGCAAATCCACATACTTATTCAAGTTACAATAGCAACACCGTGAGTTACAGTAGTCATAATACAATTAACTATACAGAGATCAATTTTTCAGATAAGGAAAACACTGAAGAGAAAGTCGAAGAAAAAGTTGAAGAGCCACAAAGGCCTGTTTCAGTGAGTTGCCCGGGATGTGGGGCGAAGGCAAAAGTACTTCCTAAGCAATCAACGGACTGCGAGTATTGCGGAACAACAGTTGTAGCAAATTAGAACGGTTCAGAATGGATACGAGAAAGGATTAAGCCTGATTCCTATGGAGTCAGGCTCTTTAACTCCTCTATTTAGAATCTCTAAAAGACCCTCAAACGATCAAGTCGTCATATAATTCCACGTGAGTTGCCTTAATGTAGTCCCTTTAATGAAACGTTTCGAATTCAAATTTATAATTAAGCCACATTATATTCAGTATCTGTAAGCGTTTTATTTTATTGTTTACGGAAATGGGAAATTTATGATAACATATACACGAAACGTTTCGAATCCATTTGAAGGGAGAAAATCATGAAAAAAGTAAAACAATTCAGCTTCATTTTAACTTTTTGTCTGTTAGCTAATCTAGCTTTAACTCCTATGGCTTCAGCAGGTGACTCAAGCCATTTAATTGGATTCCGAGCAGAATTGAAAGCGATTGCATATAAGACCTATACGTTTTTTGAGGACTATACGGATCAGAGCACCGGTTTGACTTACGATGAAGTACGGCACACTGAAAACGGGATAGAAGAAGCTAAACGTACCTCGCCCACAAACATCGCAATGTATATGATGAGTACCGTTTCAGCGCAACAATTGGGCATTATTTCGAAGAAAGAAGCTGTAAATCGCTTGCAAACGACAATAAATTCCCTCGAAAAATTAGAAAAGTGGAACGGCCTATTTTATAACTGGTATAACACAGATGACGGGTCAGTGAAGAAAGATTGGGGACAATTTATTTCCCAAGTCGATAATGGCTGGTTATCCGCTGGTTTAATTGTTGTTGGGCAAGCTTATGAAGAACTTCATGGGGAAACAAGCAAGTTGGTTGAAAATATGAATTATACTCCGCTATATGATCCTGAAGTCGGCCAATTCCGCGGAGGTTATGATGTGGCTAAAGGCGCGCTGACGGACCACCATTATGGGATGTTTTATACGGAACCACGTGTAGGCAGCTATATTGCTATTGGGAAAGGTGACGTTCCTCAAGATCATTGGTGGAAGATGTATCGCACATTACCTCAAGAATGGGATTGGCAAGCTCAGATTCCTCAAGGCAAATCCGTTAAGTACGATGGAGTGGATGTGTTTGAAGGAAGTTATGTATACAAGGATAAAAAGTTCGTACCAAGCTGGGGAGGCAGCATGTTTGAAGCTCTTATGCCCGGTATGGTCATAAAGGAAAAAGACCTGGGTACTCAAGCTTTGGGATTGAACAATCAGCGTCATGTCGAATTGCAGATCGAATACGCCAAAGAAAAAGGGTATGCCGCATGGGGCTTTTCACCTTCTGCAACTCCGACAGGATACAGTGAGTTTGCAGCAACACCGTTAGGTACCTCAGGTTATAAAGATGGAGCAACGGTAACAGCACACGCATCATTCCTTGCCTTGGATTATGCCCCTAAAGCTGTTCGAAAGAACATTAAAGTTTCAAAGAACTTCAAAATGTTTGGCAAATATGGGTTCTATGACTCGGTCAATGTTGAAACGGGAGAACTTGCAAAAGCTTATCTGGCACTGGATCAAGGGATGATTATGGTATCGATCGCCAACTATCTTCAAGATGGCGTTATCCGCGATTATTTTCACAGTGATGTGATAGGGCAGACGCCAGAAGAATTATTGAAAAAAGAAGTGTTTTCCATTCAATGAAGGGCTGCTTTAGATTAGAGCAAGATCACTAACGAAATGGGACGAAGATTAAAAGATGGGCGGAACGAAGCAGGGTATCAGCATGCTTCGTTCCGTTTTTGCGTTTACCATTGATAATGAAGTCGCAGATCGATTAGATTATGGAATTTATCCGGAAAAAGACAAGGCATTTACAATGGCGATTTTAAGACTTACGTTGTGGGGCATAAGCGCAAAGAAAGACGCGTACGCCTTCAGTGATGATATTTTTAGTTTGTTCCTCATCTAATGTCCCGATTTTTCCCGGTTGATTAAATACCAATAAAAACGTTAATGCAGCGAAGTGCTTTGCAGCCATTTTAGGATCAATCACATGGAGCAGTCCGTTTGAGCGACCCAAGGTTCTGCCCAAGTCATGCCGAATTGCTTTGTGATAGGCGAGGCCGCAGCTTCGACTGCGGCAATTCTGGCGGAGAAAGGCTCACGCCAAACACGCTAGTGATCATATGGAAATAAATCACAGATTAGTTATGCCCACCAGCTCCATAAATTGTGAGAGAGCACTTGTCATGTATGAGTCACGTCGTCTTATTGAAAATAGAGTGCAAGAAATTCTATTCATGCAAAAAAGGGTCCTCTAATGTTCATAACAGGACCCTTTTTCCGTAAACAAC
Source organism: Paenibacillus xylanexedens (assembly GCF_017874615.1). Taxonomy (GTDB): domain Bacteria; phylum Bacillota; class Bacilli; order Paenibacillales; family Paenibacillaceae; genus Paenibacillus; species Paenibacillus xylanexedens. Next base: position 90,560 of record NZ_JAGIKV010000024.1, read on the forward strand.
GGTTTATTGGTGAACTAAAAATCCCTCAAACGATCAAATACCTCATATAATTCCTCGTGATTGACCTTAATCAAATCATCTTGACGCAGTTCCAAATTCTCTTGTAACTGATTCAGTAACTCCGTTAGAACAACATAAATCTCTTCACGCTCAACAGTTTCAATAAAGCCGGTCTTGGCATCCATCTTGTTGAAGGTCTGTGTGTAGTTCTCAACCATGGAGACGAGCTGTTTGTGCATAGCTTCCTGATTGTTAAAATCTTGACTTAATTGACGGATTTCCTTCAAGCACTGCTTGTACAATTGAGCTGCTTTTTTGGCGTGCACTGCCTTGATGTGGTCCCGCCCATCCCAGTCCCGAGTTGGATTGTTCAGGTTCTCCGCAAGCCATTCCGGTTTGCGTGCTTTGGTGATTTCCATATCAAGTCCGGCAGCAGCGGATTTTTTATATCTTGTTTTGATCGATCTGGCTGCATCGGCAGGAAGGCTGGTTAGCCACAGCGTAGCCAATTTTGGAAGTTGCTCTGGACCAGGGAATTCTTCACCTTTGAAGCCGAACAGGTCATATGTAGTGAAGGTTTGCAAATTTGCCAAATGCTGAATCGACTCTATATAGGATACATTGCCGGGTTTACCCCACAATCGTAACTCTGAAAGCTCAGGATAATACTGCACAAGTGGCTCCAGATTGATTTCCGTGATATCTCTGATATACAGACCTTCAAGTCGTGAGAGACCAGTAACCTGTGGCAGGCCCGATGGAACATTCAGAGTGATGCATTTACCATCTTCATGAGCTACGATATGCAGATCAGGAGACAACTCTCCTGTGAAGTTGAGACTCGTCATCTTCGTGTTCAAAATTAACCGCTCCACCCCGCTGACATCCACAATAAGTTTGGTTAGGTGACTCTTACTGATATCCAGCATCGTTTGACCATGATGTATGATATGAAGTTCATTAATGAATGGGTTGTCCTTTATAAATGGAAAGATCGATTCCGTATATCCATCCATTTCAAGATGTGTCAGGCAAGGTAGCTTTGCGAGTTCGGCTACATCTTCCGCAGATGTAGGGCTGAAATCGCGGAGTGTACTCGTACTGCGCCGCATTACACGATCGCCAACCATCACTTCTTTGTCATCATCCGCAGCTTGTTTGAACTGCGCTCTTCGGATCGCATCGATACCTTCCCATTCACGCTGGAGATAGAGACTTTCTCCGATCGGCCAGCCTCCGCCATACGTATTTGTTTCCTCGGTGTAGAGAGGAGGGATATTGCCTGCAAGCACATACTGTGAAGGAACATTAGCACTCACAAAACTATGGGCAAGTCGATCATGCCAGAAATAGAAATTACAGATCAGCGGTTTCATTTGATGAAGCTGCATTTCATTAGGCAGTTGATCACCAGTCCAATCCAACTGAAGGACAGAGGCAAGCGTGTCAGAAGTTTTACCCTCTGTTTCTTTCAGTCCAGTTACCTGGCAGGCTGTATATTGTTGTAATTTTTCGACGTATACGCAGTATACATCTCCAACATTGGGGATCATGTTATGCTCCTTTCGTTCTGCACCAATCGATGCTAAGCTACTTGTAAACCAAGTATTCTGTAGAACTATTAATAGATGAATTATATCAAAGTCATTCAGAGACTACCATTTTGGGATAGAGTCGACTAGGCTTGAATACTTTTATAAAAAGGAACGATGTCTATGGATACAAGTATGAGCCGTAACAAAAAACTGGGTGAGTTTTTGAAATCGCGGAGAAGCCGCATTCAACCGGAACAGGTTGGATTGTCAGGATCTTATGGACAGCGAAGAACACCCGGTCTACGGCGGGAAGAAGTAGCGGTATTGGCTGGTGTCAGTGCAACGTATTACACGTGGCTCGAACAGGGTAGGGAGTTGGCGGCTTCACGAGAAGTGATGCAGAGTATAGCGAATGCGCTCCGTTTAACACTGGAAGAGAAGAGTCATCTGTTTGACTTATGGGACCCTAATACGGAACATGAATTCCTTGCTTCGTATTCGCAACTGGAGCCAGGGTGGCAGAGTATTATTGGCCAGTTGACTCATCCTTCCTTTATTACTAATGAACGTTCTGAGGTACTTGCCTGGAATGAAGCTGCAGATACGAACCTCTTCAACTTCTCGTCGATGAATGTGAATGAGCGTTTGATGATGCGGATTTTATTTCTGGATACAGCGCTCAGGGAGCGTATGCACAACTGGGAGGAATTCGCGCGGCACTCGGTAGCCGTATTCCGTACGTATTATGACAAGTATCCGAGTGACCCCGAATTTAGCAGAATCGTGAAACAATTGGGTGAAGAAAGTGTAGACTTCCGAACGATCTGGAACCTGCACCAAGTTGAACTAAAACAAGTCAATCGTGTCCTGCTTGAAACGACGGATCGGGCAGATGGCGTTGTGCATGCATACGATATCTTTTCCATGAATAATCTGAACAGCCAATCAGGCATTCATTGTTGTATTTACGTTCATGTTGCCATATAGAAAGTTAATCAAACTGGTATTTTCTTTACTAGCATAAACAGAGTGTGGTTGGGGTCTCGGAAGTGAAATAGAATGAACTCAAGTTCAACGTATCTAGTTAACGTTTCTATTTCAAGATGAAAAGAGGGAGCCTCATGCTCAAAACAAGAACACTGGGAAATGATAAATTACGAATATCTGCGCTCGGCCTAGGTGTGATGATGATGCCGGATAATGACGAATCGGTACATACCATTCAGGGTGCGCTGGATGCAGGAGTTACCATGTTTGATACGGCGGATCTGTACGGAGCGTATGAAAAACAGCGATTTGGAGGGAATGAAAAACTGCTTGGACGCGCGCTTCAAGGTCGAAGATCCAAGGCAATCGTTGCCACCAAATTTGGTATAACACACACGCAGGGCCCCAAGGGAGATCCAGCCTACATCAAAAAATCAGTAGATGCGAGTCTCTACAATCTGGGAATGGACTATATCGATCTGTATTATCAACATCGTCCTGATCCGAATACACCCATTGAAGAGACGGTAGGCACGCTTGCCGATCTGGTTCAACAGGGGAAGATTCGATATATTGGTTTGTCCGAAGCGCCAGTAGAGATCATTCGGCGTGCACATGCTGTTCATCCGATTACAGCGTTGCAGACCGAATATTCATTATGGAGTCGAGAGCTTGAGGATGAGATTATGCCTGTCCTGCATGAATTGAACATTGGCTTGGTTCCATACAGCCCTTTGGGGCGGGGCTTCCTGACAGGTCAGATCCGATCTATAGACGATCTGCCCGAGGATGATTATCGTCGTCACTATCCGCGTTTCCAAGGTGAGAACTTTCAGAAAAATCTGGAGGTTGTTGGATTGATTCAAGAGATGGCTAAGCAAAAAGGATGTACGGTCTCTCAACTTGCTCTGGCTTGGTTGCTTGGAAAGGGAGAACATATCGTTCCGATCCCGGGGACTCGCAACCTGGAAAGAGTTCACGAGAACTTAGGAGCGCTGCAGGTGTCGCTTACGGATGATGAGATGAACCAGATAGATCACATATCACCTCAAGGCATTGCAGCCGGAGGCAGATTCCCTGGTCAAGTCTAGTTCGTTTATACAAGATTCTAAGAAACCTAAAGTTCAGGATTAAAAACAATATATAAAATGTGTCAGCGGTATTATCTTTCTATTCTCCGGCATACAGTACAACAATGAGATGTATGCCCAAGGAGGAGAAATGATCGTATGATGAATCCGATTTTGCAAGCCCCGAATGTTCCGCTGGCAGCCGATTCCAATGCGGTTGTCAATTATCAGAGGGATTCACGCAACTATATAACTCAGTTGTTTGGAGAACAGCTGCCGACCATTGCGAATGGTTTCTTCAACGTGTACTTAAGCAAAGGAATCATTGTGCAGCCGCACTGGCACACCAATGTTACGGAGATGGTTGTGGTTATCACCGGTGAAATTACAGCATCAGTCTTCAATCCGTTTACGCGTGAACGATTGACATATCGACTGAAACCAGGTCAGGTTGTGGTATTTCCGAAAGGCTGGTTTCACTGGTTTGTCGCTGAGACAGATGATGTATATGTATTAACAATCTTCGATCAACCAACGCCTGATATTGTGTTTGGAGCGGATTTCTTGGCAGCTACACCGCCGGAGGTGGCTCACCGCGCGTACTGTTTGGATGAAGAGGCATATGCGAGAGCTGTTGCATCTATTAAAAATGATGCGATTCTGGGCCCTCCAATAGGATGTGATACGCAGGTTTCTGATCAATCGACTTCACCTTCCAAGACGTCCGTGTCACCATCCAATAAGCTGAAATCTTAATTCAAGATTCCTTATTTATTATCAAAGTATAGAGCCTGTAACTGGAGAATAACAGTTGCAGGCTTTTTGATGTGTCGATGTAATAATCTTATGAAATCCACGGAGGGGGTTGGTATTATATTATAGAAAATTCAAAATGCCTGAGTCAGTGTGTTACGTTCTCTGTTAGTATAGTATGAACATCCAACAAAATGGAGGACTCATGAATGAACATGTCAGAAATGAAAACGCTTGAAACTGCAATGAGTTATGCACCTATTTTGATGTTTGACAGAGCCGAACCTTTTTATCCTGATTTTGTTGGCATTTCTGTATTGCATCAATCGGGGCCTTCACCATCGTTCAGAAGGGACATTAAGTTTCCGACCAAGGTAGTACAATATGTAATTGAATATGCAATCTGGTGGGATTATGAGATTGGACATCTGTATGAAATGGAGCATGTATGGGTTTATGTGGGTCATGACGGAGAGGTAGTAGACTGTGAAGCCAGCTTTCATGGGAAGGTGCTGCGTGGATTATTGAAGGAACGGGTCAATGTGGTTGGACATCATGTATGTCTGTACTCACAGCCTGGCAAACATGCTTTCTCACCACTTCCGGTTGTATTTGAGTTGTTGCCAAACCTGTATAGTGCAGCAGGTGCCGAAGCTGGATGTGATGGGCTACTTGTGAATGAGTTGTTTCAAGATTATTTTGAAACAAATGAACAGATCGATGATCAGGTAGAGCGTTATCTGCAGACCAAAGCGTTTGTACCTACCATGGAGTTCGAAGAATATTTATTAAAACCGGAGATGTTCATGACGTGGGATAATCTGTTTGGTATTATTCCGCACAGGATTAAGGACCGCCTAATGGAACTGGAGCAGCTATATAACACATAAATAATTAGTTTTAAACGGGTTTTATGTTAATTTAAAGTGTATTTTTTCGCTTCAGGACCAAACTTTGTTGACTCGGGTTTGGTTTTTTTTATGGGAAAATGGACTCAGTATAAGTAATCATTTATTAGACTTAGGTCTTGAAATGTTGAGTGTGTACAGCAAAAATACATAATTTTTTGTGTAGACAATGATATTTGTTAGACCTAAGAACTATACAACTTCTTATATATATAAAAGAAGATCATCTCACATGAAATTTTTGTATGTAGATGTATGTGGAAGTCAATACAGAATGTTGAATATACGTATATATGTAAGTAGGAATAACAATTAAATAGGTAAAAAGTATAATTTATATTAAAAAGAAGATTCTTTATATCTGAAATAAAAATTCATAATAGTGCAAATTTATAGAAATAAAAATCTCCTATTCAGTTTTAATATATTTATGTCGAAATAGATCGTAAGTTGTCTGGAGCGCGATCTAGAGAAGGGTTTACCAAGCGTTATATACATAACTGGACACTAAGATGCCTAGGAGGAGATTACATGAAGTGGTTTGGAAATTTGAAAACAGCAACAAAGATTATCTCAGCATTTTTAGTTGTGTCGATAATCCTAGCGGGGCTTGGCGTCTACTCTGTAGTAACATTGAGAAGTACGAATGAACGAATGCAAGAGATGTATAACAACAATCTAATCTCTGTAAAAGAATTATCCTCTGCTCAGATTGATTATCAAAGAATGCGTGTGAACGTGCGTGATTTGAGCTTCGAAACCGTTGAAACCGAAAAAACTCGGATCACGGAAAACATTGCTTCGATTCGTCAGAGTGTGAATGATCGCCTGGCTATCTATCGTCCGCTTGCAACAACCCCTGAAGAAATAGAATTACTCCGTAATTTTGATGCGGAATATCCAGGATATTTAACAATGTTTGAACGAGCAACTAATCTGGCTGTCGCAGATGATCAAAGTGCCTTTAATACCTACCTTAAAATTGAGCTTAAACCACAAGGGGACAAAATTGTTGAGCTCCTTACCAATTTGATCGACGTTAATGAAAGTTTGGCTGAACAGGCGAATATACAATCTCAGGCTGCCTATTCACAAGCATTTAAAGTAACGATAATTCTTGTGGTTCTGTCTGTTCTCTTCAGTATTCTCATTGGATATATCATCTCTCGCTCCATTTCGAAGCCACTCATGGCTATGCTGGGTCTAGCTAAGGAAGTTGCCAACGGAAATCTGACCCTTAAATCAAACATCTCCAGCAAAGATGAAGTGGGTCAACTAGCCGCGGCACTGAATCGGATGGTTGATAATCTGAAAGAGTTAATTAACAATATCGTGATGAACTCCCAAAGTGTTGCTGCTTCTTCGGAACAGATCTCAGCCAGTACACAGGAAATTGCGAGCACCAGCACAAGCCAATCCAGTGAGGCGGGAAATATCTCCGAATTGTTCAAAGAGCTTTCACTTGCCATCAACTCCGTCGCTGCAAGTGCGGAAGAAGCGGCTGAACTGTCCAACGATACGGTGAAGACTGCCCGTGAAGGTGGAATTGTTGTACAGACTTCATTGGAAGGTATGCAAGCTGTTAATACAAAAATGACCAAGCTTGAAGATGATTCTCGTAAAATCGGTGACATCATTGAAGTGATTGACGATATTGCTGAGCAGACCAATCTGCTCGCGCTGAATGCTGCAATTGAAGCTGCGCGGGCGGGAGAACAAGGACGAGGATTCGCCGTAGTAGCAGATGAAGTCCGGAAGCTTGCCGAACGAAGTGGCGAGGCGACCAAAGAAATTACAGCCATCATCAAAGCAATGCAGGAAAATACGAGACAAAGTGTGCAAGCCGTAGCAGCCAGTGTTGAGCAGTCTTCCGTGACTGGACAGGCGTTTGATCAGATCATTGATATGGTCAATAACTCCTCACAGAAAGTAAACGAAATTGCTGCTGCATGCGAAGAGGAAGCAGCCCAAGCCGCAGAAGTGATGAGCTCTGTTGAATCCATCTCGGCTTCCAGTGAGGAATCCGCGGCTGCATCGGAAGAGACGGCGGCAACATGCCAATCTCTGGCACGTCTGGCGGAAGAGCTGGCAAATTCGGCAGCTGCCTTCAAAACAAATTAATAAAATTGAATTGAGGGTGAATTGATGTCTTCACTTCAGAAGGAACAATATATTGAACTGTCTGTAGGTGCAGAGACCTGCGCCATTCGAATCGAAGAAATTCACGAAATTATTAAAATGCTCAGCATTACAGATATTCCATTTAGCCGTCCAGAGATCAAAGGGGTAGTTAATCTGCGTGGCAAGGTTGTATGTGTGATGAGTCTGCGGAACCTGCTGGGTATGCCGGATGAACCGGACACCAGAGCGACGCGTATTATCGTAGTTCGACATCAGGATGAATATATTGGCTTGATCGTGGATCGTGTGAACAAGGTAACCACATATTCGGAAATACATCCGCCAACCGAAGGTTATGGTCGTAACCGTGAAGGGTTTTTCCATGGTGTCGGTCAACAGGAAGACAAGCTTGTGGGCATTTTGAAACTGGACGAAATATTGGGCGGTTAGGGAGGTATATACGAATGATGGATTTGTCTGCCTACCGTGACATCTTTATCGAAGAACTGAATGATCAACTGGAACGTATGGATCAGTCTTTATTGGCATTGGAGCTTTCGCCTTCTGTAGAACTGGTTCAGACGCTGTTTCGGGCAGCCCATACTATCAAGGGATCAGCATCCACAATGGATTTCCGTGAATTAAGCGACCTTACGCATGAAGTGGAGTATGCTCTTGAGTGGGTCCGGGAGAAAAAACCGGAGATGACTTCGGAGCTAATTGATACGTTGTTCCGCTCTTTGGACGCCATGAAGGTACTTCGGGATCAGTACATTCGTGGGGAAGCCTATGCAGATTTTCGAGCAGTAGTACGAGAAATAAAGGATTTAATTCAGACTCCGGCAGTAGTCGGAAAACTTATAATACCTCAATTGCAACCAGCAGAATCGATTATGGCACAGGTAGCTATTGTGTCAGGCAAGCAGTTATTGTCCATTCATATTGTGCTGGAGCAGAAGTGCATGATGAAGGCGGCCAGATATCATATTTTACGACAACGCATTGAGGACATCTGTGGTACGGTTGTCGCTACTTCGCTCATGGAGAGCCAACCGGGCGCGCAGAATGAAGATGATCATTATGGTCAGTTCATCATCATCGTAGCAACGTCGAAGGACCAACAGCAGCTTAAGGCAGAGCTGTCTTCAGACTCGGATATTCATATGCTGGAGATTGATCCATATCTGCTGGAATCCAATGAGGTTGCAGCGACGTCTGCACCACTTGAATTAATCTCTGAAACGGAGCAAACGAAACAAAGCTTGCCTACCGTGAATACAACTGGGCCGGATGAGAAAGTGAAAGCTGCTCAACCTACAGTTCGTGTAAGTGTTGAGCGTCTGGACCATTTGATGAATTTGGTCGGTGAACTGTTAATTGATCAGACATCCCTTGCAGATCTGAGTGGATCGGGTGCACGTAAGGAGTCTTCAACACTCATCCGGAGTATTAGTGGTGTATCCGATCATATGGGCAGGGTGATCAAGGAACTCCAAGAAGGTGTGATAAAGACACGGATGTTACCCATTGATCAACTATTCAGTCGCTTCCCGAGATTGGTTCGTGACCTATCACAGAAGCTGGGTAAGGATCTGGAACTGGTTATTCAAGGTGGAGAGACTGAGCTTGACCGGATGATTATTGAAGAACTAAGTGACCCGCTGATCCATCTCATCCGCAACAGTGCTGATCATGGCATTGAAAGTGCAGAGGTTCGGGCGGAGAACGGCAAGCCGTCCAAAGGACGAATTACCTTAACTTCATTTCATGAAGAAAATCATGTTGTCATTCGTTATTCGGATGACGGCAAAGGTATCGATGGTGAGAAGATCAAAGCTTCGGCTATGGGCAAAGGTATCATTAGTGAGAAACAGGCTGCGCGCTTAACAACACAGGAAGCTGTGCATCTCATATTTGAGCCTGGCTTCTCGACAGCTTCTTCTGTAAGTGAAGTATCGGGGCGCGGCGTTGGAATGGACATCGTGCGTAGTCAGATCGGGCGTCTCAACGGTATCATTGATATTGACACAGAGGTTGGTGTTGGTACCACGTTTACGATTCGTCTACCCCTTACTTTGGCGATTATTAAAGGTCTGTTAGTCAAAGTGTCGGACCGTGTGCTGATCTTGCCGATGTACAACGTGGCAGAGATTGTTCGAATTTCACCTGAAGATATTCAGATGATCCAGGGGCAACAAGCGATCCTGAATCATGGACGAATTGTACCTTTCCACCGACTGTGCGACAGGCTCAACTATCCACGAACGGACCGCAAATCCAAAACCATTCCACTAGTGATCGTGCGATCTGTTGATAAAATTGCAGCTTACGCAGTAGATGAGATTATAGGAAATCAGGAAGTCGTTATTAAGACGCTTGGTACGTATCTGGGAGCGATGAACCATCTATCTGGCGCAACGATCCTCGGTAATGGTAAGGTTGCCCTTATATTGGACGCGTCTTATCTGGTGAGTCATTAATCGTTAGATAAGCATTATGCAGGCCGAAGAGCCTCATCATCCATAACTGGACGGTGGGGCTCTTTGTTGTACCTTTTGGCATTATGACCACTCAGGATTTGAAAATGAGATCCATAAACCGGTTGGCAGCCAGAGAAATCGGCATATTGCGTTTGGTCATAATCCCCACATGGGAAGGGGGGAGCGGGACATCAAGCTGAATTTCGAAGAGAGAACCTTCCTCCAGCTCTTTGGATATAAATTCACGTGTGACATAGGAAATCCCCAGTCCTCGACGCGCAAACTCAATCAACAGATCAACGCTACCAACCTCAATCTCAGGTTTCAACGTGTAATTATAGCTGTTAAACAACTCGGTTATAGCCATCCGAACCCGGCTGTTCCGGGAGAAGAGGATCAGTTGATGCTCCAGAAGCATCTCAAGTGTCATGACTTTACCCTTCAACTGAGCATAACGTTCCCCAGCTACAAAACAGTCCTTCAACTGAATACTTTCCCTGACTTCTAGCTGTGGATCAACAATGGGCATCCGAACAACACCAAGATCAATCTTGCCTTCTTTCAGAAAAGTGATGACTTCCGGCGTAGTTCCATGACTCAGATGTAGCTTGATATTAGGGTACAAGGTGTGGAATTCCTCTAGATACGCCAGCATGTAATGCTTGAACAGGGAGTCACTGCCACCAATCCGGAGTTCACCATTGTCGAGATTCTTCAGTGCGGCCATTTTTTCTTCCGCAAGTGAGATCAGAATCTGGGATTGTTCAATATAGGAGTATAGACTGGCACCTTCCTGTGTCAACGCTACACCCTTGGAATTTCGATAAAACAAGGTAAGACCAAAGCTCTCTTCCAATTGCTTAATGGCATGACTGACGCTGGGTTGAGTGATATACAGTGCTTTCGCAGCCTGTGTCAAACTTCCGGTTTTGGCGGCCCAATAAAAGACTTTATATAGTTCGTAATTTGTAGTCATAGATGTGGTCTATAGCTCCTGTGAAATATATTAATTACTTGTATAGCTATAAAACGTATTATAGTGTAACTACAACAAAGAAACCAGAGTTACTTGGAAGGAGAACGGTAAGATGGAACCAACTACCATTGTTTTATTTGGTGCTACTGGCGATTTAGCCAAAAGAAAAATATATCCTGCCTTATATAACTTATATCTTGAGCAGAAGCTTCCTGAAACCTTCTCATTGATTGGTCTGGGGCGTAGAGATTGGTCTGATGAATTCTTTCAGGCACAAGTGGAAAAATCACTTAATGAATTTTCCAGACGCCAGGCTGATCCTGAAGTTGTGAAGTCATTTGTGAAAGCTTTCCGCTACAGTGTATTGAATATAAGCCATAAGGAAGATTATATAAAGCTGTTGGGATTAGTTGAACAAAGAGAAGCTGAACTTGGCATTCCGTCCAATCGCTTGTTTTATCTCTCGGTTGGTCCGGAATTTTTCGAACCGATTGCCGAGAACATTCAAGAAAGTGGACTGGGTTCCACAGAGGGATGGAAACGCCTCGTTATCGAGAAGCCATTTGGTCACGACCTGCAGTCCGCCAGAGACCTTAATCGCAAATTAAGCGAATCATTCACGGAGGAAGAGATTTATCGGATTGACCACTATTTGGGCAAACCGATGGTACAGCGTCTGGAGACGTTGCATCAGAGTAACCCAATCATGAAGGCGTTATGGAACAACCGTTACATCTCCAATGTGCAAATTACGGCGAATGAGACTGTAGGTGTCGAAGAACGTGCATCCTATTATGATCATGTTGGTGCAGTGCGAGACATGTTCCAGAATCATATGTTGCAATTGCTCATGATGATGGCGATTCAGCTTCCATATAACAGTACATCCGAAAAAGTTGGATTGAAGAAAAAACACATTATGGAATCGATCCAGCCGTTACAAAAACAAACTGTGGGCGCAAACATCATCCGTGGACAGTATGCAGAAGGCAACATTCAAGGTAAACCGGTAAATGCTTATACTGCTGAACCGGGTGTAGCCGAAAATACGATGAATGACACATTCATTGCTGCCAAATTGCAAATTGATGATTTCTTCTGGCGTGGTGTTCCGTTTTACATTCGCACGGGTAAAAGAATGAAGGAGAAATCAACACGTATCGTGATTGAATTCAAAGAACCTTCAGGACAGACAAATGTGCTGAAAAACAAGGGTTCCAAGCCAAACCTGCTCGTCATTGAGATGAGTCCGGATCAGAGCATGACATTGCAACTGAATGCAAGTGATCCTGAGAATAAAGGTGAATTCAAACCGGTTCACATCGATCTTTCTCCGGATAAAGGTGACCTCGCGGAAGCTTACGAGAATCTGATTCGTGATGCTTTGCTGGGTGATCCAACTTTCTTTGCCCACTGGGATGAAGTAGAATTGTCATGGGCGTGGGTGCAGCCAATTCTGGATGCATTCCAGGAAAATCTGTTACCACTTCACCTGTATCCTGCGGGTAGCTATGGACCGGCTGAGTCAGATATTATGCTTGAAGAAGAAGGTCACCACTGGTGGTTTGATGAGCCGGCGGATCAGGAGTCTGTAGTTACAAATAGCATACCCTTGGCGGTTAATGCAAATCTCTAAACCAAAATAAAAAATATATCTGGAGGTAATTAAATCATGAAATTTTTTATCGATACAGCTAACGTGGAAGATATCCAAAAAGCATACAAAATCGGCGTATTGTCTGGCGTAACAACAAACCCATCTTTGGTAGCCAAAGAGGGCGTGAAATTCGAAGATCGTATCGAAGAAATCTTGCGTTTGGTACCTGAAGTGGAGTCCGTTTCTGCGGAAGTGACACCAGATGCCCTTACTGCTGAAGAAATGATCGCACAAGCAGACGAATTGATCAAAATTAACAACAGCGACAAAAACATTACGATCAAATTGCCAATGACACTTGCAGGACTTGAAGCTTGCCGTTACTTGACCAAAAAAGGTGTGAAAACCAACGTAACGTTGATCTTTACTGTGAACCAGGCCCTTCTCGCTGCTCGTGCTGGTGCGACATATGTATCCCCATTCCTGGGACGTCTTGATGATATCTCCGAGGATGGCGTACAATTGGTTACCAAAATTGCTGAATTGTTCCGTACACATAACCTGGATGCACAGATTATTGCGGCTTCTGTAAGACATCCGGATCACGTTACACGTGTAGCAATGGCGGGAGCACATATCGCTACTGTTCCATTCTCCGTCATTGAACAGATCTCCAAACACCCACTGACAGATCAAGGTATGGACAAATTTGCAGCGGACTGGAAAAAAACAGTACAATAATCTATAACCATTCATTCGTTTCAATTTACTATATAAATAATGGAGTATTGGGAGGACATAATGAGTAAACAACAGATTGGTGTTATTGGATTGGCAGTAATGGGTAAAAACCTGGCTTTGAATATTGAAAGCAAAGGTTTCTCGGTAGCGGTATTTAACCGTTCCCCGGAGAAAACGAACGATCTTCTGAAAGAAGCAGAAGGTAAAAACCTGACAGGTGCGTTCACCATTGAAGAATTCGTGGAATCCCTGGAGTCTCCGCGTAAAATTCTGATCATGGTGCAAGCAGGTAAAGCAACAGATGCAACGATCGAGCAACTGCTTCCTCATCTGGATCAAGGCGACATTATTATCGATGGAGGTAATGCTTACTTCCCTGACACACAACGTCGCAGCAAAGATCTGGAAGAAAAAGGTTTCCGCTTCATCGGCGCAGGTGTATCCGGTGGTGAAGAAGGTGCACTGAAAGGCCCAGCAATCATGCCAGGCGGTCAGGAAAGTGCATATCAATTGGTAGAACCGATCCTGACAGCGATCTCCGCTAAAGTTGGCGATGACGCTTGCAGCACATATATTGGACCAGACGGTGCCGGACACTATGTGAAAATGGTGCATAACGGTATCGAGTACGGAGATATGCAGTTGATTGGTGAAGCTTATCACTTGCTCAAATCCGTATTGAACGTTTCCGTTGAAGAGTTGCATGAGATCTTCACTGAGTGGAATCAAGGGGAGCTGGACAGCTACCTGATCGAAATCACGGCAGATATCTTCTCCAAATACGATCCAGAAACAGGCAAACCAATGGTTGACGTTATTCTGGACGCGGCTGGACAAAAAGGAACAGGTAAATGGACAAGCCAAAGTGCGCTGGATCTCGGCGTTCCATTGTCCATGATTACGGAATCCGTATTCTCCCGTTTCCTGTCTGCCATGAAGGACGAGCGTGTAGCAGCTAGCAAAATCCTGAATGGACCAGCGACTGAAGCGTTCTCCGGCGACAAAAAAGCGTTCATCGAGAACGTGCGTAAAGCATTGTTTGCAAGTAAAATCGTATCCTATGCACAAGGATTTGCACAAATGCGTGCAGCTTCCGATGAATACGGCTGGGATCTGAAATACGGTAACATTGCCATGATCTTCCGTGGTGGTTGCATCATCCGTTCGCAGTTCTTGCAAAACATTAAAGAAGCATATGACAAAGATGCAGAACTCAAAAACCTGCTCTTGGATCCTTACTTCCAAAACATCGTTGAATCTTATCAAGGTGCATGGCGTGAAGTTATAGCGGCTGCTGTAAAACAAGGTATTCCAGTACCTGGATTCTCCAGCGCACTGTCTTACTACGACAGCTACCGCACAGAGCGTTTGCCAGCAAACTTGCTGCAAGCTCAACGTGACTACTTCGGTGCTCACACATTCAAACGTGTGGACAAAGAAGGTTCATTCCACTTCCAGTGGATGGACACTAACGAGTAATTTTAATTCCGAAAATAAAGCATTCCTGCAGTGGTCCTTGAATTTAACTATTCAGGGCGGCAACGGGAATGCTTTTTCTCGTTAATGGTTCGAATTTGAATATCATCAAATTGTAATACAATGTACGAATCTGAGTTTGGCAAACAGATGATCTGACCCTTCAACTACGTTATACTTGTTCAGACGGACCTATATCCGTAATGAAAATTCAGAATACAACTTATTGACGTGGAGGTTAGACCGGGCATGTTTGTATTAGCAGGTATATTGTTTTTGGTCGTATACGGTTTATTAGTGTTCTACATAGGTTGGAGCGGTTGGAGTTGGATGAAACCAGTTGTGTCCGCCAGATTTCGATGGTTTTATAT
This sequence comes from Paenibacillus xylanexedens, assembly GCF_017874615.1. Lineage (GTDB taxonomy): Bacteria > Bacillota > Bacilli > Paenibacillales > Paenibacillaceae > Paenibacillus > Paenibacillus xylanexedens. The sequence continues at coordinate 105,575 of NZ_JAGIKV010000024.1, forward strand.
TATAGCGCTTGTATTCCTTGCCGTTTCCTTCATTTTGGCACGGGTATTTGGAAGCATTTCGTTCCTCGGTATCATCGGTTCTTACTGGCTGGCAATCTTCTCGTTGTTATTGTTGATCCTGCCCGTCGTCCACCTCACGATGTGGTTGCTGAGATTAACCCGTATTCCAAGACATCACACACAGAAATGGGCGGGAGTTGTTACGCTGGTGCTGTTAGTGTCCACATTGGGTTACGGAATTTTCAACGCTTACAGCCCGGTAGTCAGAACATATAATATCCAGATTGATAAAAAAGTAGAAGGTGTAGACAAGCTCAACATTGTCATGGCTGCCGATATGCACTTTGGACTTCTGTCTGGCCCTGCACATGCCAAACGCATGGTGGAGGAAATTAATGCACTGAAGCCGGATTTGGTGCTGTATCCTGGAGATATTATTGATGACAATCTGGATATGTACCTCAATAGCGGAATTGCCGACATTATCAGTGAAATTCAGGCCCCATACGGCGTCTATGCTTCACTGGGGAATCACGATAAGTTCGATGGTCCGATTGAAGATCTGATTGCTGCGCTGGAGAAGAGCAACATGCAAGTTCTGTACGATGACAAGATTGTTCTGGATGACAAGATCACCCTCATTGGACGGAAAGACCGAACAGAGAAGGATCGTGCAGAAGTAGCTACTTTAATGCAAGGTCCTGACTTGAGCCAACCTGTACTTATGATGGATCACCAGCCGTATGATCTGGATATTGCGGAGCAGAACAATGTAGATCTGGTCGTATCTGGTCACACCCACCGTGGACAGATTGCCCCGGCTCAGTTCATTACACAAGCGATCTACGAGAATGATTGGGGTTATCTGCAAAAGGGCTCTATGCACTCCATCGTAACCTCAGGATTTGGATTCTGGGGACCTCCGATTCGCACAAGCAGTCGTTCGGAGATTGTACAGATTAATGTGACGTTCCAGTAATGATGAAAGGCCCTTCGAGAGGAGGGCTACCTTAAAAGCACGTCAAGCGTAGATTGATGATACCGGCTCCGCTTTTATGATGACAAGATTAAATCTACTGTCGTCATAAAGCGGAGTATTTCTTATGCAATTTTAAATCGGCGCTTCAAGCCGCCTGTTTTTTATTATGTAACTGTACTTGCCAATAATCTCTTCAAATATTTGTAAGTTAAAAAACCTGACAGTATCCTTATGCGACTCTGAGCCGCGTTTTAATTTGGTCTA
>NZ_JAGIKV010000025.1 GCF_017874615.1 Paenibacillus xylanexedens
CTGGTAGAGCAGCGTATCAGTGATCGGCGGGTGCTGAAACTGATTCGGCAATGGTTGAAAGCGGGTTTTGTGGAAGATGATCAGTTCCATAAGACGGAGATCGGATCACCGCAAGGGGGAGTGATTAGTCCTTTACTGGCGAATATCTACTTGAACTATTTGGACACAATCTGGGAAAAGAAGTTTACAGAAACAGGAACGCTGGTACGTTACGCCGATGACCTGGTCATCCTGTGTAAAACCAAAGAGCAAGCCCGTAGAGCGATTGATGTCCTAAAGGCAGTACTGGGAAAACTGGAACTGGAGATTAACAAGGAAAAATCGAAAGTGATCCACCTGTGGGGAGCCGAGGAAGGTTTCGATTTCCTAGGGATGCATCATCGAAAAATCCCGAAGAAGCTGAAAGGCAGCAGAGAAGTCCATGTCCTTCGCAGTTATCCAAGCCGGAAAGCGATGAAGAGAATGAGGGCGCGTGTTAAAGAAGTCACGGAGCCAAGGAGTCGTCTGTATTGGACCATGAATCAGATGATCCAAGAACTCAACCCGAAAATACAGGGTTGGAGGAACTACTACGGGTTCGATGTCTTTGCGACCAAGTTCCTGAACAAAATCGACTGGTATATCCGAAAGCGGTTGACCTTGTATTGGAATAAAAAACGAAACCGAAGTCATAAGCAGAGTCAGTCCCGACAGGCAGCAGCGATGGCTGAACGGGCAGGGCTCAAGAAACTGGCTGGATGAAGAAAAAAAAAATCCGTAATGCCGCAGGAAGAAGAACATCGGAAAGCCGTATGAGGGAAAACCTCACGTACGGTTTGATGAGGAGGGGCTGGGATTACCCAGCCTCTTACTCTACTATTTTTGCCGTTATTAATGACCAATTGGTTAATGTTTTGCTTTGACAAAACGTTGCGTAAAGCTTACCATCTAGGATAGAAAGGAGAGGTCGCCATGAATTGGCTCGGATCCTTGCAGCAGCTCGGACGAGCGGTAATGCTGCCTACAATGGTCCTGCCCGCCGCCGCAATTTTGCTCAGTGTTGGCAGTCTGCCTTGGGACGCCTGGGGATTGGGTATTGTCGGTGAAGTGTCTACTGTGGCCGGACACGGTATTTTTTATTTCTTACCGTATTTGTTCGCTGTCGGTGTAGCACTGGGACTCTCCAACCAGGCCGGACAAGCGGGACTTGCTGCTCTGGCTGGTATCGTGATATATGATCAGGTGACTCGGAACTTCGGGGATGGCACCGTTCAGCCCGCTTCCTTAATCGGAATCATACTCGGCGCGCTTGCCGGTGGGATGCATAATCGGTTTAAAAGCATTAAACTGCCTGAAATTTTACAATTTTTTGGAGGTTCAAGGTTTGTTTTGCTCATCGTCGGACTCTGTTCGGCATTGTTCTCCTGTTTTATGTTATGGCTCGCTCCGATCCTACAGCATGGATTGAACGGCATTGCTACTTGGGAATACAGTCTCGGGGGTTTTGGACTGTTCATTTACGGGGTGTTATACAGGGTGCTGGTCGCTTTCGGGCTTCATCACCTGCTTAATAATGTGTTTTGGTTCCAGTTAGGGACGTTTGAGACGCCTGATGGTAACATTGTGCAAGGGGATTTGCCCCGATTTTTTGCAGGTGATCCAACAGCAGGATTCTTTATGGCGGGTTTGTTTCCCATCATGATGTTTGCCATTCCGGCGATAGCCTTTGCTATTATTCAGGAAGCCAGGGAAGATCTGAAACCAAAAATCAAGAAAACTTTTCTGACATCGGCACTCGTTTGTTTTCTAACCGGGGTCTCGGAACAGATTGAGTTTGCTTTTTTGTTCGCGGCACCTTATCTGTTCATCGTGCATGCAGTGATGTCCGGCGTTGCCATGTGGATTAGTTACTGGCTCGATATCCGGCATGGATTTTCTTACTCCGCAGGTATTATTGATTACATACTCAATTTCCATCTATCGGAGAATGCTTGGAAGCTCATTCCGATTGGCATACTATATGGGCTGGTTTACTACTTCCTGTTCCGATGGGCGATTCGTACGTTCAAGATTCCAACACCAGGACGTGAAGAGGGCTCCATGCTGGAAGATTGGGTAGGTAACATTCCTTATCAGGCACCTTTAATCCTCGAAGCATTGGGTGGGAAGAGTAACATTGTACAGGTTGAAGCATGTATTACACGTCTTCGCCTGACTGTGCATGATGACCGCCTGATCGACACGGGTGCCATGAAGAGTATGGGGTCCGCCGGACTGATCAAGCTGGGTGGCGGTAACGTACAGGTGGTATTCGGGACCTACTCGGAATTGATTCGGGAAGAAATCGCGAAGCTGCTGGAAAGAGATCTGCAACAGGTACTGTTCTGTGCCCCCGTTCAGGGCAAAATGCTCCCGATTGAAGAGGTGCCAGATCAGATCTTTGCAGCCAAGCTTGTCGGTGATGGTGTAGCCTTTGTACCGGAAAAGGGAGAGCTGGTCTCACCCGTGTACGGAACGATTATGCACATGTACCCGACCATGCATGCCTTGGGTATTTCTACCCGTGAAGGGCTTGAGGTGTTACTGCATATCGGCATCGATACCTCTCAGTTGAAAGGCCATTTTGAAGCTTTTGTTCAGGAGGGCGATACGGTGGAGCCAGGGCAGTTGTTGATCAAATTTGATCTGGCAGTACTTCGCGATCAAGCGGCGTCACTGACAACACCCATGGTAATTACGAATCCGGATCGTATAAAATCATGGAGTTTTGCTCCATTTAAGCAAGTTAAGAAAGGTCAGGCATCCGTTATGTCCGTGGTGCTCTATGACAGGAACGTTGGAGGGGTAGAATGAAGATACAAGGCATCAACGCAGCTGCAGGCATAGCCATCGGCAAAGCATTTGTCCTGCCCAGTTGGGAATGGGATCTGCCGGATCAGAAGATGGATTCGGTGGATCTCGCCCAAGAGTTCGAACGGCTGTATGAGGGCATACGGACATCAAAGGATGAGATCGAATATATCAAAAATGAGTTCAAGGAAGTCGTTGGTCCAGAGGAGTCCAGTATCTTTGATGCACATCTGGCAATCCTGGAAGATCCGGTATTCATGAACGAGATTCGCGGCATTATCGAGCGTCAATATAAGGCAGCAGAAGTGGCGGTCAAAGAAGCCATTGATCACTTTGTCACAATGTTTGACTTGCTGGAAGACGAGTATATGAAGGAGCGGGCCATTGACATCAAGGATGTGGGTAACCGTCTGCTTAAGCATTTGCTTGGTGTACCGGAGATTACACTTCCTTCGGATACCCAGCCGTATGTACTCGTTGCCAAAGAACTGTCGCCATCTCAACTGGCGCATCTGAATCCCACCCATGTACTAGGTATTGTAACCTTGATTGGCGGGAAAACATCACATTCCGCGATTATGGCTCGTGCCCTTGGCATTCCTCTCGTTTCCGGTCTGGAAGCGAGTCTTGGCATGCCGGTAGAGACAGGGGATATGCTTGTGGTGGATGGTGACAATGGCTTGGTATTTACGGACCCGGATCGCAAGACGATTGAACGGTATACGATGCTTCGCAGCAAGCAGCTGAAGAAAAAGGAACAACTTCAAGTCCTTGCTACCGTGGATGCTGTAACCAAAGATGGGGCCGTTTTGCACTTGGCTTCCAATATCAGTTCGGTGAAGGAATTGGACCTTGCTTTGAAACAAGGAGCCAAAGGTGTGGGCTTGTTCCGAACAGAGTTTTTGTATATGGACAGGGCTACGTTCCCGGGTGAGCAAGAACAGTATGAGGTGTACCGTCTTGTGGCAGAGAAAACAGTAGGACAATCCGTTGTTATTCGTACACTGGATATCGGTGGTGACAAGCAACTCGATTACTTTGAACTGCCGGAGGAAGACAATCCGTTTCTGGGTTACCGAGCTATTCGGATTAGTCTCGACCGCAAGGATCTGTTCAAAACACAGCTTACAGCCATTCTGCGTGCCAGCGCTGCCGGAAATGTCAAAATCATGTACCCGATGATCTCTTCGGTGGAAGAACTTCAGCAGGCCAATGAGATTCTTCGTGAGGCGATGTCCGATCTGGACGAGCGGGGATTATCATACGACCCTCACATTCAGGTGGGAATTATGATTGAAGTTCCTGCAGCGGTGATGATTGCTGATCTGCTCGCAGAGGAAGCTGATTTCTTCAGTATTGGTACGAACGACCTGGTCCAATATGTACTGGCAGTAGATCGAATGAATGAGCAGATTGCTCATATGTATCACCCCTATCATCCGGCTGTTCTGCGGATGCTTCGTGCGACAGCAGATGCGGCTCATACGGCTGGAATTGATGTCAGTGTGTGCGGAGAGATGGCAGGGGACGAGCGTGCCATTCCGCTTTGGTTGGAGCTTGGCATTCGCCACTTGAGTATGTCTCCACAATCCCTGTTACGTGTGAAGCACAGAGTGCTGAACACAACAGCATCGGCTGCCAAAGAAGAAGCGCGAAAGTGCTTCACCCTTCGGACCAGCGGAGATATTGAGGAGCGACTGCAAGTCTTTAATGACTCTACGGGAAGTCCGGATGAACAAAGTGGTTCGAACGCATCGTGATTAGGGAAACTGGATATAAATACCTTTAAGTTAATATATTTACATTTGTGATAATTATTTAAGAAAAACTTGTTATATAAAACAACCCCACTGTGCATGAGAGCACAATGGGGTTGTTTTTACTTGTCAGCGAGTGCATCACAGAATGCCTTGCCATAAGGTGGAAGGTCAGGCGGACGACGTGCTGAGATGATATGTCCATCAACAACAACCGCTTCATCTTTCCAGATAGCACCTGCATTTTCCATGTCATCCCGAATGCCTGGTGTAGAGGTTACTGTAACCCCGTCCAGAATTTTGGCAGAAATCAGCACCCAGCCCGCATGACAGATCTGTCCAATCGGTTTCCGGTCTGCATTCATTTCCTTCACAAGCTCCAGTACTTTGGGATAACGACGCAGCTTGTCTGGCGCCCAGCCGCCTGGCACGAGAATGCCATCGTAATCTGCACTGTCGAGTTCATCGAAACTGTATTCGGCTTCAACAGGCACACCGTATTTGCCAATATAGGTTTTTCCTTTTTTCTCTCCAGCAAGATGCACTTCTGCACCTTCTTCACGAACCCGATGTACAGGGTACCACAATTCTAAATCCTCGAATTCTTCATCGACCAGAGCGATGACTTTTTTACCAGTTAATCTCATGTCCATCTCTCCTTTTTGCGGTGATTAGGGATGTTGCGTCTTTAATTGTAACAGATTCTCCAAGGGACTTCATGGAAGTGCATATTCAGTTTGGAGGAAGCGATTACAAGTCAGTGACTGCCTGCATTCGACAACCTTCATCTGGAGGGAGTGGTAATTTGTGCAACCTTTCGTTTATAGCAGGATTTGAGCCGAAATAGGTCGAATGGTACTTATATAGAGTATAGAACGAATGAGGTGATGGTGGTGCGCAAGTCGTGCAGATGTGGACATGTAATGGAGTTGGAATTAAGAACAGTGGTATACGCCAAAAAAGTGGAGATTCGAAACGTACCCGTATTTGCGTGTACAGACTGTGTATCATACGAAGTGCTTCCGCCGGTCAAGCCGGACTTAACAGAATGCATAAACACATTGGGTGAACAGCCCGTGAAGCAAGACGTATCTTTTGGTGAACGTAATGAATTGGCAGACCTGTTTCATGAGCTACTGCTGGCCTGGCCGGATGCGACTGATCGGGAGATGGAATATCGAATGCAGCAAGCAGTGGAGGAGCGTATCAATCTGCTGCTTGACATTATGGGTTACGCAACGAAGTCTGGTGATGCAGCGTGGATTGAGACCACGGAGCGTAGATTAAGTCAATTATCCGGATTTGTGTGGCAGGAGTACTTCTCAAATGCTGTCTAATTTTGACGTGTAAAATGCTTGTTTTCATGAAAATTGGCTTTTTCGCTCACTTTTTGTTAAGATATCGAAGAGTGAAAACGCTCAACATAGCGGTATTCTTGGTAAAGGGGGATGTATATCTAATGGCTGACATGACTAAAATGACAAGTATTGAACAGCTAAACTCCGCAGTGGAGGCTACCAAGGATCAACCCTTGCTCCTGTTTAAGCACAGCACGCGCTGTCCGATCAGCTCGAACGCTTATCAGGAGATGAACGATTATTTGCTTAACAATGCCAATGAACAAGTGAAATATGGCATTATCTATGTTGTGGAAGATCGCCCGGTATCGAATGAAGCAGCAGACAAGCTGGGTGTTAAGCACGAATCTCCACAGGCAATCCTGATCAAAAAGGGAATTCCTGTATGGCATACTTCCCATTCAGATATTACTAGCGCCACACTTACGAATGTTTTGAGTGAGTCCTAAAGCCTATTTTAATTGATTAATGCAAAAATTTGTCGTAATATAAATCTTAATGAAAATGGTATGAAAATTTACTGGTAATGGAGAGAAGTACTGTGACGGTAACCATTTATGATGTGGCACGTGAAGCTGGAGTGTCTATGGCAACGGTATCACGGGTAGTTAATAATAACCCTAATGTCAAACCGCAAACGCGGAAAAAAGTATATGAAGCCATCGAACGGTTGGGATATCGTCCGAATGCGGTAGCCAGAGGTCTGGCAAGCAAGAAGACAACCACGGTCGGGGTCGTTATTCCAGATATTTCGAATTCAACCTTCGCGGAGATTGCCCGCGGAATTGAAGATATTGCGAATATGTATCACTACAATATTATTTTGTGTAATGCAGATAAGAAGAAAGAAAAAGAAATTCGAGTTATTAACACCTTGCTCGAAAAACAAGTAGACGGACTGCTCTTCATGGGCGGAACAGTAACGGATGAACACATTCAGGCGTTCCAATCTGCGGCTGTGCCGATCGTACTTTGTGCAACGAGTGATGAGAAGGGCTCATTCCCTTCTGTGGATATTGACCATGAGGCGGCTGCGTTTGACGCCGTAAACACCTTGATTCGTCATGGACACAAGGAAATTGCGATGATCAGTGGAACACTGCAAGATCCGGCGAATGGATATGCCCGTTTCCAAGGATACAAAAAAGCACTGGAAGCAGCGGGGATTGAATACCAGGAGGATCTTGTTCGAATCGGTAACTATCGATATGAATCCGGTGTGGAAGCAATGAAATATTTCCTTGGACTCAAGAAAAAACCATCAGCTATCTTTGCTGCTACAGATGAAATGGCCATTGGTGCCATTCACAGCATTCAGGATGACGGTCTGAAAGTACCGGATGACTTCTCCATTATTAGTGTGGATAACATCCGTATGGCTTCCATGGTGCGTCCTCAGTTGACAACAGTGGCTCAGCCAATGTACGACCTTGGCGCAGTAGCTATGCGTTTGCTGACCAAGTTGATGAAGAAAGAAAATGTGGAGAACCCACGGGTTATATTGCCGCATGAAACGATTCTTCGTCTGTCTGTAAGTCACGCAGATGTAGTTTAATCGGGATTATATACAGTAAGGGAGAAGTCATTCTCTCTACATAGTGGATATGCGAAAGCTCCGGAGACGGAGCTTTTGTGCTGAATGAGGTTAAAAGTGAAAACAGGAGGTATCGGAAGATGCGTGAAACGATTGGGATTATCGGAGCGATGGATGAAGAAGTCGAGCTTTTGCTGGCAGGTATGAAGCAGCTTGAGACGGTCAAACAAACCGGGATTACATACGTTGCAGGCGAGTGGCTGGGCAAGCAAATTGTCGTGTGCAAATCCGGCGTAGGTAAAGTAAATGCAGCGGTTACGACGCAGATCTTGATTGATCGTTTTCAGGTTAATCGGATTATCTTCACAGGTGTTGCGGGTGCAGTTAACCCGGAGCTGAACATCGGAGATATGGTTATATCGTCTGTATGTGTTCAGCACGACATGGATGTAACGCCACTGGGGTTCGCACGCGGGGTTATTCCTTACCAGGAGACATCTGCATTTCCTGCCGAGGCTTCGCTTATTACACTGGCTGAAGAAGCGTGTAAAGCGCAGGGAGCCCATTACCTGATCGGTAAAGTGTTATCTGGAGACCAATTTATTGCGAATAAAGATACGGTTAACATGTTATATACCGAAATGGACGGTGCATGTGCTGAGATGGAAGGGGCAGCAGTTGCTCAGGTCTGTTACATGAATCGAGTACCATTTGTTGTCCTGCGTGGGATGTCAGATAAAGCGGATGGTTCGGCGCATGTTAACTTTGCTGAATTTACCGTGGAATCTTCTCAGCGTTCACATCGCATTGTGGAGCATATGTTAGAAAATATGTAATGGCAGTAACTTGAAAAACCGCCTTTCGATTAGCTGTTCCATGAAGTATGGAGCAACGCTGCTGGAGGCGGTTTTTGTTATGTATATCGTTTTTCGAATAGATCATCGAATTAGTACATAAACCGATGGCGGAAGCGTACACGATCAAACTGTTCTTCCGATGTGATCGGCACCTGACTTCCGATACGTACCATCAAACAGTTCGCAGGATGTGAACAGATTTCAGGGTCGTCTGTTGCATACCAGGTCATGTCGATTGTCTGCATCAGCCTCTCCATCATTTTGCGATAATCCCATACGTTTAGTCCGCTGCCCTTCAGATCCCAATGCCAATAATATTCTGTGGTGAAAATAATGTAGTTCTCCATATGTTTATCTTCCAGAGCCGTAAGCAACATTTCACGTCCAATGCCAAGCGAACGATAGTCGTCCGCAACCTCGATTGCCCCAAGCTCAATCAGATCAGTCATATTGCCCTCGGACCAGCGTTCACAATCATCTGCATAGTGAAAGGTTACATAGCCGATAATCGTTTCATTTTCGTGTGCAATGATAATTCGTCCTTCTGGCAATGCTGCGATCTCTGCGAGAGCTTCCTGCTGCTCCGTTGGGCGCCGAAAGGCATCCAGATCCGGATGGAAGGCTAGACGGGTTATCTCATCGGCCTGCACGGGACCTTCAACAGTAATTCGGTGGCCGGACTTGAAGATGGAACGCATATGATGTTCTTTGATATGTTCCATGGTTCATGCTCCTCTCTCCCCCTACTTATAGCAAAAATCCAAAAAATTGAAAAGCCATAGACGACGATTGAAAAGATTTGCTATAATTGCGTAGACAAAAAATGTTCACAATTCAATACAGTATAGTTAACATCTGTTTGGCCGAGCAAGTACATGATGAGAAGTTCTCTCTACTAATGTAAGCGCTAACTGGAAGTTCAGTCAACACAAAGGCAATGAGAAATGACCCCTAACGGGAATCAAAATGTCGAGTTGAAGGAGGCTGGCAAGCATGAGTCAAGCACATGGTGAGATGCTGCAAACGGTTGTGTCCGAATCTAACCTGGGCGATTACACGGAGGCGAGAAGCCGGTTCGATTGGGAATCGGTGGAAAGGCACTTTACGTGGCACGCCAGCGGAAAAGTGAACATGGCGCATGAAGCGATTGATCGTCATGTACTGGAAGGAAGGGGCGGAAAAACCGCTTTATTGTATAGCGATGCTTCACGTGAAGAGTCCTATACTTTCGCTGATCTGAGTGAACAGTCGAGTCGGTTCGGGAATGTTCTCCGCAAATATGGCATAGCCAAAGGGGAACGAGTATTTATTTTTATGCCTCGAAGTCCTGAGTTGTATTTTAGTCTCCTGGGTATATTGAAAGCTGGAGCCATCGCGGGCCCGTTGTTCGAAGCTTTTATGGAAACGGCTGTGAAGGATCGGCTGGAGGATAGCGGAGCAGTGGCACTCGTCACCACTCCGGAATTACTGAAACGCATCAAACGTTCCGAATTGCCCGAACTTAAACATATATTTATCGTGGGTGGGGGCGTGCAGACTGAAGAAGGACTCATCGATTTTGATGCAGAGATGTCTGCCGCTTCGGATGAGATGGAAGTAGAGTGGCTGAATCGTGAGGATGGTTTGCTTATTCATTATACCTCAGGCTCTACGGGTAAACCCAAAGGGGTGTACCATGTTCAAAATGCCATGATTCAGCACTATTATACAGGTAAGGTTGTTCTGGATTTACGTGAGGATGATGTGTACTGGTGCACTGCTGACCCAGGTTGGGTGACAGGGACTTCTTACGGTATCTTTGCTCCATGGCTCAACGGAGTGACCAATGTGATACGAGGCGGTCGTTTCAGCCCTCAAGATTGGTACAGCACCATCCAGAAGAACAAAGTCACGATCTGGTACAGTGCACCAACGGCCTTCCGTATGCTGATGGGAGCGGGTGAAGAGACCATTGCCCAGCATGATCTGAGCAGTCTGCGTCATGTCATGTCTGTCGGTGAACCGCTCAATCCGGAGGTTGTTCGTTGGGGGTGGAAAGCCTATGGTCAGCGAATTCATGATACATGGTGGATGACGGAAACAGGTGCACAGCTGATCTGTAACTATCCCGGAATGCCGATCAAGCCTGGCTCCATGGGACGTCCGTTGCCTGGCATCGAAGCAGCGATTATTGATGATCGTGGGCAGGAATTGCCGCCGTACAGTATGGGTAATCTGGCGATACGGGCACCTTGGCCATCCATGATGGCGAAGATCTGGAAACACCCTGCGAAATACGAGGAGTATTTCAGGCTTACGGGTTGGTATGTATCCGGTGACTCCGCTTATATGGATGAAGAAGGATATTTCTGGTTCCAGGGACGGATTGATGATGTGATTAATTCGTCAGGCGAGCGTATCGGCCCCTTTGAGGTGGAGAGCAAGCTTGTGGAGCATCCTGCGGTAGCAGAGGCGGGTGTAATCGGTAAACCGGATGTGACACGTGGGGAGATCATCAAGGCCTTTGTGGCGCTTCGTGAAGGATATGAGGCGACACCGGAGCTGAAAGAAGAGATCTATCGTTTTGTCAAAGAGGGCCTGTCTGCCCACGCTGCTCCGCGTGAGATTGAGTTTAAGGATAAACTGCCCAAGACACGTTCCGGCAAGATCATGCGGCGTGTCCTGAAAGCCTGGGAGCTTGATCTGCCAACAGGAGATCTATCCACCATTGAAGACTAACGCGACAGTGCTAGGATCATCAATGTGTCGGTATCGATGGTAATACAAATGACTGTGGGGAGAAGTTAATACTCTACGAAGCCAAATACAGTGACTCTACCCATTAAAAAAATGGATTGTAAAAGCCTGCTTTATGCCATTGGCATGAAGCAGGCTTTTTTAGCGGCTGCCTGCTGCACATGCAAATAAAAAGCCGCACCCTCAGATACAGTCTGAGGATGCGGCTTGTTTTGGAACGCTATGCATGAATCAGGGTTGAAAATGTAAGGCTGCAGAAGGTTCGGATTCACCCGCACTGTTGCTGGCAGATACCTTGAACCATCCACTGGTAGATGCGGGTACTCCATAATCCATCGTATTACCCGCTGTTGTTCCAATTTTGGTGTAAGGAGCCGAGCCTGTTTCGCTGTAATATACAGCATAACTATCTGCGCTTGGAGTTGACGCCCATTGTATACGCAGTCCTTGAGAGAGGGCAGATACGCTGACTTGACCAGGTGTGCCTGGGGCTGTCGTTGTTGCATTATCGGTCTGCGTTTCTCCCGGCGTAATGACTGTACCTGGAACTTCAATCGGCTCATCAATCTCTTCTTCCACAGGAGGAGCTACACCAGCACTATTTACTGTAGCGCTAGGAGCAGACTCTCTGCCGGCAACATCCACTGCGGTTACATAGAAGGAGAAGTTGCCACCTTGCGCTGCATATGCAGAGAATGATCTGGATTCACCCGTCAGGACAACTTGACCCTGGTTCTGGAATCCTCCACCGTTTACAGAACGGTACAGACGATAACCCACGACATCATTTTCAGGTGTGGCATTAAATGTAATGACTGCTCTGTCACCCGAGGTTGAGATGCGTACATTTCCTGGTGCATCAGGAGCTTTGCCGTTATCTGTTCTTGGATCAATCTGTGTTGGCATGTCTGCATCAGCATCTTCAGGAAGATAATAAGCAAGTGACTCATGTCGACTCATACGTGAGAATGCATTTTGCAATTCTTTGATGAGATCCGAGATTGGTTTTTTACGCTTAATTACTGTTTTTTCCTTCAACATGTCCGAAGGTGTTCCGTCACGCGGAATATAGTTTACACCATTGTAAGTAATGTACCTGGCTTTGGCGACACCATCATCGCTATCCTTCGGAACAAACTTGCTGTTGAAAATATCCGTAACAAATTTGTCAGTCATGGATGTTGGCAACTTGCCGCTGTAAGCCGATACCGTGCGCGTTTCGATGCCAGACGGTTTTTTGAACGAATCCGTGACGAACAGATCTTTTTGCGTATCGATCACTTCATTCAGGATTTTCGACCACAGTTGCTGCGCACGTTTTCTCTGTGATTTACTTTCCAGCGTATTCACTGGCTGTTTGTATCCAACCCACACGCCAAGTGTAACATCTGGTGTATAACCTTCAAACCAGACATCTGCGTAGTTTTGAGTGGAACCCGTTTTACCTACGATTGGCACACTCTTGGAATATTTGTAATTTTCACGTACTTTATCTGCCGTTCCTTCTGTAATAACGGTCCGCAGCATATCGGTCATCAGGTATGCTGTCTGCTCCGAGAAGGCTTGGACAGGTTCAGTATCATGTTTATAAACGATGTTTCCTTTGGAATCTACAATTTTGCTAATCATGTAAGAATCGTTATATACACCATTATTGGCGATAGCACCATAGGCACTGGTTAATTCTTCAACGGTTACACCGTATTGGAGACCTCCGAGAACACCGGTCTGAGCCTGATAGTCTTCCTTCTGAATGGTGGTAATCCCCAGTTTCTTGGCGAAGGTCCAAGCCTTCTCGATCCCTACTTCTTCATTAAACAACTTCAGAGCCGGTATATTAAGAGAATAATTCAGTGCTCTGCGGGCAGTGACCAGTCCCTGATACCGGTTGTTGGCATTCTTGGCAATGTGGTAGCCGCTCGGACCATTTTTGAGAATGATCGGTGAGTCATCAATAATTGAAGCTGGCTGAACAAGACCTTCATCTAGCGCAGGAAGATAAGCTGCAATAGGTTTCATCGTTGAACCTGGCTGACGTACCATCTGTGTTGCATAGTTCATCTGTTCATCCTGGAAATCCCGACCCTCAATCATACCTAGAATAGCACCGGTTTTGTGATTAATCAGCATAGCAGCAGTTTGTTCTTTTCCTTTGACAGGATCATCAGCTGAGAAATTGCTGTCATCTTCCGCAATGGTACGCATCGTTTTGTAGATACTTTTGTTGATGGTCGTGTATATACGATATCCACCTGTCCGCAGTTGCGTCTGAGCTTCCTCTAATAATGCACTGCTTTCCTTCTGAGGTGTGTCTGCATCCGTAGCTTTGTCTGTAGATTCAGCTGTGTCGGAATTCAACTGTTTCATCAAAATCTGTGCAGCTTGTCGTTCCGTTTCCATCATAAGATATGGATAAGTGTTGTAAGCCTTGATGGTCTTCGGAGCGAGTGAGCTTTTGATATCAAAAGCAAGGGCTTCGTCATACTCGGGCTGATTGATTTTGCCCAGTTCAAGCATACGGCGCAGTACCAGATGCTGACGGTTGATTGCGCGGTCAAAATTCTCCTCTACAAAATCACCTTTACCGTTAAAAGCGGAGTAAGAGGAGGGGAGTTGTGGCAATCCAGCAAGATAAGCAGCTTGAGCGATGTTGATTTTTTCCAGATCGTTAATATTGAACAATCCTTTGGCGGCCGCTTTGATTCCGTAAACGTTGTATCCGCTGGAACCATTACCAAAAGGAACTTTGTTCAGATAGGCTGTCATGATCTCGTCTTTGGTCAGGAAACGTTCGAGTCGGAGTGAGAGCAAAATTTCTTTCACTTTCCGATCTTCCGTGCGATCCAGATTCAAAAACACACGACGCGCCAATTGCTGAGTCAGTGTACTACCGCCGGTTTGTACTGATTCTTTCAGCACTTTCTGTTTCACGGCACGTAGGGTTCCGCTCATGTCTACACCTTTATGTTCGTAAAAATGATTGTCTTCAATCGAAATGACAGCATCAATAACCTTCTGTGGGATCTGGTCCGTAGTGACCGGACGCCTGTCTTCTTCCGTACGTAATTGACCGATCGGACTGCCGTCGGCAAAGTAAGCAAAGCCTGTGATGGAGTTTTCGCTGACTTTTTGTTCAATCAGGGCCCTTGAACGGACAGGCTCGTCTTTCACAATGGAACTGACGTATCCCATCAAAGCACCGCCTACAAATAGTGCCCCCATAAATCCAAGGACAACCATCCATTTGACGAAACTTCCCAGTCTGCGGGCAAAGCTACGTTTGCGTACAGGCTGTTCATCGGGCTTTTTCTTATTAACATCAACCATTCAGTGTCTTCCTCCTTTTAACAGCACTTATTATAGCATAAAAAGGCGGGTTTGCATGCCTGAGAAATACAAGTAATGGTCGAAATTTGCCATTCTGCCATGCATTATGCTATATATCATGCGATATTGAAGCACATTTCATGAGTTGTAAGCCAAAATAAGCAGGCCACCTCCATGCTGAGGTGCATAGGGTGGCCTGAATGATGTGTCGTATTGGAGGTCTTCTACATTAGGTTTTGAATCGTTGAATCAGCTCTAATAGTTCCTGGGTAAGATTAGCCAGTGAGGCAGATGCCGCCGTAATCTCTTCCATGGATGCGAGTTGTTCTTCAGAGGCAGAGGCTACACGAGTTGCGTGATCTGCTGTCTCATGACCAATGGTTTTGAGTTGCACTAACGTGGCATCAACCTGTTGTGATCCAGCTGACATCTGCTGCGCAATGGCTGAGACATGCTCAATCTGCTCATTAACATCTGAAATCTGTGATGAAATCGAGAGGAATAGTTCACCACTCTCATTAATCACTTCCGCTATATGGCTCACCTCGGCATTCCCATGTTCCATATTTCCAACGAGAGAAAGGACCTCTTGCTGAACGCTATGAATTAACGCTGCAATCTGCGCTGCTGATACTCTGGATTGTTCAGCCAGATTACGAATCTCAGAAGCAACAACACCGAACCCGCGCCCGTGTTCACCTGCTCGCGATGCTTCAATGGAAGCATTAAGTGCAAGTAGGTTGGTTTGACGGCTAACTTCCGTGATCATGCCTGTAATATGGCCAATCTCTTCCGAACGTTGGCGGAAATTCTCCAGTGCGGTCATCGACGTCTGCACAGAAGAAGTGGCACTATCGACCATACGCATAGCGGACTGAATCTTATCAGTTCCGATGGTTGTTCGTTCGGCTACAGTTCGCGATGAATCGGATACATCGGAGGCGGCCTTTGCAATTCTTCCGATCCCTGCAGATATTTCATTCATGGAACGGGAGGACTCTTGCAGCTCCTGCACCTGTTTACCTGCTTTATCTGCAAGTTCGACTCCTGTTAATGCAATCAGTTCGGCTGCTTTACCTGTTTCTTCGGCACCTGCGGTCAACTGTTGAGAGGTGGAGCCGACAGATAAAGCATGTTCAGATATAACCGATATGGTATGACGCAGGGTATCCATCATCTGATTCATATGACCCGCCATGATGCCAAATTCATCTTTGGATCGTACAGGTAACTTTTGTGTGAAATCTCCGCCAGCCAGCTGTCCAGCGACGATATTAACTTGATTCAACTGCCTTACAATGGAGACGATGGTGTAGGTAACCACACCTGCAAGCAGAAGTACTGCCAGTGCGGCAATCAGTATGGACCAGTTCAAGCTGTCATAGAAGGGTTGAAGGATATGGCTCTTTGGCAACGCCGATACAAGGTACCAGTTGGAATCTGTTCCTTGTAACCTGGCAGGCTCGGCAATAAATAGTTCTTCACCTACTTCAGGGTCTGTAGCGTAAAACTGAGACTCGCCAGACTGTATACGCTGAATGACTGTCTTCATTTCAGATGGAATTACGGCTCCTTCATGAGCCAACTCCGGTTTGGAGCCGTGTGCAGCAATCTGTCCTTCGCTAGTAATAAGCATGGCATAACCCTGATCCGGATTAAGTGATGCTATATTTTGCTGAAAACGATCAATGGTAAAGTCGGCCCCCACAATGCCCAGAAAAGTTTTGTTTTCATCTAATAGAGGGAGGACAATCGAAACGAGCAGTGTTTCTTTTCCACCAACCGTGTAGGTAACAGGCTCGGACCAATAGATGGATTTGGTTTTCTTTGGCTGCTGATAGTAAGTACTAGTTTCACCGCTTCCCTCATAAGTAGGCATAGGCTCAAAATGCAGGGAGTTGCCATCGCGTATAACGTATGGAACGAATCGACCCGTAGCATCATCATATTCTTTTTTGTTGATGTGCTCCGCATCGTTTCCATCAAAGGCATTCGGTTCCCAGCCCGTATAAAAGCCAAAAACTTTCTCGTCCTTCTTCAGATATTGTTCAAGGAGTCTGACGACTTCTTCACGGTTGAGTGATCCGTTCTGAGCGGCATCCAATAACGTGGTACTCATGGTGTCCAATGTGTTTTTAACCTGATTAATGTCAGTCATAAACTCATTCGTAGCCCGGTTTGCTGCCTGTCCAGCAACGGTTTCGCCGTACTGGAGGCTTTTGTCGTAAATGGATTTGGTATTAAATGCAATCAGGGCTCCAATACAACAGAGTAATACGATCCCGAGTAAAAGTCCAAGCTTAACAGCAAGCTTGCGATTGCGAAAAAAATGCATGTTTTAATCCCCCTCGATGTTATTCTTGTGATGTATATACGGATGTGTGCTTCTCCTGAAGGGAGTCTATATTTTATATCGTTATTTACGTTCCTATAATGAAGATAATTAAAAAAAAGCATAGAAAAACAGCTGCCGAGAAAATCTCGACAGCTGTTTGGAGTGAAACTTTAATGTGATTGCAACGATTAACGGTTGTAGAACTCGACGATTTGTTTTTCATCGATGTCTTGGGACAATTCAGCACGCTCAGGCAAGCGGATGAATTTACCTTCTACAGCTGCTTCGTTGTATTCAACGTATGCTGGAAGATGCGAACGGCCTTCCAAAGCTTCTTTAATGGAAGAAAGAGCGCGGCTCTTCTCACGCAAGCCGATTACATCGCCAGTGCTTACTTGGTAAGAAGCGATATCGACTTTTTTGCCGTTTACAGTTACGTGACCGTGTGCTACCAACTGACGCGCTCCAGCGCGGGAGTTAGCGAACCCAAGGCGGTAAACGAGGTTGTCAAGGCGGCACTCAAGCAAGAACATGAAGTTCTCACCGGCAATACCTTGCATTTTTTGAGCCTTAGAGAACAGTGTGCGGAATTGCTTCTCGCCCAAACCGTACATGTGGCGCAATTTTTGTTTTTCTTGCAATTGCATACCGTAGTTGCTGATTTTTCTGCGTTGGTTAGCTCCGTGCTGACCTGGAGGGAAAGGACGTTTCAATTCTTTGCCTGTTCCGCTAAGGGAAATGCCGAGGCGACGGCTCAATTTAAATTTAGGACCAGTGTAACGTGCCATGTTTAAAGTAGCTCCTTTTTAGTTAAAGTTCATATTAGGGCTCTGTTTGCGCTCCAATTTGTTGATGCGGGCTTGGCCTCGCATAGAACGATCAGGAAAGTTCAGCCGCTGTCCTGAAAGCAACAAAAAGAATGAGGGTGACACAACCGGTAATGCCCAAATTTAAAGACCCATTAGTAGTCTTCATCAACAATTTATATTACAGTTTAAGAGAAACAAAGTCAAGTGTAGAATAAAAGCAAAAAAACGTCTAAATTTGTCGATAGGTCATTGGGCCTAAAATAATGGGACAATTTTCTGAAATATGGATGCAAAAAAGGTTTAAACAGAGTAAAATAGATTGTATCTTAACTTTAAATCATCTTTATGTAGCAAGGTTATCGCAACGGATTTGCAGGTTTGCGATAACGTCTGCAGATTAATGCATCCTGGTGGATGCAAAAACGGTGCAAAGGAGCGCCTGACATGTTAGAACATCTAAGAAGTTTACCTGCCAGCTTGAATTCACGAAGTTCGGGCGATTCCGCATCTTTTGCCGCTCCTCGTTCTCATGAAGAGCATGTGTTGTGGATGCAAAAAATGGATATCACACCTTTTGATTTTTCATATTTGGGCAGCTTGCTAGAGCAGGCATACAGTGACTGGAACTCCAGAGTGGGTTCAAGGCTGGCCAGGACATCAACCTTTTACAGCGTGTGGAACACGGAAGGCGATTGCATAGGATACGATAGCGATCATGAAGCTGATCCGGGCGTAAATGCACGCAGACTGGTATTGGAATGTTTGGATAAGAGACAGGTCCTGTCCCTTAAAGGGACAAGCGAACACGGAGAATATCTTATAATAACACATCCCTTATTCTCCAGAACAAACGAGGATATGTTTGCTGTATTCACTGCTGTGATCTATGAATCCAATGGATATGAAACGTCTGAAGCTGTGGTTCAATCTGAGGCATTGCATTATCGCACCTGCTTTTACCGAAGATTTGAATACATATTTATGACGGACCTGTTACATGCTCATGAACAAACAGCCCGTGAGGAACACCGGAGGTCCATCCTCTTTCAGATTGTTCAGCGAATGCATGACAAAATGGATGTCGAGGCCATATTGGATGAGGTATTTGACAGTATGGATTACTTGTACCCGGCCACTTATATCAAATTGTATATGTCTCAGGATCAGAGCAACTCTGATCCACGGATTAAACCGTTGCTTGTCCACGAGCGAGGAGAAGATCTTTGTGTGCGTTCATTTATGGAAGGTAAGCTGATCGTTGCTCGCTCACATGATGCAGAGAACCGCATTGTAGATGTAGGGATTCCGCTGAAAGGCAAACAAGGCATATACGGTGTGTTCCATATCGAAATGAATGAAGAGATTATGGAAGAATCGGACTTGCAATTGATTACGATGATGGTAGACACTGCAGGAACGGCCTTTGAGAACGCCAAGTTGCATGAACAATCCAATATGTTAATTCAGGAACTTCGTTTAATTAATGATCTGACACAGCGGTTGAACAAAAGCCTGCATCTTTCGGAGATTTATCAACTATCCGAGCAAGAGTTAAAGGAAATATTCCAGGCTGAAACGTGTTGCATTCTTCAACTCAATGACAGTACCAATGACTTCGAAGTCATGTCATCTAACGTGAAAGATGTTTTTCACCAATCCTTTTCTGTAGACTACGGTATCGCAGGTTTGGTGTATCGAACAGAGGAACCACTTATTATAGCCAATTATGCGCAATTTGATAAAGTGTCCTCCTTTTTCATGGAAGATACGGGATCCATGTCACTGATTGCATCACCAATCAGAGTCAATGGTGAAGTGAAGGGTGCCATTTTGCTGGGACACAGTAGAGAGCACTACTTTTCATATGATAACTATAAGCTCTTACAGATGTTATCCATTCATATCGGGCTTGCCCTGTCAAATGCCACGCTGCATGCCGAGGTTCGGCGCTTGGCTAATCTGGATATGTTGACAGGTCTGTACGTGAGGCATTATCTGGATAGTGTGATTCACGAGCGACAGGCTCATGAATTCTGTGGCTCCCTCATTGTGGTGGATATTGATCAGTTCAAACAGGTGAATGATACATTCGGACACCAGACAGGGGATCAAGTACTGAAGCAAGTGAGTGAGATTGTCACCAGCTCTGTTCGCTCGGAGGATGTCTGCGCCAGATGGGGTGGAGAGGAACTGGCGATCTATATGCCACAGGTGAGTGTAAAGCAGGCGTTGGATTATGCGGAAGTGATTCGAAAGAGAGTCGCAGAAGAGACCAGACCGCCCGTTACGGTATCCAGTGGCATCGCAGAGTGGAGTTGGATGGATGAAAAGGTCAGTGTAGAGTCCTTGTTTTATCGGGCTGATATGGCTTTGTACAGCGCCAAGAATGGTGGTCGGAACAGAATCGTTGTAGAAGAACAGGATGTGACACGTTAAGAGAGAACAATTCCAGTTGCGGAGTCGTTCTCTTTTTTTTGTGCATGGGAGAATCAAGTTGTGTATAGAAGGAAGTATAAGCGTATACGGGCGGGGCAATCTATGGAGAAAGTTCACGGAAGGGTGAAGATAGACATGTTTAACCGCCATTCGGTACGTACATTATGGTTATTTGTGAGCATTGTGATTATTGGTGTTCCGGGTTGTGGATTAATCCAGCGAGATCGAACGCCTGAAGAGGTTTTTTCCTTGGCCTTATCCGGGATAGCGGGAAAAGAAACGTTGAGTTTTGAAGGAGAGGCAGGGCTTCGACGGGAGAACAGTGGGCTGTTCGAGAATCAGTTCAAATTCGAAGGCAAGCTGGAGAATCATGATCGTCTGACCCTTCAGACCCGATTACCTGGAGAAGTAACCGCTGTGGGCACAGGCATTCAAACAACTGCCGTAAAAAATAATGGACAGCCCAGTGGGTTTAGCGCCTCTTTCGAGCGGAAACAAGGACAATGGATGGCATTGTCAGCGCAGCATGAGCCGCTGCGTGGTTCTCTTTCCCGCTTTAATCCAATTGCCCAAATGGAGAAGATCGATAAGATGAACAAAACCATTCAATCCGAATATGGGGCCGGTCGTCGAACCAGAACATTACGGATTGAACTTGCACCGGAAGACGCCAAATCATGGGCTGTAACTCAGCTAAACGACGAGATGAACGCCATTCGGGCAGAATATATGCATAAGGCAGCTACGGTGAAAGGGGCGCGTAAGGAGAAGCTTGAGAAGGATCTGGAGAAAGTTTGGAAACAGGGTGAAACAACGATGCAACAGATGATGAAACAAGCGAGCGTGCAGACGGTATATCATCTCACGGTAGATCGGAAGAGCAGCCTGCCTCTTCGCTTATCCTCTGAAAGTCAGGTGAGTTACACGGACAACAACCGTAAAAGTAACAAAGAAGCTCTTGTCACCGATGTAAACTTCAAGTCATATCAATAAACGATGTGAGGGACTGCCTGCTGACGGGATGACTGTTCGCGTGCTACAATAGTATCGTAATTTACCGTTGTTCAATTCAAGTATGGCAGATGACAGGAGGATTTTACCAAGATGAAAGACCCAAGAATTCAGAAGCTTGCAGCAAACCTGGTGGGCTATTCAGTAGATGTACAGCCTGGTGAAAATGTATTGGTTGAGATGATTGGATCGGAACGTGATCTGATTAACGCCATTATTGAAGAGGTAGGCAAAAAAGGTGGTAACGTCTTTGTACAGTTGACTGATAAAACCGTACAGCGTGCGATGCTGAAAAATGCCACAGAAGAAATGATGAAAACATGGGCAGAGATTGATCTGAACCGTATGAAACAGATGGATTGTTATATCGGTATTCGTGCGGGAGAAAATGTGAATGATCTGTCCGATGTGCCGGAAGAAAAAATGAAAATGTACAATTCATTGTACTCCCACCCGGTACATAGTGAACAACGTGTCAAACGTACGAAATGGGTTGTACTTCGTTACCCTAACGCAAGTATGGCGCAACTCGCCAATACAAGTACAGAAGCGTTCGAAGATTTCTACTTCGACGTATGTAACCTGGATTACGCCAAAATGGACAAAGCGCAGGACTCGCTCGCTAACCTGATGAAGCGGACGGACAAAGTTCGTATCACCGGACCAGGAACAGAGCTGAGCTTCTCCATTAAAGATATCGGTGCAGAGAAATGTTCTGGCCAAAAAAATATCCCGGATGGCGAAGTGTACAGTGCCCCTGTGCGTAATTCCGTGAACGGAACGATTAGTTATAACTCGCCAACCCTGTACAATGGAGTGACTTTTGAAAATATCAAGTTCACGTTCAAGGATGGCAAAATTGTTGAAGCGACAAGTAACGATACAGAGCGTTTGAATGAAATCCTGAATTCGGATGAGGGTGCTCGTCATATTGGTGAATTCGCGATTGGATTTAACCCGCATATTCTGCATCCGATGAAAGATATCCTGTTTGATGAAAAAATCGCAGGCAGCTTGCACTTTACGCCAGGTCAGGCGTATGAAGAAACCGACAATGGCAACCGCTCGTCCATCCACTGGGATCTCGTATTGATCCAGCGTCCGGATTATGGCGGCGGGGAGATTTATTTTGACGATGTGCTGATTCGTAAAGACGGTATCTTTGTCATTCCTGAGCTGGAATGCTTGAATCCGGACCGTTTGAAGTAGGAACAGGATTTTGCTGTTGCTAGGAAAGCGGATTCACGGTATCATGTAGTGGTAATTAATAGATGATACCAATAGTAAAAAGACGGAGGGATTCCTATGTCGAGTAATAACGCGGCTGTAGTAGAAATTGCTCAAACAGCAGGCAAGTTTACTTCTTCAATCGTGCTTCATTCGGAGAACAAGTATATCGATGTAAAAAGTATTCTCGGATTGTTTACAACGCTGATCAGCACGCACAGCTATGAACTGCATGTTCATGGTCCAGATGCAGTTGAAGCAAAAGCAGCCATGTCAGAAGTATTTGCCAAGCATGGATTGAATGTAAGCATCGCATCTGAGTAATAGCTCTCAAGAAGCACCTTTGCCTTTTTTGGCAGGGGTGTTTTTTGGCATGGAATGCGCTGAATGCACATCTGAAGGTGACTGGAATAGGAGGATTAAGCTTCAACAAAAGGCTTAACTTTGCGGGCTTATTTTGGTCAGGTTCTTGTATTAGCTCTTCATTTCGTCTAATATTAGAGGTAGAACGTCTTTACGCGATTTTTGGGACATAGGGGGGAAAAATGCATGACTTCATCTGATCTGCAGGACCAGCTGAGTTTGAAAGCGATCAGTCTTCTTCAAGAAGATGCAGATAAAATACAGAAGCTTATTGAAGTACAGATGGAGAATCTGGCTACCCGCTACTGCCCTCTCTATGAGGAAGTATTGGATACACAGATGTATGGGTTCTCCAAAGAAGTTGATTTTGCTGTTCGTGCAGGGCTCCTTCCAGAAGGTGCAGGTAAGCAGCTGGTTAGCGCGCTTGAGCGGAATTTGGCAATTTTATATGAAGCCTTGAACAAGAAGAATGAGCAATAGCCTGCAAATGCGCGGGTCAGAATAGAAGGCATGCAGGCGTTTATGCATGCTTTTTTTGTGCATCTGAACGGGGGATGGAGATACAAGCCAGCCGGAAGGGCGTCTACAAGCAAAGAGACAGCTCCAAATGTATATTGGGGCTGCCTCCTGTGACTTGTTTATTTTAATGGTGACTACGTGAGGGCCTGGTTACACCAGGAAGAAGGATACACCGAGTATGATATATACCACGAGCAGGAGTAAACCTTCGTACCAATTCGTTGAACCATCTTGGGTAATGGACTTCGCAATAAATACGGATACGCCGATGGCGACCAGTTCAATCGTTGTAAATACGATATCCATGGTTCTGCCTGTGAAGTAGCTGACAAAAATCAGTACAGGAGCAACGAAGAGTGCGATCTGCAAGCTGCTGCCGACCGCAATTTCAACGGCGGCTCCAATTTTATTTTTCATGGCAAGCATGATGGCTGCACTGTGTTCGGCCGCATTACCGATGATGGCCACAAGGAATGCACCGACAAACAGTTCGCTAAGTCCAAATTCCGAAGTGAAGACTTCAAGCGTGCCGACCAGCCATTCACTGACGAAGGCAACCATGACTGTTGCGAGCACCAGGTAGAGAATAGATTTTTTCTTGGACCACGCCGGAGCATGCTCATGAGGTAGCTCTTCATCGCGATCCTCAGTGACGTCTGCAAGGTAGTTCTTATGCGTTACCATGGAGAATAGTAACCAGGCGATATACGCGAGAATGAGCAACCCGGCCACGATGAGACTAAGTGTATTGGTGTCTTTCTGTGTAATGGAATGTGTATTGAGAAAGACTGCCGGAATAAACAGGGCAATGATGGCAACAATCATCAGGGAACCATTCAGACCTGCGAGTGAAACATTATAATTCTGAATTTTGAACTTGAGTCCTCCGGCAAAAATACTTAACCCGAGCACTAACAGCAGATTTCCGATGATGGAACCTGTCAGACTTGCTTTGACCATGTCGAACAGCCCCTCTTTGACGAGGAAAATGGCGATGATCAATTCGGCGGCATTGCCGAAAGTCGCATTCAGGAATCCACCCAGCCGCTGTCCGGCATAGTGGGCAACATTTTCGGTGGCTTTGCCTAAAAAACCGGCCACAAAAATAACCGAAATGGCTGATATTACGAACTGTAGAATCGAATCCCATTTCATGAAGTGGGCGATGGCACTGAGTGCAAAGAACGCAATCAGCAAAATGGATGAAATCCGGTTTCTCACAACAAACACCTCGGTTATTAATTATTTTGTTTTGAATTACACTGTAAATCGCTTATGAGATTATTTCATATTTCAATATAACCAAATGGTGGTAGGTTGTAAACGCATCTTTTTGAGTTTTATTTGCTTTTTGGGGTGGAAAGGATTTAAAATACGAGTAACGAAGTGAAGGAGGATGTGGCATGGCAGAACAACTTCAACTGGAGAGCGGAAACATCCGGATTGCCGATGACGTGGTTGCAAAAATTGCCGGAATGGCTGCAATGGAAACACCCGGAATTGCCGCAATGTCTGGAGGATTGTCAGAGGGCTGGGGGAAGCGACTCAGCGGTAAAAACGTACAGAAAGGCGTGAGCGTTGAGGTCGGCCAGCTGGAAGCAGCCATTGACCTGCGCATCATCGTCCTGTACGAAACCCCGATTCATGAAGTTTCCCGTATGCTTCAGCAGAATGTAAGAGAAGCGGTAGAGACCATGACCGGATTACGCGTGGTTGAAGTCAATGTAAAGGTAGAAGGCGTATCTTTCAAAGGCGACGATCTGTAGAAATCGCAATCCGCAATGGAGGACAGAGCGATATTGACCTGTTCTTCATCTTGATAGACAGAGTTTATTCAGTACACAGAAAAAGGCTGCGCATCCATTGGGTGCACAGCCTTTTTTGTGTTGCTTTTTTTATCGAATCCGACGGATGGACTCCCGTGAACGAAGAGCAGGAGAGGTACGAGTCTGTGTCTGTACAGTCACGGACTTCGTTTTCTCTTCCTTGATCACGTCCAGATTGTTAGTACGTGAGATACTGAGCAGAATGCCCATAGCAACCATCATCACAAAGAGTGAGGTACCCCCATAACTGATAAATGGAAGCGTGACCCCCGTCACCGGAATGGTCTGAGTTACACCACCAATGTTGATAAATGCCTGAATCGCGATCAGTCCCATGATACCTATGCCAACCAATGTTCCGAATGGATCGGGACAGCGGAGAGAGACAATAATTCCGCGCCAGATGAAGTACAGGTAAACCAGCAGGAATAATGCACTTCCGATGAATCCGAGTTCTTCCCCAATTACGGAGAAAATAAAGTCATTATACGCGTTTGGCAAATAATGCAACTTCATCGTACCTTGTCCAATCCCGGAACCTGTTATGCCGCCATCACCAATGGCAACAAGGGAACGGTAAAGGTTAAGACTTCCGTCCGTGGGATCTGATAAAGGGTCCAAAAAAGCTTGAATTCGTCCGATTTTATAGTTCTGCTTGACTTCTGTAACAGAGACAGTTGAACTTGAGCTATCTGAAGGAGACATGGAAGAAAACAGGGAATTCGCTCCAAACGCCAGTGCCCCACCGAGTACAACCAGGAGAATCGAACCCAGGATATGTTTCATACTGGCTCCACCGGCATAGATCAAGAGACCACAGGTGGACACCAGAATGAAGGTGGTACCGAAGTCTGGTTGCAGCATAATCAGCCCTGCGATGAATCCAACGATGAACAAGACGGGAACGTACCCTGTCTTGAAAACCCTGAATTTCTCACCTTTTTTGGTAATAAGAGCAGAGAGATAGAGAATGATAGCAATTTTCGCGAACTCTGCAGGCTGAAGACTGAAACCAAAAATGTGAATCCAGCTTCGTGCACCGTTCAATACTGCACCTGAGATCAAAACAATCACCAGCATGACCGTAGTGAGCAGGAAAAAGGGTGCATAGAGCTTTTTGTACTTGTTGAAGCGGATATTCATGGCAAAAAACATGCCAAATAGACCGATAATCGCCCACATAAGTTGTTTTTTCGTGAAGTAAAGGGCATCATTGTTAAATTTATCGCTTGCGATTGCAATGCTGGAACTGGAGCTGAATACCATCACCAGTCCAAAGCCCACCAACAATAAAGTGAGGATTAGCAGTTGAAAATCCGGCGTGCCTCTCTTCGTTTTCGTTTGGGCCGTTTGTTGTTTCATCGTTGGCCCAGCCTATGCTTCCAGCAGTTCTTTAAGCTGCTGTAATTTTTGGGCTGCCAGCTTCACGACTGGTTGCGGAACGGAAGAGTCATAATCCAGGCCGTGAGGGAAAGTGGCTTTGCCAAGGTATACTGCTTCAACAGCAAGAACAGTATCCGGTTTTTCCAATTTGCCTTCCACAGCGCGGGTATTAATGCGTACAAAGTATTCTGAGTTGGTTAGTTCATCTTCAATTTTGTAGTCATATGTAGCACGGTAATATTCCCATTGCCACCGGACAAATCCGACTTTCTCGGCGCTCTCATCCAGGTATGCCAAGTCGCTCTTCAAGCCATCCAAGCCTGTATTCTCAAAAATCATAAGCGTTTGATCCTCCTCATAAGCTTCCGAGTATAATTTCTCGAGTATTTCTCTAGTTCATGATAGTATGTTTCCCCTTCCCGTGCAAGCTTTCCAAAGGCGTTTCGTATCGGTTTTCTTCCAATTCTGCTACAATATACAGCAATAGGTTTGAAGAGGAAGGTTCGGGCTTGATCCAAGTCCCGTTCAAGATTGAAAGGGTGGAGAGACATGACTAATAATATATGGTGGGAAGATCTGCAGATCCACATGGTGGAATGGCGGCGTCACCTTCATCGCAATCCCGAGGTTTCCTTTCATGAGGAGAAGACATCCTCTTTTGTAGCGGATATGTTGGAGAGTTTTGGCGTGGAAGTGAGGCGTCATGTTGGTGGTCACGGGGTCATCGGTACCATTCGTGGGGACAAGCCGGGTCCTGTCGTCATGCTGCGAGCTGATATGGACGCACTTCCAATTCAGGATGAGAAGAATATCGAGTATGCATCACAACAAGCAGGAGCGATGCATGCATGCGGCCACGATGGTCATATCTCAATCTTGCTCGGTACGGCATTGTATTTCAGCCGTCACAAGCAGGAGATCCAGGGCGAGATTCGCTTTTTGTTCCAGCCAGCAGAAGAACTGCTTCCGGGCGGTGCAGTTCAGGTCATTGCGGATGGTGCGCTCGAAGGCGTGGATGTCATATACGGTATTCATCTGTGGACCCCGCTACCTGTAGGAGTTGTTGCCAGTAAAGCAGGACCGATGATGGCGGCGGCGGACGATTTTTACATTGAGATCAAAGGCAAAGGTGGACATGGCGGGATGCCACAATCTACGATAGATAGTCTTATCGCGGGTTCTGCACTTGTGATGCAGCTTCAGACCGTTGTCAGTCGTTCGGTGGATCCATTGCAACCCGCGGTGCTGACCATTGGTACAATGCAGGCGGGCTCGGCTCAGAATGTAATTGCAGAGCAATGCAAAATGAGCGGTACGGTAAGAACGTTTGATGAAGAGACCCGAAACGGGATGAAAGAGCGTGTGCTTACGATGGTAGCCCAGACAGGGGCAGCTTATGGGGCAGAGACGCAAGTGAAATATATTATGGGATATCCGCCTGTGGTGAACGATGAACAGGAGACAGCACGTTTCTTCAGAGAAGCTACAGAATTATTTGGGGCAGAACGGGTGCAAGCATCCCCGATGCTGATGCCAGCGGAAGATTTTGCGTATTATCTGCAGAAGGTTCCAGGGTGCTTTATGTTTGTTGGAGCAGGCAACCTGGATAAAAATGCGATCTATCCGCATCATCATCCAATGTTTGATTTTGATGAAGACGCGATGCAGACGGCTGTAAAATTATTTATTGCGATGGCTAAGGGTTACACAGCCGAATGACTTTAGATGCAGTGGGGCATCCTGTTCATACCGAGGTATGGGCAGGATGTTTTTTTGTGGATTTTATAGATGTTGTTCAAAAAGTCCACTTTTCGGTACGGAAAAATAGACTTTTTGAACGTGCACTTAAAGTGGTTCATTTTCGGAAGCTGCCGGAACTGGACTTTTTTGTGATAGGAGGAAGGCTCGAATGGAAGGAACAGAACATGTGGTAAGGACAGATGCTTGTATCGTTCAGCGAGATTTTACAGTTTTGCTGGAAGTTGGCCACCCCGGATTCGAAAGAGCAAGAGAGCAGCTTGGGATGTATTCAGAACTGGTTAAGACACCGGCAGCGTTCCATACTTACCGGATCACTCCGTTATCGCTCTGGAATGCGGCTGCGCTGGGATGGAATGCAGATCAAGTCATCACAAGTTTGGAGCTGGTATCCCGCTGGAACGTGCCTGCTGCACTGATACAGGATGTTCGGAGAATCATGGATCAGTATGGCAAATTAAAGCTGCATTCCGAAGCAGATCACACTAGAATGCGCCTTTACAGTGAGGATGAGCGGTTGCTGGATGAATTAAGTGGATTGAAATCGATAGCTGCCTTTCGCATGGAACGCAAGGACGCTCATGAACTTCTGCTCCCAGGAGAACAGCGAGGGTTATTAAAAAGGGAATTAACACGGTTGGGTTACCCCGTACTTGATTACGTGGGGTATCGAGAGGGGACCAAGCTTTCATTTGATTGGCGGTCTAATGATCCAGGGGACCACTCTGAGCGGTTTGCGTTGCGTTCTTACCAGAGAGAAGCTGTGGATGCATTCGAAGGCAGTGAGGGCATGGGAGGAAGCGGTTTACTCGTACTTCCTTGCGGGGCAGGAAAAACGGTCATTGGCATGGCCGTGCTGGAGCGGCTTCAATGTGAATGCCTTATTTTGACGTCTAATACAACGTCTGTGCGACAGTGGATTCAGGAAATTCAAGACAAAACCACGATTACCAGCGAACAGATCGGTGAGTATTCCGGTCAGAAAAAACAGGTGAAACCTGTGACTGTAGCTACATATCAGATTCTTACACACCGGAAATCAAAGGATGCTGATTTTACCCACATCAAACTGCTCAGTGAGCGGCAATGGGGTCTGATCATATATGATGAAGTACATTTGCTGCCAGCGCCGGTGTTTCGTGCAACTGCAGATATTCAAGCTACGCGAAGACTGGGGTTAACGGCCACGTTGGTTCGAGAGGATGGCTGTGAACAGGATGTATTTTCGCTGATTGGTCCGAAGCTCTATGATATGCCGTGGAAGAAACTGGAGCAGCAAGGGTGGATTGCTGATGTACAATGTCAGGAGATACGTATCCCGTTCTCCCCGGAACTAAGATCAAATTATCTGCAAGCTGAGGTTAAGCACCAATTTCGATTGGCTGCCGAGAACCCGGCGAAGGTACGTGTAGTTAAACGTTTGCTGGAACGTCATCGAGATTTGCCTGCACTTGTGATTGGACAATATCTGGATCAGTTAGAGTTGATTGCCCGGGAAATTGAAGCACCTCTGATCTCGGGGACCATGTCACAGCAAGAGCGAATCAAGTGGTTTTCCGCTTTTCGACGAGGAGAGATTAAAACGATTGTTGTATCCAAGGTTGCCAATTTTGCTGTGGATTTGCCTGATGCTGCTGTTGCGCTTGAGATATCCGGGAGTTTCGGGTCAAGGCAGGAAGAGGCACAGCGTTTGGGGAGAATTCTAAGACCAAAAGCTGGTGAAAACAAAGCATATTTCTATGCGCTGGTATCAGAGGATAGTAAGGAACAGGAGTTTGCATTAAACCGTCAGATGTTCTTGGTGGAGCAGGGATATGAATATGCTATCGTTCATGAGAACGAATAGTCCATTTATACTCGCGAAAAGAGGAGGGATTGGGATATGTCTTCATTTGAACCAATAGATGAGCCTGTGGTACTGAACCTTGATTCATGGTCAAAGCTTGCTTTGGTCGAGCAAAAAGTGCTTGGTGCAATTTTTCACAAACATGCCGGTCAGCCCTTTTCCTCTCTCCTGCCGCGAGAACAGTGGGCCATCGAAGGACTAAGTGTCGCAGAAGCCAATTCTTCATTCGCCAGCCTTAGGCAGCAAAGATGGATTGAATCTGTATATAAGAGTTGGGGAGAGCGATTATTCTATATTCCTGCTTCGCTGATGGAGACATTGACGATTGCTTACGCACAAAGAGTGGGTATAACCGTTAAACAGATGGCACAGCATGCTCATGTATTACAGGAAGGAAAGCCGGATACTGCTGCGGAACTTCTTCATCTGATCGCGTGGATTGAAAGAGAAGGACTTCCTTTGACAGGGAAGGGCACTATACATAAGAAAAGTGTTCAAAAATTAAGTGTGATCACGGTGTTATCTTCGACAGACTTTGAAGGTCTGGGCATCCGATATGATCATTCGGATTTGTATCCGACCCACGTAGCTATCCTTCTCGATCTACTGCTCAGTCTGAATCTCGTTCAGAAGTCAGATGGCCAAATTCAGATTGTAGATCATCGATTACAAAAATGGTTGCAGCTCTCGTGGAGACAGATGCATCGGGAAATATATCAAGCGTGTATGGAAAGATACGGAGAAGCTGAACCCGCGTTGCAGCATTTCCGTTATCAATTGGCAGTGTTGGCTCCAGAAAAAAACATATGGTGCCATATAGAGAATTTGGAATTGAAACCACGGATCAGGGGCTGGCTATACGCACTGGCTGGCTGGGGTTATGGTGAAGTAGGAGAAGATCAGTCGGGAGCGCTGGCATTCCGTTGGCTGATCGAACCGCATAGCCTGTTATATCGAGAACAAGAGATGGTAAGTGAGGCGGAGCCGTGTGGATTTTACATGCAGCCTGATTTCGAAATGTTGGTGCCGCCCGAAGCAGGGCCTGATGTGATCTGGATGCTGGAGCAATGCGCAGAACGGGTGACGCGTGATCGAATGTCCATCTACCGTATGACAAGAGAGCGATTCATTTCGGCCTTAGCCAGAGGGTATGAATTACATGAAGTGATAGAGTGTCTGGATCAATATGCGCTGACAGGCATACCAGAGAATGTACGTATTGCGTTAGCAGATTGGGGCAAGGAGACGGATGCTGCACCGTTGACTGTAAATCGGAGTATGAAGGTAATGGAGGCAAGTACAGGCTCCGCAGATGATCCGAAGTTATTAGAAAAAGATGTGTTGAGCGGTGTATATTCTTCTTTCTACACTCCCGATAATCTAGGTCTGGTTGATGTCCCTGCTTCTCTGCATGGGTTGGAGCGTGATCATTCTGTCATTGAGAAGAAGTTCTCTCTGTTGGGATTTGAGGAGATACCGGAGACCTGGTACAAGGAGTGGCGTCGATATCATAGTTCAACCGCCCGACAGATTGCTGCCAAAGCCATTGAGTGGCAGACCAAGCTGGGGATACAACAGGAAAATCAAACGCAATACCTCATTCCACATCAGGTAGAGGGTCATGAACAATGGACTTTAAGCGGTTGGTGCATGTTGGATTCAAGTGAAAATACATCAGAGACGGAATGGCGTACATTCTCCCCGTCAGAGTGGGATACAATGCGTCTTATCCTGCCAGATGATGTCATAACCTGACTATTTCACGTGAATATCAGGTTGAAAGGCGAATTTTCGAGTTCCCCCTATTTCTAATTGCAGGAAAAACTCTTCTTAACTATTCATGGATATGCTATGATGAGGTAGTCTACGTTAAGTAGAACTTTATATATAGATAGGATGAATATTTCATGAGCGTAGCGGAAATGAACACGGTCGATATGGCCCAAGTGTTAACGGGCGCATATGAACTGGGCGACATGATTAACCAATCTGCCGAAGTATCGGATTATTTATATTGGAAGCAGCAAGTCGAGACTACCCCTGAGATTCAGATGGGGATTCGGAAGCTGAATGCCAAGAAGGAATTGTTTGAAGAAACACAGCGTTTCGGTCATTTTCACCCGGATTATCATGCAGCAAAAGACCAGGTGAAGGCTCTGGAACAGGAGTTGGAAAATTTCGAGGCGGTAATCCGCTTCAAACAGGCAGAGAAGTCCCTGGATGATATGTTATTCCAGATGTCAGAGACCATTGCATTTGCAGTGTCAACGACCATTAAAGTACCGAGCAATGACCCGAATCCGAAGGGCGGCTGCGGTAGTGGCGGCAAGTGTGGTTGCAGTTAAGTAATCATTATAGAAGGGCGGGGAACGATGATGTTTGCGGAAAGGACAGGATTCATTATTTGGGTCAGTGATTTGAAAGCTGCCCGTAATCTCGAAAAATATGGCACCGTGCATTATATCTCCCGCCGTATGCATTATGTAGTCATGTATGTTAATGCAGAACGGGCAGATGATACGATGAAAAATGTGAAGCGACTTTCCTATGTGCGCAAGATCGAACGCTCGTATCGTAATGAGATCAAAACCGAGTATGCCAGCAAAACGATGGACAAAACGAGCTTTTACGGAATATAGACGAGAAACTGGAGGGACCCTTTGGGGTCGCTCTTTTCTTGAATTATGCACAAATAGACTCTTATGAAAAAAAGTTAAACTTACGCCTTGAGGTTGCGGGACTAATGTTGTAATATATTTGGTAATAAATAGATAGAAAGTCCTATCTGGTGGAGAGTGATTCCCATGCGTGATAAGGTGATGCAACGTTGGAGCACCTACGAGCCGTTTTTCGTGGCTCTTGGAGACAAGAAAGTGGCTGACATCGTCATTACCCATCATGCCAAGATGCGGTATGCAGACCGTATTGAGCCTGCACGTAGTGATGATGACCATATTGCGGCATGGTTATGGGAGTGTCTGAAGCAGGACCGTATAACACCATACTACCGTAATGAACAGGACGTCTACCTGATTGATGAGGATCTGGTGGTGGTCGCCGAATTTTCCGAACTTGAAGGAGAATATGATATTGCGGGCAACCCGTTGCACAAAATGATTGTAGTTACGTTTCTGGGACGTATGTCGGAGACCATTGAATTAAGGGACCTGAAGTCATATTATTCATGGTTAAGACATTCAAGAAGAATGACGTTGGTCAAAAATAGCCGCAAGCATAAGTAAGTTGAGTAGATTCAATATGTTGAAATCATAGATTCAAGGAGTATCGCATGCAGACAAGCTGCATGCTTTTTTTGTTGCCAAGCGGGAAATCGGCTACAATGTAGAGAGTGTAATCGAAGAGGGGCGAAGATATGAATTTTCACCAATTGCATATTTTTTATACGGTAGCAGAGAAGGGGAGTTTCTCGGCTGCTGCACAAGCATTACATATGACTCAACCGGCAGTAACGATGCAGATTCAATCATTGGAGGACTATTTTGGCACCAAGTTACTGCATCGTTCCACCAAAAAAATAGAATTATCCGAGGCTGGCCGGACTTTATTACCTCATGCGAAACGGAGTGTAGAGCTGGTCAGACAGACGGACGAAGCGATGTCGGCGTTTACTCAGATGTTACAGGGCCGACTCCAGCTGGGAGCCAGCTTAACGATCGGGGAATATGTGCTTCCACGCATGCTCGGACCATTTGCACTTCAATATCCGGATATTTCAATTGTCATGAAAGTGAT
The DNA here is from genome assembly GCF_017874615.1 of Paenibacillus xylanexedens. Taxonomy (GTDB): domain Bacteria; phylum Bacillota; class Bacilli; order Paenibacillales; family Paenibacillaceae; genus Paenibacillus; species Paenibacillus xylanexedens. Next base: position 33,665 of record NZ_JAGIKV010000025.1, read on the forward strand.
GAATACAACGCAAATTATGGATGATATATTGAAGCACCAGCTTAATTTTGGTCTGATTGAAGCGCCAGTGCACCACCCGGACATGATTGTGGAGCCTGTCATGCAGGATGAGCTGAAACTGATTGTACCTGCCGGGCATGATCTGGCGAAGCGTGGCAAAGTGAATCTTGAAGATGTAATGAATTATCCTTTTGTGCTGCGTGAGAAGGGTTCGGGTACTCGTCAGGTGATGGAAGACCAATTGCAAAAGAAAAAGATTGATCCGCAGGATATGAATGTTGTAATGGAACTTGGCAGTACAGGAGCGGTAAAATCGGCTGTGGAGGCAGGGGTAGGCATTACGATGTTATCTCCTTCTTCGGTGCAGCATGAACTGGCTCTGGGACTTGTTCATATTGTGGATATCCGCGGACTCGAATTCAAACGGCAGTTCTATGCCATCCATCTAAAATCGTCCTTGTTGCCTCTGTCAGCAGTCGCTTTCCTGAATTATCTGCGTCAGCAGGAGCAGCCTAAGTCGGTACATAAGACGGGGAAGGCATAATCGTTGGCAACATCAATGATAGATAAGATTAATCATAATCAATTTTACACAAAGGAGCTGTTGTTCATGGATCAGCGCCAAGGACGCTGTGATCTTCACACGCATAGTCAGGCTTCCGATGGAATGCAGCCACCTGCTGATAATGTGAAGCTTGCCAAACAAAAAGGGCTATCTGCGGTTGCCCTAACGGACCATGATACAGTAGCTGGTGTAGCCGAAGCACAACAAGCGGGAAAAGAGTACGATATTGATGTCGTTGCTGGAGTGGAGATCAGCACTCGGGCTGGTGGGAAAGATATTCATGTGCTTGGGTATTATGTGAATACAGAGGATGAGCAGTTCCTGCAACGGTTGCGCGGATTACGAGAAGCGCGAGATGAGCGGAATCATCTGATTATTGGCAAGCTGCAAGAACTCGGGCTTGATATAAGCTGGCAGGAGGTACTGGATGAGCTGGGACGGCCGTTAGAGCCGGATGAGAGTATTGGAAGACCTCATATGGCCGATGTGCTGGTGAAAAAAGGCTACGCTGTTGACATGCGGGATGCATTTGATCGATATCTTGCTGAAGGCAAGCCTGGCTTCGTGTCTGTACCCCGCGTTGCACCAGAGGATGCGTGCGAGTGGATCAGAGCCGCAGGTGGAGCCGCTGTGATTGCCCATCCGGGTCTCTATAATGATGATGAATTGGTGCGACGTATCATCGAAGACTCTCGTCCAGATGGCATTGAGGTGTTTCATTCGGACCATGGCCCGGAAGCGGAACGCAGGTATGGTGAGCTGGCCAAGGAATATGACCTCATTGAAACAGGTGGATCGGATTATCATGGCAAACGCCAAGGTGTTGTTTTCCACGGAGATCTTGGTAGCAAGACCGTAACGGTTGATGTGTTGGAAAGGCTGAAGGCAGCTGCTTCACAGCAAAAGGGAGAGTAAGCGAGACGTTGCAACGCTCTATCTGACTATAATAAATTCTGTATTACTGGATACATTCTAAGATCGAAGGAGTAAAGGACATGCAAGCATGATAGGGCTGAACCTTCATGTTTGCATGTCCTTTTTTTTGTGCTCAAAAGAGTCTACGTAATGGAATAGTTTACCCAAGCGCCACGTGTAGCCCCAAGACGCTCGAATAATTGCTGTGCCCGCTCATTGGTCACTGCTGTGATCCAGGACATATAAGCACAGCCATGATCACGCGTATACTGCTGACAGTGTGCAAATAATTTAGCTTCTGCTTCGCCTTCTCTGAATGTTTCCGTAACAAATAGGTCATTCATGATGGCGACACGCTCTGCTTTCATCGTGCTGTATGTAAAGAACAGGGTGGAAAATCCGATAAGCTTCCTGTCCTCTACTGCCACAAATTGAGCACCGATCTGCTGATTAAGCAGGTTGTTGATCAAAAGCTGGATGGATTGATCACCAGGCCAGGGGTTGTTGTAGAATCCCACCACATAGTCATGCATTAATGCCATCAGGGGTTTCAGATCATCAGGTTGAGTTTCTCTGATATGTATGGTCATGGTACACTTCCTTTAACTATAATTTTATTCATCGTAATTGAATTATTATACATATAAATGAATTAATATTCAATAAAATGATAAATAAGCTGAACTTCACCTACCACTCAAACAAATAATACAATAACTAAAATCCCCTGAACCGTTAATGCTCAGGGGATTTTTCTATTGTTACTGTTACATCTATATAAGTTGAACTAATCATTTATACGATAACGGAGAGGACAGAAAAAACCTGAAAAAGCGGAGCTAAAAGCTTTCTGCAAGAAAGCTACTTCGGAAGCATAAGCTTCGCCTTTATCACCGGATTTTCCCTTGAGAAAAGGGATCGAAAAAATCTGGGGATAACAGCGATTGGAAGGTTGTTCTGTCATCGTAGTATCAGTGTAAATAATCTTTAGTTCAACTTATATAGCCTTATCCATTTTTAATTGTGGATGGCAGACTCTTGATCAATTCATCATTTGGCGTGACAAACAACGTCTTCTGATGATCATAGATCACAAAACCGGGCTTCGCACCACTTGGTTTGCGTACATGACGGATAAACGTATAATCCACAGGTACACTGCTGGACTCCTTGGCTTGGCTGAAGTAGGCAGCAAGCTGTGCTGCTTCTTCCAATGTAGCTTCACCAAAGTCCGTACTGCGAATAACGACATGTGAACCTGGAATGTCTTTGGTATGCAGCCAAGTGTCGTTGGAAGAAGCAAGACGATTGGTTACATACTCATTTTGCAGGTTGTTTTTGCCCACAAGAATATCAATCCCCTCGGAGGAGGTGAACTGGTGTACGGTTGGACGGTCACTTTTCTTCTTCTTTTTACCCTTTTTGTTACGGTCACGAAGGTATCCTTGCTGTACAAGCTCGTCCCGTATTTCCTCAATATCGTTCATCGATGCAATAGAGAGCTGCTGTAACAGGTTATCGAGATAGTCGATCTCGTCTTTGGTTTTGCCAAGCTGCTCATGAATGACAGCCAGACTGTTCTTGTATTTGTTATACCGCTTGAAATAACGTTGTGCGTTGTCAGACGGTGTGAGCAGTGGATCAAGCTGAATGGTAATGTTGGCTTGGTCTTCATCGTAGAAGTTCACAAGCTCCACGCTCTTGTCCCCTTTGTGGACCTGATGCAGGGAGGCAAACAGCAACTCACCCCATAGTCTGAACTTGTCTGCATCGTCCGCTTCCAGCAGGTCCTTGTTCAGGTTGTCCAGCTTTTTGATGTTTTTGCTTCGCTCATTCTGCAGAAAACGGAGCAGATCACTTACTCTCTGTTTTACCGTGTCCCGTTCAGCCTTGTCTCCGTAGTAATCCTCCATGCACTTGCTCATCGTGTCATAGGTTTTCTCCAAGTCTTGAATGCTCTGAAGATGAACAGCGGAGAAAATCATTTTGCCTTTGGCGTTCATTCCGGTTACAGGCGTGTAGAGATGATCCCTGACAGGTCCCATCACGGCTTCAAAAGCGTTCCAGAGTGCACCCGCCTCAACTCGGCTCTCACCCTCAACCACAGCCTGAGTGCTCACTGTGCCTTCAGAAGCAATCCCACGGGCAGCAATCTCTCCCGCAATTAACGGGCTAAGACCGCTAAAGGAGTTCACAAGCCAGCGTGATGCCTCTTCTTCAGCGGCATGATAGCTGTCCTCGAATGCTGTACGACTCACTTCAAGCGGATTACTTTTATGTTGCTCGGGTGGGGCAGTATACGCGAATCCAGGCATAATTACCCGGTAACTGCTGATGGAAGGAGTCACATGATGAATGCCATCCAGAATCGTTCCAGTTACAGGATCAAGCAAAATAATATTACTGTGACGCCCCATCAATTCAATGATGATCCGTTTAACTGAAACATCCCCCAGCTCGTCGCGCTGGCGCACATTGATGTGGATAATACGTTCCATGCCAATCTGACGGATCTCCTCAATGATTGCACCTTCACAGTGTTTACGGAGCAGCATGCAGAACATGGGTGCTTCCGTAGGGTTAAGAAATGTCTTTTCCGTATAATGCACACGAGGATATGTCGGGCTTGCCGAAACAAGCAATTTACTATTTCCGCGCTGAGCACGCAGGGTGAGAACTACGTCATGGCCATTCGGCTGATGGATTTTGCTGATACGTCCACCAATGCAGCCTTGCAGTTCATGAACAATGGCCCGTGTTACGATGCCGTCCAATGCCATATTTTCCACTTCCTCTCTCTATCGAGCATCTGCATTTTATCATCATGACAAATGCTTCATCTATATAACTGAAATGAGCAACCAGGTTATGTAAAAAAACAAGGACTGGCTGCAGATTCTTCGTTGCTTGCCTGTTGAACGCTGGAATCGGTACTGCGCAGAACATCGCAGACTTTTATTTTAGCCTATTCTGTCCATCAGGGAAAGGATTCACCTTCCGGGTGCTAATCACAGACCTGTCCGAATACATATAGAGCAGGTAGTTTGTCCGGCATAGTGTACAGCCTGTCGACCAGCACGCCGGTGAAACATGTGAGCTTATTTTGCAGATGAAATACAGACTGGGAGGGAAACTTGAAGCATGGAACATACCAAGTGGCATCAACTTAGTGATGAAGAGCTTCGTAACACTCTTGGCGTCAGCCCGCAGGAAGGATTGACGGATGAAGCTGTAGCAGAGAAGAGGAAAGTGGTCGGTTCGAATGAACTGAGCGAGGGGAAACGCATTTCTCCAATTACATTGCTCTTGAATCAGTTTAAGGATTTTATGGTGCTGGTGTTGATGGGAGCAACGTTGGTATCCGGATTACTGGGTGAGTATCTGGATGCGGTAACGATTGTGGCTATTATCGTACTGAATGCGATTCTGGGGTTTGTACAGGAATTTCGGGCTGAACGATCTCTTCGTGCATTGAAACAGTTGTCTGCACCTCTTGCCAAAGTGCTTCGTTCAGGCCAGGAAGTACACCTTGCCGCCAAACAACTTGTCCCCGGGGATATTATCATGGTGGAGAGTGGGGACCGCATACCCGCTGATGTGCGCTGGCTGCAAACGAACAGTCTGGATGTCGAGGAGTCCGCACTTACCGGGGAATCGGTTCCTGTAAGCAAACATCGCCTTCCTATTGCGGACGAGGACGTTCCGCTGGGTGATCAGAAGAATATTGGTTTTATGGGTACCATGGTCACTCGTGGTACAGCCAAAGGTGTGGTTATCCGTACGGGGATGGAGACGGAGATGGGCAAAATCGCCGATCTGATCCAGAATACGGAGGAGCAAGAGACACCGTTACAGCACAGGCTGGAACAACTGGGCAAAATTCTGATTTTTGTCGCATTGGGATTAACCGTTATGGTTGTTGTCGCAGGGATATTGCACGGACAACCAGCCGTTGGCATGTTTCTGGCAGGGGTCAGCCTCGCGGTGGCTGCCATACCGGAGGGTCTGCCGGCCATTGTAACCATTGCACTCGCACTAGGCGTGCAGCGTATGATCAAACGTAAAGCCATTGTACGCAAACTGCCTTCTGTCGAGACCCTTGGTTGTGCATCCGTAATCTGTTCGGATAAGACTGGCACGCTCACCCAGAACAAGATGACGGTAACGGATGTGTGGCTGGAGGGGCGTAACATCAAGGTTACCGGGGATGGTTATGCACCTGAAGGGCAGATGTTGGAGAACGGTCGAATGGTGGAATTGAAGAGTGACCAGTCGCTACGCAGAATGCTTCAGATTAGCGCGCTTTGCAACAATGCCAGTATTGTGGAGAGTGTTGCAAGCGAGGTGGGGAGCAAGAAAAAGGGCAAGGATACCAAAAAGGAAAGCAAGAAAAACACGAAAAAGGATGGTTTCAAAGAAGAAACCGTTCAACGAGATAATGTATTCTGGGAGCTGAAAGGTGATCCGACGGAAGGGGCACTCGTCACGCTGGCCTCCAAAATGGGGCTTACTCCGACCGGACTCAAAGAGTTGTATGCCCGCCAGCAGGAATTCCCGTTTGATTCGGAGCGAAAACGCATGTCGGTTCTGGTTCATCATCAGGGGGGCCGCATGATTTATACCAAAGGTGCACCGGATGTGTTGATTGGACACTGCAGTTATATTTTGTGGGAAGGCAAGGTCGTGCCGTTCACTGGAACGCTGCGGCAGAAAGTGATGGCAGCCAACGAGAGCATGGCCGGAGCGGCACTGCGTGTCCTTGGAATGGCCTACCGTGAAGTGCGGCCGGAAGAAAAAGTGGCTGACGAACACGCCGCCGAAAGTCAGCTTGTATTCGTCGGGCTTGCAGGTATGATTGATCCACCGCGTCGTGAAGTGCGTGATGCGATTGCCACATGCCGCAAGGCGGGCATTCGTACCGTCATGATCACAGGTGATCATGGAACAACGGCAGAAGCCATTGCTTCTCAACTCGGGATTCTTCCACGTGGAGGTGCCTCGTTAAGTGGTCAGCAGCTGGCAGGCATGACGGACGACCAACTGGATAAACAGGTAGAGGGCATCTACGTGTTCTCAAGGGTAAGTCCTGAACATAAGCTTCGCATCGTAAAATCGTTGCAGCGCAAAGGGCATGTCGTCGCCATGACGGGCGATGGAGTAAATGATGCTCCTGCGATCAAGGCGGCTGATATCGGCATAGCGATGGGCATCACAGGCACAGATGTCACGAAGGAAGCTTCGGCGCTCATTCTGAGTGATGATAACTTCTCAACCATTGTGGCTGCGATTGAAGAAGGCCGTAATATTTATGAGAACATTCGCAAGTTTATCCGTTATTTGCTGGCATCGAACGTGGGCGAGATTCTAACAATGTTCTTTGCGATGATGATGGGGTTGCCACTGCCACTGGTACCTATACAGATTCTGTGGGTTAACCTCGTGACGGATGGTTTGCCTGCAATGGCGCTCGGGGTAGATCAGCCGGAAAAAGATTTGATGGAACACAAACCCCGTGGAGCCAAGGAAAATATTTTCGCGCGGAGACTGGGTTGGAAAATCGTCAGTCGGGGTGTATTAATTGGATTATGTACACTCGGAGCATTCTGGCTTACCCTTCAGGCTGCACCGGATAACCCGGGTCAACTGATCAAGGCACAGTCTGTGGCTTTTGCTACACTCGTATTGGCGCAGCTTATTCACGTCTTTGACTGCCGCAGTTCGCGGTCGATCTTCCACCGGAATCCACTACAGAACAAATATCTGGTTTTTGCCGTGATTTCATCGGTTGTACTGATGCTGGTTGTGATGTACGTTGAACCGTTGCAGCCGATCTTTAAAACCGTGCCACTTGGTTTGCGTGAATGGGCGCTCTCTATCGTTGCTGCAGGCATTCCAACGTTCCTTATGGGCGCAGGCAGCGTCTGGGGTGGTCGTCGTAACCGCCGCCGTATGGGTGGTACTGGCCGCTTCGTACCGAAAAGTACAAAGTTTTCGGCATAAAATCAATACCTTTTCCTTACCTATTTCGGTATGCTATCCTCAAAATGATTCAAAGCGGAAGCTTTGGCATTTTGCAGGATAGCTTTTTTGTGTAAATGCTGAATATGAATTTCTATGGTAATCCTGTAGAAGAGCAAGAATATAGCTTTGGCAGTAGACTGCCAAAAGGAGTGGGCAAGATTATGGAATTTACGAAAATGCATGGACTTGGTAACGATTTTATCGTTGTATTTGGTGAAAAGGAGCTTCCGGCAGATGCGGCAGAGTTGGCTGTGAAATGGTGCAACCGTTTCTTTGGCATCGGTGCGGACGGCCTGGTTTATATACTGCCTTCGGAGAAGGCGGACTATCAGATGCGTATCATGAATTCGGACGGTTCGGAAGCAGAGCAGTGCGGTAATGCCATTCGCTGTGTGTCCAAATATGTATACGATCATGGTCACGTGAACCAGGAGCAGATCACCATTGAAACGATTGGTGCAGGGGTACAACCTGTGAGTCTCAACATTCGTGATGGTAAAGTAGAGACGGTTCGTGTGGATATGGGCGAACCAATCCTGAATGGCCTTCAAGTGCCTACAACGGTGGATGCCAACCCAGTGGTTGATCACTACATTGAAGCAAATGGACATGCGTTCAAATTCACTGCCGTATCCATGGGTAACCCGCATGCGGTTATCTATGTAGATGACGCTGTAAATTTTGACCTCACAACTTGGGGACCCCTTCTTGAAGTGCATCCGATGTTTCCAAAAAAAATCAATGTGGAATTTGCCACAGTTCGTGACCGTGGATATGTGGACATGCGTGTATGGGAACGCGGAGCGGGTCCAACACTTGCTTGTGGAACCGGAGCTTGTGCGACACTGGTATCCTCTGTCCTGAATGGACATACAGATCGTACAGCAGTCATCAGCCTCAAGGGTGGGGATCTCCACATTGAGTGGAACGAAGCTGACAATCATGTGTACATGACTGGACCTGCTGAAGTTGTTTTTAAAGGAATCACTTCATAAGAAGTGGAAGGTTTAACCAAAGAGGCCTGCGGGCCTCTTTTTTTGTCAAAAAGGACAGGTCGTGTCTCCTGTACAGAGACATATTGGGGGCTGTATGGCAAGAACGTCCATATGAGCTGGATACTCATCAAAAACCTGTGTTTTTCTTCGTTTTATAGCGTTTTTTGTGTTACATTAGTATGTAAATGATCACAGCTAGGCGGGGGGAAATGGGATGAAGGCGGATTTGCGCAAAGTTATGCAGGAACGGGTTCTCGTTGGAGATGGGGCCATGGGAACATTTCTGTACCAAATGGGGTTCCCGGTGGGGATTTCATATGAAGAATTAAACTTGATTTCACCTGAAGTAGTGGCGGATGTACATCGCCGTTATCGGGATGCAGGTACAGAAATATTTGAAACAAATACGTATTCTGCCAATTACGACAAGTTGTCCAAGTTCGGTCTGGAGTCCAAGGTGGAGGACGTGAACCGTGCCGGTGTACGCATTGCCAAAGAGGTAGCTGGAGATACCGGTTATGTGCTTGGTGCAGTTGGTTCCATTCGAGGTGGCAAGCGGACAAACGTGTCAACGAGTGAACTGAAACGCTTTTATCAACAACAGATCTCTGCACTGCTAGATGAAGGCGTGGATGGCATTTTGCTTGAGACCTTCTATGATATCGAGGAAATGGATATTGCTCTTTTGCAAGCGCGCAAGCTAAGTGATCTGCCTGTGATTGGACAGTTCGCGGTAGAGGATGTAGGACACACACTGGACGGATATACGATGCCTGAAGCCTTCCGGATTATGCGGGAGCAGGGTGCGGATGTAATTGGTTTTAACTGTCGCTCAGGTCCTAACGGGATTATGCGTGCCATGGAAACCGTCTCGGGACGAATTGGTATTCCAATGTCCGTCTACCCGAACGCGGGTGCCGCAGATTATGTAGATGGTCAGTTCCGTTATGGTGCGACTCCGGAGTACTTTGGTCAGACGGCAGTGCAATTTGCTGAACTGGGAGCTCGTATTATCGGCGGTTGCTGTGGTACGACACCTGATCATATTACCGCTATGAAAGAGGCGCTTGCTGACTATGTGCCTTCGCCTATTCTGGAGCCTGATCCGTCAGAATCCAAACCGCGTATTGTGTTGCATGAAAATGTGGATGAGCGTTCCGGACGTGGCGGACAGCCTACGATCGTTGATCTGGTCAAGCATCGTCACACCGTTATCGTTGAACTTGACCCGCCACGTGACTTGGACATTGCCAAGTTCATGAAAGGTGCCGAGACACTGAAAGCAGCCGGAGCCGATGCCCTGACACTGGCCGATAATTCACTCGCGGTTACACGCATGAGCAACATGGCGCTGGGTCACCTCGTTCAGGATCGCACGGGCCTTCGTCCACTGGTGCATATTGCCTGCCGTGACCGGAATCTGATTGGAACACAGTCCCACATGATGGGATTTGATGCTTTGAGTATTAATCATGTACTGGCTGTAACAGGAGATCCTGCAAGGTTTGGTGATCTGCCTGGCTCGAGCTCGGTATACGATCTGACTTCTTTTGAAATCATACGCATGATCAAACAGTTGAACGATGGAGTGGCTTTCTCAGGTAAACCGCTGAAGCAAAAAGCTGGTTTTGTCATCGGAGCAGCATTTAATCCTAATGTGAAATATTTGGAGAAAGCTGTACAACGTCTGGAGAAGAAAATTGCCTCTGGCGCTGATTACATCATGACACAACCGATCTATGATCCTGAGTTGATTGTAGCAATGCACGAAGCGACCAAACATCTGGATGTGCCCATTTTTGTAGGTGTAATGCCGCTAGCGAGTGGACGGAATGCAGAGTATCTGCACAACGAGGTTCCCGGAATCCAGCTTTCGGATGAAGTGCGTTCCCGTATGGCAGGTCTGGAAGGCGAAGAAGGCCGTGCGATGGGAGTAAAAATTGCCAAAGAACTGCTGGACGTAGCAACAGCGCATTTCAAAGGCATCTATCTTATGACACCGTTTATGTTCTACGGCATGACGGCCGAACTGACTCAATACGTATGGGAGAAGTCAGAGCATCAATGTCCTACTTGTTTCAACCCTAATAATCAATTACAATAGTAAAACGGATGTGATGCCGATGTCATTCAGTATGACCGGATACGGTCAATCCGCCTTTCATTTTGGCGGCTATAAGGTACAATTAGAGATCAAATCTGTTAATCATCGTTATTGCGAAGTGATGATGCGTCTGCCAAGAGAGTGGACGTATTATGAAGACGGTTTGAGGAAGATCGTACAGAGTCGTTTGAAACGTGGGCGGATTGATGTTTATGTAATGAAAGAAAAAGAGGAAGACCAGGCTCTTCCCGCTGTTCTGAATGAACAGACGGTCAGGGCCTATCTGCAGGCTGCAGAGCAACTGGAGACCCAATATGGAATGCAGGGCAAACCAAGTATTGTGGATATGCTTGGGCTGCCGGACGTCATGGTTCATTCGGATGGGACAAGTTCCATTCCCGAAGAGCAGAAGGACGAATGGGAGCGAGTTCTGCAAGAAGGATTGAAAGAGGCTCTGTCCAGCCTTGAACAGATGCGCGCTCGCGAGGGTCTTCATCTGGCCAGTGATCTGGAACGGCGGATTACCCGTCTGGAGTCACTGCATACCGAGATGCTTGATCTTGCACCGACTGTGGTAAGTGATTACCGCAACAAGCTAAGACAAAGGCTTACGGAAATGCAGGAAGAAGGCTCTTTCCCTTTTGATGAGCATAAATTGGGTATGGAAATTGCAATGTTTGCCGATCGTTCTAACATAGAAGAGGAGCTTACGCGTCTACAGAGTCACTTTGGACAGAGCAGGGAACTGCTGAAGAGTGATGAGCCCGTAGGTCGTAAGTTGGACTTTCTAATTCAAGAGATGAATCGGGAAGTCAATACGATTGGATCAAAAGCCAACCATTTGGCTCTGGTGAATCGTGTTGTCGAGATGAAGGCGGAACTGGAGAAAATTCGTGAGCAAGCTGCGAATATCGAATGAACGGCCACATTTCGGCAAAAGAGTCGCATGTATAGGGGGAAGAACCTGATTATGGCAATCAAACTCATTAACATTGGATTCGGTAACATCGTATCGGCGAACCGGATTATATCCATCGTGAGTCCGGAATCGGCGCCGATCAAGAGAATTATACAAGAGGCAAGAGATCGTCACATGCTGATTGATGCAACTTACGGAAGACGTACTCGTGCCGTAATTATTACGGATAGCGATCATGTCATTTTGTCTGCAGTTCAGCCTGAGACGGTCGCCCATCGTCTTTCTTCGAAAGATGATGATAACGACGAATAAAATGGAGTGTAATATGTCTAAGGGATTACTGGTAGTGTTGTCCGGCCCATCTGGGGTCGGGAAGGGTACTGTATGCAGCGCTTTGCGCAAACGGGTGCCGGAATTGATCTATTCCGTATCGGCGACAACCCGTCAGCCTCGTCTGGGTGAAGAACATGGTGTGAACTATTTCTTCAGAAGTCATGAAGAGTTCTTGAACATGATTGCTGAAGATCAATTGTTGGAACATGCGGAGTATGTTGGTAATTATTACGGAACACCGCGTGATTTTGTGGAGAAAACGATTAACGAAGGCCGCGACATCATTCTGGAGATTGAGGTTCAAGGCGCGTTAAAAGTGAAAGAGAAATTCCCGGAAGGGATCTTTGTTTTCCTGCTTCCTCCTTCATTGGACGAGCTGAAAGATCGCATTCAGGGCCGTGGTACCGAAAGCCAAGCGACCATTGATCACCGGATGTCCGTGGCGGTTGATGAGATCAGTCTGCTGGAGCAGTATGATTACGCTGTTGTTAATGATGAAATTGATTTGGCGTGCAAGAGAATAGAAAGCATCATAATCGCCGAACATTGTAAGATCAATAAATAATCCCTTTTGCCGCTGCAGAGTTGCGATATAAGTGGGGCAGTTGTCATATCATATACTGAGCACTCCTTCTCGGAATGCCCGGGTGTGAAGACATGCCACATCAGTTCTGTCAGGCGGCAACTTGTGATTATACTAATGCGAAGAGGTGTTTGTTAATATGCTGTATCCTTCTATTGATGAAATGATGAACAAAGTCGACAGCAAGTATTCCCTTGTTGTTGCTGCTTCCCGCCGGGCTAGACAGCTACGTGAAGGTGAAAAAACGGATTTAAGAGGTGCGAGATCCCATAAACAAGTTGGCGTTGCACTGGAAGAAATCTATGGAGACCTGCTCGTTGTCATCAAAGGACAGGACGAAGAAGAAGAGTAAGCCGCCTGCGGCTGCTCTTCAACTGCATACGGCGCAAGCCGGATTAATTGACAACCGCGAGGTTGTTATTTTTTTACGAATCAATCAATTTCATAACTCATTAAATTATCGTTTTTGTAACTAAATATAGACAAATTGAATCGTTTTGATCTATATCTAGCCTTGATTGAAGCAACTAAAGGTATTATGATATTGATTCCAATAAGCATATTTTAACGGAATCTTCTTTAGACGTCGTATAAATATCGGGGGAAATAAACATGTTGAACGGTAAAAAAATCGTGCTTGGTGTGACTGGCGGCATAGCCGCTTACAAAGCGGCAACATTATGCAGCAGACTGGTGCAAAAGGGAGCGGATGTTCATGTGATCATGACAGCTTCCGCTACACAGTTTATTACCGAATTGACGCTGCAAACGTTGACCCGAAACACCGTATATACCGATACATTTGATGAGCGTGAGCCAGCAGTCGTATCTCATATTCATCTGGCCGATCTGGCTGATCTTGTTCTGGTTGCTCCGGCTACAGCCAATGTAATTGCCAAGATGGCGCATGGCATGGCAGATGATATGCTCTCAACAACTCTTCTTGCCACGACAGCCCCTGTCATGATTGCTCCAGCGATGAATGTACATATGTATGATCATCCAGCTGTAAAGCATAATATGAACCTGCTTGTTGAACGGGGCGCCATGATGATTGAACCGGGTGAAGGTCTGCTTGCGTGTGGATATGTGGGCAAGGGACGTCTGGAAGAACCGGAGAGCATTGTGGATGTGGTGGAACGTTTCTTTGAACAGCGCGAGTCTGCAGGCATTAGTCGGCAGGGACAAGCTCCATTGTTACAAGGCAAGAAGGTTGTTGTTACGGCTGGAGGTACGATTGAGCGCATTGATCCAGTACGATATATTACGAACGATTCATCTGGCAAAATGGGATTTGCCATAGCCGCAGCTGCGCGTGATCTGGGGGCAGATGTGAAATTGGTTATGGGCAATACCCAAGCCAAGCCACCGGAGAACGTTGAGTTGATCCCTGTACAGTCTGCCCAGGACATGTATGAAGCTGTCACACGCGAGTGGGACGATGCAGATATCGTGGTTAAGGCGGCGGCAGTTGCCGATTATCGTCCAAAGGAAGTTTACACCGAGAAGATCAAGAAGAAAGGCGACACGCTGTCGCTCGAACTGGTTAAAAATATAGATATTCTTGAAACGCTGGGCAAACAGAAAACCCATCAGTTTTTGATTGGTTTTGCTGCGGAGACTCAGTCGGTTGAGATGTATGCACGTGAGAAATTGGAACGGAAAAACTGTGATCTGATCGTAGCCAATGATGTAACCCGCACGGGTGCAGGATTTGGAACAGACACCAACGCGGTACATATCTATGACCGGGAAGGTTTGGTGGAGGAGCTTCCAGTGATAGCCAAGGACGATGTGGCTCATCGGTTGCTCCGGATTGCGGCGGAGCGCATTGCCGGGAGGAATTAGGATATGGAGATTGCCAAGGTCATAGTCGATGTTCCCGTGAAGGCAACAGACCGGCCGTTTGATTACCTGGTACCTGAATCGATGAGGGAATGGATCGAGATTGGCAGCCGGGTGGGTGTACCTTTTGGTCATCGGACGGTGCAGGGATTCGTGATTGATCTTGTGCCGCGTACCGGAGAGGAAACATTCAAGCTTAAGCAGATTCAGGAGTTACTGGACATTGTTCCCCCGTTGTCAAAGGATTTGGTTGAGTTGGCCGAATGGATGAGTGGACGTTATGCCAGTAACCGGATTTTGTCATTGCAGGTCATGGTGCCGACGGCATTGAAAGGGAAAGCAGAGCGATACATCTCGCTGGGAGATGCACTTGATGGACAGATGGCGGGTGCACAACCGGATGATGAGGTGTTATTTGTTTGGGGAGAAGAGTCTACGACTGAGAAAGTACAGCAGGATATCATCCGTTTTGTCAAAAGTCGGGGTCAGGTACCGCTGCAACAACTGAGTCGAAAATATCCCAATCATGCTGCACTAATTAAGAAATTATTGCTTGGTGGCGTGCTGCTGGAAAGTCAGGCCATCAAGGACAAGTTGAATAAAAAAACGATGAAGTCCGTTGATCTGGCTGTAGATATTGCTGCTGCTCAGGAAGCACTTGCTTCATTCCCGGCGAAAGCACAGCGGCAGAAGGAGATTCTGGCTTTTTTGCTGGAAATGAAAGAACTGCTGCCCATGCCGATGAAAGAAGTGTTATCTACACTACAGGTATCGGCCGCGACGATTAAGGGGCTTGAGGAAAAGGGACTGATCGTCACCGAGGACGTTGAGGTCTTTCGTGACCCTTACCAGGGCAGGACGTTCAAAGCGACTGAACCGCTGGTTCTGACCGATGAGCAAAAACTTGTCTACGACAATATCAATGGCCGATTGCAGGAACAACGTCATGGGGTATTTTTGTTACATGGTGTTACGGGAAGTGGCAAGACGGAAGTCTATCTTCAAACCATTCAACAATGCATCGAACAAGATCGCCAGGCTATCGTACTGGTGCCCGAGATTGCACTCACACCACAGATGGTAGAGCGTTTTAAAGGGCGATTTGGGGACCAAGTTGCTGTTATGCACAGTCGTCTGTCTGGCGGTGAACGTTATGATGAATGGCGCAAGATTCGTGAGGGTCAGGTGAAGGTTGCGATTGGGGCGCGTTCAGCCGTATTTGCTCCATTCAGTCGGCTTGGGTTGATCATTATGGATGAAGAACACGAGACTTCCTACAAACAGGAGGAAACTCCGAAATATCATGCTCGTGATGTTGCGGTAAAAAGAGCACAGCAGCATCAGGCGGTGGTTGTTCTGGGTTCAGCGACACCTTCGCTGGAAAGTTATTACGCGGCACGCTCGCAGAGTAATGATGATTTTGCACCACTGTTGCTGGAGATGCCAACACGGGCACTGGGTAACAAACTGCCTGAAGTGCGGATCGTAGATATGCGTGAAGAGTTGAAGGATGGCAACCGTTCCATGTTCAGCAGGGCTTTGCACAAAGGGCTGGAGGAGCGCTTGGAACGTGGTGAACAGACGGTACTTCTGCTGAATCGCCGTGGATATTCGACCTTTGTGATGTGCCGAAGTTGTGGATATGTGGCAGGTTGTCCCGAATGCGATATTTCATTGACGTACCATCAGCGCTCGAATAATCTCCGTTGTCATTACTGCGGGTATGCGGAAGCGGCTCCGGAAGTGTGTCCGGACTGTGGAAGTGAGCATATTCGATACTTCGGTACAGGTACACAGCGAGTCGAGGAAGAGCTTGCCAAGCTCTTTCCGGGTATTCGGGTCATTCGGATGGATGTGGATACAACAACGGAAAAAGGGGCGCACGAGAAGCTGCTGAAACAGTTTCGTGAGAAAAAGGCGGATGTATTGCTGGGCACCCAGATGGTTGCGAAGGGACTTGATTTCCCGGATGTAACCCTGGTTGGCGTGATAACAGCGGATTCAGCGTTGAATTTACCTGATTTCCGTGCTGCGGAAAAAACGTTTCAGTTATTAACACAGGTAGCTGGCCGAGCTGGTCGGCACCAATTGCCTGGTGAGGTGTTTGTTCAGTCCTATACGCCGGAGCACTACTCCATTGGCCATGCGAGTCAGCATGACTATGTATCGTTTGTACGTGAGGAACTATTGCACCGCCGCAATTTGCAATATCCGCCTTACTGTCGCCTGATTCTGGTGACCTTTTCGCATGAGCAACTTCCAGTATTGATTCGTCTTGCCGAGAACTATACGCGAATACTGAAAGAGAAGGCTAATGCGGCCGGATGGCTCGGCAGTCTGGATCGATTCAGCAATGATGCCTTTGATGTACTAGGGCCGGTAGCGTCTCCGATTCCTCGGATCAAGAATAGATACAGATTCCAATGTATGATAAAATGGCGGGGGGATGTAGACGCCATAGGACTCGCTCTGGCTACGGCCCGGCGCATGGACGATGATGTTCAGGCGCAAAAATTGCTTATTAGTCTGGATGTAGACCCGCAAATGTTAATGTAAGCATTTTGCAGCAATGCGGATGTAAACAAGCGGTATAAACATAGATTAAAATGAATACCCCAAAAATACAGATATCGTCCTGAAATTATGATGAGGATTAGGAAGGTGCTTACAACATGTCGATTCGCATTATCGTGCAAGAACCAGATGAGGTGCTCCACAAGAGAGCCAAAGAAGTAACCAAAATTACACCGAATGTACAAAAATTGCTGGATGATATGGCTGATACCATGTACGATGCGGAAGGTGTAGGTCTTGCTGCGCCGCAGGTTGGTATTTTGAAACGTCTGATTGTTATCGACGCAGGTGATGAGCAAGGGCTGATCAAGATGATTAACCCGGAGATCATTGCAAGTGAGGGAGAACAATTTGGACCTGAAGGTTGTCTGAGTATCCCTGGAATTAATGGTGATGTTCGCCGTTTCGAGACCGTTACGGTTAAAGGTCTGGATCGTGAAGGCAAAGAGCTGACTATTACGGGTAGTGGCTTGCTGTCCCGTGCATTCCAGCATGAGATTGATCATCTGGATGGTGTACTCTTTACGGATGTCGCCGAGAAAGTGTACGAAATTGCAGCCGATCAAACGGGACCGCGTCGTAATTAAGGAGTGATCGATTTGAATATTGTTTTTATGGGAACACCTGAATTTGCAGTTCCTTCTCTCGATATGCTGATGGCAGAGGGGTACAATGTGGTGGGTGTGGTGACTCAACCTGATAAACCACAGGGACGCAAAAAAATACTTACGCCAACACCGGTTAAGGCCGCGGCAGAACGCCACGGTCTGCCGGTGTTTCAACCTGTTAAATTGCGTGATCCGGAAGCGGTAGCCCGCTTGGCTGAATGGAAGCCGGATCTGATCGTGACCGCGGCCTTTGGACAGATTCTGCCCAAAGCTGTGCTGGATATGCCTGTTCGCGGCTGTGTGAACGTGCATGGCTCTCTTTTACCGAAATATCGGGGAGGAGCCCCGATTCAACGTTCCATTATTAACGGAGAATCCGTGACAGGAGTCACATTGATGTATATGGCTGAAGGCCTGGACACCGGGGATATGATCTCGCGTGTGGAACTGCCAATTACGGATGAAGATACATCAGGATCGATGTTTGATAAATTAAGTGAGGCTGGTTCCAAACTGCTTCAGGCAGAAATGCCACGATTGATTGCAGGCGAGACAATGGCGGTCCCTCAGGATGATGCCGAGGCTTCATATGCTCGCAATCTGACTCGGGATGACGAGAAAATGGACTGGAGTCGTACTTCACGCCAACTGTTCAATCAGATTCGTGGTCTTGTGCCGTTCTCCGGTGCATTTACGATGTGGGATGATCAGGTCTTCAAAGTCTGGGCAACGGCTAACCCCGATCAGGTGGATCTGGCAACTTCTTCGGATGCTGGACAAGCAGAGCCGGGAACGGTGCTGCAATTGAACAAGGCAGGGATTGAAGTCCGCACAGGCAATGGGTCTCTCTGGTTGACTGAAGTGCAGCCAGCAGGTAAAAAGGTGATGCAGGCCGCTGACTTTGCTCGCGGTGGTACACTGAAACCTGGAACGGTGCTGCGATGAGCGGTAACATACCAGGTCGTTCGTCAGGAAAAGGCCAGAAAGCTAATGGAAATTCATCCGGACGTGAAGGAAACCGTCGTCCGAATTCGGGTAAATCGGGTGGTGCATCGCGCTCCCAGCAACCCAAAACATCTGCTCGTACATTGGCAGTCAAGGTTCTGAGTGCTGTTGAGCAAGATGGAGCATACAGTAATCTGGAGTTGAACCGTCGTCTGAAAGAGGCGGATCTAAGCCCCGCAGATGCTGGACTAGCTACCGAATTGGTGTATGGAACAATCGCCAGATTGAATACACTTGATTATTTTCTGGAACGTTACGTCGCCAAAGGAGTATCCAAACTGCAGCCATGGGTTCGTAGCCTGCTGCGAATTAGCGTATATCAGATGATATACCTGGATCGTATTCCGGAGCATGCCGTGGTGAGCGAAGCGGTTAATCTGGCGAAGAAACTGGGCCATCAGGGAATCTCGGGCATGGTGAATGGTGTACTTCGCAATATGATCCGTAATCGGGAGGAACTTCGTATTCCAGAACATCTGCCCGTTGCCGAACGTATTTCACTGGAGCATTCCCACCCATTATGGATGGTTGAACGCTGGATTGCCCAGTACGGCGAGGAGACGGCAGAAGCGATCTGTCGTGCGAATAATGAGCCGCCAGCGGTGAGTGTCCGGGTCAACACAACAATGACCACACGGGAGAAACTGATGCATGAGATGACCAGTACAGGTGCAGTCGTTGAAGCTTCTCGCCTGAGTTCCGATGGAATTCTTGTACGTAGTGGCGGAAACATGGCTCTAACGTCCTGGTATCGGGACGGCCTGTTCTCTGTACAGGACGAAAGTTCCATGCTTGTCGCTGAAGCAGTTGCGCCAGAAGTAGACCAACTTGTATTGGATTGCTGCGCAGCTCCAGGTGGTAAAACAGCTCACATGGCTGAGAAAATGCAGGATCGCGGTCGTATTGTCGCGAATGATGTACATGCTCACAAGCGCCAGCTGATCCTGGATCAGGCGGAGCGTCTCGGTCTGACTTGTATCGATGCTGTAACTGGAGATGCGCTAGACCTGAATGAACGGTACCCGGAAGCGTCGTTTGACCGCATTTTGCTGGATGCACCATGTTCAGGTCTGGGTGTTATTCGCCGCAAGCCTGATGTGAAATGGACCAAAACCGTAAAAGATATCGAAGATATCGCAGGCTTGCAACGTGAATTGCTTGATCAGGTTGCGCCGTTGTTAAAACCAGGTGGTATTCTGGTGTATAGCACGTGTACGATTGAGCCTGCTGAGAATGAGGATATGGTTGCAGGCTTCTTGAATCGACATCCGGAATATAGTCCAGCAGAAGCATCCGTCTGGTCTGAATCGGAGACAGTGAACTTGAAGGTTGTGAACGGTGGTATTCAGATTTTGCCACAATACGCTCACAGCGACGGATTTTTCATCGCACGGTTGACAAAAACAGCGGAATAACAGTTTAATAGAGCACGGAAGCATGACCGCCGAGGGGAACTTCGGCGGATTTCTTTGTGATGGGACTTCGATATAATTGTCAGAGAATGTGATGACAGGGTGCGATGGCGGCATTGAGATGTTATAATGCATGAAGTACAGATATCAAGGGTATACATGGATGTAACGTGGTCTTTGTGATAGAATAGGACGAATGGAACGAAAAGAAGGAAGCCAACGAAAAGAAAAGAAGGAATAGGTGTTGACAACAAAATGAAACCTTTTATATATGATTATTCTCTGGAACAACTGCAGCAATGGGCTGTGGAGAATGGGGAGCCGGCGTTTCGCGGTGGCCAAATCTTTGACTGGATTTATGTAAAACGCGTGAATGATTTCAGTGAAATGACCAATCTGTCCAAGCCATTGCGTGAAAAGCTGACAGAGCAATTTGAATTTGTAACGCTTAAGGAAATCACCAAGTTTGAATCCAAAGATGGAACGGTTAAATTCCTCTTTGGTCTTCATGATGATCATGCCATTGAGACAGTAATCATGAAGCATAACTACGGGAACAGCATCTGTGTAACCACACAGGTTGGTTGTCGTATTGGTTGTACGTTCTGTGCATCCACATTGGGTGGACTCAAGCGTAACCTTACGGCTGGTGAGATTGTTGCCCAGGTTGTGCAGGCTCAGAAAATTTTGGATGAACGCAACGAGCGTGTCAGCAGCATTGTAATCATGGGTTCGGGTGAACCTTTCGAAAACTATGAAGCTACGATGACTTTCCTGCGCATTATGATTCATGAAAAAGGGCTGAACATCGGTCAGCGTCACATCACAGTATCCACGAGTGGAATCGTTCCGAACATCTACAAGTTTGCAGATGAAGATACACAGATTAACCTCGCCATTTCGATTCATGCACCAAATGATGCACTGCGTTCGAAATTGATGCCGGTTAACCGTCGTTTTCCTTTTGAAGATGTGATGGAGTCCCTTCGTTATTATCTGGCCAAAACAGGTCGGAGAATTACGTTCGAGTATGCACTTATTGGTGGGGTAAACGATCAGCCAGAGCATGCAGCAGAACTGGCAAGTGTGCTTAAGAACATGTTGTGCCACGTGAATCTGATCCCGGTTAACCATGTACCTGAACGCAAATACGTAAGAACATCGAGAAGCGACATTTTCAATTTTCAGAAGATTCTCTCGGAACAGGGTGTTAATGTAACCATTCGTCGTGAACAGGGACATGATATTGCTGCCGCTTGCGGTCAGCTTCGTGCAAAGCATATGGAGTTGAGGTGAGAACGTTTTGATCAAAACAGTTCATGTGAGCCATATCGGACGAGTGCGTTCGGTGAATGAAGATTCAGCCTGGATTCGTAATCTCGATACAGGATATATTCTGGGTATTGTTGCCGATGGCATGGGTGGACATCTTGCAGGGGATACGGCAAGCCGCTTGGCAGTAGAGACGTTGGTGAAAGATCTGGGAACACTGGAACCAGGTCTGTCACATGCGTCTCTGTCTGCGGCTCTCAGCGATGCTATTTTGCATGCCAACGAAGTTATCTTCCGCACGGCATCAACAGATGACAAGTATCACAACATGGGAACAACGGTGGTTGCGGCTTTATTGAACGATACGGAAGGTGTTATTGGACACATCGGTGATAGCAGAGCCTACAAAATTGCGAACAAAGCTGTGATCCAGCTAACCGAGGACCATACACTGGTGAATGAATTGTTCAAAAATGGTCAGATTAGCAAAGAGGATGTGTCCCATCATCCACGTCGCAACGTACTAACTCGTGCGCTTGGAACAGATGCCGAGGTGAAGGTAGATCTGGATACCGTCAAGCTGGAGGAAGGCGAAGTTCTTCTCCTGTGCAGTGATGGTCTCAGTAACCTGGTCAGCAATGAGCAGATTATTCAGGTTGCCGGCAATCTGGAACTGGCATTGGAAGATCGTGCAGACCGACTGCTTCAGTTGGCTTTACTTGCTGGGGGAGACGACAACATCACGCTTGCTTTGTTCGAGTTGCAGAGGGAAGGTTCCGTGGATACGGAAACGGGGTGTGAGTCATGATTGGGCACCAGCTAGGCGGACGCTATGAAGTGATTGAGCGTGTCGGCGGTGGCGGCATGGCTCTTGTGTACAAAGCCCAGGATCTTCTGTTGAACCGGAATGTAGCGATCAAAGTCCTTAGACAACAGTTTGTGCATGACGAAGAGTTTATTCGCCGTTTCCGCAGGGAAGCACAGTCGGCAGCATCGCTGTCTCATCCGAATGTAGTTAGCATTTATGACGTGGGGCAGGAAGATGACGTTCATTATATTGTCATGGAGTACGTGGAAGGCAAAAACCTGAATGAAATTATCAAAGAACGTGCCCCTCTGCAGGTGGACGAATCGGTGCGAATCGCTTCCCAGATTGCAGATGCTCTTGATCATGCACATCATAATCAAATCATTCATCGGGATATCAAACCCCACAATATATTAATTGGCCGGAATGGCCGCGTGAAAGTAACGGATTTCGGGATTGCCCGTGCGGTTACATCTACAACGATTACGCAGACCGGTTCCGTAGTTGGTTCTGTACATTACTTCTCACCGGAGCATGCCAAAGGCATCGTTACTGGTGAAAAATCGGACTTATATTCTCTTGGGATCGTACTTTACCAAATGCTTACCGGGCAACTTCCGTTTCTGGGTGAAAGTCCAATCAGTGTGGCATTGAAGCATTTGCAGGAAGAGTTCGATGAACCACGCAAATTCAATCCATTGATTCCGCAAAGTGTGGAAAATGTCATTTTAAAATCCATGCGTAAAAATCCGCAGGAACGTTATCAGTCGGCTAAAGAAATGCAGACCGATCTGGAAACTTGCCTGATGCCAGAGAGACGTAATGAAACGAAGATTGATTTTCCGGATGAGGATGATATAGACCAGACTCGCGTAATGCCAGCGATCAAGCCTGAACCGCGTGGAGTTACATCGACGGGTGCGGTGCCAGTGATGGAGTCTAACGAAGAAACTGGCAAGGGTAAGGCAAAAGCCAAGAGCTGGAAGAAGCCAGCACTACTCATCTCATTAACCGTTCTTATTCTAATCGCCATGGTGGGCGTTGTATGGTATGTCAAGGGTATGCTGGTTGTACCTGAAGTAACCGTGCCTAACGTGATCACCCAGACAGAAGAAAAAGCTCGGGAAATGCTTGAGGAGAAAGGACTCGTCGTCAGTGATGAGGTCATCCGTCTGTACCAGGAAGGTGTCGAACCCGGTATCGTCTATGAACAGAGCAGAAAAGAAGGCGATGTTGTCAAAGAAGGCTCCGAAGTGCAGATCAGTGTTGGTGCAGAAAAAGAACTGGTGAAGATGATTGATGTCAAACAAGTAACTTATGATGAGGCTGTCAAGAAGTTGACTGCGCTTGGCATTAAGGAAGATCAGATTCAGCGGAAAGATGACTTCTCCAATGATGTGGCCTCAGGTATTGTTATTTCCCAGACACCGGGTGTGAATGAGGAATTCGATCCTGTGACAGTTCAGATTGAGTTAACCGTAAGCAAAGGCACTGAAACGGTCAAAATGCCTGATCTGAAAAATCATACCCGCAGTGAAGCTGAAGAAAAACTGAAATCTGCTGGACTTGTGCTTGCTCAGGTGCAGGAAGAACAAAGTTATACGGTAGAAAAGGGCAAAGTGACGCAGCAATGGCCTGTGGAAGCGGGCGCAGATGTGAGTCCTGGCGATAAAATTACGATCTTTATCAGCACAGGGTATCCGCCTGAAGCGCTGCAATATCCTTTTGATATCAATGTATCACCCAAAGAAGAGGGCAAAAACAGTAAAATCCGTATCACATATGAAGACGCACGTGGCAAGAATCAGGAATGGGGAACTCGCACTGTAAATTCAACCCAAATGTTGACCATTCCGCTTGTGCTCGCTCCAAATGAAAATGGGGCTGTGTCCGTATATCGTGATGGACAATTCCTGGATACGTATCTTGTCTCCTACAGTGAAGCCAAAAACGGAACAGTAAACGTACCTTCCATTGACCCGGAACAAAGCACTGAGACACCGCCAGAAAATGAGCCTGATCCAGGTGAAGGTAGTGTTGATGAGGGAAGTGGAAGTGTTGATCCCAATCAGGAAGGTGAACCTGAGTCCACACCGGCAGACGGTGAGGGTGACAACGTAGATGAGGACACTTCTGCCATGAATAATGGTAAGGGGCACGGCAAGGAAAAAGAGAAGAAAAAGGAAGTCATTAACGCATCAAGCCGTCCATAAGGGCGGCTTATGCTGGCGTCTGGAGTAAATGTACCACCATCTAAAGGAGGGCGTCGGAGCTATGCCAGAAGGTATCATCGTTAAAGCGCTAAGCGGTTACTATTATGTCATGCCAGTGGAAGACAACGGGGTTCCTTCGGTTGAAGGTTCCGCCGTTCAATGTCGAGCCAGAGGTATCTTCAGAAAGCGGGGAACATCACCGCTTGTAGGTGACCGCGTCAGCTACATGTTGACTGAGAACGGAGAAGGAACGGTTGATGAAATTCGGAAGCGTGAGACGGAACTTATCCGTCCTCCTGTAGCCAATGTAAGTCTGGCTGTTCTCGTGTTTTCTGTGAAGGAACCGGATATGAACCTGAACCTGTTGGACAAGTTCCTTGTTCATATCGAGCAAGCGGGGCTGGATGCACTCATTGTGTTGACCAAACTGGATTTGGCTGATCCAGCCAAAGACACTGTTGCTGAAGTGAAAGCATTGTATGAGCAGGTTGGTTATGAAGTGATCTCCACAAGTTCACGTACCGGTGAAGGCAGTGAATTGCTCAGAGACCGACTGGCTGGTAAGATCAGCGTATTCTCCGGACAATCCGGTGTAGGCAAGTCTTCGATGTTAAATGCATTGATGCCGGGCCTGACGCTGGAGACAAATGCGATCAGCATGCGTCTAGGACGAGGGAAACACACCACCAGGCACGTGGAGCTTATTCCGTTGGATAATGGTGGATTTGTTGCAGATACGCCAGGATTCAGCCAACTGGACTTTCTGGAGATCGGTGTGGAGGAACTCTCCACTTGTTTCCGCGAATTCGCCCAGTTTGCAGATCAGTGCAAATTCCGAGGTTGTACCCATACACATGAACCAGGCTGTCGTGTGCTTGCGGCCAAGGAGGAAGGTCTGATCTCCCAAAGCCGATATCAGCACTATGTGCTGTTCCTGAACGAAATGAAAGATAAGAAGCGGAGGTATTAACATGATTAAAATTGCCCCATCGATATTATCAGCTGATTTTGCCCGCCTTGGTGCGGAAGTTGCAGAAGCCCAAGCTGCAGGAGGAGACTGGATTCATGTTGACGTTATGGACGGTCATTTCGTCCCTAATATTACGCTTGGACCTGCGATTGTGAAGGCAATCGCTCCACATACAAGCCTGCCGCTCGATGTGCATTTGATGATTGAGAATCCGGAGCGTTATGTTGAGGAATTTGCCAAAGCAGGTGCAGCGGTAATTACCGTTCATGCTGAGGCTTGTGTGCATTTGCACCGCGTTATTCATCTAATTAAGGAGCAAGGAGTGAAGGCAGGAGTTGCCCTTAATCCAGGAACGCCAGCGTCTGCCATTCTCGAAGTTCTGGATGATGTGGACATGGTTCTTGTTATGACGGTCAATCCTGGATTTGGCGGACAGGCTTTCATCTCGGGTACCATGAACAAAATCAAGCAGATTCGTACTTGGTTGAACGAAAAGGGACGCCATGATGTACATATCGAAGTAGATGGCGGAATTGCTGCCGATACAGCCCCTCTTGTGGTGGAAGCTGGAGCAGATGTGCTCGTTGCTGGGAGTGCCGTATTTGGACGTGAGGATCGTGCTGCCGCGATTACTGAAATTCGCCGTAGCTACGGAGGCTGATCTATGACCCTCAAGGAGACACTGTGGACGATGGCTGCGAGTCTCGTGACGGGACTTGTGCTTGCTTTGTTTGCGGTTATTCAATCCCCGTTTAATGCTATTACGTCATTAATCGGGGTAGGCGTTGTTATTATGTATTTCCGCAAATTTGATCGTACCGGACATCGGGTTACTTTTGTCATTTTCGGCATACTGTATTATTTACTGAGTGTTTTCATGATCGCTGCCTATCAATATATTCCTGCCCAAACGTAAATGACCTGATCTTCGGGCTTGTCATTGTGGAATAGGGATCGAAGGTTCCGCATAAATATGGTTACATGAGCAGGTTTCTCATGTAGCCTTTTTTGTCGTGTTTGAGGTAAAGAAGGCCTGAAGCATAGGATACGGCGGACGCATGAGCATGATGGGGAGGGTGAATTATGAAATTTTACACATTCAAACTGCCGAAGTTTTTGGGAGGGTTTGTAAAGGCGATTCTTAATACGTTTCAAAAGCACTGATCCGATTGATAAGGTAACAGGGAATACCGCCGCTTTGGCTCAGGCTTATCTGGAATTCGTACCTGCGAAGCGCCATGCGGCGGCCATTCACATGTTAATGAGCGTATTCAAGAATCCTTTTTTTGAATACCAAAAAAGCACCTGCAAGGAACAAGGTGCTTTTTGCTTACCCGATTTATAGTAGCTTTGCGTGATTATACGCGAGTCACTTTACCGGCTTTCAGTGCACGGGTGCTTACGTATACACGTTTTGGTTTGCCGTCAACGAGAATGCGGACCTTCTGAACGTTTACGCCCCAAGTACGACGGTTACGGTTGTTAGCGTGGGATACGTGGTTACCGGTGCCCGGTTTCTTACCTGTCACATAACATTTGCGAGACATAGATTACACCTCCTATCCTAAAATAACCAGTTGCCTTCAGAAACGAAAAGTCATTCCATAAGGACTAAATTGTTCTTCCTGATCATAAAGATCAGGTTTCAGTAGCTAATGGCGTTGTTTAAGCTGGCATGAACCGGATCATTTCCATTACTTAACCTGCATAAAACAATACTTGAATATAATATCATAATTAAAAAAGCTTCGTCAACTGATCCAAAAACTTTATTTATTTCTCCTGTCTAATATAGTACAATGTTGAGTAGTCCATAATACAGTGGTGAACAGGCTGTTGCCGCGAGGAAGTCGGAGAATAAACCGTACTTAGAGGTCGGTGGTCTGCTTTTTGGCAACGCTGTGAGCTGCGGCATTCCATCATTGGCACCAGTCTCCATGCGGCATTCATGCCGGCTCTTGATACCGGTGCATATCCGTATGCCCCGAAGTTAGGGGTGCAGAGAGTGCAGGATATTGGTAGCCCGGCCGCCCAGACCGTTAATCCGGCTGACATGTTGTATTGTATGCCTGTGCCGGACAAGGTATGGACGAAGAATAACGCAGTCCGCGTTAGCGCATGAACAGACCAGACACATCTTGGTGCAAGGTGTTCGTGTATCAAGCTAGGAAGGGGAATTCTCACTTGAGTATACGTTCTTTAAATGGAACAGATTTCACCGCAATGGTACTTGCCGGA
Source organism: Paenibacillus xylanexedens (assembly GCF_017874615.1). Classification (GTDB taxonomy): domain Bacteria; phylum Bacillota; class Bacilli; order Paenibacillales; family Paenibacillaceae; genus Paenibacillus; species Paenibacillus xylanexedens. Next base: position 61,045 of record NZ_JAGIKV010000025.1, read on the forward strand.
GCGGAACAACTTGGACAGCATGCAGAGCACGTCAATTCCCTGAATGTTTTCCCTGTGCCGGATGGTGACACGGGAACGAACATGAATTTGACAATGAGTGCAGGAGTCGCAGAGATTAAAAGAAAAAGTTCTGCCTCCATCGGCGAAGCTGCCGGTATTCTATCGAAAGGCCTGCTTATGGGTGCACGGGGGAATTCAGGAGTTATTCTGTCGCAATTGTTCCGTGGTTTTAGTCGTTCAGCTGCTCCCTATGAGGAACTGAATACGCTCCAATTTGCAGCAGCCCTGCAGAACGGTGTTGACGCAGCTTACAAAGCAGTCGTAAAGCCCGTTGAAGGGACCATTCTTACCGTAGCCAAGGAAGCGGCGAAACATGCCAACTACTATGCAAGACGGACGAATGATATTACTGAATTAATGAATGAAGTTTTGTTAAAAGCAAAAGAAGCACTGGCAATGACTCCGGAATTACTGCCTGTACTGAAACAGGTTGGTGTTGTGGATTCAGGTGGTCAGGGGCTTGTATATATCTACGAGGGCTTTATGGAAGTATTGCTGCAAAGTGACGGAGGGAGTCGTACTTCGCTGAACAAAGAAGTAACCCCATCCGTGGCAGCATCTGCTTTGAAACCGGCTGCACCGACAGAAGTGGATATCAAGAAGCCTGCACAGCAGCAGGTGATTGCACCGGAGATGCCATTGTCTGCTCAGGCGAGACTGGAAACGGAAGATATTGAATTCCTGTACGATATGGAATTCTTCATTAATCGTGAGCTTGGAGAGAACGCAGGAGTGGCATTTGATGATGAAGCATTCCGGAAAGCGTTGTCAGTTAATGGAGATTCGATCATTATCATTGCCGATGATGAAGTCATCAAAGTTCATGTCCATTCCAAGACGCCAGGCGATGTATTAAACCTGGCGCTGCATTATGGTGAGATTACACAGATTCATATTCTCAATATGCGTGAACAGCATCGGGATCTCCTGACAGCAGGTATGGACATTGCTCCATCACCTGAATTGTTTGCAGAGATTCCACCTGAGGCAGCGCGCAGTATGGAAAAGGCTGTGCTTCCTGCAGATGAGATGGCACCGTATGGTTTTATTGCGGTATCCTCCGGTGACGGTATTGCAGAGATTTTCCAAAGTCTTGGCGTTGATGTTGTTCTGTCCGGTGGACAGACGATGAATCCGAGTACTGAGGATTTTGTAAAAGCCGTTCGCTCCATTGCTGCGGAGCAGGTATTTATACTCCCGAATAACTCGAATATTGTACTGGCTGCGGAGCAGGCTCGTGAATTGCTTGAAGATGAGCGCCGAATTACGGTTATTCCAAGCAAGACCATTCCACAGGGGATGGCTGCTGCCTTTGCTTTCCAGGAAGATGAGTCTGCGGAAACAAACCGTGACCAGATGCTGGAGGCCATTAGCCGGGTGCAGTCGGGTCAAGTGACTCATGCAGTTCGTGATACGCAATATGATGAACTGGATATCAAGGCGGGGCACTATATCGGTATTCATAACTCCAAAATTGTAGCGACGGATGAAACCATGCTTCAAGCATGTGAAGGTCTGCTCAAACAGATGATGGAGAGTGGAGATGAAGTGGTGACGATCCTTGAAGGGGACGAAGCTGACCCTGAGGTTACTGCTGCCCTCGCTGCATGGCTTGAAGAACAGTATCCTGATGCCGAGGTAGAGGTACATCTTGGAGGACAGCCAGTGTATTATTATTTGTTCTCCGTAGAGTCCTAATAAAGGTTGTTCAAAAAGTCTCTGGTTGACTTTTTGAACATGTACTTATAGCACTCTAGCGAAGAGGAGGAGAGTCATGAGCCACAAGGTTGCGATTGTAACAGACAGTACGGCGGATATTCCCGAAGAACTCATTCGCAAATACGGGATTCACATTGTTCCGCTGCGCCTTCTGTTCGGTGAAGAGACCTATGCAGATGGCGTTGATCTGACTTCGGAACAGTTCTACGAAAAGCTGAAGAAGGTATCTGTGTTGCCTACAACTTCACAGCCATCTCCAACCGATTTCATGAATGTGTACCAATCACTTCTTGATGAGAACCCGGAACGCCCGATTGTATCGATCCACCTGTCATCCGGCATGAGTGGTACCTATCAATCGGCCATGCTCGGCAAGTCTTTGCTGGAGCGTGAGGGTGACATCACCGTGCTGGATTCGAAGTCAGCATCTTATGGATACGGTCTAATGGTGGTACAGGCTGCTGAACTTGCCGAACAGGGCAAGTCAGCAGTCGAAATCGCTGCTGTTATTGAAGGGATGCAACAATCTCGCAAGTTGTTCTTTCTTGTAGATACTTTGGAGTATCTGCAAAAGGGCGGTCGGATTGGCAAAGCTTCAGCCATCTTGGGAACGTTGCTTAACATTAAGCCGATCCTGTCTATTGATGAAGAAGGCGTTATCTACGCAGTTGAGAAAGTCAGAGGTCATAAAAAAGCAATGGCACGCATTATTGAGCTGTTCCAGAAGGATCTTGCAGATAAACGGGTGAACCTGGCGGTAGGTCATACCGCTGACCCGGGATCAGCGATCGCTTGTGCAGAGCAGCTGCGGGGTCATTTTACACTAAACGAAGTGGTCTATACCAATATTGGAGCCGTTGTAGGCAGCCATGTTGGACCTGGTGTCATTGCGATCTTTATGTGGCCTGTTCCGGAATGAGGGATTAGACATGAAATTGGAAGAAATATCAGTTAAGCAAATTAACGGCGTGAGTGCTCTCAAAGAGGGAGAGCTTCACGCCTTTGGCATCTCTACTGTTAAAGACCTGCTTGAATATTATCCGTTCCGTTACGAGGATTATCGTCTGCGTTCACTTAGTGAAGTGAAGGATGGGGACAAGATTACGGTCCAGGGACAGGTGATGGGTATTCCTGTATTACAACGATACGGTAAAAAGTCCCGTCTTACCTGTAAGATCATGACGGAAGAGTGGATGATTACAGCCACCTGGTTCAATCGCCATTTCCTCAAAGAACAACTTACCCCCAATCGGGAGATTGTGATTACGGGAAAATGGGAACAAAAACGCATGCAGATGACAGTGACTGACTCGGAGTTCCCCGATAAAGGCGATGGGCGTTCAGGCACACTGCAACCTGTATATTCGGTAACCGGCAAGCTGACGCAACAATGGATGCGGAAAACGATCAATCAAGGATTAATTCAATTCGGAGATATGATTCCTGAGATTCTGCCTCAGTCCTTGATGAAGAAATACAGTTTGATGCCTCGTAAACAAGCGATTGCGGGAATCCATCGTCCACAGGACAACCGGGAAGGTCAGCAGGCCAGACAGCGGATGGTGTATGAAGAGCTGTTTCTGTTCCAGTTGAAAATGCAGGCTTATCGTGCGTTGAACCGGAATCGCATGGATGGCGTGGTACATACCACGGACAATACAACGATTCGTGAGTTTGTACGCAGCCTACCGTTTGAACTGACAGATGCTCAGAAAAAGGTGGAGCTTGAAATTCTGCATGATATGCGTTCGCCCTATGCAATGAATCGGTTATTGCAGGGTGATGTCGGATCGGGTAAAACGGTTATTGCGGCAATTGCGCTATACACGACTGTTCGATCTGGGTTCCAAGGGGCTCTGATGGTGCCTACGGAGATTCTGGCGGAACAGCATATGCGCTCACTGCAAAAGCTGTTTGAACCGTTTGGGGTAACCGTAGGGCTGTTAACGGGCAGTGTAAATGGACGCAAACGTAAAGATCTGATCGCCTCATTGCAAATGGGCATGATTGATATCGTGGTGGGTACACACGCCCTGATTCAGGAAGATGTTTTCTTCCGTGATCTGGGTCTTGTGGTGACGGACGAGCAGCATCGCTTCGGGGTGAATCAGCGCAGCGTTTTACGACGCAAAGGATATAATCCGGATGTGTTAACGATGACGGCTACGCCAATTCCACGGACACTTGCGATTACGGCTTTTGGGGATATTGAGGTATCCACGATCTCAGAGCGTCCGAAAGGACGGATTCCAATCTCCACGTATTGGGTCAAACACGATATGATGGAGCGGGTGCTCGGGTTTATCTCCAGAGAAGTGGATCAGGGCCGTCAGGCCTATCTGATCTGTCCGCTTATTGAAGAGTCGGAGAAACTGGATGTGCAAAATGCCATTGATCTGCATGTGCAGATGCAGCAGAACTTTCCAAAATATCGTGTAGGTCTGCTGCATGGACGGATGACGGCTGCGGAGAAAGAAGAGATGATGCGTGACTTTTACAGTAATGATATTCAGCTGCTCGTCTCTACCACCGTTGTGGAGGTTGGGGTCGATGTGCCGAATGCCACGTTAATGGTCATTATGGACGCGGACCGCTTCGGTCTTTCCCAGCTGCATCAGCTTCGTGGTCGGGTCGGTCGTGGTGCGCATGCTTCCTATTGTGTACTCATTGCTGATCCGAAGACTGAGGTTGGACAAGAACGTATGAAGGTCATGACGGAAACGGAGGATGGATTCGAGGTATCCCGGCGTGACCTGGATCTCCGGGGTCCGGGTGATTTCTTTGGTACCAAACAGAGCGGACTACCCGAGTTCCGTCTTGCCGATATGGTTGCCGATTTTGCTGTGCTGGAACAGGCCAGAGATGACGTGACCCACTTAATTGAGGATGCGACCTTCTGGACCTCTATGGACTATGCACCTCTGCGTGATTTCCTGCAGGAACAGCAAGTATTCAAGGGTGATCTGATTGACTAATGTTTGCCATAATAGCTGGTTTTTCGTATTACCTTTGTAAAAAAAGACAAGTGTACAAGCCCTCCCGACATATGAATAAGAAGTGAGTTCATTCTTTTGGGAGGTGCTATACGTTTTGGGTTATCAACAATATGGAATTAGTCCGCAGCTGGTGGAGCGGATCAAATTAAAGATGAAAAATCCCGCTGTCAAAGAGCGTATCAAAAAGTTGATTGATGGTGTGACCAAGTCTGATCTGCAAGATAAGGCCAAGGTCAGAAGGTTGGTCAAGTCTTCGGCAGTCATTATGAATGAGAATTTCTCTCCGGCGCAGGAGGAGCAGTTTGTTGCTTTTGTGCTCGCGCAGAAGATTGATCCGAACAATACGTTTCATTTGATTAAGCTGTGGGGGATGTTTAGGTAGGGATTCGATGTCATGTTGGGTTGGGTAAAGAGCGTTGTTTACACGGGGGCACTGCGATGACAGAATAACCTTCCGAGCGCTGTTATCCCCGGATTTTTTTGAATCCCTTTTCTAAAGGGTGAAATACGGGGATAAAGGCGCACGCTTCGCTTCTTTAGGTTATTTCTGTCCTCTCCGTTATTGTGTAAATTGATATATTTTACAAAACCAAATTACATCGAATGTTTATGAAGTAATTTTAGTGGGTGGGGCGTTCTATAAGTCAGGAAGATGACTTATGGAACGCTCTTTTGATTGAATAACCAGGGACAAGCCTTGTGGTAATTACTTGGTTGAATATTCGTTGTAGTTATCGAAATGACCCATGACCTTGCTTGTGTTACCGCAAAAACAAAGTTTTCATTGAGTATGTTATGTTGGTTAAATCGACCATCTTAGTACTTGCGAGCTTCAAGGAATATGGGCTGATGGAAGAAGGCTAGTACCTGCCGAATGATCGCTAAGAACCACAACAACGAAAACAAGGAACTGGGCCATCATGCATGGCCTGGTTCCTTGTTGTTTGCGGTGAAGGATTTGTGTTGCTTTCGGTATTCCTCTGGAGTCCAACCGGTCAATTTTTTAAACACCCGAAAAAAATATTTTGGATTGTCGTAACCTAACTGTTTGGCAACCCGGTAGATTTTATCGTCTGTGCTCGTTAAGAGCTGCTTGGCTTGTCTAATCCGTAGTCGGTTTACGTAATCAGTGAAGTTCTCGGATGTCTTTTCTTTAAATAAATGACTGAGGTAACTCGGGTTCAGGTAGAACAGGGACGATACCCATTCCAGCGTTAAATCCTTGGTATAGTGATTATCGATATATGTCCTGACGTTGTCGATCACTTGATCTGATGCGTAGAGGTTGTCTTCCTTAAGCAAAAAAGCTGTTCCCGTCAGCACCTTTACCATGTAATGCCTAATGCACTCCATATCAAACGAGACGTTCAGGACGGCCTCCAAGCTGGAAGAGGCGCTACTGTTACCTCCGTTCTGGATATAGTTACTCAGCAGCCGTTTGGTTTCGTTGATAATGTCTCTGCACTGCTCTTTCAGGTGGGCAAGCAAAGCGTCAGGCTGGCGTATGTAGAAAGCAAAGAAATCGGTGATGAGCTCTTCCACCTTCGGCACATTCCCGCTCTCTATAAAAAATAACAGTTCATACGTTCGAGCCCACTTCAGTTGATGTAAAGGAATTTGCTCCCGTGAAAATATGTAACATTTGCCAAAATCGGTAATGGCTCGTTCGTCCAACGCAAGGATCGTTTGATGATGAGCTTCTCGGACCCCACCAATACCTGTATGAGGCAAGCTGATCCCCACACAACAATCCGTAGTTTCGGATTTGGTCAAAATGATACTCGCAGTTTGTTCCGCCATTTTCTGCAAATCAAGCTGGCCTGAGTAATCCAGATCATGCATTAGGAAAAACAGTACCTGATCCGTTTGTGGATGAGGAATGTACAGGCCATTCGAAAAGGTAGGTAGTTGCTGTGCTGTAAGCGGTTGAGGACCATAAATCGTCAATAAAATGAACTGGTCAGATGCCATGATGGCGGCAAATTCCGCAGAGCGGAACACAGGTGTTTTGATGGATGAATGGGGAGCCAGTACATAATTCAGGAAGGCTTGCATGTCTGCATCCCTTTTCATCTGCTCCGTTTCTACTTCTCTTAGAACGACTTCCCGCTGAAGAGAGCGCTCCTGTTCGATGGCTTGGATGGCTTGGTGGAGCGTACCGTGGATCTCTTCCCGGCTAAAAGGCTTCAGCAGGTAATTTACAACTTTCGCAGAGATTGCCTCCTGCATATAATCAAAATCGGTATGTCCGCTAATGACAATTAACTTGATGCGCGGATATTGCTGGCATACTGTCCTGATCAGCAGCTTGCCGTCAACCTCAGGCATGCGCATGTCCGTAAAGATAATGTCCGGCTTGAACGACTCAATCAAAGCCAAGGCATCTGCGCCGTTATCTGCTTCGCCTAGGAGTTCAAGCGAGTGCTCAAAAGTCCCGATTTTTTTCAACAAACCTTTGCGGATCAAGGGTTCATCGTCCACAACGATATACGTGTACATCTCTTTGGTCACCTCTTTTCCCAATTGGCCGGAATTTCGAGTGTAATTCGAGTTCCTGTATTCAAATCGGTATGAAACGAAAGGCCGTAACCCTCTCCGTAATACAAAGTAATTCGTGAATGCACGTTTTTGATGCCGATGCTTTGTTTATGCCTTTGACCCATGGCGACGAATTCAGGTGGCTGCTGGAGCAATTGTCGAAGTTCTTCCGCTTGCGTTGAGGACATGCCCACGCCATCGTCCCAGATCTCGAACACGATGCTGTCCCCCTGCAACAAACCGGTAATGGTAACGGAACCCTTCCCAGGTTTGTTCTCCAACCCGTGATAGATGGCATTTTCCACGAGTGGTTGCAACAGAAGTTTCAGCATGCGACGACTCCGAATTTCCGGGTCCAAATTCAGGTTGAACGTGAACTTGTCACCATACCGAATCTGCTGGATGGCCATGTAGTTTTCTACATGCTGAATTTCTTCGCTGACCGCGACCAGCTCGCTGTCCGTTTTGATGCTGTAGCGGAACATGTCCCCGAGTGACTTTGTCATCACCACAATACTCTCAACTTCTTCGATCTCGGCAATGCTATTAATCGACTCCAGCGTATTGTAGAGGAAATGGGAGTTGATCTGTGCTTCCAATGCCTTCATCTGGGAGTCCAGCATGAGGATTTTATTCTGGTAACTCTCTCGGATATGCGTATCGATATCTTTCATCATTTTGTTGAACTCATGGTAAAGGATTCCAATCTCGTCGACTTGCCTCGTTACTTGAGGCTTGATGGTCACAAAACGATGAGATTTGGTTTTGCGCATCAGTTTGGTCAATTCGATGATGGGTTTGGTGATCAGATTGGACAAGAAAAAGGAAAGTAGAAGGAAAATGACGGCACAACTTATGGCCACGTATAACAGCAACTTTTGCGAGATGTTGTACTCCTCATACAGCCGATCCATAGAGATGTTGGCAATCACGTTCCAATTGCGGCCGGGAACCTTCTGGATTACTGTCATCGTGTTATCTTGGATGGATTTGTACTGTGAACTGTTGCCGACTTGATGCGTTGCCGCAGCCAGAGTATCGGAGAGAGGAGTGCGAACTCTACTTCCGTCGCTGGAGTACAAGATCTCGCCAGCGTCGTTCGCTAGATATAGATTGGACAAGCTTGGTGCCGGATTACGTTTTAGACCGTCAAAAATGTTCATACTGCAATCCAGCATAAACACGCCTAGGAACTCGTTATTGTTGGGATCGTAGAGAGCTCTGGAGAAGCCAATGGATTCCTTGGCGTTAATGATGTAAGGTTTGACGCCAACTTCACCAATATACAAATCGCCTTTACGCTGGATCGTATCCAGATACCACTCATCGCGAAGTGCGACATAATCGAGGCGTAGGTCAGTGCCGCTACTGCCATAACTTATCCATTTGCCATCAGGTGTGAAAAGGTACAAACCATTGATGTAATTGTAACCAAGCAGAATGTTTTCAAAGATCAATTTCAATTTGCTGCGGATCATGAAGATTTCATATTGATCGTTGGTACCGTTCAACTTGATTAGTTCATCACTCACAGTGCTGTAAGCGGTTGCATTGGAAGACTGCTGAAGGAGTGTGACGGAGATCCGGTCGATGTTCTGCAAAATTTCCTCCATGCTCTTGACCGAATTGCCTATAGTTGTCGACGTCACGAGGGAGGTCTGCTCATTCACCAGCTTCGTGTAACTGCGATAGGAACTGACAGAAACAACGATAATTGGCACGATCGATACGAGGACGAGGACCAGAAAAAGTTTAGTTTTGATGTTGAACAGAATCATACGTGCTCCTCCCGCCATTTGTCAATTCTAAAAATAGTGCACCATACGAGCCAAAGCAAATGCACTTTTGCCAACAGTATGATGAGAATGTGCACAAAGCAAGAATAAACATGAATCGGGGGAATGACAAGATGAAAAATAGAAAACGTTTGTTGCCTTTTAATTTGGTACTCCTCATGATGTTTCTGAGCGCATGCAGCTCCGGTAGTCAGGAGGGGAGCGGTACGGATACTAGCAACGGGAGTTCAGATGAATCAGGAAAGCCGATTACATTGACGATGATGCTATCGGGAAACAAGGCGTCTGATGGAGAGGATTTCGAGTTGGAAACCTTGCCGCGTCTGGTAAAAGAGAAGTTTCCGAACATTACCCTTGAAGTGCAGAAATTGCCTGATGATCAGTACAATACATCCGTACGTACCAAGCTTGCGGCTGGACAGGGGCCGGATATGTTCTTGATTTTTCCAAAGAATGCAGCTGGCGGCGTCAATGATTTCGCAAAGGCAGGATTTGCTGCCGATCTATCCGATATGAAGTTCTGGGACAACATCAGCCAAGGTGCGAAGGCAGATATGTCCTATGAGGGAAAACCTTATGGAGTGGCCAAAGGACTAGACTTCCTGGGCGTTTATTACAACAAGGAGTTGTTACAGCAGGCCGGATATTCCGAGTTTCCGAAGGATTGGCCTTCGTTCTTGGAGTTGTGCCAAAAGTTGCAGGCTGCGGGCGTAACTCCAATTGCGATGGGGGATAAGGACCCTTGGATGATCCAATTCGGTATGTACCCGATTTCGGCCAATGTTGTCTATCCAAATGAGATGGATTTTGATGTAAAACTCCAGAACGGCGAAAAATCGCTGACGGATCCAAAGTGGATTCAAACCATATCGAAATACAAAGAGCTTTATGATAACAACTACGTCGTTAAAAACTCGCTTGGCATTGGCAGTGCCCAATCTGCGCAGTTGTTTATCGACGGGAAAGCAGCCATGACCTTTACGGGAACATGGGATTATGCCTCCATGACATCCAAAGGCGCTGCCGAATTTACTCGCGGATTTGCCTCATTGCCAGGTAACGAGCCGGAACAGCCGGTGTTTGTGTCTGCTGCAACATCTGCTGGATACGCTTTGAACGCCAAATCGGCAAACCTGGATGCAGCCAAAGAAGTACTGAACTACCTGTTCGATGGTGAATCCGATCTGTTCAAAGCATTTGTGGAAGCCAACAGTTCCATCAGCGTGTATAAGGACGTAGAACTTGAGAATGAATTGTTCAAGGAAGTGAATGACAACTATCAACAAACTGGAAATTCCGTCTACTTCAGCAACCAGATGTGGCCAGCCGGAGTATCGGACGTCATGCAGGCAAAGTTTGCCGAGATTATTGCTGGACAGAAAACAACACCAGAAGATGTGGCAAACGCCATGGAAACCAAGTTCAGAGAGCTGTGGAAAAACTAGAACAAAACGATGCTGTCTGCTGTAAAGGGGAGAATGATTGTCCTTCTTCCCTTGCCGCAGGCCCTCTTGGAAAGGATGGAGGAGGATGAGCTCTACTGTAATGAAAAAGTCCATGTACTGGTTTGCTTTGCCGGCATTGATCTTCTACCTGACCTTCTGGATCTTCCCGATCCTGCGGTTGTTCCAGTACAGTATAACGGACTATAACGGGTACGCCCAAGCCTATAACTATATCGGTTTCGACAACTATAAGGAATTGTTCAAGAGCGACATCCTGGGCATTTCTTTAAAAAATACACTGATCTATACGTTCGTCACCGTCATAGCTGGCAATATCATCGGTTTGGCAATGGCATTGCTGTTAAACATGAAAATAAGAGGAACCGGGATTTACCGTTCCCTGGCGTATATTCCCACATTGTTCAGTGCGATTGTCGTCGGCTTTTTGTGGAGCTACGTCTATATGCCGGATTACGGGCTGATTTCTTCCTTTCTCGATAAAATGGGTATCGCAAATGAACTGAATTTCCTGGGTGATTACTCGACCGCACTGTATTCTATTATCTTCGTGGAGATCTGGAAGACGATCGGAACGACAATGATTATCTTCCTTGCAGGACTACAGACTGTTCCAAGCGACCTTTTGGAAGCCGGACGGATTGATGGCTGCGGCTCATGGAGATTGCTACGACATGTGAAGATTCCATTACTGGCAACAGCGATTACAATCAACGTGACGTTAAGTTTGATCAATGGACTCAAAGCGTTCGACTTCCCGTTTATCATGACGAATGGCGGTCCCGGCACGGCTACCAACACGCTGATTTATACCATATACAAGATGGCATTTACCGAACAACTCTTTGGTAAAGCTTCGGCTCTTGGTGTTATTTCCTTTGCCGTGATTATCGTCATTACCGCTGTTTTTGTCCTGAAAATGAACAAACGGGAGGTGTCGGCATGATGCTTCGTAAAGTTTTGGGGAAAGGGTCCGTTCAGGTCGTTGTGTTGTTGGTGATGGCGTTAAACCTGATTCCGTTAATTATTGCCTTTTCGACATCACTCCGAGATCCAAGCAACAACACAAATCCGCTGATCCTGTTCCGGGAGATGTCCTTTGCAAGTTACAAGGCTGCCTTCGACCGCATGCACTTTCCGGAAGCGCTATGGAACAGCGTGGTGTTAACCGGTGTATCGGTCGTGTTCGTTGTCCTGTTTGCGGCGATGGCGTCCTACCCGATGGCCCGTTTGAAGACAAAGCTAAGTAAGTTCATGTATTTGTTTTTTTTGTCCGGACTCGTGGTACCTGCGCAAATGGTATTGATACCGATCGTGCAAATGATCAATGCGCTGCATATCCCAACGAATCAATATACGCCTATTTTCATGTTTATTACGTGCAGTCTGCCGTTTTCAACTTTCCTGTATACGGGTTTCATTAGAAGCGGTGTGCCTGAGGAGGTAGAAGAAGCGGCGCACATCGACGGGGCGGGATTATTCCAACGGTTCTGGACCGTCGTGTTCCCCTTACTCATTCCGGTAACGGTTTCGGTCATTATTACACAAGGTGTCTGGATCTGGAACGATTATTTCTTCAATATGATCTTTATTTCCAGCGCAGGAGATTCACCGTTACCACTGGCCATGCTCGGATTTTTGGGCGATCAGCAAAATCCCACGCAGTGGAATGTCCTGTTTGCAGCGTGCTTTCTGTGCGCACTACCGTTGCTGCTGGCGTTCTTGTTCCTGCAAAAATATTTTATCGGTGGTATGACCGTTGGAGCGGTCAAAGGTTAAGGAGGACACTGCAATGAATGAAAAAGTGATAAACACAGCCTGGCTGGAGATGGCCCAAGGGCTGATGTCGGAGCTTTGCCAGCAAAAGGTCTATCCGGAACATATCGTGAGCGCAGTTCCGGATGCGGCGGCTTTTCAGGGATGGCGTATCGAGTCGCTTGGCCCAGCGGAGCACTTGTCCGATCAAGTGCTGTGCAAGGGAGACAGTGTTATGCTGGATTTCGGGGAGCATCTCGTCGGTTATCTGACCTTGTCGCTTCTTAACGAGCGCAGTAATGCAGATGCACCTCTCAGGTTGAAGCTCACTTTTGGAGAAATGCCCTGTGAGGTCGGTGAGGATTTTGCAGAATATTCGGGTTGGCTTAGCCGTTCATGGCTTCAGGACGAGATCGTGAATGTGGACGTGTTACCTGGCACGCTAACACTGGACCGTCGGTATGCCTTTCGGTATCTGAAAATCGAGGTTGTAGAAACGTCGATCCGTTACGATATACGAATTAACGATATATATTGCATGACGGTGACTTCAGCGGACATAGGGGCAGTACCTCAATTGCCTGAAGGTATCGACACGGAGTTGCTGGAAATAGATCGCGTGTCCGTGAAGACACTCCGGGATTGCATGCAGATGGTATTCGAAGATGGACCGAAGCGCGATCGACGTTTATGGATCGGAGATCTTCGCCTTCAGGCCCTCGTCAATTATGAAACATTCGGCTGTAATGATCTCGTCAAGCGCTGTCTGTATCTCTTTGCCGGAACGAGATTAGAGGGAGGTCAGGTAGGAGCGTGTTTGTACGAACAACCGGAACCGTACGTGGACGACATTTACCTATATGACTATGCGTTGTTCTTTATTGCGACATTATGGGACTATTTTGAAGCTACCAAGGACAGGGAAACGCTGGAAGAACTTTGGCCGGTGGTTCGAGAACAGATTGACATTGCGCTAAGTCGGCTCGATGAGCGGGGCATCGTAAGGGATGACGATACGTGGTATTGTTTTCTGGACTGGCATGAAGAATTAAATAAACAGGCGGGTGCTCAGGCAGTTCTTATCTATAGTATGAAAAGGGGAAAGAGGATTGCCAAAGAACTAGGGCTGCCGGAGTATGAGGAATGGATTAACGCACACATCAAAGAAGCTGAGCAAACAGCCCTCACATATCTGTGGGATGGTGAAAAGGGCTTTTTCGTCAGTGGTGAAAAAAGACAGATATCCTGGGTATCGCAAGTGTGGATGGTTCTGGCTGAGATCATGGATGCTCCTGCCGCTCGGCAATTACTAGATCGGTTAACGGGTAACGGAGAAGCTATTGGCATGACCACGCCGTACATGGTTCATCATTATGTTGATGCATTGCTTATGTGTGGGGAAGAGGAGAAGGCACTGGAGCAGATCCGAAGGTATTGGGGCGGCATGTTAAAGGATGGAGCGGACACTTTCTGGGAGCTCTACGACCCGGACGACAAAACGTATTCTCCTTATGGCAGCAATTTGATCAACAGTTATTGCCATGCTTGGAGCTGCACACCAAGTTATTTTATTAGGCGAATTTTTTCATGAATTTTGGACTTGAGGTCAACCAGGAACGTCTGGCTGGCCTTTTTGGATTAGTTTCAGATAGTATAAAGCCTGCCAGGGCCTATTGTTTTTATTTTTATCTGTTTTTGTTCGTACCGTTAAAAGAACGAGTGGCTATTAATGAAGCGATAAATACGAATATTAAAATAAAGTTATATGGGTTTCCTTTAAGGTTGTAGACTTGAACGATGAGTGCCAGAGTTGAGATGCTTAAGATTATTCGCAGGACAATCGCCGATGAGCGATGGGGAATAATTGGAATAACATGACAACTAATTATAACATAGGTTTTTCTGGAGTCGGATATTTCATAGAAGTTAAGGGATGAACTATAGTGTGAATGGTGTAATATAGTTGATGTATTTTCACAGGATGGACTTTGCTTTCCTCCGGGGGGAGCGGTAAACTGTTGCATACGAGCCTTATGGATTAATGTCCTGGATGTTCTTTCAAAAAGGCGTGGCTGTGTCGCTATGCATTTTATTTTCAAACAGATGTGGAGGAAGTGCGATTGGAAATGTTTACAATGCTGCTGGGTTTATTTGAACGGGCGGCGCTGTTGATTATATTTTTATTCTTTCTGTCGAGGGTGCCACGGTTTAGGCAGATTCTGCAAAAGGGGAAATTAAGGTGGCAGGAGTCTATTGCGGTTACCTTGTTATTTTGTGCTTTTGCCATTTTCGGGACATATACGGGCATTAATGTTGAAGGTTCACTGGTAAATGTGCGGATCATCGCCGTGTTATCGGGTGGTATTTTGTTCGGAGCGCCTGTGGGTATTATTACGGGTATTGTCTCCGGGGTGCATCGGTATCTGATCGATATGGATGGAGTCACAGCTATACCTTGTCTGATCACAAGTATCCTGGCAGGTCTGGTCTCTGGATATATACATAAGTACACGCCCAAGCCCAAGCGATGGATTATCGGTATTGGTGCCGGAATGATCTGTGAAGCGCTGACGATGTTATTAATCCTGCTATTTTCCTATCCCGATCCACTGGGTGCCGATATTGTCTCGCAGATTGCCTTGCCTATGATTCTGGGTGAAGTCAACATTGGGCTGATTGTGCTCTTGGTGCAGAGTGTGGAAGGGGAAAAGGAAATGATTGCAGCTCGTCAGGCGAAGCTCGCGCTGGAGATTGCAAACAAGACCTTGCCGTATTTCCGTTCGATTGATGAGGATTCTCTGCGCAAGATCTGCCGGATTATTCAGGAGGATATTCAGGCCGATGCGGTTGCAATTACGGATACCCGGAATGTACTGGCTTATGTAGGATTTGGTGAGGAACGATATCATATCGGTAATGAAATTATAAGTGAGATGACCAAGCAGACGATATCGAGTGGGGAGATTACGATCAGTAATGATGTGATTGATGAAAAAACACCCGATATCCACTCGCTGTTAATCATTCCGCTCAAAGAACGAGGAGACATTACAGGTGCGCTCAAAATCTATTATCGCAAAGCGTACAAAATTACGTATCCATTACAAACGATGGCTGTAGGTTTATCGCAGATCATCTCAACCCAGATGGAAGTATCGCGGGTAGAAGAGATCAAGGCTGCTGCCAACAAAGCAGAACTGCGTGCCTTACAGACGACCATTCATCCTCATTTTCTGTTTAATGCGCTAAATGCGATTGCATCGTCCATCCGAACCAAACCGGATCGAGCGCGGGAGCTGATTGTGAACCTATCCGGGTACATGCGTTACAATCTGGAGCTGTCGGATGAGTTAATTGATATTCATAAGGAACTGGAGCAGGTCCGTAATTATGTAGAGATTGAGAAAGCTCGCTTTGGCAGTCGACTTAACGTGATCTATGACATTGATGAGGTCGCGGTGCATATTCCGAGTCTTGTTATCCAACCGCTCGTCGAAAATGCAATTATTCATGGCATTCTCAAGGTGAAAGGACCCGGGACTGTTCGAATTCGGGTACAGGATTATCCGGAGTTTGTGCGAATCAGTGTCAGCGATACAGGTGCAGGCATCAGTGCAGATATAATTGAACGTGTTTACCATGACCGCATGCCTGGTAACCAGATCGGGCTATATAATGTGCATCGCCGGGTCAAGCTTATCTACGGACAAGGTGTAACCATTACAAGGCTGGAACAAGGAACGGATATTTTATTTGATGTGCCCAAAGGAGATGTCGTAACAAGGTGATGATGGATCAATGAGAGCTCTTATTGTGGAAGACGAGATTCTGGCGAGTGAGGAATTGAATTATTTAATCCAGGAACATAGTCAGATTGAAGTGGTGGACCGCCTTGAAGACGGGCTAGATGTACTGAAATTTTTACAGGAACAAGAAGTAGATGTCATTTTCCTTGATATCAATATTCCCTCGCTGGACGGTATGATGCTGGCCCATCATATTGGGAAATTTGCAACGAAACCCTACATTGTATTTACTACGGCGTATAAGGAACATGCAGCGGAAGCCTTTGAGTTGGAGGCGTTTGATTATATTCTGAAACCGTATGACGAGAAACGAATTGCTGCAATGCTCCAAAAGCTGGAGCTCGCATTCAAACGTGATCATGCGCCGGTGGAGCAACATGTTGAGGATGGACCAGCCACTACGGCGGACGGATCTGCTGCGCATGGTGAACTGGTACGAGAACGAGATACGAATTCCCATACAGACAGAAGAATTAATCTGCTGCGGAATGACAATATTATTGTTACGGATACGGCAGATATCTACTATGCGGAAGCACAAGAGAAAGTGACGAAGGTATATACCAAAAATGGGGAGTTCACCATGCCAGTGAGCATATCGGATTTTCACAGCCGGCTGCCACAGGATACGTTCTTTCGCTGCCACCGTTCGTACGTCGTAAATCTGTCGCAAATCCGTGAAATAGTACCTTGGTTCAACAATACGTATCTGCTCCGTCTGCGCGATTTGGAAGCTGAAGTGCCCGTGAGTCGCGGGAAGGCCAAAGAATTCAGGCAACTCATGCGCATCTAGAAGCATTTCATTCCGCATCTGATGCAACTCATGCTCAAAACGGTGTGATGAATCCCCTTTCATGTATGATTAGCTTGTGAACGCATTCATGTATATGACATCGGCAAAGGGGAGATCACGATGAAAGCAACCATTTCATCCGTTTCATCAACACCTGAATCAACATCTGCACCTACAAAAATGAACCGCTGGCTTATTGTTTTGGGGACCATCATTGTACAAATGGGTCTTGGAACCATCTATACTTGGAGTTTATTTAATCAACCGTTGTCTGACCGTTTCGGATGGGACGTCAGCTCGGTCGCGATAACTTTTTCAATTACCAGTTTTGCTTTGGCATTTGCCACATTGTTTGCAGGTCGATTGCAGGAACGTTGGGGTCTTCAGCGCCTGATCCGTGTAGCCGGGGTTGTACTGGGGCTGGGTCTTATTCTGAGTTCCCAAGTCACCTCGTTAACATTGCTGTACATTTTGGCTGGATTTGTCGTTGGTTTTGCAGATGGTACGGCGTACATTACGTCGTTGTCTAATCTGATCAAATGGTTCCCGGAGCGTAAAGGTCTGATCTCGGGGATCTCGGTCGGAGCCTTTGGTACCGGTAGTTTATTGTTCAAATATGTGAACACGGCATTGATTGGTGCCGTTGGTCCTGCTCAGGCATTTATGTATTGGGGCATTATCGTTCTGGTTCTGGTCGTTGCGGGATCATTCCTGATCCGCGAAGCGGTTGTTCGTGAACAGGCTCCGGCAAGCAAGGAAGGATCCAAACAAGTCGTAGCACGTCATGATTACACGGTGAAAGAGATGCTGCGTACAAAAGAAGCGTACATGCTGTTTGTTATTTTCTTCACGGCGTGTATGAGTGGCCTGTATCTGATCGGTATTGTCAAAGATATTGGTGTACAGCTTGCAGGTCTTGATGTAGCTACAGCTGCAAACGCAGTGGCCATGGTTGCAATCTTTAACACGGCAGGACGTATTATTCTCGGTGCGCTGTCGGATAAAGTAGGACGAATGAAGGTCATCGCTGGTGCGCTGCTAGTTACAGCCGTAGCTGTCATGACACTTAGTCTGGTTCCACTGACCTTCGGGATCTTCTTCGCCTGTGTGGCGGCCGTTGCATTCTGCTTTGGCGGTAACATTACGGTATTCCCGGCGATTGTGGCCGATTACTTCGGACTGAAAAATCAGAGCAAAAACTATGGTGTGATCTATCAGGGATTTGGATTCGGTGCTTTGGCAGGATCATTCATCAGCGCCCTGCTGGGCGGATTCCATCTAACCTTCATCGTGATTGCTGTACTCTGCGCTGTCTCGCTGTTGCTCGCACTGATCATTACCCCTCCAGGTGAAGGTCGTCGTGCTCGTCAACGTGAAAAACAGATGAACCTTAACCCTTCATCACGGGCAAGCTAAGCCAGTAAAGTGATTAATGAAACCGCGGTAAGAAGAAAAGAACAAGCACAAGATCAGCAAGGTCATGAAAAACACAGGTACAGAAAAAGAATGAGGATAATTCTTCATCTTAAAAGTAATTGAAAACAGAGCGGTCTCCAGTTGAGGCCGCTTTTTGGTATCTACAGTTGTCAGATTGCTGACTTGTTGGCCTAGCGGACCATCTGGCTGCCTGCAAGCGTGTTGCCTTGTGTGCATTCCATCATTCGCATCTGTTATACTCTAGGTGAATTCAACAAGACCAAGACAAGTTATGTACCCCAGAGGAGGCATATCATGAAGTTCATTAAATACACACAACCTGATTTTGATGATTATTATGCATTGGTTTCCAATATGGAAGTAATGAAACAGATTACAGAACGTGCACTACCTGAGCAAGAGGCGAGAACGCAATTCGAGACCATGCTGGAGTATAATGAGCGTTCCACTTGCGGACATTACCGGGTATTTAGCGAAGATGATGCCGGTGTGGCGTATGCCAAATTGATTCCGGATCAGGAGGACCCGACCAAGGCTGAGATAGGTTATATGATCCTGCCTGAACATTGGGGCAAAGGCCAAGGCACATCGATAGCGTCACGGTTGATTATTCAGGCACAAGCCGCAGGGATTGGATCACTCTATGCAGTTATCGATCCGGGTAACGCTGCTTCCCGCCGGATCTTGACCAGACAGAACTTTGTATCCACCTGGACAGGCGATTACGATGGTCTTCCCGGTGAGATTTTGGAGTTAAATCTTCAAATGAAGCGGTAAAAGAACTGTTCTGAGGGTAATCAGATAGTATAGGGCATCTTGCATGGATGCAGATGGAGCTCATTATCACCATGGGAGTTCACCCATGCACATTTCATGCAAGATGCTTGCTTATATAGAGATGTGGAGGAGATGACATATGAGCAATTCAACCATGGAACGTCTGAATGCATTACTGCCGGAGTGGCTGGAGACCAGTCGTTTGCACACCGGGCAAGGTAAGGTGGCTTCTTATATCCCGGAGCTTGTCAAAGCCTCTCAGGATGAGCTTGGTATACATATCATGGACGCCGAAGGAAACTATGTGTCAGCAGGGGATTGCGGTGTCCCATTTACGATGCAAAGTATCTCCAAAGTATTTACCCTTATTCTGGCCCTGATGGATCATGGGGAAGAAGCAGTTTTCTTTAATGTAGGAAAAGAACCGACAGGCGACGATTACGATTCGATGATCAAGCTTGAATTGGTTGAACCCGGAATCCCGTTCAATCCATTAATCAATGCGGGTGCGATTACAGTGTCCTCGCTTGTTGGAGGAGACTGTAAGGAAGAAAAATCACGCCGCATTCTGGAGTTTTTCCGCAAACTGGCGAATAATGATCAGCTGGGTTATAACGAAGAGGTATTCCAGTCCGAATCGGAGAGCGGTCATATGAATCGTTCACTTGGCTACTTTTTGAAGCACAACGGGGTCATTAAGGATGACGTTGAAGACGTGCTTGCCGTGTATTTCCGTCATTGCTCCATTGAAGTGACGTGTGCAGATCTGTCTCGAATGTCACTCGTTCTGGCCTATAATGGAACAGATCCAATTACGGGAGAAGAACTCATCCCTCGTCGCTATGTTCAGATTGCCAAAACCTTCATGACCACCTGTGGTATGTATAATGCATCAGGCGAATTTGCCATCGAGGTCGGATTGCCCGCCAAAAGTGGAGTATCCGGTGGAATTCTGACCCTTGTACCGGGACAATTCGGCATAGGTCTTGTTGGCCCGGCTCTGAATCGCAAAGGCAACAGTATTGCCGGTGTGCATTTGCTGGAGCGTCTGTCCAAGGAATTTGACTGGAGCTTTTTCTAAGAAGTTTTTCAGAAAAAAGAAGCATTACCCTTATATGTAGCCGATGAATCACATATCCGATATTTTGCTTCTTTAGAACGAAGTGAATGGTCTGGATATGTCTCGTCGGCTGCTTTTGGTATTCACCTGGAAGTGTAGGAAGACAGTCCTGCATGGCAGCGGCTATGCTGCATCTATCATGGAACATCCACAACATCGGGATGGGTATATACCCCTTCAGTCATTGGCTAGGGCCACATCTGTAATGAGGTTCATCTGAATATCCCGGGACCCATCTTCCATCAGTAGTCTGAGGGTTCGGGCAGGACGGTCCAGCCGAAGCACCTGCCCCGTGTAACGGATATCGTCATGTTCGTGAAACAACGTAATAGTGACCCTATCTCCAAGCATCATCGAGTTGCTGAGCAAACGGGACATTTCTTCCGCAGCCTGGGCATCCAGGGATGGGCGGGTACGAGGAGCAAGTTGTTCCTGATGAAGAATGTAGGCTTCCCGGTGTTCGGGGAGCATCATGCGTGAGGATTCGAAAATACCGTTTTGCTGCAATTTTTTACTCATTTATAATGACCTCCAATTTTATGAGAACGTTCATGGGCTTGCGCGGACGAGCAGAGGGAGGATGCCCGCATAATGGCGGTTTCTCCGTACCTGCGCTTGATATCATCCGTGGCACGTTCCAGTTCTCTTTTGCGTTCACGGTCATCAAACCAGGACAGCTGCACTTCGGAATCGGGTACAAGTCCGGTCAATGACACGCTGATGCGGCGGATGGGTAATCCGTCCCAATGGCGCAGGAACAGAGCTGCTGCCGCATCATATACTTCATCCGTAATGTTGGTGGGTTCATTCACCTTCATCTGGCGGGAGAAACCGGTTGGCCGATCATAATCCTGTCCGCGACATCCAACCGAGACCACATGGCCCATGAGTGATTTGTCCCGGGAACGTCGACTGACGAGTTCCGCCAGTTCAAGCAGTACCACTTTGATATCTTCCCAGGAGTCATAGTCCCGGGGCAGCGTCATCTGATGTCCGATACCCTGCTGCTGATGGGCATATGTCCCGGGTTTGACCGGGGAATCATCAATACCGCGGGCGATACGCCATAGTACCTCCCCATTCACACCCCAACGTTCTCTCAGTCGGGACAGTGGGGTCTGGGCCAGATCACCGATCGTATGGACCCCCATCTTGTAGAGATGCTGCGCCATGCGGGAACCGACCATGAACATGTCTCGCACAGGCTTCTCCCAGATGGTTGAAGGCAGATCTTTGCGAGGCAGCGTGCAGATGCCTCCAGGGACTTTTTTGGCATATAGGTCACAGGCCATCTTACTAACGACTTTGGTATCGCTGATACCGATCCGAATGTACACACCCGTCTCATCCATCACCCTCGATTGAATGCTGCGCGCAATCGTCTCGGGACTGCCGAACAGATCCAGGCTTCCGGTGACATCGAGAAACTGTTCGTCAATACTATAGGGTTCCACCAGATCGGTGTAAGACTGAAGGATGCTCGTAATATGAAGGGACACCCGAATGTACTCGGCCATCCGGGGGCGAACAACAACAACATCCGGACATTTGGCGAGCGCTTCGCCCAGTCGTTCTGCTGTCGTAATTCCATAGGACTTGGCGAGTGGACAGGCCGCAAGAATAATACCCGAACGGCGTGCCGGATCTCCCGCGACAACGAGGGGGCGGTCCTTGTATTCGGGATGTGCAGACTTCTCCACACTGGCATAGAATGACTGGCAGTCTGCCAGCATGATGACACGTCTGTCTTGGCGGGGCATAAGACTTCTCTCCTTATTCGTGATGCTAAGCTCTTATGTTAAGAAGCAATTATTTTCATTTGAACATCGACATTTAACAGTTTATTTACAGTATGGAACAAGTGTTCTTGTTTTATAAGCATATCCGACAATTCGAAATGCGGCAACCGGAATTATTTTGCAAATTGGACACAATTAGTGGTTAGCTATATTAGAGGCAGAAATTAGGAAATAAGATGTGCTTTTTTACATTTAATGTGAGAGATCCGTGACCTATGGGTGATGACCGGGCGTTCATTTAGGTTTTTGTAAAAGGGTTATAAATGGGCACAGTCCTATAGGGGGGGACTGATGTCCTTTTTTGATTTTCTGCATTTTTCAGAAAACCTTGATGTGACGCGGAATATCGCTGATGCGTTATCGGACTATAGTATCAATTTTGTAATCTTTATGGTTAATACTGTAAAAAGGTCCGCAACTTTAAATTATGACTCGCGTTTAATGGGGTATGTGTTCAAACGGCAAACGTTGCCTGTACCCGCGTTGCACATAACAATAAAGGTTCCAGAAGTGCAAGATCAGCAGGGTATCTAATCCATGCGATTCCAGCAAATATTAGCGTTTGGGAATCAGACGTATCTCAGAGGCTTCCCGGTGCTAGTTGATGGCTCTTTTTACGAATTATGGGCAGAATGTTCCATTTCATGTTTGCTTCCATCAGCCTAGATACAAATGCAGAGTCTTAGCGCTATAGTGAGAACTACACCGCTGACATCTCTACCAAGCGGACATCCGAAGCGGAATGATTCGTAAACTTCATGTTGGACCATTCGATGTTGAAGTAGGATGCATATTAGAGAGGTGAGCAATCTAAAGACATGAGCAGACAAAGACGAAGACGCTGGCTATTAACGGTATTGACAGGAGCAGTGGTGGTGACTGGTGGAATATTTGCCGGATGGCACTATATGCAACCCAAGCTCGTTACGTACACAGCGGAGAACGGCACGGAGATGAAATTCAAGACCGATGGAGACCGGTTCATGGAATACGGGCCAGATGGAACGTGGAGGGAGATGTTCGTCAAAGGTGTCAACCTGGGCGCAACTTCACCGGGGCATTACCCGGGAGAATTCCCGCTGACCAAAGAGGATTACTTGCGGTGGTTCCAGCAGATCGAGGATCTGGGAGCCAATGTAATCCGGGTATACACGGTTCACGAACCGATTTTCTACTCCGCATTAGTCGAATATAACCGCGGCCGGGAGCAACCGTTATATTTTATACAGGGCATATGGTCACCTGAAGAAGAGTTGATTGAGAAACAGGATGCCTACGCGGCCCATATTGAGCAGACGTTCAAGCAGGAGATTGAAAAGGCCGTATCTGCTGTCTATGGCGATGCGAACATTCCTGCCAAGCAGGGAGAGTCCAGCGGCAAATATAAAACAAATGCAGGAAAATACCTGATGGCCTGGCATGTGGGGACGGAATGGGACCCGGCGATGGTGGACAACACAAACGCAAAACATGCGGACGTGCCGCAGTACAAGGGAGTTCATTTCTCGGCGAGTCCAGAAGCATCACCGTTCGAGAACTGGCTCGCAGAGCTGCTGGATCATACGGCGGTCCTGGAGAAGAAGTATGGGTGGGAACATCCGATGACCTTCACCAACTGGGTAACGACCGATGTGCTGGATCATCCCGGCGAGCCGCTGTATGAAGAGGATCTCGTCAGTGTGGATGCCCGACATATTCAGCCGGAGGCGTGGCAGGGAGGTTATTTTGCAGCCTACCATGTGTACCCGTATTACCCGGATCTGTTCCATATCGATCAAACACTCCAAACCATCAAGGATGAGAACGGTGAGTACAACACGTACAAAAGTTATCTGCGCAAACTAAAAGCCGAGTTTTCCGATATGCCTGTAATGATTACAGAGTATGGCGTACCCTCTTCTCTTGGTATTTCCCATCTGGGTATGGGTGGACGGAATCAGGGTGGACATAACGAAGTAGAGCAGGGAGATATTGACGCGTCACTGACGCAGGATATCTATGATGAGGGGTATTCGGGAGCCATTGTGTTCATGTGGCAGGATGAATGGTTCAAAAAAACATGGAACACGATGCCACTGGAAATCCCGGCTGACCGCCGTGCATATTGGCTGAACGTACTGACAAACGAGAAAATGTTTGGCCTGCTTGCCATGGACCCCGGTAAACAGGAACAGTTGACCATCGACGGATCACTGGATGACTGGGATGATCTGAAGGATGAAGAGGTCAAGACCTGGCAGGGCCAAGTGGACGGTATTCAGGAAATGAAGATGACCCATGATGAAGCTTATCTGTATATTGGGCTGACCTTGGATCAACCTTTTGACCCGGAGAAGACAGTGCTGCGAATTGGGACCGATACACTTGCTGGAGGCAGTCTGCCTGACAAATTACTCCCGGGCCGGACGCTCAGTGATGGTCTTGAGACGGTGATTACACTGGGGCAGGATGAAGAATCACAGGTGGAAATTGCCAAGGATTATGACTTTAATCAGCGTTTGTACGGCAAAGAAGGATACGACATGCTGCCAGATCAGCAGTCAGACTCCGCAGATCCGTTCCACCCATGGAATCTGGCAGTCAGCCTGAGGATGACACCGCCAGATACCCGATCTGCTCAACCGTTCATGAATGAAAAGGTCGGAACATTGAAGCGAGGAACGACGGCTCCCGGCCAGCCCGATACGGATTCATTAACGGCATGGCAGTATAACGGCAATCAGGTGGAGATGCGAATTCCCTGGATGCTGCTCGGGTTCGGTGATCCGAGTTCGCTGCAAGCGATCGACTATGGACCGCTCAAGAATGGACGTGAGTTCTCCACAGTTGCTGTGGAAGGCGTTGCCCTCATTCCGTGGTTAACGGACCGCGCCACGAAGAACGTATCTTGGCCTGGGGGTGAACAGACGACCCTGGACCTGAAGACTTTGCCGGTATATAGCTGGCAGCCTTGGGAGCAGGTGCAGTATAGTGAACGGCTGAAGCTAAGCTACGAAAAAATGAAGAAGAGCTACGAAAAAATTCCTAGTTTTAAGATCGAATAAATGAGTATAAAGGAGGACCTTTTCACATGTTTCCAAGTTTGGCTTTGGCCTATCTGTTTTTGTACATCTGTATCGCACTTGTTGTTGTAGGCGTCATCGTATTGTTTGCCATGAAAATGTCCCACAATGGCAAACGACGCAAGACGGCGTTCTATGAATTGAAGCAGCGTGACTACTTCACCTATCTGCAAACGGCTTTAACCGAGAATAGTCCGCTCAGACTGCCACCAGGCAAGCTGGCTCCGCTGGAACGCAGAGTCATTCAGGACAGGCTGATTGAATGGATCGACCAGTTCAAGGGTGAATATCGCGACAAATTAATTGTACTGTGTCGTGAAGCAGGATTCGTAGAGCATGATCTGAAGGAACTGGGTCGTCTGCGTTACGGTCGCCAGATTGATGCGGCTTATCGCTTGGGTGGCATGCGTTGTCCCGAAGCCGTTCCGGGTTTGATGGAATTGCTGAAGGATGAGAAGCCGGGCCCAATGGCCATTATGATTGGTCGTTCTATCTCCAGATGTACGACTCGACAAGGTGAACTGAAAGACATGCTGGCGTTGCTATTAACCAAAGGCAATTCAATTCACCACCTGGCAGCAGACATTCTACTTGAAACGAGTCTGGATACGAGCAGAATTCTAATCGAATTGCTGGAAGACCGGAATCCTGATTTTGTCAAAGTCGGACTGGTTGCGATGTGGGGGCAAGCTGTACCTGAAGTGATGCCTGCACTCGACAGACTCGTAGGCGCAGAACATCAGGATGTACGTGCCGAAGCGGTGAAGCTGTATCTTAGCGCAAGTCCGGCACTCCGGGATGAGACCATTCTGAAGCTGATCCAGGACCCCGATCCGGAAGTTCGCGCCGAAGTGGTACAAGCGCTCGGTTCGAAGCATGCATCTGGCAGTATTCCATTGCTGCGTAAAGCGCTGCGGGATGAGGACTGGAGAGTTCGATATAACAGTGCGGAGAGTCTGAGCAAGCTCGGCGAGCCGGGATTCGAAGCACTGTGTCAGGCTGCGGTGCAAGGTACAGTTGCTGAACGCGAGATTGCGATGCAGCAGATTGAGAGTACCATGCAGCACACGAGAACCGATGACAGAGCTGTAGAGCAGATGATTGCACATAACAAAAAAAGACTGCTGTACGATCGCTATTTTGGCCCTGTACGAGAGAACAGAACCAGCAAGAAACGTACAGGTGTCGCTACGGTAGGAGGGGATTACACTGCTTAGGGATCTACTATTAATCTACGGCATGGTCGCAATCTACTATGTTGTTTTTGTAAATACGCTCTACTTTTCCATTCTGGCCTTATCGTTCCGTAACATCTGGACGATCTTCCGGCGGTCGCATTATTCCAAATACAATACATTGTCAGGCTCGGAACTGGTACCTTCGGTTTCTCTGCTGGTACCGGCATACAACGAGGAACTGACGATTATTGAAAATGTGAACTGCCTGATGACGCTGAATTATCCAACGTATGAAGTCATTGTTGTGAATGATGGCTCCAGTGATGCGACACTGAATATCCTGTTGGAAGAATATCGTCTGAAGCCAGTACCCAATACGAAGATTCGGGGCAAGATCGCCTGTCAGAAAATTCGTGGGATCTACCATAACCCGGAGTTCCCGGATCTGTATGTCATTGATAAGGAAAACGGCGGTAAGGCCGATTCCCTCAATGCCGGGATCAACCTGTCCCATTATCCGTTGATCTCTTCCATCGATGCCGATTCTTTGCTGGAGAAGGATGCCCTGATCCGCATGGCACGCATGTATATGGAGAATCCGGAAGAGACAGTAGCTATCGGTGGAGATGTAAGGATCGCCAATGGCTGCAAAATTGAAAACGGGGCGGTGCAAGATGTATCGCTGCCACGAAAAATCTGGCCCATGTTCCAGTCCATTGAATATCTCAAAGCCTTCCTGGGCGGACGGATTGGCTGGAGTCACATGAACGGTCTGATCATTGTCTCCGGTGCCTTCGGTATGTTCCGTAAGGACGCTGTTATCGCCGTAGGTGGATACCGGGATGGTTATCCTGGGGAAGACATGAACATCATCATCAAACTTCACCGTTACATGCTGGAAAACAAATTGAAGTACCGCATTGCCTTCTGTCCTGAGGCCGTATGTTGGACGCAGGCACCGGATTCCTACCGGATCTTGTCCAGTCAGCGTAAGCGCTGGGGCCGCGGGAATCTGAAGAACATGATCGAGAATCGTGGCATGTTGTTCAATCCAAAATATAAGGTTATGGGTATGGTGACCATGCCATATAACGTCCTTTTTGAAGCGCTCAACCCGTATTTCCGGATTACCGGACTTCTGGCTCTCGCTGGATATGTCCTTCTGGATATGACGCAATGGCCGATTCTGGTTCTGTTCGGACTACTGAACTTTGTGAGTGGTTATCTGCTGAGTGTAGGCGCACTTGTCCTGGAGGAGATTGCTTTCAAACGTTACAACAAACTCTCCGATCTGGTCAAAATGCTGGTCTACTCCGCGCTAAAATTCGTGGGCTACCATCAGCTCGGCGTACTGTGGAGATTGCAGGGACATGTGCAGTTCATGCAAAACAACAACTCATGGGGTACCATGACACGTCAAAGCTGGTCCGAGGATGAGAAGAAAACAAGCGAAGCCGCTTAAGTACAGAATAATCAAAGCAATTATATGTCCAACTAGACATTTACACGATAACGGAGAGGGCAGAAAAAGCCTGAAGAAGCGAAGCGTGCACCTTTATCCCCGGATTTCCCCTTGTATAAAGGAATCAAAAAATCTGGGGATAACAGTGATCGAAAGGCTGTTCTGTCATCGGAGTGTCAGTGTAAATAATATTTTTTGGACTTATATAGATAATCGAGGAGAAGGGTGGAAAAGAACATGCCAAATACGGCGACATTGCAGCGTGAGGCTGCCGTTAATGTGTACCGAAGTGTAGAACAGGGATTGAAGGAAACGGGTGCCGAAACATGCGGCTTAATGTTCATCCATTGTGCAGGAAACTCTCAACCTGAGCAGCAGGTCAGGACACATCTGGAGCAAACGAGTGAGTCTGCCTTCCAGGTCTGGAAGGATGGGGCTACCCAGGCGATTGCCGTCCTGCTGCCAGGGTTGTCACTGGATGAAGTTCATTATGAAGGACTTCGGATCAAACATGAGCTGCAAGAGACTGTACCCGGTGCCGATCCACAGATTACACTGGCCAGTTTCCCGGAAGGGGAGCGCCCTTCGAAGGCAACTATTCAGCATATGGCTGAGTCCTCGAAGCTCGTAGATTCGTCGGAAATTCATATCTACACGCTGGACAATACGGCGGACGAGCCGGAACGCATTTTGATTGTGGACAACGATCCTACGGTACGCGAATTCCTGCAATTGCGGTTGAAGATGCAGGGATACGAAACCTATGAAGCCGTAGATGGACTGGCTGCACTGGAGTTAATCGAGAAAGTCACACCTGACCTGGTGCTCACCGAGTTGAATCTGTATGGCATCGACGGTCTGCCGTTCATCCATCATATCCAGAACCTGGAGATGGAGCAGCCACCCAAAATTGTCGTGTTGACCGAGCAACGTGTCGAGCAGACGATCAGTCAATGCTTCCGCAGCGGAGTGGATGATTACATGACCAAACCGTTCTCACCTGTAGAGTTGGATGCCCGAATCAGACGCTGCCTGCACTAGAAGACGGCTTGGAACAGCTGATTGTGTGAAGTGCAAAGTAAGAACTTTTTTTACACTATGAATCAGATAGATTAGAGCAACATTTAGAGCACAGACACTCATCTATTTATATGGATTTTAAGCACCACCAAATACACTGCCCGGAGGGAATATCATGGAGAATCAACAATTCCACACATTACTGAATGCGATTGAAAATAAAGAAGCTGTACTCGGCGTCGTCGGGCTCGGTTACGTAGGACTTCCACTTGCCGTGGAAATGGTCAATCAAGGTTTCACGGTAATCGGAATTGATCTGGATGCGTCCAAAGTAGAAAGTATCTATCAAGGAGATTCCTATATTCACGATATTTCGTCCGATGAGTTGAAAAAAGTAATGCAAAGCGGCCGTTTCCAGCCAACGACAGATTACAGCATGCTGCGCGTAATCGACGCACTTAGTATCTGCGTACCGACACCGCTTAGTGAGAATCAGGACCCGGATACGTCTTACATCGAGACCGTTGTGGATCAGATTAAACTGCACATGAAACCAGGCATGCTGATTACGCTGGAGAGCACCACGTATCCAGGTACAACCGAAGAACTGATCCAGCAGCAGCTGGACAAGATCGGACAAGAAGCAGGTAAAGACTATTTCCTCTGCTTCTCACCTGAGCGTGTGGACCCGTCGAACGGACGTTTCACAACATTTAATACGCCGAAAGTAATCGGGGGCACGACGGAAGCCTGCCTGAAACTCGGAACAGCATTATATAGCAAGTATGTAGAAACCGTAGTACCGGTATCTTCACCAAAAGTGGCTGAGATGTCCAAACTGCTGGAGAACACCTTCCGCAGCGTGAACATTGCCTTTGTAAATGAAATGGCGATGATGTGCGACCGCATGGGTATCGATATCTGGGAAGTTATTGACGCGGCAGCAACGAAACCATTTGGTTTCATGCCATTCTATCCAGGCCCAGGCATCGGTGGACACTGCATCCCGCTTGATCCGATGTACCTGTCATGGAAGGCCAAAGGCTTCCGTTTCTATAGCAAATTCATTGAGCTGGCGCAATCCACCAATGACAACATGCCATATTATGTGTTGAACAAAACGTCAACGATTCTGAACGAATACGCTAAATCCGTACGTAAATCCAATATTCTGCTCCTTGGCATGTCGTACAAGCCTAATATTGCCGACCTGCGTGAATCACCAGGACTGGAAGTATATGAACTGTTTAAGGAAAGTGGAGCTAACGTTAGCTACTACGATCCACACGCGGATTCCTTCCATGATAAGCATGGGGAGACCGTACACAGCGAAGCGTTCAATCTGGAACAGTTCAAGAAGTACGATTGCATCGTGCTGATCACCAACCACAGCGATTTGCCTTACTTTGATATTGCCGAGCTGGGTGTACCGATTCTGGATACACGTAATGCGTTCCGTTCGTACACACATCCGCATATCTACAAGATTGGTCACTCGGTACAGCATCCTGTGCTTGAGCCAAGTGAAGCGTTGCTCGTCTGAGAAAATATATGAGGCAACGGGGCAAGCTGGTGGGTATGGCGAAATGGGCTATTCTGGCTGTAGTGTTGTGCCTGCTGCTTCTGTCCTGGATGTTCAAATGGTTCTCGGCAGAGGAACACAAAGCGACCTGGCTGTGGGACGCGTCCATTATTGCAGAGCAGACACCTGAGATTATTGCTTTCTCCAAAGAACAGGGCGTGGATACCATCTTCCTGCAAATCCAGGATGAGGTGCCTGACGCAACATATCGCAAATTCATTGCGGCTGCCCGGCAGGCTGAGATTGAAGTGCATGGACTTAATGGTCATGCAGACTGGGCCTATGAGGAGAAGCGGGATGAAGGGCTTGCTTTTATCGAGCGAGTACGAGCATACAATGCAGCTTCGGCCAAGAATGAACGCTTCGAAGGCATTCAACTGGATGTGGAACCGTATCAGCTGAAGCGCTGGGAGAACGAGGAGAGCAGCGTCATTGCAGAGTGGCAGAACAACATGAAGGCCTGGACGAAAGCCGGCGAGGATGCCGGACTGTACATGAGCGCTGCCATTCCGTTCTGGCTTGATGCCCGCCAGTCGGCTGAAGGTGAGGGTACATTCAGTCGCTGGGTGATCTCCCACTTCGATGCGGTGGCCATTATGGCTTACCGGGATAGTGGGCAGCAGATGTATGATCTGTCCAAGGAAGAACTGGACGAAGCGGATGATCTCGGCAAGAAAGTCTGGATCGG
Organism: Paenibacillus xylanexedens; assembly: GCF_017874615.1. GTDB lineage: Bacteria > Bacillota > Bacilli > Paenibacillales > Paenibacillaceae > Paenibacillus > Paenibacillus xylanexedens. Next base: position 92,096 of record NZ_JAGIKV010000025.1, read on the forward strand.
AGCGGAACTCGCGGATACACACGAGGGGGATCACCTGACCTTTTTCCGTAAACCGGTTAGCAATATGAATGAAGAGATGGCAAAGGTGTTTGATCTCGGTACCTCTCATTCTTCTTTTGCAGGTGTGGCTGTGCATCATTATGAAGCATGGTATGCGAAAGAGAACGGTATTCCGCTTGCGCGCAAGAATGAGGAGAAGGAATAGCGATACATCAACGTAAAAAGTTCCTAGTTTCGAGTACGTGCGTCAAGACTATAGTATAGAAAGAAGGCAAGTCCCGGGTAGATGGGGCTTGCCTTTTTTGGTGGTGGATTTCAAATGGGTTTTGCAGCACTATGCTGTGAAGGATATGAAACCCAGGAGTCCATTTTAATTTGGTAAAGGCGACAATCTTACACAATCGTACATAAGGCGTGGTGCATGAGGCATGGATTATAGGCTGGGGAGCGAAAGGTCGCTCCCTCATTCTTTCGTGCTCTCCGCTGTGCGATAGCGATTGGGCGGCAAACCGACTTGCTTTTTGAACGCTTTGGAGAAGGAGAACAAGTCCGGGTAACCTACGGAATGAGCCACTTCGGTTAAGTTTAGCGAAGTTTGCACGAGCAGACGTTTGGCCTGATTCATTTTCAATTGCTGGATATATTGCACAGGGGACAGACCATAGGCTTTGCGGAACTGTTTGGCAAAATGGGTTCGATCCACACCCGCATGAGCGGACACACCTTCCACGGAGATGCCGCCTGCAAAATGAATGTCCATGTATTCCTTGCCTTTCTGGAGCCAAGGTGTGGCTGAATCCGGTTGCAATCCTTTGGTTGCGGGGGACCGGGCAATTCGGTCGAATAGAGTTAGAAACCGGGTGAGTCGTCCCAGATCGCTCGCTCCGTCCTGCGGTTTGCGAACATCCTCCATGAATGAGCGCATGGCACTTGCAGTCTCCGGTGTCAGTACACCTGAACGGTACGGAGAGTCGGGTGTAAGTCCAATTCGGGAAAGCAGTTCGGCTGAGTATGCACCATCAAATGCAATAAATATTTTCTGCAACGTGTCCTCCGGGTCTGTCCAGTACTCATGCGTAACATGTGGAAACAGACAGAATGCATCCCTGGCTCGAAGGGCATGATGCTGTCCGTCCTGTATGAATGTACCTTCCCCCTCCAGTACAAACAGCAAATAATAATAAGGCGTAGTACGCGGGCCAATATGATAGTTGGTTTTGGCTATATTACGGCCAATGCGAATCGGCCAGGCGCCACCAGCTTTCTCGAATTCAGATGGAGTGAAGAAAATAAGTTCCAAAAACTCATGGTGGTCCTCCTTCATGCTTTCGGTCATCAGGAACACCTCTTTATTATATAAGTATCGTTTGTACATTCTAAAAGCTTCGCTTATAGATGTAGTTCAAAAAGTCCACTTTTGATTACGAATCATGCCTAGTGGCATCATCGACATCGAAGCTGAAATTCAGCGGAAATAAGCGGGAGGCTTACGAAGTATGTTTCCTTTGGAAACATTGTGGTTGCTCACGTAGTTTTCCTACGCTCCACTACTCCATTTCTAGCTTCATTCCATCTTCTCGGTACTGAAAACCAGACTTTTTGAACATGTATTTAAACCTATTATACAGGTGGGTTTTATATATATTCAAGATCAGGAAGACCTAAATCTGAGAAAAGACCACAAAATGACAAAATAAAATTGCCGCGAAATGACATTGCTCACAGACAAATCAATTGTTATGATGTCCATACCTATTAAACCAAGTTAATTAATCGGCATTTGGACACCTACTTTGAAAATGAGTTAGAAATTAGGCACACTTTAAAATAAGTTTTAAACGAGTGCAAACGTAGTGGAGGGGACGAAATCGATTCTGAAGAAACGTAGTGTTCACCTTTATCATTGAAATTTAACCTTTAAAAAGGAGAATCAAAAAAAATTCAAGGATAACAGTGATCGTAAGAACGATTCGTAACCGGAACGGACAAGTTGCAGAACAGTGATCTTATTTTTAACATGAGACTTTATTTATTCATAGAAGGGATTGACTTTTGTGAGCGAACAGGAAGAAATGAAGTTTGGATGGTTTTTGCCTACAGCAGGGGATGGTAAGTATGTAGGGGTTGCCCCGGAGCGGGAGCCAAGTTTGGATTATCTGATCGATGTGGCACAGACGGCGGAGAAGGCAGGATTCGAATTTGTACTGATTCCAACTGGGGGAGCCTGTCTGGACGCATGGGTGGTTGGCTCGGCTGTGATGAGTCACACGAAGACATTGCGTCCCCTTGTCGCCATTCGCCCGGGATTGGTTACGCCCGTACTCGCTGCACGAATGGGAGCGGCACTGGATCAGCTATCGGGTGGTCGCGCTATGATCAATGTAGTGACAGGCAGTTCTGTTCGCGATCTGGAGGAACTCGGCGATCCACTGGCACATGCGCATGATGAACGGTATGTGCGGGCGAGCGAGTATATGGAAGTCATGAAGCGTTCATGGACCCAATCGACGGGACTGAATCTGACGGAGTTTGCTGGAAATGGTTCAAAATCTGGTGCAGATGCACCCAGTGATCCCAATCCTGAATTCAACGGCCAGTATTACAACTTCAAAGGACCGGTAGGCATGCCGGAGACGGTGCAAAATCCGCATCCACCATTCTATCTGGGAGGAAGTTCTCCGATTGCCAAGAAGGTCGCTGTTGAACATGCGGATACGTTCCTTATGTGGGGCGAGCCTCATGACTGGATTCAGGAGCAGATTGAAGAGATTGAGGTCATCCGTCAGCAGGTGAAAGAGGAGACAGGACAAGATCGTCAGCTCCGTTACGGCATGCGTGCTCAGGTACTCATTCGGGATACCGAAGAAGAAGCATGGGCAGCGGCTTGGGAGATTATTAGCAAAGTACCACCAGAAGCGATCGAGAAGGCCAAAGCCGCTTTTGCCGAGACGGATGCAACCAACCAACGCAGACAGAACGAGTTACGGGAACTGTCCGAGAAGCAGCAGTTTGTCGTAGGTCCTAACCTATGGACAGGCTTGTCCGTTGTGCGTTCCGGCGGTGCGATCCTTATTGTAGGTACAGCCGAACAGGTCGCAGAACGTTTGATGGAGTATGGAGATCTCGGCGTTACGACTTTCATTCTGTCCGGTTACCCGCATCTGGAAGAAGCCGAAATCTTCGGACGTACCGTGATGCCGATCATTCGTGAGAAATGGAAAACAAGACAGAAGCAGCATCAAGTTACTACTAACTAAGTAAGTTTAACTAATCTTTTTATACGAAAACGGAGAGGACAGAAATAACGTGAAGAAGCGAAGCGTTCGCCTTTATCCCCGGATTTTTCCTTTTATAAAAAGGAATCAAATAAATCTGGGGATAACAGCGATCGGAAGGTTATTCTGTCATCGGAGTGGTCAGTATAAACATTCTTTAGTTAAAATATCAAGCATCCTCAGGAGGTCGTCTTTCATGAAAAAAAACAAAAAATTGATCCTGCCGCTTGTCAGTATGCTGGTGATGTCCATCCTGCTGTCAGCTTGCGGCGGTGGGGATAACGCGTCATCTGGAGAGAACGGCTCCTCGGGTTCAGGCAAAGTTACGATTAGCTTCATGCACTGGCGTGGAGAAGATGTGGAAGCACTGAACAAAACCATTGACGCTTTTGAGACAGCTAATCCGAACATTAAAGTGGAGATGCAGACACTGCCCTCCGATCAATATCAGTCCACCGTACAATCCAAAATCAGTGACGGTTCGGTAGGGGATGTATTTGCCTCCTTCCCGGGTGCACAGTTCGAAGCTTTCACCAAAGCCGGCTTGTTCACGGACCTGACCGGATCATCGTTTCTGTCGGCCTACAATTCAAAGCTGATTGAATCAGGACAGCACGATGGCAAGCAATATGCGATCCCGTATCAACTCGTATATAACGATCCAATCTATAACGTAAAACTGTTTGAACAATACGGATTAACGCCACCGACCGATTGGGAAGGCTTCCTGGCACTTTGCCAGAAGCTTAAAGACAATGGCATCATTCCGATTGCCTTTGCCGGAGCGGACATTGGCCCAGGGCAATTCATGAATACGATGGTGATGAACAATGCACCGAGTGACGACATTTTTACCAAAGTAGAAGCTGGCGAAGCCAAACTGACGGATGAGTTTTGGTTGAAAACGTTGACTCAAATCAAGGAATTGAACGATAAAGGTTACTTCCAGCAGGATGCACTGGGTACGAAAGACCCTGCGGCTGGCGCACTGTTTATTCAAGAGAAAGCAGCCATGCTGGCGAGCGGATCATATCAATTGGCTCAGAACAAGCAGCAGAATCCGAACCTGGAGCAAAAACTGCTTGCACCGATTACAGTAAGTGCAGATCAAGCGAAGTATGAAGGAGTGCATACTACTACGTTCATGCTCGCGGTGAACAGCAAGTCAAAACATCCGGAAGAAGCGAAGAAGTTCCTCGAATTCCTTAGCAATCCCGATGTAGCGAGTGACTATGCCAACCAAACGGGACAAAATGTAACGGTGAATGATGTGAAGTACGATACGCCTGAGCTTCAGGTAGCCGGAGAATGGGCAACCAAAAAGACCGTGTTCCAGCCACGGTTCACCATCTTGAACGGAGATAATCAAAAAGCAGTAACCAACTCCATCCAGGCTGTACTGAGCGGCACTTCTCCAGAAGAAGCAGCACAGCAGGCACAAGCGATCATTGATCAGCATATCGGGAAATAAACGATGAAAAACCGTCTTCAGCTATCCCTATTTCTGATCCCCGGGTTGCTGCTGTACGTTGGATTGTTCGTATTTCCTACATTGACGGGGCTTTTCTATTCCTTTACGGACTGGGATGGGGTATCCCCGTCGTATGCATTTGTAGGGCTGGATAATTACAAGGACAGTCTCAGCAGCATCGTATTCCGCAAAGCCTTTGGCAACAACGTGGAGTTCATGTTAACGGTTGTTATTGCACAAACCTTTATTTCACTTGTCCTGGCTCTGCTCTTGGTACGTAATACCAAGACACGCATTGTGCTTCGGGCATTGTATTTCCTGCCTGCGATTCTGTCCTCCGTATCGGTTGGATTGATTTGGGCATTTATGTATGATCCATCCATTGGATTGATCAACTATGGGTTAAATGAAGCGGGGATGAGCGGCATCGCTCGTAACTGGATTGGTGATCCGAAGATCGCCATCTATTCCATCGCTGCAGTACAGGTATGGGCACATGCCGGACAGATGATGATTGTATTCATCGCAGGTCTGCAAGGCATTCCGGCAGAACTGTATGAAGCGGCTCGTATGGACGGCGGCAGCAAATGGCAGGTATTCCGTACCGTGACTTGGCCACTTCTGGCACCTTCGGCAACGATTGTTGTGGCCTATACGACGATTCAGTCGTTCAAGGCATTTGACCTCATTTTCACAATGACGGACGGAGGCCCGAACTACGCAACTGAAATTTTGACAACATATATTTATCATACCGCCTTTGGCAGCTATTCATTTGGTCTGGCTTCTGCCGGTTCCATGATCTTCCTGGTGTTGCTGGCGCTCTTGACGCTGTTGCAGTTCAAGGCACTGCGTGCCGACCGGGTAAGTTATTGAGGTTGATGTTGGAGCATTCATCCTATAATCGAGGCAGAAGGGAGTTCACATGTTTTTAAAATGGTTCAATCGCCTGATCTTATTGGTGTACGCGCTGCTGATTCTGGTGCCGCTTTACTTTGTATTTGTATCCTCGTTCAAAACAAGCAGCAACTTCTTCACCAGTCCATTCAGCTGGCCGGACCCGTTTACATGGGATAACATCACTGGCATGTTCCGCAATCAGCCGATGTGGCAATATTTCGGGAACAGTCTGGTCGTGACGCTTGGTACGGTTGCAATTGAGTTGTTGCTGAGCAGCATGATTGCTTACGCCATTGTCCGCTGGGGCGGCAGTGTAGGCAAAATTGTATTTGCTCTGTTCGTAGCAGGGTTGATCGTTCCATCCCAGGTGAGTATGCTGCCGATCTATTCCCTTACGCGTACCCTCGGCTGGTCGGACAGTCTCACGGGCCTGATTGTCGTATCCGCGGCTATGCTGATGCCTGTCTCAGTATTTATGCTGACAGGTTTCATGCGCATGCTCAATTCGGAGATTCTGGAAGCGGGCAGTATGGATGGGGCCAGCGAATGGAGACTCTATACGCGGATTGCACTGCCACTGGCTGCACCTTCGCTGGCGGCAACGGCTACGTTCCTGCTCGTCATGGTCTGGAATGACTTGCTTATTCCGATGCTGATGCTCAGCAGTAAGTCCAAGCTCACTTTACCGCTCGCACTTATGCAGTTCCGCGGGGAATACGTGACGAACTATCCGATGATGCTTACGGGTGTGCTGGTAACGGCTATTCCGATGATTGCGTTGTTCCTTCTACTCCAGCGTTACTTTGTAGCAGGTCTGACAGCGGGTTCACTCAAGGGGTGAGGTATCGCAGAAATCGGAAGGAAAAGCTTATTTTGCATTGATTTCTGAAGCATTCTGCATAATAATGATTTAGTGTCAGAATGACTACATAGAGATCAAGGGAGCTATAAGTGATGAGCAAACTGGAAGTATTGCGGAATCCCAAGCAGCGCAAGCTGCTGTTCAGTGCCGGCATGAGCTGGCTGTTTGATGCGATGGAAGTTGGTATGATCTCCTTTATCGTGGCTGCACTCGCCAAGGAATGGAGTCTCAGTCCCGGACAAGTCGGTGTGCTTACGAGTATTAACTCCATCGGTATGGCATTAGGTGCTTTGCTTGCAGGTGCACTTGCGGACCGTTTTGGACGGAAGGCCATTCTGATGTGGACCTTGTTAATCTTTACGATTGCAAGCGGTCTGTCTGCACTGGCGACCGGATTCGCCGTATTGTGTGCACTGCGCCTGGTTGCGGGTATCGGACTTGGCGGAGAGTTGCCCGTTGCATCCACACTGGTATCGGAGTCGATGCCTACAGCGGAACGGGGACGTGCCGTTGTATTATTGGAAAGTTTCTGGGCAGGGGGCTGGATTGTATCAGCACTCATTGCGAACTTTGTCATCCCGGAGTACGGATGGAGAATTGCCTTTGCCATTGGTGCGCTTCCGGCGTTCTACGCACTGTATCTGCGTCGTGCGATTCAGGACCCGCCGCGGTACAAGAATCATACCAAGCTTCATAAAATCACGTTCCGCGAGAAAGTGGCTACCGTCTGGTCAGCACCACATCGCCGTACAACGTTGATGCTCTGGATTTTGTGGTTTACCGTCATTTTCTCTTATTATGGTATGTTCCTGTGGTTGCCTTCGGTTGTGATGGCAAAAGGCTTCACAATGGTTAAAAGTTTCCAATACGTGCTGATCATGACGATCGCACAGTTGCCAGGTTACTTCACCGCCGCGTACTTCATTGAACGTTACGGGCGCAAGTTCGTACTTGTTGTGTATCTTACCTTGACTGCATTCAGTGCGATTGCGTTTGGACTGGCAACAACGGAAGCGACAATCCTGACCGCAGGAATCTGTCTTTCCTTCTTCAATCTGGGAGCCTGGGGTGGTCTGTATGCCTACAGCCCGGAATTGTATCCGACTTCCGTTCGTTCGACAGGTGTTGGACTTGCCACATCGGTTGGCCGAATCGGTGGCGTACTTGCTCCATTAATGGTCGGTATGCTGGTTCAGCGCGAAGTGGCAATCAGCCTGATTTTCACGATTTTCTTCGTGACAATCCTCATTGGCGCAGCAGCTGTACTGTTCTGGGGCCGGGAAACGAAGGGTCAGGAACTGGCCGAGTAATTGTCAATAAATACAACGCAACTTTTGTACGGGTCTGCCTGCCTACGGAAATAACGGGTTGGACAAGCGGTATATGGTTGATAGAAGAAGGGGTATGACCATGGTGTGACCATGGGCTCATGCCTCTTTTTGTTATGTTCAGCGTCGTTTTTTCACTGCGTCATCGGTCCGATAGACTTCATTTTTTCTATATCCTATAATGACACTCGGGATGTCCAACCGTGAGGATTCAGGAGGAAGATGTGGGATCTGGATTCAGAAAAGTGGAGGTTAATGGAATGATGAAGAATAATATTGGAATGGATCAACCGAATGAAATCAATGAAAAGAATATGATAAGTGAATTAGATAGCGTGAGTGAGATGAAAGAGATGAAGGTGGGAGTGGGAAGCAATATGAACAGTAATGAACGGACTACAGTTGATAGCACGAATGAGGGGCTGGATCAATTAACGTTTGCTGACAACATGGAACCTATCACTGTCAGTCGGAAAGTCACTCATGGGAAGGGGAACATGGCTGGCAAAAGAGCAGGGCGGGTCAGCATGCTTCTCGGTGCCTGCGCATTGACGCTGGGATTGACCGTGGCAGCTCCTTCTGCGGGAGCACAGAAGCTGGAACAGGGCGTTCGTAGCGAACATGTGCTGCAATTGCAGGAGCAATTAAGCGATCTGGGCTACTTCGATGCTGGAATGACTGGATATTACGGTACCATCACCAAAGGTGCTGTACGCAAGTTCCAACAGGCGCAGGGACTAAGTGCAGATGGAGTTGCAGGTCCGGCGACACTGAACAGGCTGAATAAAAAGGCTAAAGCCGAAGGCGAGACGTTACGCCAGTTGGCGAAGCTGATCCATGGTGAAGCGCGCGGAGAATCTTTTGAAGGGCAAGTCGCTGTAGGAGCGGTTGTGTTGAATCGGGTACATTCGAGTGAATTCCCGTCGTCTATTTCGAAGGTTATTTTCCAGAAAGGGCAATTCACGGCTATAGATGATGGGCAGTTTAATACCAAGCCAACCCAGACTTCTTACAGGGCTGCTCGCAAGGCATTGAATGGCGCTGATCCGACGAACGGAGCGCTCTATTATTACAATCCGAAGATTGCCACGTCGGTGTGGAGTAAGAGCAGGCCGACGCTGCTGACCATCGGGCAGCATGATTTTACGAGATAGGATAAGTTGGTGGAGAATTAAATTCGTAGACAGTAATTGGATACCATAGTATAACCCCGGTGGGTACTGCGAGGTGCAGGCTTCATCGGGGTTAATTTAAATTTGTATAACTTATAAGACTATAACTATAGTTTTACCCTGAATCGAAAGTTAATGATGGTGCTAATAAGTCTAGACCTGTTGTTGTAGCCAAATCCCATGCTTGATTCGAAGGATTCAGCAATCATACCTTATACCTACCTCTTTTGAGAGTTTAGTGGTAAAATATTCTTACTATTTCCAAATATGATTGTTTTCTTTGAACCTATTAGACTAGATGAAATGGCTCTTGTATTGAATAGTAACGTACATAATTAGGAATAAAAGTGATTATTTGAATGGAGAAATTGTTATTAAATTATTAATTCTATTAGCAGGAGTATCTATTGTAGGTTCCAAGTATGTAACGTGTCCGAGGTGGTAGTCTACAGCAAAGACCATAAAGTAATATACAGTCTAGAATTAGTCCGACGCACTGGAGGGAACTACATTCAAATTAGAATTTCTAGTAATATTCATGTTTCACCCAGGAAAGCAGGAGCGAATTGAAAGTGAGGGAAGATTATGTACCGAATGGTGATGATCATCTTGGCTGCTATGTTGGTACTAATATTAGGGGGCTGTGCAGGTGTGAATGAGAAAAAAATAAAGGATCAAGAAATTATAAATCGGTCAGAAGCAATGGCAATTGAATATCTGAAGAATACCTATAAATTAGATGTAACGATAACACAAAAAAAAATTCTACCTAAAATGGCGATGAGTCGTGTCACTATCTATGGATATGTAACAGGACATGAAGATCAAACTTTTAGTGTTTATATAAACTATGAAACAAATAAACAAGAATCTTTCGGATATAGTAAACAACTAAAGAAGGCTCTTAATGAAAAAGGATATAATATTCAATAATATAGGATGTGATGAACATAGAACGCTTATCTAGTGAAATGATTACAGATCAAAATTACAAGGTAATGTCGCAATATTCATATGATGAAGTAGAAGTCGGACAAGAATTCACAGATATTCCTGGCTGGGAAGTGCTAGATCAGAAACATAATGTATCTGGTATGGATGCTGTTACATTCTACAATCCCGAGACGAAGCAAGCAGTAATTGCATTTCGAGGAACAGAAGGGGACGCAATTCCGGCAAGATCTGTTCCAGATTTTAGAACGGATGCTTTACATATTGGTTTCCCCGAAATCGGTGCAACCATAGAACGTGCAATAGATTGGAAACCGAAGTTCTGGAAAGATTTCTCACGTGGGGTTGAAGATGGGTCAGGCATTACAAAATTAAATGATTGGGTTGGCGATGTCAAAAAGACGGTAGATAAAAATGTGGGGAGCTTTAATCAACTCTATGAGGCAGAAAGCTATGTCAAGAGCATGACAGACCAACATAAAGACTTACAGTTTTCCCTAACGGGTCATTCTTTGGGAGGTGCTAATGCTCAATATGCAGCGGTATACACTGGATTAAATGCCGTTACTTTTAGCGCTCCTACAGTCGTAGCATCGCTTACTCCCGAGATGAGAAGGAAAGCAGAGGAGGGGGTATTTGATGGACAAGTGACTAACTTTATACATCCTGGAGATGGCATTGCAAGTGGTTTTTTTGGAGGTTATGAGCGGCATGTGGGGGCCACGTTTCTTATTGATTCTAACTATGCAGATGGAAATGAAAACTATGGCATTAACGTTTGGGCCAAGGTAGTGGATACGTTTTTTGAGGATGGTCCTAAATATCACGATATGAAGCACTATAGCTTCGATCAAGATGGATATATTGATAATTCTCTTTATGATGAAGTTACTGGAGAACGAGTAAATTTCTCTCCGCGAAAGCCTTCGGAGCATAATATACTTGATCACGCGCGCGAAGCATGGGACACATTGACCAAAGGATTCAAATCGGTGGCCAACGTGGTTGGTGGATACTCCGCAGGGACCATAGAGCTAACTCCTGAGGAATTGCAAGAGACTGCGGACAAATGGAGACGACAAGCTCAGGATATGAGTCGTACCTTTGAACGGATTCAACGGAACTTTTTCGAGTATACCGAGAGCAGCCATAGTCAGCGACTTGTACCCATCGTGTGGGATCTTCAAATGAGTATTAAGCAGCTGGATGAATGGCACCTGGAGCATACGTCGGAACTGGTGGACTACATTAATCAGAAGGCAGAAGATTTTATACAAGCAGATTCCGGAGCACAGTGAAAATTTACATAGTAGCAAACCGTGTAAAGAAACAAAGGCTTCACAAAGAAAATGCAGAAACTAGAAAGACCAAACCAAACTAAATCTAACTAATCGGAGAGTGGAAAAGTTGAAAAAAATAATGTTACCCATAATGAGTGCTGTAGTAGTCATATCGACATTGATTTCTTCCCAGGCTTCTGCCGCAACAACAACCTTCAAAGATGTACAAGCTAATCACTGGGCAAAGTCTGCTATTGAATCTGCGGTTTCCAAGGGATACTTCAAAGGATACGGTAATGGATTGTTCAAGCCCAATGCTTCGGTAACAAGAGCAGAATTTGCATCCCTAATTTCACGAGTAGCCAAAGACATGACACATCCGGAAGATGCCCAGACTGATTCATTCAAGGATCTGAAGGGACACTGGAGTAAAGCTGAGGTGGATCGGGCGGTTACTTTGGGGTTCATTAATACCAAAGACTATCCAAACGGATTTAAACCAAGTACTCCGATTACTCGCGAGGAAATGGCTAAATGGTTGAGTTCCGGATTGGTTGCTTCCAGTGATGAGTATAAAACAGCATTTGCTGAAACGAAAGGAACGTTACTTCCAGTCAAAGAGTCGTTTAAACCAGGAATCGCGCAAGACAAAATTCCTTACCTCGCGCTTGCAATGGGAACCAACCTGATGAACGGCTTTCCAGACGGATCGTTTGGAATGGATAAGACGACCACTCGTGCTGAATCTTCTGCTATTTTACTAAGACTCGAAAATGTGCTGAAAAAAGAAGCAACAAGCTTTGATGATTTGAATGAATTACGTATGGTAGGTACGGAAAAATCCAACATTGAGTTAGTTTCTAATTTAACAACGGGAAACACGTCCATTGCGGATATCTCAGGTAAGAGAAAAACGTTCAGGAACGGATCTGGCAGCCTTGTGTTTCATCGTTTAATTGGGGTGAATATTAGCGATTGGAACAAGAAAAAAAGTATCTATGCACCTTTATTCGTAGATGACTTAGATAAATCATTTTACAAAAACAGAAATGTATTCCCTGTGTTCTCGGAGCTAACTATCTATCCAAAAGCTAAAGATTTTAGCATCTCACATTATTCGAATGGTGTGATCGACATGACTGGTGGTTCGCGTATTGATAATGGTTTAGACGCTAAATTTGGTTATCAAATTCTACCGAATTTAGAAAGTGCTAAATTTTTCGCGAAATATAAAAATGGTATTAAGTTGTGGGTGGTCAACTACATCAGTCTTGATAATCCGAATAATCAATTCAATATGGATGATGGATCGTTTGCAGTCATTAAAAAGAAATGAGTGAAAAACGTATGAGAAAGATTCCGGCTATTATTTCATTTCTACTAGCCTTAGTAATAATGCTTAGTATATTCCCGATGCTGGCTGATGCTAATTTCAGTAATGGCTATCCAGATAAAGACATCGAAGTTACGCCATCGGGACTAGCAAAAGGAAAACAGACGATTAAAGTTAAAGTTACAGGAACAGCAACGCCACGTCCGAAAACAGTCTGGACTCAGGGAGATTATGACATATGGCAAGCCACACGTAATGAGGGTGATAGAGTTGAAACCCAAACATTTAGCAGTGGCGATAATGCCTTGCCGATGGAAAAAGCCGTGAAGGATAAAATAAATACTACCAACTATGTTCCAGCTTCTTTGCAAGATGAGGCGGGAAATAGATTTCAGAAAGTATTCGTTAAATCAGTTGGAATTGATGACATCAGTTATGTGGATGTTGCAACCTACACGCCAGTTGGTGCTAAACCTGATTTCGAGAAAGGAAAATTGTTCGCCATCATTGAAACGAAAACTGGATATCCAAACAAAGTTACTGAAAAACGACAATATGGCATACGTCAAGACGGAGATAAGAAGTTCCAAGCAGATTATGAAACGCCTTTAAAAATTGACTATTCCGGTTACGTAAACGAAACAAAAGAGATCCGAGTACGAGAAGACATGCAGCTGCAAGTTGACGATGTAAAATCATTGGTTGCAGAGATCCGAACTAAGGCATACAACCAAGAAGAATTCGGTAACTGGGTGAATGTCTCCAAACGTGCTGAACAAATCGAATGGAGTTCTAACCAAAAAGAAGTAGTTTACGTAGAAAAATTAACAGGGCAAATTGTTGCTAAAACGTCGGAACGGCAATCATCACGGCAAAATGGAAAAATTCCAAAGATGGACCGTATCACATTTATGAAAATGTAACGATTACAGTTGGCGACACGCCACCACCCGAAATTCCGGAAACGCCAGATGCGGCATGTGCAGAGTCACCTGTCGGAGAAATGACAGGGGAGAGAATGGACCCTAATGCAAGCGC